>UQYG01000007.1 GCA_900545275.1 uncultured Sutterella sp.
CGGCAAAGGCGAAGGCGGACGGGATGGCGGCGGCGCAGGCGAGCGCGGCGGCGGCTTGAATCAGGGTGCGGCGGAACATGACTTTGTCTCCAAAATTTGATTGAACGATGCCCTGCGGATTTGCTTCTGACCAGGTACCGTTCCGTTCATGGGATGACCCCAAAAGGGTTGCTTTAGGGCCGAGTATCGAACTTCCGATCGTTCGCGAGATATTAAAACCCTTGCGGCAAAAGCGCTTTAAGGAGATATCCCGAAGGATGGTCGGAATAAGGGAAAAGCGATTTCCTGAAATCGAAAGAGTTAGGGGATTCCCCGAGTGAATGTGGGGAAGAAATCTTCCTCCTCAAGGTTCCGCTGGCGTTCATTCTTCAGACACCTCCTCACTCACTGCGCCCTCCACCAGGCCGCGCACCCAACAGTGCGCCGGATCCAAGTGCTTGTCTTCGGTCCAAACCTGATAGACCTCGAAATCCTTGACGCCGGCGGAAGTTGCCGGCAACCAGGTCACGGCGTAGTGTTCGCGAACCACTTTGGCACCGACAAGCGGCGAAAACATCACGACATCGCTCTTCTCCACGAGTGGCAGGAGATCGTACCCGGACATCGACGTTACAGACGCAGGGGGGAGGCTTGCGTCAGGCGCTACGGAACGTTCGTGCGTCATAAGACCTCCCGTCGTGTTGATAGCAAAACCTGCGCGGGGATATCGAGCGATCATTTCGACCGTCAAGGCCCCGCCGGCCTCGGCGGTTTCGCTCAAGAGCGGATGATCTTCGCGCATCAAGACCACGGCTCTCGACCGAAACAAAAGCCTCTTGCGACAGGAAGGAGGGATGTCATAACTGCTCGTCAGCCCCAGATCGATGCGACCATCCTTCAGATCGGCCCAGAGGTGCGGCGTACGAGGCTCCAACGTGACGCGAAGCTTCGGAGCCCGCAGATGTATCTGATCGAAAATCCGATAGAGAATGTTCGGCATCACCAGACCGCACGAGGCGATGAAGAAGTTGCCTTCGATTTCTTTCGGATTAAAGACGGGCGTCGCCGTCAGGTCGTTGAACGCCGTCAGATACGCGTTGAGTCGTTCAGCCTTGCGGAGCATGCTTTTCGTCGGTTGCAGTCCGTTTGCGCTCGCCGCAAAGAGCGGTTCGCCAAACGCCTGCCGCAACTGCATCAGCATGCGCGATGCCGTGGAAACACTGATGCCGAGGTTGGCGGCCGTTACGCTCAATTTTCTCGTGCGCATCAAGTCCTCGAGAAGTTGAAAATGAAATGCCGACAGTCCGTTCGCTCCGGTCGCCATGGCTGTACCTCGGAAAAGTGGGTGATGGGAATGCCCGAACCTACGGGGAACCTATGCGTTCGTTCGGGCAAGTGCTTCGTCAGAAGCGATGATTGAGACCGACGGCCGCCGTGACGCGCGTCGCGACGGATTCGACGGTGCTGTTGTTCTTGAACATGCCGTCGCCGTAGGCGTAGGTCGCAAGGGCATAGAGTCCCGTACGCTTCGAGAGCTTGTAGCCGTACTTGATCGCACCGACATAACGCGAACCGGAATCTTCTTCTGCCGAACCCACGTCGCCCTGCCATTCGGCGTGAATCATTTTGACGGAACCGTGAATGCGGCCTCCCCAAAGCGGATAGTTCGCGCCGAGCGAGAAGGAGTCCGCCGTAAAGCCGTCTTGGCTCGTTGCGGCGTTGAAGCCGAAATTGGCGGCCGTCAAGGTATTCGGACCGCCCAGGACGCTGCGGGCGTCCGCCAGGTGCTGATACGCGACGTGCACGCGCAGATCGCCGAAGGTCTTCGTGGCGCCGAGGAAGAAGTTGTGCGTGGGCTTCGTGTCGGAAGGCATCCCGGCAAGTCCCGTCATGTTCGGTTGATCGATCATCTGCCAAACCGCCGAGGCGGTGAAGCCTTCGCCCTTGTAAGCCGCGGCGAGTGCATAGACGTGCTGGACCTTGGAGAAGCCGTCGGCTTCGTCGTAGGTTCCTTCGGTCGTGTTGTTCGAGAACTGGCCGAGGAAGGTGAAGCCTCCGAAGTCGCGGGACTTCACCGTGATGACGTTGTCCATGATGGGCGAACCCTGGAACGTGCCGAGGAGCGCCGCGTCGGCGGCGTTCGAGGCCATCGGGTTCATGCCGGTGGCGGCCCACTGCGCGTAGGTGCCGGTGGATCCGAGGAAGCCGGCGACGCGGCCGAAGGCGATTTCCCCGACGCTCTTCGTGCCGGCGATGATCAGGGCTTCGCGGGAGAAGAACGCGCCTTCGCGCGTGTCGTTGTAGACGGCGCCCGTGGTCGAGTCAAAGCCCGACTCGAGGACAAAGCGGACATAGCCGTCCGTTCCGATTTCTTCCTTGCCGCGGATGCCCCACAGCGTGGAGATGTCGGTGCCGGAATTCATCGTAAGCGACGGATTTTCGCCGCGGCCGTCTTCGTAATAGAGACCGGTGTCGATCTGACCGTAAAGCTCGACATTGGCGGCCTGGGCGCCGAAGGCGGTAGCGCAGGCAACCGCTGCGGCGAGGCAAAGATGACGTGTTTTCATTTTTGGACGATTGGAAAAGGCTTGAGGAGGGTTTGGGAAAAAGAGAGCGTTGGAACGGATCGGAAGGATCCGTCCCAACGCTTTGTCTAGGGCAATGCTGGATTACTTGAACGAAGACGGGAAGGCCTTCTTGAGATCAAAGACCCAGGCCTGATAGCCCATCGTGTCCTTGAAATTCATGAGGACGGACGGTTCCTGTTCGCCCCACTTGTATTCGGCAAGGTAGGGATGGAGATTGAGGCGCTGCGTCTTGCCGGAAAGCGTTTCACCCATACCGGCGGTCGAGTAGTAGACGGTGAAGGAATCCTTGTCCGGGTTGTACTGGGCGAGACCCGTAACCGGGCTGTAGTAGTCGTAGCCCTTGTCCTGACCGACGGCGTAGACCTGTTCGACCGTCATCTTCTTCTGGTCGACCTTGTAGACGACACCGCGCGTGTACTTCATGTCGGGCAGAGCCGGCTGTTCCATGCCGCGGCCGTCGCCGTTGTCGAAGGCGGAAATGTAGATCACGTCGCTGTTCGACTTCGAGTCGATGCGCCAGCCGGTGTGCTGCGTCCACGTCCAGTCGAAGCCGCCTTCGCAGACGGAGCCTTCACACTTGATCTTGTTGCCCTTGGCGTCGACCGGAGTGAGAACCTTTTCGGCCCAGCCCTTCTTCCAGCCTTCCGGCGAACCGAGAATCCACTTCACCTTCTTGTCGCGGCCGATCTTGATGATGGCGGACTGGTGACGCGAGGAGATGATGATCGAGTCGTCGGTCGGGTCGTAGTCGACGGAATTGACGTGCGCCCAGTTGCGGCCGGGGCCCACGCCGGCGATGTCGCCGAAGTTGTCCGATTCGTCCATCTTGGCGAGGTCTTCGGCGGAGAGCGTCTGACCGGCCTGCGAAGCATCGATGTTGAGGCAGACCGCACCCTGGTCGAGCGCCTTGATCACGTTGTCGCGATAGGGATCGAGGATTTCCCAGAGCTTGAATTCGTCAAAGACGTTGCCTTCCGCATCCATTTCGACGATGAGGTCGCGCACCGTATGGACGCGCTTGTTGTCGAGGCGACGCAGGTCGGACGAAGAGACGCGAAGGAGCGTGTGGCCGTTCTGCGCCTGGTCGATGGCGTGCGAATAGTCGGCATAGCCGAGCGGCAGACGACGGCTGAAGAGTTCGCGGCCGAGCAGGTCGTACTTGACGTAGCGCTGGCCGTAACCCCAGGTGAGCGCGCCGTCGGCCGTCTGCTGGAAGCCCATCATGATGCCGGCCTTGTACGGCTGTTCCTGGTCGAACATGTCTTCGTTCGGAAGAAGGTACCAGCGGACTTCGCCCGTCGAGTCGATGATGGCGTTTTCAGGGTTGTACTGCCATTCGAGCGCGCCGCCCGACGGATTGTTCCAAACCATGCGGGCGCCGTCAGGCGGGTTGCGAACGAGGTTGTTGATGAAATAGAGGCGGTCCTTGAAGGCGGGATCCGACTTCAGCACCTTGACGTCAAAGGACGTCGAAGACTGGCTGTTCGTGCCGTTCGAGAAGAAGAACACGGGGGCCGTGTAGAACTGATAGCGGTCCTTGAAGTGTTCCGTCTTGCCCTTGTAGACGCGGTCGTATTCCACTTCCACCGTATTGAGATAGTCGGGATAAAGACCGAAAACCGGAATGCCGCCGTAGTTGAGGAGCTGGCGATCGGCCACTTCGTACTTGATTTCCTGGCCGTCCTTCTTCGGAACGATGCGCACGACCGCGTTGTGGATTTCATAGCCGCCGTTGCGGATGACGGCGGTAAGCGGCGAAACCTTGAACGGGTTGACGATGACTTCGCCGATATTCCCCGTCGAGCGGAAGGCGACGTTCGGACCGGACGGGCCGCCCGAAGCGAGGGACACGTCGGCGACCAGCGCGAACGAAGCGCAGATGGCGCCGGCCAGCAGAGAAGGAATGAATTTTGAGGAAATGGACATTGAAGAAATACTCCATGAATGAAGAGAGCGGGCATGTTTTGCCAGCGACGTTCAGGGAGTCTAAGGAGGAGGTTTTCTCGGCGACAGACGGAATCGTCCGCAACGGTTCTTACTTTTCGGGACCCCTTTTCTCAAAAAGTAAAAATCACTCGGTGACTTCTCCTCCTTTTACAGCGGCGACGCGCGCGGCGTGGAGCAACTGGCCTTGCCCTGGCGCTTTCCGGAGAGAAACTCCGGAGAACGCTTCTTTTCTTTCTTCTCGTGTCCTAAGGCTGTGCTCACGTCGCGAGCGCATACTGCGGACATCTCAATCTTTCAAACGGGAGAGACACCACATGTTTTCACGCAGAACGTTTCTTCAGGGTGCGGTCGCCGGTCTTGCTACCGCCGGCTACGCTACGGCCTTCGCAGCCGAAAACTCAGTCCCGCAAAAGGCGGGCGCCACGGAAAAGACGCCTTTGAACGTTTTCCTCTTCGAGGGTTTCGAGACGATCGACGCAATGGGCCCCGTCGAAATGCTCGCCTACGCCGGCATCTACGACATTCGTTTCTACGGCCTCACGGCGGGCATCGTTAAGAGCGCGCAGGGCGTTCCCGTCGCCGTCGAATCCGTCGAAAAGGCGGATCCCGAAGGACTTCTTCTCCTTCCGGGCGCGGCGCCCCAATGGCTGAAGCTTCCGCCCGAATTCTTCGCGCACGTCAAGAGGCTGGCCGAGCGTGCCCCCTGGGTGCTCACAGACTGTACGGGCTCGGTTCTTCTCGGGCGCACGGGCCTTTTGGACGGCCGCCGCGCGACGACGAACAAGAACGCCGTCCCGATGGCCTTGAAGACGTTGCCCGCCGTTCGATGGGAAAAGAGCGCCCGCTGGTGCGTCGACGGAAAGTACTACACGTCTTCGGGCCTCACAGCCGGGATGGATATGGCGCTTGGTTTCCTCGCCGACCGCTTTGGTTCTGAAAAGGCCGACGCCGTCGCACAATACACGGAATACGTCCGAAACGCCGATCCGGTGAAAGATCCCTTCGCCAAGTGAGTCGACCGGGTGCGTGAGAGCGAAGCGGAACTTCCGGAAAAACGAGGAGCTGATGCACTCGCTCATGCAAAAGAACTTCGCCTGACGTCTTCCGGAACCTGAAGACGGATGAAAGAAAAGCCCGGCAAACGAGGAAATGCCGAGCTTTTCAGGGGGGCCGTGACGAGGAATCGATCACGGCGTAGTCGTGGGCTTAGGCCTTCTTAAGCGTACCGACGGCGTGCTGGGCGGCGAGACGTCCCCAGATGACGGCCGCGGTGAGCTGCGAACCAACGATGTAGTCGTCGTAGAAGAGCCCGCCGATGGCGTTGCCGACGGCATAGAGGCCTGGGATCGGCTGCTTTTCGGCGTTGAGCACCTGGCCGTCGCCGTTGATGAGCGGGCCGCCGAAGGTGGCCGTCATGCCGCCCTGGAACGGGAAGGCGAGGAACGGTCCCTTTTCGAGGAGGCGCGGCTTCTCGAGCGTGTTGGGCGGCGTAAGGTCAGCGGCCTTGCCCGCCTTCACCGCGGCGTTGTAGTCGGCCACGGTCTTTTCGAGAATCTTGACGTTCACGCCCATGTCGGCCGCGAGTTCGGCGATGGTGTTGCCCGAATGGATCGGAGCCTTCGCCTTCTTGTAGCGGTCAATGCGGGTCTTGACGGTCGGAATGTCGACGACCTGTTGGTCGATCACGATGAAGGCCCAGTTGTCGGGTGTGATCGACGGCAGCTTCTTGGCGACGGCGACGTAGGTCATGACTTCGTCGAGAATGCGGGCGCCTTCCTTGTTGACGATGATGCCGTAGTTGACCATCGTCGAGGGGTTCGCCTGCGTGGGACCGTGGATCGGACCGCCGTGGAACTGGTCGAGATTGGTGTAGTAGGGCATGAAGGGGCGCGTGAGCTCGATGTTTTCGCCCATCATGTAGGCCGAACCGCGAAGAGGCATCCAGGCGACGCCGCCGCCCATGTACTTGCAGATCATTTCGCGGTTGGCGTGGAAGCCGCCCGTGGCGATGACGACGCCGGCGCGGGCCTTGAGTTCAAGCAGGCCGTCCGTCTTCGAGATGGCCTTCACGCCCGTGCAGGCGAGAAGCGGCGTCTTCGTGAGTTCGATCACCTTGGTGTTGGTGAGGAAGGTGATGTTCTTGTGCTTCTTGACTTCAGCGAGCATCTGTTCAGTGAGCTGCGCACCGCCCGGCTTCTTCGGGCCGGCCACGACGTGACCGCGCACGGTGGCGGGCCAGACTTCGCGGACCATCTTGCCCCACTTGATGCCGCAGCGGTCGGTGAGCCACTGGATGCAGTCGGCGCTCTTTTCGCAGTAAATGCGCGTGAGCTTGGGATCGCCGCGGCCCTTCGATACGGCCATCATGTCCTTGTAGAACTCTTCGATCGTGTCGGTGAAGCCGTTTTCCTTCTGCACGAAGGTGTTCGTAGCGTTGAAGTGACCGCCCGCGTAGATGGTGTTGCCAAAGGGCATCGACATCTTTTCAAGGAGGGCCACCTTGGCGCCGAGGTCAGCGGCTTCGATGGCGGCGGTCATGCCGGCGCAGCCCGCGCCGATCACGATGAGGTCGTACGCGGCGGTACGCGCAGCGTACGTTTTCGTTTCGGCGTGCGCCATGCCGGCGCCGGCGGCGACGGCCGTGAGAAGCCCGGTCTTGAGGGCGTTACGGCGGTTCATACCTTGCATGGTTTTCTCCTTTGATGATGGAACGATTTCATCGTAGGGGCGAACCACCGTTAGGTAGACCCGTGTCCGGTCAAGAAAACCGCAGAAAAGGGGACGAACGGGATGGATCAGCCGAGAACGATCGGTGCGACGCGTCGGAGATCGTCGAGATTGTGACAACCGAGTTTGCGCATGGCGCCCGCCCGGAAGAATTCGACGGTGCGCTTCGATAGACCGAGGCGCTCGGCGACCTCTCGGTTCGTGAGTCCGGAGACGACGAGAGAGACCACCTGCCGTTCGCGCTCCGAGAGAGGTGTATGGATCGGTTCGCTCGGGGCAGTTTCGCGCGTTCTTTCGATTGCAGCGAGGAGTTTTTCGGAGCTTACCGGCTTGGGCAAAAAACTCACGGCACCCTTTTGCATGACGTCGACCGCCATATCGATGTCGCCGTGCGCGGAGAGAAAAATGACGGGCAGTGTGACGCCCGCTTCGCGAAGCCGCTCGAAAAGGCCGAGTCCGGAGATCCCCGGCATCTTGACGTCCAGAAGAAGGCATCCGGGGGTTCGGAGGTCATCCCGGGCGAGAAAATCCTCGGCGCTTTCGTATTCGACGACTGCGTAGCCTTCGCCTTCGAGAACGAAGGCAATGGCTTCCCTGAGGGATTCGTCGTCATCCACGATGCGTATGCGTTGGAGAGAGGGGGCGTTCATGGGGCGGTTTCGGAAGAAATGACGTTTTCAGACGGATCGGACGCTTCGAGCGCGGGGAATGTCAGGCGGCAGAGAATTCCGTCGGGTTCAAGGCGTTCAAAGGCAATGCTCCCCTCGTGATTTTCGACGATCCCCCGCACGATCGCGAGTCCGAGACCGAGTCCTTCGGGTTTCGAACTCGTGACGGGTTCGGTAAGACGGGAGAACACCTCGTCGGAGACGCGCGGACCGTTGTCCTGGATCGTCAGAACGACGTGATGTCCGTCGCGGAAGGTCCGGACGGTGACCGCCGGTTCGCGGGCGTGCGACGCCGCCTCCACCGCATTGCGAAGGAGATTCACGATCACGAGTTCGAGTTCGATGGGCCGTCCGTACACCCAAAGGGGATTGCTCTCGGTGGGCGTCGGCGCGCCGCTTTTGGCAAAGAGAGCGGGATAGGTCTCGCGCAGATGCGCCGTGAGATGGGCAAGGTCGACTGGCTCCTTGGCGGGCTGTCGCTCGCGGGCATATTCGCGGACGCGGTCCACGACGGCGCGGGCGCGTTCGGCGTCGTGCGCGATGTGTCCGCCCACCGAAATGATTTTTTCCATGGAGAGCGACCCCTGGGAGGCGCGGCGCACAAGACCGTCGGCAAAGAGTCGGATGGCGGCGAGCGGCTGATGAATTTCGTGGGCGATGAGGCTCGAGAGTTGTCCTACAACGCCTGCGCGCTGCAGCGTTTCGATGCGGTCGCGCTGGGCACGTTCCCGCTCCGCCGCTTCGTGAAGTTCTTCCTCGCGTCGTCGAACGAGGACGTCGGCACGCCAGGCATGCAGAAGAAGTGCGGCAAGAAGCCCCGCGGCCACGGCGACGTGCGGCCAGTAACGGCGAAGGAAGCGTTCAAGCGTCCAGGGTTCGGGGCGCGCATAAGGACCGAGCGAGAGCGACGCCAACAATTCGTCGACGGCCTTGAAGTCGGTCGCCACGCTCCAGGAGCGTCCGCCCGACTGTGCGGTCAGCGTGAGGAGCGACACGAGAAGGGCCTTCGTATCTTCGGGCGACACGGAGGGCATCACGGAAATCGTCTGGGCCGGATAGAGCCGCGTGGAATGAAGACACGCGACCTTTCCATCCACGGGGCGCTCGGGCGGTAGAGGACGAAGAGCCGCGACGAGTTCGGGGTCGCTTACGCGCAGACCTTCATAAGCGCAGAGTCGAAGAATGCCGACGTCTGCATCGCCGTTCCGCACGGCCCGCGCGATATCCGGCATGGCGGCGCTTTTCCCGAAAAAGATCGAGGAGGAGAAGAAATCCGAAGGATCGTATCCTCGGGCGGCGATCTCACCCAAGGCCGCGTGATAGCCCGAAAAACCGTAGGGAAGATTGGCGGCCAGGCGACGCCCGCGCATGTCGTCGATGTTCTGAATCGGAGCGTCGCGCCGCACGATGAAGAGCGACCCTTCGTTGCGGTTCGGATCTTCAAGTCCCGGACGAACGCTCGTTACGAGAGGTCTTGCTCCCGTGTCGGCCACGCGTCGGGAGAGGCCGGCGCTTCCGAGAAAGAGATCGATTTCCCCCGAACGGATTGCTTTCTCAAGTTCCAGAACGGGATAGGTGCGCACGACGAGGCGCTCGCGCCCAAAAGCGCGCTCGAAGGCTTCGAGGGTGGCGTTTTCCAAAGGGTCCCGCGTGGCGGGCATGGCCACGGTGGAGAGGCCGAGCCGCAAAACGGGACCGTCCTCGACGGCGAAAGCGGAGCCGCACAAGAGGACGAAACCGAACGCCGCCGTTTTCAGAAAGAAATGGGAACGGCGCAGGAAAGTCGGAAACCGGAGCATCACGCTTTTCCCTTGAGTCGAACCGCGTCAACCGCCCGAAAGAATCGACGAAAGGGAACGGAAGGCGAGAAAAGCCGCAACGACCGACACAAGGAGTCCGAAGACGGCGCCGATGACGCCCTGTTGGAATTCGCGCTTCCCGCCCGCTTCAACGACCTGTTCGGGGTTGTCAAAGTTGTAGAGGATCTCGACCTTGTCGCCGGGTTTGAGAACGAGCTTGGCGTCGTACTTCGGCCAGAGGCGCGTCTCGATCTTTTGTCCTTCCGCGCTCGTGAAAGCGGCGACCTCGAAGTACACGATCTGAATGCGGGGACCGTCGTCACGGTTGATGTGGCGCTCCTCTTCTTCCACGCGCACGATTTCGGCCGTGACGGGAACGCCCTCGGAAGCGATGCGCTTGGATTCGAGGGCCTTGGAAGCGCTCCAGAAGGAAAGCGCCAGACCCGCGAACATGAAGATGAGCGTGACCGAAAGGAAGAGCCAGGACATGGGACTTTTGCTGCTGCGGTTTGTCATATCCACATTCTAGAGGGCAGGGCGGACGGGGAAAAGACATTCGGTGGCACGGCGGCAACGCTGCGACTGGGCTTTGCCGGATGCAAAAAAGGCGGCGGCCCGAAAACCGTCGCCTTTTTCCAGGGCGGGAGCGCGGCAAAGCGCTCCTTTCCGGCGCGAGTTAGAGCGCGAGGGCTTCCGCCATGCGGGCGGCCACTTCTTCGCGGCCGATGAGGCAGAGCGTCTTGTCGATCTGCGGCGTGCGGTCGGCACGGCACACGGCGATGCGAAGCGGGTTCGCAAGCACCTTCATCGGAATTTCGCGTTCGGCCATCACGGCCTGAATGATGCCGTAGACGGCTTCAGGGGTGAGGTCGGCGAGGGCGTTCCACTTTTCGGCGAAGAGCGCGAGCGCTTCACGGCCGCCGTCGGCGAAGGCGGCTTCGAGCGCGGCCTTGTCGAGTTCGCCCTTCTTGTAGAAGAAGAGGGCGGCGTCGGCGAGCTTTTCGAGGTTGCCCGCGCGGCTCTTGAGGAGACCCGAGACTTCGGCGAGGCAGGGACCCGCGGCCACGTCGCCGCCGCGCGCTTCGATGCGGGGCTTGACGAGGTCGGCGAGGCGGGCGTCGTCGGCTTCCTTCATGTACTGCTGGTTGAGCCAGTCGAGCTTCTTCCAGTCGATGCGGGCCGCGGCGCGCGAGCAGTCGCGAAGTTCAAAGACCTTGGCGAGTTCTTCGCGGGAGAACTTTTCCATGTTCCCGTGGCCCCAGCCGAGACGGGCGAGGTAGTTGAAGATCGCTTCGGGGAGGTAGCCCTGACGTTCGTACTCGAGGACGGACACCGTGCCGTGACGCTTCGAGAGCTTCTGGCCGTCGGGACCGTTGATGAGGGGCAGGTGCGCAAAGACCGGCACTTCGGCGCCGAGGGCGTTGTAGATGTTGATCTGGCGCGGCGTGTTGTTGATGTGGTCGGCCCCGCGGATGACGTGGCTCACCTTCATGTCCCAGTCGTCGACGACGACGGCGAAGTTGTAGGTGGGGATGCCGTTGCGCATGATGATGAGGTCGTCAAGTTCGCTGTTGGCGACGCTGATCGGACCGTAGACGGCGTCATCCCACGTCACGACGCCTTCGTCGGGGTTGCGGAAGCGAACGACCGGCTGCACGCCTTCGGGAATGGGCTTGCCCTTGGCGTTTTCGGGACGCCAGCGGCCGTCGTAGCGGGGCTTGAGACCCAGCGCCTTCTGCTTTTCGCGCATTTCGTTGAGTTCTTCGGGGGTCGCGTAGCAGTAGTAGGCACGGCCGTCGGCGAGCATCTGGTCGACCACTTCCTTGTAGCGGGCGAGACGGTCCATCTGATAGATGGGGCCTTCGTCGTAGTCGAGGTTGAGCCACTTCATGCCCTGAAGAATCACGTCCACGGCTTCCTGCGTGGAGCGAACCTGGTCCGTGTCTTCGATGCGAAGGAGGAACTTGCCGCCAAGGTGACGGGCTACGGCCCAGCAGTAAATGGCCGTGCGGGCGGTCCCGAGATGCATCATGCCGGTGGGACTCGGAGCAATGCGGGTGCGAATTTCTTTCATGAGAATGCTTGGAGGCCCTGCGTTCGAAGTAGGAGCAGGGGCCGTCAAAAGTGAGGGAATAACCGTTCCGCGGCGAAACGTTCGCCGTCCGCGCCGAAAGGACGCGGAGAAAAGAGGCATTGTAACACCGCGCGCAAAACGCCCGACCATGGTAGGCGCTCTTCCTTAATGCGGGATGACCGAAGGTCGGAAAACGCGTGTTCAAGGTCGAAAACATAGGTTGGCGTGAAATGACAAGCGCTTGACGTCCGAAATCGCCGTGTTTTAGAGGGTGGCGCGAAATGACAAGCGGATGTCATTTTTCACCCTAAAGCTTCGTCTCAGAGCCTCCTATAGTTTGCCGTGTCGAGAGACGAAAAGTCCTCGAAATCCAAGTTATCTCTAGGAAAAGCACTCAATCGACTAGGAGGCAACATGCCCGGCTATCCTCAGGACCTCTTGTCCAACCGTTCCATCGTCAAGCGCGACAGCTTCGCGATCATCACGCCCGAGGGGCGCGTCATCAACACGATCCCCGGGATCGTGGACGCCAAGATGACGATCCTCTGCTCCCCGAAGGTGGGCGCGGGCTTCGTTCAGCTCATCGGCACGCTCGGCGCGACGGCGCATACGGAATATCCCTATGCGACGCTCGAACATGAAGAATCCTTCCTCTACGTTCTCGACGGCGAAGTCGCCCTCGAAGTGACGGTCGGCGACAAGACCGAAACGCTCACGCAGGGCGGCTACGCCTACGCTCCCGCGGGCGTCGGCATCGGCTTCAAGAACGCCAACGGCAAGGAAGGCCGCATCCTCCTCTACAAGCAGCGCTACATCCCGCATCCGAAGGGACTCAAGCCCTGGACCGTCTTCGGCAACATCAACGAAACGCCCTTCCGCGACTACGATGGCATGGCCAACGTCCACGTCAAGGACTTCCTCCCGCTCGACGAAGCCTTCGACATGAACATGCACATTCTCTCCTTCGATCCGGGCGCCTCGCACAACATCGTCGAAACGCACGTTCAGGAACACGGCGCCTACATCTACGAAGGTCAGGGCACCTACAAGCTCGACGACGACTGGTATCTCACGAAGAAGGAAGACTTCCTCTGGATGGGCGCCTTCTCGCTGCAGGCCGCCTACGGCATCGGCCGCGAACCCTTCAGCTACATCTACTCGAAGGACTGCAACCGCGACGTCGAAATCTGATCGATCCGCGACACCGTTATTTTCACCTAAACCGGAACACGAACCAGGAGACTACAAATGGCTCTCACCGACAGCTTCAAGGCCCGCGACATCCGCGAATACCTCGACGCCACGCACATGCGCGGCAAGAACATCACGTTCTTGGACGACTTCTCCCGCGACGAAATCCAGTCGCTCTTCTACGCGGCCGAAATGCTTGAACCCTTCATGCGCACCGGCACCGATCTCCTGAAGGGCAAGGTTCTCTACACGCTCTTCTTCCAGCCCTCGACCCGTACGCGCTGCTCGCATGAAAACGCCATGCACCGCCTCGGCGGCTCCGTCATCACGGAAGCCGACCCGACCCACAACTCGTCGGTTGCGAAGAACGAATCGCTTGCCGACAGCCTGCGCGTGACGAGCGAATACGCCGACGTCATCGTGATGCGTCACCCCGACGACAAGGAAGCCATGGGCGCACTCGAAGAAATCAAGGGCCACTGCGCTCCGGTGATCTCGGGCGGCTACGGCCACGTCACGCATCCGACCCAGGGTCTGCTTGACTCCTACACCTGCTGGCGCGCCTTCGGCGACCTCTCCAAGGTGACCGTCGCGATCGCTTCGCCCGACCTCTCCCGCGCCCGCTCCGGCCAGTCCTTCGCCCTCGCTCTCGCCGCCATGGGCGCCAAGATCATCTACACGGGCACGAGCGAACTCCGTACGCCGGACATCGTCCGCGAAAAGCTCTGCAAGATGGGCGCTCAGTTCGAAGAACACTTCGACCTCACCCAGAAGCAGCACGAAGAGCTCTACATGGACAAGGGCGTCGACCTCATCTATCTGCCGGGCTGCTCGGTCAAGAAGGACGATCCGAACCGTGAAGACTTCATGAAGAAGATGGCCAACTACTACGTGTCGATGGACATGCTCAACACGATCCGCGCCAAGACGGGCAAGGTCGTGGGCGTCCATCACTCGCTGCCGCGCAACCCCGGTGAGTTCGACTTCGGCATCGACAACACGCCGCATCAGCTCTACTTCCGCGCGATCGGCTTCTCCGTGGCCCTGCGCATGGCGCTCCTCTCCGCCGTCGTCGGCGTGAACTGAGAAGGCCTCTCCAACACTGTTCTCCATTGATCCACTTTGGGGCGCTCGAGCCGATCGGCGCGAACGCCCCGTTTTTTATCCAACCCCGCGACTCAACCCGCGGGAAGGAAGTCTCATCATGTCCGAGCTTCAGAAAAACGAAACCCCGAAGAAACGCGGGTTCAAGATGCCCGACATCTACATCATCCTCGGGACCTTCATCCTCGTGATGGCGCTGCTCACCTACATCGTCCCGGCCGGTCAGTACGATCGCCAGGTCGTGGAAACGGCGCACGGCGTGCAGAACTTCGTCGTGGCGGGCACCTACAAAGAGGTCGAGCAGCATCCCGCGGGCTTCTTCGAAATCATCACCGCGATTCCGTACGGCTTTGAACGCGCCGCGGGCGTGGTGGTCCTCACCTTCATGGTGGGCGCCTGTATGGGTCTCATCAAGCGCGCGGGCCTCATCGACCTCGGCGTGCAGCGCCTCTCCAAGGCGGTAGGAAACCAGGAAATGCTCGTCGCCCCGATCCTCATGGCGGTGACCTCTCTTCTGGCGGCCTTCATCGGCGTGCCGGAATTGTCGCTGGCCTATCTCCCCGTATTCCTGCCTCTTTTCTATCGCCTCGGCTACGACGGCATGACCGCGACCGCCGTGGCGCTTCTCGGTCCCTGCATCGGCTTCACCTTCGGCGTGACGATTCCGGGGTCGGTCGGCATGGGTCAGCAGATCGCTCAGGTTGCGATGTTCTCGGGTTCGGGCTTCCGCGCGATCATCATGGTGCTTGCGATCGTCATCTCGATCGTCTACGTGATGGCTTATGCGGCCCGCGTCAAGAAGAACCCCGAATCGAGCCTCACGATCGAATCGGACAGGATCATGCGCGAAGAAATCGCCCAGCGCGCTCCCGTGGGCGAACAGACCTTCACGCCGCAGCAGATTCGCGCCGGCATCGCCTGTCTCATTCTCTTCCCGATCGCTGTCGCGCTGATTCTCTGGAAGAACCTCGGCTTTGAAGCGATCGGCGGTTTGTTCCTCACGATCGGCATCGTCGCCGCCCTCATCGCCGGGAAGCGCGGTCAGGAAATCTGCAACGACATCAACGCCGGCATGCACGACCTGATGGTGGGCGCGCTCCTTTGCGGCGTCGCCTCGGGCATCGCCGTCGTCATGGACTCGGGCGTCATCACCGACACCATCGTCAACTGGCTCGAAAACCTCATGAAGAGCACGCCGCCCGCGATCAGCGCCATCGCGGTCTTCTGGGAGCAGTGGCTCTTCAACGCCCTGATTCCGGGTGCCACGGCCCTCACGATTCTGACGATGCCGATTCTCTCGCCGCTTGCGTCGCTTCTCGATATTTCGCAGCAGGCGATCGTTTCGGCCAACGCCTGGGGCGGTCAACTCTCGGACATCTTCTTCCCGACCTCGGGCTTCTTCATCGCGACGCTCGTGATCTCGAAGTGCGATTACACGAAGTGGATCCGTTTCTACACGCCTCTCATGATTATCCTCGGCGTGATGGCTTCGGCCGCGCTCTACATCCAGCAAGTCTTCAACATCCAGTTCTAAGGAGAAAGCCAGAATGTTGGACCTCATCGTCAAAAACGGCCGCGTGGTGTTGCGCGACCGTGTGGAAACGACGTCGATCGGCGTGAAGGACGGGAAAATCGTCCGCATCGCCCCGACGATCGATGAAGAGGCGAAGAACGTCTGCGACGCCGCGGGCTGTTACGTGCTCCCCGGCATGGTCGACGCGCATATGCACCTGAGCGAACCCGGCCGTACCGAATGGGAAGGCTACGAAACGGGGACGAAGGCGATGGCTGCGGGCGGCATCACGAGCTTCGTCGAGATGCCTTTGAACAACATTCCCGCCACGACCGACGTCGCCTCGCTCGAACTCAAGATGTCGCACGCCAAGGATTCCTGCTGGGTCGACTACGCCCCCATGGGCGGACTCGTTCCTTGGAATACGGCCGACCTCATTCCCATGGCCAAGGCGGGTGTCGCAAGCTTCAAGGCCTTCGTCGCGACCTGCGGCTCCGACAAGCCGGGCGACTTCAAGAACGTCACCGACTGGGAGCTCTACCGCGGGATGCGGGAAATCGCCAAGGTCGACGGTCTCGTTGTCGTGCACTGCGAAAACGCGACGATCACGGACGAACTCGGCCGCGAAGCGATGGCGGCGGGCAAGACCCTCGTCTCCGACTACGTGGCGACGCGTCCGATCTTCACTGAAGTCGAAGCCGTTCGGCGCGTCCTCATGATCGCCGAAGCGACGGGCTGCCGCGTGCACATCGCGCACTGCTCCTGTCATGAAGCGGTCGAAGCCGTCGAAGAGGCGAAGGCCCGCGGCGTCGACGCGAGTTTCGAGAGTTGCCCGCACTATCTGCTGCTCGCCACCGAAGAGCTCGACGCGATCGGACCGAAGGCGAAGTGCTCGCCGCCGATCCGCGACCGCAAGCACCGCGAGCGCCTGTGGGAACTGCTCGCCGAAGGGCGGATCGAAATGCTCGTCTCGGACCACTCCCCGTGCACGATCGACCTTAAGTCCGATCCCAACGCCTTCAAGGCCTGGGGCGGCATCAGCGCGGCGCAGAACTGCGTCGACGCGATGTTCGACGAAGCGGTTCTGAAGCGCGGGATCTCCCCGGTGACCCTTTCGCTCGCTCTTTCGACGAACGCCGCCCGGCGCTTCCGTCTCGAAGGGAAGGGCGAAATCGCGGTGGGCTTCGACGCCGATCTCGTCGTCATCGATCCGAACCGCTCCTACACGCTCGAAGCCAAGGATCTTCTCTACAAGAACCCCTTCAGCGCCTATGAAGGCCGCCGCATCGACTGCCGCGTGCGCGACACCTTTGTCCGCGGCATGGCCGTCTGGCACCTGGGCGAAGGAATTCTCGGCGAAGCCCGCGGCAAGCGCATCGAAATCCACGGCTGAGCGCCGAAACACTTTTTTCACGGACCGTCCGTCCGGCCGACCGGCGGCTGGACGGTCCGATAATCAACTCATCACTCACAAGAGGAAAAGCAAAATGCGTCTTCTCATCGCTCTCGGCGGCAACGCCCTTTTGAAGCGCGGCGAACCCATGACCGCCCAGAACCAGCGCGCCAACGTCCGTACGGCCTGCGAACAGATCGCCAAGGCCTACGAAGGGAACGAACTCATCATCTCCCACGGCAACGGCCCGCAGGTCGGTCTTCTCGCCCTCCAGAACAACGCCTACAAGGCCGTTCCGATGTACCCGCTCGACGTGATCGGCGCCGAATCCCTCGGGATGATCGGCTACATGATTCAGCAGGAACTCGCCAACTTCGTTCCGAAGAGCGCCACGCTCTGCAACGTCCTCACGCAGACGGAAGTCGACCCGAAGGATCCGGCCTTCCAGCATCCGACCAAGCCCGTCGGTCCCGTCTACACGAAGGAAGAGGCCGAAGCCCTCGCCGCCAAGGAAGGCTGGTCGATCGCTCCGGACAACGACAAGTTCCGCCGCGTCGTGCCGAGCCCCGAACCCAAGCGAATCTTCGGTCTCAAGAGCCTCAAGACCCTCGTGGAAGCCGGTCACATCGTGATCTGCTGCGGTGGCGGCGGCATTCCGACCTACTATGATGAAGAAGGCCGTCTGCGCGGCGCCGAAGCCGTGATCGACAAGGACCTCGCCTCGTCCGTCCTCGCGGCCGACCTCGACGCCGATCTCTTCATCATCGCGACCGATGTCGACGGCGCCTACCTCGATTGGGGCAAGCCCGAACAGCGCCGCATCGCCCAGGCCGATCCGAAGTCGCTTCGCGAATACGGCTTTGCCAAGGGCTCCATGGGCCCGAAGGTCGAAGCCGCCTGCCGCTTCGTGGAAAAGTCCGGCAAGACCGCCGTGATCGGCGCGCTCGACAAGATCGACGAAATCCTCGCCGGCCGTTCGGGTACGCGCGTCGTTGCCGAAGAAGGCGTGGTTTTTGCGTAAGGAAAATGCAAGAATTTAAGAGCTTATCCGTATAATTCTTGACGTGTGGACGAGAACGGGCCGGTCGATCAACGTCGATGCGGCCCGTTCCCGTGATTGTGACGGGTGGGAAAGATGCTGCAGGAAAAGCGGGAACAACTTTTGACGTTGGCTGGCGAGACCGAAACGAAGGAACTGCCGCTGGGCGACAGCATTCTCGCGGCTTGGGTCCGTTCGATTTGTCAGACGTTGCGGGGCTATGGAATCGAACCCGAGCCGCTTCTGGAGCGGGCTGGATTGGACCGGTCGCTTCTGGGCGTGCCGGGGGCGCGCTATCCCGCAACGCAGGTGCGCCGTCTCTGGGAGCAGGTCTTGAGCGAAACGGAGGATCCCTTGATCGGCATGCGCTGCGGGCAGGAAATGCAGGTGGCGACGCTGCACAGTCTGGGGCTTGCCGTCGTGACGTCCCGCTCGCTCTCTCAGGTGCTCGATCTGGTGGCGCGCTACGCCAAGATCATCTCGAGCACGATGGACATCAGTCTCTCGCACAACCACGAAGGCACCACCCTCAGGCTTCGCACGCTCAAGGGAACGGAACCCGGCGCGAGCGCCTCGCTCGCCATGCTCGCCTTCATCCTGCGTCAGGCCAACTCGCTCTCCCACCACAAGGTGACGCCCACGGCCGTAGGCGTGTGTCTGCCGCATCTTCCCGAAACGGATCGAAAGCGGCTTGACCGGCATTTCGGCGTCGCGGTCGACACGTCGGCCGAGTGCGCGCACATCACCTTCGCCTACCCCGACACGATCGAACCCTATGCGAGCGCCAACGCCATTTTGCGCGAGGTGACGGAGGAACTTTCGATCGAATACCTCAACCGCGTGCGGCAGGCGTCCTTTGCGTCGCGCGCCGAAGAGGTGATGACGAAGCTTCTTGCCAACGGTCAGCCCCGGATCAAGGAGGTGGCCGACGCGATGCATCTCTCCTCGCGCACGCTGCAGCGGCGTCTCGAGCGCGAGGGCGTCTCTTTTGCGGAACTTCTCGACCGTCTCCGCAAGCGCCTCGCCCACGACATGCTCGCCCACAGCGAGCGGCCCATCACCGAAATCTCCTACGACCTCGGATTCTCCGATCCGAGCAACTTCAACCGCGCCTGCAACCGCTGGTTTGGAACGGCGCCCGCCGCCTACCGAAAGCGCATGCGCACGGTGCCGACCTGAGCCGGTCGGACCGTTTCGTCTCGGGCGTCCGGACCCGGACGCCTGGCATGAAAAGACCATGTTTTGACGCGTCAAACCCGTGTCTATCCCCGGCGCAGAGGACTACTCTTCTCTAGAAATCAAGGAGGTTCTTTCCGCCATGCCGCCCGCTCTTACGCAAGCCTTTTCCGGATACGGCGCCGCCGTGCCCGATGCCGGTAGCGACCGCCCCGAACCCGTCGTCGGGATCGCGGCGCGCCTCTTCGCCGACACGCCCCTCACGGACGGGGAGGCGGACGCGCTTTCGGCGCTGCTCAGACTGATGGCGCCCGAATGCGCAGACGAAAAGTTCGGCGAAGACCTCGGCGCCGTAAGAGAGGCGCTCGTGCGTCACCCGAACGTCAGGGCGGAGTCCCTTCTCGACGGGCGCATCGAGCGATTCACGGCCGTGCTTACTCTCGGCGGTCTTCCCGCGCTTCTTTTGCTCGACATTTTTCACGATGCAAAACAACTTGTAAGGGAGGCCCCCGACGGGCTCGTCCTTCGCGGCATGCCCTGGTTCGTCCTGGGGACGGATCTTCCCGCAAAGGAAAACGCTTCGGCCAAGGAAGGGGATGAGCCCGAGATCCGGATTTTCACGGGCGACGGCACCGAAAACATCATGTGCGCATTGTCCCTCGAAGACGCGGCGCGGTTTTGGAAATTTGCCGTGACGCTTGACTCGACGCCGCTTCGGAGGCCGGGGAGCCTCGCCGGCGTTTACGGGCGCGCGCTCACGCAGCCGGGCGCCTGCTCCTTCCTTTGCGCCTCGGGCGGCACGTCTTTTCGGCGTGTCGAGGCGCTTCTTCGCACGCTCGAAAAGGGCGCCGACATTCTCGAGCGGCGCCTTGACGCCGCACGCGCGGGCGTTGCCGAAGGCCGTGCGATCGAGCGTCGTCTTCTCGCCACGATTTCTCACACTCACTGAAACGACAGCCATTCAAGGAGGTTTCACCATGACGACCCTTCAGCTTCCCGAACCCAAGGTCCTTTCCATGCCGCTCGGCGAAGCGCTCCAAAAGCGCCGCACAAACCGCGACTGCACGGACGCGGTGCTCTCCGACGATGAACTTGCGGCGCTTCTTTGGGCCTGCGCCGGGATCACGAGCGAAGACGGGCGCCGCACCGTTCCGTCGACGCTCGACCTTCGCGCCGTGTCGGCCTACGTGCTGCGCGCCGACGGCGCCTGGCGCTTCGACGCGGAGAAGAACGCGCTCGTGCGGACCGCCGAAGCGGACGTGCGCGAACTCTCCACGACCTATCAGTTCGAATACGTGAAGAAGGCGCCCGTCACGATCGTCTTTGTGGCGGACAAGGAACGCTCGAAAAACGCCCGTCCGACCGGGGTCTTCGTCGACGCGGGCACGATGGGCGAAGCCTGCTATCTTGCCGCGACCTCCCTGGGACTCGCCGGGTGCGTGCGCGCCTCCTTTGACCACGACGCGCTTCGCGACGGCATGAAGCTTGCCGCCCATCTCGAGCCGATCGTTCTCTTTACGGTCGGACGCGCCGCGTAAGAGTGCCGAAAACCGAAATCTCTCCGTTCCGAGTCCCGGAGAGAATGTTGACGCCGGGGTCTCCCGCACGGGGGATTCCGGCGTTTTTTCTCTGCCGAATCTCCTGCCGAGTAAGATTTTCCGAAGAAACGACTTCTTTTTTTTCCGCTCTTTTCTCCTTGCGCCACCACCTTGTCGCGAAAGGACAAGGGCTTGGCGCCGTAGGCGCGTGACCCGAAAGGCCCGGGTTTCGAAAATACATGGCGAACCAACAAGAAAGGATGCGCCATGACCCAATCCATTCCTGACCCGACGCAAAGCTCCTTGGCGAACGCGGACCTTCTTCCCGCCAAGCAAACCTGGACCTGGTACAACATCTTCGCTTTTTGGATGTCCGACGTGCACAGCGCGGGCGGCTACGTTTTCGCGGGGACGCTTTTTTCACTCGGCCTCGCGGGCTGGCAAGTGTTCGCGGCGCTGCTTCTCGGCATCCTCATCGTTCAGGGCCTGGCAAACCTGATCGGCGAGCCGAGCCGCCGCCACGCGATTCCCTTCCCCGTCATGGCCCGCATGACCTTCGGCGTATACGGCTCGAACATTCCCGCGCTCATCCGCGGAATCATCGCGGTCGTGTGGTACGGCATTCAGACCTATCTCGCCTCGGCCGCGCTCATGGTGTGCGTGCTCTACTTTTTCCCCGAGTGGAAGATCTACGCGGAAAACGACATTCTCGGGCTCTCAACTCTCGGTTGGATTTGTTTCCTCGTCATGTGGTCCGCGCAGACGGCGCTCTTCATCGCCGACATGAGGGCGATCCGCGTCTTCATCGACTGGGCGGGACCGATCGTCTACGTCGTGATGCTCGTCATGATGATCTGGGTCGTCGCGGAAGCCGGGTGGGAGAACATCAGCTTCACGCTCTCGGATCAGACCCTCAGCTTCGGTGAATCCATGTGGGCGCTGGTGGTCGGCATTTCCCTCATCGTCGCCTACTTTGCAGGTCCGACGCTCAATTTCGGCGACTTCTCGCGCTACTGCCGTTCGGACCGCGACATGCATTGGGGCAATTTCTGGGGTCTTCCGATCAACTTCGTCTTCTTCTCCTCGATCGCGGTGATCACGATTTCGGGGACGCCCGTCATCTTCGGCGAACTCATCATGGACCCGATCCAGCTCTTGGGAAAGCTCGATTCGAAGATGCTGACGCTCCTTTTGGGCTTCACGCTGCTCGTCGCGACCGTGGGCGTGAACGTCGTCGCGAACTTCGTTTCCGCCGCCTTCGACATCTCGAACCTCGCGCCCTCGAAGATCACCTGGCGACGCGGCGGTTTCATCGCGTCGATTCTCGCCGTGGCGATTCTGCCCTGGCATCTTTTCCATTCGCCCGAAGTGATCCACAGCACGATCGACGTGCTTGCGGGCTTCATCGGTCCGGTCTACGGTGTGATCATCGTCGACTACTACCGCGTCAAGGCCCGTCACATCGAAGTGCACGACCTCTACAACGACCAGGAGGGCGGGCGGTACTGGTACGCGCGCGGTTGGAACCTGAAGGCCGTGGCGGCGCTCATTGCGGGGGGCGTTTTCTCGATGCTCTTCCAACTCTCGCCCGTCTTCGCAAACTTCTCCTTCTTCATCGGCGCGATCGGCAGTGGCCTTGTCTACTGCCTCATTACGGACACCGAACGAAAAGCCGCGTAATCCGCAGTCTTCTTACGCATCCCCCTCACATTCGCCCGGCTTCGCCCGGGCGAAGCTTTTTGCGGCGTTCGCCTTGACCGCATCAGGCGTACGCCGTCCTCGCGAGCGCGACGAGACCGATCGCCCACGACGTCGAAACCCGTGAGATCGTCCGGGGTTTTCGGAAGGCCGGCCAGGTAATTTCTCGGCTTGCGAGATGACGCTTCGTAAGGCGCCCTTGAGAAGTTATTCCGTCTGAGGCCAGACTCACTGGCAGTGAGAGCGAATAATTACCATGAATTCCGGGTTGGACCGCCCTGGTAGATTTGAAAGGAATTCTGGAACGGCCCACGTAGCCGGGCGGCTCGCAGCTCGCGAAACGGATGCTCGACGAAGTGAAGAAGTCGGGCGTGCCGCTTGCCTTCAATACGAAGGTCGTCGAAATCACGCGCTACATGGGCGCCGCCTGGATGCTGCTGCGCGATTCGGTCTGCTGCACGGGCGACAACATGTCGCTCACGGAACCCTTATTCCCGAACTACGTCAACTGCGATCAGTTCCACGCCGGTCCGATCCGTGCGGCCACGCGCGCCAATCCCCCGCACATGGTGAACTACGGCATCTGCGTGACGCCGCGGGGCGAACGCTACATCGATGAAGGTCAGACCTACGTCTTCGTCGCCCAGAACACCCCGAAGCGCATCCCTGAAAACCGCGCCTTCATCATTCTCGACAGCCGCGTGCGCAACGAACCGATCTTCGACCTTCGCTTCAAGCGCTACGAAAAGGCGAAGGCTCCGATCTACAAGGCCGACACCATTGTGGAACTCGCCCGTCAGTGCGGTCTGCCCGAAGCGATGCTTGCGAAGACCGTGAAGGAATTCAAAGAAGCCATCCACGCCGGCAAGGGCTCGAAGATCAACAAAAAGGCGGAAGTGCTCAACCGCGACGGCAAGGCTATCCCGGGTCTTTATGCCGCGGGCAACGCCATCGGCGTGCTCTTCTACGACAATTACCTCGACGGTTCGCAGCTCACCGCCGCCGTCATCCGGGGCCGAGTCGCCGCCCGAGAAGCCTTCGAGCGCTCGAAGAAGGCCTGATGTCCGTCACTGAGCCGCAAAGAACGAACGCTCGGAAAAGCGTTCTTTCCGCGCTCGGGGTTCCCTTCGGGGGACTTCGATCGCTTTTTTTTCATGAAAGAAAAAAGTTTGACTTTCATTATGTAGGGTGAAAGTCATGCCTCCATCCCCATTTTTCCGGCAAACCGTTTTCTTGGGGAGCCTGTCCTGTAGACGCCACTCCGTGTTTTCCCGAGTCTCTTCTCCGTTGACGGTCAAAAAAGTGCAAACTTTCCGCATCATTCGAAAGCGCCCTTCGGGCGCTTTCGGTCTTTGACCGACATTCTGCAAAATAAAACACCATGAGCATTTTCACCGTCATCGGTCTCGGCCTCCTTGCGATGGTCGTGGTCCTTCGCTTCAAGGTGCCCATCGGCGCTGCCATTCTGACGGGCGGCGCCCTGATGTGGGCCCTCTGGAATCCGTCCCTTCCCGCTCTGGGATCCGCCGTCACCGAGATGCTCTCTCAGTCGCGCACCTACGACCTTCTCTTCGCGCTCTACTTCGTGATGTGTCTCGAAATCGAGTTGCGCAAGTCGGGAACGCTACGCGGCATGGTGGATTCGCTCAACGAGATCTTCTCCTCCACCAAGGTGACGCTCGCCACGATGCCGGCCTTTTTGGGACTGCTCCCCTCCATGGGGGGCGCACGCTTTTCCGCGCCGATCGTCGACGAGGCGAGCCGCGGCATGACGATCTCGCGCGAGAGCAAGGCGTCGATCAATTTCTGGTTCCGACACGTCTGCGAATTCATGAGCCCGATCATTCCGGGCATGATTCTCGGCTGCGCCGTCGCGAACATCTCGGTGAGCGACCTCGTCGTGCACCTCGCCTGGATGGCGGTTGTCGCCTTCCTTGCCGGTTGGTTCGTCCTCATCCGACCGCTTCGCTTCACCGACCGCCGCCTGAAGCGCGAGAACACTCCGGAAGCCAGCCGTCGCCACATCCGCGAGATTTCGCTTGCTATCGGGCCGGTGCTCGTCAACGTCATCCTCATGCTCGTCTTCGACGTTTCCGCGGGCCTCGCCATGGGAATCGTGACCGTCCTGATGATTCCGGTCCTCCACCTGATGAAGCGTCCGGTTTCGGTGCGCGATATCTTCGTGGGCGCCATGGACTGGAAGCTTCTCGTCAACGTCACCTGCATCCTCTACTTCATCAGTGTGCTTACGGAAGCGGGGATTCTCGACGAAATGATCCGTGCCTTCCAGTCGACCGATCTGCCCACGCCCGTCGTCATTGCGGCCGTGAGCACGGTGGTCGGCATCCTCACGGGCATGAGCCAGGGGCACGCCGCCATCGTGATGCCGATCGTCGCGGGGATCGCTCCGGGGGACCTCAATCTCGCGGGGATCGTCATGGTCTTCGGCGTGGCGGGTCAGATGATCACTCCTACGCACGTCTGCCTCATGGTCACGGTCGACTACTTCAAGTCGGACTTCTTCAGGACGCTCGCGCCGATTGTGCTCCTCGAAGCGATCATCCTCACGATCTTCTCGGTTGTCACCTATTTCATGTGGTGACGCCCCTCGTCTTCAATGACAACGAGCCCGGAGCCGAACGCGATGCGGCTACGGGCTTTTTTTTTCTCCCCGTAGGAGCGAAAGGAAAACGGCTCGGCGTCCGAAGACGTCCGAGCCGTTGCGCAGGGAAAGACCGACCGATCGATCGTCGGCCTTTGTGCGCCGTCAGACCAAAAGCGAGAGAAGGACGCTCATGATGACGACCGAGCAGAGAACGCTCATCGTATTGAGGTTGGCGGCGAGCTGCCAGTTCATGCGGCCCTTCATCGAGAAGATGATCCCCATGGCGG
Source organism: uncultured Sutterella sp. (assembly GCA_900545275.1). Lineage (GTDB taxonomy): Bacteria > Pseudomonadota > Gammaproteobacteria > Burkholderiales > Burkholderiaceae_F > Sutterella. The sequence goes on from UQYG01000007.1 coordinate 25,327, forward strand.
GCAGAGGCGCGAAGAGAACGAGGAGGATCCCGAGGCGCACGTCTTCCGAAAAGGGCAGGCACCAGTACACGAAGGCCCCCATGAGGACGCTTCCTAGATAACGCAGGCCCAAAAGGCGCAGGAGGCGCTTGAGGGACTCGAGTCGGATGTTGAGGTTCACCGACATGCCGATCATGATCATCGCGAGGAAGGTGTTGGCGTCGGCGGGAATGTCGATGATGTGAAGGATCACGTCGGGAATCTTCGTGTGTGTCACCGAGAGTGCCGCGACGACGAGATAGGTGAGGATCGCAAAGGAGGAGAGAAGACGCTTGACGATGCTGGCGAACTGTTTGACGAGCGATCCGGGTTCGCGAAAGAGCACGGCGTAGGTACCGCCCGTGCACATGACGGCGTTTCCGGCGTCGAAGAGGCAGAGCGCGAGAAAGCCTTCGGGCGTAAGAAAGCCCGCCGTGAAGGGCATCGCGAAGGTGCCGACGTTGTAGCCCGGCATGACGAGCTGCGAGAAGCGCTTCGTGAGTCCGTCGGGGTCTTCGGCGTGGCGGCGCTCGGTGAGGGCCATCTGAAAAAAGGTGAAGACGTTTGCGAGAAGCCCGAGAAGAACGAGGACGAGAAGCCCCGCCGTGAGTTCGACGCCGTTCAAGGCGCGCAGAATGGCGCAGGGAAGCGTCACGTTCAGAACGAGCGTGCTCACGGCCTTGGAACACTCGGGCGTGAGGATTTCGAGGCGCCGCAGCACCTGCCCGAGGATGATGAGGAGAATGAAGCCCGAGACTTCTGCGAGCGGATTCATGAGGATCTGCCGGTTGGGGGTGCGTGAGAAAATTCTTACTCTTTGAGGCGCAGTTCGTCTACCGCCCGGCGGATGTATTCGGGAAGTTCCTCGGGGGTTTTGCGAACGAGATGTCCGATCGAAAATTCGCAGCCGCACCAGAGTTGGTTGTAGAAGCCGTTTTCCTTCAGCAGGACGCTACGCCGCTCCTGCAGGCCTCCCTTTTTCCAGTCCTTGTCCCAGTATGAGGTCTTGGGATGGCGCGCCACGGCCTCTGCAGCCGCCTCGCGGATCTGATCGAGCCTCTTCCAGCGGCTTCCCGCCAGGGTCGTCGTGAAGCGTGCGAAGCCGAGCCGCTCGGCCGCGTCGGCGGCGGCCTCCATGCGAAGCCCGAAGCATGCGCGGCAGCGTGCGCCGCGCTCGGGCTCGTTTTCAAGTCCCTTCACGGCCCGAAGCCACAAGTCGTGGTCGTAGTCGCCGTCGACGAAGGGAATGCCGAGTTCGCGGCAGTAGCGCACGCACTCGTTTTTGCGGACGTCGTATTCTTCGCGCGGGAAAATGTTCGGATTGAAGAAGAAAACCGTCGGGGCGTAGTCGTTGGCGAGGAGCCACTCCAAAATGGCGGCCGAACAAGGCGCGCAGCAGCTGTGCAGAAGAACGGGCGTCGTCACGGGATGCAAAACGGGAAAAGGAGGTAGGAAATCGTGAGAGTGTAGCGCTTTTCGGGGCGAGGAAAAACGGTGGATTTGGGCTATAGTTGTCTGACACTTTGCGCCCCGGCGGAGCCGAAGGCATGGAACAACGAATGATGCAGGAAAAAACGATTGAAACGCGCTTTCGGGCGCTGAAAAAAGAACTCGCCCTCCGTGCGCCCGACGCGGGCGTCGCGCTTCTCGCCGTGAGCAAGACCTTCGGGATTGAAGCGGTCGAGGCCGCCTGGCGCGCGGGCGCGCTCGCCTTCGGCGAAAACTACGTGCAGGAAGGCGTGGAAAAGTGCCGGCTTTTTCGTGAGCGCCATCCCGAAGCAAAGGTCGAGTGGCACTTCATCGGGTCGCTCCAGTCGAACAAAACGCGCCCCGTCGCGGAAACCTTCGACTGGGTGCAGACGATCGACCGCGTGAAAATCGCAGAGCGCCTCTCTGCGCAGCGCCCCGGGCATCTTGCGCCCCTCAACGTCCTCATCGAAGTGAATGCCGACGCAGAACCTTCGAAGTCGGGCGTTTCCTGGGACGAAATCGACGCGCTTGCGGACCGCATCGCGGAGCTTCCGAACCTTCGACTTCGCGGTCTCATGGCGATTCCGGAAGCCAACGGCGCCGACGGGGGACGCCGCGCTTTCTCGCGCATGCGCGAAGCCTTTGAGGCGTTGAAGCGCCGTTGCCCGCAGGCGGACACTCTCTCAATGGGCATGACCGCCGACTGGCGCACCGCGGTGGAGGAGGGGAGCACCCTCATCCGAGTGGGAAGCGGCATTTTCGGTGCGCGCGACTATTCCAAGAAACTGCAGAACTAAGGAGAAACGGCATGACGCTTACGATCGGATTCCTCGGGGGCGGCAACATGGCCTCGGCCCTCTTGGGCGGGCTCGTCCGCAAAATGGACGGCGCGCATCTTCACGTGACGGACCACAACGCTCCGAAACTCGAGCGGCTCGCGGCGCTCGGCGTTACGACGCACGCAGGGACGGGCGAGTGGATTTCCCGGTGCGACCTCTTCGTTCTCGCCGTGAAGCCCCAGGTGATGAAGGAGGCGCTCGTTCCCGTAAGGCCCCTTTTGAAAAAGGGCGGCGCCGCACTCTCGATCGCCGCGGGAATCGAAGGTTCGGTTCTCTCGGACTGGCTCGGAGGCTACCCCGTCATCCGTGCGATGCCCAACACGCCCGCGCTCGTCGGCGCGGGCCTCTCGGGACTCTGGGTTCCCGAAGGGACGTCCCCCGAGCACGCCGAAGCGGCGGAATTCGTGATGCGGGCGGTCGGAAACGTCGTCGCCTGCGAAACGGAGGAAAAGCTCGACGTCGTCGGAGCGGTTCCGGGCTCGGGCCCCGCTTATGTCTTCCGTTTCCTCGAGGCGCTCGAGCGGGCGGCGCAAAAGCGCGGGTTCTCGCCCGAGGACGCCCGGGAGCTTGCGATCGGAACGGTCTTCGGCGCCGCCAAACTCGCGCGCGAGAGCGACGAGTCCTTTGCGACGCTTCGCGAGCGCGTCACGAGCAAGGGCGGCACGACCGCTCGGGCGCTCGCCGTCATGAACGAGCGCGACATCGACGGCATGATGGACGACGCCGTCGAGGCGGCGCTTCGCCGCACGGCCGAAATGAAGGCGCTTTTCCGCTGAGGACGGATGTTCCGCGTTGCGGCAAAGGAAGAGGTTGGGACGGTCTCCTCTCTTTTTGCCGCACGTTCGCCGTCTCTAAGTAGAAAATCTCTATCGGCGGCGCAAAAAATCAAGGGAAAACCGGGAAAAATACGCCGAAAGAACTAGTGGCCCCCCGGAATTTTTGCCGATTCGTCTATAGACAAAAAGAAAAGTCAGTCCCTATTATTCCTTCAGACTGTGCCATGGCGTTTTCGTGGTTCGGCGGCGAGCGTCGGGGATGTTCGCCGCTCGTTTTTCATTGAATGCGAGGCCGCTTCTCCGAGGAGTCCCCCTTTCCTCCTATAGGGATGTGTCGTGCGGCGCGGGATCGTTTTGCGGTCCGGCGGCCTGCGGCGCCCGGAAAGGAAATGTACAGAAGGAACTGAAAGATGATCCGCAAGACCGTTGTTGCCGCCCTTTCCGCCGCATGCGCCCTGAGCGCCGGCACCGCCCTGGCGGCGCCCACCGAAATCACGATGTGGCATGCCATGGCCAACACGCTCGGCGACTGGGTGGCCGACGTCACGAAGCAGTACAACGAGTCGCAGAACGAATGCCGACTCGTTTCGACCTACAAGGGCACCTACGACCAGACGATGACCTCGGGCATCGCCGCGCACCGCGCGGGACGCTCCCCCAACATCCTGCAGGTCTTTGAAGTCGGCACCGCCACGATGATGTTCAGCAAGGGAGCGGTCGTTCCCGTGGGCGACCTCATGGAAAAGGCGGGCTATGAATTCCATCCGGAAGAATACATTCCGGCCGTGCTCGGATACTACTCCACCCCCGACGGCCGCATGATGAGCTACCCTTTCAACTCCTCGACCACGGTTCTCTACCTCAACCTCACGAAGTTCAAGAACGCAGGTCTGCCCACCGAAACCGACAAGCTTCCGCGCACCTGGAAACAGATTGAAGAGGCCGCCCGCGCTCTGAAGAAGGCCGGCGAAGCCTGCCCGATGACGACCTCCTGGATGGGCTGGACGCAGCTCGAAAGCTTCTCGACCTGGCACAACGTCGAATACGCGACGCTCAACAACGGCTTTGGCGGCACGGCGGCGCGCCTCAAGATCGACTCGCCGCTCCATCAGCGGCACATCGAAAATCTCGAACGCATGGCCAAGGAAGGGCTCTTCGTCTACAAGGGCCGCGGCAATCAGGCCGACGCCACTTTCTATTCGGGCGAATGCGCGATCAACATGGGCTCCTCGGGGACGCTCGCGAACATCCGCCGCAACGCGAAGTTCGAATACATGACGATGCCCTTGCCCTACTACGACGACGTCGCGGACGCTCCGCTCAACACGGCGATCGGCGGCGCCTCGCTCTGGGCGATGGCCGGCAAGACCGACGAGCAGAACCGCTGCGTGGCCTCCTTCTTCCACTTCCTCTCCGATCCGAAGGTTCAGGCTGAAAACCACATGCGAACGGGCTACCTCCCCGTCACGCAGAAGGCCTTTGAAATCGCCAAGGAAAGCGGCTACTACGAAAAGAATCCGGGCGCCGACGTGGCCGTCAAGCAGATGCTCAAGGTCACGGAAAAGAGCCGGGGCATTCGTCTCGGGTACCTCCCGAACATCCGCACGATCATCGACGAAGAGTTTGAAAAGATCTGGTCGGGTCAGGCTTCGGCCAAGGACGCCATCGCGGCCGTCATGCGCCGCGGCAACGAACAGCTCGCTCGCTTCGAACGCGTGACCCGCTGACGTTTCGGTCCGATTGTCGCCATCCTGCGGTCCCCGTGAGGGGGCCGCGGGATGCGTTGCGTTTTTCGTAACCCTTTTCGAGAGACAACGTGGAAAAACGAGTCATCTTCCAAAACCGATGGCTTCCCTACGTGCTCGTTGCGCCGCAGCTCCTCATCACGCTCGTATTCTTCTTCCTCCCCGCGGGGCAGGCGATCGAGCAGAGCGTCATGATGCAGGACGCCTTCGGGCTCAGCAACGAATTCGTCGGGCTCGCCAACTTCCAAACCCTTTGGGCCGACCCCAACTACATCGAGAGCTTCAAGGTCACGATGCTCTTTTCGGTGCTCGTCGCAGGCATCGGCCTGGCGGTCTCGCTTCTCTTTGCGGTCTGCGCCGACCGCGTTCTGCGCGGCGGCAACGCCTACAAGTCCTTTCTCATCATTCCCTACGCGATCGCTCCGGCCGTAGCGGGCGTTCTCTGGATGTTCATCTTCAATCCGACCCTGGGCGTTCTCTCCTACGCGCTTCGTCAGTTCGGGTTTGAATGGAACTACATGGTGAACGCCGACCATGCGCTCGCCCTCATCGTGATCGCGGCCGTGTGGAAGCAGGTGAGCTACAACTTCATCTTCTTCCTCGCGGGACTGCAGGCCGTGCCCAAGTCGCTTCTCGAAGCGGCCGCCATGGACGGCGCGGGACCGTTCCGCCGCTTCTGGACCGTGGTCTTCCCGCTTCTGTCGCCCACGACCTTCTTCCTCCTCGTCATGAACGTGATCTACGCGTTCTTTGACACCTTTGCCATCGTCGACGCGACGACGATGGGGGGGCCGGGTCAGGAGACGAACATTCTCGTCTACAAGGTCTTCGTCGACGGCTTCCGCAACATGGACTACGGCGGATCCGCCGCGCAGTCGGTCGTCCTGATGGCGCTCGTCATCGTGCTCACCGTGATTCAGTTCCGCTTCATCGAGCGGCGCGTCAACTATTGATCGGGGAGGTTTGTTATGGTTGAAAATCGTCCCTGGCTCAATTTCTTCACGCATCTGATCCTGATTCTCGGCGTCGTGATCGTGGTCTTCCCGGTCTACGTCGCCTTCGTTGCATCGACCCAGACGGCCGTCGAAGTCGAACAGGCGCCCATGAGTCTGCTGCCCGGCGCGCACTTCATCGAGAACTACATGCAGGTTCTCTTCGAAGGGGGCGGCACGGCTTCGCGAGCGCCCGTGGGCCGCATGATGTGGGTCTCCCTCATGATGGCGCTCGGGATTTCCTTCGGAAAAATCCTCATTTCGCTCATCTCGGCCTTCGCGATCGTCTACTTCCGCTTCCCGGGCCGCAAGCTCTGCTTCTGGCTCATCTTCATCACGCTCATGCTCCCCGTGGAAGTGCGCATTTCGCCCACCTACGAAGTGATGGCGAACCTCAATCTGCTCGACAGCTGGGGCGGCCTCATCCTTCCCGTGATCGCTTCGGCTACGGCGACCTTCCTTTTCCGGCAGTTCTTCCTCACGGTTCCCGACGAACTCACGGAAGCCGCCCGCATGGACGGGGCCGGTCCCATGCGCTTCTTCTTCACGATCCTTCTGCCGCTTTCGATGACGAACGTTGCGGCCATGTTCGTGATTCAGTTCATTTACGGTTGGAACCAGTACCTCTGGCCGCTGCTTGTGACGACCTCCGAAGACATGTACCCGATCGTCATCGGGATCAAGCGCATGATCGGCGGCGGCGACAGCGCCAACGAATGGAACCTCATCATGGCGACGGCGATGCTCGCCATGATTCCGCCCGCGCTCGTCGTGACGATCATGCAGCGCTGGTTCGTCAAGGGTCTCGTGGATACGGAAAAGTAAAAAATGGCAGGCATTTCTTTCAAAAACATCAAGAAGAGCTACGGCGACGTCAAGGTCGTCCACGGCATCACGCTCGACATCAAGGACGGCGAATTCATCGTGATCGTGGGGCCCTCGGGCTGCGGCAAGTCGACGCTTTTGCGCATGGTTGCGGGGCTCGAGCCGATCACCTCGGGCGAACTTGCGATCGGCGACCGGGTCGTCAACCATCTCGAACCCAAGGACCGCGACTGCGCGATGGTCTTTCAGAACTACGCGCTCTATCCGCACATGACGGTCTTTGACAACATGGCCTACGGACTCAAGATCCGCGGCGTTCCGAAGGAGGAAATCCGCCGCCGCGTCGAAGAGGCGGCAAAGATGCTCGAACTCGGTCACCTCCTTGAGCGCCGTCCCCGTCAGCTCTCGGGCGGTCAGCGTCAGCGCGTCGCGATGGGCCGCGCCATCGTGCGCGAACCCGCGGTCTTCCTCTTCGACGAACCGCTCTCGAACCTCGACGCGAAGCTTCGCGTGCAGACGCGCCTTCAGATCAAGAAGCTCCATCAGCGCCTCAAGACGACGAGCCTCTACGTCACGCACGACCAGGTCGAAGCCATGACGCTTGCACACCGAATGATCGTGATGAACGGCGGCATCGCCGAGCAGGTGGGCACGCCCCAGGAGGTCTACGACGATCCCGAAACGATGTTCGTGGCGGGTTTCATCGGTTCGCCTCCGATGAACCTCATCCGCGGGACGGTGTCGGCCGACGGCGCCCTTCTCGAAGCCGCGGGCGAGGCGATTCGCCTCCCGAAGGCGGCGCCTTCGCTTGCCGGGCGCGACGTCGTCCTCGGCGTTCGTCCCGAACACGCGTCGCTCTCCGCCGAGGGCGGGGCGGGGACCTTCGAAGTCGAAACGGTCGAGGCGCTCGGCGCGGACCATCTCGTGCACGGTACGGTGCTCGGTCAGAGCGTCGTCTTCCGCGTGGAAAACGAAAGCTTCATCCCCGAAATCGAAACGCGCGCCGGCTTCTCTTTCCCGGAATCGGCCGTGCATTGGTTCGATCCGGTGACGACGCACCGCATCCGCTTCTGACATGTGGGAGTGGCTGGCCACGGAGAGCGCCCTCTGGGCGCTCTTTGCGAGCGCCTTTGTTTCGTCCACGCTCTTTCCGGGCGGGTCCGAAGCGGTGCTCCTCGGCATCGTCGCTTCCCGCAACACCTGGGAGGGCGCCTGGCCGGCCCTTCTCGTGGCCACTGCGGGGAACACTCTCGGAAGCCTCACGGGCTGGGCGATCGGGCGCTTTTTTCCCGAAAAATCCTCCCTGCGGGGGCACCCCAAGGCGGAGAAAATCCTCTCGCTAGCCAAGCGCCGCGGCGTTTGGCTTCTTCTCTTCTCCTGGCTGCCCGTCGTGGGGGATTTCCTGCCCGTCGCGTCGGGGTGGCTGCGGCATCCGTTTCTTCTTAGCGCCCTCTTCATAGGCGTCGGGAAATTTCTGCGGTATCTCCTTCTGACAGCGCTTTGGTTCGGTACTTTGGGGTAAACCGAAAGGAGGAGTTTCTTTACAAAAACGCATCTTTTGTGCGGCTTTAATCCGGACTGCCGCTCTGTATAATGCTTGCGCATTTTTCGATTCGACGCGGGGACGCGCTCGCTTTGGAAGCAAACCCTTCGACGGATCATCAATCTTAGGCTGTTAGTTATGAAAATCCTTGTGGCTGTCAAACGCGTGGTGGACGCCAAAGTGAAGGTCCGCCCGCTTCCCGACCATTCGGACGTCGACACCAAGATCGCCAAGATGGCGATCAATCCCTTTGACGAAATCGCCGTGGAAGAGGCCGTTCGTCTTCGCGAGGCCGGCAAGGCCGACGAAGTCGTCGCCGTGACCGTGGGGCCCTTGAAGAGCGTCGACACGCTGCGCTTTGCGATGGCGATCGGCGCGGACCGCTCCATTCACGTCCTCACCGATGAAAAGCTCGAGCCTCTCGCCGTCGCGAAGGTGCTCTCGAAGATCTGCGAGAAGGAGTCGCCCGATCTCGTGCTCCTCGGCAAGCAGGCGATCGACGACGACGCCTGTCAAACCGGGCAGATGCTCGCGGCGCTCGCCGGAACCTCGCTTGCGACCTTCGCCTGCAAGATCGAAGTCACCGACGCGGGCTTTGAGGTCACGCGCGAAACGGACGGCGGCACGCAGATGGTCGCCCTCGAGAAGCCGGCGGTCGTCACGAGCGACCTGCGCTTGGCCGAGCCCCGCTACGTAACGCTTCCCTCGATGGCGCGCGCCCGCAAGAAGCCCGTCGAACAGATCGACTTCGCCTCGCTCGGCGTCGACGCCAAGCCCCGCGTGAAGCTCCTCGGCGTCGAGATGCCCGTCACGAAGCGCGAAGGACGCATGGTCTCGAGCGTCGACGAGCTCGTCGACATTCTGAAGAACACCGCGCAGGTGCTGTGAGGAGAGAAGAATGACCGTTTTGCTCATTGCCGAACACAACAACCGCAATCTCAAGCCCGCCACCGCGCAGGTCGTGACGGCGGCCCTCGAAATGGGCGGCCCCGTCGACGTTCTCGTCCTCGGCAACGACTGCCGCTCGATCGCGGAGGAAGCCGCCAAGATCGCGGGCGTGCGCACCGCCTACTTCGCCGACAATCCGCAGTTTGCGCAGGAGTCGCCCGAAGCGATCGCCGACATCGTCGTGCGCGAAGGAAAGGGCTATGACCACATCCTTTTCGTGACGGGCGCCCTCGGGAAAACCGTCATGCCGCGCGTCGCCGCGCTCATGGACGTGAGCCCCGTTTCCGAAATCCTCGCCGTCAAGGGGCCGAAGACCTTCGTGCGCGGCATGTACGCGGGCTCGATTCTCGCCACCGTCGAAGTGGACGAACCCGTCGTCGTTGCGACCGTTCGCGGAACGGCCTTCGCGTCCGCAGGCGAACAGGAGCCCGCTCTCGTTGAAGAAGTCGACGCGCCCGCCGTCGAAACGAAGAGCCGCTTCGTGTCCTTCAGCGAAACGAAGTCGGACCGTCCCGAACTCGTGAGCGCCCGAGTGGTCCTCGCCGGAGGCTGCGGTCTGCTCGACGAAACGGGTTTCTCGAAGCTCACGTCGCTTGCCGACAAGTTGGGGGCCGCCGTCGGCGCGACCCGCACGGCGGTCGACATGGGGCTTTGCCCGAACGACTGGCAGATCGGTCAGACCGGCAAGATCGTCGCGCCGGATCTCTACATCGGCGTCGGCCTTTCCGGCGCCATCCAGCACACGGCGGGCATCAAGGACGCCAAGGTGATCGTCGCCGTCAACAACGACGCGGAAGCCCCCATCTTTGAGATCTGCGACTACGGCCTCGTCGCCGACGGCGCCGCGACGCTCGACGCGCTCAAAGAAAAGCTTTGATAAAAAAACGGGGCTTTCTCCTTGCAGGAAGCCCCGAACTCCGCTAAAATCGCGTTTCCGAATTTTTGATGTCGGGCTCCTCGTGACGGGGGCCTGATTTCTTTTTTTCTCTCAACCATTTACGTTTTAGAGGTACACCGAATGGTTATCGTTCGTCTCGCCCGCGGCGGCTCCAAGAAGCGCCCCTTCTATTCCATCAACGTTTGCGACAGCCGCTGCCGTCGCGACGGCCGTTTCATCGAACGCATCGGCTACTACAACCCGATGGCTTCGGGTCAGGCCGTCCGTCTCTCCGTTTGCACGGAACGTCTCGCCTACTGGCAGGGTCAGGGCGCCCAGCTCTCCGACACGGTCGCCCGTCTCGTGAAGGAATTCAAGAAGACCGCCGCCTGATTCCCTGACGAATCGAACGCCGACACCGTGCCCGGCGTCTAAAAACGGTACGGCAAGCCCCGCATCCCTCAAGTGCGGGTCGACACTCCGCCCGAACGGTCGTGCCTCTCGTGTCCAAGCACATCGGATCCGTTCACCGCGCGTTGTCCGACCCGGTATCTACGCCTGAGACTGCGGGGTTTTTGTTTGCGCATCATTTTTAGGGGTTTTGCATGGAAAACACGAACGATCTCGTCGTCCTCGGACGCACGGGCGGCGCCTACGGCGTACGCGGATGGCTGCGCGTCTTTCCGACCGAAACGGGGGAAGTGCTTCTCGCGGCGAAAAACTGGTTTCTGATTCGTCCGACGGGCGAAATGACGCCCGTGCGCGTCAAGGCCTGCCGTCCCCACGGCACGGGCTTGATCGCGCAGTGGGAGGGGTGCGAGAGCAAGGAAGCGGCCGACGCGCTGCGCGGCCAGGTGGCCGTGCGCCGCGAAGACTTTCCCGACGCGGGTGAAGACGCCGTCTGGGCGGTCGACCTCGTCGGCTGCGAAGTCGTCAACCGCGAAGGCGTGACGCTCGGCAAAATCGAGGGGATCGGCACGAACGGCGTGCAGGACATCTTTTCGGTCGGTTGGGAGCGTCCCGACGGCAAGCGCGCGTCCTTCCTCATCCCGAACGTGCCCGACGTGTACATCCTCGAAATCGACGTCGAAGAGAAGCGCGTCACGGTCGACTGGGATCCCGAGTGGCGCTGAAGGGGACAGGCATGCGTTTTGACGTCGTCACGCTTTTTCCCGAATTCTTCCGCTCGCTCACCGACTGCGGGATTACGGCGCGCGCGCGTCAGCGCGGGCTCTGGTCGCTGCAGACCTGGAACCCCCGCGACGTGACGGAAGATCTCCACCGCACGGTCGACGACCGTCCCTTTGGGGGCGGTCCCGGGATGATCCTCATGGCCGAGCCTCTTGCGCAGACGGTGGACGCCATCCGCTCCGCCGGAAACCGCGGGCGCGTCGTGAGCTTTGCGCCCAACGGCCGCAAACTCGACGACCGGCGCGTGCGCGAATTCGTGGCAGCGGGCGAGGACGTGGTCCTCGTGTGCGGACGTTACGAAGGGATTGACGAGCGCTTTTTGAACCGCTATGTCGACGAGGTGATCAGTCTCGGCGACTTCGTCCTCTCGGGCGGAGAACTCGCCGCGGCCGCCCTCATGGACGCTGTCGTGCGGCAACTTCCGGGCGCGATCAAGGATCTTTCGAGCCTCGACGAATCCTTTGCGACGGGGCTTCTCGACGCGCCGCACTACACCCGCCCCGAAGTGTGGCGGGGCGAAGGCGTGCCGGAAGTCCTGCTTTCGGGGCACCACGCCAACATCGCGCGCTGGAGCCGGGAAGAAAGTCTGCGTTTTACCTTGCAAACCCGTCCCGACTTGATTAAAATCGCGAATTCTTCCGGTCTTCTGAGCAAAGCCGACAAGGCCTATCTGCGACGACTCGACCCGAAGATCGTTTTGTCTTAAAAATTTTCCATCCTCTCGGCGGCGGGCTTGGGTCCCTCAAATCAGGCCGCATGACGATGGTACGGAGTTATAAATGGATCTCATCAAGATTCTCGAACAGGAAGAAATCGCCCGCCTCACGGGCGACAAGGTCATCCCCGACTTTCGCGCCGGCGACACGGTCGTCGTGAACGTCAACGTCGTGGAAGGCTCGCGCAAGCGCGTCCAGGCCTTTGAAGGCGTCGTGATCGCCCGTCGCAACCGCGGTCTCAACTCCTCCTTCATCGTTCGCAAGATCTCCTCGGGTGAAGGCGTGGAACGTACGTTCCAGCTGTACTCCCCGACGGTTGCCAGCATCGAAGTGAAGCGTCACGGCGACGTCCGCCGCGCCAAGCTCTACTACCTGCGCAACCGCTCCGGCAAGGCCGCCCGCATCAAGGAACGCCTCGTTCGCAAGGACGCCTAATCCGCGTTTTGTCGAAGCCGACAGAAAGCCCGTTTTCCCTCCGGTTTTCCGGGGAGAAGGCGGGTTTTTTGTTTCCGGCGTTTTCGATCGTCTCCGAGAATCTTGCTTTCGGGCGGGAAATCGGCGAGAGTGGAGGAGTATTTCGTCACCGACCTTTCACCAAAGGATTTTCTTCCATGCCGCGCTTTCGTCTCTTCACCTCGGGCGCCTTTTGCGCAGCCCTGCTTCTCTCGGCCTGCACGACGGTTTCCGACCCCGTGGCGGGTACCTGGATCGAGCCGATTCCCGGAATGCCAGGGAAAGTGCAGGGCTTCCGACTCGAGCCCGACGGCAACGCCTCTTCCGTCAACATGGCGACTCTTACGACCGAGCGTTGGAAACGCGAGGGAGACCGTCTGGTTCTCGAGGGAAAGAGCCTCGGCAACGGCCAAACGATCGAGTACCGCGACGAGTGGACGGTGCTCGAAGCGGGCGACGTTCTCAGGCTTCGCCGCGCCGACGGTGCTGAGCGCGTTCTTAGGCGAGAGCAATAAGTCCGGTGGCCGATGCCGGCTGAACAAGAAGGGCGGCGCCCCGGTCGGGACGCCGCCCTGAGTTTTTGGGAAAAAGGGCGAATCAGCCTTCGGTCTTTTCCTTGCCGGAGGACTTGCCGCGGTTGCTTCCCGCCACCATGTCGAAGCGGAAGAAGCGGCATTCGAGCGGCCCGTTGAAGAGCACGATCTTGCGGCTCTCCTTGAGGCGCATCTGGCGAGGCAGTTCCCGGTCCGACGTCAGGAGCCACGCGGTCCATCCGGGGAAGACGGCTTTGAGGCGGTCCGCGACGTCCTTCATCATCGAGCGGATCGATGCGCTCTTCGGGTTCGACTGTTCGCCGTAGGGCGGATTCGCGATGAGAAGTCCGGCGGAAAGCCCCTCTTGAGGCGCGACTTCGCGGGCGTCGCCTTGCGAGAACGTGAGGCGTCCGTCGGCGAGGAGCGGTTCGAGTCCCGCGCGGCGCGCGTTTTCCTCGGCCTTTTCCACGACGAGCGACGAGATGTCGGAGGCGCGCAGCGTCACCTCGGCGTGGCGGTTGACGCCGGCGCGGGCGTCTTCGAGCATTTCGTCCCAGAGATCCCCGCCGAAGCCCGTGAGCTTTTCAAACGCAAAGCGGCGGTTGAGTCCCGGAGGAACGTTGAGCGCCATGTGCGCGGCTTCGATCGCGATCGTGCCCGACCCGCAGAAGGGATCGATCAGGGGCTTTTCGGGGGTCCAGCCCGAGAGCATCAGAAGCCCCGCGGCCAGATTTTCCTTCAGGGGCGCTTCGCCGTGCGTCAGACGCCAGCCGCGCTTGAAGAGGGCTTCGCCCGCAAGATCGAGATAGAAGGTCACCGTGTCGTAAGTGAGAAAGGCGGCGATCCTCACGTCGGGCGAGTGCCGTTCGACGCTCGGGCGGCGTCCCGCCATTTCGCGGAAGCGGTCGCATACGGCGTCCTTGATGCGCAAAACCGCAAAGTCGATGCTCTCCAAGGGGCAGCGTTGGGCGTTTGCGGAGACGCGGATCGTGTGGTCGGGACCGAACCACTTCTCCCACGGCGTCTCGAGCGCCATTTTGTAGATGTCGCGGCTGTCCCAGTATTTTCCGTGCGCGACGCGCAGGAGAATGCGGCTAGCAAGGCGAGAGTGAAGACAGGCGGCCATGCCGAGGGCGGCGTCGCCCTCGAAGAGGACGCCTCCCTTTTGCGGATGGATGCGTTGGGCGCCGAGATGGTGCAGTTCGTCGGCAAGCAGCGTTTCAAGGCCGTATGGCGAGACGGCGTAGTAGGAAAGGGCCATGTCAGAAGAAGAAAGATAAAAGAATCAGCGGCGGCCTTCGCCGTGACCGAGGACGATGAACTTGCGGCTCGTCAGTCCTTCGAGTCCCACGGGACCGCGGGCGTGCAGTTTGTCGGTCGAAATGCCGATTTCGGCGCCGAGCCCGTACTCGAATCCGTCGGCAAAGCGCGTCGAGGCGTTCACCATGACGGAGGCGGAGTCGACTTCGCGCAGAAAGCGCTCTGCATGACGCTGGTCCGTCGTGAGGATCGCGTCGGTGTGGTGCGAACCGTGTTCGTTGATGAAGCGGATCGCTTCGTCGAGCGATTCGACCGTCTTGATCGAAATGATCGGGGCACCGTATTCGGTCGCCCAGTCCTCTTCGGTCGCGTCGATGGCCGAATAGCCCGCGCCCTCGACGATGCGGCGCGAAAGACCGTCGCAACGCATTTCGACGTTCTTGTCGTGAAAGATCCGGGCGATCCGCGGGAGGAACTCAAAGGCGACGCCGCGGTGCACGAGGAGCGTTTCCGTCGCGTTGCAGGGAGCGTATCGCTGCGTTTTGGCGTTGTCGGTGACGCGAACGGCCATCTCGAGGTCGCACGGGTCGTCCACGTAGGTGTGGCAGATCCCTTCGAGGTGCTTGATCATCGGGACGGTCGCCTCCGCGGCGAGTCGGGCGATGAGACTCTTGCCGCCGCGCGGAATGAGAACGTCGACGTCGCCCTTGGCGCGGATGAGGGCGCCGACGAGTTCTCGGTCGCCGCTCTCGAGCATCTGCACGCTCTCGGGCGGAAGTTTCGCTTCGGCAAGCGCTTCGCGCACGAAGGAGGCGAGGAGGAGATTGGTTCCGAGGGCCTCCGTGCCGCCCCGCAGCAGGATGGCGTTGCCGGACTTGACGGCGAGCGCCGCCGCGTCGACCGTCACGTTGGGGCGCGCTTCGTAGATCATGGCGAGAACGCCGAGCGGCACGCTCATGCGGCCCACGACGATGCCCGAAGGCTGGGGCACGAGGTTTTCCATGCGCCCGATCGGATCGGGAAGCGCCGCGATCTGACGGCAACCCGCCGCCATCGAGGCGATCGTTTTTTCCGTGAGGGCGAGTCGGTCGAGAAAGGCCTCGACGCGCCGGGCAAGGCGTGCGGCCTCCACGTCCTGTGCGTTGACGCGCAGAATTTCTGCGGCGTCCCGTTCGATCCGGTCGGCGAGGCGCTCGAGCGCGTTGTTGCGCGCGGCCGTGGAGCTCGCGGCCAGCGCATGAGAAGCGGTGCGCGCAGCCGCGGCGAGTTGACGGACGATTTCCTGAGGGGTGGTCATGGCAAAGCTCGAAGAGTGAAGCGGCGTCCGAATGCCGGACGTCGGGAAGACCGGTGAATCAGCGGGCGAGAAAGAGCGCGACGCTCTTCAATTCCACCCACGGGTCGGAATCCCGGTCCCGTACGGGGAGGCCCTTGATCAGACGGTCGATGTCGGCACAGACGTCAAGCGCCGCGGAAAGGCGCTTCACGCTGAGGCGCTTGGCGCCGCGCGTAAGTTCCGGCGTCGGGAAGACGCCCTTGACGTATGTGATCCTCCGATCATACCCGCTTCGCAGT
Organism: uncultured Sutterella sp.; assembly: GCA_900545275.1. GTDB lineage: Bacteria > Pseudomonadota > Gammaproteobacteria > Burkholderiales > Burkholderiaceae_F > Sutterella. Next base: position 41,088 of record UQYG01000007.1, read on the forward strand.
TTGATGAGCGTGCGGATCTGCATGGAAAGAAAGGTGAGGATCGGAACAAGGGGTTCCGCCTGCGCCTCGAGGGCGTCGACGATGCGGGCCGCACGGGCGGGTTCTCCCGTGCAGATGGCCGAGAGCAGCGCCGCCGTTTCAAAGTGCGAGGCGTTGAGAACCGCCGATTCGACCTCTTCCTTCGTGAGTTCGCGCGCCGGGTAGAGAAGGGCAAGCTTTTCGACCTCCTGGTGCGCGGCAAAGAGGTTTCCTTCGACAAGGTCGGAGAAGGCTTCAAGCGTGTCTGGCGAGGCCGACTGTCCGTGGCGCGCAAGACGTGCGCCGAGCCAGGCGGGGAGATTGCGGCGCTCGGGCGTGTTGCATTCCACCACGGTCGACTGCTTCTTGAGTTCCGTCCACCAGGCGGCCTTTGCGCTAGACCAGTCGGGGGTCGGTACGAAGAAGACGACCGATACGCCGTCGTAGACGCGCGAGAGAAGGTCTTTGAGGACGGGACCGCCCTTGAGGCCCGGCGCCCCCGTCAGGCGCACCTCGACGATCTTCTTGTCGTCGAACATTCCGTAGCTCGTCGTCGCTTCGACAAGCGTCGTCCAGTCGGACTTCGCACCGAGCTCGAGCACGATGCGTTCGGTGTGCCCCGCGGCGAAGGCCGCGGCGCGGATCTTGTCTCCGGTCTCGAGCATGAGAAACTCGTCGTTTCCCGTCACGAGCCAGTAGGGATCAAACCGCTCGGCGCGGGCAGCGCGCTCCAGATAGGATTCGATGTTTGTTTGGTCGACCGGCATCGGCGTTGAAACTGCGGCGCCAGAGGGCGCCGACGTGGATGGGTGAGAAGGCGGCGCCGCGCTTTGCCTTGCGGGAGGAAAAACGAAGGCGCCCGGAAATGAAGGGTTCCTTTTTGTCGAAGGAACTTCGCCCTCAGTAGGCCGAATCGCGGGGCTTGACGGCTTCGATGTATCGGACGAGCTGATTGATGAGGTCGCTCTCCATGTCGTCGTAGAGGACGTTTTCTTCCTTTTCGCGCGAAAGGAATTCGCTTTCGTTGTAGCTGATGTCGCGCGTCGTCGAAAGACGGGTCGCCTCAAGCCAGTCGAAGCCTTCGGGCGCGGTGATGCGGAATTCGAGCGTGAGCGTGAGTTCGTATTCGCGGGCCTGGCCCATGTCGTTGATCGAGAGGATCTCCCGGTCGCGCTCCTCGCGCAGCAGTTCGAGCACGGCGTCGGCCTCGTTGGGGTGATCGACGATCACCACGTCGGAACCCGCGGTGATCGCGCGGCGAAGCTTGTTCGAGAGGCTCGTGTTGACGGGCATCTGCAGATAGAGCGTGGCGAAGGGGGCGTCGAAGCGCCCGCGAAGGCGAAAGCCGCAGCCCGTGAGAAGAAGAGGGAGACCCGCGAGCATGAGGGCGGCGTCTCTGCGCGAATAACGTGCCATGGGGGATAAACCGTTGAGCTCAGAAGAGTCGACATTGTAGCGTTTTTCTCGCCTTCGCTCGAGAGACGCGAAAGTCCCTTTCGGGAGGCAGCCCGAGTGACTACGCAAAAGCTCCTACGGCGAACTCCATAGCGGATGTGAGCAGAAGTCAAAATGCGCAAAAGAAGATTTTTTGCGCCCCGAACGAATGGGAACGCTGCGCTACTATGTACCAACGCACCGAAGGAATTCCCTGCGAAGTACAAAAAACACCGCACCAAAAAATCTTTTTTACGGAGTTGATCTGATCATGACGAAGGAATGCTGTCAGCAAACGTGCCCGACACCCCACTACAGTAAAGGCGGGCGCCCCAAGGGCGCGTCCGTCATCACGGACATTCTTTCGCTCGCCGCGCGCCCCGAAGTGATCAGCTTCGCGGGCGGCCTGCCGAGCCCGAAGCGCTTCCCGATCGAAGCGGTGAAGGCCGCGGCCTGCAAGGTGCTCGATGAAAAGGGCGCCGTCGCCCTGCAGTATTCCGCCGCCCCGGGTGTCAAGGAACTGCGCGAAGCGATCGCCGAACAAGAAACGAAGCGCGGCGTTCCGACTACGGTCGACGAAGTCCTCATCACCTCGGGTTCGCAGCAGGGCCTCGACATGATCGCCCGCCTCTTCCTCGACGAAGGCAGCAAGATGCTCGTCGAAAGCCCGACCTACATGGGCGCGCTCGGCGCCTTCAACTTCTGCTTCCCCGAATACGTCGAAATGAAGACCGACGACGAGGGGCTCAATCCCGACTGGCTCGGCGAAGAATGCCGCGGCGCACGCTTTGCGTACGTGATGCCGACCTTCCAGAATCCGTCTGGCCGCACGATCAGCGAGGAACGCCGCCGCAGGCTCTGCGAAAAGGCCCGCGAATACGACTTCTGGCTCCTTGAAGACGATCCCTACGGCGAAATCTATTTCGGCGAACGTCCCCCGGTCTCGCTTCGCGCCATTGCGCCCGAACGCACGATCCGCATGAGCTCGATGTCGAAGGTGCTCGCCCCGGGCTTCCGTCTGGGCTACATCGTTGCTCCGAAGCACGTGATCGACGCGCTCATCGAAATGAAGCAGTCCGTCGACCTTCACACCTCCACCTTCACGCAGCTCATCACGGCCGAAGTGCTCAAGGGCGGTCTCATGGAAAACCACATGCCGGGCACGCGCGCGCTTTACGCCGAACAGGCGAAGGCCATGCTCGACGCGCTCGAGGAATTCATGCCCAAGCACCCCGAACTCACGTGGACGAAGCCCACGGGCGGCATGTTCATCTGGGTGACCTTCCCGAAGGAAATCGACGCGGCCGAACTCATGAAGAAGGTTCTCGCCTCGGACGTTCCCGTCGGCTACGTTCCGGGCTTCGCCTTCTATGCGACCGAAGCGCGTCACAACGAGGCGCGTCTCTCCTTCGTTACGGTGCCGGTCGACAAGATCCGCGCCGGCGTCGAGTCGATCGCGAAGGCTCTGAAGGCCGAACTCGGTCTCTGATCCTTTTTGGACTTCCTCTGCAAGGCCTCGAGGCGGTGAAAGCCCCTCGGGGCTTTTCCGTCTCCGGAAAGGCAAAAACTTCGGGCGGCCCGAAGGCCGCCCGAAGAAAGGGACGCAGGAATCAGCAGGGCATCGGAAGGAGGTGTTCCTCGGGAACGCCGAAGCCTTCGGCCGCGCGGCGGATGGCGAGCGCTTCGCCTTCCGAGATTTCGACGCCGTGGGCGAGACGGTCTTCACGACGCATGCGTTCGGATTCGCCCGGCGACAAAACGGGGTGATTCACCGGATCGGGCGCCGGGCTCGACTTCACGTAGTCGATCATGGCGTCCATTTCGTTCTTGAGGAAGTCCATGTCAGTGAGGACCGCGGGATCGATCACGAATGCCGTCATGTTGTTGACGATCGAACCGTCGCGCGAGTGACCGGGCTGAATCGTGCCGCCGCCGCTCAAAAGGCCCGCCATGAGTTCGCAGGCAAAGGCAAGCCCGGAGCCCTTGTGCTTGGCGAAGGCCATGAGGGCGCCGCGCGGCTGATGCCACATGACGGAGGGATCCGTCGTCGGGACGCCTTCTGTCGTAAGCATCACGGGTTCGTCAAAGGGCTTCTTCGCAAGATAGGCTACGCGGGTCTTGCCCATCGCGACGATCGAGGCGGCGAAGTCGAGAATGAAGGGACCGTGCTTGTCGGTCGCGGGCATGGCGCAGCAGAAGGGATTCGTGCCGAAGCGTGCGGCAGAGCCGCAGTAGGGCGCAACGAGCGGATCGTACTGGTTGATGTTGACAAAGTGAATGCTCACCATGCCTGCCGCGGCCGCCTGTTCGCCGTAGGTGCCGATGCGGCCCAAATGGCAGGAATGCTTGATCGTGTAGAGGCACACGCCCGTTTCCTTGGCGCGCTCGATCGCGATCTTCGTCGCTTCATAGCCCGCGCGCTGACCGTAGCCGAGATTGCCGTTGAACTGCAGCACGGCGCCCCGGTCCTGTTCGATCGTGGGCGGGGTGTTGGGTTTGAGCTGCCCCTTCTTGAGGTAGTCCGCGTACATGGCGGTCATGCCGATGCCGTGGCTGTCGTGGCCGCGCAGGTTCGCTTCGAGCATGTGGCGCGCGACGATGTCGGCTTCGTATTCGTCGCTTCCCGAAGCGGTGAGAAAATGTCGGGCGGCGTCTTCGATTTGACGGGCTGTGTAGCGCATGGGCTTCTCCTCTTGTCGGTTGTTTGTTCGGGGCGGAAGATCCCCATCATTTGAGTGTAGTGCCGAAGGAGAGGACAGCCGTGGGACGTTTTCCCTAGACCGCTTGGAAGACGTCAGAAAAGACGAAGAATCCTCACGGCAGAAGGTGAGGAACAAAAAGAGAAAGGCCCGGCCTTCCGTACGGGAAGGTCGGGCCTTGCGGACCGTGGAAGCCGTCAGTTCGCAACGACGTTCACGAGCTTGTTGCGCACCACGATGATCTTGCGCACCGTGAGGCCGTTCGTGAACTTCTGTACGTCGGGATTCGCGAGGGCGGCGGCTTCGATCGCTTCGCGGTCGGCGTCGACGTCGACCGTGATCTGACCACGCAGTTTCCCGTTCACCTGTACGACGAGCTTCAATTCGTCGGCCTTGAGAGCGGCTTCGTCCACCTTGGGCCAGGGCGCGTCGATGAGTTCGCCGATCGCTTCGATGTAGCCGAGTTCGCCCCAGATCGCCGTCGTGATGTGCGGAGCGACCGGGTAGAGCGTACGCAGAAGAATCGAGGCGGATTCGGCGCGCACGGCGTCGGCCGCTTCGCCCGCCTCGCGGAAGGCGTCGAGCGCGTTGAAGATCTTCATGCAGGCCGAGACGACCGTGTTGTACTGCATGCGGTCGAAGTCGAATTCGGCCTGGCGAAGCGACGCGTGCACTTCACGGCGAAGCGCCTTGGCTTCGTGCGAAAGCGTGAGGCCTTCGAAGGTCTTCGCGGCGGTGCGGACCGCGTCGCGGTTCGCATAGGCCCAGTTCCAGACGCGGCGCAGGAAGCGGAAGGTCCCTTCGGCGCCGGAATTGGACCAGGCGGCGGACTGATCGGGAGGACCGGCGAACATCACGAAGCTGCGGGCCGTGTCGGCGCCGTACTTCTTGATGATGTCGCGCGGTTCAACGACGTTGTTCTTCGACTTCGACATCTTTTCGATGCCGCCCAAGACGACGGGTTCGCCGTCGGCCTTGAGGATGGCGCCCACCGGACGGCCCTTTTCGTCGTACTGCACTTCGACTTCGTCGGGGTAGTACCAGATCTTGCGGCCGTCTTCTCCCATGCGGTAGTAGCACTCGGCCATGAGCATGCCCTGCGTGAAGAGGCGCGTGAAGGGCTCGTCGTACTTGACGAGGCCCATGTCGCGCATCACCTTCGTCCAGAAGCGCGCGTAGAGGAGGTGCAACACCGCGTGCTCGATGCCGCCGATGTACTGATCCATCGGCATCCAGTAGTCGTTGCGCGAGTCGACCATCGCCGTGTCGCAGTCGGGCGAGCAGTAGCGCTGGAAGTACCAGGAGCTGTCGACGAAGGTGTCCATCGTGTCGGTTTCGCGAAGAGCTTCGCCGCCGCACTTCGGGCACTTGCAGTGCAGGAACGATTCGCACTTCGTAAGGGGATTGCCGCTTCCGTCCGGAACGAGGTCTTCCGGCAGAACGACCGGGAGGTCTTCGTAGGGAACCGGAACGGGACCGCACTTCAGGCAGTTGATCATCGGGATGGGCGTGCCCCAATAGCGCTGACGAGAGATGCCCCAGTCGCGCAGACGGAACTTCACTTCCTTCTTGCCGAGGCCCTTTTCTTCAAGCGCGCGGGCGATGGCGTCGAAGGCGGCGTGGAAGCCCAGTCCGTCGAATTCTCCGGAGTTGACGAGCTTCGACTCGTCGCTCTTTTCGCCGTACCACTCCTGCCAGGCGTCGGTCGAATATTCCTTGCCGTTGAAACTCACGACCTGAATGATCGGCATGCCGTACTTCTTCGCAAAGGCGAAGTCGCGTTCGTCGTGCGAGGGAACGCCCATGACGGCGCCTTCGCCGTAGCCCATGAGGACGTAGTTGGCGACGTAGACTTCGACGGGCTTGCCCGTGATCGGGTGACGCACGAAGAAGCCCGTGGGAATGCCTTCCTTTTCCTTGGTGGCGATGTCGGCTTCGCTGACGCCGCCCTTGCGGCATTCTTCAATGAAGGCCTGGAGGTCGGGACGGCCTTCGGAGAGACGCAGTGCGAGCGGATGCTCGGCGGCGATCGCGACGAAGGTGACGCCCATCAGGGTGTCGGGACGCGTCGTGTAGCAGGAGAGGAGCTTTTCTTCGCCGTCGATTTCATAGGGGAAGGAAAGCGTCACGCCTTCGGAACGGCCGATCCAGTGTTCCTGCATGCGGCGGACCTGTTCGGGCCAGCCCGTGAGCTTTTCGATGTCGTCGAGAAGTTCCTGGGCGTACTGCGTGATACCGAGGTAGTAGCCGGGGATTTCACGCTTTTCCACGATCGCGCCCGAGCGCCAGCCGCGGCCTTCGATCACCTGTTCGTTGGCGAGGACGGTCTTGTCGACCGGGTCCCAGTTGACGATCTGGGTCTTGCGGTAGGCGATGCCCTTTTCGTACATCTTCAGGAAGAGCCACTGGTTCCAACGGTAGTAGTCGGGCTTGCAGGTGGCGACTTCTCGCGACCAGTCGAAGGCGAGGCCGAGCGGCTCCATCTGCGCCTTCATGTCGGCGATGTTGTTGTACGTCCATTCGGCCGGAGCGACCTTCTTGGCGATGGCTGCGTTTTCGGCGGGCAGACCGAAGGCGTCCCACCCCATCGGGGTCATGACGTTGTACCCCTTCATGCGGTAGTAGCGGTACATCACGTCGTTGAGGGTGTAGTTGCGAACGTGTCCCATGTGAAGCTTGCCGCTCGGATAGGGCAGCATGGAGCAGACATAGAACTTGGGCTTGGGTTGACCGTTGGCGTCAAGAGCGTGCTCGACGGCGCGGTAGACGTCCTTGGCCTTCCATTGGGCCTGGACTTCCGACTCGACGGCCTGGGGAGAATAGGTCTCGCGCATTACGCTGATCCAAAAGTTGAGTAGGGAAGAAGAATAACGAGAAAGTATACCTTTTCGGCGGCGGACCGATTGCGCGGGAGAGAAGAGAGATCGCACGGCGGCAAACCCGCTACTCGATTTTCCGTAGCGTTTTTGTGGCTGAATCCGATGCGCGGGGACGCTTTGTGCTAACTTTGACGGTCCCTGCCGAAGCTTCGAGCGACAATAATTTTCCTTCGGCGAACCGACCACAGGAGACGGCCGCGATGGCAAACATTTTGGAAAATCTCAACGAGCGGCAGCTTCAGGCCGTGACGGCGCCCGAAAAGAGCGTCCTCATCTTGGCGGGCGCGGGCTCGGGAAAGACCCGTGTTCTGACGACCCGCATCGCGTGGCTCCTCGAAAGGGGCGCCTGCCGCACTTCCGAAATCCTCGCCGTGACCTTCACGAACAAGGCCGCGCGCGAAATGCTCACGCGCCTCGAGGCGATGCTCCCCTATGATCTGCGCAACATGTGGGTCGGCACCTTCCACGGGCTCTGCAACCGCATTCTGCGCCGTCACGCCGAAGCGGCGGGCCTGCCGAAGACATTTCAGATCCTCGACTCGGGCGATCAACTCTCGATGGTGAAGCGCATCATGAAGGCCCACAACGTCGATATCGAGACGGTGGACCCGCGCAAGATCCAGAACTACATCAACTGGCAAAAGGAGCACGGCATCCGCTCCTGGTCGCAGCAGCTCTCCGAAGACCTCCCCGAGCAGGTGAACCTTTACCGCGCCTACGAGGAGGCCTGTCAGCGGGAAGGGGTCGTCGACTTCGGGGAACTCCTTCTTCGATGCTACGAACTTCTCGACCGCAACGAAATCGTGCGTTCCCACTATCAGGGGCGCTTCCGTCACATCCTCGTCGACGAATTTCAGGACACGAACGTCCTGCAGTACCGATGGCTTCAGGTTTTGGCCGGTCTCGGTTCGGGCCGCGAAAACGCGAGCGTGAACGCCGTCTTCGCCGTGGGCGACGACGATCAGTCGATCTACGCCTTCCGCGGCGCGAACGTCGGCAACATGGCCGACTTCGTGCGCGACTTCCGCACGGGCGAGCCGATCCGCCTCGAGCAGAACTACCGCTCCACCTCGACGATCCTTAACGCCGCCAACGCCATCATTTCCCACAACGACGATCGCCTCGGGAAGAATCTCTGGACGAGCGGCGCAGCGGGCGACAAAATTCTGCTGCAGCGCTTCGACGACGACGCCGAAGAGGCGCGCGACGTCAAGCGCCTCGTCATGAAGTGCCGCGCGCGCGGCGACGACTACACCGACTGCGCCGTGCTCTACCGCATGAACGCGCAGTCGCGCATCCTCGAACAGACCTTCACGAACGCCGGCATTCCTTTCCGCATCTACGGAGGACAGCGCTTCTTCGAGCGAGCCGAAGTGAAGCACGTCCTCGCCTACATGCGTCTTCTCGACAATCCGACGGACGACACGAGCTTCCTGCGCGTCGTGAACTTCCCGACCCGAGGAATCGGGGCGAAGACGATCGACAATCTGACGCTCGAAGCCCGCGCGATGCAGACGAGTCTCTGGGGAGCGCTCACGATGGAAAACCGTCCGATGCCGCCCAAGCTCGTAGCCTTCCGTTCGCTCATCGAGTCGCTTCGCGAAAAGGCCGAAGGAAAGACTCTGTCCGAAGTGGCACGCCTCGTCATTCAGGGCTCGGGCCTCAAGGCTCACTATGAGAAGGAGCGCGACGGCGAAGACCGCATCGCCAACATGAACGAAGTGATGTCGGCCGCGGACGGATACTGTCAGAACGAAGGGGTGAGCTTCGACGTCGACGCCTTCACGCCCTTCAACGAGGACGGCCTCACCCCCCTGCAGGGCTTCCTCTCGCAGGCCACCCTCGAAGCGGGCGACAAGAACGAGACCGAGACGGTTGACGCCGTGCAGCTCATGACCGTACACGCCGCCAAGGGGCTCGAATTCAAGAACGTCTTCATCGTGGGGCTCGAAGAGGGGATCTTTCCGCACTTCTCGGCCGTGCGCGACAACCGTCAGGGCAGCAAGGGGCTCGCCGAAGAGCGGCGCCTCATGTACGTGGCCGTGACGCGCGCGAAGCGCCGCCTTTATCTTTCGCATTGCCGCAACCGGCGCGTGAACGGCGAATTCCGCCAGAACCCCGAGAGTCAGTTCATCGGGGAAATTCCGGCGGAGCTCGTCAACGACCAGCGCACGGACGACGATTACGACTACGCCTATGAGTCTCCCTACCGCCGCCGCTCTTCCGAGTATGGTTGGGAGCGCCCCTCCTTCGGCGGATCGCGCGGACGCGAATCCTACGGCCGTTCCTCCTACGGCCGCGATTACGGCGGCGACGAGCGCCGCGGCTCGCGCTACGGTTCGGGCGGTGCCTCCCGCTGGGGCGCGAAGACGAACGAACCGAAGAGCTACGTCGACGAGGCGACCTTGAAGAAGATCCGCGCCGAGGCGAGCGGTCAGACGGACGCGGGACTTCGTCCGGGGACGCGCCTTCGTCACGAAACCTTCGGCGAGGGGATCGTACAGTCGCTGCAGGGAGTAGGTTCGACGCTTCGCGTCAAAATCGAGTTTGAAAACCACGGATTGAAGGAAGTTCTCTGGGACTTCGCCAAGAACCGAACGAAGATCCTCGATTGAGACAAGTACAACGGAATACGCATCGGTTTTCCGTCGTACTTCCGGGAAACCGCGGTGAATCGCCTCGGAACCTGCTACAATTCGCCTTCTCCGGCAGGGCCCATAGTTCAACAGGATAGAATGGTCCCCTCCTAAGGGACAGCTCTGAGTTCGAGTCTCGGTGGGCCTGCCAGATTTTTTTGTATTGCTGGAGTGTGTGAATAAACGATTTCTACGTAAATTGTTTATTTTTTTTCTCGGCAATCTTTTTTTTCGAACCCTCGACGGTCTGGTCGGGGGTTTTTCGTATTCGGCGGCGGAGCATTCATCTTCGGGTTTCGTTCGAAAACGAAAAAATGCGCATGGAGGCATGACTTTCATCCCGCATGATGAAAGTCAAAACCTTTCTTTCAAGAAAAAAAAAGAGGGACGGCGGCGGTTCGTTCTGGTAGAAACTCTTGCATTCGGTAAAATTCTCAGAGCGGTAGCCGCCATCGCCCTGGATGTCGCTCTTCCAAACTCGAACGCACTCAACCCTTCGACCACTGCTGGATCAATCGGGCGCAGAGCCCCGTCTTTCTCTTCAGGGCGTCGTTCGAGCGTACGGCGAGGCCCAGGGCCTTGGGCTGTCCCACGATCACGACGAGCTTCTTTCCGCGGGTTACGCCCGTGTAGACGAGGTTGCGCTTGAGCATCACAAAATGTTGCATCGAAAGCGGAATCACGACGATCGGGTACTCGCTTCCCTGAGATTTGTGGATAGTCGTCGCATAGCAGAGGACGAGTTCGTCGAGGTCCGAGTAATCGTAGGCGACTTCCCGTCCGTCGAAGTCGATCGTGAGCGTCTCTTCCTCCTCGTTCTTTCGAATCACGAACCCGATGTCGCCGTTGTAAACCTCTCGGTCGTAGTTGTTTTCGATCTGCATCACTTTGTCGCCGATCCCGAATTTGTAGCCGAATCGTTCCACAGACTGGTCGGTTGGCGGGTTCAGGGCCTCCTGCAGAAGGATGTTCAGGGCGCGCGCCCCCGAGCCGCTTCGGTTCATGGGACAGAGAACCTGAATGTCGCGAATCGGATCAACCCCATAGGCCTTCGGAAGACGGCGCTTCACCAGATCCACGATTCGCTCCGCCACCTCTTCCGTCTCCTCGACCTTGACGAAGTAGCAGTCGCCGTGATCGTCCTTCGTCGGAAACTGCGGCATCTGCCCCGCGTTGATGCGGTGAGCCGCCTTGATGATCCAGGATGAAGCCGCCTGTCGGAAGACCTCCGTGAGGCGAATGACGGGAACGGTGTGGGACTCGATGAGGTCGGATAGGAACGCACCCGGTCCCACGGACGGAAGTTGGTCAACGTCGCCTACGATCAGGACGGAGGCGGTGGACGGCACGGCCGTGAGCAGGTGGTTCGCCAACTGGATGTCGATCATGGAGCTCTCGTCGACGACCAACAGATCGCAGTCCAGAGGATTTTCCTGGTTGCGTTTGAATTCCCCGTTTTCCGGATTGATTTCAAGGAGGCGATGAATGGTCTTGGCTTCCCGCCCCGAAGATTCGGAAAGACGCTTCGCCGCGCGCCCCGTTGGGGCGCAAAGCTGAATCCGTACGTGCTTGGCTTCCAGGATCGTGAGAAGCGACTTCACGAGCGTTGTTTTGCCTACGCCGGGTCCCCCGGTGATGATGCTGAACTTCGACTGCAGTGCCGTCGAAACCGCGGCGCGCTGACTGTCGGCCAATCGAATGCCGAGCTTCGTTTCGACCCAGGGCACGGCCTTCTCGGGATCGATCGCGGGCCATGGCAAGCGTCCGCGCCCGAGACGGCGCACTTCCTTGGCGACGCCCTCTTCCGCGAGATAGAGACCGATCGGATAGACGCTCCCCGGTTCCGGGAACACGTCTTCGACGACTCGTTGCGATTCGAGTTCGAAGTCGATCGCCGGTTGAATCACGTCTTCCGGAATGTCGAGAAGTTCCACCGCCTTTTGGACGAGTTCCGAGCGTTGAAGACAGCAGTGCCCGGCGTTCCCCGAAGCTTCGAGGAGCGTGTAGGAAATTCCGGCGCGGGCACGAAGCGGGGAATGCCGGTCGATCCCGACGTTCTGCGCAATGGTATCGGCCGACTTGAAACCGATCCCGCGGATGTCCTGCGCAAGGCGATACGGATTCTCCTGAACGACCCGGACGGCGTCGTTGCCGTAAGTCTTGTAGATGCGCACGGCCTTTGATGTCGAGACGCCGTGACCGTGAAGAAACACCATGATTTCCCGAATCACCTTTTGGCTGGCCCAGCCGGCCGTGATGCGTTCGAGGCGCTTGCGCCCGATCCCCTCGATTTCCCTCAGGCGATTGGGTGCGTTCTCGATAACGGAGAAGACGTCCGTCCCGAAGGCCTGCACGAGCTTTTTGGCGAAGAAAGGCCCGATTCCCTTCACCATCCCCGAGCCCAGGTACTTTTCAATACCCGTGGCGGTCGTCGGTTGATGAATGCGAAGCCATTCTGCCTTGAACTGCCGCCCGTATTCCCGATCGACGATCCACTGACCGGAAGCCGTGGCGTATTCGCCAGGCGTGACGGAGGGCGTGTGGCCGACGAGCGTAACGAGGTCGCGTTCGCCCTTCACTTTGAGCCGCAGGACGCAGAAGCCGTTTTGTCCGTTGTGGAAGGTGACGCGCTCCACCAAACCCGCGATCTTGGCAAGCGGCGCAGGAGTGACGGACGAGGAGGACGAGGTTGCGCCCGCATCGTTCGGTGAAGACGTCGGCGTCGAGGACGGGGGCTGAGCGGGACGGCGGGGCGCCGCGGAGCGGTTATCGGATATTGGGTCCGGAGAAGCGCAGGGATGAATTCCAGGACGGGGGCGCGAATGCGGCGGCGAATAAGAGAAACGCGGCATGAAGGAGATGAAAAGTCGAACGAATCGGAGCGGCAGAGCCGAGTCGGTGAGGAAATCATAGACGCCCGGGCAGACTTCCTGCAAAAACGCGATTCTTCTCAACAGCTTCGCGTGATCCCGTACCGAGGTTCCCCGATCGCCAAACATCGGGCCGAAGACTTCGCGAGGCGGAGCCGAGCGACCGGGCAGAGTGGCTCGGACGTGGCAGTTCACGTTCGTTGGCACTCGACGCGACCAACGCGGTTCCCCGACGTCAAAGACGAGGGGACGGCCCCAAAAAAAGTCGTAAAGAGTCACAAGATGGGGATGAAGGCGACGCCTTCACCCTACATGATGAAAGTCAAACTCTTTCATGAAAAAAAAAAGCCGCGAACCGAAGTTCGCGGCCACTCCAAACCCTCAAAATACTCAACCTTGGCAGAGTCGCGAAAGGATGCTGTCGTTCCTCTCGATGGGGTAACTCTACCAAAGGGCCTTCTTCAAGGTATGTCGAAAATCCGAAGCACGTAACAAAGTGTTGACGGGGAAATCCGTTCTGTCTCAGGACTTTTTCTTTTGTGTGGGGACTCGGAATCCAGGAAAAGCGGTGCAGGGAGGGAAAGGCGGGGAAAAGAGATTTGTTCCCGCATTTTTTGCTCGGCAGGGGAGGATTTTCATGCTTCGTTACAGAGGCTGCCGGAAGGCGCTCCGAAGGAGTCTCCGATCGTATCCGTGCACGGGTCCTCGATCAAAAAAAGGGCCGTGAGCGATGTCGCCCACGGCCTTCCAAACCCTCAATAACTCAACCTAAGCTGGAGTCTCAACAGTCCGGTGTTCGTCCTTCCTGTTGACGCTACTTTATCAAAGCCTTCGGCGAAGGATATTTCGAAATGCCGTCGCCCGTAACAAAGTGTAGGAGCCGGGAAACCTTCTGCGCACAGGGAAAGCCGACGCGGGACGGACTTGTCTCTCGCTCGGGGCCGTCGGCCGCAAACGAACGGTTACGATCCGGAAAAATTCGATGCGCAGGCATGGCGCAGTGTGACGCCACGAAGACGCCGAGCGGCGCATGCGGAACCAAAAAAAGGGCCGTGAGCGTATGCCCACGGCCTCTCAAACCCTCAATAACTCAACCTAAGCTGGAGTCCAACAGTCCGGTGTTTGTCCTTCCTGTTGAGACTACTCTAACAAAGGTCTGGGGAGGAGGTATGTCGAAATTTCCTTCCCCGTAACAAAACGTTGGGAGGCTCACAAGCCCGGATCGAACGGAATTTTCGTCTCCCCGAAGGCTTTTTGAGCGCAGCCCCGGATGCAAATCATCGGATGCGGTCCCTACGAACAGTTACGATTGACGCATTCTGTCGAGAAGACCCGCGGCGAGGCGGGTGACCGAAGAGGCCGTGACGCCGGCTTCGATGCCTTCGACCGCGCGGCCGTGGAGCCACACGGCCGAGAGCGTCGCCTCGACCATGTCGAACTTCTGCGCGAACATGGCGCCGATCATGCCGGCGAGAACGTCGCCCGTGCCCGCCGTGGCGAGCATGGCCGAGCCCGTCGGATTGATCCAGGCGCGCGAGCTGCGAAGGGTCGTGACGGTGCCCGGTCCCTTCAGGACGACGATCGCGCCCGTCTGCACGGCGAGTTCCCGGGCGGCTGCCACGCGGTCGACGGTCACGTCCTTGACGTCGCGGCGCAGAAGGCGTGCGGCTTCCATGGCGTGCGGTGTGAGGACCGTGGGTTCCCGGCGGGCGAGAAGCAGGTCCTGCAGGGGAAGATCCTCGGCGATGATGTTGAGGGCGTCGGCGTCGAGAATCAGGGCGTGCGCCGTCTGGAGCGCATCCTTCACGCGGGCGCGGGCGGCTTCGGAGCGGCCGAGCCCCGGCCCGAGAACGGTCACGTCGAACTTCGAGTAGTCGGGTTTTTCGACGGCGAACATCAGAGCGGGTTCGAGGGGGTCAAAGGCCGGAATGTCTTCGGCGAGGGCGTCGACCGTGACGAGTCCGGCACCCATGGTGAGGGCCGCGCGCGCGGCGAGGATCGCGGCGCCGAAGGTGCCGCGGGCGCCGCCCGTGACGACGAGGCGGCCGAAGTCGCCCTTGTGGACGTTCTGGGTGCGGCGGTGAAGAACGTGCGGGAATTCGTCCTCTTCGACGACGGAGAGTGTCGAGAGCGGAATCGAGACGTCGAGTTCGAAGAGATGAACTTCTCCCGCGGCGTCGACGCCTTCCTCCATATAAAAGCCCGCCTTGGTGGCGAGGAAGGTGAGCGTCGCGTCGGCGCGGCACCCCGGACGCGGGCCGATCCATTGGCCCGTATAAGGATTGAGTCCCGTGGGAACGTCCAGCGAAACCTTGAGGGCCTGGCGTTCGTTGAACCAGAGAACGGCGTCGAGATCGTCGCCCGCTACGGGCTTGGTCTGTCCCATCCCGAAGAGGCCGTCGACGACGCAGTCGGCCTTTTCCGTGAGGTAGGGGTCGTCCGTCACGGCGCCGCCCGCTTCGAGCCATTCGGCAAAGAAGCGCTTGGCGAGTTCGGACTTGGGTTTGCGGCCGCCCGGCAGGACGACGGTCGTCGCAAAGCCGCGCTTTTTGAGTGCGAGGGCGGCGACGAGCGCGTCTCCGCCGTTGTTGCCCGGACCCACGAGGAGCGTCACGCGTCCGCCTTCGGGAATGCGTTCGGCAATGAAATCGGCCGCGGCCGTCCCGGCGCGCAGCATGAGGGCGTCGTGGCCGAGCATGTTGCCCGCGCGCGTTTCGAGGCTGCGGTATTCGTCGATCGTGAGGATGGTTTTGCTCATTGGGTTCAGTTCCTCTAAGATAAAGCCCCAAGATTGTAGGACAACGGCCGCGGCGTTTGCGGCCAAACGACGGAGAGGACAACCGTGACGACCGACATTCCCGTTTTGACAACGCTTCCCGACGCGGTGCGTCCCGACGATCCCCTGAAGGAGACGACGATTTTTGAAGAGGAGGCCTGGCGGGGCGGCTTTTTGCGCGTGATCCGAAACGAAGTGGTTCTCCCCGACGGCGAGCTCCGATCCCGCGAATTTCTGCGGCACCCCGGCGCCGCGGGGATTGTGCTTCTCTTCGAGGACGACACGGTGCTCCTTGAGAGACAGTGGCGCCATCCCATGGGACGAAGTTTCTGGGAGCTTCCCGCAGGCAAACTCGATCCGAAAGAGGCTCCTCTCCTCTGCGCCAAGCGCGAACTGCACGAGGAAACGGGCTTTTCGGCGCGCCGCTGGACCGAGCTCGGAACGCTGCACAACGCGATCGGCTACTCGAATGAAGGGATCGTCATGTTTCTTGCCGAGGACCCCGAGGCAGGCGAGCAGGCGCTCGACGACGGCGAGTTTCTCGAACTCGTGCGCGTGCCGCGGCACGAAGCGACGGCGATGGCGCTCGACGGCCGCATCACCGACGTGAAGACGATCATTGGTCTCGTGTGGGCGGAGCGCGTCCTCTCGACGCGGGGTTGAGCGGAGCGGTTCGATTTGATTTGAAATCCGCCTTTCGGCATAGGCGCGCGGCGAAAAGTTTGCTATCCTTCGCTCAGGGTTTTCCTCTAGGAAATAGGCAAATTTTCGAAGAAAGAATCCTCAAAGATTTTAGGCGTCTCTGAGTTCCTCAGAGAACGCCGAATTCAGCGGCATCAAAATAAAAATATCCTTCTTATGCGTATCTTTTCCGGATTGCGGATGATCCTTTGCGGCTTGCTTTGTGCGGCCGCGACGCTTGTCGTGCGTGCGGGCGAGACGGTGTATCACAGTGACGTGGTTGTGCTCGGTTCGGGCGCGGCAGGCCTTTCGGCGGCGGTTGCCGCGGCCGAAACGGGCGCCAAGGTCATGGTGCTTGAAAAGATGCCGGTGGTCGGGGGAAGTTCCGTTTTTGCGGCCGACTACGTGACGGCGATCGGAAAGCGCGCCGAAGCGGTCGTGGGAAAGGAGCTGTCGGTCGAATCGCTCTATAGGGAAATCGTCAAGAGCGGCGGCGGACGCAACGACCCCGAGCTCATCGAAAAACTTCTTTTGATGACGGACGACGCCTACGAATGGCTCACTTCGATGGGCGCGTCGCTTGCGCTCTCCGTGCCCGTGCGCGAAGGGGGCGAGTGGGCGGGTTTCCGCACCGACACGAAAGGAACGACCGTGGGCGTGGAAGTCGTCAAGGCGCTTTTGCGCAATGCCGAAAACCGCCGCATTCCCATTGAAACGCTTGCGTCCGCTTCGGAAATCCTCATGGAGGAGGGAGCCGTTTCGGGCGTTCGCGTCACCGATATGCGGGGCGGCACCTTCATCATCCGCTCGTCCGCGGTCGTGATCGCCACGGGGAGCTACGCCGCCAATCCCGACATGGTCCGCATGCATGCCGGCAAAGAAAGCCGCCAGTACACGGCGCTCAACTTCACGACGAATGCTCCGGGCTGCACCGGAGACGGCCTCGTTCTCGGACACATGGCGGGCGCCGCCGTTCGGGATCTCGAACTTCTGGAATTCCACCCGACCACGATCGCAACGACGGGCGACATCATTCCCTCGTCCGTGCGCAGTCACGGGGCCATTCTCATCAACAGCAAGGGGAAGCGTTTCGTCAACGAACTCGACAAGCGCCGCGCGGTCGTGGCCGAAACCGAAAAGCAGCCCGGTCACGTCGCCTGGCTCATCGCGGACGAAAAGGTCGTCGAGCAGGAAGATCTTCTGCGGGAGAGCACCTATCAACTCGCGGCCGTAACGGGCGCGACGGAGGAAGAACTCGCCCGACGCATGCGCGTCAATCCCGACGTCTTCCGGGAGACGCTTCGAATCTACCGCGAAGGCCGAATGAAGGGTGAGGACGCCTTCGGGCGCCGCTCGATGGAAAGCGACCTTCGAAGCGTGCCGCTCTACGGCTTTCCCGTTCGTTCCGCAGTGCATGGCACTTCGGGGGGGCTCGTTGCCGACGAACACGCGCACGTGCAGAATGAAGAAGGAAAGCCCATTCCCGGTCTCTACGCCGCGGGCGACGTGATGTCTGGCTTGAACGGACTCGAGCGCGTTTCGGGAATGGGGATCGCCGCCGCGGTCGTCTTCGGGCGCGAAGCCGGGTACTGCGCGGCCCGCTACGCCCGCCCCGACCTTCCGGTTCCGGAGAGCCGCCGCATGATTCCGTCGGGCTACACCCTCAGGCTCGACCCCCGCTGCCGGCCCGAGGAGCCCTGAGCGACCTCCCTCCAAATTCTTGCGGGCGCAGTTCTCCGAAGAAGGAGTGCTGCGCCCGTTTTGCATTCCCGCACAACTTTTCAGAAAGGAATGAAAAGTTTTCTCCCGATGGGAAAAACCTCTTTCGTCCGGCTTCGCCCGTCGATCGCGCCGTCGTACAATCGAAGGCGTTTCTCCCTTCCAACGACCGACGGTTCATGCGCATTTTCCACACTTCCGACTGGCACCTCGGCAAGATGCTCGGCGACTGGGATCGCACCGAGGACTTCGTCTTCTTTCTCGACTGGCTCCTCCAAAAAATCGAGGAACGTCGTCCCGACGTTCTTCTCATCGCGGGCGACGTCTTTGACGTCTCGATGCCGCCGATCGCCGCTCAGCGTCTCTACTACGGTTTTCTCGAGCGCGCAGCGGCGACGCCGGTGAGCGCCGTCGTCGTGACGGCGGGCAATCACGACTCGCAGTCTTTCCTCTCCGCTTCGGCCGAAGTGTTGCGCAGCGTCCGAACGATAGTTGCGGGCTCGACCCCCGAAGAGCAGTCGATCGTCGTGCGCGACCGTGAGGGATGTCCCATTGCGGCCGTGGCGGCCGTCCCCTTCTTGAAGGAGGGCGAAGTGCGCAAGGGACTCGCCCTCGGGGATTCGCTCGACGAACTCGCTCTCTACGAGGCGGGGATCGAGGCGCGCTATTCGCTTGCCCACGAAAAACTCCTGCAAGCGATGGAGATGGAAGGGGTTGAAAACCTTCCGAAGATCGCAATGGGTCACCTCTATCTTCGCGACAGCATCCCGATGGAACGGCGCGAAAAAGTGCTCTCCGACCCGCAGGTGGGGTCGATCCGCATGGCAGATCTCTCGCGCCTCGGATCGGACTGGGACTACGTGGCGCTCGGGCACCTGCACAAGGCGGGAAAACTCGACGGCGTCGTTCCGGCGCGCTACAGCGGCGTGCCGATTTCTCTGGATCTGAAGCACCAGGACTATCCGCATCAGATCGTGGAGGTGAACTTTACCGAGACGGGCGTCGAAGAGATCCTTCACGACGTGCCGCAAAAGCGGGCGGTGCGGATTCTTCGCGGACACTCGGCGGAATTGCCGGCGGCTCTGGAAAAACTCGCCGCGGAACTTCCCGAATGTTATGTCGGGATGGAACTAACGGATCCGAAGCCCACGCGCGACCTTCTCGAGCCGCTCGTCGACCAGTGCTCGGTCCTGGGGCTGCGCTTCGTCAGCTTCCGGTTGGCGAATCCGACGGTCGACGTCTTCCGTTCGGAAGAGGGACTGACGCTCGAAATGCTCACCCCCGAGGCCGTCTTTGAAGAGGTGCTTCGCGAAGCCGCGCGCGGCGAAGAGGAAAAAGAACGGTTGCGGGCCCTTTTTGCCGAAGCGGTGCGCGACGCGGCGGTCGGCGGCAACTGATTTTTGGGGAAGGCAACCATGAAGATTCTCAAACTGCGCTTCAAGAACATCAATTCGCTTCGGGGCGCCTACGAAATCGACTTCACTTCGCCCTCTTACGCCCGGGGCGGCCTCTTTGCGATCGTGGGGCCGACGGGAAGCGGCAAAACATCGATCCTCGACGCGGTGAGCTTCGCGCTCTTCGGCGTGACGCCTCGTACCGAGGGCAGCGTCGTGACGGCGAACGAAGACGAGGAAAAGAGCGTCCTCGTAACGCGCGGCGAAAAGGAGTGCGAAGCGAGCGTCGTCTTTGAGGTGGAGGGCGTCTGTTGGCTCAGCCGCTGCCGCAGGCGGCTCGTGAAGTCCAACGGCAAGTCGGTGGAGCTCGTGCGTCTTTCGTCTCCCGACGCGGCGGAGGGGGAAATCATCACGAAAAAAGTGAAGGAGTGGGAGCAGAAAATCACGGAACTCCTCGGAATGAGCTTTCCCGCCTTTACGCGCACGGTACTCCTTGCGCAGGGCGCCTTCGGACGTTTTCTCACGGCAAAGCCCCAGGATCGCGCGGAAATTCTCGAGCGCGTCACGGGGTCCGAAATCTACGCCCGCATCGGCAGCGCCGTTTATCGCCGTTGGAGCGAAGCCGACCGCACAGCGGCGGAGGCCGTGAGCAAACTCGAGACGCTCGAATTCCTCACGGACGAAGACCGAGCCCGGGAGGAGGCGGTTCTTCGCGACTACGAGTCGCTCGTCGAGACGATCCGACGGGCGGAAACCGGGCTGCGCGCCGTCGTGGTCTGGCACGACGCCCGTCTGCGCCTTGAGAAGCGCGAAAAGGAACTTATCGACTTGCAAACCAGGGCGGAACAGGCTCGTCCCGCGGTGGAGGCGGCCGAGTGCCGACGGGAAGCGGCCGTCCGCGCGATGAAGGGCCTCTCGGCGCTGGAGCGCCGCGATGCGCTGCGCGCCGAAACGCAGCGTCTTGAAAAAGAGCGCGTTGCCACGCAGAACGAACGTGACGCCGCGGGCGAAAAACTCGAGGAGGAACGTCTTGCTCTGCCCAGCGTGATCGAGGCGGCCGAGGCGACCGAGAAGCGCCTCGAAGCTTTCCGTCCGACGGTCGATGTCTGGCGGGATGAGAAGACCCGCTTTGAGACCCGCCGCACGGCGATCGAGGAATCGGAAAAGCACGCCCGCGCCGCGGCGAAGGACGCCGAAGAGTCGGGCAAGGCCCTTGCGGCGGCGAAAAAGGCGTCGGCTCTTCGGACGGAAAAACTCGCTCGACTCGAAATCGAGCTCTCGCAAAGCGCGGCGCTCGACGATTGGCAAGGAGCGGCCGAAGGCTTGAAGACCTCCCTCGAGGGGTGGCGTCACGCCGAGGAGGCGGCCAAGGACGCCGCAGAACGCCTGCGTTCGGCTTCGGTCCAGGAGGATCGGGCCGAACAACGCGCGCAGGCCGCTCGAAAGCGTCTCGAAGAAGCCGAAAACCTTCGAAAGGAGGCCGTCGAGCGGCTCCTTCGCGCGGAGGAGGCCACGGCCGCGGCGAAACTCGGCGACGGAGAGGATCCGGTCGTGCGCATGCGGCTGTTGACGGAACGCATCGGTGCGGCAAGGCGCCTTCTCGACCTGGACGAGGACGCGCCGCTGGTGGCCTCTCTCCAAGCGTCGAGCGGAAAAAAGGCTTTGGAAGACCGGCACGACGCGCGTCGGACGGCGATTGACCAGGAGTGGCCGCAACTGTGCGCGTGCGTCCGCGCCGAAGGCTCCGACATTCTTGCGCGTCTTCAGAAGGAGCGCGAAGCGCTCCTGCGGGACGTTCGAGCGCTCGAAGCGCTTCAGAAGACCGAGGCGACGGCTCGGGATGAAGCGAATGCCGCACAATTGAAACGAATCAAAGAGGAGGAATCGCTCACTTCTGCGCAAACCCTGCTCGCCGAGGCGAAGAAGGCCCAGAAGGAAGCCGAGGCGCTCGACGCGGAGAAACGAGAGTTTTTGCGGACGGTCGAGACGGATCTTCAGACTCGGTCGGCTCCCTGGGAGGCGCTTTTCCAAACAAAAACGCCCGAGGAGACGCTTGCCGAACTCGTCGCGCGAGGAAAGGTCCACGAGAAGAAGCGCCGGGAGCGCGATGACCTGCGCGCGGCCGAGGAGAGTGCGGCGGGGTTTCTCGCCCAACTCGTCGAGCGCGCCGACAGGACGGCGTCGCTTGCCTTGCGCCTCGCGAAAAACTGCGAGGGCGCAAGGCGGCTCTACGAAGAGGATTTCGCCCGTTGGTGCGCGTCCTGGAAAAAGGCGCCGCCCGAAGCGGAACTTCAGCGTCTCGAGACGGAGCGGATCGCCCGACGGGCGGCTGCCGAACGCGCGACCGAACGTCTGAGCGCGAAGGAAAAAACGCTGGAATCGCTGGCTGCGCGCCTCGAAAAAGAGGAGCGCCTTCTTCTGGCGCAGCGGGAGCGTCTCTCCGAAGCCGAGTCCGAGTGGTTGCGTCGAAAGGAAGCAAGCGGCTTCGCTTCGGCTGCGGACCTGCGTGCGTCGATTCTCTCGGAAGAGGACGAAAGGGCGGTGAACGATCTGCTCGCCAAGGCGCGAGAACGGCTTGCACGCATCGAACATTTGTCCGAAGAGACGAAAAGGGAAAGGGAGGAGCTCCTTGCCATGGAAGGTTGCGAGGAGGCCTCGAAGCTTTCGCGCGACGGTGCGCTCACTTCGCTTGAGGCCCTGCGTGAAAAGGAGCGGGAGGTTGAAGAGCGCCGCGGACGCAGTCTCGAAGCGATCCGCGCCGACGACGCGCGGCGCGAGCGCGCCAAGGAACTGCGTTCCGAGTGGTCTCTTCGGGAAGAGGAGCGAAAGCGCTGGCTTGCGTTGAACGAACTCATCGGCGACGCGAGGGGACAGCGCCTTCGCACGATCGCACAGGGGATCACTTTCCGCGTGCTGATTGAGGCCTCGAACCGGGTGCTGCGCATGATGAAGAGCCGCTACGGACTCGTCGCCGTGGGGGAATCCGCACTTGAAATTGCGGTTGTCGACCACGACATGGCCGACACGGTCCGTTCTTCGACGAACCTCTCCGGGGGCGAGAGCTTCATCGTGAGTCTCGCGCTCGCCCTCGGGCTCTCAAACTTGTCGGGAAGCCGTCTGCGGGTGGAAACACTCTTTTTGGACGAGGGCTTCGGGACGTTGGACGAAGCGACGCTGCATACGGCGTTGGGCGTCCTTGACGATTTGCGCCGCACGACGGGGCGTCTCATCGGCGTGATCAGTCACGTCGCGGCCGTCAAGGAGCGCATTGAAACGCAGATCGTCGTCACGCCCGAGCGCGGGCGCGGCGTCAGCCGCATCGACGGACCGGGCGTCAAACGCCTCGGCGCCTGAGACAACTCTCGCTTCGAAACGAAATCGCCCGGGATCCTCTCAGATCTCGGGCGACGGTTTTTGGGATCGTCTGTCGATTAGTGGCGCTTCGCTTCGCCGATCAGGTGAAGGCTGTCTTCCTTCTTCTGATTGAGACGGTGCTTGAGAATGACGAGCGCCATGGAGCCCCCCACGAAAAGACCGAAAATCACCATGGTGGCCGGCACCGAGAGGTTGAGCCGTATGAGGATCGCATAGACGCCGAGCATCGCGAGAATCGAGAGATTCTCGTTGAAGTTCTGGACGGCGATCGAACGGCCCGCGCTCATGAGGACGTGTCCGCGGTGTTGCAAAAGGGCGTTCATCGGAACGAGGAAGAAGCCCGCGGAAAGACCCACCGACACCATGACGAGCCCGGCGATGAGGGCGGCCCAGGAGATTTCGAGGCCGCCGAGCGAGAGTCCGCCCGCCGGGGCGAGGTCGCGCGTGAAGTAGGCCGTGCACGTGACGAGGACGCCCATGAAGATCCCCATCGGAAGAACCGAAAGGGAGCGCTTGAGAGGCACCTTGGCCGCGGCGAGAACGGCCCCGAGCGCGACGCCGAGACTTACGACCGCCTGCATGATGGCGCCTTCCGACAGATTCATGCCGAGGGCATGCTCGCACCACTTGAGAACGAGGAATTGCAGCGTGGCGCCTGCGCCCCAGAAGAGCGTCGTGACGGAAAGTGAAATCTGACCGAGCGGATCGCGCCAGAGAAGGAGGTTACTCTGCCAGAAGTGCTTGAGCGACTCGATCGGACGGAAGTCCTGCTTGGGATAGCGCGCGCCCGTGTCGGGGATGGCGAGGTTGACGATCGCGGCGAAAGTGTAGATGAAGACGATGGCGAAGATGGCGGCCTCTGCGAACCGGTCGAGACCGATCGCTTCGAGTCCGAAGATTTCAAGGAGCCCGCCCGCCACGTCAGGGCGGATGAGAACGCCCCCGAGCGTAACGCCGAGAATGATGGAGGCGACGGTGAGGCCTTCGATCCAGCCGTTGGCGACGACGAGTTTCTCTGCGGGAAGCAACTCCGTGAGAATCCCGTACTTCGCGGGAGAATAGGCGGCCGCGCCCACGCCCACGATCGCGTAGGCGAGAAGCGGATGGCTTCCGAACAGCATCAAAAGACATCCGAATGCCTTGAGGCTGTTGGAGATGAACATTACGCGGCCCTTGGGCATGGAATCCGCGAAAATGCCCACCCAGGCCGCAAGACACACGTAGCTCACCACGAAAAAGAGCTTCAAAAGCGGCGTCATCCAGTCCGGAGCCTGCAGGTCGGTCAAGAGCGCGATGGCGGCGATAAGGAGCGCATTGTCGGCAAGAGACGACAGAAACTGCGCCGCCATGATCGTGTAGAAACCTCGATTCATGTAACGAATCCAAGTACCAAAGAAATCCCTAAGTGTAGCGCGTTCCCGGGTCCACTCCCTAGAGAAAGTGTGTAAGAAGTCGCACTCGGTCGCCTTCGGACGGGGCCGTCAAAAAGAAAGTCGCCAGCGTCCGAATCTCTCAATGACGAACGGAGACTGCGAGGCGACGCCAGGGTGCTTCGCGAGAGAATCGGCGGGGAGCCGTGCCGACGTACGGGACCGCATCGTGCGAAAGGGCGACTTCAGCTTCGCGGGTTTTCCCGAAAATTCCCTCATCGTCCTCGAGGCGATACGCAATTCCGACAAGACCGCCGACAACGTGACGGCCGGGATCCTCGTCATGGAGACGACGGATCGGTCTTAGCCGATCCGGCCAAAAGCGAGATCGAAGCCTAGAGCCGCTTCGTGCGCGCAGAAGTGCCCGATCTGGCCGGCGACGGCGGCTACCCGATGATCACGTCCGCCCTCATCAAGCTCGGTTTGAGTCAGGACGGCAAGGCGCTCGAAACGTTGGGCGAGGCGATCGGATTTTCCGGGTTCGGGCTCGACACGGAGGGCGCGGCCGACAATTCCCGGTCGTTTTGAGAGGCTGCGTCCCTCCCGGTCTCGGGTCGAAATACGGCTTCGGAATCTTTGATGGATTCTGCACGGAGGAATCGTTTCGGAAAGCCGCCTTCGGGCGGCATTTCCTTTGACGGGCGAGGTCGAAATGGTGCGAAAGCGTAACCGAGCGAATTCGTTGGATTTTTGAGGCTTCTATAATGAACCCTTTCGTTTCTCCCTTTCCTTCGTGAGGTGTTTCGTGCCGCGTCCGATTTACGCCGAAATTGATCTGGCCGCCCTTCGTCACAATCTTGCGCGACTTCGCGCTTCTGCCGGCAACCGCATGCTCTGGGCTGTCGTCAAGGCCAATGCATACGGGCACGGTCTCGAGAACGCGGTGAAGGCCTTTGCCGATGCGGACGGACTCGCCACGATCGACCTTACGGACGCGCGACGCGCGCGGGAATACGGTTGGGAAAAGCGCATTCTTTTGCTCGAGGGTTTTTTCGACGGAGACGACATCGAGCCCCTGCAGGAGCTCGGCGTCGAGACGGTCGTGCATTCGCTCTGGCAGATTGATGTTTTGAAGAGCCGTCCGCTTCGCGACGTGGGCGTGCACATCAAGGTGAATTCCGGCATGAACCGCCTAGGCTTCCTTCCTTCGGAAGTGGGCGTCGTGCACGATCAGCTCGCGGCGATTCCGGGCGTGCGCATCGAAGGGGTGGTGACGCACTTTGCAAACGCCGAACCCTCCTATCTTGCCGACGGTCCCGCTAC
This sequence comes from uncultured Sutterella sp., assembly GCA_900545275.1. GTDB lineage: Bacteria > Pseudomonadota > Gammaproteobacteria > Burkholderiales > Burkholderiaceae_F > Sutterella. Next base: position 66,262 of record UQYG01000007.1, read on the forward strand.
GGTCGGCCGTCAGATCACGCGTATGGGACGTCTCGCACAGGAGGGCGCGCCCGCCTGCATGGCCAATTCTGCGGGCATTCTCTGGCACCCTGAAGTATCGGGTTGCGCCGTGCGTGCGGGTGTGGCGCTCTACGGCGTGAGTCCGGACTCGCACATTTCGTCCGAAGAGCTCGACATTCGTCCGGCCATGACGCTTTCCGCAAAGATCATTGCGCTTCAGGACATCGCTCCGGGGGAAGCCGTGGGCTATGGCTCGCGCTGGATCGCCAAGCGTCCCTCGCGCATTGCGGTCGTCGCTTGCGGATACGCCGACGGTTATCCGCGTACCATGCCCGACGGCGCGCCCGTGTGGGTCGAAGGCCGTACCGCGCCGATCGCCGGGGCCGTCTCGATGGACATGCTTACGATCGACGTGACGGACGTTCCGAGTGCGCGCGTCGGAAGCGTCGTCGAACTCTGGGGGAAGAATCTCCCCGTCAACCGCGTCGCCGCCGCCTGCGGGACGATCGGTTACGAACTCATCTGCGCACTCGCGCGCCGCGTTCCCGTGGTCGTGAGGGGAGACTGATCCGTGGCGCTCAAAAAGGCACGAACGAATTTCGTCTGTACCGAATGCGGCGGAACGGCTCTCAAGTGGAGCGGCCAGTGTCCGCACTGCAAGGCCTGGAACACGCTTCAGGAGTTCAAGGTGACGCAGGGGGCGGCGAGTCGCTACGGTAACGAGCGCACCGCGCAGGGCTTCGTCGAAACGACGGGCACCCTGCAGGATTTGGGAGACGTGACGATCGAGGATACGCCCCGCATCGTCACGGGCCTCTCGGAATTCGACCGCGTTATGGGCGGCGGTCTCGTCCCGGGCGGCGTCTCCCTCATCGGGGGCGATCCGGGGATCGGCAAGTCGACGCTTCTTCTGCAGGTCGTGAGCCGCATCGTGCGCATGGGGCGAAAGGCCCTTTACGTAAGCGGCGAAGAAAGTCCCTCGCAGATTGCGCTTCGCGCCAAACGTCTGCAGCTTGAGCCCAAGGGGCTGCAGCTCATGAGCGAAGTGCAGCTCGAGCAGATCGAGTCGGTTCTGAACCGCGTGAAGCCCGAATTTGTCGTGCTCGACTCGATTCAGACGCTTTTTTCGGGCGACCTCGACAGTGCGCCGGGGTCGGTGTCGCAGGTGCGCGAATGCGCGGCGCGGCTCACCCGCACCGCCAAGCGCCTCGGGATCACGCTCTTTTTCGTGGGACACGTCACGAAGGACGGTGCGTTGGCGGGTCCCCGCATTCTCGAACACATCGTCGACACGGTGCTCTACTTCGAAGGGGATACGCATTCGAATTTCCGCCTCATCCGCGCCTTCAAGAATCGCTTCGGGGCGGTGAACGAACTCGGCGTCTTCGCGATGACCGATCACGGTCTCGTGGGAGTGACGAATCCTTCTGCCATCTTCCTTTCCGAGTACAAGGCGAACGTTCCCGGGAGCACCGTCCTCGTCACGCAGGAGGGGACGCGTCCTCTTCTCGTTGAAATGCAGGCGCTCGTCGACACGAGCCATCTGCCGAGCCCGCGGCGCCTCGCCGTGGGGGTCGATGCGCAGCGTCTTGCGATGCTGCTTGCGGTGCTCCATCGCCACGCCGGGGTCGCCTGTTTTGATCAGGACGTCTTCGTCAATGCCGTGGGCGGTGTGAAGATCACGGAAACGGCCGTTGACCTCGCGATTCTCACCGCCATTTATTCGAGCATCCGCAACAAACCCCTCCCGAAGGGACTCGTCGTCTTCGGCGAAGTGGGGCTTGCGGGCGAAATCCGTCCGGCGCCGCGCGGACAGGAACGCCTTCGCGAAGCCGCCAAGCTCGGGTTTTCCAAGGCGATCATTCCGCGCGCCAACGCGCCTCGTACTCCGATCGAGGGACTTGAGGTCGTTGCCGTAGACCGATTGTCGGATGCACTTTCCGCCGCTCTACCCTAAAATCAATCCATCTTCAGAAACCTCTGGCAGGAATTTCATCACCATGACGACTCTTACGAAACTGCTTCCTCCTGAAGCCGCTCCGGCCCAGCCGATTCTCGACCGCGCCCATGTGCTTGCGCTCACCCTCGCCGAACGCGTCGAATGGCCGCAGGAAGTGAAGGTGGACGGCGACGTCATCACCTTCGGCGTGACGGAACGCCGTCCGCTCGAAGTCAACGACGTGTTCGTGGACGAAAAGGGCGAATTCTGGGCGGTTCGTCCGGCCATAGAAAAGGTTCTTCACGTCACGGGCGACCTCGACCTCATGCGTGAGGCGGCGGGCGCCCTGATCAACCGCGGCGTGCGCGTTGCGGAGGCCGAAGGGGGCTTTGCCGTCGTCGCGCAGGAAAACGTCGCGAAGATGCTCACGATGATCGGTCTCGAAATCACCGAGGTCGAAGAAGGATTCGATCCGATCCGCGTCGTCTATCGTTCCGCGGGCGGCTGCGGCTGTGGTTGCGGCGGTCATCATCATCACCATCATCACGACGACGGTGAATGCGGTTGCGGCTGCGGCGGCCACCATCATCACCATGATGACGAAGAGTGCGGCTGCGGTTGCGGCGGTCACCACCATCACCACGATGACGAAGAATGCGGTTGCGGCTGCGGCGGTCACCATCATCACGACGATCACGAAGAAGGCGAATGTTGTTGCGGAGGTGAAGGTCATCACCACCATCACCACGATGACGAAGAATGTGGTTGCGGCTGCGGTGGTCACCATCATCACCACGATCACGAAGAAGGCGAGTGCTGTTGCGGCAAGCAGAAGTCTTAAACGCCGCATTCTTTTCCTAAGAATGGCCGCATGATGCGGTAAGAGAAGGGCGCCTGCTCTCGAAGAATATTCGGAAGAGCGGTGCCCTTTTGTTTCTGCCTCCGTAATGTCGTCAAAAACAACGAGTTGTCCCCGTTGCAATTAGACCGTTGCTTGAATTCTCATTTTGGTCACCATCATGCCGGTTTCCTGTGTGTATGCGCTGCCGTTGGGCAGTTCTTCTTTTTCCACGAGCTGTACGTGGACAAGACCGCGCAGATTTTCGAGCTTTGCAATTCTCGAGCAAAGATCTTTCTGGCGCGACCGCGGCGCTTCGGCAAGTCCTTGTTGGTGTCCACCATCATGTCGCTCTTTCGCGATGGATTGCGGGATTTTCATGGACTGGCGATTGAATCTCTGTGGACGGACCGAACCTATCCGGTGATCCGACTAGATTTCTCGTTGGCAAAAGATTTCGAGAACGAAGAAGAATTTTTGCGAAACTTCCGCACGATGTTGGTGCTCACTGTAAGGGAGTCGGGATTGACGATGCCTTCGCTATCGTCCGATGCTGAAGCAAATTTCTTCAATTTGTTGTCGCAACTGTCGGATTCTTCAGTGGTGTTGTTGATAGACGAATACGACGCACCGCTCACGAGTTGCATGGATCGACCCGATCTCTTTCAGGCAGTGCAGAAGCAATTGTCTCGCTTTTATGCCGGCATAAAAATGCATGAAGGAAAATTACGATTTTTCTTTATGACCGGGATAACCAAACTGGAGAACACGGGGATTTTTTCTTCCTTCAATAATCTGGAAGACGTCTCGCTGGAACCTGCGTACGGCACATTGTTGGGGTATACGGAAGAGGAAATACGGACCTATTTTTCGCCGTATTTGGATGATGCTGCTCGTGTTTTGGCGTGTTCTTCCGAACACTTGATCGGAGAGTTGCGCAGGTATTATGACGGTTTCTGTTTCGACCGAACCGCCTCCACGCATGTCTACTGTCCGTGGTCGGTTTTGTCATTTTGTAAAAAGCCTGGCAACGGATTTCTAAAGTATTAGTACCAAAGCGGTGGTCGTCCCTCGTTGCTCATGCGATATTTGACTGATCACGGTCTCGAACAACCGGTGAGTTTTGATCGATCCAGAGCCGTCACGGATGAAGAGTTGAATTCCTCGCAAGATGTTTCCAACTTGACGGCTGCGGCCATTCTTGTTCAGACCGGGTATTTGACTATCCGTGAAGCCAACGACATGGAGTACCTGGTAGGCTATCCCAATTTGGAAGTTTCTCATTCCATGGCGCGGCTGTACGCGGACGAGTTGCTCGGGAAGGTAAGTCGGACGGCGTTGGGGTTGTCCGGTATGCCTCGGGCGCTATTGCACGGTGATTTGGCCGAGGCCGTGTCGGTTTGCAACCGGACGTTGCTCGCTCTCGACTATCGAGACTTTCCCGTGGCAAATGAGGCTTCTTGTCGCGCCGTCGTGCAGATTCTTCTGCTCGGGGCCACGTTGCAGCCGATCGTAGAGGCTCACTCGGCACTTGGGCGAAGTGACCTGGAAGTGACTGCGGGCGCTTATCACTGGGTGTTCGAGTTCAAATTCGCGAAAGTGGAGCGCGACGTAAAGAAAAAACTCGAAGAGGGGATTCTTCAGGTGAAAACTCGTCGATACGGCGAAACCGTGTGCGGGAAAGAGGTGCGCAGGGCAGTGTTGGTTTTTGCCGCGAAAACCAGGCAAATCGAGGCGTGGTGTTTGGTGCCGACGTCATGAGATGCGTTTTCGCAGTCGCAACTCCGGCGCTCTGCTTGGAAGGCAACACCGTTATTCGTCGCACAGGAACTGATTACGTGTAGCCATCGCCGGTACAACCGATCGGGGTTTGGTGCGAGAGGCCGGACTCGAACCGGCACGCCTTTTACGGCGTCAGGACCTAAACCTGGTGCGTCTACCAATTTCGCCACTCTCGCGAAGGAAAGTGGCATTGTACAGAATTCGTGGCCGACGGTGTGAGAGATTTCCGAGAGATCGGTTCGGTCAGAGCTCCTCTTCGATCCACTCGCTGACATCCTCAGAGGACGTGAACTCGTCGTTCATGGCCTTTCGTTGCGCGTTGTATGCAGCCCAGGTGATGCGTCCCGTCAGGAATTCGTTCTGCAGACGTTCGATTTTGGGGGTGTAGAAGAGCCGAATCTTTTCGGCGAGCTCCTTGTAGTAGGGATCTTCGGTCTGCCGCATTACTTCGAGCGTGTCGCGGTTCATGTCGTCGATTTGATTGAAGACGCGCTTGGCGATGCGCAGTTCCGCCGCGGTCGGAAGCGTTTTGTTCGCAATGTGTTTTTCCGTCACTTCAACGGGAAGACAGGGCGTGTGCCGGAAGTAGGCGCGGTTTTCGGGGGCGACGCAGATCGCCCTCGTGTGACGGGCGACGAGGTCGATCTGCTTTTGCACGGCCTCTTGCGCCGCGGTGTGCGCCGCCTCCTTCGCGAGGGCCTCTTGCTGCGTGGCTTTGGCTATGGGATCGTCCTTTGTCGCGGGCATTGGCGCGCAGGCCGCAAGGATCAGGGAGACGACGGAAACGAGAAGGACGACGGGGAACCGCATGGCAGGGATAGCGTGAAGAAGCCGATGGAAACACCGTGATATAATACAAAACTTTCTTCGAAACGAACTCTTTCGTTTCGGACAACCCCTCTCGAAAACACGTTGTTTTCGGGGAAAAGACCGGCCTTCCCGAAGGAAGGCGTCCCGATTTTCCAGTTCGTCCGGGTTCGGACGATCGCCGGTGCGGCGGGGGTTCCCGCACCGATTTTTTAGTAAAGATTTGAAAATGGCTGAAAACGAAAACGTTCAGACGGAACAGGTCGAAACCACGGAAGAAAAGGTCGAAACGACCGCTGAAGCGCCCGTCAATCCGCTGCTTCGCTCGATCGAACTCCGCATCGCCCAGGCCGACGCGCTTGCCGCCACGGAAAAGGCCCTCAAGGCCTATGCCAAGGACGCCCGCATGCCCGGCTTCCGCAAGGGCCACGTTCCCATGAAGCAGATCCGCGCCATGTACGGCGCCCGCGCCTTTGAAGACGCCGTCAACGAACTCCTCGGCAAGGCTTGGGCCGAAACCGCCACGAAGGAAAACCTCAAGGTGGCCGCGCTCGAAACGATCGCTCCGAAGGAAGGCGGCGACGAAACGACGATGCTCTTTGAAGCCACCTACGAAACCGTTCCCGAAGTCACGATGCCCGACTTCGGCGAAATCGAACTCAAGCGTTACACCTGCACGGTCGGCGACGAAGAAGTCGAAAAGACGATCGACGTCATGCGCCGTCAGCGCGCCGAATACCAGGCCCGCGAAGACCGTCCGGCCCAGGCCGGCGACCGCGTGAAGGTCAACTTCACGGGCAAGAAGGACGGCGTTGAATTCGAAGGCGGTTCCGCCAAGGACTTCATGTTCGAACTCGGCCAGGGTCGCATGCTCCCCGAATTCGAAGAAGCCGTCACCGGCATGAAGGCGGGTGAAAAGAAGACCTTCCCGCTCACTTTCCCGGCCGATTATCACGCTGAAAACCTCAAGGGCGCCACGGTCGAATTCGAAGTGGAAGTCCTCGAAGTCGCCGAAGCCGTTCTCCCCGAAGTGGACGACGAATTCGCCAAGCGTCTCGGCGTGGAAGCCGGCGTCGAAGCTATGCGCGCCGACATCCGCAAGAACCTTGAAATCGAAGTCAAGGCCCGCCTTGAAAGCGCCAACAAGGGCCGCGTGATGCAGGCCGTTTACGACCGCCTCACCTTCCCGGCTCCGCAGGCCTTCGTCAAGAGCGAAGAACAGGCCCTCGCCCAGCAGGCCATCCGCGACTTCGCCGCCCGCGGTCTCGACACCTCCAAGATGAACATCGACAAGCTCCCGGCCGGTCTCTTCACCGAACAGGCCCAGCGCCGCGTGCGTCTGTCGCTCTTCATGCAGGCTCTCATCGCTCAGGAAAACATTCAGGCTGACGACGCCGACGTGCGCGCCCTTGCCGAAAACATCGCCACGAGCTATGAAAAGCCCGAGGAAGTCGTCGCCCACATCATGAACGACAAGAACTCCCTCAACAACCTTCGCGCCCAGATCGTGGAAAACAACGCCACGAACTGGATCTTCGAACACGCCAAGACGACGGAAGAAGCCGTCGAGTTCGACAAGCTCATGGCCGGCAACTTCTGATTGCCCGTCTTTGAGTAAAGATCGGGACGCCGTCTTTCGGGGCGGCGTCTCCGCGATGAAGGAGAGGTTTTTTCGCTCCGGCAACACGGAGGAAGAAGCCTCTTTTTCGTCTGCAAAGCTCTGTCGTCGGCGGATCCGTCCGGCAGACCTTCTTTTGCGACACAATATGTCGCAAAAGGAGGCGACAATGACGATGCCAACCGACGAATCCGTTCAGCTTTCATTGGAGAATTACCGTGAGTCTCGTACCCGTTGTCCTTGAAGATTCCGGCCGCGGCGAACGCAGCTTCGACCTTTTCTCGCGCCTTTTGCGCGACCGCATCATTTTCCTGACCGGCGAGGTCAACGACGTGAGCGCGAGCCTCGTGATCGCTCAGCTCCTCTTTTTGGAAAGCGAAAATCCCAACAAGGACATTCAGCTCTACATCAACAGCCCCGGCGGCTCGGTCGATGCGGGAATGGGGATTTTCGACACGATGCGCTTCATCCGTCCGCAGGTGAATACGATCTGCGTGGGGCTCGCCGCCTCGATGGGCGCCTTTCTTCTCGCCGCAGGCGAAAAGGGCAAGCGCTATGCGCTCCCGCACAGCCGCATCATGATTCATCAGCCGCTCGGCGGCGTGCAGGGGCAGGCGACCGACATGGAAATCGTCACGCGCGAAATTCTGCGCACGAAGAAGACCCTCAACTCGATCCTCGCCGAAAACACCGGCAAGCCCTTCGACGTCGTCGCCCGCGACACGGAACGCGACTACTACATGACGGCGGCCGAAGCGCTCGAGTACGGTTTGATCGACAAGATTTACGAAAAGCGCGGCGAGATTCGCTAAGCTTTGCCCGTTCGCTTTCGAGAGCTCGCACAGGAGCCGTCCAAGACGGCGTGCGGGCTCGCATTTTCCCTTCGCTCTCCCTTGTGCGGAACGGAAGGGCGAATCCGCGACGAAAGCGGAATAGATGAAGAGTTTTCGACAAGCGCGCCGCTTTGTTCGGCGTTATTGTCACAGTGAACGAAACGTTGAGCTTGGGCTCCGTTTCCCGCCTGCCCGCGAGGGCGGACGAACAAAGGTGAAAAATGGAAAAGAAATGTTCTTTCTGCGGTCGTCCCGCTTCGCAGTGCAAGGCCCTTTTCGGGGGGCTGCACGGCGAGACGATTTGTGACGAGTGCGTGGGATTCCTGACGAAGGAACTCTCCGAGGATCCTCCCGCTCAAGAAGAGAAAACCGAGGAAACGCCCGCCGCGCCCAAGCCGCTGGCGACGCCGAGGGAACTCTACAAGCACCTCGATCAATACGTGATCGGTCAGGAGCTCGCCAAGCGCACGCTTTCCGTGGCGGTCTACAACCACTACAAGCGTCTTCGCTCGCGCGACGAAAAGCTGACCGACGTCGAACTGCAGAAGTCCAACATCCTGCTCGTCGGTCCGACGGGGTCCGGCAAGACCTTGCTCGCCCAGACGCTCGCCAAGGCGCTCGACGTGCCCTTCGCGATCGCCGACGCGACGACCCTCACGGAAGCGGGCTACGTCGGTGAAGACGTTGAAAACATCGTCGCCAAGCTCGTGCAGGCGGCCGACGGCGACATCGAAAAGGCTCAGCGCGGGATCATCTACCTTGACGAAATCGACAAGATCGCCCGCAAGAGCGAAAACCCGTCGATCACGCGCGACGTTTCGGGCGAAGGCGTGCAGCAGGCGCTGCTCAAGCTCATCGAAGGCACGGTCGCCTCGATGCCCGCGCAGGGCGGACGCAAGAATCCCGGCAAGCCCATGATTCAGGTCGATACCTCGCAGATCCTCTTCATCTGCGGCGGCGCCTTCGACGGCATCGCCAAGGTGATCCGACGCCGCACGGAAAAGAGCGAAATCGGCTTCGGCGGCGCCGTGATGGACAAGAAGGACGACCGCAGCCTCACGGAAATGTTCGCTTCCATCGAGCCCGCGGACCTCGTGAAGTACGGCCTCATTCCGGAACTCGTCGGGCGTCTGCCCGTGATCGCCGCGCTTGAGGAACTCGACGAAGAGGCGCTCGTCGCCATTCTGACGGAACCCAAGAACGCGATCGTGCGTCAGTTCCAGGCGCTCTTTTCGATGGAGGACGTCAAGCTTACGTTCGAACCCGAGGCGCTCAAGTCGATCGCCAAGCTTGCGGTCGAACGCAAGACCGGCGCCCGAGGCCTTCGCTCCATCGTGGAGGGGGTGCTCCTTGACACGATGTTCGAGTTGCCCGACGAAAAGGACGTGAGCGAAGTGATCATCACCGAAAAGGTCATCACGGAAAAGGCGCCCGTCACGCTCGTGCGCCGCGGCGAATAAGAAGACACGGAGGGCAGTTTCTTTCGGACGTCCTCCTTGTTTTCCCGAAGAACGCCCCCATATAGGAAGAACCAGGTATATCCCTCCGTTAGAAGGAAAACGATTTGAAACCGTCTATTTCTCAGCAGCTTTCGGCCTTTCATGAAGCCAAGTCGATGACGTTGCCGCTCATCGCGCTGCGCGACGTCATCACGTATCCGAAAACGAACACGGCCGTGTTCATGGCGCGTGAAACGTCGCTTGAGGTCGTCAACCGCACGTACGAGAGTTCGCAGCCGCTCGTGGCCTTCGTGCCGCAGCGCAACTCCGACATCGAGGCGCCCGAACCCAAGGATCTCTACGACCTCGGCGTGATCGGCGTCGTCTCGCAGGTGATCGAGCTCCCCGACGGCACGCGCAAGGTGCTCGTAGAAGGCTTGGAGCGCGCCCGCATCCGCGGCGTGACGTTCGATACGACGAGCTTCACCTGTACGGCCGAAGTGTTCGAACCCGAAAAGGACGACTTCCTCGGTCCCGTTTTCGACGAACTCGTCGCGAAAGTGGAAGAGGCCTATGCGCACGCGACGTCGCAAAACGGCGCCCGTCATGCCGCGCCTTTGCACGAGCCGAGCGTGCCCGTGAGCGTCACGGACCGCGAGGCGCTTCTCTACGCGATGCTCTCGCAGACGACGATTCCGCTCGAGCGCCAGATGGAGCTCCTCTCGCGTGAATCGCTCACGGAACGCTACGAATTTTTCTACGAGGCGCTTCGCGTCAACGACGAACTGCGCGATCTTGAAAGCCGCATTCAGATGCGCGTCAAGCAGCAGATCGAAGGCAACCAGCGCGACTATTTCATCAACGAGCAGATCAAGGCCCTGCGCCGCGAACTCAACCGCGACGAAGAGGAACAGCGCGAAAGCGATGAATACCTCAAGAAGCTCGACGAAGAAGGGAAGGACTTCCCCGAAGTCGTTCGCGAACGCATCCAGAACGAAGCGAAAAAGCTCGATCAGATGCCGCCCTCGAGCTCGGAGTCGGCCGTCGTACGCTCCTACCTCGACACGCTTTTTGAAGTGCCCTGGACGAAGCGCACCGAAATTTCGACCGACCTCAAGAAGGCGCGCGAAGTGCTCGACGCCGACCACTGGGGTCTTGAAAAGGTGAAGGAACGCATTCTCGAGTACCTCGCCGTGCAGCGCCGCGTCAACATGACGAAGGCCCCGATCCTCTGCTTCGTCGGCGCTCCGGGCGTCGGCAAGACGTCGCTCGGACGCAGCATCGCCCGCGCTACGGGACGCGAATACGTCCGCATGGCCCTGGGCGGCGTGCGCGATGAAGCGGAAATCCGCGGTCACCGCCGCACCTACGTGGGCGCCATGCCGGGCCGCGTCATCAAGAGCCTCATCAAGGCGAAGGTTCGCAATCCGCTTTTCCTCTTCGACGAAATCGACAAGATGCAGACGGATTTCCGCGGCGACCCCGCGTCGGCTCTTCTCGAAGTGCTCGATCCGGAACAGAACAACACCTTCGAAGACCACTACGTGGAGCTTCCCTACGATCTTTCGCAGGTGATGTTCGTCGCGACGTCGAACTCCTACAACATCCCGGCGCCGCTTCTCGACCGCATGGAGGTGATTTCGCTTTCGGGCTACACCGAAGACGAAAAGGTGCATATCGCCGAGCGTCATCTGATTCCCAAGCAGATGGAAGCCAACGGCGTCACCGACAAGGAGGTGCGCATTACCGAGGACGCCGTGCGCGACATCATCCGCTACTACACGCGGGAAGCGGGTGTGCGCGGACTCGAGCGTTCGATCGGAAAGATCCTCCGCAAGATCGTCCTCAAGGCCGAAACCCGCGGTGAAGAAGGGGACGCTTCGAAGCGCCAGACGGTGAACGCGAAGAACCTCGCCGACTTCCTCGGCGTGCGCCGCTTCTCTATCACATACGCGCAGAAGTCTCCGCGCGTTGGCATCGTCAACGGCCTTGCCTGGACGGAAGTGGGCGGCGACATTCTCACGATCGAAGCCCTGCAGTTCCCGGGCAAGGGCGCCGTGCAGCGCACGGGCTCGCTCGGCGACGTGATGAAGGAATCCGTCGAAGCCGCGCGTTCGGTCGTTCGCAGCCGCGCCGCGCAGCTCGGCATTCGTCACGAAATCTTCTCGACGACCGACTGGCACATCCACTTCCCCGAAGGCGCTACTCCGAAGGACGGTCCGTCGGCGGGCGGCGCGATCACGACCGCCATGGTCTCGGCGCTCACGGGCATTCCCGTTCGCTCCGACGTTGCGATGACTGGCGAAATCACCCTACGCGGCGAAGTGCTCGAAATCGGCGGTCTCAAGGAAAAGCTTCTCGCGGCTCTCCGCGGCGGCGTCAAGAAGGTCCTGATTCCGGCCGACAACCTGAAGGATCTCGAAGAGATTCCGGAAAACGTGCGTCACGCGCTCGACATCGTCGCGGTCCACACGATCGACGAAGTTCTCGCGCACGCGCTCGTGGAGCTCCCCAAACCCCTTACCGAAGAGGAAGCGACGATGAAGCTCTCCGACACGACTCCGAAGACCTCGGCTTCGTCGGTCACGGTCTCCTGAAAAAGGATCTGAGATCCCAGTGAAAAACCCGCCTTCGAGGCGGGTTTTTCATTCCAGAATGGGCAATTTGATCAGAATGCCGTCATGGCGCCGCTCATCGTCGTCCCTACGACGAGCTGTGCCGAAAAGAGAAGCTGCAGTTTGGCCGTCCTCTCGTCCGAGGTGGCGAGGGCGTTGTGACCGGGCGCATGAAGGCGGTTTGCCGCCCGAAGCGTGCCGACGGCGGGATTGAAGCGGCGAAGGCCGGAAGCGAGAGGTGCGGCAATTCGCCGATTAGGAGAAAGGCCGCCAGGTTGAACAGGAATGCCGGACGGTCTCCGAGGACGCTAGCGAACGTGCGGATGCCGGCGCGGCGGTCCGTCGGAATGTCGCGCAGGTTGTTGTTTTGCAGGACGGCGACCGTGAGAATGTCCGACGAAAAAAGGGCGGTCAGAGCGGCCACTCGAAGTGGCCGGTAATGATCCAACTCACCGCGAGAAGAGTCGTAAGCGTGTAGGCGACGAAAAATCCGGTGTCGCCCCAGATGCGGCACTTGAAGACGGGAGAGGTTTTGCGCGCACGGTCGTAAAGAACAGAATTTTTTTCGCCCACGCCCCCACGCATCCGAAATTTCCTGTACAATTCGTGACTTCCCGCTTTTCGGAGCGGGGAGACGGAGACGTGCGGATGCTTAGCTCAGTTGGTAGAGCGGCGCCCTTACAAGGCGTAGGTCGGGAGTTCGAGACTCTCAGCATCCACCAGCTTCTCGGCTTTTTTCAAGTTTTTTTTTGAACAGAGACTCTTGACAAAAAGCGAAGAAATTGAGATAATACGCCTCCTAGGCTGAAACGCCAGACGGTTTGAAAGAACGGAGTGGTAGTTCAGTTGGTTAGAATACCGGCCTGTCACGCCGGGGGTCGCGGGTTCGAGTCCCGTCCACTCCGCCATTTGCATACGGGAAAGAGAGGGTTCTTCGCAGGAAGGTCCCTTTTTTTATATCCGCGTTCCGGAGCCGGGTTTTTCGGAAAAGACGTCCGAAGTCCGGCTCGAATTGTATGAGTCTGTTGCGCCGCACGCGGCTTCGGGAAAACCGCCGAATGACGCGGGCGATTTCCGCTAAAATAGACGCTTTCGCGCGCGGATTTTTTTCGCGTGCAGGCGGCCGTCTTGTCGACGGTCGTCCTTCCTTCGGTCCGTTTGTCAGACGGCCGCGGGAAACGTCACAACGACCGGATTCTCAAAAGGGAAGTTTCATGCTTCAGGCATTCCGTACGCACAAGCGCTGGCTGATGTTCATCGCCATGGTGCTCATTATTCCTAGTTTTGTCGTCACCGGCATCTACAGCTACAGCCGCATGTCGACAGACGACAACGCGATCGCCCGCGTGGGAGAGGTTCCCATCCTGCCCGAGCAGTTCGACATGGTGCAGCGCCAGCAGCTGCAGAACCTGCAGCAGCAGTTGGGCGAAGCCTTCCGTCCGAACATGCTCGACAACGCCGAAGCCCGCGCCGCCATTCTCGAATCCATGATGGACGACTCGGCCGTGGCGCAGACGGTTGCGAAGGAGTGGGTGACGGTTTCGGAAGCCGAAGCGATCGCCCTCGTGAAGAACGCCGACGCGCTCAAGGAAAACGGCCAGTTCTCGCCGGAACTCTACGAAAACTTCCTGCGCAGCCAGGGCAAGAGCGACGAGCAGTTCGTCTACGAACTCCGTCAGGACCTCGCCAAGAACACGCTCATCTCGGGCGTTTCCGCGACGCATCCTGCGCCCAAGGCCCTCGCTCAGGATCTGCACGACATTCTCTCCGAAGAACGTCAGGTCCGCACGATGATCTTCAACGTCGGCGACTACTACGACGAAGCGAAGGCTTCGGACGAAGAGGTCGCCGCCTACTACAAGTCGCACGAAAACGACTTCTACTCGCCCGAACACCTCAAGATCGAGTATGTCGTTCTCTCGCCCGAAGACTTCAAGAAGGACATCAAGCCCAACGAAGAGGAAGTCAAGGTCTTCTACGAACAGAATCAGAACCGTTGGTCGGTTCCGGAAGAACGCCGCGCGAGCCACATTCTTCTCGAGTTCGGCGACGACAAGGCTGCGGCTCTCAAGAAGGCCGAAGCGCTTCTCGCAGAAGCCAAGGCCGATCCCTCCAAGTTCGGCGAACTCGCCAAGGCCAACTCCGTCGACACGGGTTCCGCCAACGACGGGGGCGATCTCTCTTACTTCGGCAAGGGCGTCATGGTGAAGCCCTTTGAAGACGCCGTCTTCGCCGCCAAGAAGGGCGACATCGTGGGCCCGGTCGAATCCGAATTCGGCTATCACATCATCTACGTGACGGACGTTCGCGATCAGCACGTCAAGAAGTTCGAGGAAGTCCGCGGCGAAATCGAACGCGAATACGTCGAACAGATGGCGATCCGCGCCTTCTCCGAGGCCGCCGACGAATTCACGAACATGGTCTACGAACAGTCCGACACGCTCGCGCCCGTCGCCGAGAAGTTCGGCATCAAGATCGAAACGGCCGAAAACGTGACGCGCGAAGGCGTTGAAGATCCGGCTCTGAAGCGCGTAATCAACGACCGCGTCGTCGAACACCTCTTCGGCGAGGAAGCGTTGAGCGAAAAGCGCAACACCTCCGCCGTGGAAGTCGCTTCGAACACGCTCGTCTCCGCCCGCGTCGTCGAACACTTCCCGACGGCCCTGCAGCCGCTTGACGCGGTGAAGGTGCGTATCGTTGAAGCGATCAAGACGGAAAAGGCCGCCGCCATGGCGAAGGCCGAAGGGGAAAAGAAGCTCGCCGAAGTGCTCCAGTCGAAGTCGCTCGAAGGCTTCTCCGAACCTGTCTGGGTCTCGCGTCAGAACCCGAAGGGCCAGCCCGAAGTGCTCGTCAACCGAGAAATCTCGATTCCGTCGCAGCAGCTCCCGACCTATACGGGCACGGCCGTTCCGGGCGGCGCCTACATCGTGGGCTACGTGGCCGAACGCCGCATGAAGGAGTCCAAGCCCGAGGAAATCGAAGCGCTCCGTCGTGAAATCGCCGCGATTTACGGCGAAGCCGACCGCCGCGCCTACCTCTCCGCTCTGAAGGCGGTAATGAAGAGTGAAATCCTCCGTCCCGACTTCATCGAAGGGAAGAAGGATCAGGAACCGTAAGACCTCGGTAGGAGCGTCAAAAAAGGGAGAAGCGCAGCAAACGCCTCTCCCTTTCTTTTTCCCGGGACGCAAGATCTTCAGAGAACGGGATCGAGACGATAAAGTCGGTCGTGCTCGCGGATGCGCTCGGGCACTCGGAAGGTGACTTCTCCGCCCTTCACGGCCTTCTCCGTTTCGGTTTCGTCCGCTCGCATCGCATCCACGCTCCCGATGACGGCGCCCGTCGTGGGACCCGTGACGAGATAGCGGTCGCCCTTTCGCAGGCTTCCCGCCTCGAGGTGAAAGTGTCCGACGCCTGATTTGCTGAAGTAGTTGAGGCATTTGCCGACGTAGACCTTCTTTTCCGTGGCGCTAGAGCCATAGTCCTTCGTCGTTTCGATCGTCTGCGCGCCGAGATACCATCCGTCCCAGAAGCCTCGGTTGAAAACACGGGCGAGACGCTCGTCCCAGACGGTGCGCATCGATTCCGTCCAACGGCCTTCGAGCACGGCGTCAAGCGCTTCTCGATAGCATTCCACCGTCGTTCGGACGTATTCGGGTCCGCGGGCGCGGCCTTCGATCTTGAAGACCGTGACGCCCGAGGCCACCATGCGGTCCAGAAAGCCGATCGTCTTCAGGTCCTTGGGCGAGAGAAACCGTTGACCCTCCACGTCGATTTCGATCCCGCGTTCGGCGTCGACGAGCCGATAGGTACGTCGGCAGTTCTGCAGACACTCGCCCCGGTTCGCGCTTTTTCCGCGCGTGTGCGTGCTCAGATGGCATTTCCCGGAAATCGCCATGCAAAGCGCCCCGTGGCAGAAGGCTTCGATCTGTACGGGCCGGCCCGAGGGACCGGTGATGCCGTCCCGTCGAATCGCCTCGGCGATCGTGCCGATTTGTTCGAGCGTGAGTTCGCGTGCCGGAACGAAGACGTCGGCGAACTGCGCGTAAAAGCGAAGCGCCTCGACGTTCGAGATGTTGAGCTGCGTCGAGAGGTGCGCTTCGAGCCCGATTGCTCGGGCGTATGCGAGGGCGGCGGCGTCTGAAAGAATGACGGCCGAGACGCCTTCCGTCTTGGCGCGCTCCAGGATTTTCCGCATGAGCGGGAGGTCTTCGTCGTAGAGGACCGTGTTGACCGTGAGATAGGTTCGGACCCCCGCTTCGCGCGAACGTCCGACGATTTCGGGGAGGTCGTCAAGCGTGAAGGTCTTGGCGGCAAGCGAGCGCATGTTGAGCGACTCCACGCCGAAGTAGACCGCATCGGCGCCCGCCTGCAGGGCGGCGGACAAAGCCTCCCAGCTTCCTGCGGGCGCCATGATTTCGTACGGCGCGGGACTGCGGCGGGGAAAAACGTCGGTGCGGAAAAATTCGTCGGTCATGAAACGCTCGTTCAAATGAAAGGAAAGAACGCAATTCTACGTTCTTGCGGCCTTTTGGGAAAGCGTTTCGATTTTCGGGCGTCAGTCGGCGACGCCGCCTCCCGAGGCGAGATGCCAAAGGTAGAGCGACGCGGCGCTCCCGAAGGGCGACGCGCGGCGGCGGATCCTTTCCATTTCGGCCTTCGTGAGCGATCGTCCGTAGAGCCGCTCAAGTCCGCGGCGGATGCCGAGGTCGCCGAGGCTCAGCACATCGTCGCGTCCGAGCGTGAAGAGCGCGATCATCTCCGCGGTCCACCGTCCGACGCCGTCGAGCGTGACGAGCTTGGCAACGAGCGCTTCGTCTTCGAGGCGCAGGAGCAGACCCGCGTCGAATTCTCCCTCGGCGAGGCGTCGAGCGGCCTTTTGGATCCATTCCGCCTTTTTGGCGGAAAGCCCTTGGGCGCGCAGTTCTTCGACGGGTACCCCAAGAAGATGTTCGGGGGTGAGCGGCGCACAGTTTTGACGAAGCCGCCCCATGATGGCGGCGGCCGCCTTCACGCTGATCTGTTGGCTCGTGAAGGAGCGTACGAGTCCTTCGAAAAGGTCCGGAATAATAGGGCGTGAAAGCGGTCCCGTTTTCTCAATGAGCCGCGCCCAGTTTGCGCCGAGCCCTGCTAGATACGTCCTCGTTTCGTCCGAAGTGACGAAGACGGTCCTGGGCCGAAATGCGTCGGCGTCGCCCTTTTCCATGGCGAGGAGTCGGCGCTTGACGTCGCTTCCGAGGCGATAGTGCCCGATTCCCGTCGTCGGGACGATGCGGTGGCAGGGGAGAATGAAAAGAAGGCGGTTTTTGGCGCAGACGCTTCCCACGGCACGGGCGGCTCCTTCATGTCCGACGGTACGGGCCACTTCGGCGTAGGTTCTTGTTTCGCCGCGCGGGATGGCGCGCATCGCTTCAAGAACCGCCCGCGCAAAGGGAGCGTCGGGCATGCGCAGGGGAAGGGAGGCGAAGTAGGGCGTTTCGCCCGAGAGATAGGCGAGGAGTGCTTTTTCCGCGGAAAGGAGCAGGTCCGTCGACGCGCCGCCGAAGGTGATTCCTCCGGGGAGGCGGTCGACGGGTTCGAGCGCGGCGAGCGCGCCCGAATCCTCTTCGAGCCGGAAAGGACCGAGCGGGGTCCGTACGAAGCGCTCCGCCATGACGGACCTCAGAGGCTGCGGATCGCGACGAGGCTGCGGAAGGCCTCGCGCATGTCCCCGCGGATGAGCTTTGCGCGCATCGCGCCGATCTTTTCGTAGAGACGCGAGGTTTCGGGATCGGGTTCGTATTCGGCGTCCTTCACGATCGCCTTCGAGAGAAGCTCCACGACGGCGGAGACGTCGCCCGCGCGGTCGCCCGTAGCCCAGGCGCCGAAAAGGGCGTTCGTGAGAACGGCGCCGCCCGCGTTGCGGTAGCGCACGACGGTCGCTTCGAGCATGTCGCTCTTGATCTGATTCCAGAGCGCGTCGCGGCTGCCGCCTTCCGTCACGGTGATGCGGTCGAGATTGACGCCCGCCGAGCGGTAGGCCGCGGCGAGTTCGCGGTAGTCGTAAGCGATCGCTTCGAGAACGGCGCGCCACATGACGAACTGATCGTCGTCCATCGTCATGTTGAGGAAGCACCCGCTCGCGTCCTTTTCGTCGCCCGTGCCGCCCGTGAGGTAGGGAAGGAAGAGAACGCCGTTGGCGCCCGCGGGCACCCTGGCGGCTTCCTCGCTCATCTTGCGGTAGTGTTCGCCGCTCTCGGGATGCTGCGCGACGTTATCCTTGAACCAGCGAAGCGACAGGCCTCCCGTGCGCACGAACCCCCAGTAGAAGTAGGTGTTGGGGAGCGTGCCCGAATTGAAGATGAGGCCGAGCCCCGGACGGGAGAGTTCGGGAACGATTCCCTTCGTCGAGACGCAGAACATCGCGCAGGTCCCCGCGACGTCGACGCCGCGGTTCGCTTCGAAAATGCCGCTTCCCAACATCGACTGCATGGTGTCCCCCGCGCCCGCGAGAACGGGAATGCCGGCGGGAAGACCCGTTTCCCGGGCGATTTCTTCGCAAAGCGTTCCGACGCGGTCCCAGGGCTTCACGATGCGGGGCATGTACTTCGGATCGATGCCGAGGATTTCGAGCTGCTCGGCGGACCAGACCTTTTCCTCGACCTTGTAACCGAGGCCCCAGCCCGACATGGTGCCCCAGTCGATGAAGGCGTCCTTTCCCTTGAGGCCCGCGAAGTGCATGAGGATGAAGGGGGCGTCGTGGACGAACTTCACGATCTTGCCGCGGACTTCTTCGGAGCAGTTCTTCAGGAACCAGCGCGCGAACATCGCCGGGAACATGGGCGAAGGCTGGGGGTTCCCGGTTTCGCGCGCCCAGATGTCGAGGCCCATGGCCGTGACCGCTTCGACGTCTTCGGTCGTGCGGCTGTCGAGGTAGTTGATGTAGGGCGTAACGGCGCGGCCTTCCGCATCGACGCCCGCGATCCCGCAGATGACGCCGTCGCCCATGACGGCCGCGATTTCGGAGGGATCGAGCCCCTTTTCCTTCATTTCGTCCGTTACGGCGCGGGCGGCGCGGATCGTGAGCGCGAGGTATTCCTCGACGTCCATCTGTACCCAGCCCGGCTGCGGATAGGTGAGGGTCGTCGGATAGCTTTTCTGCGCGACGCACCGCATCGTTTCGTCGTAAACGGCGACTTTGACGCTCTGTGTTCCGGCGTCGAAACCCAAGGTGTATTTGGCCATGCCTGCCCCGTGAAAAGTAAGTGAATTTTATGATTGTAGCGGACTCGCAGAGGGTCGAGAGAGGGGGAGGGGGCGTCGGGACGGTTCAGCGGCGGTGACGCCGCCAAGCTTTGTTACAATGAACGCTTTCGAAAAAAAAAGAGACTCATCCCAATATGGCTCAGACGAAGACACGGGAAGCGTACGACGCGCATTCCATCAAGGTGCTCAAGGGACTCGAACCCGTCAAGCAGCGCCCGGGCATGTATACGCTCACCGACAATCCCCTGCACATCATTCAGGAAGTGCTCGACAACGCGACCGACGAAGTCCAGAACGGCTTCGGTAGCCGCATCGACGTGACGGTGGCGGCCGACGGCGCCGTCACCGTCAAAGACGACGGCCGCGGGATTCCAACGGGGATTCACGAGGAGGAGGGCATCTCGGTGCTCGAACTCGTCTTCACGCGTCTGCACGCGGGCGGGAAGTTTGCCAAGACCGACGGCTCGGGCCCTTACTCTTTTGCTGGGGGACTGCACGGTGTCGGCGTTTCGGTGACGAATGCCCTCTCGCGCAAAATGCAGGTGACCGTCTGGCGCGACGGCGAGGAGTCGACCCTCACCTTCGCGGACGGCTTTCCGCAGGGACCGATTCAAAAGCGTCCGTCGCCGCGGCCCAAGAGCCGCACCGGAACGCGCGTGACCGTGTGGCCCGATCCGAAGTATTTCGACAGCCCCGACGTTCCCGAGGCGGCTCTCGTGCGCCTTCTGCGCTCGAAGGCGGTGCTGCTTCCCGACTGCGAGGTGCACTACAAAAACGAAAAGCGCGGCGAAGAAACCGTCTGGCGCTACGACGGCGGCCTCAAGGAGTATCTCCTCTCCGAACTTGCGGGCGAGGCAGTGGCCGAACCCTTTGAAGCCAAGGGATTCGCGGAGGACGAAAGCGAAGGCTTCGCCAAGGGCGAAGGCGCCGAATGGGTGGTCGTCTGGACGGGCGACGGGTCGCTCGTGCGCGAAAGTTACGTGAACCTCATCCCGACTCCGCAGGGAGGGACCCACGAGTCGGGTTTGAAGGACGGCCTCTTTCAGGCCGTCAAGGCCTTCATGGAGGTGCACGGCCTGCAAACGAAGGGCGTCAAGGTGCTCGCCGAAGACGTCTGGAGCCGCGCGAACTTCATTCTTGCGACGCGCAGTCTCGACCCGCAGTTTCAGGGGCAGACGAAGGAAAAGCTCACCTCGCGGGACGCCTTGAAGCTCGTCTCGAGCTTCGTGCGCGCGCAGTTTGAGTTTTGGTTGAACGACCACGTCGAGGAAGGCAAGAAGCTTGCCGAACTCTTTTTGAGTCAGGCGCAGACGCGCCAGCGACAGGCCGCCAAGCACGCCAAGAAGAAGGCGGGCACCGTGACGGTGCTTCCGGGCAAACTCACCGAGTGTGAAACGGACGACATCACGCGCAATGAACTCTTCATCGTCGAAGGGGACTCCGCGGGCGGTTCCGCGAAGTCGGGGCGCGACAAGGAATTTCAGGCGATTCTCCCGATTCGCGGGAAGATCCTCAACACCTGGGACACCGACACGAACGGCGTCTTCGCAAGTGAAACCGTGGCCGACATCGCCGCGGCGATCGGGGTGGATCCTCATCCGCAGCACGGGGAGCCCGATTTGAAGGGCCTGCGCTACGGCAAAATCTGCATTCTTTCGGACGCCGACGTCGACGGCAGCCACATTCAGGTTCTGCTTCTCACGCTCTTTTTCCGTCACTTTCCGAAGCTCATTGAGCTCGGGCACGTGTACGTGGCGATGCCGCCCTTGTACCGCGTTGACGTGCCGCCGCGCGGCAAGAAGAAGGAGCGCAAGATCTACTGCCTCGACGACCGCGAACGCGACCGCACGATCGAACTCTTGAAGAAGGAGGGCTACGATACCGAAAAGCTCGTCATCTCGCGCTTCAAGGGGTTGGGCGAAATGGAGGCCGATCAGTTGGCCGAAACGACCCTTTCGCCCGAGACGCGTCGACTTCTTCCGGTAGGAATCGGATCCTTCTCGAACGAAGACACGCGCCGCGTAATGACCCTTCTGATGGGATCGAAGTCTGCCGCGGGCCGGCGCGTGTGGATGGAAACCTGGGGCGATCGGGCCGAGCTCGACGTGTAAGAACGCTGACAGAGACAAGACATGACGAAGAAAAAACAGGGCATGGACGAGGACGCCTTGGGCGGTCTTTTCGATTCGATCGACCTCGTCTACGAGGACGATCTCCCTAAATCGCAGGCCGAGGAGCCGCAAGCGCCTGTGAAGGACGAGGTTCCGGATGCGACAAACGCCGCGGTGCCCGGCGAGGGCGCTGACGAAACGAACGAAGCGCCGGCCGACGAGACGACTGAAGAGATGCCCGAAGAAGAGGCCGAGTCGCCGTCGGAAGACGCCGAAGCCTCCGAAGAGACGGACGAGGCTTCCGGCGAAGACGAATCGGCGCCTGCCGACGGGGTCGATCCCGTCAGCGCCGCCATGACGGGCGACGAAGAGGAAGACGGGCAGCTCACGCTCGCGCGTTACGCGAGCCGCGCCTATCTCGAATACGCCATGTCGGTCGTAAAGAGCCGCGCGCTTCCCGACGTTTCGGACGGGCAGAAGCCCGTGCAGCGGCGCATTCTGATCGACATGTACAAGATGGGGCTCTCGGCGGGCAAAAAGCCCGTCAAGTCCGCCCGCGTAGTGGGCGACGTTCTCGGCAAATATCATCCGCACGGCGACCAGTCGGTCTACGACGCCCTCGTGCGCATGGCGCAGAATTTCTCGCTTCGCTATCCCCTGATCGACGGGAAGGGCAATTTCGGCTCGCGCGACGGCGACAGTCAGGCCGCCATGCGCTACACCGAAGCGCGCCTCATGCCGATCGCCGAACTGCTTCTCGATGAAGTCGAAAGCGGGGCGGTGGACTTCGTGCCGAACTACGACGGGAACTTCCGCGAACCCGTGGAACTCCCCGCGAAGCTTCCCTTCGTGCTCTTGAACGGCTCCTCGGGGATCGCGGTCGGGATGGCCACGTCGATTCCCTCGCACAACCTGCGCGAAACGGCCGAGGCCGTGAAGCTTCTGCTCGAAAAGCCCGAAGCGACGCTCGATGAAGTGCTCGAAAAGCTCCCCGGGCCCGACTTCCCCTGCGGCGGACAGATCATTTCGTCCCCCGACGTCATCCGCGACACCTACCGTACGGGGCGCGGCAAGATCACCGTGCGCGCCCGCTACCACTTTGAAGAGATGGCGCGCGGACAGTGGCAGCTCGTCTTTGACGAACTCCCGCCCGAAGCCTCGTCGGCATCGGTCCTGAGCGAAATCGACGACATCACGAACCCGAAGGTTCCGAAGGGAAAGAAGAGTCTCTCCCCCAAGCAGATTCAGGCGAAAACGGCGCTTCTTGCGCTTCTCGACCGCGCCCGCGACGAGTCGGGGCGCGACGTTCCCGTGCGGCTCGTCTTCGAGCCGCGCACCTCGCGCGTGAACCGCGAGGAATTTGTCTCGGCCCTTCTCTCGCAGACGAAGCTCGAGTCGAACGTCTCGGTCAACCTCGTCATGCTCGGCATCGACGGAAAGCCCCGCCAGAAGGGGCTGATGGAGATCCTCGGCGAATGGGTGTCCTTCCGTCTGAACGTCGTGCGGCGCCGCTCGCAGGCGAGACTCGACGCCGTGAACGACCGTCTGCACGTCCTTGAAGGGCGCCGCCTCATTCTTCTCAACATCGACCGCGTGATCGAAATCATCCGCCACGCCGACGAACCGAAGAAGGCCCTCATGGAGGCCTTCCCGCTCTCGGACCGACAGGCCGAGGACATTCTCGAGATGCGACTGCGGCAAATCGCCAAGCTCGCCGCGATCGCGATCGAAAAGGAAATCGACGAACTCGAAACGGAACGCCGCAAGCTCGAGCGCCTTCTCGGAAGCGAAGCGCTGCTTCGCCGTCAGGTGGCGCGCGAAGTGGACGACGCCGTCAAGAAGTTCGGCGACGACCGCCGCACGCTCATCGAAGAGGCGCGAGTCGCCCAGAACGAGACGACCGTTCCCTCGAGTCCCGTGACGGTGATCATCACCGAAAAAGGATTCCTCACGACCCGCTCGGGGCACGACTACGACCTCTCGGCTCTCAATCTGCGCGTGGGCGACGCCGTCCTCAAGACGATCGAGTGCCGCACGACGGATTCGATCTGCGCGCTCTCGCAGACGGGCCGAAGCTACACGATCGCGGTGTCGGCGCTTCCGGGCGGCCGCTCGGACGGCCAGCCTCTTTCGGCCTTCATAGACCTCGAAAAGGGGGGCGAGATCGTCGCCTGGGCGGCGGCTGACGAAAAGTCGCGCGTGCTTCTCTACGCCGACAACGGTTTGGGACTTGTCTGCCGCACGTCCGACCTCGTCGCGCGTCCCCGTGCCGGAAAGGCCTTCTTCAAGCCCGAAGACGGAAGCGTTCTCCTCGGCGTGGTGACGCTTGACGCGGCGAATCCGCTGCTCGCCTGTCTTGCGGAAAAGAACCGGCTCCTCGTCTTCGACGCTTCCGAAGTGCGTCTCCTCTCCGCGGGCGGCAAGGGCGTCATGCTCATGGGTATGGACGAAGGCTCGAAGCTTCTCACGGTCGCGGCCGTTAATGACCGAGGTCTTCTCGTGCGCGGCACGGGCCGCGGAGGCAAGGCCCGCGAACAGCTCCTCGGGCGCCGCGCGATCGGCGACTACATCGCCCGCCGTGCCCGCAGGGGCAAGACCCTTCCGCTCACGTGGAAGGCCGAAGCAATCGAGGCGCTGGCGGTCGACCCCGAACCCGAAACGACCGAAGGGGGCCTCAAGATCGAAATTTGCGACGATCCGGAACCCAAACTCTTCTGACGAATCGGCATGCAACGAATTCTCCGAGCCTTCACGAGCCTTTCGACTCGGCTTTTGCTCCTCACGCTTCTGTGGGTGAGCTTCATCGTCGTGTCGGTGGGCTACACGATGCTTCTCAATTGGGAGCTCGAAGCGAGCGCCGCCACGGTGCGGACCGTGGGGGAACTGCGCCATCACGCCTACCGATGCGGCTTTCTCGCGCACGACGACGCTTCGCGCGCCGATCTGCGCAGCGAAATCGACGCTTTCAACGTCGAGATGAACCGCCTTTTGACGGGGAGCGAATGGCGTCTGCCGCGAAGCCCGGAGATCGAGGCGCATCTGCACGAGCTCGAAGCCTCCTGGCGGCGCGACATCATGCCGCTTCTTCTCGCCGACGCGGGTGAGGAGAACCGCCTCTCGCAGGTGAACCTCTACGTCGAGCGGCTCTCCGTCTTCTCGAATCAGGTCGAGGAGCGCCGCAACGACTATCTCTCGCAGCTGCAGACGATTCAGTGGCTTGTGATCGTGCTCGCCGTCGGGAGTCTCTTCGTCATCATGGTGCTCCTCGTGAAGTGGGTGATTCATCCGCTCGAAATCCTCGGGCGGGGGATTTTCCTTCTCTCGAACGGACGACTTTCGCAACGTCTTCCCATGCACGGCGAAGACGAAATCAATCTGATCGGCGTGGGGTTCAACCACATGGCCGACCGTCTGCAGGACCTATACAACAACCT
Organism: uncultured Sutterella sp.; assembly: GCA_900545275.1. Taxonomy (GTDB): domain Bacteria; phylum Pseudomonadota; class Gammaproteobacteria; order Burkholderiales; family Burkholderiaceae_F; genus Sutterella. The sequence continues at coordinate 90,920 of UQYG01000007.1, forward strand.
CGAAAGGAAGGTGGCCGACAAGACCGAGGCGCTCGAAGTGCAGAATCGTCAGCTCGAAGATCTCTACGGTGCGACGAGCTTTCTTTCGCATCAGCGCACGATGAACGAGACGCTCGAGGGCTTTGTCGAACGTACGAAGCGCGCTCTCGACGCCGACGCGGCGGCACTCTTTCTGCGCCGCGAAGAGGAGCCCGCCCTGCGGCTCGAGGCCACGTCGGGGGTCGAGTCCGACATCGTTGCGGAACTCGAAGGCGTCAAGGACGGTTCGAACTTTCTGGAACAATGTCTCGCGCGCGGCGAAACGATTCGGATTCCGCTTCGCTTCGTCGAGTCGCGCCGCATGATTACGGCACTTCGCATGAAGGGCTACGAGACGGTCTATTGCGTGCCCGTGCGCGGCACGAACGCGCAGCTGGGTGTTCTCGCGCTCCTCTACCGTTCGCCTTTGACGCTCGGCATACCGCGCGTGCAGCTTCTCGAGAGCCTCGTGACGCATCTGTCGGTCGCGATCGAAAACGGGCAGCTCAACGAGCGAGAACGTCTCTATGCCGTCGTGCAGGAGCGTCAGCTCATGGCGCGGGGGCTGCACGACTCGATCGCGCAGGCGCTCTCCTACCTAAACCTGCAGGTGCAGTTTCTCTCGAGCGCCATTGAAAAGAAAGACGACGCCCTGCGCGACGAATCGCTCGCCGCCATCCGGACGGGGCTGCAGGAGTGCTACGACGACGTGCGCGAACTTCTGCTCAACTTCCGCGAGCGCGTGCACAAGGAAAAGTTCATCGACGGCGTGCGCACCGTCATCAACCGCTTTGAAGCGCAGGCGAACGTCGAGGCGTCGCTTCGCGTCGTCGAGCGCGGGCCCGAACTCACCGAACGGCAGAAGGTGCAGGTAATCTTCATCATTCAGGAGGCCCTGAGCAACGTGCGCAAGCACGCTCACGCCTCTCACGTGAACGTCGTCGTGGAAAACTACGAAGACCTGCGCGTTGTCGTTGAGGACGACGGCGTGGGGATCGACGAGAAACTTGTGGAGTCGAGAAAGGGCCGCCACGTGGGGCTCTCGATCATGAGCGAACGCGCTTCACGCATCGGCGCCGAAGTGACGGTCGAGCGCGCTTCGGACGAGGGCGGCACCCGCGTCGTCCTCTTCCTGGCGGCCAAGGATCGCTGAACGCTCGCCGAGCCCTTCGGGGTTTCCGGGCCCGGCGCCGGCTTATTGCCAGGGACAGGCGGTGAGGAGCGCGGCTTTCCCTTCTTCAATGCGTTGCACGGTCTGTCCGCAGTCAAGGCGCAGATGCGTGACGGGACGGTCCTAGCGATGCGCTCGGAATTTTCGCGGCTGAGCGAAATCTTCGGGCGGGATGTTCTCGCGCGGCGAGGTCTCGATCGCGATGAGTTTGTCCGTCCTTTGATTTTCGTTGTTGGCCGGCAAAACGCTGACGCGGAAACATCGCAACGGTGTTCTTCTTTGTTGTTCACAGTCTTGGAATGGCGGCGAGCAATCCCAACGTGTAGTCCGTCTGCGGGGCGGAGAAGATTCGATCGGCTTCTCCCTCCTCGACGATTTCGCCCGCGCGCATCACGGCGATGCGGTCGGCCACGTGCCGAACAACGCCGAAGTTGTGGGTGATGAAGAGGTAGCTCAGACCAAAGCTCTTTTGCAGGCGCGAGAGGAGATTCAGAATCTGCGCCTGCACGGAGACGTCGAGGGCCGACGTGGGTTCGTCGCAGACGATGATGCGCGGCTCGACCGAAAGCGCCCGGGCAATGGCGATGCGCTGGCGTTGTCCGCCCGAGAAGGCATGGGGAAGGCGCTCGGCCGCGTTTTCCGGCAAACCCGTTTCGCGAAGCAGCTTCCGGACCCGTTCGAGGCGTTCCTCGGAAGACCATTCGGGGTGAAGCGCGATCATGCCTTCTTCCAGCGTTTCGCGCACCGTCATGCGCGGGTCAAGGGACGAGAAGGGATCCTGAAAGATGATTTGTGCGGTTTGGCGCAAAAGACGGAGGTTTTCGCCCGAGGCGCCGAGAACGTCGCGTCCGAGAAGACGCACGCTCCCCGTGACGCTGGCTTTGGGACCGAGAAGACCCAGGGCCGCCATGACGGCCGTGGTTTTGCCCGACCCCGATTCGCCGACGATGGCGAGCGTCTCACCTTCGGAGAGCGTGAGCGACACGCCCCGCACGGCGGGCTTTGCAGTGTCCTGCCGCCACCAGCGGGGAGTGCCGTAGGTTACCGTGAGGTTCGAGATTTCAAGCACCGTCGGGCGGCTTTCCCGAGGGGCTGTCGAGAACCCCGCCTCTCCCGTTCCCGCGGCGTTTTTACCCGGAAAAAGGCAACGCACGGGGTGGAGGTCTCCCGTCAGATCGGGGTGGCGCGCGCAGGCTTGGGTCGCGCGCGGACAGCGCGCCCGGAATCGGCAACCCGGGGGAGGCGGGGCGAGCGTCGGGACCGTTCCGTCAATGGGATGGAGCGTCTTTTTCCGGTCCGTGTCGGGGAGCGCGTTCAACAGCGCCCCCGCGTAAGGGTGGCGAGGGGATGAGAAGAAGTCCGCAACCGTCGCAGTCTCGACGATTTCGCCCGCGTACATGAGGGCGAGACGATCGGCCGTCTGCTTGACGACCGCAAGGTCGTGCGTGATGAGAAGGAGGGTGAGTCCCCTCTCCTTCTGCAGATCCTTGAGCAGCTTCAAAATCTGCGCCTGCAGCGTCACGTCGAGCGCCGTCGTCGGTTCGTCGGCGATCACGACGGCGGGGCGCGCCGAGAGCGCCATGGCGATCATGACGCGCTGCTTTTGTCCGCCCGAGAGTTCGTGCGGATAGCGCGAGAGTGCGTCGCCGCCCAAGGAAACGCCGACCCGTTCGAGCCATTCGAGCGCTTCCTTTTTCGCGTCGGCTGAGGATACCGTCCGGTGCGCCCGGATCATTTCGACGAGTTGGTCGCCCACGGTCATGACGGGGTCGAGCGCGGTGGAAGACTCCTGAAAAATCATGGCGATTCCGGCGCCGCGCACCGGGCGCATTTCGCGTTCGGTGAGCGTGAGAAGTTCCCGGCCCGCGAGGCGCACCTCGCCCGCGGTGACGCGGGCGTTTTCGGGCAGAAGCCGCATGAGGCACGCCGCCGTGAGACTCTTTCCGCAGCCCGACTCGCCGACGAGCGCGAAGGTTTCGCCCTTTCGAAGGCCGACGGTGATGTCGGAGAGCGCTTCAACCGTCCCTTCGTCCGTGTCGATTTCCAGAGAGAGTCCCCGAACGTCAAGGAGTGTTTCGTTTGTCATCCTGCGCCTCCCTTTCGCTTGAGTGCGGCGCGGGGATCAAAGGCGTCGCGCACGGCCGCCGCAAAGAGGTTCGCCGAGAGCACGAGCGAGAGCATGAAGACAAAGCTCGCGGCGAGATTCCACCAGACCATGGGGGAGCGGCTCATTTCGCTTCGCGCCGCGTTGATCATGGTGCCGAAGGAGCTCATCGAGGGATCGACCCCGACGCCCACGTAGCTCAGCACCGCCTCGTAGAGGACGATTCCCGAAAAGTCGAGAACCGTCACGATGAGGACGATGTGCAGAACGTTCGGAAGCACGTGGCGGCGAAGAATCCGCGCGTGCGGCACGCCGAAGGCCCGCGCCGCCGTCACGTAGTCGAGCGCCGTGATCTTCATCGTTTCGGCGCGCAGAAGGCGCGCGAGCGTCGACCAGCCGGTCATCCCGATGATGATCGCAAGCAAGAAGAGCCGCACGTCGGCGCGCTCGAGTCCCGTAGGCCACCATTCCGGGTGGCGGTCCATGAAGACCGTGACGAGCAGGACCGAGGCCGCGATGAGAAGGACGCTCGGAATCGAGGAAAGCGTCGTGTAGAGATACTGAATCGCGTCGTCGACGCGTCCCTTGAAGTAGCCAGCCGCCATGCCGAGCGTGACGGCGAAGGGAAGCGTCGCAAGCGTGGCGAGCGACCCGATCACGATCGCGGTGCGAAGGGATTTCAGCGCTTCATAGAGGACGTCGTTGCCGACGGCGTCGGTTCCGAAGGGGTGGCACAGCGGCCAGAGCGCGAGCGCGACGCCCGTGAGCACCGTGAGCGCCGTGAAGGTGATCCAGGGTGCGAAACGCTCGCCCGAACGCGTGACGAGACGACGCAGAGCGTCGCGGCGGCCGCCCTTTTTCGACGCGGCGAGAAGCCCCGTCGCACAGAAGGCGGCGAGGAGTCCGAGGGCGCCGCCCGCTAGACTTCGAAGAAGGAGGGAGGCGTTTTGGGCTCGCGGCGCCACTTTGAGCGGCTGAAAGTCCCGTACGGGACCCGCTTCGGTCACGACGGTGGTCTTGTCGAATTCCCGCATTGCGAAGGGGGCGGAATAGCTTCGTTCGGGGTGTGCGGCGTCGAGCACGTCGAAGACGAGCGTGTCGAAGACCGACACGGTCGTCGGACTGTAGGCGCGCGCCCCGTTGGGGCCGGGCGGCAGTTCCGGGCGGTAGTGAATCGAGTCGAGCGTTGCGATCGAGAGAAAGAAGGCGAGGACGACCGCGGCCGAGGCGGCGCCCGCGTCCGCAAAGACCGCGCGCCAACGGGCGCGAAGCGTCGGACGCGCAAGGACGAAGCGCACCGTGAGAAAGAGAAGCGCGAGAAGAAGGAGCATCACGCCGTCGGTCGGAAGAAATACGATCATGGCGGCTTCCTTACCGGTTTGTGAGTCGAATGCGGGGATCGACCAAGGTGTAGACGACGTCGGTCAGAATCAGACCCGCGATGTAGGCGATCGTTCCCAAAAAGACCATGGCGCGCACGACGGAGAAGTCCTGCGCGTTGACGGCGTCGATCGTGTAGCTCCCGAGCCCCGGAATCCCGAAGAAGCTCTCCATGATGAGGCTTCCCATGAAGAGCGACGGAATGACGGCGACGGTCGAGGTGACGATCGGAAGCGAGGCGTTGCGAAGCACGTGTCCGAAAAGTATCCGCGTCTCCGTGATTCCTTTGGCGCGCACGCAGCGCACGTAATCCTTGTTGAGTTCCTCCAAGAACATCGCGCGGTAAAGAAGCGTGCCGGAACCCAGCTGCGCGAAGACGCCGATCGCGACGGGAAGCGCAAGGAAGGCGACGCACCCCGCTCCCTCGCTCCAGCCCGATACCGGGACGAGCTGCATCACCTTCCCGAAGAGCCACTGCCCCGTGATGATGTAAAAGAGGCTCGAAATCGACATGAGGGCGACCGCCGCCGCGATCGCGCCCTTTTCAAGGCGCGTTCCCCGGAGGAGCGCAACGAGAAGCGAAACGCTCACGACCGTGATCACGCCCAAAAGAAAAGTCGGCACGGCGAGAAGAAGCGACGGGACCATGCGCGTCTTGATTTCGGTCGTGATGTCGCGGCCGGAATCGCTCATTCCGAAGTCAAAGGAGAGAAGCGGGACGCTTCGCGTCCAGAAGATCGTTTTCGTTACGCTTTCCGAGCCTTCGGCGTCTTCATTCCAGATGAGAGGCAGGTCGTAGCCGTGGGCGCTCTTCCAGGCTTCGATGGATTCGACCGAGACGCGCTTGCCGCCCAAGGCAAGGCGCGCCATGTCGTCGGGGGTGTTCACGGCGAAAAAGAGAAGGAAGGTGAGAAGATTCACCCCGAGGAGAATGAGCGCTCCGTAAAAGAGCCGTCGGATGAGATAGGCGATCATCGCTTTTCCCCCGAAAGGGTTTTGGCGCGGCGCTCCTCACGGCGCCTCGCCTCGGCGCGAAGCGCCCGATAAAGAAGCCACGCGGCCGGCACGAAAAGGAGGAGCGGCCAGAGAACGGGCTCGTTCCACTCGCGGATGCGGCGCGCGCGAAGCGCTTCGTCGACGCCGATGTACTGCAGAGAATTTCTCACCATGCTCGTGGGCTTGGCGTTCAAGACCCACTCGTGAAAGGCGGCCGCGGCCTTCGGATAGTACCCGAACATGATGGGGGCGTCCTCCTGGAGGATGCGGATCATCTCGTCGATCGCCCGCGCCTTCTCGGGACCGTCTTCGAGCCACTTCATGCGCTCGAACGCTCGGTCGAAGGCGGGATTTGCGTAGTTGCCGGCGTTTTCGCCTCCGTGCTTCACCTTGCCGTTGGGGCCGTAGAAGAGGAATAGAAAGTTCTCTGCATCCGGATAGTCCGCGACCCAGCCCCAGAGAAAGATCTGCGCGGCGCCGCGGTTCATTTTGTCCTGAAAGCGGTTGTAGTCGGTCGCGCGGATGTCGAGCTGAATGCCGAGTTTGGCGAACTGCCGCTGATACCACTCGAGATAGGCTTTGGACCCCTGCGCGGCGTTCTGGTAGTCAAAGGAGAGAATGAGGGGCTTGCCGGTGAGTGCGTCGCGTCCGTCGGGATAACCCGCCTCCCTCAAGAGCGCCTTCGCGTCTTCGATGGAGCGGCGTACGACGCGGCCCTCCTCCGTCTTTCGGTAGACGACTGGATTGAAGGCCGAGGGACCGTCGTCGCGCCAGCCAAAGAGCCCCGGCGGCAAAGGACCGTGAGCGGGAATGCCCTGGTTTTTCTGGAAGATCGCGATATTTTCCTCCCAGTCGACAGCAATCGAAATCGCCTGGCGAAGAAGTCTTGCGCGCCGCGCCTCTTCGGGGGTCTTGCCGCCCCCGAGGACGGGATCGAGCCAGTTGAAGCCCAAGTACCAGAAGCTCGCCTCGACCGTTTCGGGAAAGCGCAGGTTCTTTTTCGTGTAGAGCGCAAGCTTTTCGGGACTGTCCGCCATCGCGGTGAGGTAGCCGAGCCCCGTGTCGACGCGGTCGATCGAGGGGCTGTCGTAGTATCCCTGAAGGAATTTCGTCTGAAGCGGCACCGCCTCCTTTTCGATTTCAAAGACGACGCGCTCGACAAGCGGCAACGGTTTGCCGCAGGCTGCGAGATACCCCTTTTCCTTGTCCCCAGCTTCTCCTTCGCACGGGTAGGGGACGAAGCGGAAGAGGGGGTTCTTCACCATTTCGTGCCGGCGGTTTTCCTCAAAGACACTCATCATGAAGGGCCCGGTGCCGACGGGCCAGGTGTTGAGCGTGAAATTGTTCTCCTGAAAGCCCCGCTGCGAATAAAACTTCTCCGCCTCCCACGGAACGGGTGCGAAAAAGGCCATGGTGAGCCAGTTGGAAAACTGCGGGTACTTTCCCTTGACGCGGATGCGAAGCGTGTGGTCGTCGAGCGCCTCGGCCCCTGCAAAGGGGACGCCGTCGATGTCGAGATAGGCGTCGTTGCCAACTTTCTTCCGAAGAAGCCGGTCTTGTTCGCGAAGCGTTCTGGCGAGGTCCTCAAGCCCCACGATATGGTCGCTCATGGTCCCGAGAATGGGACTCACGACGCGGGGACTTGCGATGCGGCGGATGCCGTGCACGTAGTCGTGCGCGGTGAGTTCGCGCGTACCTCGCTCGGCGAAGTCGCCGGGCTTCCTCTTTGTCTTTGCCTCTTCGTAGGAAAGGTCGTGGTAGAGGAAGTTTCCGTTCCGGTCCTTCGCGAAGGCCGGGTGCGGAGCAAAGCGGATTCCCTTTTGAATCGGAATGTCGTAGACGGAAACGGCGATCGCTTCGGCGGGGGCGTCGGCGGGGAGTTCCCTGCCTTTCGCATCGAAGTAGCGCGGCTCCACCACGCGCACGGCCGTACGGGGTTCGAGCGTGTAGGGGCGCTTCAGGTAGTGGTACTGATAGAGCGGCTCGTAAATTCCGTAGGTGTAGGCCGTTTCGTCCGACGAGTAAGATCGCTGCGGATCGAGCGTGCGGGGACTGCGTCCGCCGAAGGCCGTAAAGAGCGTCTTTTCCGCATATTCCTCCACGTCGCGCGGAGCGTTGAGCACGACGCTCTGTGCGGCAAGCGGGAGGCTCAGTACGGCCACGAAAAGCCAACGGATGAGACGCTTCAAGGGAGAATCCTTTCCTTCTCGAAGAAGGGATAAAACGAGCGGAGGGCCTGCGGGGCGCTCTTGGCCCGTTCGACCATTCTAGCCGATCGACCGGGCGGAGCTACTCGGACGTGGTGGCGAGCGCCCGTTGGCGCCCGGTGCGCCCAATACGGTCACACTACGTTAAAAACGAGGGGGAGAGATTTCTCTCTCCCCCTTCCGGGCCCTGACAGACACAAAATTTTGCACACTCCCGCAACACCCTTGTCAGTGACAAGGGTGTTACCTCAGTCTCTCCGGAGTCGCAAATCCGAGACCTTCTCGCACGGTGCGCCTTCTTCCGCCATGGAAAGGCCTGCGAACGAAAAGGGCCGGCGCTTTGATGCGGCGCCGGCCTCTTTCGGTCATTCAGCTCGTACGGCGGGCGTTCGCGTCCCGTTTCGCACGGATCCAGGCATAGCAGGTGCTGCGACTGATATGTGTCTTTTCGGCAATTTCACTGATGGTGAAGCCCTTGAGCGAAAGATCCCAGACGGCCGACTTGGCATCGTCGTCATAGCAGTAGAGGTGCTTCGATACGGTCGGGAAGAAGCGGTTTTCGCGGAAGGCGCGTCCCCAGTCGCGCGTCGTGTGCGGGGAAATCGCCAGGCGCTTCGCCACCGACTTGTGACCGAGCCCCTGCTCGAATAGTTCGAGAGCCTGTTCACGGATTTCCCGGGAAAGGATGCGGCCCGGCAGGTGGCGGTGAAAAGCAGGTTCCAACGATTGATTGCTCATTGCGAAGTGGTCTCCGAAAGTGAGAGAGAAAGGGCGCCCGACGGAGGGCGGCGTTGCGTTCGTAAAGAACGTCTTGGACTTAGGGATAACCATAAGGAAAGGGAACAGCGGTCCCTCCCTGCGGGCGGCGAAAAAGACCGTGAATGATGAAAACCGTATCGGCTATTGAATTCTTAAAAAAAGAAAAAATGAAATACGACAAAGCGGCTCAAAAGCCGCTTGTGATGGGATGTTGGAAAAATAAAAACCTGCGTCAGGAGAGTGGGGGCCGATCTTTTCGAAAAGAAAGCGCTCGGGCGTCGGCTATCCGCCGCCCGAGCGACTGTCGCGTCGGGTGGCGGGGAAGATGCCGTGCGTTGAAGGCGGGAGCTCGAAGGTCAGACACCCGGGAAAAGTTTGTGCCAGTCGGTCGCGCAGTGCGCGTTTCTCACGATGAGGCCGTAGAGGGGTTTGGGGAGGAGTTTTTCAAAAAGCGCGAAGCGCAGCGCCGCCTCGTTTTTCGTGCGGGCGGCCTTTTCCTCCTCTTCCCGCAGTTCCTGCCGGCTGAGAATGCGGCTGGCAAGTTCGTTGACGAGAAAGAGCAGCTTCACGCCGTCGCGCATCAGAAGCCCCGCCGTCACGAGGTCGTCGTAGGTTTTGGCGGTCTCGCGCAGCGCAAGGACGATCTCGACGGGCGACGCGTGGGGCGCCATACGTTCGATGAAGCGGCAAAAAATCTGCGACGCGCTTTGCCATTCGGTAAGGAGCTGATTCACGTACTGCTCGCGCGTGTACTCGAAGAGAGCCTCTTCGACGCTCGTGCCGTTCGTGCGGGCGAAGTGGCGGGCCGCCTCCCAGTCGAAGTCTTCGAGCGGGATCGCCCGAAAGCCGTGCTTGGAGGAAGGAGGTTTTGCGGTCATGCGTCGGCCTGCTCCTTCCCGTGGAGTTCTTCGAGCCTTTCGTCCATGAAGGCGAGAAAGGCCGCTTCGTCGAGAATGCCCCAGCTCTCAAGCGCGTAGTAACCCGTTCGCCCGCGGCGGCCCGTAGAGATCGGATGAAACTTCACGCGGATGCCGTACATGGATTCGAGCGTCTCGAAGTAGCGGTAGACCGTCACGCGCGAAAGACCGCTGATGTCGCAGAGCGTGCGCGCGGAAGGACGGTCGGCGCGCGCGAGAATGTAGAGCAGAAAGTGAAGCGTCGTGATGTTCGCTTTCGTGAGGGCGTTCTTATTCATGAGCGAGCCGTCCGAGGTCGATTTCGGAAGACGGAAAGATTCCGGCGATCGTGAGATGCGCGACGTTTACTTCAAAGAGCCGTCCGCGGGAGGTGACGCACACGACGTTCGGATCGTTCGAGAGCCAGTTCGGGGTGAGGTAGCCCGAACGCAGACGGTCGTCGTTGTTCACCCATTCGACGACGATGTGACGGCGCTCGAGTCTGGAGATCGCACGGCAGTCGCGCCCGCCCGTCACGACGGGGAGCGCATCCCAATACGCGTCGCGTGAGAAGTGGCGTGCGGCGTCGTCGGCTTCGGTGAGAACGCCCGAGCCCGCTCGGTGCGGTCGCCTGGCTTTGCCTGCGTCGGAGAGAAGTTTGCGCGCTGCGGCGCGGGAGATCGTTCCGTTTTCGCGCATGGCCCGGCGAACCTGCGCCGCGGCCTCGTCGGGGGACTCGGCAAAAAGTCGCTTGAGAACGACCACGGTCGAGGGATCGCGAAGCCGCCCTTCGCGCACGAGGCGCTCGAGCGCCTCGGGGAGGGAAGCGAGTTCCAAATATGTCGACACGTAGGCGGGGGAGCGCCCCACGCGCCGGGCGATTTCGGCCTGCGAGAAACCCGCTTCGAGGAGCGAGGAGAGAGCTGCCGACACGTCGAGGGGATTGAGTTCGCGGCGCGCAAGCGTCGAACGGATTTCCCGAAAGAGCGCTTCGCGTTCGGCTTCGCTCGGCTGCTGCGGAGCGGGCGGAGGGATGGAGCGCTTGTCTTTGAGCGCGAGAAGACGTTGAAGATTGAAACTCATGACCGGAAACTCCAAAAAGAAGAAAGGGAAAGGTGGTTTTCCTCCGGGCGCGCAGAGAATCGGACGCTTTCCTTCTGGAACAAAACGAATCGGAAGCCTTCGGGGCGGCGACCGTCCCGAGGGAGTCGGTCGTCACTTGGGGCGAAAGGCGTTTTCCGAGAGATATCGGAATTGACAGAAGGGACAGCTCGAAAAGCGCGTGTCGTCGGCCTTTTCTTCCGCGTCGGTAAGGTGTACCGTCCTGCAGAAGGGGCAGAGCCGATAACGCTTGACGCCCTCCCGGATGCGAAGCGCCGTTTCGAAAAAGAGCGAAGCGTCGTCCAAATGCGGATGAAAGGCCGAGAAGGCGTTTCCCGAGAAGGCTTCGATCGTTTTGCCCCAGGCTTCGAGGACGTGCGGAACGTTCTCTTCGTCGAAGACTTCGTCGCCCGCGATGCGGCGGTAGAAGGCCGCGAAGGCGCTCTCGAGCATCGCGCGGTAGACGTCGCCGGGAAGGGGTTCCTGTCGACGCACGCCCGAACGTTCCGCCGCAAGGCAGGCCGAACGCGCCTGACTGTCGGTGACGCCGTTCAAAATTCGGACGAGTCCGCGTTTGGTGCCGAGGAGGGCGATCAGGTAGCTTCGGAAGATCCGGAGCTTTTCCGAGCGAAAGAGCTTCGGATCATTTCCGCTTTGCACCGCGCGCAGAGCGTCCTTCATGTCGGGAAGGGGCCGCTCGCCGCTTCGGCGCTTCGACTCGAGCCGCTCGAACGTGTTGACGATGAGCGTCACGATGCGCTCGTCCGTGTTGAGCGCCCGGGCGATCTCGGAGACGGACTCCCCATTGCGGGATCTCTCCCAGACGGCCGTTCGAAGGACCGATGTTTTTTCGCTCATAAGACCTCCTCAGCGGGCTGACCCGCATGCACGAGGGTGAGGACGCGCTCGAGAAAGAAAGCGGATTCGCCTCCGTCGGCGGGCCGTCCACGGTCGAAATCGTTCAAGAGGTTCCAGAGGTCCTTCACTTGCATCGAGAAGTGAAAGACGCTCGGGTGCTCGGCGCAATAGGATATGATGCGCGCGGGCGTCGTGGCGCGAAGCGCCCGGCAGACCTCGCGCGGGAGTCCGAAAACCGCCGCGCAGGAGCTTTCCCCGTGGGTCGCAAGCGTGTGCGCGCTCATCCAGTAGTGCATCGTGAAGGCGCGCGCGTGCACGTTTTCGAGACGCAGGCGCAAGAGATGGTCGGGACGAAGGGGCGGCGTCGACGCTTCTTCAAAATGCGCGAGCAGAACCTCTTCGTCGAACTCCGCACGGAAACTCGAAAAGGCGGGGGACGAAAGGTGTTCGATCAGGGCGTCTGGCGCCGTGCGGAGACGTTCAGCAAAGTAGGGAGAGCACCGAAGAAGCGTGTGCAGTACCGGCAACGACTCGCTTGCGACCGAGCGCAGGTAGGTCCAGGCCTCCCGCTCGAAGCGGGCGACGGGAAAGCGGAAACTCTCGGGGACCGTCACCGTAAGCGACTTCGGAAACGAGGTTTCCTCGCGCATGGCTTCGGCGTCGATCCGTTCGATCAGACGTTGAAAATTCCGAAGACTCGCCGGAGTGTGAAAGGTGCTCATGAAAAATGATCTCTTCCTGAAAAGATTTCTGCTTTCACCTCTTCGCCATGAGGGGAAAAGAAGGAAAGCGGAAGGATTAAAGCAAAAGGAAGGACCGTCCGTTATAGGTTAAGGCCTTGCGAAATGCCGTAGCTAAAAATAACAAAGAGGAAAGTGCGCGGAATCTTGCAGTGGCTTTTTAGGGCAAAATCCTGCGAATCAATGCTTCGGCAAAAGAAATCGTATGTTGTCTTCGCCTTCGGTATGACGTACGTTTATGCTACGACAAAGCGTAAGGTTTTTCCATGATATTAGAAAAAACCCGAATATTTCTTCACAAAGTGTTGCGCTTTGGTCACTTTGCGGCGAGGATCTTCTTCTTTTCGGGAGCCGAACAGAATTCAGCGACGGGACAGCGTTCGCATTCGGGGCGGCGCGCCTTGCAGCAGTAGCGCCCGTGGAGAAGCAGCCAATGATGGGCGTTCTGAAGGTAGGCGTCGGGAATCACCTTGAGAAGCTTTTCTTCGACTTCGTCGGGCGATTTCCCCTTGGCGAGACCCGTGCGGTTGGCGACGCGGAAGATGTGGGTGTCGACGGCAAGCGTCGGATGACCGAAGGCGACGTTGAGCACCACGTTCGCCGTCTTGCGCCCGACGCCCGGAAGGGTCATCAGGGCGTCGCGGTCTTCGGGGACCTTGCCGCCGTAAACCGTAAGGAGCCGTTCGCAGAGGCCGAGGATGTGCTTGACCTTGCTGCGGTATAGGCCGATCGTCTTCACGTATGCGGTGAGTCCCTCTTCTCCGAGGGAGAGGATCGCTTCGGGGGTGTTCGCGACGGGAAAGAGCTTCGCCGTCGCGACGTTCACGCCCTTGTCAGTCGCCTGGGCGGAGAGCACTACGGCGATGAGGAGTTCGAAGGGAGTGGAAAAATGGAGTTCAGACTTCGGATTCGGATGCTCCGCGGCGAGGCGCCGCATGAATTCCTCTCGATCGGCCTTGCGGATCATTTCTTTTCTCCCTTCTTTTTCTAGGTTAGGACGAGGAGCGTCCCGATTTTCGCACCTGCGCGAGGATATCGGCGACAAGCCCCTTGCGGGTGGTTTGACGGCGCCGCTCGAGTTCGGCATTGATCTCGGCCTGCCGCGCGGCGCGGCGGACGGCGGTTTTTTCATAGGCGGCCTTGGCGCGGCGGGCGTCTTCGTCGGTCCAGGAGCGCCCGGGTTCGATGAACTCGATCGTGTCCATGGGGCAGGCGGGGACACAGAGGCCGCAGCCCGTGCAGTCGGCTTCGAGCACCGCGTAGAGGTGCTTCGGAACGCCCGTGACGGCGTCGACCGGACAGGCGTCCTCGCACCAGCCGCAACCGATGCAGCCTTCCGCCTTCACACGTGCGACGGCAAAGGGCATTTCGCGTCCGTATTCGGGATCGAGCGGCGGGGGCTCGATCCCGAGAAGGTCGGCCAAGCGCCCGATCGTGCGCGCGCCTCCCGTAGGACAGCGGTTGATCGGCGCTTCCTTTGCGGCAATCGCTTCGGCGTAGGCGCGGCATCTCGTAAAGCCGCACTGCCGGCACTGCGTCTGCGGCAGGAGCGCTTCGACATCTTCGACGCGGATCACCAGAAAGACTCCACGAGGAGTTGGCCGGGCTTGCCGAAGCGCGGCGACGTGAGGCCGCGCTCCTTCAGAATCGCTCGGGCCGACTCGATGAATTCGGGATTGCCGCAGAGAATGACGCGGGCGTCTTCGGGAGAGATGCGTTTGCCTACGTGCTCTTCGAGTTCGCCCGAGGTGAGCAGCTGCGTGATGCGCCCCGTGAGGTCGCCTCGGCGCTCCTCCTCTTCTTCGCGGGTGGTTGCGACGACGACGGTGAGTTCGCCCGGGAAGGTCTCTTCCATCAGCTCGCGCGCGGGCGCAGCCTCTCCGAGCGTGCGCACGCTCTCGACGATGACGATGTCCTCCCAGGTCTTCCAGGTGATCGGGTCGTGCACGATCGAGAGGAAGGGGGCGAGCCCGGAGCCCGTCGCGAGAAGCCACAGGGTCTTGCCACCCGCGACGCGCGCGGGGCGCAGATTCCCTTCGGCGTTTCCTTCGAGGAGCACCTCGGCGCCTGGTTCGAGTTCATGAAGGCGCGGCGAGAGACTGCCTTCGGGGACTTCGGTCACGAGAAAGCGAAGCGTTTCTTCATGTGGGGCCGAGGCGATCGAATAGGCGCGCATGACGGGGTGCCCGTCGACCGTGAGGCCGAGGCGGGCGAACTGGCCGGCCTCGAAGGGCCAGTCGCTCGGGCGCTCGAACGTGAGCTCGGTGAGCTTCGGCGCCACGACGCGTTTTTCGCGCAGGGTGATCGTAATCATGGAAAAATCCTGAAAAAGAAAAGGGAGGCTCCCGTGGAGGCCTCCCCTCAGTAACGAGCCTTCGGATTGTAGCAAAGGCGTCGCCTGTGACCAAAGATTTTGCTCAGCGCTTCAGATACTGGAGCTTGTTCTTCACGCCGCTCCATTCGTCGGCGTCATCGGGATAGGGCTTGCGGCGGGTGATCGACGGCCATTCCTGCGAGAGTTCGGCGTTGAGCGCGATGAATTCCTGCTGATCGGCGGGGACGTCCTCTTCGGCGTAGATGGCGGCTTCCGGGCATTCGGGCACGCAGACGGCGCAGTCGATGCATTCGTCGGGGTCGATGACGAGGAAGTTCGGGCCTTCGCGGAAGCAGTCGACGGGACAGACGTCGACGCAGTCGGTGCGCTTGCAGTTGATGCAGCCTTCGCAGACAACGTGAGCCATGAAACGGATCTCCAAAAAAGAAAAAGTTCGGTTGGGAGGCGCCTCTTGCGTCAGTTCGCGCCTTGGGCGTCGTCAGACGTTCGTCCGACGGGAAAGAAGAGAATTGTAGTCTTTTTTCTCAAACAAAAAACACTTCCGCCGAGACGATTTTGCGCCCGTTCGCCCTCTTCGGGCTTCGTCAGGGACGCGCGTCGAGCACCCGCACGCGGCGCGAGGCGCTCCGTCCCGAGGGATCGGTCGCGGTGAGGCGGTGTACGCCCCGTTCGAGCTCCACGGGAAGGGGTTCGCCCGCCTTCGTGACGCCCAGCGGCGTTGCGCCGTCAAACCAGAAGAGGGGCGCGCGGTCGGCCGAGACGCCGCGCAGCACGACCTGCGCCCGATCGGGGTGCGAAGCCGTTCCCGTAAAGAGTCCGACCCCTTCGACGGGCTCGAGAATGTCGGGCGCGTCCCGGCTTTGTGCCGCGTCGCCGCAGCCCGGCATCCAGGGGGGAGGCGGCGTTTTCACGACGCCCGCAGCCAGAAAGGCGAGGGTTTCGCGCGCAGGCCAAACCTCCTGAATCCGCCGCTCGGTTTTTCCCTCTTCCCAACGGCAGGCGCGAAGGCCCGTTGCCCGGTCGATCCAGATTTCCCGGAGGACGCCCGTGTCGCGCACCGGTGATTTGCCGGGGATGAACCAGGCCGGGACCGTGTCGGTGCAACGCCCGTGCGGGATGTCGCCCGTGGCGCGGCAGACGTCGATCGAGACGACGCCTTCGGGTTTTTCTGCCGTTTGGAAGACGTCCCGCCCGTAGGTCGGATCCGACGCGAGGAGGCGCGCGACCGTTTTAAAGAGCGGCGCCGCCGCGTCTTCTCCCAATAGATGGGGGTTCGGGGCGTTGTCGAAGTTTCCGAGCCAGACGAGGGCGACGTAGGGACCGACGAGCCCCGCCGTCCAGGCGTCGCGAAAGCCGTTCGAGGTTCCCGTCTTGTAGGGCAGGGAAAGCGTTCGGCCGCTTCGCTTCAAGTCGTTTCGGGGATTGGCGAGCATCGCGCGCACGATCCAGGTGGCTTCGCGCGAGAGAAGCGGCACGGACGCCGTCTTCGGATCGTCGGCAAAGAGACGGGGCTCCGTCATGCGCCCGCCCGCGTGGAGCGCCGCGTAGAGTTTCGCGACGTTCAGGGGGGAGACTTCGGCGCCGCCGAGCACGATCGAGAGCCCGTAGTGTTCGCGCGGGAAGGGAAGCTTTATGTTCGCCCGCAGAAGGAAATCGTAGAGGTCGGGCGAAATCCGTCCAGCAAGATCGACTGCGGGGACGTTTCGGCTCATCCGCAGAGCCTTCGCGGCGCCGACGGGCCCTTCGAAGCGCCCGTCCGCGTTTTCGGGTTCGTAAGCCGCAAAGCGCCGCGGCGTGTCAAAGAGAATCGTCTCCGAGTGAATGAGACCCTGATCGAGCGCCAGGCCGTAGACGAAGGGCTTCAGGGTGGACCCCGGACTTCTCGGGGCGACGAGGCCGTTCACCTGTCCTTCGATCGCGTCGCTGAAGTAGTCGGCGCTCCCCACTTCGGCGAGAATTTCGCCCGAACGGGCGTCGAGAAGCATGACCGCGCCGTTCCGAATGCCGTAGGGCGAAAGGCGCGAGAGGTGCGTGCGGAGCGCTTGGCGCACGCGCTCCTCCAAAGCCGAGTCGACGGTGATGCGCAGCGACGTTTGGTCGAGATGCCGCCCGTCGGCGAGCGCCCGGTCGGCTGCGTGGGGCGACAGGAAGGGAAGGCCCTTCTTCGAAAGACGTACGGGGGTTTCGAGCGCCCGCTTTTCCAGGGGCGAGAGGTCGGCGTTTTCCAGAAGACGCGCCGTGAAGCGCGCGTGCGCGGCCCGGAAGGCTTCGGTTCCGGGGCGTCTTGCGACAGGGTTTTGCGGCACGACCGCCAACGAAGCGGATTCCGAGGCGGTAAGTTGGCGAGCCGGCTTGCCAAAGTGCACGAGACTCGCCGCGCCGATCCCCGCAACGTTGCCGCCCCAGGGAAGAAGGTTGAGGTAGGCCTCGAGAATTTCCGCCTTTTCGTAGTGCGCTTCGTAGCGAAGCGCCCAGAAGATTTGCCCGAGTTTTCCCGCAATCGTTCTCGTATGAAGCCCGAGGCGCATGCGCGCCGTCTGCATCGTGACGGTCGAGGCGCCGATCGCACGTGATCCCGTCAGAGTCGACCAGGCGGCCCGAAGCAGAGCCGGGACGTTTACGCCCGGATGCTCGTAGAAGTAGCGGTCCTCGTAACGAAGAAGCGAGCGCACGACCGAGGGCGAGACGTCTTCCAAGGGCGTCCTGAGCCGGATCTGTCCGTCCGCGGCGCTCGTGACGCGAAGGAGAACGCCGTTTCGGTCCGTCACCGTCCTCGAAAAGGGGACGCCGTCGAGCAACGGCGGCGCGGGCAAGAGGCGGGGAACCGCGGCAAGCGCGAACACCCCCGCCAGCGCGAGGCCGGCGAGGGCGAGAAGCACCTTCCTTCGGCCCCGCCCTTTCGGGACGGGACCGGCTGCGTGGGGCGACGGCAAGGTTCTCTTCCTTTAGGGCACGAGCGTCCAGCGGGTCGTTCCGGTCACCGCTTCGCGCGCCGGACGGCGCACGTCCGAAACGGCTGCGGGCGGGACCGTCACCGTGCCCGGCAAACCCGTTCGAAGGACGGCGTCGACCGAGGTGGCGAAGCCAAAGGGCGTGCGAAGGAGGAACTGTACGCCGCCTTCGGTCTTCACGATCCGTTCGAGCCCGTCGCCCGCGGGGGCGAGCTCGCCCGAGGTTTCGAGCGTCGTTCCGGCGGGAAGGAGCTGAGAAACCGCCCAGAGGGCTTCGTTTCGGTCGCTTTCGGGCGTGAGCGTGATCGTCATGCGAAGCAGCGTTCCGGCGGGCAACTTCGTTTCGGGCGTCACTTCCGTGCCGTCTTCGAGCGTGAAGCGGCGATCGATCGAGACGCTTTCGGAGCGCGCGGCGGGTTTCGCCTCGTAGCCTTTGCGAAGCACCGTCCAATAGAGCGTTGCGTCGAAATTCGAGGCGCCGAAGGTCGTGCAGCCCGGCGCCGCGAGCACGGTCGTGCCCGACGTCCCCGTCGCCTCGGCCTTCTTCGCGTCGGGCGCGAGACAGGCGATCGCGGGCGCGGCGCTCTCGGTACGCTTCGCGGCGAGGAGCGTCAAGGCGCTCTGCAGCTTTTCGTCGTCGGACGCGAGCGCCGCCCTTGTCGCGTCGGAGACTTCGGCGAGGAAGGTTTCGGGAAGGCTCTTTTGCGCGAAGGTCGTCGTGCGCAAGCGCGCCTCGAGGGCGCTGAGAACCGTCGACGTCCAGGCGCCCGAAGGACTGGACGAGGTCTTCGCGGGGGCCTCGACGGGGATCTGCATTTCGCGCTCGGCCGCAGCGACGAGAAGGCCGGCGAGGTCCTCGGCGAGGTCGAGCCCGCGCGCGGTTGCGCGTTCGGTGAGAAGCGCGAGCGAATCCGCGACGAGTGTACCTTCGCGGGTGAGCACCCAGAGGGCGTAGGCGGCGTCCCGGGCTTCTCCGAGATCGGCAGGATCGAGCGCGAGAAGGCGTTCGAGCGTTTCTTTCGCCTCCCGGAGATCCTGCGCGGACACGAGGTCGGGCGCTTGGGCGCGCAACGTGAGAAGGGCTTCCAGGTGCTCGGCCGCGGCAAAGAGCGTGTCCTCTTCGTAGAGGCGGCCCGCATCCGTTAGGTCCGAGAGAAGGCGCGGCGCAACTTCTTCGGGAGCGAGTCCGTAGACCGGAGCAAGGCGTTCGGCCGTTTCCTTCGCCATGGTGCGAAGCGGCAAAAGCGCGAGCGCGTCGGTGAGCGCCGCCGTCTTCGTGAAGGGACGCGGGTCGGCGAGGCCCGTGAGGAGCGCGACGGGCGTCGCCGAAGCGACGAGCGTCGTTTCCTCGTCAAAGGGCAGGAAGGCGTTCGAAAGCGTGAGACTCGGCGCTTCCTTCGTGAAGCGTCCCGTCATGACCTCCGTGCGCAGAAGCGACGTCGGACGAACGCTTCCTTCGAGCTTTGCCGTGACGCCCTCCATCAGGGCGTCGCCGCTCGAAAGCGAGGCTTCGAGCGTGAAGCGACCGAGGCGCGAGGCCGTGACGCGCACGGTTTCGGTACGGGTTTCGCCGGGACCGATTGCGACGGGGCGCTTCAGGGCTTGAGCGAGGAATTCTCCCTTCACCGTGAGCGTCCCTTCGAGAGGTTGGTCCGTCGTGTTCGTGATCCGAACGGGTAGGTCGACCGAGTCTCCTTCAAAGAAGGTGTTGGGCGCGGGAAGGCGAAGGAGGACGGGCGCAGTAACCGTCACGTCCTCCGAGAAACTCCCCGCCTTGTCGTCGGAAGCGCCCACGGCCATGAGGCGCACGCGTCCGGCAAAGCCTTCGGGGAGCTTCATCGTGAGGGGCGTGCCTTCCGGCCCCACCGGCACGATTCCGCTCCACCAGAGGGCGGGCGCGTCGTAGACCGTGCCGAAGGGATTGGCGAGCGCTCCGGACGCTTCGGCGACGAGGTCGCCCCCGAAGGCGGGGAGTTTCTGCGCGTAGGGGAAGCCTTCGGGCATGAGGCGCGAGAGGGTCTGGCGCGTCCCCACTTCGAGCGCGCGGTCGAGAAGAAGTCGGGCGAGGGGATCGGGCGTTTGATAGTTCGTGAGCGACAGAATTCCCTCGTCCACGGCCCAGACGAGGGCGCTGCCCTTTTCCTTGGCGTAGAGGGTGAAGTCGGTCGATCCGCCCGAGCCCGGAAGGATTTCGATCGTCCCGGGGAGCTCGGCCCTGAGACCGAGGTCGCGCGCCTTCGGGGCAATCGAGAGGGGGAGCGTCGCTTCGGCGTAGGGTTCGATGAGGCGCGCGTCCTCGCTCTTGGCGCGAACGAGCGAAAGCCGCCAGTAGGCGCGGCCCTCGACGCCCGCGGGAACGGGGAGTTCGAGCCGGTTTTCGCCCGCCTTCACCTTCACCCATTTCGCGGCGTGAAGTTTGTCGCTCTCGAGCGTCATCAGACCGAAGCCCTCGAAGGGCGACGCGACCGAAGCGGAGACGCTGCCGCCTTCGGGGATTTCCTCGGTGGCGAGGTGCACGCGCAGAACGGACGGAACTCTCCCGCCCGCGGCGGCCTGCCTGAGCGTCGCGTCGGCGACGGTGAAGGCGATGTCGCCGAGTTTCTCGCCCTTTTGGGTTTCGGCCGTAAAGACGAAGTCGCCCGCCTTGTCACTCGGAAGCGTCACGCGGGCTTCGCCCGAGGCGTCGAGCGTCACGACCGTTTCGTCGACGGGCTTCCGAATCGCCGTCGAACGGAAGGCCGCGCGGCCGTCGGCGGTCGTGACGAGTTCGCGCACGTTCGAGCGCTCGCTTCGAACGAACTTCACGCGTTCGCCCGCGAGGGGCTTCAGATCGCGGTCGACGAGCTTTACGCGCAGGGCGCTCTTTTCGCCCGTCGCGAGGAAGGTCGTCCCCGCGCCTTCGATGCGCCAGCCGAGCATCGATTCGGCGGGCGAGACGAGCGTTTCGACGACCTTCGTCGCCCCCGCGCGTCCCGGGGCTTCGAAGCCCTGGAGCACGACGCGGGCGCGCGCCGTGCGCCCGAAGAAATGTTCGGGCGGAATCGTGAGGCGGGCTTCGCCCTTGGCGTTCGTGACGAGGGCGGGCAGTTTGCGGTCGGCCGCCTGAGCATCGAAGGGGTGCGCGTCGAGGAAGACGAAATCGGGGTACCGTTCAAAGGAAATGGCGCCCGCCGCGCGCGTGAAGACGTTCGCCTCCACCGTACGCTCGGTCGCGGGCCCGCCGTAGAGTCCCGTCATCGTGAGCGCAAAGCGCGCTTCTTCGGGCGAGAGCCAGCCGGCGCGGCGCGTTTCGGGCGAGACGGAGATTTCCATCGTTTCGGGCGCGAAGGGCTCGAGCGCGACGGCCGTCGTGGAGAGCGTCACGTCGCCCGCGATCAGGTCGAAGACGAGTTTCCCGCTCGGGAGGTTGTCTTGGGTTTCATACGAGAATTCGACGAGTCCCGATTCGCCCGGCGTGACCGTTTCTTGAGCAAGCTCTTCGCCCGAGGGACCCGTGAGGCGTACGCGAAGCGGAAGGTCTGCGGACGGCGTCGACCAGTCGCGGGCCTTGACCAAGGCGCCGAAGCGCGCGGTTTCGCCCGGACGCACGACGCCGCGTTCGGCAAAGCTGAGTCCGAGGAGCGCGTCGGCGGAGGCGAGACGTCCCGCCGCGCCGCGCTCGGCCGCGCCCGTGAGGTTCGAGGGATCGGCGAGCGACAGTAGCGAGAGGTCGCCGTCCGTTCCGCGCACGAAGAGGGCCGCAGGCTTTTTGTCCCGCGTCCAGGCGGCGTCGACCGCGATCGAGAAGCGTCCTTCGGCGTCGGTCTTTCCTTCGGCGAGAACGCTCCCGTTGGCGGCGAGAAGCGTCACAGCGTCTCCCGAAGAGGGTTCGCCCGTCGTGAGGCGTGCGTCAAAGAGCGTCACGGTGCCGTCGGGCGTTTCCTTGGCGAGAAGCGCACGGTCGGAGACGAGCGTCGTTCTCACCGTGCGGGCGACTTCGCGCCATTCGCCCTTTTCGTCTTTCGCTTCGCTGGCGAGAGTGACCTGGTAGAGGCCCGCTTCTTCGGGAAGTTCAATGCGGCTCCATGCGCCGTCCTTCACCGAAGCGCCTTCCTTCATGGCGACGAGGGCGGGCGTGAGCTCCCGAATGTCGGCGAGTTCGTCGGCGTGACGTACGACGTCGAGGCCGTTCCAGGCCTGCATGACCTGAGCGGCAAAGGGGGCGCGGATCTTCGCGATTTCGGCGCGGATGCGCTCGGCTCCGCGGACCGTGAAGGGGAGGCTTCGCTCGCCCGAGAGCGTCATGAGATTGCCGGGGAGCAGGAACTGGATTTCCGGGCGCAGAACGGGCGTGCGGAAAACCTCGGTCCAGGCCTTGGCGAGTTTCGCCCCTTCGGGGCCCGTGCCCTGTGCGAGCGAGACGTGGACCCAGCGGTTCGCAGGAGCGTCGAACTGCAGTCGAACTGCATCGGTCGGAAGATCGGCCGACGTGACGGGCGTGACGGCTACGGGCGTTCCGCGCGCAAGAACCGCGTCCGAAAGTTCGCCCGCCCTCGACCAGTCGGCCGCGTCCGGGGCGTCCTCGCGCCACTTCTCGGGCAAAAGTGTCAGGCGAAGGTTTTTGAGGACGTCCGCGGGCGTCATGCGCATCGAGGGCGTCAGCGCGAGTTCGTAGACGGAGCGCAAGTCGTCCGTGCGGGCCGCGAAGACGCGGGCGTTTTCGACGTAAAAGAGTTCGTCCCTGCCCGGAACGCGCAGGTCGAGTTTTGTCGACTCAAAGCCTTTTGCGACGCGCGGGCGGAGTTGTTCGGACTGATCGAGCCGGGAGGCGACGCCCGGAAGTTCGAAGGTGGCCGTTCCCGTCGCATCGGGGAGCGCCCGCACGGTCATGCGCACGTAGACGCCGAGACCGTCGTCGGTCCATTCAAAGGAGGGCTTTTCAAGCGACAATCCCTTTGGGAGGCGCATCGCGAAGCGCGACTCAAAGGCTTCCCGGTCGGGCGCCGACGAGAAGCGCAGGTCGAGCGTCACGAGTTTTGCGCCCGCGGGCGTGCGGTCCGCCCAGAAGCGGACGTTCGACGAAAGAAGCGAGAGGGGTTTTGTTCTGAGCGTGAGCGCCGTGGCGGCGAGTTTCGTTCCGACCGGAAGCGAGAGCTTCGAGAAGTCGAAGCGGTATTCCTTCGCGGCGGGCCAACTTTCGGCGGGCTCGAACGTGAGAAGCGTGCTCGAGAGCCAGCGCCAGGTTCCCCGCACCGCGGGCGTCATGACGACGCCGTCGCTTCGAAGACGCGAGCCGATCGGACGGCGGCAGGTGTCGTACCAGTCGTCTCCGTACTGCTTTTTGCAGACCTCTTCGTCGGGCTGGAAGTTGAAGTAAAGCGGCGCTTTCCCGTCGTAGGGAACGTCGGTCTGAACGCGAAGCCAGGCGGTGGGCTCCGCCTCTGCGGCAAAAGCGTTCGTCGTGGCGGCGGCGAGAAGGGTGAGGGTGAAAACGGTGAAACGCATGACGCCTCCGAAAATGGCTCACATTGCCTTGAGCTTAGAGGAAGGCGGACGAAAGAGCTATGAGCGGAAGGCACGAATTGCAACAAAGCATGAGGAAGAAAGGCGCTTTTACCTACCTGAGGGAGGATTGGGATTTACGAAAATGGCGCGTCCGCACATCAAAATCAGCGGCATTGGACGCCCCGCCGCACAAAATTCCTCTCCCCCAAAAAAAAGGAGGCGTCGCTCCGTCAAGCGACGCCCCGTAAAGAGAGGAAGGAGAGAAAAGGCCGATCGATCAGAGAGCCTTTTCACGAGCCGCGTTTTCGCCCGCGATCTGGCCGAAAACGAAGCAGTCGAGAACGGCGTTGCCGCCCACGCGGTTCGTGCCGTGGATGCCGCCCGTGATTTCGCCCGCGGCGTAGAGACGCGGAATCACGGCGCCGGTCCAATCAAGGCACTGGGCCTTGACGTTGGTGTTGAGGCCGCCCATCGTGTGGTGAACGGTCATGCCGGTGTAGCAGGCCCAGAAGGGACCGACTTCGATGCGCTTCGTGAGGTTCACCGGGGTCTTGCCGAAGTCCGTGTCCTTGCCGTTCTTCACGAATTCGTCGTTGTAGCGGCGGATCGTCTTTTCAAGACCGTCCGGATCGACGCCCATCTTCTGGGCGAGTTCGCGGATCGTCGGAGCCGTCCAGGCTTCGTTGATTTCGATGCCCTTCATGATGGCGTTGCGGTTCACTTCGTCGTAGGACATGAAGTTTTCGTTGTCGCACACCGTGTAGGCATAGCGTTCCGGCGTCGAGAGCACGGCGTCGCGGATCACGTCGCGGCGTTCGCCTTCGTTGACGATGCGGTTGCCGCGCTTGTCGACGTAGATCGAGCCGTTCACGTTGAAGTTCAAAAGGAGCTTCATCTTCTTGCCGGCGGGAGCCCCCGGGGTGGACTGGATGAAGTCCATGCCGACGAGGTAGCCGCCCACGCGCACGGCCGCCATCGCGGCTTCGCCCGTGGCGCCCGGCAGGTTGTCGGTGCCGAGGCCCTTGACGCGCGGGTCATGGAGTTCGCGCAGATAGGCGTTGGCGGAGAAGCCGCCCGCGGCGAGTACGACCCCGCGCTTGGCGCGGATCATGCGGCGTTCCTTCTTGGCGTTTTCGATGACTACGCCCACGACGTCGCCTTCAAAGGGCTTTTCGCGGACGATTTCGACGAGACCCCAACCCGTGACGACCTTGACGCCCAAGTCGTTGGCGGCCTTCGTCAGAACCGTGCCGTAGCCCTGTCCCTTCGGGAGGGCGGGGATGTGGGAGCGCGGATAGAGGGCGCCGAAGATCTGGATGACGTTGTCCTTGAACTTCATGCCGAGGCTTTCAAGCCAGGTGATGGCGCCGTAGGCGTTTTCGCAGAGAACGCGAACGCGTTCGGGGTCGCCTCGGAAGTCGCCTGCGGCGAGCGTCTGCTTCATGTGGTTTTCGGGGCTGTCCTTAATGCCCTGACGGGGCTGACGGACCGGGTCGGCCGCATTGATGAAGCCCTGGGAAACGAGGGTGTTGCCGCCCGTGAACGGCATCTTTTCGTAGACGACGACGTCCTTGGCGCCCGTTTGGGCGGCCTTGACGGCGGCGGCCATGCCGGCGCCGCCCGCGCCGATGACGATGACTTCGTGGGTTTCGTCCCACTTGACGCCTTCGGAGCCCATGGCGTGGCTCAGGCCGGCGACGCTGCCGGCGGCGACGCCGGCGGCAACCTTCAGAAAGCTGCGACGGTTGACGGTGGACATAAGAGCATCTCCTTTGCTGTGACTCTCGACGAGGCGGCGTTGCGACACCGCCTCTTGATTTCGAGTGTCATTTTTGCGGACGTTCTTACGCGCGTAATTTGCGGACCGTCAAGACTTCGTCATTTTCTCGGAAAAAGACGTCCCGGCGTCAGAGAGGCGCCTCCTGGAGAAGGGGTTCGAGTTCGTGCGAGATCGCTTCGAGTTCCTTGGCGGTGTGAAGACCGAACTTCGCGTAGATCTTCGCGCGGTGGCCCTGCACGGTGCGCTCGGAGAGCGTGAGGCGCTCCGCCACCGCACGGTCGTTGAGGCCGGAGAGAAAGAGGGCGAGGATTTCGCGCTCGCGCGCGGAGAGCTTCTGAAAGCCGTCGCGCACGGCGTCGCCCCCGGTGAGTCCCGCGCGTCGCTGACGGTCGACTTTCACGGCCTGATCGATCGCGTCAAGGAGCTTCTGGTCGTCGACGGGCTTCAGCAGGAAGTCGAGCGCCCCGCGTTTGAGCGAGGCGATCGCGACGTCGATGTCGGCGTGCCCCGTGATGAAGACGATCGGAAGCTTGAGGTTTCGCTTCCGCATTTCTTCCTGAAGTTCCAATCCCGTCATGTTGGGCATCCGAACGTCCAGAAGGATGCAGCCCGGCACTCTGGGATCGTCTTCAACGAGAAAATCGAGGGCGTGGCGATAGATCTTCGTGCGCCAGCCTTCGATGTCGAGCATGAGGGAAAGGGCTTCGCATACTTCGCTTTCGTCGTCGACGATGCGGATGAGGGCGTCTTGCGGAGGCGTGGTCATTCTTCGTGTCCTTCGGAAGGTTCGGTTTCAGGGGCGCTGCGGGCAAAGGGCGGAAAATCGAGGCTCACCGACAAGCCGCCCGACTCGCGGGCGCGGTAGAGAAGCTTGGCGCGGTGCGCTTCGGCAATGGATTGTACGATGACAAGCCCCAGGCCCAAGCCGTCTTCGCTCGTTGTCGAGAAGGGCGTGCCGAGCTTTGCGACTTCTTCCTCGGAGAGAAGGCGCCCTTCGTTTTCGACCGTGAGGCGAATTTTTTCGGAAGTTCGAATGAGGCGCACCCGAACCGGGCTCGACGCCTTCGCCTCCTCCGTCGCCCGTTGGGCGTTCTTGAGAAGGTTGAGGAGAAGAAGGAAGAGTTCGAGTCCGTTTCCCTCCACCACGGTTTCCTCTTCGGGGAGTTCGAGCGTCACGGCCGTGCGGCTTGACTTCGACTGTCCGACTTCGTTTACGACTTCTCGGGCGACTTTCTTCAAGTCGACCGGATTTTCCCGACCGTCGCGGCGTTTGGCGTAGGAGCGCACGCGCTCGATCATGTCGGCCGAACGCCCGAGCTGCGCTCGAAGCGTTTTGAGACACTCGGCGATCCGTTCGTCGTCGCCCTCGCGAGCTTCGCCCGCTTTGGAACGCCGCAGAAGCGTTTCGAGTCCGCGCAGCGCATAGCGCATCGCGGAAAGAGGCTGGCCGAGGTCGTGCGCGAAGATGCTCGAGAGCTGCTCGACCGTTCTCGTTCGCTGCAGCGCGTCAAGCCGTCCCGTAAGCTTGCGGGCGGTCTCTTCGGTCTCGCGCTCGCGTTCGATCGAGGCTTCGAGTTGGCGCGTGCGGCGAACAACGAGCTTTTCGACGCGCCACCAGTGGAGCACCCAGGTCGAGAAGACGCCGAGAAGGAAGAGAAGGACGGGCCAGAATTCCTCGAATACGCGGCGTACGGTCCAGTGCCTCAGATATTCGTAGGGACCGACGCGCAGCGTGCGAAAGAGCTTGTTGATGTCTTCGAAGTTCGTGGCGAGCGACCAGCTGTAGCCCGCGGGCGTCTCGTCGGGCTTCATCGAAAGGAGCGCGAGGGCGACGCGGTGCGTAATGGCCGCAGGCGTATGGGGGACGACCGCCATGGTCCAGCCCGGATAGGCACTCGTCGAATAGCGGCACCCGAGGCGCTCTTCCCGGGGGCCGGAGCGGCGGTTGATGAAGCGGAATTTTCCCTGAAACTCGGGGTGACGCTTGGAAATCCCCTCGACCATGCAGGCGCGCAGGAACCCGACGTCGGCTCGGCCTTCAAGCACCGCCCGCATCACTTCCACGGGGCGGTTGTTCGTGAAGATCGTCTCGCGAAAGAAGCGGTCGGGGTCGTAGCCGGCCTTGGCGATTTCGCCGAGGTTGATTTGGTAGGTCATGAAATTGAGCGGATGGGTCGAGACCGCGGTCTTGTCTTCGAGCGACGCGAGGTCGGTGAGATCCTTTCGGTCCGCGCGCACGAAGATCGCGCCCGCCACCACCTGATTCGGATCGGGAAAGTTGGGCGAAATGAGGGTCGCGACGTCGCGAACGCCCTTCTGGAGCATCGTTACGTAAAAGCCCGAGCTTCCCAGAAAGAATTCGACCTCCCGCCGTTCGATCGCGCGCGTAAGTTCCGTCGTCGTGTAGTAGTGCGCTTCGATGCGCAGTTCCGGAATCTGTTTTTGCAGATACTCCACCATCGTCTGCTGCACGTTGTCGCGGCGGCTCAGATACGAAGTTTCCGACTCGAAGTTGAGAAGCCCGATGCGGACCGTCGTGGGCGAGACTGCGTGCGCCGCGCCGAGCGAAAGGCCGAGAGAGAGAAGAAGCGCCGAAAAGAGTCGGCGGCAAAGAGGGGCGGAAGGGACGAAGGGCATGGCGTGCGTGGGATGCTTGATGCCGTCGATTATGCCCGTCTTCTGCTACGATGAAAAGATTCTCCACTTCTCTCTGTCTTTTTTCCGCCGGATGCCGACCGAGACGCCCCTTTTGCGCAACGACACGCACCGCAAGATCGTGCATGTCGACATGGACGCCTTCTACGCGTCGGTCGAGCAGCGCGACCGGCCCGAACTGCGCGGGCGGCCGATTGCGGTCGGGCACGCCGACGGGCGCGGCGTCGTGGCGACGGCAAGCTACGAAGCGCGGCAGTTCGGCGTGCGAAGCGCCATGCCGTCTTCGCGCGCAAGGCAGCTCTGTCCCGAGCTCCTCTTCGTCGAAAGCCGCATGAGTCACTACAAGGCCGTTTCGGCCGAGATTCACGAGATTTTCCGACGCTATACCGACGTGATCGAACCCATTTCGATCGACGAAGCCTTTCTCGACGTCACGGAAAACAAGGCCGGCCTCGCACTCGGCGTGGAGGTGGTCAAAGCCATCAAAAAGGCGATCCGAACGGAACTCCATCTCGTCGCGAGCGCGGGCGTCTCCTACAACAAGTTTCTCGCAAAGGTCGCGTCCGACTGGCGAAAGCCCGACGGCCTCTGCACGATCCATCCGGATCGAGCGCTCTCCTTCATTGACCGGTTGCCGGTCGAAGCCTTCTGGGGCGTCGGACCCGCGACGGCGAAACGCCTGCATGAACTGGGGCTGGATTCCGCTGCGAAAATCCGGGCGCTCTCGCTCAATGAGCTGATCGATCATTTCGGTGAAATGGGAGGCATTCTCTATCAATTCTCGCGCGGCATCGACAACCGTCCGGTGCGCCCCGAGCGCATTCGAAAAAGCGTGGGCTGCGAGGAGACGTTTGAAGAGGACATCCGCCATCGAGCGCTTTTGGAAGACGCCCTGCGGCGCCTTGCGGCAGAACTCGAGGGGCGGCTCGCGCGTTCCGGTTTTCGCGGTTCGACCCTCACGCTCAAAATTCGCCACTACGATTTCACGACGAGAACGCGGAGCGTCTCGGTCGGGACGGCGATCACGGACCGAAGGGAGATCCTGCGGCTTGCCGACGAACTTTTGGACAGCGCCGAACTCCCCGAACGCGGCGTGCGGCTTTTGGGGCTCACCGTGAGCACGCCCGTCGACGAGCGGCAGCCGCTCCTCTTCGACTTGGCGTTGATGCCGGCGGGTTGATCTTTCCCGAATGACGAAAAGGGGCGCCACGGCGCCCCCTTTCGAGTGAGTGGAAAACCGGCTCAGCGGTTGCCCTGGAATATGTCTCGATACATCGACCAGACGCCCGCCTGCGCGATGGACGTGAGGAAGACGACGATGAAGGGCGTGAAGTAGCCCCAGGCTGAGGGAATCCCGACGGCGATGGAGATCAGAACGCTTACGGCCGAGAGGGCGGCGGTGAGAAGCCCGAGCACTAGCACGAAGGCGAGGACGGAGGCCCAGTTCTTGAGAATCCCGAAGAAGGAATAGAAGATGCTCTGCATCGGCGCCTGACCCGCGCGGTGAATGAGAAGCGGCGGGAAGGTGGTGGCCATCCAGAGAAGGATGTTGAGAAGGAGGGCGACCAGGGCGGCGGTCGTGGGAAAGTTTGCGAGAACGCTCTCGATCACGATCCCCTCTTCATCGATCACCCAGGCGGCGATTTGATCGCGACCGAGCAGGGCGAAGACTGCCGAGATGATTTCCATGGCGACGGCCGAGACGATGCCGATCGTAAAGAGACCGATGCGGCCCGCCCGGTTGTCCCAGGCGGTTTTGAGCGGCGTGTAGCGCGGAATGCGCCCGTCGAGCGAATCGCGGGCGCCTTCGGCCGTGAGAATCACGCCGAAGGGCATCCAGAGCGACGCGAGAACGAGCCCGACGAAGGGGAGGCTCGAGAGAATCCCCATCATGAGGAGGTTGAAGACGACGATCCCGGAAAGAGCGACGGGTTGGTTCTTGAGCGCCCGAAGGGCTTCACGAAACCAGACGAGACCTTGGGAAGCGGGAAGGGCCATGACGAAAGAAAATCAGAGGAAAAACGGAAAAGGCCGCCGGGATTCCGGCGGCCGGAAGCGAAGGAGACTCGGAATTACCAACCGAACTGCAGGAACTTCGGCGTACCGAGGGTGCCCTGGGAGTTGCCGCCCGGGCTCGTGTCGATGGGACGCTCGGCGCGGTTTTCCATCGTGTAGGGAATCTGCGTCGATCCCGGGGTCACCACGTACTCGGTGACGCGGTTGTCCTGGTCGCGCACAGCCTCGATCTTCGTGCGCTTTTCGGGGACCTTCGGGACGACGCCCTTTTCACGGTCTTCCCGAGCCTTGCGGATGTCCTCTTCCGAAGGAGCAAGCGACATGCCCTCTTCGGGAGACTTCTTTTCGAGCACGACCTTGGGCGGCGGCAACGTTTCGCGCACCGTTTCGCTGTCGCCCGCATAGGGAGGCGGGGCGTCGAGCGGAGCGGCGTTCACGGTCGCCGCGAAGGAGCCGAGCATGAGGAGTGTGCACCAAATCTTGCGCATGGATTTTCTCTTTTTTGTGAAAGGGGATGCTGACCGGCCGGAAAGGCCGGGACCCACTTCTATTTTGCCACGGCAAGCCCGTGGACGGTTCGGCAAAGCGGGTTTTCCGAGTGAGAAATCATTGCCGCGCGGGGAGGGACGGGCGCTTCCCGCTATACTTTCGCCATCGCGATTTCCGGCCAACAAGGAAAACATGGCAAAGATTCTCTTGATCGACGGCTCCAACTACCTCTTTCGCGCCTATCACGGTCTCCCCGACCTGCGTACGAGCTCGAACGAACCGACCGGAGCCATGAAGGGTTTTCTCGGGATGCTCGGCAAGGTATGGAGCCTCACGAAGCCCGACTACGCGGCGATCGTCTTCGATGCGCCCGGGCGCAAC
Source organism: uncultured Sutterella sp. (assembly GCA_900545275.1). Taxonomy (GTDB): domain Bacteria; phylum Pseudomonadota; class Gammaproteobacteria; order Burkholderiales; family Burkholderiaceae_F; genus Sutterella. The sequence goes on from UQYG01000007.1 coordinate 121,241, forward strand.
TTCCGCCACGAACGCTTTCCCGAATACAAGGCGAACCGTCCGCCCATGCCCGACGATCTGCGCGTGCAGATCGGGCCGCTGCGCGAAATCGTCGAGAAGCTCGGCTGGCCGATTCTGTCCGTTTCGGGCGTGGAAGCCGACGACGTGATCGCGACGTTGGTAAAGCGTGCCGAAGCCCTGGGCCTCGACGCCGTCATCGCCACGGGCGACAAGGACATGGCGCAGCTTGTGAACGACAAGACCGTCCTTCTCAACACCATGAACAACAAGTTCTACGACCGTGAGGGCGTGATGGAGAAGTACGGGGTCTACCCCGAGCGAATCATCGACTACCTTGCGCTCATGGGCGACAAGGTCGACAACGTGCCCGGAATCGAAAAGTGCGGCCCGAAGACGGCGGCGAAGTGGATCGCCGAGTACGGGTCGCTCGACGGCGTCGTCGCGAACGCCCCGAACGTGAAGGGAAAGATCGGCGAAAACCTCCGCGCGGGACTCCCCTTTCTCGAGGACGCCCGCGCGCTCGTCACGATCAAGTGCGACTGCGAGGTGCCGGGCGTCGACGACGTCCGCGGACTTCTCGTGAAGCCCGCCGACCCGGAGGCGACCGCCGCCTTTGCGCGCCGTTGGGAAATGTCGGTGTCGACTCTGAACCGCGCGGCCCCGGGGGGCCTCTCCTTCGATGCGCCGCCCGCACAGGCGACGCTCGAAGACGCGCTCAAGGCCGCGGCTGTTTCGACCGCCTTTGAAGAAGAAAAGCCCGCGCCGCGTCGTGAGGCGTCCGCCTTCCTCGAGGCGGGACTGCCCGACGAAATGCTCTACGAAAAGGTCCTTCCCGACGGCTGGGGGAAGGTCCTCGAAGCGCTCCAAGCCTACACGGGCGAGTCGCCCGTGGCGCTCTCCTTCCTTTGGGAAGGAACGCCCGACGACGCCGATTGGGTGGGAGTCGCCTTTTCGCTGCAGCCGCTTGTGAACTACGTGCTGCCCCTGGACCTCTTCGACAAAGCGGCCTTCGTAGAGACCTTCGGAGCGTGGTTTGCGTCCGGCGCGCCGAAGGTGATTCACGACGCGAAGACGGCCCTTCACTATCTCGGGCGCGAAGGGATCACGGTGGGCGGAACGCTCGACGACACGATGCTCATGAGCTACGTCCTCGAAGCGCATCTGCCGCACGACGAAGGAAAACTCGCGGCGCGACGGCTGGGGCGTCTTCTCCCCGCGCGCGAGTCGATTTTCGGAAAGGGCGCGAAGCGCCGCCCGGCGCGCGACTTCTTTGAGGACGGGGATCATCTCTGGCGGCTGCTAGCCGAAGAGGTCGGGTGCCTTCGCGCGCTCTGGAGCGTGCTCGCGGGCGAGCTCGCCGACGACGAGCGGCTCGAGACGATCTATCGGACGATCGAGCGGCCGCTTCTCCGCGTTCTCTACCGAATGGAGGAAAACGGGGTCGACATCGACGTGAAGCGCCTCGCCGAACAGAGCGCCGAACTTACGCTTCGCATCGACGAACTCGAGAGAGAGGCCCACGCATTGGCGGGTCACCCCTTCAATCTCGCGAGTCCCATGCAGCTCTCGCAGGTGCTCTTTGAGGAAATGGGCCTTCCCGCCAAGAAGAAGACCGCGACGGGAGGACATTCGACGAACGAAGAGGTGTTGACCGAACTCGCCTACAACTATCCGCTCCCCAAGATCATTCTCGAACACCGTCGTCTCACCAAGCTTCGCGGGACCTACCTCGACAAGCTCCCGAAGATGGTGAGCGCGCGCGACGGGCGCGTGCACACGACCTTTGGGCAGGCTACCGCCGTGACGGGGCGTCTGACGAGCGTGGATCCGAATCTCCAGAACATTCCGGTGAGAACCGAAGAGGGCCGGCGCGTGCGCGAAGCCTTCATTGCGAGACGGGGGGCCGTCATCGTCTCGGCCGACTATTCGCAGATCGAACTTCGCATCATGGCGCATCTCTCGGGCGACGAAGGGCTTCTCGCCGCCTTTGCGCGCGGCGAAGACATTCACCGCGCAACCGCGGCGGAAGTCTTCGGACGCAAGGTGGAGGACGTTACGCCCGACGAGCGCCGCATGGCGAAGGTGATCAACTTCGGACTCATATACGGGATGAGCGAATTCGGGCTCGCGCGCAATCTCGGGCTCGACCGCAGGGTGGCGAAGGCCTACATCGACAAGTACTTCACGCGCTATCAGGGCGTGAAGCGCTACATGGAGCGGATGCGAAGCGAAGCGCACGAGCGCGGTTTCGTCGAGACGGAATTCGGGCGCCGCCTGTGGCTCCCCGACATCGAATCGAACCGCGCCCCCGTGCGGCAGGCGGCCGAGCGCGCCGCCATCAACGCCCCGATGCAGGGGACGGCGGCCGACCTCATCAAGCTCGCCATGTGCCGCGTGGCCGAGTGGCTCGAAAAAGACGGGCTCGCCTCGAAACTCATCCTTCAGGTGCATGACGAACTCATTCTCGAAGTGCCCGAGAAAGAGAAGGCGGTCGTGATGGAAAAGCTCCCCGCCATCATGGCCGGGGTCGCGCAACTGCGCGTGCCGTTGCTCGCCGAAGTGGGGGCGGGCGCCAACTGGGGCGAGGCGCACTGAACGTAAAAAGCCCGAACGAAAACGGGGACCGTCGGCGGTCCCCGTTTTTTCAAAGGAAAAGAGCGGATTACTTCGCGGGCGTGAGGCGCATGAGTTCCGCGCCCGAGGCGTCGGTCAGGACGAGGACGCCCTCTTCGGTGAGCGAGGCGCCCTGCGTTTTGCCGAGATTTTCAAGGAACACCTGTTCCACCTTCATGGAGTCGGGCGAGCACATCATCATGGTCGTGCCCATCTTCGAGAAGGTGAACTTGCCGTCTTCCACCGTGAAGGATCCCATCACGCGGTTGCAGCCCGAGACGCCCGAGACGCGGCCGTCTTCGGAGAAGGCAAGCGACGGCGTTTGTTCGGCCTGGGCGATGGAGGAGGCATCCCACGTGAAGCTCTGGCCGGCGAGGGCGTTGCCGATGTCGGAGCCCTGCGTCGCGCAGGCCGAGAGCAAAAGAGCGGAAGAGGCGAGGAGAGCGAAGCGGAAGGCGCTGTGCATGAGGGAATTCCTTTGATCAGAAGAGGTTTTTCAATACTGTTGCGGGCATTCTAGCGAAGGACGACCGGAAAAGGCATGACGAAACGTTTCGAATCGCAAGCGGGAAGCAAGCGTTGACCGGACATTGGCCGTGTCCGAGGCGGTACAGCGCGTTGCACTCTGCGATAATGACGATTTTCCATCGTTATACGGAGTTTTACGTGGTCCGTTCCCGATCCAACCACCGAAAGGAGCCGTCCATCCCCGAGCCCGCGACCCGGGAGGAAATGCTCTCCCTGCTCGCCGTCACGCTGTGCGGCGGTGGAGAGTATTCTCCGGGCCTTCTGCAATACCGACTCGAAAACTTGGGCATGTCCCGCGTCCGCGCTAGGGAGATTCTTCGGGAAGCTGTCGAGAAAGGGTGGGTATTGGAAGTTTCGGGGGATGCTTACTACAGTTGGGACGAGCGTCTGCAGCTGACCTCTCCGGGGTTGGGGTACCTGTTGGAAAACGGCTCCGCCAAGAGCGTGTTGGAGTGCGCTGAACGGGCCCGTTGCTTTTACTCCGAAGCGCTCGAGAGGTGTCGGCATGGAGATTTCATCGGCACGAATTTCGACGACGCCACCATCCTGTTTCTCTGCGGCATCGAGGCCTTCGAGGAGGGGAATTCGGGAAAGACGAGCCATTATTTGGACCGAATCGGCGCGCAGATGCTGCAACTGTGGGGGAGACTGTACGGTATCGGATTGATCGCATTGGCGGTTCGGACGGAAAAGTACCGCTCTCTCGCGTCTCTTTTCCCCGACGAGTTCCTCGTCGGTTTGTTTGAGGAGCTGTGTCTCACGCATCCGAACCAAAGCGCCGCGGAGTTGTGGGGAGAGGAGGGACGAACGCTTTTCCTCGCCTCTTTCAAAAACAGGGAGGCCGGCGCGGTTGTGCACGACTGGTTCGTTTTTCGGGAGGATTTTCTCGCGCACGGAAATCCCCGGGCGGCTCTGGAGAAAACCCGGGGAAGTTTTTGGGCGTACGCGCTCGAAGGGATCGTCGCCCTTGCCGAGGAACAGAATCCGACTGCGGCTCTCTGCGCCTTTGAAAAAGTTCTCAAAACTTACCGCGGCGGCCGCAAACGTCTTTTTGAGGAGCCTGAGCTCAACTGGTTCTACGGGATCACGCTCTACCTCAACCGCGAGAATCCGAAGGTCATTCGGAAGATGACGCAGTTGCTCGGCCTCAAGAAAGTGGTCGAGACGAATGATTTCGATGCGTTCAAACTCCTTTTGATGCACGGACTTTCGCAAGAAATCCCGTTGTTCCTTGTTACCGACATGGCCCGCCATGCGGATTTGCAAATCGATCAAAACGTTCGTTCTCTTTCGGCTTTCATCACCGTCACTGCTCTCTACGCCTTCCGTCACGAACAAAACTTCGTGTCGCCCATTCGTCTCCATTCGCTGACGGCCCTCTGGGGAGCCTTCTGCGCGGAAGTCGCCCGTGCGCTTCGCGATGAGAAGGAGGGAAAGTACGCCGAGACGTACCACATGCCCGCCCTATTGCCGCGCTTTGAAAAGAAGGCCGAGTGGGAAGTTCTGCTCGAGCGGCTCGAAGGGCTTGGCAGGACGGCTGAAGCGGAGCGCAAGGTCGCTCACCCGACGGGAGTCGTGCGCACGGCCGTCGCCTATCTCTGGGACCGCCGGAGTCGGGAACTCTCGCTTCGGCTCAGAAAAACGAAGGACGAAGGCCTCACCTGGAGCAAGGGGACGCAGCTGTCGGTCTCCGCTTTCGCCAAGGGTACGGCGGAGATGGACGAGCGCGATCTGCGCGTGGCGCAGTCGGTCTACCATCCGGGCGACAGGAAAAATCTTTGGGCGATCAGCACCAACAAGGCTTTGATCGAACTCATCGGCTGCGAGCGCGTCTTCGACGCCGAGGACCCCGATCGCCGCATCGAAGTGGTGGAGGAACCCTTCAGTCTCTTCGTCACGCAGGAGGAGGGAGGGTACGCCGTGCATTCGAACCTCTCGGATGATTTCGACCGGAGGTATCTCTGCGATGTGCAGAATCGTCCAGACGGGGCGATCGTCGTGGTGCGGCCTTCAAAGGAGGAGCGCGAAATTCTCTCGGCAACGCAGGGCAGCGACATTCTCTTTCCGCCCGAAGCGAAGGCGCGCCTCACGAAGTATCTCGAAGGTCTCTCGAGCCGCACGCCCGTGCTCTCGGATCTTTTGAAGCAGTCGACGGCGCTTGAGAAAAAGAAGGGCGACGCCCGCGTCACCTTCCGAGTGCGTCCGCAGGGCGACCGCTTTCACATCTCGGCGTTGGTTCGGCCGCTCGCGAAGGAAAGGCTCGTGTGCCGGCCCGGTCTGGGCGAAGAAACCGTCGCCTTCAACGTGCAGGGCAAAGCCCTGCAGGTCGTTCGCGACTTGAAGGCCGAAGCCGGAAACTGGAGGACGATGGAGGCGGCCCTCGCATCGCTCGAAGACGTGCGCGAGGACGACACCGGTTGGAATGCGCCGCTTCGCGAAACGCTCGAGCTTCTCGACGCCGTGCGCGCACATCCAAAGGAAGCCGTGCTCGAGTGGCCCGAAGGCGAAACGGTCGTCGTGCGGCACTCGCCGCTTTCCTTTGACAATTTTGAGTTGAGCCTCACGAGTCTGGGCTCGTGGTTCGAGATGAAGGGCGGCGTCACGCTCGACAACCGTTCGGTCCTCACGGTGGCCGAACTTCTGAACCGCATCCGCTCGGCTGAAGGCAACTTCATTCGACTCAGCGACAAAGAATACGTGGCGCTTACCGAATCCTTCCGCCGCGCTCTCGAGCGTCTCGAAGGCGTGTCGCTCGAAGAAAAGAAGGACCAGGTCAAGGTCTCCGCCTTCCGTGCGGGGCTTCTCGAAGATCTCCGCGAAGAGGGCGTGGCGCTCAAGACGGACGAAGCCTTCCAAACCATCGTGAAGCGCATCGAGGCGGCCGAATCGCTCGTCCCCGGTGTGCCCGAAGGCCTGCGCGCGGAACTTCGCGACTACCAGACCGAGGGCTTCGAGTGGCTCGTGCGGCTCTCCGCCTGGGGCGCGGGTGCGCTCCTTGCGGACGACATGGGGCTTGGCAAAACCGTGCAGACGATCGCGCTCCTTCTGGCGCGCGCAAAGGAGGGTCCCGCCCTCATCGTGACGCCCGCAGCGGTCCTCTATAACTGGGTGGAGGAGCTTGCGCGCTTTGCGCCGGGATTGAAAATCACGGTCTTCAACCGCGAGGCGGACCGCGCGAAAGCCGTGAAGAAGGCGGGACGAAACGACGTTCTGCTCGTCACCTACGGTGTGCTCACGTCGGAAGCCGATCTCCTTTCGACGCGCACGTGGGCGACGACGGTGCTCGACGAAGCGCATACGATCAAAAACCGAGGGGCGAAGATGTCGAAAGCCGCCATGCGGCTCACAAGCGATGCGCGGGTGCTCTTGACGGGGACGCCCCTGCAAAACCACCTGAGCGAAATCTGGAGTCTCTTCGAATTCGCAAATCCTGGTCTACTCGGAAGCTACGAGGACTTTTCCGAGCGCTACATCGTGCCGATCGAAAAGGGGCGCAACCGGGAGCGGCAGCGAAAGCTGAAGCGTCTCATCTCGCCCTTCATTCTTCGCCGCACCAAGGCAGAGGTGCTCGAAGAACTCCCCGAAAAGACCGAAATCACGCTTCGCGTGACCCTGTCGGACGACGAACGGGCACTCTACGAAACCCTTCGCAAGCGCGCGGCCGACGGCCTTGAAGCGGGGGCCATCACGTCCTTTGAAGCTCTTGCCGAACTCACAAAACTGCGACGCGCCGTCTGTCACCCCAAGTTGATCGACGAAAGTCTGCCGTTTGCCTCCTCAAAGTCGGAGGCCTTCCTCGACCTTGTTTCCGACCTGATGTCGGGAGGGCACCGAACGCTCGTCTTCAGCCAGTTCACAAGCCACCTCGCCCTCATTCGGCGGGAACTCGAGGATCGCGGGATCGACTACCTCTATCTCGACGGAGCGACCCCGGCGAAGGAGCGAAAGGCTTTGGTCGAAGCCTTCCAGACGGGAACGGCACCGCTCTTTCTCATCAGCCTCAAGGCCGGCGGAACGGGGCTCAATCTCACGGCCGCCGACTACGTCGTGCATCTCGATCCGTGGTGGAATCCCGCTGTCGAAGATCAGGCTTCGGACCGCGCCTACCGCATCGGACAGAAGAATCCCGTGACGATCTACCGGCTCATCGCCGAAGACACGATCGAAGAGCGCATTCTGACGCTTCACGAAACGAAGAAGTCGCTCGCCGACGCGCTCCTGGAAGGCTCCGACGTTTCGAGCCGCCTCACGCGAGACGAAATCCTTGCGCTTCTTGCCGCCTGAGAAAAAGAAGTCTGACGGACGGAAAGACCCGCGCTCGGCGCGGGCCTTGCCGTCTTCCTGAAAAAAAAAGAACGGCCCGACCTGTTGGCGGACCGTTCGCTCTCCCAAGGACACGTCGGGATCGGTTTATGCCTTCAGCACGCGGGCCACTTCGTCGGCGAAGGCCTTGCGGCCGCGCGACGACAGGATGCCGTAGAGACGCATGGCCGTGAGGTTCGCAAGGACGTAGTTGCGCACCGCGTTGAAGGTCTTGGCGTCCTTGACGCCGTAGACCTCACGGACGAGCGTTTCGAGAGCGGTTACGGACCACTTGCAGGCCGACGACGAGATCACCCAGTCGTGGTCGGCAAGGTGCACGACCCAGCCTTCCATACGGCGCGGCAGCGGAATCGTCTTGCGGTCCGGGGCGAGGTAGCCCGAGGCGACGGGATCGCGTCCGGCGATGACGGCGGCGGCTTCAAGCCAGTCGACGACCAGCTTTTCCCCTTCCTTCGAGGCGGGGTGTTCGTGGGCGCAGGCCTGCGCGACGACGAGCGTCGCGGGGAGATCGCGCTTCATCGATTCGGCAATCGAGAGGACGTGGTGTTCGCCCGTGGCGGCAAGCGTCTCTTCCTTGCGGCATTCGCCCGATTCGAGCCACTGGAAGACCCAGGGCTTGTGCAGGTCGTGCAGGATTTCGCCGCCCACGGCGTCGTCGTAGGAGAGCTCGAGCCCGTTGACGTCGACGTAGCTCTTGTAGAGATTTTCGGCCGAGAGAACGTTCAAGGCCGTGTGCGTTACAAGACCGCCCGGATAGGCGTGGTGCGAGGAGAAGCCCGAACCCGGGGCCGACCAGAAGGGCTGGGGCGAGGCCGCGGCGCTGCCGCCTTCGGGGAAGACTTTCTTGCGCTTCGCGTCAAGCAGTCCCTTTTCGATGAGGACGGCGCGGATCGTGTCTTCGTCGCCTTCGAGAATCGTGGGGGCGGGATTTTCGAGAATCTTGAGCACGGCGGCGCGCAGTTCGGCGCTCTGCAGCTTCTTGGCGCTCTCGAGGATCATCTTCCAGGCCGTCTGCACGACGTTGCTTTCTTGGGCGACTTCGACCGGACTCATCGAGAGGACGTCCGCGATCGAACGGGCGGTCTTGGGCGCCGCGGCGGCGTGCGCGATCGGCGCGGTGCCGAAAAGCGTGAAGGTGCCGAGTGCGGCGGCTGTCGTGAGGAAATTGCGGCGATTGATGGAATTCATTCCGAATTCTCCTGTCGTTTGTCGTGGTGGATGGACGGGAGGATTGTGCCGAAACCTTGTGACAGTTCGATTTCAAGAGGGTGACGTCTCGGTGAAACTTTCGTGACAAAAGAATGACGGCAAAACGGCTTGTTTTCGGTCGTTTTCGTGATTGGACGCCGCGAAAAGAAAAAGACGCGCCCGCCCGAAGGCGGACGCGGTGCGGGAGGCGAAGCGGAGATGTTGTCAGTTGAGCTTCGCGCGCCCTGCGGCGACGGCGGGAAGCAGAGCGAAGAGTCCGCCCGCGGCCAGCGTCGTGAGGACAATCTTCGCTTCGGCAATGCCGAGGGCGGGCGACATGGCGATCCCCGTTTCGTTCGTGAGCGCAAACGCCGCCCCGAAGGCCCCGGCCGTACCGAGAAGAAGACCCGAGACGGCGCCCGAAGCAGCCACCGTGACAATCAAGAGCCACACGACAAGCGCGAGGTAGCGGCGCGGCGCCCCCATGGTGCGCAATTGCAGAAAGACGGGAAGGCGCAGTCGGCCGAGGACGCCTCCGGTGATGACGGCGGCGGCGAGAGCGATCAGCACGGCCGCTGCCGTGAGGACGTCGAGCGCCGCCGAGGCGTTGCCGAGCACGGCGTAGAGGTTCACGAGAACTTCCCCCGTGAAGACCCCCATGAGGTTGACGGGACGTCCCGCCTTGTCGACGGCGTGCGCGGCGTTGGCGGCCTGACGAAGTTTGTAGGCGCCGGCGATCGTGGCGGGTTTCACGACGACCGCGGAAAAGCCCGGAAGCTTCGAGAGGTCGCCCTCGAGCCACGATTCCAAAGGCTCTTTCTTTTCGTGTCCGTGGTCCGCTTTCGGGCCCGCGTGCTCGTGCACGGCCCAGACGGCTTCGATCGGAATCAGTACGGCGCGGTCCCAGGGCGTACCCGTGGGCGGAGCCACGCCCACGACTCGGAAGTGCGTGTCGTGCTCATGTCCCGTACCTTGAACGCGTCCGTGCACGGGACGGACTTCGTCGCCGATCCCGAACCCCGAAGAAGCGCCCGCCACGGCTTCAAAGCGCGAGGAAAAGACCCGCCCTCGGGCGACGGGAAGGTCGCCCCCGAAGGTGACGAGTGCGCGGGTGGTGCCCACAAGCGGCGCCTCGCCCGCGCGGTCCCCGAAGGCGACGGGTGCGGCCCAACGCACGTCCTTTTGATCTTGAAAGAGTTTGAGCGTCTCGGCGGGCACGATCGGGAGCGCTTCGTCCCGCAGATACACCGTCCCGAACAGCAGTGCCGTGGGACTTGCCTTGGCGCCGACGAGCAGGTCGAACCGTTCGGCCGCCGCGGCGCTCGCGGTGCGAAGCATGCTTCGCGTTTCCGACGCGGCGACGGCCAGCGCGACGGCGAGCGTCAGAAGAAGCGAGAGACCGACTAGGACGCCTCGGTTGACGCGGAGTTCGTTTTTCCAAAAGAGCACAACGTTCATGACGCCTCCTTCAGGCGGCCCTCTTCAATGGTGACGATGCGCGGAAGGGCCGAGAGCATTTCCGGGTCGTGCGTCACGACGATTAGGGTGCTTTCGAGTTCCGCGGCGGCTTGCGTGAGCGCCGTCATCACGGCGCGGGCGTTGCGTTTGTCGAGACTTGCCGTCGGTTCGTCGGCGAGGATGACGGCGGGAGACTGAAGGAGTACGCGAACGAGGGCCGTACGCTGCATTTCGCCTCGCGAGAGGCGTGAGGCTTCCGTCTGCGGACGAACGCCGAAGCGCCCGAGCAGTTGCGAGCCGCGCCGGCGGTCGGCGTCGGTGATCGAGCGCGTGAAGGTAACGGGGAGAAGGACGTTTTCGAGCGCGTTCAAGCCGTTAAAGAGGCGGAAATCCTGAAAGAGAAAGCCTATGTTGGCACCGCGCCAGGCATCGCGCTCCGCTTCCGAGAGGCGCGAGAGGTTCGTATCGTTCCAAAGGACCGACCCTTCGGCGCGAAGAATGCCGGAGATTGCCTTGAGAAAGGTCGTCTTTCCCGACCCCGAGGCGCCCCTGAGACCCAGGCGCTCGCCCGAAGCGAGAGTGAATCGGTCGACGGCGAGGAGTGTTCGCTCCGCGTCGCCGTCCGTCGCGCGAACGCGTACGTTTTTAAGGAGAAGCCGCATCACACGACCTCGAAGGTTGCGTCGACGATCCGAACAAGGCTCACGAATCCCGTTTCTTCGTCCGTGAAGGACCCCACCTGCAGCGTCCCGCACACTTCGATCAGACGGTTGTTCTGCACGAACTCGGTCTTCTCGCTCAGGTACACGACGATGATGTTGTCGGGCCAGTCCTGGTCCGAATTGCAGAAGGGACAAAGACTTACGGGCTCTTTCGTCAAAACCAGGAACTCGGCGTCCGCCTTCAAGGGGGGCGCCATGAAGCCCTGTACGGCGACGGGACCGCCCGCGAGGCTCTTGAGCTTTTCGGAAAACTGCAGTCCCAGAACGCTCACGCCCGAATACATTTCGTCGAAGGTGAGTGAGGGGCGGGAGGCCGCCGAGGCGGTGCGGGTGAGGGCGGAGGCGCCGCCCAAGGCAAGCGCGGCGCGAAGCGCCGACGAAAGGAAGGTTCTTCGGTTCATACGGGCCAGTGATAAAGGGACCCGGGTAATGCGCCGCCCCTCGGGGCGGGGGCTTCACCGTGTCCGGAAGAAGAAAAAATCGGGCGTTCTCCGCCTCTCACGAAGGGCGGGAGGAAACGCCCGCGAAATGGGCGCCCGCGACGGGCACCCCGGATCGCCCAAGAGGGACTTATCGGCCGAGCGCGAGGGCTTCGGCCATGACTCGGAAGATTTCCGTCGAATTCATGAAGCCTCGGATCGCTTCGGCGTTGGGGCCGCGGGCCGTGACGACGAGGTCGTCGACCGTGTGCACGCCCTGGCTTTCGCTGCGCGGGAGGTTGCCTTCGACGAAGTGAGCGCCGGGCTCGTTCTTGTAGGCTTCGTTCGCGACGTACTCGCCCTTTTCGTTCTTCACCGCGGGGGTGAAGGTCTTGTCGGGGTGGGGACGATAGGTTTCGTAGTAGTCGGGGTGCGCGCCGAAGAAGACCGCAAGTCGCTTCGAGGGAGCGAAGTCGTCGGGGAATCCGTCGCCGTTTTCATCCTTGTAGTTCGGATACCCGGCGGCCGCGTAGACGCCCACCTTTTCGCGCATGTCGCGGCCTTCCTTATTGTCGTCGACCGTGCCCGCGACCGAGATCGAATGGGTGTGGTCGCCCGTCACGATGAGAAGCGTGTCGGGGTGTTCGTCGCAGTACTTCTGCGCGGCTTCCACGACCTTGTCGAAGGCGATCGTTTCGGCGACCGAACGCGTCCAGTCCAGAGGATGCGACATCTTGTCGACGAGGCCGGCTTCGAGCATCAGGAAGAAGCCTTCGGGATTCTTTTCGAGCACCTTGATTGCGGCGTCGAAGCTTTCGGTGAGATCGGGTTGCTTCGGGAACTTCTTTACGGTGTTCCCCTTCCACTGATGGCGGTCGATCCAGCCGTCCATGTTGCCCGTGTGAAAGAGTCCGAGAAGCTTCGTGGCGTCGCCCGACTGGGCGAGCGCTTCACGGTCGGTGACGAGCGTGTAGCCCGCCTTCTGGAAGAGGTCGATGTAGTTCTTTTCGTCTTTGCGCTTCGAACCCGGGGTGGACTTCGGGAGGAAGTAGGCCGAACCTCCGCCCATCAGCACGTCGGGCTTGACGTTGTAAAACATGCCGACGATGTCGGCCTTGTCGTCGCGCTTTCTCGTATGGGCGACGACGGAGGCGGGGGTCGCGTCTTCGACTTCGGCGTCGCTCACGATGCCGATGGCTTTGCCCGTCTTGCGGCGCAGGAGTTCGGCGATCGTTTCCTGACGCGGATCGTCCTGGCTCGCCTTCGTGCGGTCGGCGTAGACGCCGAGCGCGTTCACGCTCGATTTGTGGCCCGTCATGTAGGCCGAAGCCGTGTTCGCGCTGTCGGCCGCGATCGTGTCGACCGAGCTCGTGCCGAGAAGCGCCATGTGCGGCATGTCGTCCATCGCGAGCGGGGCGTTGTACATGCCGTTCGTGACGCCCTTGGACATGATGCGGGCGGCCGTGCGGTGGCCGACCGAAAGACCGTCGGCGAGAAGAATGATGACGTTTTTGGCGACGGCCTTTTCAGGCGTCGTGTAGAGGTCCCAACGCACGGTCTTTTCGCCTTCGGGGCTCTTCACCGTCACTTCATACTTGCCGGGCTTCTTGATCTCGACGTCGCGGATCATGAGGGCCGAGCCGTCGGCGTCCGCTTCCTTGGGCGTCCAGAGTTCGTTTCCCCTGAAGGTCTTCGCAAAATCGTCGCCGTTGATTTGGATCGTGACGTCCTTGCGGTCGACGACGGTGTCGAACTCGACTTTGAAGTCGAATTTGGCGTTCGTCATGAAGCGGGCGGCGTCGACGGGATAGATTTCGGTCGCCTGGGCGTTCATGCCCGCGAGGGTGAGAAGTGCCGACGCGAGCGCGGCGGCGAAGTGTTTCTTGGTGGTCATGAGGACTCTCAAAAAAGTACGTTCATTTCGGCGGGACCTCTCGTCCCGATCCGCACTGAAGTCTAGGGAAGCCTTGTGACAAAACCTTTACGGGAGTTTTACGGTTGCGTGACAAAAAGAGGAGCCTTCATGACTTTTTGATGACGAAGAACGAGACGGGCGTTTGCATGGACGCTGGGACAACACAAAGCTTCCAGGCGGGATGTCTCGTCCTCATCACTTCAGCCGATTTGTCGGTTGCGCCCTGCTTGCTAAGACTGCCGTCGCAAGACGTTTCGAGCAATACTCGATTTTGTCGCCTTCAATCTCTGGCACGCCGTCCCGCCAAATCTCCGTGATACTCCTTACAATGGATCTCTTCCGTCGCTTCCTTCGCATCCTTCGCGGCCGCGAAAGCTCGGGGAGGGACGGTCCGCTTTCATTGATTTCGTCGCGTTTCGAGATTTTGCGCTTTGTCCCCGGAAAGGAATGACATTGCTGAAGATAGGGCCCCCGAACGGGCGACACGGAACCGCGACACCGCTCATGTTTATGTAAGAGCGCCCGGATTTTCCCCGACGACACTCCATGCTTGAAATTCTTTCGGCCAACTTCCTGACGCGCCTTCTCGCGCTCGCCGCCGCAACGTGGCTCACGTTCGGCTGGTGCCGGCGTTTCGGCAACGCCTTTGTGCCGCTTGCCTGCGGGCTGCTGTTGGGCGTTGCGCTCGGGCATCTCCTCCCTGAAGCCTTCTCGTCGGGTGCGGATCCGGAGCGGGTGGGGCAGAGCGCTCTGGCGGTCGTTGTCTTTTTTGTTCTCTTTGAAGGACTGCTTCATGCCTGGGGCGGTCACGCTTCCCACGGGCGCCGTATGGACGACGACAAGGCTCATCACACAAGCGATCGAGGCGTCGAAGCCTTCGCGCTCATCTTTGGCTGTTCGCTCCACGGCTTCGTCGACGGGATCGTCGTGGCGGGGGCTTTCCAGGTGAGCGGCTCGCTCGGGTGGCTCGCCGCCGCGGCGGTGCTTCTGCATGAAATTCCGCAGGAGGCCGGTTCCATGGCGCTCGTCAAGTCGCTCGGATGGTCCCGCGGCCGCACGATCGCGGTCTTTCTTCTCCCTATGGCGGCGACGCTCGCGGGCGGAGCGGCGGGCGGTCTCTTCTTGTCGCACTCTGCCTATCTGCCGCACGTGCTCGCAGCGTCCGCGGCGTCCTTTCTCTTTATCACGCTTCGAAGCTTCCTCCCCGAAGTCATGGACGCGGACCGCTCGCGAAAGGGCGTCGTCGCGGACGTGCTTCTCTTCCTCTTGGGCGTGGGGCTGAGCTTCATTCTTCTCGGACACATTCACCCCGATGGCGAGGGGCACGCCCACTTCGGGCACGGCGAAATCACGCAGTCGGTCGACTCTCACGTCCATTGACTTTCCTGCTTCTTCGGAAGGAGCAGTGCATACAAAATCCTGCGGGGCGGAGAAAGGCGAACCGCTATAATCAGAAATCAGCCGATCTTGCAAAGATTGCTTTTCAAGACATCTTTTACACAACGGGAGAAGAGAGCCTCTCTCCATTCACCCCAGCAGGCCCCACATGACGAACCCCAGCGAAAAAACGGAACGACCCGTCGAAGAGCTTTCCTTTGAGGAGGCCCTCGAAGAACTCGAAGCGCTCACGACGCGCATGACGACGGGCGAAATTACGCTGCGTGAGAGTGTGGCGGGGTATGAGCGCGGCCGTGCGCTTCTTGACCATTGTCAGGCGGAATTGAACCGCGCGCAGGAAGTCATCGAACGACTTCGCCCCAAGACGAGCGCGAACTGATTCTCCTCTCCCTCATGAAAGCATCCGATATGACCCAAACCACCGCTTCGAGTGCCTTCGCGACTTGGCAGCGCGAACGTCAACGCCATTTCGAATGGTTCGCCCAATCCATGAGCCCCGTGCCCGGGCGCGAGCCCAAGCGCCTTGCGGGCGCCATGCGCTATGCGCTTCTCGGTGGCGGCAAGCGTATCCGGCCGCTTCTTTGCTACGCGGCGGGGAGCGTGACGGGCGCCCCCGAGGCGGTGCTCGACCGCGCGGCCTTAGCGCTCGAGATGATTCACAGCTATTCGCTCGTACACGACGACATGCCCGCGATGGACAACGATCAGCTGCGCCGCGGCAAGCCCACGGTGCACGTGCAGTACGGCGAAGCCCTTGCGATGTTGGCGGGCGACGCTCTGCAGACGGAAGCCTTCAGCGTGCTTTCGGGTGCGGACGCACCCGCGGAAACGGTGCTGCGCCTTGTGCGCACGCTCTCGCACGCGTCGGGTTTCTACGGCATGGCGGGCGGGCAGGCGTTGGATCTCGCGATGGTGGGAGGCCATCCCACGGAAACGGAGCTTCTTCGCATGCAGACGATGAAGACGGGGGCGCTCATTCGCGCCGCGGTGCTCATGGGCGCGCAGGCGGGCGACTGGACGAATCTCCCCGACGAAGGGCGAAGCGGTCTTGCTCTCTATTCGCAGGCTTTGGGCCTTGCCTTCCAGGTGATCGACGACATTCTCGACTGCACGCAGGAAACGGCTGTCTTGGGCAAAACTGCGGGGAAGGACGAAAAGGACGACAAGCCCACCTGGGTATCGATTCTGGGGCTCGAAGGAGCCAAGAAGAAGGCTGAAGAACTTCGCGCCGAAGCGCAGTTCGGGCTCGATCTTGTCGCGAAGACCGAAGGGCTCGCTCCCGACGCGACGAAGCGCCTCGGCGAAATCGCCGACTATGTCCTCAACCGCTCGTTCTGAGGAGAATGCATGGCAAAACCGAACACGCCGATTTTGGACGGCATTGATTCTCCGGAAGACGTACGGGTCCTGAGTGACGGAAGCCTCGCGATTCTTGCGAAGGAAATCCGCGACTTCATGGTGTGGTCCGTCTCGCAGACGGGCGGGCACCTCTCGAGCTCCTTGGGCGCCGTGGAGCTTGCGATTGCGCTTCACGCCGTCTTCAACACGCCTGACGACAAGATCATCTGGGACGTGGGGCACCAGGCTTACGCGCACAAAATGCTCACCGGACGTCGCGACCGCATGGGGACGCTGCGTCAGTACCACGGGATTTCCGGCTTTCCAAAGCGTTGCGAAAGCGAGTACGACGCCTTCGGGACTGCGCACTCGTCGACCTCGATTTCGGCCGCTCTCGGGATGGCGGTGGCGGACGCGCTTCTCGGAATCAGAGACCGCTGGCACGTCGCCGTGATCGGTGACGGGGCGCTTACCGGCGGCATGGCGCTTGAGGCGCTCAACGACGCGGGTGTCTACAAGAAGGGCCTGAAGCTTCTCATCATCCTGAACGACAACGACTGCTCGATTTCGCCGCCCGTGGGCGCACTTTCCTCGCATTTGGCGAAGATTGTCTCGACGCGCACCTTCATGAATGCGCGCGAACTGAGCAAGAAGGTCCTCAAGCCCGTTCCCGGCCTCTGGGAAGTCGCCAAACGCATGGAAAAGCAGGCGATCAACTTCGTTTCGCCTCCGTCGGGAATCTTCTCGGCGTACGACCTCAACTACTTCGGACCGGTGGACGGCCACAGCCTCCCCGAACTTCTCGAGGTGCTCCGAAACCTTCGCAAGCTCGACGGCCCCTGTGTTTTGCACGTCGTGACGAAGAAGGGCAAGGGCTATCCGAGGGCGGAAGCCGATCCGACGACCTATCACGGCGTCGGCAGGTTCGATCCCGACATCGGCATTCTGCCGAGCGCGAATCCTGGAAAGCCTACCTACACACAGGTCTTCGGACGGTGGATTTGCGACCGCGCCGAAAAGGATCCGATGCTCTACGGGATCACTCCCGCCATGCGCGAGGGCTCGGGCCTCGTCGAATTCGCGAAGCGCTTTCCGACCCGTTACCGCGACGTGGCGATTGCGGAGCAGCACGCCGTCACCTATGCGGCGGGGTTGGCGACGACGCCGATCCGACCGGTCCTCGCCATCTATTCGAGTTTCCTGCAGCGTGCGATCGATCAGGTGATCCACGACGTGGCGCTCCAGAACCTCCCCGTGCTCTTTGCGATCGATCGCGGCGGCCTCGTGGGCGCCGACGGGGCGACGCACCACGGGGTCTTCGACATCGCGCAGTTGCGGAGCATTCCGAACATGGTCGTCATGACGCCTTCGGACGAAAACGAATGCCGTCTGATGCTCAACACCGGTTATGAGTGCCGTCTCCCCGCGGCGGTGCGCTATCCGAGAGGGCGCGGTCCGGGCGTCGAAGTGACGGCGGGCGACGAAACAATTCCGATCGGAAAGTCCCGCAAGTTGCTCGAAGGGAAACGCGTAGCATTCCTCGGGTTCGGCTCGATGACGAACGTTCTGCGCCCAGTCGCCGAACACCTTGGCGGAACGCTCATCGACATGCGTTTTGTGAAGCCCTTGGACCGGGAAGCGGTGCTCGAAGCCGCGCGCACGCACGAGCTCATCGTCGCCGCGGAAGAGGGACAGCTCGCGGGCGGCGCCTGCGACGCGGTCCTCGAAGTGTTAGCGGACGAGGGCCTTACGGTTCCCGTGATGCGCTTCGGCTTGCCGGACCGCTTCATCGACCACGGCACGCAGGCGGAACTTCTCGCCGAAGTGGGCTTGACGAGCGAAGCCGTCGAAGCCAAGGTCCGCGAGCGGCTCGGGGCCTGACAAACGAAGCGCCGAAAACGCATGGGGGCGCCCGATCGGGCGCCCCCATGGTGTTTCAAGCTTTCCGTTCAGAAGCTCATTGACACTCGAGGCCGAGGTAGTCGACCGCCATCTGCGCGTGCAGGAGCGCGCCCTTCACGAGCATCGCTTCGTCGACCTGATAGCAGTTGTGGTGCTGCGCGTAGACGGCACCGCAGGCTTCGTTGCGAACGCCGAGGAAGCACATGGCGCCGGGCACCTTTTCCTGATAGTTGGCAAAGTCTTCGCCGCCCATGCTCGGCGGATAGTCGTAGAGGGCGTCTTCACCCAAAAGCTTCTTCGCCGCGACGCGCACGCGTTCGGCCATGTCGGCGTCGTTGATGGTGGGCGGAATGAGTTCGTTGTAGGTGAGCTTGGCGTCGCCCTTCATCGCGCGGGCGGTTTCCCTGGCGATGCGTTCGAGCTGTTCGGGGAAGCGCGCGCGGATTTCGGGCTTGAAGCAGCGCGTCGTGCCGACGAGCTTAGCGTAGCCGCTCACGACGTTGAATCGCGTGCCGGACTCGAGCATCCCGACCGTCACGACGGCCGTGTCGATCGGATCGGTTTCGCGAGAAACGACCGTCTGAAGATTGAGCGCAATGGCGCTCGCCATGAGGGTCGCGTCGGCGCAGCAGTGCGGCATGGCGCCGTGCCCGGCCTTCCCGAAGACTTCGATTTCGAAGTGGTCGCCCGCGGCCATCATCGGGCCCGTGCGCACGGCGACGTGTCCCGTCGGGACGTCGGACCAGACGTGAATGCCGAAGGCGGCGTCGACGCCTTCGAGCGCGCCGTCGGCGATCATGGCGGCCGCGCCCTTGCCGACCTCTTCGGCGGGCTGGAAGCAGAGCACCACGGTGCCTGAGAGACGGTCGCGCAGGTCGTTGAGAATCTTCCCGGCCGTCAAAAGCATGGAGATGTGGCAGTCGTGGCCGCAGGCATGCATGAAGCCTTCGTTCTTGCTCGCGTATTCAAGGCCCGTCTTTTCCGTCACTTCGAGGCCGTCGATGTCGCCGCGAAGGAGAATCGTGCGGCCCGGGCGGGCCCCCTTGATCGTCGCGAGCGTGCCCGTGGGCATGCCGCATTCGCGCCAGGAAATGCCCATCTTGTCGAGTTCCGCGCGGATGAGCTTGGCGGTTTCGAATTCCTTGGTGCTCGCTTCGGGGCAGGTGTGAAAGAGCCGGCGCATCCGGATCTGGTAGTCGGCGTATTTCGGCTCAAGGTCGAGAAGATTCATTTTGTGTGTCCTTTGCAAAAAGACGGGGACGCACGGAGGCGTGCATCCCGAAAAGACTGGACGTCAGAAGAGGTTTACGAAGAGACCGGCGATGATGACCGACGTGATCGTGACGGTCGAGAAGCCGCCCACGATCATCGAGGGGAACATGTGGGCCATGAGGTATTCGCGTTCGTCTTCAGTCGCGGCCATTTCCTTGCACATCGATTCGGTGATGATGGCGTTGAAGGGGAAGCCGTAGAGGGCCGTAAGGCAGTTGCCGAAGCCGAGCCAGATCGAAATCTTGAGGGCGCGCGCGACGAAGTAGGCGACGATGAACATGCCGATGAGACCGATGATGATCAAAACGAACATCGGGACGATGATCGAGGCGAGCATTTCGGGGGTGCAGGCCTTGAGACCGTCGAAGATGAACATCATGAGTGCAAAGAGCATGATCTGGTAGGAGTTCGCCTTCGTAAGGATGTTGGGTTCGAGAAACCCGAGTCGGCAGAAGACGACGCCCAGAACCAGACACCAGATGGCGCCCGAAATGCCGGTCCAGCCGCCCACGAGCATGGCGAGCCACGTGACGATGCCGAGCTTCATGAGCATGACGACGGGACTGTTCCAGGATTCGGGGAGATGAAGAATGCCGTGCGTCTGTTCGTCGGGGAGTTTCGTCACGTCGAGCATCGGGCCGTTGGCGGCGTGGGTCTTGCTGCTGCGGTACTTTTCAAGGAGCAGAGCGCCTTCGCGCTTCAGAACGATCGCGGTGAGGGGATAGCCCGCGAAACCCTGGATGCAGTACATGGAAATCGCAAAGACGGCGGCCGTGGTGAGGCCCGCCTCCTGAGCGGCCGTCTGCATCATCGTGGCGGCGACGATCCCGCCCGTGAGCGGCGGCAGGCCCGCGATGATGAGTTCGCGTTCCATGAAGAAGGGGCAGACGAAGTAGGCGAGGCCGCACATGCCCGCGAGGCCGAGCACGCAGAGAACGACGGTGCGCCATTGGGCGAGAAGCGTCTCGAGACTGATCATCGTCCCCATGTGGGTGATGATGAGCATCATCGCGAGGGTGTTGCCAAACGGCATCAGATGGGCTTCGGTGACGAGTTCCTTCGGGATCACCGTCCAGTAGCCGAGAAGCAGAACGACGGCGGAAACGAAGACTGACGGCACCCACGCTTTTGTGAGTTTCGCCACGATTTCGCCGATGAGGACGACGGCGCCGCAGATGATGAATGCGGCCATGAAGTTGTACATGATGGGGAGTCCTTGAGGGGTGAGTCGGACGCGCTCTTATTCGACCTCTCCGACGAAGAGGAGAAAACGGTGCGTATTTCCTCACTATAGGGCGCCCCGATTTTCTTGACCTAGTGCGAATGCCTTACGTCTCTTGCGTTCGGATTGGAGAAGCGAAATTTTCTTTTTTGCAGACAGAGACCGACTGCGGGAGGAATCGATTTTCTCATTGCCTGAGAGGAGGGAAGGTCGGATCCGGGCGGATCTTGAGCGAAACGAAGAAAACAAACGGCACCCGTTCGAAACCGGGTGCCGAAGGAGGCCGCACTGCGGCAGGACTGCATGTCGGAAGGCCGGGCCTTCCGACATGATCAATTGCGGAAGTTCCCGAAGGAGAGCGGAGCCTCTTCGATTTCCTTTCGCAAAAGGGCGATGCATTCCTGCAGGGCGTCGCGCTTGGCGCCCGAGACGCGCACGACGTCGCCCTGAAGCGAAGCGGAGAGCTTCAGGGCTTTGGCGTTCTTGACCGTCGTCTGGATCTTCTTGCCGAGGTCTTTGTCGATCCCGGACTTCACTACGATCGTCTGCTTCAACTTGTCGCCGCCGATTTTCTCCACGGCTTTCGATTCATCGAGGAAACGCACGTCGACGCCGCGCTTGGCGAGTTTGCCGATCAGAACGTCGCGGACCTGACGGAGTTGAAAGTCCGACTCGGCGATGAGCGTGAGTTCGAGATCCTTCTGTTCGACGGCCGCGGCCGTGCCGCGGAAGTCGTAGCGCGTGCCGATTTCTTTCTGAGCCTGATCGACCGCATTTTTGAGTTCCACCGCGTCGACCTTGAGTTCCACGTCAAAGCTGGGCATGTCTTTTCCTTTTCCGTATGTTGCGGGAAGCCCTGATTGTAGCCAAAGCCTCCCTATAATGGGTTTCTAGAGCAACAGATTCGGAGCGGCCGCGCCGCTTCACACACGGCAGGAGACCCTATGGCGTTCGAAATATTCCGCGACTTCGATTTGACGCACTCGTCGACCTTTCAGACGAAGGCTGAGGCGGAAAGATTCGTGCGGGTGGAGGACGTTGATGAGCTGCGCGAAGCCCTCGCGTTCGCGAAGAAGAAAAACCTCTCCGTCACGATCCTCGGGGGCGGCTCCAACACGATTTTTCTCTCGAAGGTTCCCGGTCTCGTCGTGAAGCTCGGGCTTCGCGGCTTCCTGCTCACGCGGGACGATGAGACGGGCGACACGCTCCTTGAAGTGGGGGCGGGCGAGACGCTCGACGACGTGATCGACGCACTCCTCGATGCGGGCGTCGGAGGGCTCGAGAATCTCGCCGCCGTGCCGGGCACGGTCGGCGGCGCCGTCGTGCAGAATGCGGGTGCCTACGGGCTTGAAATGGCGGAGCGCATCGAGTCCGTTCGGGTGCTTCGTCCCGACGGGAGCCTCGTCGACTACGGGGTCGCCGACTGCGACTTCGGTTATCGCCACTCGCGCTTCAAGACCGCGGCAGGACGCGGCGAAGTGATTCTCTCGGCCGTGCTTCGCTTCCCGAAGGAATGGGTGCCGCGCGTCGACTACAAGGACCTGGAAGCCTACCGCAAGACCCGACTCGAACCCACGACTCCGCAGACGGTGGCCGCCGCCGTACGCGCCGTTCGCGCGGCGAAGTTGCCCGATCCCCAGGAAATCGGCAACGCCGGGTCCTTCTTCAAGAACCCCGTCGCGGACAAACTTCTCTGGCATCACATCCTTACGGAACACCCCGGGATTCCGTCCTACCCTCTCGGAGGGGGGCGCCGCAAGCTCGCCGCCGCCTGGCTCATTGAAGCGGCGGGCTGGAAGGGCGCCGATCGCGGCACGGTCGGAGTCTACAAGCGCCACGCCCTCATTCTCGTGAATCTCGGCGGCGCGACGGGCGAAGACGTCCTGCGCGTGGCGGGCGACATCCGGGAAGACGTCGAGGAGCGCTTCGGTCTCAGGCTCGAACTCGAACCCGTCGTGGTGGGCGAAAAGATCTGAGGACAAAACGCCAGGGCGCAAAAAACCCCGCTCGTCTCGCAACGGCGGGGTTTTTCTTCGCCCGGGGACTCTCGCGTCCCCGAACGCAAAGCATCTCGCAATTAGGCCATGGCCTTGATCGAGGCGCTCAGACGGCTCTTGTGACGAGCGGCGGCGTTGGCGTGGAGAACGCCCTTGCGAGCCATCGCGTCGATCACGGATTCGGCCTTCTTGAAGGCTTCCTGGGCGGCAGCCTTGTCGCCGGCGACGATGAGCTTGCGCACGGCCTTGATGGCGGTGCGGAACTGGCTGCGCTGAGCCGAGAGGTGCAGGTTACGCGCAACGATCTGACGGGCGCGCTTACGAGCTTGCTTGGTATTAGCCATTTGTGAATGTCCTTAGCAAATGGAGTCGGTCGGCAGAAGAGACTCGTCAACCGCCGAGAGCTCCTTACACGCGAGCGGGGCTCGCTTGAAGTGAAGTCTTTTTTTCGAAAAAAATCTTATTCGGGTCCGTCAAAGGCTCCGGACGGGCTGAAAACCAAACCGAGGCGGGCGTTCGCGAGAGTTACGCCCATAGTTGCCCAAGACACGTTGGCCGAGTTTTGCAAATCCCGCAGGACCGTCTTCCGTGGAAGCGTCCGGACGCGTTACACTTTGCGGATTCCGAAAAGTCCTAAACTATAACAATTTTCCGATCAAAAAACAAACGGAAGGCGGGAAAAATTGTGCGCTTCGGCGACGAAGCCGCGATTCGTCCGGACGGCAGGGGATTGAGCCCGGCCGCTTTCGCCTCCGACCGCTCCCAAGGGATGCCGCACCGATGTCTTTACTCCGCTCCGCGCTCACCGTCTCCGGCCTCACGCTCGTGAGCCGCATCACGGGCGTGATCCGCGACATGCTGATCGCCCGCTACTTCGGCGCGACCGCCGCGACGGACGCCTTCTACGTGGCCTTTCGTCTGCCGAACATGCTGCGCCGTCTCTTTGCCGAAGGCGCCTTTCAGCAGGCCTTCGTTCCGATGCTCTCGGACGTGCGCGAGCGAAACGCTCCCGAGCGCACGCAGAGCTTTTTGGACCACGTCTTCACGATCCTCGGCGTCGCCGTCTTCGCTGCGAGCGTGCTCGGCGTCCTCGCCGCGCCCTTGCTCGTCCTCGCGATCGCGGGCGGCATGCGCTCCGACCCCGAAGCCTTCGATCTCGCCGTGGCGCTTACGCGATGGATGTTCCCCTACATCGCGTTCATGAGCCTCGTGGCGCTCGCCGCGTCGATCCTCAACACGATGAAGCGCTTTGCGATCCCCGCGGCAACGCCGATTTTGCTGAACTTGAGCTTCATCGGCGCGACGATTTTGCTCACCCCGTACTTTGACGAGCCCATCTGGGCCTTGGCCGCTGCCGTCTTGATTGGAGGCGTTTTGCAGTTGGGCGCCCAGATTGCGGCGCTCGCGAAGCTCGGCTGCGTCCTGCGCCCGCGGGGAATCCGTGCTTCGCTTGCCGACGCGGACGTGCGGAAGGTTTTGTCCCTCATGCTTCCCGCGCTCTTTGGGGTGGGCGTGGCGCAGCTCTCCATTCTCATCAACACGAACATCGCCTCGCACTTGGGACACGGGGCCGTGACCTGGCTCAACTACGCCGACCGCCTCATGGAATTTCCGACGGCGCTCTTGGGCGTCGCGCTCGGAACGGTTCTTTTGCCGGGCCTTTCCGCCGCGCACGCAAGGGGCGATGCCCAGCGCTACAACGCACTGCTCGATCACGGGCTTCGCCTCGTCGTTCTCGTCGGGATTCCCGCGGCGCTCGGACTCTGGCTTACGTCCGAAGCGCTCGTCGCCTTCCTCTTTCAGGGAAAGAACTTTTCGCCCGCCGACGTCGCTGAGACGGCGAGGGCAGTGGTGGGATACGCCGTCGGGCTCATCGGGCTCATCACCCTGAAAATCGCCGCGCCCGCCTTCTACGCGAGAAAGGACATCCGCACGCCCGTGCGCATCGCCTTTCTGAGTCTCGTCATCGTGCAGCTTCTGAACCTTGCGACCGTACCGCTCTTTGACCAGGCGGGGCTCGCGCTTTCGGTCGGTCTGGGGAGCTGTGTGAACGCGGGGTCGCTCCTTCTCATTCTCGGTCGCCGCGGGATCTATCGTCCCCGCGCGGGTTGGGGAAAGTTCCTCCTGCAGGTGGCGACGGGATCCCTCGTCATGGCGGCGGGCCTCTGGTTCGCGCAGCGCGGCGTCTCCTGGACGGCGCTCACGTGGCCCGTCCGTGCGGGCGGGACGCTCGGCCTCGTTGTCGGCGCCGCGGTCGTCTACTTCCTCGTCATGACGCTTTTCGGGTGGCGCCTGCGCGATCTGCGCCCCGCGCCCGAAGCCAGGGACTGATCGGAATAGCGAAAACGACGACGCCCGCGCGCGGTCTTTCGGGCCGCTCTCGCGGGCGTTTGCTTCCGGAAAAAAACGGTTTTCTTCAGTTCTTCGGTTCGAAGTCGACCATGGCTTCGAGTTCGTCCAGCGTCGCAAAAGGCATGATTTCGGGCCAGGCGATGAGTTCGTCCTCGGTGAGCGCTTCCAACGCAAGCGGTCCGAGTTCGCGGGTGTTGACCGCGTAGTTGAGTTTCGCGTAGACGTGCACGAGGTCGTGAGTGACGATATGCTCTGCGTCTTTTTCTCCGCCGTCCGTCTCCAGACGGTCGATCGCGCGCTGCAGTTCTTCCGCGGCGTCCGCAAGCGTGGCTTTGAGCCATTCGATGTCGATGCTGCCCATCTTGTCCGTGTCCTGAAAAAAAAAGCGTGTTGTCAAAAAAAAGAGCCGTTTCCGTAAGTGTAGCGCACGGCAAGTCATTGCCGCACTTGCTTTCGAGACGGGAGGGCCTCGGGAAGCGGTAAAAACCGACAATTCGCGCGTCCCCTCCCGAGGAACCGGCGCAAAGTCTGCTATTGTTCTTCCTCCTCATCCTTTTTCGCAGTTTCGTTCGACGACCGTCCGAACGAAACCGCGTTTTTGTCTTTCCCTATCCCGCAGTCCACAATAAGAACGAAACCTCATGCAAGAAATCTCCTCCCTGCGTTTTTCCCAGCGGCTCCTTGTCGGCCTGACGCTTTTTTCCATGTTCTTCGGAGCCGGGAACCTCATTTTCCCGCCTTTTCTCGGCGTGCAGGCGGGTGTCGACATGCCCGCGGCGCTTGCGGGCTTTCTCGTCACCGCCGTCGGCTTTCCCATCCTCGGCGTCATGGCGGTGGCGGAGTCGGGGGGACTCACGGCGCTCGCCTCCCGCGTGAACGCGCGCTTTGCGTTTCTCTTTACGCTCCTCATCTATCTTTCGATCGGACCTTGCCTAGCAATTCCCCGCACGGCGAGCACGTCCTTTGAGATGGTGATGCGCCCGGCGCTCGAGGGCGCCGGACTTTTGGATGCGGCGTTCGGGGGCTTCTCCGCCCTGGGCCTCGCACAGTTCGTTTACTCGATTCTCTTTTTCACGCTCGCCTACGCGGTCGCCCTTAACCCGGAAAAGCTCACGCAGCGGCTCGGAAAGTTCCTCTGTCCGACGCTCATCGCCCTCATTGCGCTTCTTTTTCTCGGCATTTGCCTTCATCCTCTCGGCGACGCGGCGGCACCGACGGACGCTTACGCGCAGGGCGCCTTCGCGACAGGCTTCATCGAGGGCTATCAGACGATGGACACGATCGCGGCGCTCAATTTCGGCCTCGTGATCGCCATGAACATCCGCGCCTTCGGGATCCGTTCCGAAGGGGCGGTCGTGAAGGAAACGGTCTTTGCGGGGGCGATTGCCGCCTGCGTCTTCTTCGCGGTATACGGCGCACTCGCCATGATCGGAGCGGAGGCGGGCGGAGCGTACTCGTCCATGGAAAACGGCGCGCAGACGCTCACGCTCGTCGCTTCCGACCTCTTCGGGCCCGTCGGGACGCTCCTCATGGGACTCATCTTTTTCATCGCCTGCTTCAACACCTGCGTCGGACTGATTTCCTGTTGCGCCAACTACTTCTCCGAGACCTTTCCGGTCCTCGGCTACCGCGGTTGGGCCAAGGTCTTCGCGTTTGCGAGCATGGTGATCGCCAACGCGGGACTCACGCTCATCCTCAAATTCTCGGTGCCGCTTCTCGTCGCGATCTACCCCGTCGCGATCGTCCTCATCGTGCTCGGCCTTCTGTCGCTCGCCTCAAAGCGCCTTCTCACGCTGAAGGCCCTCTATCCCGCGGCCGTCGTCGCGACGGGGATCTTCTCGGTCCTCGCGGGCGTCGAAGCCTTCGGCGTGCGCGTGCCGGGACTCTCGGATTTTGCCGACGAGCTTCCCTTCGCGGCGAACGGACTCGAATGGATCGTGCCGGCCTTTGTCGGCGCGGTGATCGGCGCGGGCCTTTCGGTCTTGGCCGCCAGGCGCGCGTAGAATCGCCCGGGAGGAGCGTTGCCCGAACCAACCTCTTGAAGAAGGGGCGGCGTTTCAAGAGACGACGCCCCTTAGACCATTTGGAAGGGCGAAAATATCGGCAATGTCGGCTTAAGGTTGTCGCTCTAAACTTCTCGAGTTCAGCCCGAAGCCCCGTGCCGGGCAACGCACAAAAAGGACCATCATGCCGCAGAGCAAAACCAATCCCGACCGCGCGCACAAACTGAAGAAGCGCCGCGCCCGCAACGAAGCCAAGACGGGCTACACCTACATGCTCGACGTCCTTCGCGAGTCCCTCAACAACCGTTTCTACGAAGAGCAGGGCTTCCCTCACCTGGAAATCTTGGCGCAGAACATGCAGGGTTGCGAAGTGCAGCATCAGGACCTCTCCGACTACATGCAGCTTCAGGACATGTTTATCGGGTTCTCCTACGCGCTCTCCAATGCGATTTCGCGCTCGAGCCGTCTCTCGATGATCGAGAGAGAAGACCACGTAGCGGGCGTCGCCTATGCGCTTGCCGCGACGCTTCTCGACATGCGCGCGGATCTGCGGGACGACTCGGGCTGGATGGGCTCGGGCGTCGTCGAGGCGATCCGCGACAACTGGGCGCGCGCCAAGTTCACGCAGGCGGGCATCCCCGAACAGGTGGCAATTCTCGGACGCCGCGACCTATGCTGTCTCTTCGCGATCGACTTCGTGATGAGCTTCCTCGACATGACGGGCGAAATCGCCCAATACGGTCCGGAAAACCTCATTTCGGTCACGAACTGCAAGGACGCCCTCATCACCGCCTACACGGGCTTCGTCACGTCGAATCTGTCGCTCGTCAACAAGGAGCTTCTTGATTTCGACAAGGTGTTGGCCGACAACGCCGTGACGGAAGAATTCCTGCGCGACTACCCCGACTGGAAGCCCGAAGCGGCCGACGCCTTCAACATGAACCTCGTCGGCTTCAATTCGGTCGACGAAGCCGACGCGGCCTTCATGCAGGAACTCCTCAACAACGCCCACTTCATGAGCGACATGCGCACGCTCTACCTCGCCGACGGCGCCGACGCCGTGCCGCAGGGCCTGCGCGAAGAAACCGTGATGGGCTACGTCCTTCGCGACGGTCCCCGCTGCAAGAAGGCCTTCGCCGAAGGGCGCGATCCGACGGAAGAGGAAATGGACCGGGACGCCGAAGTCGCCAACGCCATCATCATGCAGATGGTGCAGGCGGCGCAGCGCGAATTCAAGGAAGCCGCGCCCGAAGCCTCCGCTGCGGACGAAACCTCCGCGGCTCCTTCCGAAACGCCCGCCGAAGAAAAATCGGAAGCGAAGAACTGAGGTTCGGAAAAAATGAAGCCGATGCGCCTTGCGGGACCTCCCATGCGCATCGGTCGGTAGAGTATCCTTAAAGACGAAGGCCGTCTCGAAGGGGCGGCGCTTCGTTTTCTTTTATTCGAGGGGAGTGCCGGAATGTCGGAACAAAAACTGCCTACTTTGGACATGGAATCGGTGCGTCTCTTCGTTACTCTCTTTGAGACGCTCAATCTTTCGCAGACGGCGGAACGCTGCATGACGAGCGTCGCGTCGGCGAGCCGCGTGCTCTCGAAGCTTCGCCTCATCTTCGGCGACGAACTCTTCACGCGCTACCATCTCGGGATGCTTCCGACCGCGAGGGCGCGCGAAATCGAACCGACCCTGCGGGGCATGCTCCTCGACTATCAGCAACTTCTCTCGGGCGCCGGACGCAGCTTCAATCCGGCCGAGCTCACGCGTACCTTCCGCGTGGGGGCGGTCGACTACGGCGTCTGCAACTACCTCACGCCCGCTCTGCCCGCGATCGTCGCGGCGGCGCCGCTCGCTTCGATTGACTTTCGCCCGCTCGACGTCAACATCGGGATGCAGCTCAAATCGGGGGCTCTGGACCTCGCCGTCTATCCGACCCACGAAAACGATCCCGACATCCGCTCGCAGCCCATCTGCCGCGACGCAATCGCCTACGTGGTGCACGCCTCGCACCCGCTCGTCGAACTCGCGCGCTCGGGAACGCTGCACGAATCCGACATTCTGCGCTACCGCTTCGTGAAGACGAGCCTCATTCCTTCGCAGACCATTCCCACTGAAGATCCCTTCATGCCGAATCAGTCCGACATTCCCTATCGGTCCCTGGAAACGGCGGTTTGGGTGCCGTACTTCACGCAGGCCTTCGAGTGCCTGCGCGGCACGAATCTTGTCGCGATGACGGGCCTGCAGCTCGCCGCCCGCCGCGTCGCAGAGGGGGGCGACTACGTGATTCTCGGCAAACCCTCGCGCGTTTCGGACTATACGCCCCACTTCCTCTGGCACGTGCGCGTCGACAAGGATCCGGCCGTGCAGTGGCTGCGCGGGATGTTCCTGAGCGAAAAGGGACGCTTTGTCGATCCCGACGACTATCAGTCTCTCGAACCTTGACGGCATCGCCTTTCCTTCCCGCCGAACCCGAAAGCGAGTCGGTCGGCGGGGCGGACGTCTCGGGGGCGAAAAGGCATTCGGACGCCTTCGGGCGGGCCCGTCTCGGGCTTTCTTCATCATGCAGAAACCGCATGATGCGGCATGTGCAATCGGCATTGGAGCGGGTCTCGACCCCGCGG
This sequence comes from uncultured Sutterella sp., assembly GCA_900545275.1. Lineage (GTDB taxonomy): Bacteria > Pseudomonadota > Gammaproteobacteria > Burkholderiales > Burkholderiaceae_F > Sutterella. Next base: position 150,507 of record UQYG01000007.1, read on the forward strand.
CTACACTGCGGGCAATGGGATCGGTCAGACCGTCCGATCTTCAAAGCCTCCCGGGCCCTGCGTTTCGACGGCCTCGGAGGCCTCCCGCTCGAAACGCTCGGGATCGACCGCGTTCGACCGATCCGACTTCTTTCCCACCCGCTCTAACTAGGTGATGTCATGACGTTTGCCCGCTCCTTCTCCCTCATCGCTTCCGGCCTTCTTGCCCTGGGGGGCGCCGCTTCGGTTTGAGCCGCCGAACCCGCTTCGATCCAGGCGCCCATCGACACGGTTTTTGCGCAGGGCGGCGTCAATCCCTACGGGAAGTTCTTCACGGGCCGCTCCTACCTCACGTTGCTCTCCGAAAACGACGCCGTCTTCAACGCGCCGATCGGGAACGTCACGTTCGAACCGGGTGCCCGCACGAATTGGCACAAACACTCGGGCGGCCAGATTCTTCTCGTCGTCGCGGGCGAAGGCCGCATCAGGAACGCGGCAAACCCGCCCGGGTGATCCGGAAGGGCGACGTCGTGCGCATCGCCCCGAACGTCGAACACTGGCACGGTGCGGGACAGAAGACCTGGATGACCCACATTTCCGTCGAAACCAACGTGCCGAACAACAAGTCCGAATGGCTTGAACCGGTGGACGACAAGACCTTCGCCGAAGCGAAGTAAGCGATTACGTACAAATCAGCGGAAAACGGGACGCGGCAGAAATGCCGAACGTCCCGTTTCTCTTGACGGGCCAGCAAAATTCCGTCAGAGATCAAGCGTCGGACAGACAAGGAAGGGCGCTTCGGGGTAGAAGCGTTCGAGCGCGGTGCGGAGGTATTCCCTCGTATCCTGAGCGATGATTTTGTCGTGCGAGGGACAGAAGTCGTTGAAAATCAAGCCCGCCAGCGGCATGTCGCGGCGCTTCATCGCTTCAAGCGACAAAAGCGTGTGGTTGACGGAACCGAGCTTCCCAGAGGTCACGAACCAGACGGGCCAGCCATTTTCGGCCACGTAGTCGATCGTAAGGAGCTCTCGCGTGAGGGGCACCATGAGGCCGCCCGCTCCTTCGACGAGCACCGTCTCGTATTGGGCTTCCAGCGACATGAGCGCGCGTTCGATTTTCGCAAAGTCCACCGTCCGTCCCTCGAGCTCGGCCGCCAGATGGGGCGAAGCCGGGTAGCGGAAGGTCTCGGGCATGGTCCGCCCGTCGATGTCGGCGGGGAGAAGGCCCTTCCCCATCAGACGGCGGTGCGTGAGGATGTCGGGCGAAAGGTCGTCCGAACCCGTCTGCACGAGTTTTGCGGTGACGACGTTTCGCCCTTCGCGAAGAAAGCGTCCGGCAAGCCATCCGGTCGCGATGGTCTTCCCCGCGTCCGTGTCGATGCCGCTCACAAACTGCAGCGTCATGATGTTTTCTCCAAAAGCATGGTGACGGGATGATAGGTGAGATGCACGCCCTCCGCGGGACCGCGGGCGGCAAAACGCGTCCGGTAGGCCTCCTCAAAGGCGAGAAGACTTTCTTTTGTCCACCGAAAGCCTCCGTGGGTGCCCGTGACGCCCGTGGCTCGCAGGTGCCGAAGCACCGCGCGGGGAGAGGCAAAGCACTCGCGCCGGACGTCTTCCGAGCGGTGGTGCAAACGAAAACCCGAGGCGAGACGGAAAAGTTCGGCCGCGTCGGGGTAGGCGAGTCCCTGCCCGGTGAGAGCCTTCACTTCACGACAGTTCTCGGGACCGTAGGTGACGATCGCCGCAAGCCCCCCGGGACGAAGTCGCCGCCGAAGGTTTTCAAAGAACGCTTCCGGCTTCGAGAACCACTGCAGAACCGAGCCCGCAAGGACGAGATCGAGCCCGTCGGGCCAGGCGAGCAGCTCGGCGTCGCCGGGTAAGAGTACGGTCTTCTTTCGGACCGTTTCGGGAAGGCGTTTTCGGGCTTCGATGGCAAGTTCGGGTGACAGATCGTTGAGCCACAGGGCGTCGATTTGCGATCGGACGGCAAGCGTCCGGCTCCAACGGCCCGTGCCGCACCCCACTTCAAAGACCCGTCCGAAGGACGGGCGAAGACGAAGCAGCTGCGCCGTCAGACGATCGGCGGCTTCGCGCTGCACTCGGGCGTGTTCTTCGTAGGTCGAAAGGGCGCGCGTAAAACGCGCGGCGACGGCGTCAGATTTTCCCATCGATTGCCTTTTGCAGTGCTGCGGGACACCAGTGCGGTTCCCCGGTGGAGACGGGCGTCACGCTCAAAGCTTCCCAGGCGCGCCGCTGTGCGGCGGCGGGAACGATGCGGTCGGCTTCCGGTATGACGGCCGCGAGTGTCTGGACGCGCGCGCGAAGGTCTCCCTCGAAGGGAGTGCCCCGGTAGGTGTCGCGCAGAAGCCGAAGTTCGCGCCCGAGCGAATCGAGCGTTCGCTCCGTACCGCGAAGCCTCCGTGCCGCTTCGATGGATCCCGTCATGTTGAGAAGAAAACCTTCGAGCGTATCTTCGCCGAAGTGATCCGCAGTGCGGTCGAAGACGAGGGGCGGGATGCCTAGGCGCCGGTCGATCGGCGTGAGGGTTCCTCCGACCGCCGTGAAGCGCCGAACGGGGATGTTTGTCGACATCACCCAGTCGGCCGCGATGCGAACGCCCAAGGACCAGCCGACGACGTCGACCGTCTCGTATCGGGTAAGGTCTGGCATGAGTCCGACGGCGCCGTCGAAGTCCCAAAGCAAAAGGAGATCCTTTCCACAGGCGGGGAGCAGGTCTCGGAAACGCGCGGGGGACGATCCCCAGCCCGCAAAGAAGATCGTGAGCCATCGGGCGTCGGCGTCTTGTGCGAGAAATCGATGTTTCACTGAAAGAGTTCCGTTTTAAGGCGCGCGAGCGCGAGGCAAAAGGCGTCGGCCTCAACGTCCGTGAGGGCGCTCGTGAGCGAAATGCGAAGCCGGGACGTTCCTTCGGGGACCGTGGGCGGCCGCACCGCCGAGACAAGAAAGCCCGCTTCTTCGAGGCGCTTCGCCGCTTCCAGGGTGCGGGCGTTGTCGCCGAGGATCCAGGGAAGAATCGGCGCATCGTTTGCGCACGCTCCGGTGCCGAGCGCATCCCGAACCCGCGCTTCGAGCGTGCGAAGTCTCGCCCGTCGGTCCGACCATGACGGCACGTGCGAGAGCACGAAAGCCGTCCATGCGGCTTGGAGCGGCGACTCCGCTGTTGTGAAGATGAGGGGACGCGCGTGGTTCGTGACGAGCGCAAGCCAATCGGGATCGGCCAGAAGCGCCGCGCCCGAAGAGGCCGCGGCCTTGCCGAAAGTGAGGATGCGAAAGTCGATCTCGGCTTCCGCGCCCGCCTCTTCGGCGGGCCCCCGACCGTTCGCCCCCGAAATTCCGAGGCCGTGCGCGTCGTCGACGGCAAGAAGGACGTTGCACCAACGCTTCTTGAGTGTGACGAGCCGGGCAAGATCTGCGCGGTCGCCGTCCATGCTGAAGACGCTTTCCGTCAGGATCACGACGATCCCGTGCTCGGGGGCGGTGCGCTCGAGAAGCCGCTCTAGCGCCGCACAGTCGTTGTGCGGATAACGAAGAAACCCTGCGCCGTGGCGCTTTGCGGCGAGGAGTCCGTCGATCATGCTCGCGTGCACGAGACGGTCGGCAAGAAAGAAGACATCTCGCCCGAAGACCGCGCCCAGGGCCGCAATGAAGCCCGTGTTGAGCTGCCACCCGGAGGGAAAGAGGAGACTATCGCGTTCGTATTGACGGCGAAGCGTTTCGCGAAGGCTCTCGTGCGCTTCGCTCTCGCCGAAAAGGAGTGCGGACGAACCGCTTGCGAGCCCGAAGCGCGAGAGGGGACTCTCAAAGAAGGCCTCACGAAGCGCTCTGTCGGTCCCCGCGCCCAGGTAGTCGTTGCCCGCGAGCGAAATCACCCCTTCGGGGCGGCGCCGGATCGTGCGAAGCGAACGGGTTTCCCGGAGATTGGCGAGCGCCGCCTGCAGTCGGTCGGTCACGCTCATGCGGCGATCCCGTGCGCGCGAAGGCCCGCTCGGAAGCCCGCGGTGAGGCGTTCGAGCTCTTCTTCCGTCATGACGAAGGGCGGCATCAGATAGGCGATGTGCCCGAAGGGACGCGCCCAGACGCCCTCGTCGACGAAGGCTTTCGTAATCGAACGGTCGGGCGCTTTTTCCAGTTCGACGACACCCAGAGCGCCGAGAACGCGCACGTCCGCGACGCCCGCCTTGCCGCGAAGCGGTTCGAGCCCTCGGCGCAGGGCGGCTTCCACGCGCGCCACGTCGGCGCGCCAGTCGGTCTTTTCGAGCAATTCCAGACTCGCGATCCCGGCCGCGCAGGCGAGGGGATTCGCCATGAAGGTGGGGCCGTGCATGAGGGCGTGCGGGGCCGCGCGCGAAATCGTATCGGCCGCGTCGTTCGTGGTGAGTACGGCCGAGAGCGTGAGCATTCCGCCCGTGAGGCCCTTGCCGATCGTCATGAGGTCGGGCGAAACGCCCGCCCATTCGGACGCGTAGTAGCGACCCGTACGCCCGAACCCCGTGGCGATCTCGTCGAAGATGAGGAGAATGCCGAATTCGTCGCAAAGCCGCCGCGCCGCCCGCAGGTATTCGGGGTGATAGAACCACATGGCGCTCGCCCCCTGCACGATCGGTTCGAGAATGAAGGCGGCGATTGTGTCTGCATGCGCTTCAAAGAGCGCGCGAAGCGCCTGTTCGTCCTCGGGATGCCAGTCGCCGTCAAAACGCGAGACGGGCGAGGGCGCGAAGAATCGTCCGGGAAGCGCATTGCCGAAGGCCGTGTGCATCCCCGACACGGGGTCGCACACCGACATGGCGTTCCAGGTGTCGCCGTGATAACCCCGCCGCGGCGTCGCGAAATTCGTGCGCGTCGTGTGCCCCAGGGCCATCTGATACTGCACGGCCGCCTTCATGGCGACTTCGACCGCGACCGATCCGGAGTCGGCGTAGAAGATCTTCTCGAGCCCCGCCGGGGCGTGCTTGAGAATGAGTCGCCCGAGCTTTACGGCGGGTTCGTGGGTGAGGCCCCCGAACATGACGTGGGACATCGTTTCGATCTGTTCGTGCATGGCGCGCTTCAGTTCTTCGCGTCCGTAACCGTGAAGTGCGCACCACCACGAGGAGGTGCCGTCCAAAAGTCGTCTTCCGTCGGCGAGCACGATCTCGCAGCCGTCGGTCTTCGCGACCTTGAGGACCGGCGTCGGATCGATCGTGCCCGTATAGGGGTGCCAGAGGTGAGCGCGGTCAAAGGCGAGGTCCTCGTCCAATTCGTAGCCCGCTTCGCGAACGCGTTTTTTGTCTTCTTCGACGCTTGAGCCCACGGTCGTCAGAAGGTCGCCCGCGATGGCGCTCGTGATTCCGATCTCAAGCGCCCGCCGGACCGTTTCCTCGGAAAGCCTGGCGCGCCCGCCCGCAAAGCGAAGGTGCACGTTGGGGAGAAGAAAGCGAAAGACGGCGACCGTCCGCAGAAAGTCTTCCTCCGAGAGAAGCGGCGTCGATTCCAAGGGCGTCCCCGGAATCGGAGCGAGCAGATTGAGGGGCACCGACGGAAGGTCGAGTTCGCGCAGCGTGAGCGCGAGATCGATGCGGTCGGCGGGCGTTTCGCCCATCCCGACGATGCCGCCCGAGCAGAGGTCGAGCCCCGCGCGGCGGGCGGCGAGGAGCGTCTCGATCTTGTCCTTCGTCGTGTGCGAGGTGCAGACCTTGGGGAAATAGTCGGGAGAGGCTTCGAGATTGCAGTGGTAGCGAACGACGCCTGCATTCCTCAGCAGTCGCAGCTCTTCTTCCTTGAGGAGCCCGGCGGAGACGCAGACTTCGACGCTCGTTTCTCGCCGTACGGCGCGAACGAGCTTTGCGAGGTCCCGAACTTCACGGGGCGAAAGTTTTCGTCCGCTCGTTACGAAGGAAAAGCGCGGAATGCCCGCGGCTTCGGTGCGGCGGGCGGCTTCGAGCGCGGTCTGTTCGTCGATCAGCGGATATTCGGGGGCGTCGGTGCGAAAATGCCTCGACTGCGCGCACCAGCGGCAGTCTTCGGTGCAGCGCCCCGATTTGGCGTTCACGATCGAGCAGAAGTTGAAGGCGCGCGGCGCCAAGCGGCGCGTGATCAAGCGCGCAGCGTCAAAAAGTTCTTCGGCGGGCGCCTCCCAGAGTCGGAGGGCGTCCGCGCGGGAGAGGCGCTCTCCGGCGAGCACGCGCGAAAGGGCGTCGGAAACGATGGAATGCAAGGCTTTCTCCTAGGTCCGCGCGGCTCCACGGCAAGCGGGCGCCTGCGGCACGGTCTTTTTGCATCCGACTTCTTTTTTTCTTGTGGGTCTTCGGGCGGGATGCGGGCACGGGGAAAACCCACAGTGTAACGGCCGACGGTTTTCTTTGCCGTCGGCCGTTGAGATGATGCGCGTCAGGAAATCGACTCGATTTCTTCGGAGAGTTCGAGCCACTCGGCTTCGAGCGCCTCGATCTGCGGAACGAGTTCGCCGTGCTCGCGCGTCACGCGCGCGACCTCTTCGGGAGACTCTTCGTAGAAGGCCGGGTCGGCAAGTCGTGCGGCGAGAACCGAGAGCGCTTCGTTTTTCTCCGCCATGGTCTTTTCGACGACGGCGAGTTTCTTCTGAAGCGGCTTTCGAAGCGCGGCGATGCGGGCGCGCTCTTGCGCTTCAAGGCGCCGCGCCTCCTTCTTGTTGACGTTTGCCTGGCGCGATTCGTCCGGTTTGAGCGCGGCGCGCTCCTGAGCGAGCTGGGTCTTGCGGTGATCGAGTACGAGCTTGGCGTAGTCGTCGAGGTCGCCGTCGTAGGGCTGCATCGCCCCGTCGTGGACGAGCCAGAGCGAATCCGTCGCCGCGCGCAGAAGGTGGCGGTCGTGCGAGACGAGGAGCACCGCCCCTTCGAAGGTCGAGAGCGCCATGGTGAGCGCTTCGCGCGTTTCCATGTCGAGGTGGTTTGTCGGTTCGTCAAGCACGAGAAGGTTGGGCTTTTCCCAGGCGAGCAGCGCCAACGCCAGACGCGCCTTTTCGCCTCCGGACATGGGGCCCACGGGAGAGGTCGCGAAGTCGCCCGAGAAGCGGTAGCGCCCGAGGTGGTCGCGAAGCGTCTGCTCGCGCTCGTCGGGCGCGAGGCGCCGCATGTGTTCGAGCGGCGTCTCGTCCATGCGCAGGGCGTCGAGCTGATGCTGCGCGAAGTAGCCGATCGAGAGTCCCTGTCCGCGGCGAAGGTCTCCGCCCAGCTTCGGGAGGACCCCCACAATCGTCTTGATGAGGGTGGACTTTCCGGCTCCGTTTACGCCCAAAACACCGATTCGGTCGCCCGAGCGGATTGAAAACGACACGTTGCGCAAGACCGTCAGGTCTTCATAGCCCGCGCAGAGGCCCTCGGCGTCGACGAGGTGCTCGGGCAAACGCTCGGGTTTCGGAAATTCAAATCGCCACTCACGTTTCGCGCGCACGGGTTCGACCGACTGCAGGCGCTCGAGCATCTTGATGCGCGACTGCGCCTGACGGGCTTTTGAGGCCTTGTAGCGGAAGCGCTCGATGAAGGCCGTGAGGTGAGAGGCTTCGCGCTCGAAGGCTTTGGCGGCCGCGTCCTGGAGACGGAGCTTTTCGATGCGCTGCGCTTCGAATTTCGTGAAGTTCCCGGCATAGCGCACGATCGTGCCGTCTTCGATCGACCAGATCGTCTCGACCGAGCGGTCGAGAAACTCACGGTCGTGCGAAATGATGAGAACGGTCGCTTCGACGTGGCGAAGCCAGTTTTCGAGCCAGATCAGACTGTCGATGTCGAGGTGGTTCGTCGGTTCGTCGAGGAGCAGAAGGTCAGCCGGACACATCAGCGCGCGGGCAAGCGCCACGCGGTTTCGCCAACCGCCCGAGAAGTCGTAGACGAGGCGCGTCGCGTCGGAATCGCGAAAGCCGAGACCCGCGAGAATCGTTCGCGCCTGTGCTTCGATCGCACCTTCGTTCAATTCGGCGAGTTCCGCGTGCGCGGCGGCAAGTGCCAGTTCGTCCGTGGAGTTTTCGAGTTCGGCGAGGCGCTTTTTGGCCGCGACGAGCGGCGCGTGGCCCGAAAGAACGAAGTCGAGGACCGGCACGTTTTCCGTCACGAAGGACTGCGCGACGTGGGCGACGCGCTCGAGGGGCGGGCGTTCGATGTCGCCCCGCTCCGTCGCGAGTTCTCCGAGGACGGCCGCAAAGAGCGTGGATTTGCCGCAGCCGTTCGGGCCGACAAGTCCGATGCGTTCGCCGGGCGACGCCGTGAGCGTGGCGTTTTCATAGAGCACGCGCGTGCCGCGCGCGAGGGCAAGGTGCAACAGTCGGAGCATGGGAAAAACTCAAAAAGGCCGCGCAGACTCGGCGCGCGGCCTTGATTGAACAAAAGGTCGGGGCAAATCAGGCGAAGTAGGCGAGAAGCGCTTCCTTCGTGACCATGAAGACCTGATCGTCGCCGCCCGAGACGGAGAGCCACGTAAGTTCCAGTCCGGGGAAGAGCGCTTCGACCGCTTCAAGGCCGTCTCCGACTTCGACGATGAGGAAGCCTCCGTCGTTCAAGTGCTTCGCGGCTTCGGGGAGCATGCGGCGAACGACGTCCATGCCGTCCGCGCCCGCGGCGAGCGCCAGACTCGGTTCGTGGCGGTATTCGGTGGGAAGCGCCTCCATGCTCGCCGTCGTGACGTAGGGCGGATTCGAGAGAATGATGTCGAAGCTGCGGCCTTCAAGGGCCGAGAAGAGGTCGCCCTGAACGAGTTCGAGCGTCTCTTCCATGCCGTAGTCGCGGCGGTTGATCTTGGCGACCTCGAGGGCGTCGGCGGAAATGTCCGAACCCGTCACGGCGGCGTTCGGGAAGGCGCCCTGCGCGAGAATCGCCAGACACCCCGAGCCCGTGCAGAGATCGAGCACCGAGCCCACTTCGTAGGGGTCCTCGACCCAGGGGGCGAGGTCTTCTTCGAGGAGTTCGGCGATGTAGGAGCGGGGAATCAGGGCGCGCTCGTCAATGTAGAACTGATGGTTCGTAAGCCACGCTTCCTTGAGAAGGTAGGCCGACGGCGTCTTTTCGTGGACGCGGCGGTCGATGAGGTTCACAAGACGCAGGAGTTCGTTGTGCGTGAGCGCCGCATCGAGGAATTCGTCGAAGTGCTCGAACGGGAGCTTCAAAGCGCGGCAGATGAGAAAGGACGACTCTTCGAAACTGTCGTTGCAGCCGTGACCGAACGAGATTTCGGCCGTTTCCATTTCCGTGATGGCCCAGCGGTAGATGTCCCGGATGGTCTTGAGGTTGTGCAGGGGATCATCGAGAAGAGGCGCGATTTCGTACATGTCGTATTCCGAGAGAAAAATCCAAAGGTCCCGCAATTATAAGGGAGTTCGAAGGGAAGACTTTCCGACGTACGGACGCCTTGACGGCGCGCGGCGCCGCATTTTCCTTCCGAAAGGGTCTCTTCCTGCGTTCGAAGGCCCGCGTCGGTACAATGACGAATCCTTCCCAGAACCTTTTTTTCTCCTCCCGACGTGCGCCTTCGACAAATCAAAATCGCCGGCTTCAAAAGCTTCGCCGATCTCACCGTCATCGACATCGACGTTCCCCTCACGGCCATCGTGGGTCCGAACGGCTGCGGCAAGTCGAACATCATCGACGCCGTGCGGTGGGTCCTGGGCGAAGGGCGCGCTTCGGAACTGCGCGGCGAAGCCCGCATGACGGAACTCATCTTCGCGGGCTCCACGGCCCGCGCGGAACTCGGACGTGCGAGCGTGGAACTGATCCTCGAGACGGACGGAACGCTCGAAGGTCCCTGGGGCGCGTATGCGGAACTCTCGGTAAAACGCGTCATCACGCGGGACGGCGACTCCGCCTATTCGATCAACCGTCAGACCGTGCGCCGCCGAGACGTGCAGGAATTGTTCGCCGGCACGGGACTTGGGACGAAGAGCTACGCCATCATTTCCCAGGGCACGGTGAGCCAGTTCATCCGCGCGCGTCCCGAAGAGCTTCGCAACTACTTTGAAGAGGCGGCGGGCGTGGGGCTTTACCGCGAGCGCCGTCGGGAAACCGAAACGCTCCTGCGGCAAACCCGTGAAAACCTCGAGCGCGCGGCCGACCTGCAGACGGTCAAGAAGGAAACGATGGAGCGCCTGCGCGCCGAAGCTGAAACGGCGGCGCGTTGGGAAAAGCTCGACGAAGAGCGCCGGAGCGCCGAAGCGCGGCTTTTTTGGGGACAGCGCGAAGAAGCCCGCGCCAGCGTGCGCGAGATGGACGTCGTGATCGGAAATCTTTCGCGCACGGTCGACGAGACGAAGGACCGCTTACGAGCGCTCGAAGACGCCGGTCCCGAAGCGGAACGGCGTTTTGAAGCCGCCCGCAGCGAAGCGCTCGCCACGGCCGAGCGCGTGCGCGAAGCCGAGCGAGAAATCGCGGCGCTCGAAGCCCGTCTCGCGGAAGACCGCCGCCGCAGGGAGGAGGCCGCCGACACCCTGCGCGCCGCAGAAGACGCCGTGCGCGAAAAGGAAGCGGAACGTGCGGAACTCGAGGCGCAGACCCAACAGGACCGGGAACGCCTCGCGCAGCTCGAAGTGGAGGGAAAAGCCCTCGAAGAATCGGTCGCCCGCGCGGCGGACCTTACGATCTCGGCGGAAAAGGCGTTGGCCGAGGAGCGGCGCTCGACCGAGGTCGTCGAGACCGAATGCCGCCGCTGGGAGTCGGCGCTGGAGAGCGCCCGTGCGCAAAAGCGTTCGTTGGAAGACCGTCTTCAGTCGCTCTCGCGCCACCGGATGCTGCAGCGCGACGCGGAACGCCCGGTCGTGCCCGACGCGGCGGAAGAGGAAAAGCTTCGCGACCGAAAGACGCTTGCGAAAAAAGATCTCGAAGAAGCACGGGAAGCTCGGGAACGTCTCGGACGCCGCATGGCGGACGCCGAACGGAGCGTGCGCGAAAAAGCCCGTGAATACGAAAGGGCCTTGGCCGAAGAACGCACTGCAGCCGCCAAATGGGAGGCCGCGCGCGAAGCGCTCGGCCGCGCCGAAAAGGCGGGCGACCTCGATCGATGGCTCGAGCGTCGGGGCCTTTCCGCCAAGCCGCGCCTCTCCTCGCTTGTTACGGTCGATCCCGCCTGGATCACGGCGGCGGACGCCGTGCTCGCCGAAGAAACGGGGGCGCGATGGCTCGATAAGGACGGAGATGCCGCACGCCTCACGGGGGAGCGCGCCCCCGCCAAGACCTCCTTCTGGGGCCCGGGCGCTCCCGAGTCGCCCGAAGGAAAGGCGCCCCTCAGCGCGGGCGGCGTGACGCTTCCCGCTTTTCTTTCGGTCTTCAGCGTGCCCGATCCGACCGTGAAGGGCGTTCTTGCCGAACGCCTCGCAGGTCACTACGCCGTCGAGAGTCTTGAGAAGGCGCTCTCCCTCCGAGAGGAACTTCCCGCGGGCGCGACGCTCGTCACGCCCGAGGGGGACCGTGTGACGCGGGGAAGAGTTCGCCTCTGGGCCCGCACGACGGAAGGCGTTCTTACGCTCTCGGAAGCCGTGCGAAAGACCGCGGCGCGGCACGCCGAAGCGAAAGCGTCGTTCGAGCGGATGCGTGCGGAACAAAACGAGGCGCAGAAAAACGAAAGGGCGCTTCGCGACGCGCAGCGCGATCTGCAGCGTCAACTGCGCGAGACCGAGGAAGCTCTCAAAAAGGGCGAATGGGCGATCGAGCGTTTTCTCGAACGAAAGCGCGAGGCGATCAAGCGCCTCGAAGAGCTCGAGCGGCGCGAAAAGTTCTGGGCTGAAGAAGAGGCGGCGCTTCGAAAGAACCGGGAAGAAAACGACGCAAAGCTTCGCGAACTTGAAGCGCTCGCTCCGGAGCGGGCGAAGCGCCGGGACGAGGCGCGCGCTCAAACGGAACGGGCCCGCTCGGCGCTCGAGCACGCCCGAAGCGAACAAAAGGCGCTCGACTACCGCGCCAAACTGATGGCGCTCGAAGCCGGGGAGTGCCGCAAGGCGCTGTCCGCCGCGCGGGTGCGCTTTGAACGCGTGGAAACCGACGTGAAGCGCGAACGTGATCGGGCCGAAAAGGCCAGGGCCCTCCTTGAGGATAAAGGCGAGAGGCTCGCCGAGGCGCTCGAGATCCGCCGCGCCGCCGAGGGGGAAGTTCGCCGCCTTGCCGACGAAGCGCGGGGCCGAGAAGAGGCGGCGCTTCGCGAACTCACGGGCTTGCGCGAAGAGGAAAGAAGACTTCGCGGAGAATTGCTGCCGCTTACCGAAACGATCGGTCGCAGGCAGACCGACCGGCAGGCGAAGTTCGTTCTCTATGAACAGTTCGCCGAGCGTTTTCGCGAGACGGGATTCGATGAAGGCGTCGTGGCGGGTTTGGCTGAACGGGATCCCGTTCGCGTCCCCGCGCTCAAGGTGCGGCTCCAAAAGCTCGCGGGCGAGCAGCAGCGCTTGGGCGAAGTGAATCACGCGGCGCTCGCGGGGCTGCGCAAGGCCGAAGAAGAGTACGAAACGGCGAGGCGGACGATGGAAGACCTCGAAGAAGCCGCCAAAACGCTGGAAACCGCCATCCGCAAGATCGACGCCGAAACGAGGGTGCGCATCCGCACGACCTTCGAAGCCGTCGCCCGGGCCTTTGAAGAGACCTTTACGGAGCTCTTCGGCGGGGGCGAAGCGAAGCTCGTTCTGCGCGGCGACGACGTTCTCGAGGCCGGCGTCGAGGTAACGGCGAGGCCGCCCGGAAAGAAGAACGCAAGCCTCACCCAACTCTCGGGGGGCGAGCAGTCGCTTGCCGCGACGGCGCTCGTCTTTGCGTTTTTCCGTTTGAATCCCGCGCCCTTCTGTCTCTTGGACGAAGTGGATGCGGCGCTCGACGAAGCGAACCAGGGGCGTTTGGCGTCGCTCTGTCGGCGCTTGTCGGAGAAGACCCAGTTCCTTCTCATCACGCATAACCGCGTGACGATGGAGTACGCCGACGTCCTGATCGGCGTCACGATGAAGGAACCCGGCGTGAGCCGCGTCGTGAGCGTCGACATCGAAGAGGCTTCGGGCTGGGCGCGGACCGCCTGACGGGATCATCGCGGGAAGCGGTAGTCGGGGCGAAAGTCCTTGTCGATTCGAATCACTTGAAAACCGTGGCGCACCGCCACGTCTGCCATCTTTGCGTGTTCGGAAAGGAGCTCTCCCTTGGCGGGCGGAGGCCCCAACCGTCCTTCCGCCGCTTCGGCGTGGCGAAGGATGTCGTCGTAGTGCGCCTCGATGTAGGCGGGCGTCATGACGAGCGCCGCCGCGAAAATGTGTCGGCGCTCCTCGAATTGGAAGGATTCGGCCCAGTTTCCCGGAATGTAGCCGCCCTCGACGATGAGGCTTCGTCCGTTTTCGATGGCGGTCCGCACCATTTCCCGCACGATCGGCCAGAGTTCTTTGGTGAGCTCGTCGTCGTCATAGGGCGTAAGTGTTGTCTTGCCGCTTCGGATGAGACCCATCTTGAGGAGGTCGAGCGAGAGGACGGGAATGCCGTAGCGCTTCATGAGGCGGTCGGCGAGAAGCGTCTTGCCGGAATGCGTGGCGCCGGTGAGAAAAAGGATGCGGGATGTGTTCGGAACCATGGAAAAATGTTCGCGTGAGGTCGTTCGGACCACCATCCTAGTATAACGTTCGCGATATAACGCCATTAAATAAAGCAAATGTGCTATAATG
>UQYG01000008.1 GCA_900545275.1 uncultured Sutterella sp.
CAGTCACGTCTACACCTGCGGCAACCTCGAGGTCGAAGCAGCGACTGCCACGGACGAGAGTGGAGACAAGAAAGCCCTGTCTGAGCTCTGCGACGAAATCCTCGTCGCCTGCTGTATGGAACCACTCAATGCAGTGGAGACTGCTTCGACTATTCGCAAAAAACTTCGTCTCAAATTACCTATGAAGTAGCTACCTACAAAAATCGATAGTTCGATAATCGCATAAAGACCTTGTCTCTCTAGCGAGGAAACAGAGGAAGTCTATCAATTAGCACTAAAGTCTGGGCCTCGGCCTGCCCCTATGAAGCGCCGCAACTCGACGTGAAGGCAAAGAAGATGCTCAAGTGCGACGGCTGTCTCGATCGCCTCGAAAAGGGACTCGCCCCCGTCTGCGTCGAATCCTGCACGCAGTGGGCGATCGAATTCGGACCGATCGACGCTCTTCGCAAGAAGTACGGATCAACGGCCGTGGCGCCGCTGCCTCCCGTCACGCTGACGAAGCCCGCCCTCGCCGTCCACGCGCCGAAAAACGCCCGTCCCGTCGGCGACGATTCGGGCACGGTGTTCCTTCATTGAAAGCCCTGCGTCCGGCCCGGAACACGGCCGGACGCCGACCGCAGCGTCCGACAGCCCGCCTCTTCGGCGGGTTTCGTTTTTTTGTCGCGCCCCCCCGCCGTACCTCCGAATTTCCCCCCTCCCGGTAAGATACATTTTGTTTCAGTTTCTCTATCAAAACAAAGGGTAAACACGTACTCGCTTACCCTAAACTCACTTCGTTTTCAATATCTTCACGAAAAGAAATGATGCGCCCGTACCTTCTTTTGCCTGCGTCGCTCTGCGCGGCCTTTCTTGCCGGTTGCGCCACGTCGACCGACCTTCCCTCCTCCTCTCCGCAGGACGTCTCCCGCTATCTCCCGGAGCGCTCCTACGCCGCAAACGTCGGCGCGCGCTTCGGCATTCTGCGGTTCTCCGACGACATGACGGCGGCCGAACAACGCAAGGCCGCCGCCGCGGAAACGCACTGGATGCGAAACATCGGCACCACGATTCTCGCCAACAGTCCGCTTCAGGGGAAGACCCTGGCCGAAGCCTCCAAAGGCCCCTTCTCGACGAGCCTCGGGCTCGACTTCATGAACTTGGGATGGAAGCCCGACACCACCGCCTTTGAAGCGTTCGACCACTGGTTCGCCCTCGTAGCGAATTCGGATGCCGCAAACGCCTCGGAAGCCGTCGAACAGTCTCTGCGCCTGACGGCCGAAGCCTTCGCCGACACGGCCCGCCGCGCGGGGTTCGAAGCCACGGTGCTTCGGGAAGAGCGAGAAACCTCGCAGCAGGACGAAACCCTCGAGCGAGCCGCGGTCGCGCTTGCGAACGACTCGCTCGGCTGCCCGAAGTCCTCCTCTCCGGAGAATTCGACCTGCCGCATTCTTTTGCGCGCCGCTCTCACGGACCGGGCCGCGTCGACGGAACCCGACTGGCTCGTTCGTGGCGCGCAGGGAACCGCCTTCTACGACGTGCACCGCACGATCGTGCTTTGGCATCTCTCGGATGAGGCGGAAGCGCTCCTTCGATCGGACGAGGCAATGGCGGAAGTCAGCCGCCGAATGCCCGCGCCCTCGTGGCTTTATGCCGCGCCGCGCAAGACCGAGTCGGAGGATCGTGAAGCGCGGCTGTACGAATCCGGAGCGATTCACCGCTTCGCCTCGCGTTGAGGCTTTTCCCCGGGCGGTCCTCCGCAGGAGAACCGTCCGGGAAAAAAAGAGGACCGACGCTCCGTCCCCGGAGCCGGTCCTCTTTTTCCATGGCGCACCTCGGCGCCGACTCGAGGATCCTGCGCTTTTTCAGCGGGCGTTCTCGAGAATCGTCTTCACGGCCGCTTCGTCGAGCGGCACGTACTTGCCGAGGAGCCCCTTTCTGACGGCGCCCTTCGCGAGCTTTCCAATCGGGGCCTCGGGAACCTTCAGTTCCGCAAGCGTCACGGGCATGCCGAGCGTGCGGTAGAAGGCCTTGAGGGCTTCAATCCCGCGTGCGACGGTTTCTTCCTGCGTTGCGCCCTTCTCGACGCGCATCACGCGAAGCGCAAAGTCTTCGACGCGGGCGGGACGGGTCTTGGCGACAAAGGCCATCCAGGAAGGAATGATGACGGCGAGCCCCGCACCGTGGGTCACTTCGCCGTTCCAGCCCGAGAGCTCGTGTTCGATCCCGTGGCAGGCCCAGTCCTCTTCACGGCCGAGTCCGAAGTAGCCGTTGTGGGCGTACGTACCCACCATGGCGATCTGACACCAGGCGTCCCAGTCGGAGGGGTTCGCCACGACCTTCGGTCCGAAGTCGACGGCCGTGCGCATGGCGGCTTCGGCCTGCGCGTCGACGTACTCGCAGTGTTCCGTATTCGTGAAGTAGCGCTCCATGATGTGGGAGATCATGTCGGTGACGCCCGCACCGATCTGCCAGCGGGGAAGTGTGAAGAAGAGTTCGGGATTCACGGCCGAGGCCTTCGGGCGGATCGCTTCGACGCCGATCCCCGTTTTCATCCCCTCTTCGTTCGAGAGGACCGCGCGGATCGACTGCTCCGACCCTGCGGCGGGAAGCGTGAGAATCGTGTAGACGGGCAAAGCCTTCGCAACCGCAGCTTTCCCCGCAAAAAAGTCCCAGACGTCGCAGTCGGCTTCGAATCCTACGGCGGCCGCCTTGGCGCTGTCGATCACCGATCCGCCGCCCACGGCGAGGATCGCCCGGGGTTTCTTGTCGGCGTACTTTGCAATCCACGTGCGAACGAGCCCGATCTGCGGATTCGGAACGACGCCGCCCTCTTCGTGCACCGTGATGCCGGCCTCTCCGAGGGCCGCCGTCACGCGGGGAAGCAACCCCGAACGGACGACGGAGCCCCCGCCGTAGACGACGAGGACGTCGCCCTCGTGCCCGAGGTCGTCGGCGAGTCGGGCGACGAGCGCCTTTTCCGCTTCACGCCCGAAAAAGAGGCGCGTCGTGTTCGCGTATTGGAATCCCAACATGGTTCTCTCCTTTGAAATGATGATGTTCCTGCCACTGCGCGCGCTCAACGGCGGGCTTGGCGACGGCGCCGCGCGTCAAAGAGACACACGGCCGCGGCCGCACCCACGTTGAGGCTTTCGCAGGCTTCTTCGATCGGAATATAGAACCGCCGATCGGTTTTCGCGAGGGCTTCCGACGACACGCCCGGGCCTTCCGCGCCGAGAATCCAGCAGACCGGGCCGCGCGCGTAATCGGCTGCCGCAAAGAGGTCTTCGCCGCCGCGGGCGTCCGCGGCGAGAATCGTTCCTTCGTAGCGTTCGGCGAAAACGTCGATCGGACAGTTTTCCAGGAGTTTCGCTCCGAAATGCGCTCCCATGCCCGCACGCATCACCTTGGGCGCCCAGAAGCCCGCGGTCTTGGGCGATCCCGCGATCGTGCGGAAACCCGCCGCCACGGCCGTTCGAATGAGGGTGCCTACGTTCCCGGCGTCCTGCACGCCGTCGAGATAGAGCACGTCCTCTCGGGCGTAGTCGACCGCCCCGGTCTTTGGAACGGGCACTTCGAGCATGATCCCCACGCCGTGTTCGACGGGCGAAAGGGTCTGCCAGAGGCGGTCGGCGACGACGCGCGCACGAAGCCCCCTTTCCTTTTCATAGGTTTCGATCCAGGCGCGGGCTTCCGCGTTGGCGCTTTCCGCCATGAGAAGGTTCGTGACGGGCAGGCCCGTGTGGAAATAGCACTCGGCCAGGTGCGCGCCCTCCAGAAGGGTCGCCGCGACCTTCTTCACGAATCGCGGATCCGTCGCCAGACGGCGCCAGCGCTTCACGTTAGGGTTCGCGTCGCTCTCGAGGACTTCGGATCGGTCGTTTCGAATGTTCGTCATGATGCTTCCGGCTTTCGCCTCGTCAGTTGTCGTCGAATTGCGGCTCGCGGACCTTCGCCCCGACTTTGCGCAGAAGGGACTTCA
Source organism: uncultured Sutterella sp. (assembly GCA_900545275.1). Taxonomy (GTDB): domain Bacteria; phylum Pseudomonadota; class Gammaproteobacteria; order Burkholderiales; family Burkholderiaceae_F; genus Sutterella. Next base: position 3,959 of record UQYG01000008.1, read on the forward strand.
CGGGCTCGAAGGTTTTGCGGTGAATGGGCGTCGGACCGTACTGTTCGAGCGCCGCCACGTGTTCCTTCGTGCCGTAGCCCGCGTGACGCTCAAAACCGTATTCCGGATACGCTCGCGCATATTCGCGCATCTTCGCGTCTCGGGCGGTCTTTGCGAGAATCGAAGCGGCGGAGATCGCGGGGACCTTGGCGTCCCCCTTCACGATCGCTTCCGCGGGGTGCGGCAGATCGGGAAGGCGGTTGCCGTCCACCCACACGCATTCGGGCCTGACTCCGAGGCCCTCGACCGCCCGTTTCATCGCGTTCATCGTGGCGCGCAGGATGTTGATGCGGTCGATTTCTTCGGGTTCCGCCCAAGCGACGGCCCAGGCGAGCGCGCGTTCTCGGATGAGCGGGGCGAGCGCCTCGCGCTTTTTCGCGGAAAGCTTCTTCGAGTCGGCGAGCCCTTCGATCGGACGCGCGGGATCAAGAATCACCGCGGCCGCACAGACGGGACCGGCCAGCGGCCCGCGTCCGGCTTCGTCAACGCCCGCAAGAAGTCCGTCGAAAACGGGCGCTTCGTAGTCCTCGTCAAAGAGCGACGGCTCCGATGTCGGTTGGCTTTTCTTCATTCGGGAAAAAAGAAAACGCCCGCCCACCGAAAGGAGCCTTTCGGGAGCGAGCGAAGATTCGTGCAAAGAAAGCGTTCTCAGCGACGGCGCTTCGCGGCGTCGCAGATCACTTCCGCCGCCAGGGCCGGCGTGTCCGCCAGGAGGCTTTCGTGCATCTTCGTGAAGCGCTCCTCGAGTTCGCGGCGCTTGGCGTCGTTCGTGAGCGCGTCTTCGAGCGCGTAGGAAATCCAGTCGGCTTCGCAGAAATATTGCAGGAATTCCGGCACGACGTTGTCGCCCAAAAGGATGTTCGGAAGCGACACGTGACGGATGAGGGCCTTCTTCTGCATGATCATGCCCGTCAAAGCCGGCATCTTGTAACCCACGACGAGGGGCTTCTTGAAGAGCGCACACTCGAGCGCCGCCGTTCCCGAAGCGCAAAGCACCGCGTCGGCCGCCTCGATCATGCGGTGGCTTTCGCCCACGGCGATCCGGATGCGGGACGCCACGCGCGGGAAAAGACCGGAATTGAAGATGATCTTCGCGCGGGCCTGATCGTTCGCGGCGGGGACGAGCACGTGCATGTCGCCCACGCGGTGCATGATCTTTTCGACCGCCCCGAAGAAAGCGTCCGAGCACCCGTCGATTTCATCGGGGCGGGAGCCCGGCATCACCGTGACGACGGGCAGGCCGTCGTCGATTCCGAGCGCCTTGCGCGCGCCGGCGGTGTCGGGCTTCATCGGAATGACGCCTGCGAGCGGATGGCCGACATAGGTCGTGCGTACGCCCGAATTCTTGTAGATCGCCTCCTCAAACGGGAAGACGAGGAGCATGCGGTCGACCGCCTCGCGGATCTTCTGAATGCGTTCGGGACGCCAGGCCCAGATGGCCGGGCTCACGAAGTGGACCGTGGGAATGCCCTTGCGGCGAAGACGCGCTTCGATTCCAAGGTTGAAGTCGGGCGCGTCCACCCCGACGAAGACGCGCGCGTCCGACGCGGCAAAGCGCTCGACCAGTTCCGAGCGCAGGCGCAAAAGGCGCGGCAGATGCGCAAGAACCTCGACGTAGCCGCGAACGGAAAGCTCCCGAATGTCGTGCCAGGCGTGAAAGCCCGCGGCGCGCATCTTTTCGCCGCCCACGCCGTACTGCGGGGCGCCGTCCATGCGGCGAATCGTTTCGGGAAGAACCAGACTTGCAATGAAGTCGCCGCTTGCCTCGCCGGCAAGCCACACGGCGCCCTCTCGTTCGGGGGTCGGGGTCGGATGATGGGTTCCCATAAATCGGTCCTTGGAAAAGGGGTTGTTGAAATCGTTCTTGTCAGCGGATCAGCCCGCGCGTGCTTGCGGCGACGAAGTCGCCGAAGTGCGTCAGGACTTCGGCCGCGTCGGGAAATTCGGTTTTGAGCGCATCGATTTTCTCGAGCGCCTCCTTCACCGTGAGATTTTCACGATAGAGCGCACCGTAGGCGCGGCGAAGGGCCCGCATCTGGGCGTCGTTGAAGCCCGAGCGGCGAAGTCCCACGAGATTGAGCCCGTGCGGCACGCAGGGGTTTCCCGCGCAGATGACGTAGGGCGGCACGTCGCGCGTCACCGCCGCGACACCCCCCACCATCGCGTGGGCGCCCACGCGGCAGAACTGATGCACGCCCGTCTGACCGCCCACGATGGCGTAGTCTTCGAGCGTCACGTGACCGGCCAAGGCCACGTTGTTGGCGAGAATCGTTCCGTTGCCGACGCGGCAGTCGTGCGCAACGTGGGCGTTGGCCATGAAGAGGTTGTCGCTGCCCACGCGGGTGACGCCTTCGTCCTGCACCGTCCCGATCGAAAGCGTGCAGTTTTCGCGGATGACGTTTCGGTCGCCGACGATCAGAACCGTGTCTTCCCCGGCGTACTTCTTGTCCTGAGGTTCGCACCCGATGGCGGCGCCCGGATAGACGACGTTGTCGGTGCCAAGCGTCGTGCGGCCTTCGACCGTCACGTGACTGCGCAGCACCGTGCGGTCTCCGATCTTCACGTCGGGGCCGACGAAGCAAAAGGGCCCGACGACGACGTCTTGGCCGATCGTCGCGCGTTCGTCGACAAGCGCGGTGGGGTGAATACGGGCAGTCGGATGAATGTTGACCATGAGTGTCTTTCGGTTGGGGCCGCGGAGACTTTCGGAAGGGAAAACGTCCGCGGCGTTTTATCGATGAAAGCGTACGGCGCTTCGCTTACGGGAAACTTTCGGGCGCGCAAAACTCAGCGTTTCCCCGCGCACGACAAATCCCCTCGGTCGCCGCGACGCCAAGGTTCGTGGCAAAAGTGTAGCAAGGTTGCGCCCAAGCCTCAATGTTCCAAAACGAGGAGGGCTTCCAGTCTGCCCCGTGCGTCAAGGCGCACCGCAAAGCGGCGGGGCCGCCCCTGCAAAATGAGGTGGCGGTCGATCGCCGTCTGCAGGCGTTCGACGTCCCTCTCGAGACGCGCGACGACTTCGTCGTGAGCGGCCGCAAGGAGATCGGCGTCCTTCTTGACGTCGCCCAAGGCCTTGAGTTCGGCGTCGTTGAGGCGGCGGCTCTCGTTCGTAAGAGCGGTGAGCGCGAGGTTGCGCGCCCGATCGAGAAGCCGGTGCATGTCGGGAAACTTCTTGACGTTGAGCGCAATGTGGTTCGAGCAGCGCATGCCGTGGCAGTAGTCGTCCCCCACGATCACGCGAAGGAGCGCGATGGCGCGAAGGAAAAGAACCGAGAGTTCCCGCTCGTAGGCGAGCGGAATCGCCTTCGTGAGCGCCTCGTCCGCGTCCCGGGCGGTCTTCATGTTTTCGGCGAGTTCGTCGAGCGTACGGTCGATCTCGTCGTTTTTCGCGCGCATGAATTTCGCGAGCGCTTCGAGGCGCTCCACGCGGTCGACGGCGCGCCCTTCTTCGGCGCCCAGACGATTCGCGTCGCGCGCGCAGTCGAATAGTTCGTCGCGCCGTTCGCTCCACTCGTGGCCGCCGAGCGCCGTCGTCATGAGCTTCACCTTCGGAAGACGCCGGTCGATCTCTTCGATTTCCGCCTTGAGTTCGCCCGCGAGGACGTGTTCGCTCTCGGCGGGATTCATGAGTTCCCAGAGCGTCTGAATGCGTCCGGCGTCGCCCCACTCGTGGTCGGCCACGCCCATGGGAGTGCCGAGCTGCACGCCCGCGTCGCCGAGCGCAATGATCTGCAGGTCCATGGCCGTGGCGTTCACGCGCGGCATGTGTCCCGCCGCCCAGGCGGTCGTGACGACCGGAGAGAAGCTCACGGTGTAGACGTCGTGCGCCCAGTCGTCCTCGGGCGTCCACTCCAGCGTCGAACAACGGGAGAAGAGCGCCGAAACGCCCTTGAGGTCGTGGGGATCGACGTCAAGCTCGCGATAAAAGGGAAGGTCGCCCTCGTGGGCGCGCTGCAGGAAGAGTTCCGCCGCGGTGACGTCGCCCGCCACGGGCGTGACCGCCAACGTCGTCGGACGAAGAACGCCCGCTTCGGGAGCGCGGACGGGCTCGGGAGACGCGGGACGCTTTTCGGGGCTCGACGCACGGGCCGCCACGCGCTCCACGCGGCGCGGAGCCTTCGAGGGCTTTCTGCGAATCGTCTGCCAGACGGCGCCCGCACCGAAACCGAGCACCCCCGTTCCGAGGAGGGCCCACGTGAGAATGTCATTCTCCATTTGTCAAACTCCGCATCGGGCCTTGCGGCCTCTTTCTTGAACGCGCTTGCGCTGCGCAGGTTTTGTCCTTCGCCTTCCTTTTCACGGGCGGCCCGACTCTCCGGGCAAAAGAATTTCCTTCCCGCGTCCGCGGTCCGTCAAGACCGATCGGCGGCAATTCGCCCCGAAAGGAAAGCGAAAAATTTCGGGGAAGTCGACATTATACGCGCAGCCTTACGCTGACAGAAGGTTTGGAAAAACTTTTCCACCTTTGCGCTAACGCAAAGTTTTCGGCTTTGCTAACATTGCGCCAAGAGAAAAACAAATGGAACTTCATCGTGCTCAATCATCCCCACAGCGGCATTGCGCTCAAGAACGGGACGGGGTTGCCGGGACTGAGTTTCGGTACCTGGCATCTCACGAACCCGGAAGAGGCGAACCGCATTCTCACGACCGCGATCGAAGCGGGGTACCGGTCTTTTGACTCGGCACAGATCTACAACAACGCGTCGTTTCTCGGCGAAGCGATCGCTCACTGCGGCATTCCTCGGGAAGCATTCTTCCTCACCTCCAAAATCTGGGTGACGCACCACTCGTACGAAGACACGATCGAGGCGGTGAAGACCCTGCTCACAGAATTCCGCACGGGCTACCTCGACGCGCTTCTCATTCACTGGCCGTCGGCCCACGGCGACGCTCTTCTCTGGCAAAGCCGCAACGCCGGAACCTGGCGCGCCTTTGAAGATCTCTACGAGGCGGGCGTCGTGCGCGCGATCGGCGTCTCGAACTTTCTGCCGCACCACCTCGTGCCGCTTCTCTCGCGCGCCCGCATCGCCCCGATGATCAACCAGCTCGAGATCCACGCGGGCTATCCTCAGGCGCACGCCGTAAACTTCTGCCGCCGTGCCGGCATCGTCGTGCAGTCCTGGGGGCCCTTCGGGCGAGGGCAGCTCATCGACAATCCGGTCGTGCGACAAATCGCCGAGCGACACGGCGCCACGCCCGCACAGGTTTTGATCCGCTGGTGCCTCGATCAGGGCGTTCCGACGATTCCCCGCTCGCATCAGTCGCAGCACTTCAAGGAAAATCTGAAGGTCTTTCACTTTACGCTCGACGAAGCGGAAATCCGCACGCTCTCGGAACTTCCCGTCACGGGCTTCTCGGGTCTGCACCCCGACACGGTGAGTTTCTGAAGTCGCGAAGACTTCGATTTTCCCGGGCAACAAAAAACTCCGGAAGGGCCGAAGCCCGCCGGAGTTTTTTGTGCGTGCCGGGCGTCCCGAAGAACGCCCGTCGGACGAAATCCGAATTAAGCCTGCTTGGCGGCGGCGACCTGCGCGGCCACTTCGGCGGCGAAGTCGTCGTTGCGCTTTTCAAGGCCTTCGCCCACGACGTAGAGCGTGTAGGCGTTGACGACGGCGTCGTTCTGCTTCAAGAGTTCGGCGATCGTCTTCTTGTCGTCCTTGACGAAAGGCTGGTTCAAGAGGGTGACTTCCTTGAGGAACTTCTTGACAGAACCTTCGGCGATGCGTTCGAGCATGGCTTCGGGCTTGCCGGCTTCGCGGGCCTTTTCGATGGCGACGCGGCGTTCCGTTTCGATGGCTTCGGCGGCGATGCCTTCTTCGTTGAGGGCCTTCGGCTTGGAAGCGGCGATGTGCATGGCGATGTCGTGAGAGACTTCGTCGGCGCCGCCCGTGACGTCGACGATGACGCCGATCTTGCTGCCGTGGACGTAGGAGGAGAGCAGACCCTTGGCTTCAACGCGCGTGAAGCGGCGGAAGGTCATGTTTTCGCCGATCTTGCCGACGAGAGCCGTACGGACGGCTTCGAGCGTCTTGTCGCCGAGGGCGAGTTCGCCGAGGGCGGCGACGTCGGCCGGGTTCTGTTCAGCGACGAGGCGCACGGCGTCCTTGGCCATCTGAATGAATTCGGGATTCTTCGCGACGAAGTCCGTTTCGGAGTTCACTTCGAGGATGGCACCGACCTTGCGGTCTTCGGAGATGTAGACGGCGACGACGCCTTCGGCGGTGATGCGCGAAGCGGCCTTCGTGGCCTTGTTGCCGAGCTTGACGCGAAGGATTTCTTCAGCCTTGGCCATGTCGCCGTCGGCTTCCGTAAGGGCCTTCTTGCATTCCATCATCGGCGCGTCGGTCTTCAGACGCAGTTCCTTGACCATCGCGGCGGAAATAGCAGCCATTCTTTGCTCCTAGAGAGGTGTGAAAACGCGCCCGTCCGAACGACGACGGGCGACGAATAAAGTTCGAAGCCCTGCGGCCCGGAAGGGACGCAGGGACAGGGGACATTAGGCGGCGGGCGTTTCTTCGGCGGCCACTTCGACGAATTCTTCGTCCTTGGCGGCTTCAACGACTTCCTCGAGGCTGTCGTTGCGGCCGGCGATGACGGCGTCGGCGATGCCCTTGGCGTAGATGGCGACGGCCTTGCTGGCGTCGTCATTGCCCGGGATCACGTAGTCGATGCCGTCGGGCGAGTGGTTCGTATCGACCACGCCGATGACGGGGATGCCGAGCTTGTTGGCTTCCTGAATGGCGATCTTGTGGTAGCCGACGTCCACGACGAAGAGAGCGTCGGGAAGACCCGTCATTTCCTTGATGCCGCCGATCGACTTGTTGAGCTTTTCGACGTTGCGGGAGAAGTCCAGAGCTTCCTTCTTCGTGAGCGTGGCGGCCGTGCCGTCAGCCAACTGCTGTTCCATGTCCTTCAGACGCTTGATCGTGCCCTTGACCGTCTTGAAGTTCGTGAGCGTGCCGCCGAGCCAGCGCTGGTCAACCCAGGCGCAACCGGCGCGCTGCGCTTCTTCGGCGATGATTTCACGACCACCGCGCTTGGCGTCCACGAAAAGGATCTTGCCGCCGCGGGCCGAAAGTTCGCGGGCGAACTTGCAGGCTTCTTCAAACTTGACGACCGTCTTTTCGAGGTTGATGATGTGAATCTTGTTGCGGGCGCCGAAGATGTACTGAGCCATCTTGGGGTTCCAGAAACGGGTCTGGTGGCCGAAATGGCAACCGGCTTCGAGCATATCGCGCATGCTGATCATTTGAAATTTCTCCAAGGTTGTGTCTTACGCGTCCGCGGGCAAACGCCGTTCTTCTTAGAAAGAGGCGCCACCTCGGGTGCGGGACGCGTGCGATTCGCGGCCGTTGAACAAAAGGTTCCGCACCGCAGTGATGAAAAAAGAAAAAAGTCTCGCGAAAGAAAGGACTTCGCGGGACGGCGCAATCATATCAGGGGCGCAGGAAGCACGCAAGCCGAACCCCTTGATTTTTTGGAACTTTTCCGCATCCCCGCGCCGCATCTTCCCCGCCCCCTGCCTTTTCCTCCGCCAAACGGCGTATTCGAAGGAAAAAATCGCAAAAAAGTCGCGTGTTTGCCCACGGATTTTTCCTTTTTTTTGGCATTATGTTTGACATAGGTTACGGTTTGCATGCGTCTTTACAAAAAGGAACCGCACGCATACGGTTGGAAAAACTTACTGACTAGGAGAACGACTCATGCCACGTTCGCAACTCGACCTTGAAGTCATGCCGAACAGCAAGAAAGCATGGGCCTTGATCGCGGGTCCCGTGTTGGCCTTTCTTACGTATTGGCTCATGCCCGACCAGTTCGTCAACGCAGCCGGCGAGACGGTCGCCTTCGCGCACGCCGGGAAGGCCTGCGCCGCCGTGACGGTCCTCATGGCCGTCTGGTGGTTTACCGAGGCGCTTCCGATCGCCGTGACGGCGATGCTGCCGCTCGTGCTCTATCCGATTCTGGAAATCGCGACGCCGGGGGCAACGATGAAGCACTATGCCTCGGGAACGATCTTCCTCTTCCTCGGGGGCTTCCTCCTTGCCGCGGCCATTCACCGCTGGCGCCTCGACCGACGGATCGCGCTCTACACGATTTCGCTCTTCGGCACGAAGCCCAATCAAATGGTTCTCGGCCTGATGCTCTCGACCGCCTTCATCTCGGCCTGGGTGTCGAACACCGCCACCGCCGCCATGATGGTTCCGATCGCCATCGCCGTGATCGGGGTCGTGCGCTCGACGCAGAATTCGGAAACGCCCTCGAAGGACGAAAACAACTTCGCGATCGCCGTGCTTCTCGCGATCGCCTACGCGGCCTCGATCGGCGGTCTCGCGACCCTCGTGGGTTCGCCCCCGAACGGCATCTTCGCGCGCTTCGTGGAAGACCGCTACGGCGAACCCGTCTCCTTCCTCGCCTGGATGCGCGTCTCGCTTCCCGTGACGCTCCTGCTCCTTCCGGCCACCTACTTCGTTCTCACGAAGCTCCTTTTCCGGACGAAGCTCACCGGCATTCCGGGCGGCAAGGAATGGGTGAAGAACGAAATCGCCAAGCTCGGCCCCATGTCGGCGGGCGAAAAGGTCGTCCTCGTGGTCTTCGCCCTTGCGGCCGTCCTCTGGATGTGCGGTCCCTTGGTGCGCGGCTTTGAAATCGACGGCGTCCGTCCCTTCAAGGCCCTCTCCGACGAGGCGATCGCCATGGGCGCGGGGCTCATCCTCTTCATGATCCCCATCGACGTCAAACGCGGCGTGCACGCCCTCGACTGGGATTCGACGAAGGACGTCGTCGCCTGGGACGTGCTCCTGCTCTTCGGCGGCGGCCTCACGATGGCGGCGGCCATCCAGGCGACGGGTCTTGCCGACCTCATCGGCGCGCAGGCCTCGGTCTTCGCGGGCGCGAGCCGCTTCTCGATGATGCTCGGCGTCTCGGCGCTCACGACCTTCGCCTCGGAAGTCACCTCGAACACGGCGCTCGCCGCCACCATCATGCCGCTCATCGCGGCGGTGTGCGACACGCTCAAGATCAGTGCGGAAGGTCCTCTTTTCGCGACCGTGATCGGCGCGTCGGCCGCCTTCATGATGCCGGTGGGTACGCCTCCGAACGCCATCGTCTTCGGGACGGGGCGCCTCAAGATCTCGGACATGATCAAGGCGGGTTTCATCCTCAACATCTTCGCCATCTTCATCGGCGTGGGCTGCTCCTACTTCCTCGGAAACGGCATCCTCCCCGTCTGACCATGGGCGAAACCACTCTCCGACGGGACGGCGTCTTCGGGCGCCGTCCCGTTTCTCTTTCCGGGGTCGGTGGCCTGCCGCATCGCCCCGATGGGCTATCATTGAGACACTTTCTTATATAGGCACCCATCAATGGCCAAAATCACGATCAAAACGCCCGAAGACATCGAGGGTCTGCGCGTTGCCGGACGCCTCGCTTCGGAACTTCTCGACTACATCACGCCCTTTGTGAAGCCCGGCGTCACGACGGGCGAACTCGACGAACTACTTCACGACTACACCGTAAACGTGCAGCAGTGCATTCCGGCGTGCCTCGGCTATCAGCCGCCCGGCATGACGCCCTACCCCGCGACGAGCTGCATCTCGATCAACCACGTCGTCTGCCACGGCATTCCTTCGAAGACGAAGAAACTGAAGCAGGGCGACATCGTCAACATCGACGTCACGAGCATCAAGAACGGCTATCACGGCGACACCTCCCGCATGTTTGTTGTGGGCAAACCCACGATTGCAGGTAAGCGCCTCGTCGACCTCGCCTTCGAGACGATGTGGGCCGGGATCGACGCCATTCGTCCGGGCGGACACTTCAACGACATCGGCGTCGCCTGCGAAGAATTCGTGCGCAAGAACGGCGTCTCGGTCGTGCACGACTACGGCGGACACGGCATCGGCAAGAAATTCCACGAAGAACCCTTCGTCTACCACTACGACACGCGCAAGCCCGGTCCCGAACTCCTCCCGGGCATGGTCTTCACGGTCGAACCCATGGTGAACGCCGGCCGCTACGGCGTCACGATGTTGGGCGACGGCTGGACCGTCGTGACGAAGGACCGTTCGCTCTCCGCCCAGTGGGAGCACATGGTCGTCGTCACCGAAACGGGCTACGACGTCCTCACGGTGAGCGCGGGCACGCGCGAGCCGCCCGCCTTCGTGAAGGGCTGGAAGAAGCCCGAAAATATCTGACGCGCTAACGCACGCTTATTCAGGGGCTCCGACATTCGGGGCCCCTTTTTCATGAAGCCCCCTTCGGGTTCCATTCTTCCCTGCCCTCCCAATCGCCAGTCAAACCTCCCTCGACGCAACGCTTGGCACGCCATAGTCGCACACACTTCGGATCGCCACGCTAAATTACCCTTTAAGTACGAGAACGGGTCTTATTCTCATACAGCTCTTTTCGTGACGACGAAAACGCGATTGCCGCTTCTTCATTTCCCTCCCCTGTCTCCCAAAAAGCTTTCTAAAGCACACGGCAAGTGCCCATCTAAAAATTCCTCTCTCCCGGATCATTCGCTTTTTGCTTGACGTAATCCTATTCATCTGATAGATTTGGCGAATCTTTGATTGCGAACGATTCTCGTTTGCAAAAAACAAACACTCAACCTTCCAAACAAACATGAAGACTACGCACGCCATCAGCGGCCTCTCCGCAGCCGTCGCCCTCGCTCTTTCCGCCGGCACCGTCTCGGCCGAAGACGTTCTCCAGACCGAAACCGTTCACGTGACCGCCTCCCGTGTCGAACAGGAACTCATGGAAGTTCCGATGTCCGTCTCGGTGATCACGAGCAAGGACATTGAAAAGTCCGGCGCCAAGACCGTCGGGGACCTCCTCTCCGACATCCCGGGCGTGGAAATCAAAAACGACGGCGGTCAGGGCATCGACCGCGTGAAGATCCGCGGCGAAGACGCCTTCCGCACGCTCGTCATGATCGACGGCCAGAAGGTTGCCGAACACAAGTCGATGTCGGGCGCGCCCATCCTGATCGATCCGTCCATGATCGAACGCATCGAAGTCATCAAGGGGCCGGCCTCCGTGCTCTACGGCTCCGACGCGATCGGCGGCGCCATCAACATCATCACGAAGAAGGGCGGCACGCGCGCCGTGCAGGGTGAAATCTCGGCCGGCATGGATACGTCCGCTTCCGGCAAGAACGTCTCCGCCGGCATCTACGGTACCGTCAACGGTTGGGAATACCGTTTGAACGCCGCGACGGAAAACTACGACAACCTCGAAACGCCGATCGGCGAAGTGCCCTACACTGAATTTGATTCGCGCTCCACGTCGCTCTATCTCGCCTACAACATCAACGAGAACATGAAGGTTGGCGGCACGATCGACTACTACAACCTTGACTTCATGTCGGGAACCCAGGACGGGAGCTACAAAGAATTCTTCGTGGATGTCCCAAAGTGGGACCGTACGAAGGGCGCGCTCTTCTTCGAAATGAACAACGTCAACGACTACCTCGCGCGCCTGCGTTTGGACGTGTTCCATCAGCGGTCCAACAAGGACATGCAAAACCACGTGATTCAGGGCTCAACCAAAGTTGACAGCTTTGCCGACAACACACTGGATCAAACCGGTTTTTCGGTGCAGTCCGATTGGCAACTCGGTGATCATTACTTGATTGCCGGCTATGAATTTTCCTACGACAGTCTTGATGCGGAAACTTACTCGATCACGTCGCCCCTTCCCATCATGACCGTTAGAAACACTCGCGTTTGGGATGCCTCTCAGCAACAACACTCGGTATACGCCAGTATGGAGTCACCTGTTCTATCGGATGTCTCTCTCACCTACGGCGTGCGATACACCTGGGTTCAAAGCGAATCGGACTACGAAAAAACGGGCACAACGAGCATGGGACCGAGCACACCGGAATCCTGGTCTCGCGATTCCTCGGACGGTCACGCCGTCTTTAATCTCGGAGCCGTCTGGCGCGCCGCCGAAGACGTCTCGTTGCGAGCCAGTTGGGCGCAGGGCTACCGTTTCCCGATCATTCAGGAACTCTTCGTCGATTCCACGATGGGCGGGGCCACGACGCTGAGCAATCCCGACTTGAAGCCGGAAACGTCGGACAACTTTGAAATCGGTCTTCGTTGGTCGAATTCGGCCTTCAGCGTGGATTCCGCGATCTTCTACTCCAAGGCGGACGATTACATCGACTCGCTGTTGACTGCCAAGACCATGATGGGAAAGACCTATCGGTATACGAACGTGAGCGAAGCGACGACTTACGGTCTCGAGACGAGCCTCTCGTTCAATGTGTTTGAAAACTTCGAACCGTACACCACCTTCACGCTGATGCGCCGTAAGTTCGAGCAGAACGGCATCTCGACCTATGATTCCGGCACGCCGGAAATGACGGCTCGTTACGGCGTTCGCTGGAACGGCGTCGTGGAAGGTCTCAACCTCCGCGCGGACGCCTTTGCGATTTCGCGCTCCGACTCGGTGCAGCACAACTTCGATTACGATCCGACCGATGCCACGAGCGAGAAGAAATCCTTCCACCTCGGCGGCGCCACGACCTTCAATCTGACGGCGGGCGTGAGCTTCGGCAAGGACAGCGCCCACTCGATCGACGTCGGCCTCTACAACATCACGGACAAGCTCTATCAGACGAGCGACGCGATTTACGAAGCCGGCCGTTACTTCACGGTCAAGTGGAACAGCAAGTTCTGAGATCGCAAGAAATCTGTAAGCTGACTGAAGGTTGTCCCGCGGCCGAAAGGCCGCGGGCTTCTTTTTTGCCTACTTCCGCCATTCGGGACCGAACGGATGGAGCCGTGCGCAAGGCTTCCCTATACTTGCGAAAGGTTTCCCCCTTTTCTCTCCGTCCGCCGCCATGCGTCAGATCTTCACGTCGCTGCCTTATGTTTTGCCCGCCGATCCTCCGGAAATCGCCGCGCTCTATCGCGCGCGAGGGACCGAACGAATCGTAAAACGGGGAGAGACGTTGAAGCGCGGCGGCGAAGACGCGAAGCTTTTCTTCCTCACCGAGGGGCTTGCCGCCTACTTCATCGCCGAAGAACTCACGGGACGCCCCAAAGTGCTCGGGCTCCTTCCGCCCGGACGAGCGGCCGGCGACCTCACGGCCGCGATCGAGAACCGCTGCAACGTGCACACGAAGATGATCACCGACGGGAAAGTGCTCGTTTTGCCCGCCTCCATTCTCACGAAAGCCATGCGCAGCGAAGGGGGTTTTGCGGAAGTGCTCGTGCGAAGCGTCATCGCCAAGGAAGAGTGCCACATCGAAGGCATGGTCGCGAACTTCACGCTCCCGCCCGAGCAGCGCCTCAAGGTCTTCTTTCAGTCGGCGCTCACCCATGAGGGCGGATGCGTCGAGGAAGCGGAATGGTGGCGGCTTCCCTATCGGCTCTCCGCGGAATTCGTGGGCGAAGTCGTCAACCTCAACCGAGTGAGCGTCGCGAAGATTTTGAGCGCGTGGTTCCGCGAGGACCTTGCAAAGCGCGAAGGGACGGACCTCTTCGTGCGCCCCGCCCTCTTCGACGACGTCTACGACTGGCTCGCAAGGAACGACCGCGCCGCCAAACCGGTATGGCCGCAGGCGACGCGCGAAGATTGACGCACACAAAAAAGGGTCGGCTCACCAATGGTGAAAACCGACCCTTCGACAATGTCGACCGGATTTTGAACCCGGTCGACCGAGGCGTCTTACTTGAGCGTCTTGATGTACTCAGCAGCCGAATCGACCGCGATGCGGGCCGAGTTCACCGCGAAGCCCACGGTGGAGCCGGCCATCAGGAGGTCGTAGCTGTCGCCGTACATGCCGCCGACGTCGTTGCCCGCAGCGAAGAGACCCGGAATCGGTTCTTCGTCGGGCGTCACGACTTCAAAGCGTTCGTTCGCCTTGATGCCGCCCAACGTGCCGAGCGTGCTCGCCACGGACTTGATCGCGTAGAAGGGACCCGTCTTCACTTCGCGCAGATACTGCGGATCCTTCGCGAATTCTTCGTCGTGACGCACGGCGCAGAAGCCGTTGTAGGCTTCGACCGTCTTCTTGAGCTTGTCGGCGTTCATGCCGGTCGCCTTGGCGAGACCGTCGAGCGTATCGGACTTGAAGGCCCAGCCGGCCTTGACGGCGGCGTCCCATTCCTTGTCGAAGTTGACGAGCTTCGTGCCGACCGGAACCATGACGCCGACGCCCAGGTCAATGCCCGCGTCCTTCACCATATGGTCGAGCGTCGCCTGGTCATAGACGACGAACATCGTGCCGCCGATGCGTTCGAGGGCGTTGCCGGCAAACGGCCATTCGAGCATGATCTTTTCGTCGCAGAAGCGTTCGCCCTTCGGCGTGAGCCAGAGGTGCGGCTGCTTGGCGGTGGCGCTCACGTGGTTGGTCGTGCCCACGCCGCGCGGACCCGGACGATAGGAGGCCTGCACTTCGGTGCCTTCCTTGCCGGCGCCCACGGCCCAGGCCATGCGGATGCCGTCGCCCGTCTTGCCCGTCTGCGCGAGACCGTCGGCGTCGGGGAAGCGGAGGTATTCCCTGGCCATTTCCTTGTTGGCGAAGAACCCGCCCGTGGCGATGATCGTCGCCTTGGCGTGAATCGTGATCTTGTCGCCCGCCTTGTTCGTGGCTTCGACGCCCACGACGCGGCCGTTTTCCGTCAGAAGCTTTTCACCCCAGGTGTTGAGAAGGAGCTTCTGCCCCTTTTCCTTGTACTTTTTCTGGAAGAGGTTGATCCAGCCCGCGCCGCGGCCTTCGTAGATGTGCCAGGTATAGAGGCCGTTCGGATAGTTCGAGAAGAGCTTTTCGAACTTCACGCCGTTCTTCATCATCCAGTCGATCGTGTCGGCCGACTTGTTGACGAAGGCACGCACCATCTTGGCGTTGCCGCGCCAGTGACCGTAGTTCATGATCTTCTGGAAGGCTTCGTCCTTCGTGAGACCGTAGTTCCAGTCGCGCTGCATCTTGCTTTCGACCGCGAAGATGCCTTCGGAGAACTGGCCCGTGCCGCCCGGCATGGCGGCTTTTTCAAGCGTGATCACGTTGAAGTTCTTTTCGGCGGCGGCCCAGGCGGCGGCCGTGCCCGAAGCACCGGCACCGATCACGACGATGTCGGTCTTGTATTCCTGATCGGCGGCCCAGACAGGCGACATGGCGAGCGCCACGGCCGCGGCGGCGAGCGTCAGATGCATTTTGCTCATGATTGACTCCTTTCGAAATTGAGAAGAGCGGTTTGGTTAGATCGTGAGTATCAAGCCCGTCGACCCTCCTGTCTGTAGCCGCGACTACACTCGCGGGTTTGTCCCGATTTGTCGCAAAAACGGTGCATAAATTCTTTTTACATTGGGCGCTTTCCTTTGCGGATCCTTCTGCCTCTCTACTCCGTGCACCCTATGCGTTTTCTTTTAGGGATAAGTTCCGAAGCGCCCGCGCGGGGGTGTTCACTAGAATTTTTCGAGCACAAGGACACCCTGCACCCCTTTGGAAAGGAGAATAAACATGCGCATGGGAACCAAACGACTCGCCGCTCTGGCGGTATCCGCCGCCCTTTGCGGCAGCGCCTTCGCCGCCATGACCGACGGCACCTACACGGGTGAAGGCAAGGGCCGCAACGGCACGATCACGGTGGAAGTCACCGTCAAGGCCGGCAAGCTCGACGCCGTCAAGGTGGTGAAGCACACCGAAACGGTCGGCATCTCGGACGCCGCCGTCGCCGACTTCCCGAAGGCGATCGTTGCGGCGCAGAGCACCGCGGTCGATGCCGTGGCGGGCGCCACGATGACGTCCGAAGGCATCCGTCAGGCCGTCGCCCAGGCGATCCAGAAGGCGGGCGGTGATCCCGCCCAGTTCGCCACGGCGGTCGTGAAGAAGAAGGCCGCCAAGAAGCTCGTCAAGGAAAAGGCCGACATCGTCGTGGTCGGCGCGGGCGGCTCGGGCATTTCCGCCGCCGTCAAGGCCGAAACGCTCGGCGCGAACGTGATCCTGATCGAAAAGATGCCGGTGATCGGCGGCGCCACGGCTCTGAACGCGGGCACCCTCATCGCCACGGGCTCGAAGTATCAGCGCGAAGTCATGAAGGAAACGAAGGACTCGCCCGAACTCGCTTACAAGGACATCTTCACGGTCGGCAAGAACCGCAACGACCCGACGCTCGTCAAGATGGTGACCGAACGCGTGGGCGGCGTCGTCGACTGGCTCATCTACGACATGAAGATTCCGTACGGTCCCGCCGCGACGCAATATCCCGACCACTCCGCCAACCGTCAGCTCGGCGTGACAGGCCGCTCCGTCAACTACCTCAACCTCATGCGCGAGAAGTTCCTCAGCATGGGCGGGAAGCTCATGCTGCAGACGCGCGCCCAGGAACTCATCCGTGACGACGCCGGCAAGGTCGTCGGCGTTCGCGCGACGGACAAGGACGGCAACACGGTCGAACTCACCTCGAAGGCCGTCATTCTCGCTTCGGGCGGCTACGGCGCCGTGAAGTCGATGCTCCCGAAGGAAATGAGCAACTACGTCTTCTACGGTCTCGACAGCGAAACGGGCGACGGCTACAAGATGGCGACCGCCATCGGCGCGGGCACGATCAACCTCGACCTCGTCAAGATGTATCCGCAGGGCGTCGAAACGGTTCCGGGCCACGGCCTCGCCGCCACGGCCTCCTCCACCGACACGATGAAGAAGTCGGGCGCCATCTACGTCAACAAGAACGGAGAACGCTACGTCGACGAAAACGCCGCCTTGGGCGTATTGACGGACAAGACGGTCGAGCAGCCCGACCACATCGCCTACATCGTGATGGACGCGAAGGCCTGGAAGGAATACGTCGCGAAGTCGCTTGAAGACAAGCTCGTCCCGAACGAAGAAACGCTCATGACGTGGACGAAGATCGTCAACAACGGCCGTCCCGTGATGGCCGTCTCCGACAATCTCGCCGACGCCGCCAAGACCATGGGCGTCGACCCCGAAGGTCTTGCGAAGACCGTCGCCCGTTGGAACGACATGGTGAAGGCGGGCGAAGACAAGGACTTCCACCGCAAGATTACGGGCGGCCTCGGCGAAGGCCCCTACTACATCGTCGAACAGAAGGTCCGTTATCAGACGACCCTGGGCGGCCTCAAGGCCGACGCGGACCTGCGCATTCTCGACAAGGCCGGCAAGCCCATCCCGGGTCTCTACGGTGCGGGCTGCGTCGTGGGCGGCGCCAACGGCGCCGACAGTCTGACCGCCATGATGAACTCCTGGGCCATCGTCTCGGGCGTCGTCTCCGCGGAAAGCGCCGTGAAGTCGATCCGATAAGTCTGCCGCCTTCGGCAACCACTACAAAAAACCGCGATCCCCTCTCCGGAGGGGGCGCGGTTTTTTCCTTCGTTGAACCCCGCCTCTCGCCGTGCGACAATGAGCGGCATCGCCTTCTCTTTGGGGAGACTTTCCATGTCCAAACTTTGCGGCCTGACGCTCGCCGACCCGAACGTCCCGACGCCCTCCTTCGTGATCGAGGAGGCGCGCCTTGAAAAGAACCTTCGCCGCGCACTCGACCAAGCCCGGCGACTCGGCGTGAAGCTTCGCCCGCACCTCAAGACCCACAAGTCGATCGGGATTGCGCTTCGTCAAATGGAATCGCCCCGAGGTCCCGCCAGCGTGTCGACGCTTCTTGAAGCCGAATACTTCTTTTTCCACGGCGTCACGGACCTTCTCTACGCCGTCGGCATCGCGCCGCAGAAACTTGCGCAGATCGCTTCCCTGCGCAAGGAAGGGTGCGACCTCAAGATCATTCTCGACAACGCCGCGGCGGCGGACGCCGTCTCCGAGTTCTGTGAAAAGCACGGCGTCTCCGTTCCAGTGCTCCTTGAGGTCGACGTGGACGGCCACCGCTCGGGTCTCGCTCCCGAGTCGCCGGAGCTCCTCGCGGTCGCCGGACACCTTCGCGGCGGCGCCCGTCTTGTCGGCGTCCTCACGCACGCGGGCGCGAGCTACGACGAACCCGACCTGGATCATGTCCGCGCCGCGGCCGAGCGCGAACGCGACGGGATCGTGCTCGCCGCGAAAAGACTGCGCGAAGCGGGCCACACCGTCGAAATCGTCTCGGCCGGCTCCACTCCGACCGTTCTTACGGCCGAGGACGAAACGGGCGTCACCGAAGTGCGTTGCGGCGTCTATTCGCTTTTTGACCTCTTCATGACGAACGTCGGCGTCGCGACGGTGGACGACATCGCAGGTTCGGTTCTCGCGACCGTGATCGGACATCAGCCCGCAAAGGGCCAGGTGATCGTCGACGCCGGATGGATGGCGATGTCGCGCGACCGCGGCACAGCGCGCCAGAAGCGCGACTATGGCTACGGACTCGTCTGCGACGTCGCGGGGACCCCGATTCGCGGCGGGACCGTCCTCATGACGGGGGCGAATCAGGAACACGGCATCATCGAGGCGACCGAGGGCCCGGCGCTTCGCCCCGAAGACTTTCCCGTCGGAACGAGGCTTCGGATTCTCCCGAACCACGCCTGTCCCGCGGCGGCGCCCTACGAGAAACTTCTTCTCGTGCGGGACGGAAAAATACTCGAAGAGCTCACGCACGTTCGGGGCTGGTAAGAAATGAACGGCTGCTTCTCCTTTTCCCGAAGCGGTCGTTCACTCTTTTTTTTCGTAGCTTTCCCTTCTCAGTTTCGGATCTTCCAGCCTCGTGTCAGCAACGTCACCGCAACGGCCGTGACGATGAGAGCGGTCAGTCCCGTCACGGCGAGGCTCGCCCAGGGATCCGTGTCGCCCCGACCGAAAAAGCCTTGACGGAAGCCGTCGACGAGATAAAAGAAAGGGTTGAACCGGCTGATTTCGCGCCAGGCGGGCGGCAGGGAATCGACCGAATAGAAGACGCCCGAGAGGAAGGTGAGCGGCATCACGACGAAATTCTGTACCGCCCCCATCTGGTCGTACTTCTCGGCCCAGAGCGCCGTGACGAGCCCGAGCGACGCCATGATCGCGGCGCCGAAGAAGGCGAAGGCGATCAGAAGGAAGGGCTCGCGCACGGGCGGCATCGCCCACCAGGCACAGACGGCGTAGAGGCCCGCCCCCACGAGGAAACTTCTCACGAAGCTCGCCCCGATGTAGGCGGCCGCCATCTGCGGCCCCGGAATCGCGGGCATCAGAACGAACACCAGGTGTCCCGCGATCTTCGCCTGAATGAGGGACGACGCCGTGTTCGCGAAGGCGTTCTGCAGGACCGACATCATGATGAGGCCCGGCACGATGAAGGCCGTGTAGCTCACGCCCTCGTAGACGGGAAGATGCTTCGAGAGCGCCTCGCCGAAGACGACGAGATAGAGAAATCCCGTCAGGACGGGCGCAAGAATCGTATGAAGTCCCACCTTCCAGAAACGGTGTACTTCTTTCCAAAAAAGGGTTCGAAAAGGAATCCACATCACTTCGCTCCTGCGGTCACGGCCCAAAACACGTCTTCGAGGTCGGGCTGTCCGAGCGTGAGGTTTTCCACTCGAAGCCCCGCATCGTGAAGCGCCCCGAGGAGGCTGCGGACATCCTCTGCGTCGCCCGCGCGCAGCACGACGTCATCGCCGTGCCGGCGCAGAACGCGCCCGGCGAGTCCTGCGGGAAGGTCCCCGCCCTCGAGACGGCAACGCAAAACGCGTCCCTCAAAGCGCGAAAGAAGCTTTTCGGTCGTGTCGAGCGCCGCAATACGGCCTTCCTTCAGAATCGCCACGCGCCGGCAGAGCGCCTGCGCTTCGGCGAGATAGTGGGTCGTAAGGACGATCGTGTGTCCCTTCTTGTGGAGTCCCCCGATGAATGTCCAGAGGTTTTCCCGAAGCTCCACGTCGACTCCCGCCGTCGGTTCGTCGAGCACAATGACGGGAGGCTTGTGAACCAGGGCCTGCGCGACCAGGACGCGGCGCTTCATCCCGCCCGAGAGCGCCCGAACGTTCGCCTCGGCCTTCTCGAGGAGGCCAAGGTTTTCAAGGATCTCGTCGATCCAATCGTCGTTTTTGACGATCCCCCAGTAACCCGACTGATAGCGAAGGGTTTCGCGCACCGTAAGGAAGGGATCGAAGGTGATTTCCTGCGGCACGATCCCTAGGTTGCGCGCGGCGCCCCGCGGATCCTTGGAGCGGTCGATCCCTCGCACGAAGATGCGTCCGCCCGTCGGCTTCGTGAGGCCGGCGAGCGACGTGATGAGGGTGGTCTTGCCGGCGCCGTTGGGGCCCAAAAGTCCAAAAAACTCTCCCTCCTCCACGGTGAACGTAACGCCCTTCAGGGCGCGCACGCCGTTGGGATAGGTTTTCTCGAGCGACTCAAAAGAGAGTGCGGGTTGCGTCATGAAGAAACTTCTACGTTGAAATCCGGGAAAGGACGAGGGGACGGCGATGCGTCCCCGCGCGAAAGTCAGTGCAGTTCAAATCGAACGGGCACCACGATGGTAACCGCCTTTCTGAGCTTTGTGGGACGTCCTTCGAGCGGTTCGGCGGCTTTTAGGGCCGCTCGGTTGAGAAGGGCCGAGGCGTGTTTTTTGCGGATCGCGACGCTTGCGACGCGTCCGTCGGGGCCGATTTCGACCGCGAGCAGCACTTCGCCCTGTTGGCCCGTCTGTCGGGCGCGGCGCGGATAAGCCTTGTTGGCTTCGACGACGGCAAGCAGTTCCGCGAGCACCTGATCCGTACCGTCGGACGCCCCGGAGCCGCTCCCACTCATCCCCTTACCGACGCCGCCCTCGCGCCCCTCTGCGAGTCCCGCCTGCCCGGCCCGGGCGACCGGTCCTTCCACCGCCTCGGACGAGGGTGCCGGCGCCGGGGTCGGCGTCGACACGGCGGGCGCCGGTTTCGAGACGGGCTTCGGTTTTTCCACGCGTTTGGGCTGCGGTTTCGGCTTGACGGGTTCGAGCTTCGGTTCCGGTTTCGGTTCTGGTTTCGGTTCCGGCTCGGGAATCGGCTCGGGTTCCGGTATCGGTTCGGGTTCGGGCTCAGGCATCAGTTCGGGCTCCGAAATCGGTTCGGGTTCGGGAACGGGTTCCGGTTCCGGTTCCGGTTTCGGGCGTGCGGGCACCTCGAAGTCGCTCTCCTCGGCGAGGTGTTCGACGAGGGGCTTTTCGATCGGCGTCTCGGGGATTTCGCGCAACGTTTCCCGAGGAACGTCGACCAAGCGCACGGCCGTTTCCTCCCGAAAGAGGGCGGCCGCGATGTCGGGGACCCGAATGACCTTCTGCGTCGCCTCCCAGCCGCCCGCGAGGACGAGCCCGACCGCCGCGGCCGTCACGATCGTGCGCGCGGCCCGGTCGGCGATTTGACTCTCCCGAAGCTCACTCATCGGCCGCCCCTCGGGTGGCTTCGGAAACCTCGGCGCTCCCGGCGGGTTCCGGATCCGTGCTGATCACGAAGCGGCCCTCACGCTTCACCTTGGCAAGGTCCATCACCTCGACAAACTTCGCAAAGGGCGCCTCGCGGTCCATGTAGATGTTGAGCGTGCGCTCGGGCGCGGCGTCGAGCGCCGCCGTGAGCCCTTCGATCGTCGTCGCTTCGGCGCCGAGCCAGAGCGACCCGTCCTTCTTGACGGAAAGCAGGAGGTCGTTGCGTTCGCGCGAAACCTCTCCGTTCGACGCCTGAGGGAGCATCACCTCGAGCACGGGCTTCGAAAAGCTCATCGTCAGGACGAAAAAGATGATGAGCATGAAGAGGCAGTCGATCAGGGGCGTCAGATCGATCTGAGGCTCTTCGTCGAAATTGCCGAAAAAGTCGCTGTTCATCGCCAGACTCCTCAAAGGCCCGGCGTACCCGCGGGATTGTCTTCAAGACGCGCGGTCTTTCCGGATTTCTTCAGTCGGCGGTACACCTCGAGTGCACGGTAGCTGTGCTCGACCGCCTCGATGTGAAAGCTTCGGAATTTCAGCATCAGATAGTAGTAGGCCATGAGCGTCGGAATGGCGACGCAAAGACCCATGATCGTCGTGATGAGGGCCGACCAGATCCCCGAGGCGAGGACGCCGGCGTTCGCGTGCGTGACGTCGGCCATCGCCTGAAAGACCCAGACCATTCCCCAGACGGTGCCGAGAAGCCCCATGAGCGGCGCAACCACCGCGATGAGCTTGAGCCAGCAGAGGCCGTTCGAGACGCGTTTAAAGTTGCGGTAAAAGAGATAACTCACTTCCGCTCGGATGTCGTCCGAGTGGTCGCCGTGCGTCGTCACGATGTCGTAGATGATGCGGATCAGGGGATTGGCCTTCTTCGGATCGATGTGTCGAAGACAACGGTCCTTCCCCTGCTCGATGTCGAGAAAATCACGCCGGAAATTGCGCCAGACGGCCGTCATGTAGCAGAGCTGCCAGACGATGAGATAGACCGCAAAGAGCGCTACGAACACAAGCGCCACCCCCGCGGGGCCGATCATGGCGTAAACGGCTTCGAATTTCTCCCAGTTCATCATTCCCCTCGTTGGTCAAGGACGCGGCACTCCGGAAAGGCCGCCAAGAAATGTTCTTCCGCCTTCAGAAGGTCCATGCGGTCCGGATGCGTTTCCGCCTCCCGACGGCGCGCTTCGCGCTCCGGACTGACGACGCCTCCCATCCTCTCTGTCATGCGCTCGAAAAGCGCGGGATCGATGCGGCCGCGTACGAGAAGCGACGTGACGGAAACGTTGTCCCGCCCGAGCGCGAGAAGTCCGTCCGTAACCTTCTCCATCCAGAGGGCGGCCCGCTCCGAGGAGGGATCGCCCCCCATCGTCGCGAAAAAACCGATGCGCTTTTCTTGAAGCATCTTTGCCACGGCCTGCATGTCTTCGGGCGCCATGCCGCGGTCGTTCCAGAAGCCCAGAATCACCGGATTGCACTCGGCATAGGGCGCCGGGTTTTCAAGATACGTTTGCGTGCCGACGTATTCGGCCCCGAGGGCGTCCGCCACGGCGTGTCCCACGATGCGGGTGTTCCCCGTGCGGGAACTCACGACAACCAAAGCTTTCGTCATGTCTCCTTCCTTTTCGTCGATCAGGCGGTGAGCGCGTCGCGGTCGGCGAAGAACTGCGCCTTGACGCTCTCGACGAGCCGGTGGTTTTCACGGCCGACGTAGACGGCGAAGGCAACGTGGCCTTCCTTGTTGAAGAACTGCACCGAGAGCGACTCGCGCTTCATGAAGGGAAGCGTCAGGAAGGCGATCGCGCCGATGCCGTCGTAGCGCAGATGTCCGCCGATCGCCGCGTCCTTGCCGAGAATGTTGTAGTAGCCCTGGGCGCGCTTTCCCTTGGAGAGCTTTCCTTCGATTTCAAAGACGTGGCCGTCGTGCACGATGAAAAGCGTCGCCTTTTCCCAGAGGGCGAGACGCTCCCAGACTTCGTCGAAGCGCTCCGAGGCGTCCCCCGTCACGAAGCGGGCCATTCCTTCGGGCAAAAGCTTCGCCGCCTCTTCTTCAGTGGTTTCGAGCGCCTTTGCGGCGGTGGCGAGCGTCACGGGATAGGGCGCCGTGAGGAGTTCCTCGATCTTGGCCTTTCGGACTTCGGTCGGCTGAATGTTCTTCATGATGCTTTGTCCTTATGAATGAGTGATTGAAAATCCGTCATGTCGAGCGCACGATCGCAGGCATCAAGCAACTCGAGGTCGTGCGTGATCAAAAACACGGCTCGCCCCTTGTCGGCTTCTTCTCGGAGAATCCCGGCGATCGAAGCGAGATTCGCGCCGTCGAGCCCGCTCGTGGGCTCGTCCAAAATCAAAATGCGCGGATCCTTCGCGAGCGCACAGGCAATCACCACGCGCTGCTTTTCGCCGCCCGAAAGGGACTGCGGATGCCGAGCGCGCAGGGGCGAGAGCCGAAGCGAGGCGAGAAGGGATTCCAAACGCGCCTTTTCCGCATCGGTCGGCTCATCAAAGTGTCCGAGACTCCCCGACCAGCCCGAGCGTCTTTCCTTCGCCCAACGGCCCGCGAGCATCGCGGCGGTGATTTCCTCTTCGACCGTGCGCATCGTGAGCTGATGATCGGCGTTTTGAAGCACGAGCCCTGCCGAAGGCATAAGACCCGCTTTCCCGACCGAATCACCGTCGAGCGCAAAGCGCCCATCGGCCGCAATGAGCCCGGTGAGAATTCGGGCGAGCGTGGTTTTCCCCGTGCCGTTGTCGCCGATGAGCGCGGTGATTCCCGCGGGAACCGCAAAGGCGGCGTCCGCAAAGATCGTCCCGCGTCCGGGATAGCCGAACGTGAGGTGTTCGGCCGTGAAGACGGCGCCGGCTTTTTCCTTTGCGCAGAGACCTTCCTCCACCTTCACGCGGGGAAGCGTCGCCCGGGGATCCGACACGGCGTCTCGGCGCAGGCCCCAACGGGCGCGAAGACCGTCGTCTTGGAGAATCGAAAAGGGACCGCGCTCGCGGATTTCGCCCGCCTGCATGATGAAGACTTCGTCGGCGGTGTCGCGAAGCCAATAGAGGCGGTGATCGACGACGAGGATCGCCGAGCCCGCGCGCTTCAATTCGTCGAGAATCTTTGCAAGCTGTTCGGTCGCCTCCGGGTCGAGGTTTGCGCTCGGTTCGTCGAGCACGAGCACCTTGGGACCGAGCGCGAGAATCCCCGCAAGCCCCACCTTTTGCTTCTGACCTTCCGAGAGCGAATGAATGTCGGCGTCGAGCAGACGGGCGATCCCGAGCGTTTCCGCCGCGCGCTCGAGACGCGCGTTCACGTCGTCGGGCGTCATCCCGCGGCTCTTCAACGCAAAGGCGATTTCGTCCCCGACGTTCAGGGCGAAGAACTGTTCTTCCGGGTCCTGAAAGAGCGTCCCCACCTTCTCGGCGAGATCCGCGACAGGAGTTGCTGAAACGTCGCAGTCATCGATCCGCACGCTTCCCGTCACGTCGCCCCCGAGAATCTGCGGCGCGATCCCGTTCGCAAGACGCATGAGGGTCGTCTTGCCGCAGCCCGATGCGCCCGTCACGACCTTGAGTTCGCCGGCCTCCACCCGAAAACTCAGGTTTCGGACCGCCGTCTCTTCGGCGTTCGGATATCGGTAGGAAACTTCTTCAAATGCAATCATCGCTTAGGGCATGAAAGTGTTCGTCATGAAAAGGTCGGCAAAGAGGACTTCCCCCGTCACGGCCGCCGCGGTCGTCAAAACGAGCGCGGAGAGAATGCGCGCGTCGAGCGTCGTCATCGTCCGAAGGTCGGGCATGAGGGTGCGCTCGGCCGTGCCGAGACCCTTCAGTTCCGAGGCCGTCCCGAGGGTCTCCGCAGACTTCAGGGCGCGAAAGAGAATGGGTGCCAAGAGAAGGCGCGAAGAGAGAATCGGGTGGCGCGTAAGCATCCCCACGCCCATCGGCCAGCCGCGGATCTTGAGCGTTTCCCAGACCTGACGGATGTCGTGCGTAAAGGTAGGGATGAAGCGCAGCATCACGGCCGCGGGCAGAAAAAGGCAGAAGGGAAGGCGCAGGCGCTCAAGCGTCGTCAGGAGGTCCTCGACGCGCGTCGTCATCGCGAGCACCATCACGACGTTCATCATCGAGAGGCCGCGCAGGAAGGGAATGACGAGCGACTTGACGGAAAGCCCTCCGAGTCCCGGCGCCAAAGTTTCGATCACGGCCGAACATCCTGCGGCCACGGCCATCATGACGGCCATTGCACCGTAGAGAAAGGCAAGAAGTCCCGGACGCTTCAGAAGCAGCACGTAAAAAAGCGTCGCGAGAAAGAGGACGCCCTGCGCCACCAGGCCCGAACACGCCACCGCCAGAATCGCCGTCGAAAGCGTCACGGCGAGTTTCGTGCGGGCGTCCAGGCGCCGCATCATGTTCGTGTCGTCGGTCTTAGCGAACAAAGCCCGCATGTTTGAGTTCTCCCACGGTTTTCCATCCGAACCAGAGCCCCGCGAGGGACCCCGCGTAGCCGAGCAGCACGATCGGCACCACCATCGTCATGAGGGCGGGGCTCTCGCGCATGAACAAAAACGAAACGCCGAGCGACAGGGCTTTGGACGCGAAGTCGTAGACGCCCGCGGCGACCCAGGGCGCCCACTTCTTTGCGGCGCCGCCCGAGAGAAAGACCGCTGCTTCGCCGGCCAAGGCGCCGACAAGTGCGGCGGGCAGCAGCGTGAGACTTCCGCCCAAAAGCAGAACGCTGATCATCATGCTCACCGCCGTAAAAAGGAGAAGCGTCCAACGCTTGGGGATCTTCGTGAGAAGAACGATCAAAAGCGTCGTGAAGACGAGATTTTTGGCGACGAGCGAAACGGGGTTCATCCCGCCGCCCGCGAGGGCGATGAGCAGGCTCGAGAGCTTGGCGGCCGCGGCGAAGACGCCGACCAATACCAGTTCCCGTGCGGGCCAGTGTCGGGGAAGACGTTCAGTCATGGAATCATCGAGTGAAGGCACGGTCCGCGAAGGCCGCAGGGCAGCCCTCGCCGGACCATGGAAGAGGCGCGTCAGAATTTGGCGTTGAACTTCGCCGCAAAATAGCGGCCCGGTTCGTAGATCGCGTCGGAAAGCTTGTAGGCCTTGTCCGTGATGTTGTAGAGACCCACGTCAAAGCTGTAGGCGTTCTGCGGACCAAAAGCCACGCCTGCTTCCAGATTGAAGTACGTCGAACCGGCATACCCGGTCGTTTCCTTGGAGTCGAAGTCGTACTGCGCCGTCTCGGACTGGCTCACGGCGTAGAAGTCCGTGCGAAGAGAGGCCCCCTGCAGCTCGCCGTACCAACGGACGCCGTAGCGTCCGTAGAGTTCCGGCGTGCCCGAATCGTAGGTTGAATGACCGTCTTGCTCGAACTTTCTACGCATCCACGTACCGTTTACGTACGGTTCAAAACCGTTCTCAAAGCGATAACTCGCTTCGATTTCGATCCCGTGCGTTTTGGCGCCCGCGACGTTTTTGTTCATGTACGTCTTCGACTGAACTTCAAACGTGGCGATGTAGTTGTCGGCGTCGCTGTAGAAAACCGCCACGTCGAGCACGGCCCGTCCCGGCGTAAAGCGGGCGCCGATTTCATAGTTGTTCGAGCGCTCCGGCTCGAGGTCCGGATTGGCGACCACGTTTCCGCCGCCCATGGAAGTCGGGATGTAGCGCTCCATCAGGTTGGGGGCACGGAAGCCCTGCGCCCAGGTTGCGCGCAAAGCCGTGTGCTCGATCCCGCGCCAGACGGTGCCGAGATTGAAGACGGCGCGTCCGTCGCTGCTAGATTTCTTGTCTTTGTACGCGAGCCCGGGCGTGCCCGGATCGGTTGTAGCGTCCGCCGACTGTGACGTTTCCCCCTCCCAGGTTTTCACTTCGGACTCCACCCAGGTATAGCGGGCGCCGTAGTTGAGCGTGAAATCCGCCGGAAGAAGGCTCTCCATCGCGGCATAGACGGCGTGCATCTGTTGGTAGCCCGTGTTGCGGGACTGTTTTCGACTGTAGCTGTCGTTCCGACCGGGCATTGACCAGTCGCTACGCGTGTGCGTGTTCGTCAGCGCCTCGAGATCGTCGTAGTTGAACTCATAGCCCGCGATCAAATAGTGAAGATCCCCCAACTGCCAGTCGGTCTGAAGCGACATGCCGTACTGATCGAGCTCGTTGTCGGCGTAATTGTCCATCTTCATGGAATAAATCGGCATGGGAGACACCCAAACCCGATTGTGCATCCATTTGTCGCTTTTTTGATAGAAAGCGTCTGCACGAACTCGAACCAAATTTTCAGTGAGGTTCTTGGCTTCTACGAAGGCGCCCGCTTTGGTTCGCTTCCATTCCGGCACGGCCACGAGGAAATCGTCGTAACCGGCCGCGGCCATGTCCTGGAGGCCCGTATTGAAGTCGAGGTCGTAGTGATCAAGCGTCACCCCCGCCTTCAGATCTTCGGTGAAGTTGTAGGCGACATAAAGACTCGCGTTTTTCGCCGAGAAGTCCGTGTTTTCCACCTCTCCGAACGGCGTGTGGAGGTTTCCCGCCTTTTCGTGGGAAGCCGCGACCCGGTATTCCCATCCTTCGTAGGCGCCGAAAATCGAGCCCGAAAGGGAAGTGCCGGAATTGCCCGACGTCATGCCCGCGGAGACCTCGCCCTCCACGGGACGCTCTCCCCCTTTCTTCGTGATGATGTTGACGGCGCCGCCGATTGCATCGGATCCGTACAAAACGGAGGCCGGCCCCTTGATGACTTCAATGCGTTCGATCATGGAGGGATCGATCAAAATCGGCGCGCCGGACATGGACTTGTGTTCGGCGATGCGCTGTCCGTCGATCATCACGACGGTACGGAAGGCATCTTCGCCTCGGATCTGAATGCGCTTCATGCCCTGACTGCCGTCGTTCATGACGCGGACGCCGGGAACGTTTTTGAGAACGTCCCCGACGGTCTTGGCGTTCGACCGTTCGATTTCCTCTTTCGTCACGACGGAGACCGACATCGGCACGTCCAGGAGTTCCTGTTCGACGCGGGATGCCGTCACTCGAACCTCTTCCGTGCGGAGCGTTTCCTGGGCCTGCGCCGAAATCGACATGGCCAGAAGGGCAAAAGAAACGGCCCTGGCGCATTCATAAACTTGAAATTTCATCGTCTGCTTTGGTTTTGTCAATGGTTGAAGATCATTGGGTCCAGGGGTCTGGTTTCGTAGGTCGTCTTACGCGACTCGGGAATGCATTTCACGCATCTTTCGGCCAAGTTCCGCCGAATCGGTCCCTTCGGGCGACGAACCCGGGGAGTTCGGATGTCCCTCTCCGCGCCCGGGCATCATCGAATGCGGATGAACGGAGTGCCCCGTTCGGGTTTCGGACGGCATCAACCGTTGCGTGAGCCAATTGACGAGGAGCTGTGCGAGCGTAACGTGCCAGTACTGGCCCGCCACCGTCTGCACGAAACCGTTTCCGACCGGAACGAGGAGTCCGGCCTCGACCCATTGATTGACGACCGGCTCGGAGAGCTTGTCGACGGGGACGTTGAATCGGCGGGCAATCTCCGTGAGATCGATCGACCCCGACTCCATCGCGGACGAAATCGTGCGAAGAAGATGCCAGTGGGGCGTGGGCTTCATAAGCATGCCGACGGGCTTTTTGCCGGCCTCGAGCTGCGTGTACCAGGCGTCGAGCTTTCGCTCCATCATGAAGCCGTGCCCGTGGAGACGCCCGCCAGCGCCGCAGCCGAAGGCGAGACAGTCGGAAGCGCCCTTTCCGAGCGCGTTGTAGATGTTGCGTTCGCGCGTGCCGTTTCCCCAGTGGTTGTTCGAGAGTCGTCGCCAGTGGGCGTTCGTCAAGAGTTCCACGCTCTTGGCGAACATGTCGGCCTTCTCTCTCGTGTCCGCCGCGGGCGGAAGCTTCCCGTTCGCGACGTACTTCGCCAAAGGAGA
Source organism: uncultured Sutterella sp. (assembly GCA_900545275.1). Taxonomy (GTDB): domain Bacteria; phylum Pseudomonadota; class Gammaproteobacteria; order Burkholderiales; family Burkholderiaceae_F; genus Sutterella. The sequence goes on from UQYG01000008.1 coordinate 33,246, forward strand.
ACGCTCGAAGACGTTCAGCTGATAGCAGTCGATGCCGTCGAGCGGAAGCGACGCGGCGGTCTTCACGTCGTCTTCCCAAACGTCCATCGTCTGGCCCGGGAAACCGTAGATCAAGTCCATCACGACGGACGCGTTGTCGTAGGAGCAGAGTTTCTCGAGGCGCGCGAGAATCGTCTCGCGATCGTCGACGCGCATCATCGAACGGCGCACGTCCGTGTTGAAGGTCTGAACGCCGAGCGAGAAGCGGTTCGCGCCCGCTTCTAGGGCCGCCTCGATCTTTTCGTCGGTGAAGCCGTGAATGCGGCCTTCCACCGTAATTTCGCAATCGTTCGCTAGCGGCAGGTACTTCTTCACCGCCCCGATCACGAGGCGAAGGTCGTCGGGCGAAAAAGCCGTGGGCGTACCGCCCCCGAAGTAGACCGCGTGCACCGGGTGCGAGGTCACGGCCGCGCGGTCGCTCCAGAGCTCGATCTCCTTGACGAGCGCCCGGGCGTATCGGGAGACGGCCTCCTCCTTGTAGGGATTCTGATAGAAGAGGCAGTAGAGGCAGCGCGTTTCGCAGAAGGGAACGTGCAGATAAGCAAGGGTCTTACCCTTGCGGGGCGTATCGAGCAGACCGTCGAGCGTGCGTTCCGCGTCGGCGCCCATGAGCGGCATACCGCCCGGTCCCGAGTGGACAACGGCCTTCGCCGTAAAAGCGGCGTGAAGCGGATCCTCGGCGTTGGCTCGGCAAGCAGCGAGCGTATCGGCCTTGAGAGCCTTTGCCATTCGGCGGGAGTTTTCTTCAAACGTGCCCTCGCGTTGGCCTTCGGGCGCCTGCGACATTTCTTTCACGAGTCTCTCCGTTGTAGGAACAGGAAGCCGACAGACTTCCTTGCCTTATTTGAGAACAAGTTTCATTATCAATGAAACTTCCACTCTACCCATCGATTCGCAAAAAAGCAATGAAAATGACCACGATTCTTAACTATCTCTTCGGAACACTACCGCTCGGGTTTCCCCTCGATCGCGGTGGACTCTCTGCAAAGTCATTCTTAAAAAGAATCTATTTTCAATGCATCAAAGACGTACTGTTCCGCAAGCGCATTCTTTTCCAGGCCTGCGGAAGGTAAGGTTTGTATTGATACTTATTCTTATTTGATGTCTGTTGATTATCTTCCTCTATTCCCTCAGTGTTTCCCGAAGGGGCTTTCCTCATGGCAGCCCCCGTCTCCCCGGCGATCCCCTCCGGCGAGTGAAGTCGGGGAAAAGCGCGCGGGTCGAATGACAAAGATTCGAACGGATGAGACGAAAGATCGTAGGTTTCGAAGATATCAAATCAAGAGTACGGTCTTGATTAAATTAAGAGTATACTTTTGTTTATATCAAGATCATGCTCTGCAAAGAATTCATGACGCTTGATCGGCGTTCTTCATCCCGCCCCTTCCCACCTTTCTTTACGGAGTTCTCTTGTGAGTTACTTGTCCGCTTTGCCTCCCGGTTATCTGCCCCGAACGTTGGAGCCGGTTGTCGCACGCGCTTCCGCACGTTACAAAGGCGTCATGATCACCGGCATGCGCCAGGTGGGCAAGACCACGATGCTGCGTCATTTATCAACCGATAGAAACTATGTGAATCTCGATCGATTCCGGGTACTGGATCTTGCGAAGAACTCGCCGGACGTTTTCTTCAATCAGTACCCTCCCCCTCTCCTGATCGACGAGTTCCAGCGAGCCCCTGATTTAGGTCTTGAACTCAAGGCGCTGCTCGACGAGACCGACGAGCGGGGCCTCGTCTGGTTGACCGGATCACAAAAACTTGGGCTTCGGCAATCGGTTGCCGAAGCCCTCTCGGGACGCGTAGCCGCCTACGAGTTGTTCCCTCTGAGTCTTTATGAGCGACAAGGAAAGGGATTGGAACAAAAGCCCTTCCTGCCGACAGGATCCCTAGAGCGGGGGACGCTTGCTCCCTTCACTGCGGAAGAACTGTGGAGGATCATCTGGCAGGGTGCCTGGCCGGAAGTCGCCCATGATGATCCGGACGACAGAGACACCTTCTTTGAAAGTCTTCTCAGAACCTATCTCGAAAAGGATGTCCTTGCTACCGGCGTTCGTCGAATCATGGAATTCGAAAAATTTCTCGTCATTCTCGCCGCCAGAATCGGTCAAGAATTTGCCATCGGTGAAGTGCAGAAGGAAGCCGGCATCGCCGCGGAAACCGCCCGCGACTGGCTCAACATCGCGGTGGCGACGGGGATCGTATATCTTCTTCCGCCCTTCTACGAAAACGTGGGAAAGACGCTCATCAAAAAGCCTAAGCTCTACTTCACGGACACCGGATTTGCGGCGTGGCTTTGCCAATCTCCAAGTCCCTCGGCGTTGAAGTCCATCTACAACGCCGACTCCTTTTTCGAAAACTTCGTCGTCATGGAAATTCTGAAAAGTTGGCGCCACAACGGAAAAAAAGCGCTCTTTTATTTCTATCGAGACACGCAAAAGCGTGAGATTGATTTGCTCATTCGTCAGGGCGACGTCTATCATCCGATCGAAATCAAATCTACCGATGCTCCGAGCCGAGGCATGCTCAAGCATTTTGACGTAATCAAGGGAAACGTAAAAAGAGGCGCCGGCGCGCTCATTTGCACGGTGCCGCAGGCACGATACCTCACAAGCGACGTCGTCGCCCTCCCGGTGTGGGATCTGTAGCGCTTGCCAACGCCCTTCCGCACAAGCCCGTGCACGCGGCCCCGACCCCGGCGAACACACCTGCCGAGCATTCCTGCAGGCCCTGCTGACCGGACCGACAGACTTGCGATGGTCGAGGCGCATTCAGCGCAAGCTCGAGGCGATCCGGAAGCGGCAGGCAAAAAACGCAAACGGAGTGCACGAGCACGCCAAGGAGAAGAGGCCTCGATTCTGGTGTTTTCGGAAGAAAAGAGAGCCTTTGTGTCCGGAGAAATGGTTTGCCCGCCTCGCGTGACCGGCAGGCGGCCTACAATCACGGGGAATTTCCTAAAGGCCTTCGTACCCGCTGCGGGAGGAGGCCTTCCGTCACACGAAAAACGACATGTCGACCAATTTTCACGACCTTATTCAGGGCTTTCACAACTTCAAGGAAAACACGCTGCTTCGGGAAGCCGAATTTTTCGATCGCCTCGCCCACGGACAGAATCCCAAGACGCTCGTCATCGCGTGCTGCGACTCGCGCGCCGATCCTGCGATCCTGATGGGCTGCAGGCCGGGCGACCTCTTCGTCGTGCGAAACGTCGCCGCGCTCGTCCCCTCCGAGGAAGAGGCGGGAAGCCCCGACGCCGTGCTCGCCGCCGTGGAGTACGCCGTCAAGCACCTCGACATTCACCACGTCATCGTCATGGGACACTCCAACTGCGGGGGCATTCAGGGACTGCTCTTCAAGGAAAAGATCGAAAACGAGCGCCACACCACGAGCTGGGTGGCGCTTGCGCAGCCCGTTCTCGACGAGCTCGAAGCGGAAAATCCCTACGAACCCCTCGCGCTTCGCTGCCGCCGCTGCGAAGAAGGCGCCGTGCTCCTTTCGATCGAAAACCTTCTCTCCTACGATTGGATCCGCGCTCGGGTCGACGAAGGGTCGCTCTCTCTTCACGCCCTCTACTACGACATGGCGGCGGGAAATCTTTGCGTGTGGGACGCCGAACGGGAGGACTTCGTCGCAACCGTCGCCCGCTGACCGCCCGTACGTGGACGTCTTGGCGTTCTGCGCAAAGGGATCGGCCGCGACGGCGTCCCTTTGCCGACCTGCGGCGTCCCGGGCAGTCTCGCCTCCGAACCGTCCCGGAACGGCCGGCGTACGCGCCCGAGGCTCGGTATTTGCGAGCAGTCGAGTAAAAAGGAAGGCGCCTCCTTCCTGCGGCGGACCGAAAGTTTGCTACCTTCATTTCTACCGCACATCCCGGTCGGATGTTTTTTCCTTTGACTCCCATGGATTTTCTTTTTGATCCCTCCCTCTGGGCGGGACTGATCACTCTCATCGTTCTGGAGATCGTCCTCGGCATCGACAATCTCGTATTCGTCGCCATCCTTGCCAAAAAGCTCCCCGCCGCGCAACAGGACCGTGCGCTCTACACCGGACTCGGGCTCGCGCTCGTGATGCGGCTCGGACTCCTTTCCATCATGTCCTGGCTCGTGTCGCTCACGACGCCGGTCTTTACGGTCTTCGGACATCCGTTTTCCTGGCGTGACCTCATTTTGCTCGCCGGCGGCGTCTTTCTTCTCTTCAAAGCGACGTCGGAGCTGCACGAACGTCTCGAAGCGCTCCCCCACACCGAGTCGAAGAACCGGGGCACGGCGGGCTTCTGGACGGTCATCGCGCAGATTCTCCTTCTGGACGCCGTCTTCTCCGTCGACTCGATCATCACCGCGGTGGGCATGGTCGACAACCTCGGCATCATGTGCACGGCCGTCGTAGTGGCGATGATCGTCATGGTGGCGGCGAGCCGTCCCCTCACGGCATTCGTGAACGATCACCCGACCGTGGTCGTCCTGTGTCTCTCCTTCCTTCTGATGATCGGCCTCTCCCTCCTGGCCGAAGGCCTCGGTTTTCACATCCCGAAGGGCTACCTCTATGCCGCGATCGCGTTCTCGATCCTCATCGAAACCTTCAACCAGATCGCCACGCGCAACCGCGTCAAACACGAGCTACGCCTTCCCTTCCGAGAACGGACCACCCGAGCCGTCCTGCGGCTTTTGGAAAAGAAGACCGAAGAGCCCGTCACCGAAACCGAAGCCATGCTCCCCGCCACCGCAAAGCCCTTTGCCGCGGACGAACGCGAGATGGTGGAAGGCGTGCTGAGTCTGGCCGACCGGTCGGTGCGCATGATCATGACGCCGCGCGCCGAAATCGGCTGGCTCGACTTGGAAAAAGACTTCGAAACGCTTTGCGCGGACGTCAAAGACCTGCACCACAGCCTCTTTCCCGTAGGGGAAGGATCACTCGACAATCTCGTGGGCTTCGTCAAGGCGAAAGACTTGATCGACTGCCGCGACACTCCTTCTCTCAGAGCTCTCGCGCTAAAACGTCGGCCCTTCCTCGTGCCCGAAACCATCAGCCTCATCCGCCTCGTGCGGGATCTGCGCAAGAACCGTGCGACGCTCGTGCTCGTTACCGATGAATTCGGAGTCCTGCAGGGCCTCGTGACGATGCACGACATTCTCGAAGCCATTGCCGGCGAGTTCCCCGACGAAGGAGAAGCGCCGCTTCTGCAAAAGGACGAAGCCGACGGCTCATGGTTGGCGGACGGCTCCGTCGACCTCGTGTCGATGAGTCACGCCTTTGGCGCGCCCGGACTCTTTGAGAAGTCGAGCGACTTCGTGACTTTGGCGGGCCTGCTGCTGCAGCGCTTCGGGCGCTTGCCGCAGGAAGGCGAGACGGTGGAAATCGAGAACCGCAGCTTCGAAGTCGTCAAGCTTGAGAAAAACCGCATCGCGCTTGTCCGCATCCGCGACAAAACGACGACGGACCGAATGATCGCCTCGTAAGCTTCTGCGATCTCGAGGGCGGTTTGCCGCGGGCGAACCGCCCTCCCGTCTCTTCGTCGAAACCGAAGAAACCGAAGAAACCGAGCATTGTGAGCATTCTTCGCAAGCACCTTGCTTTTTTCAGACTTTTCCAGTAGAATTTCTAACTCCTCGGATGCGGGTGTCGTATAACGGCTATTACCCTAGCCTTCCAAGCTAGAGACGAGGGTTCGACTCCCTTCACCCGCTCCATCTTTCGAAAAGTTCCCGCCGGGAACTTTTTTCGTATCCGCCCCCGCATTTTCCTCCCTCCCCTCTTCCCGCCTCCTATACTTCTTCGAACAAGGTAGAGCTTCGCCCGCCGGGACGTTTTGCTCTCGTACGCAAGGAGAATCTCATGGATCTGCATTTTCGTCCGATGCGCCTTCATTCGCGCATTCAGGAGACGCCCGACACCTTCACCCAGAATTTCGTGCCGCTCGACGGCAAACCCTTCGTAAACCGTCCCGGACAGTTCACGGTCGTCAAGGTGGGAGAGACCGGCGTCTGCCGCCCCTATACGGTCTCGAGCACCCACGGCATTTCCGAATTCGTGACGACCACCGTCTGCCGCGTGCCCGGCGGCTGCGCCTCGAACTGGATCACGACGGTTCCCGTGGGAAGTACGGTGCATCTCGCCGAGCCCATGGGGGACTTCACTTGCGACGACGATCCGATGGAAAAATTCCTCCTGATGGCGAGCGGATCGGGCATCACGCCGATCCTTTCGATGACGAGGTGGCTCCTCGTAACGAAGCCCCGCGTCGACATTGAAGTCGTCTATACGACGAAGTCGCCCGCGCACATCGTTCAGCGCAATTGGTGGCGCGTCATGACGGAGTGCCGGCCGGAATTGAAGACCCACATCTTCACCAAGGAAAACGCCTGCGCCCCCTATCTCACGGGACGTCTCACGGCGGAGCGTCTCGCCGAACTCGTCCCCGACTATTCCGAGCGGCGCCTCTACGCCTGCGCGTCGCCGGGCTTCATGAAGCACCTGGGCGCCTGGCGCCGAACCCTCGGGATCGACGACGAACATTTCCGCACCGAAGCCTTCGGCTGCTGACAAAGACGCGAAAGGCCGGAAAATCCGGCCTTTCGCACGTTCGCGGACGGCGCTTCAGTCTTCCTTCTTTCCAAAGACGATTCCCGCGCGGGCGAGCGTCTGTTTGAGAAGCACCAGGTCTTCCCAGGCCTTCGCCTTTTCCTCGGGACGGCGAAGAAGGTAGGAAGGGTGATAGGTCGTGACGGCGGGCACCATCTTCGCGCCCACGCGGACTTCGTAGATCGTGCCGCGCGTGCGGCCGATGCTCGATTCGGGCGGGAGGTTCAAGAGCGACGTCACGGCGAAGCGTCCCATGAGGAAAAGGACGTCGGGCTGCAGAATTTCGAGCTGACGGCGCAAAAACACCGAGCAGGCCGCGACTTCGTCGGGCTTGGGATTGCGGTTTCCGGGCGGACGGCACTTGAGGACGTTCAAAATCGTCACGTCCTTGCGCCGTTCGACACCGAGGACGTTGAGCATCGCGGTGAGAAGCTGGCCGCTCTTTCCCACAAACGGAATCCCCTGAAAGTCTTCTTCGCCGCCCGGCGCTTCGCCGACGATCACGAAGCGCGCTTCTCGCCCTTCTTCGGCAAAGACCATGTGCTGCCGGGTGGACCCCATGGGACAGACGCGGCAGGCGTCGGCAAGGCTCCGCAACGTTTCCCAGTCGGCCGTCCTGGCGGCGAGCGCCGTCTCTTCGGGCATCGAAACGATCGGAACGACGGTTTCTCCGGCGCTGGCTACGTTCCGCCCCGCGCGGGATGCGCGGTGCGTGACGGGAGCTCTCGTCGGCGCGACGCGGGCTGCGGGGACTTCCGCCGAAATCGGAGGAGCGTCGGGACGAACGACCGCACCGCGCACGGGAGCGGGCGCGAGACGCTTTTTCGTCATCTCGTCGAGGAGCGGATCTTCGGTGTCGCGCAGCAACCACTGCGGACCGATCCGCATCGCCTCCCAAATCCTGCTTCGCGCGGTGTCGAGCATCAGTCTTCCTTCCAACGATTGGTCATGAGGAGCGCGTCCTCACGGCGCCCGTCGTAGAAATAGTAGCCTTTTCGCAGGCCCACGATGGCAAAGCCCGAAGTTTCGTAGAGCTTTGCGGCCGGATCGTTTCCCGCCCGTACCTCCAAGTGCATGGCGACGATCCCGCGGCCTTCGGCCTCGGAAAGGGCGTCTTGGAGAAGCGCCCGCGCGTATCCTTTGCGCTGAGCGTTTTTCGCCGTGCCGATCAGAAGGAGTTCGGACTCGTCGAGAATCGTGCGCCAGACGATCCACGAGAGGATTTGCCCCCCGTCGTCGGTGAGCACGCGCGCGACGTAGTCGGGACCGAGCGCGTCTTCGAGCGCGCGCTCGCTCCAGGGCGTCACTTCGACCTCGGCTTCGAGCGCCGCGACAAGCGGCACGTCGTCACGGCTCATCGGGCGAATCGTCGTCACAACTTCTCTCCGCGGCGGCGTTCTTCGGACGTGAGCGCCACGCGGTCGCGCACGTAAAGGGGCGCTGCGAGCGCGGGCGGCACGGTTTTTCCGCACCGCGAAGCGGCGAGCGCGATCTCGAGCATGTCGACGGCGTCGGCCGTTTCGGCATGGACGCGCACGTCGTCCGCAAACTTGAGCTCTTCGGGATAGGCGGCGGGGGCGCTGCCCGCCACAACCGTCGCACCCGACGCACGCACCCAGGCGGGCGCGTCGGCGGGCTTGACGAGCTTCGCATCCTCAATCGTCACGGGCAGTCCCTCGGGATCGGCCTCATAGAGCGCCGCATAGCATTCGTTCATGCGCGCGTCGTTGAGCACCGCAATGCGGGCGCCCTTGGGAAGCTCGAGCGCCTTTTGCGTGCGGTACGCGAGCGCTTCGAGGTTGCTCACCGGAACCGTGTCGATTTGGAGCGCCCAGGTGACGCCCTGCGCCGTACCGCAGGCGACGCGCAGTCCCGTGAAGGATCCCGGCCCCGCCCCGAAGGCGACGAGACCGATTTCGCGGCGCGAACACCCGGCCTCCTTAAGAAGCGTCGCCACCTGATCGAGCAGACGCTCGGCGTGACGGTTTCCGACCCGTTCGACGGTTTCAAAAACGCGGCCGTCAGGCAAGCGCAGCGCGGCGGAAGAGCGTTCGCCCGCCGTATCGAGAGCAAGCAAAAGAGGTGCGTTGCGATTCATTTTGGGATCTATGTGATGGGAAGCGTTTCATTATAGCGGTCCCGAGCCCGACGCCCCGCAAAAGAAAAGGGACGCCGAAGCGTCCCTCGAGGAAAGAATGAATGCCGCGTCAGGGTGCCGCGGCTTCCGCCGCGGGACGGTCCGCCCGATGAGAGCGGCGAAACTGCATGTGCACTTCCATCACCTGGCGCCGCAGTTCCGAGCGCTTTTCTTCGCACATGCCGCCCAAACGACGGCCGGCGCGGCGCTCGCCTTCGCGCTTCACGCTGTAGCGGTTTCGCAACTGCTCGCGCTCGGCGCTCGAGAGGTGTTTGCGCATCTCGCGCCGATCTTCACTCGACATCTGACGCCAATAAGAAGTCTTGGCGACTTCGTCGAGGAAGGGCCACAGACGCGCACGCTCCGCGGCGCTCATTTGCTCCCACAGCCGAACGCAGGGAACCTTTTCGGTCACGCACTCGGCCATGCGGCTGCCTTCCGCGCCATCGGCCACGGGGCCTTCCCAGGCGGCGTAGACGGCTCCGCAGCCGCAGAGCAAAACGACGAGACAAACATTCTTTCGCATAGGCAAACTTGAAACATCCCAGCATCCCCTCTCCGGGGACACTTCGACTATAGCAGTGCGCACGGCACCAAGAAGTTCGAATAGGTAACAGGCTGTCACGCGTTCGTCACGGCGACCGACAGGCCGCCCGACGGTACGATGCGATATTAGCGGGGGATTTCCCGATCAAGGCGTAAGGAAGTCCCGAAGAGTTTCAAATTTCGCGTAAGTTTGTAACACGGTGTTGACGTGCTCCGACACGAAACGCCCGAAAAGGCGACAATGTTACAAATTCTCGGCCGCCCGAAAAACGGCCCATTCACCCTTTCCGAAGGAGAACTTCCGTGGAACGCACTCCCAAGATTCTCGTCGTGGACGACGATCCGAGACTTCGCGACTTGCTGCGCCGCTATCTCGGTGAAAACGGCTTTCAGGTGTTCGTGAGCGAAAACGGCGCCGCCATGAACCGCATCTGGATGCGCGAACATTTCGACGCCCTGATTCTCGACCTCATGATGCCCGGTGAAGACGGTCTGCAGATCCTGCGCCGTCTGCGCGCCGCCAAAGACATGACGCCGATCATCATGCTCACGGCCCGCGGCGAAGACGTCGACCGAATCGTGGGTCTGGAACTCGGCGCCGACGACTACATCGCCAAGCCCTTCAATCCGCGCGAACTGCTCGCCCGCATTCATGCGGTGCTTCGCCGCCGTCCGGCCGCGGACGCCCCGGGCGCTCCCTCGCGCGAAAACGAAGTCGTCTCCTTCGGCGCCTTCACGCTCGACCTCGGCACCCGCGTTCTGAAGAAAAACGGCGAGCCCGTGCCCCTCACGACGGGCGAATTTGCGGTTCTCAAGGCCTTCGCGCGTCACCCGCGCACCCCGCTCTCGCGCGACAAACTCATGGAAATGGCCCGCGGCCGCGAATACGAAGCCTTCGACCGGTCGCTCGACGTCCAGGTCTCGCGCCTTCGCAAGCTGATCGAACCCGATCCTTCGAAGCCCCGCTATCTGCAGACCGTCTGGGGTCTCGGCTACGTCTTCATTCCGGACGATCCCGCGCCCGAAGAAGGCGAAAAGAAGGACGCGGCGAAGTAACGCGCCCCGCATTTCGATCGGGTGCCGGGCACCCGATCGGATGGAAAAAACACGATTCTCCGGGGCCCGTCCGTGCGGGCCCCTTTTCTTCCGATGATTGCCATTCCTCCGAATCACCGCCCGAGTCTTTTCTGGCGCACCTTTCTGCTTTTGTGCAGCCTCATCTTCTTCAGCGTGGTGGGGTGGCTGCAGAGCTTTCGCGTCTTAAGCGAACTCCCCTATTCCCAAGGGGTGGCGCAGCACATCGTCTCGACGGCGAACCTGACGCGATACGCCCTCGTCACGGCCGATCCGCTCTACCGCAAGGATCTCCTCACGGTGCTCGCCGCCCGCGAAGAGCTCCTCATCAGTCCGCGCGAAAATACGGACCGCGTGCGACCCCTTCCGAACGACGGCTTCAATTCGCTCATCGAGCAGCTCGTCAAGGCGAACCTCGGCCAGTCGACCGTCCTCGCGGCGGAAGTGAACGGCATCAAGGGCCTCTGGGTCTCGGTCGACATCGACGGCGACGCCTATTGGCTGCAGACCTCCGACGAGCTTCTCGATCCGCCCTACGGCACGAGCTGGGTCTGGTGGGCGGTGGCCGCGTGCCTGGCGTCGCTTTTCGGCGCCACGCTCCTTGCGCGCCACGTCATCAAGCCGCTCGAAGCGCTTTCGGCCGCATCGAAACAGCTCGGACAGGGGCAGGTCCCCGATCCCTTGCCGGAAAATTCCGGAACGGCCGAAATCCAGGCGGTCAACATCAGCTTCAACCGCATGGTGCAGGATCTGCGCCGCATGGACGCGGACCGGGAGCTTCTCCTTGCGGGGGTCTCGCATGACCTTCGCACGCCGATCACGCGTCTGCGCCTCGAGGTGGAACTCGCGAACCTATCGGACGACTCCCGCAACGCCATGGTGAGCGACCTCGAGCAGATGGAAAACATCGTCACGCAGTTCCTCGCCTATGCGCGCCGCAACAAATCCGAACAGGTCGAAGTCGACCTCGGCGAAGCCGTGAAGGCGGCAATGGACAACGCTCGTCTCAAGAGCGACTCGACGATCGAAACCGAAGTGTCGCTCGAAACCGGCCACCTCGTCATGGCGCACCCGATCGAACTCTCGCGCGCGATCCAGAACCTCTTTACGAACGCTTCGCGCTACGGACGAAGCGAAGACGGCCACCTCCACCTCACGGTCTTCGTGAAGAAGGTCGGCAAAAATGCCGAACTCGTCGTGGAGGACCGGGGAGCGGGGCTCCCCGAAGATCAGCGCGAGCGCGTGATGCGCCCCTTCGAGCGCGGCGAGAGCGCGCGAAGCGGCGTGACGGGTACGGGCCTCGGGCTTGCGATCGTCGACCGCATCGTCCGGCGCTCGGGCGGAAGCGTCAAGCTCGAATCGGCCGAACCCCACGGCCTGCGCGTGCGGATCACCTTCCCCGCCGTCACGCCCAAAAAGAAGAAGGTCAAAGAGGTACAGGAAAAGTCCGAAAAATCGTCCTGACGGTTCTTCTCCGGCAGTTCTCGGCACAACGCCCCCAGCTCTTTCCGGGGGCGTTGCGTTTTGGAGAGTCCGTCAGAAGGCGTCGTCCCGTGCGAGGAGAACGACCGCCTGCGCGACCATTCCCTCTTCGCGCCCCACGGCGTCCATCTTTTCGTTCGTCTTCGCCTTGATGCTCACGGCGTCGGCAGAGATTTCGAGGAGTTTCGCGACGTTTTCGCGGATCGTCGCCTTGTAGGTCCCGAGCTTCGGGCGCTCGCACACGACCGTCGCATCGAGATTTACGACGCGCCACCCCTTTTCCTTCGCAAGCGTCACGACGGCGCTCAGGAGCTTTCCGGAATCCGCCCCCTTCCACTTCGGGTCGCTCGGAGGAAAATGCGTCCCGATGTCGCCGAGAGATGCGGCGCCGAGCACGGCGTCGGTAACGGCGTGCAATAGCACGTCCGCGTCGCTGTGGCCGTCGAGTCCCTTTTCAAAGGGGATCGCAATGCCCCCCAGAATGAGAGGGCGTCCCTCCACCAGACGGTGCGAATCGTAGCCCTGTCCCACGCGGATCGGAAACATGTTCTTTTCTCCCAGAATGAGGCCCGCCAAGGCGCGGTCGGCGGGTTCGGTGACTTTGAAGTTCGTGGCGCGGGAAGATACGAGCGCGATTTTCGCTCCCCGTCGCTCCATGGCGCTCGCCTCGTCGGTGATGCCCGTCAAATCCCCCGAGAGCGCTTCGCGAAGCGGGCGCAGGCGAAAGAGTTGCGGCGTCGCCGCTCGCCAAAGACCCGCGCGGGGCACCGTCTCGAGAATGCAGCCCTCTCCGTCGCCGCGCTTCATCGTGTCGGCCGCGGGCTGCGCAAGAATGCCGCCGTCGAGCGTTTCGTCTCCGAGCACCTTGTCCAGAAGCGCTCCCACCTCCCCCGGACGCACGCAGGGACGCGCCGCGTCGTGGACGAGCACCCAAACGTCGTCGCGCCAACCCGACGCCACAAGTCCGTTTCGCACGGACTCGGCCCGCTCGGCGCCGCCCGCGCACAGGACGCGAACGTGCGGCGGAAAATCTTTCTTCACTTCGTCGATGTACGGATCTTCGGGGCTCACCACCACGACGATCTCGTCGATCCGCTCTACCGCGGCGAGCGCGAGGACGGTCGACGTCAGCATGGGACGGCCCGCAATCGGGAGGTACTGCTTCGGGCGGTCGGCGCGCATGCGGCTGCCGACGCCCGCCGCGCAGACGAGCGCGGCAATTTTGGGTTCCATAACGTTTCTCTTCGGACGTTGCGATGAGGACATTCTATGGGAGACGGCAAAAGGGCGGGGCGCCTCCCCGAAGGAAAGCGCCCCGCCCCCGTCATGCACTCAAGCGTTGCCGAGAATTACGGCACCTTGTAGTGGATGTTGTGGCACGACGAGCACATGTTGACGCTTTGCTTGTGACCCTGATGGCACTCCAGACACCCGACGTCGATCAGGTGGTTGTAGTGCGGGTTCGGGTCGACCTTCTTCGTGCGTTCGGCGAGTTTTTCGGCCGGACCGTGGCAGCCGAGGCACGTTTCGCTCTTTACCGTTGCGCCCGGAGCGGGCGTCGTCTTGCCGTCATGGCAGGCGGCGCACGCGACGCCGCGCGTTGCGTGACGGTCAGCCAAAAAATCCGCGGCACCCGCCTGGGCCGACAGGATGAGACCGGCCGCGAGCATCAAACCCATTACAACGTTTTTTCTCATGATTCATCCTCCTTACTTCTTCGCGGGAGCGGCCTTAGCGCGGGCCGCCGCATGACGGGCCGCCACGCGTCCGAAGACCATGCCGCCGCCCAACTGGTTGCCGCCGATGTCGTCCTGATACCAGAGACCGCCCGCTGCAGCGCCCGCGGCGTAGAGACCGGGAATCGGACGGTTTTCGAAGTTGATTACCTGCGCGTCCGGATTGATCTTCGGACCGCCCATGGTGCTCGCCATGCCGCCCGCAGCCGCGATCATGTAGTAGGGCCCCGTTTCGAGCGCATGGGGCGTTTCGTATTCGTAGGGAGGATCAAGTTCCTTGGCCTTGCCGGCCTTCACAGCTTCGTTGAAGGTCTTCACCGTCTCAACCAGGGCTTCGGGCGGAACGCCCGCAACTTTGGCGACCTCTTCGATCGTCTCGCCCTTGAAGACTTCGTAGCCCAAGCGCGAGAAGCGCTTGATCGTGTTCGAGAGGATGTTGTCGTTCGCGTCCGCGTCCTGACCGATCAGCATGAAGCTGCGGTTGTCGGGCGTGCGCTGAGCGATGGCCTTGGCCTTCGGGACCTGGAGCCAGGTTTCCGGAACGAAGCGCTTCCCGTTCGTGCCCACCTGAATGCCGTAGCCCGCGTGCATCAGGGGCGACGGATTGGCGTGGCCGGTCGGGGTGATCGGGCCCGCATAGAACTGGTCCATGTTGACGAGCTTCGCGTGGACTTCCTGGGTCATCAGGATGTTTTCGCCCGTGATCCAGGGCGAACCGCGCACGATGAGGCGCGAAGCCCACGGACCGATGTACTGGCAGACCATGGCTTCGTTCGCGCCGAAACCGCCCGTCGTCAAAATCACGCCGCCCTTGGCGCGGTAATGCTTGCGCCCTTCGGGCGTGATGCAGGCAACGCCTTCGACTTCCATCACGTCGTTGGCCAGAAGCTTGACGGCCTTGGTGTTGTAATGAATGGGAACGCCCTTCTTCTTGAGCGCGGCCATGAGGCAACGAAGCAGCATCGAGCCCCCGGTGATGCCTTCACCCGGGCTGATGACGCAGCGCGAGAGTTCCGGAGCGGGGAGGTTTTCCCAAAGGAAAAACGGCGTGCCGTGGTCGGCGAGCCAGTCGATGCCTTTTCCGGCTTCCTTCGCGTAAACGCGTACGAGCTCGGGGTCGGAACGATAGCCCGAAAGCTTCATCATGTCGTTGAAGAAGGCTTCTTCGTTGTCTTCCGGATGGTTCTTCTGGAAGCGGCTTCCGACCGCGGCGATCCAGCCCGAGGAATAGACGGTCGTGCCGTCGGGGCGGCCCATCTTCTCGAGCAGAACGGTTTTCGCGCCCTGCTCCGCAGCTTCCAACGCCGCGCACATCCCGGCAAAGCCCGCGCCCACCACGACGACGTCGTACACCTCGTCCTTTTTCTTCGGGTCCGGCTTCTTGGGCTTGGCTTCCACCGTACCGACCGCGGCGGCCATCGCGGCGCCCGCCGCAAATCCCGTCTTCAAAAAGTCTCTGCGTTTCAGACTCATGAGGGTCTCCTTTCATATTTGGGAAAGTCCCGTTCAGGGCCGCCCGGCTTCAAGTCTTTCCACACCGATCAACCCCGTAGAAGAACGCTCGGATTCGTTGTATCCGAACGCATTCAGCTTGAGAATATGCGCGAACTTTTACGGAAGCAAGTCGGGAGTTTTCCCGAACGGATATTCCCGGTTTCCCAACAAAAATCACCTCAGAAAGGCGGGCGGAGGAACGGGTGAAAATCCCCTATTACCTATCCGTCGGACGCAGTGTTGGGACGGGAAGAACTCCGGCGTACCGATGGGTAATCCGAAGGTTTAGTCATCTTCTTATATTAGGGTTATCACCTAGAATTCACCTTTTCTCGACGTCTCTCGTCTCGGCAAAATTCGCAAAGCTTTTCTCGCGGAGCGCCCCCTTGCGCTCCTCCCTCAAAATTCAATCGACACGAAATCCAAGGAGTACTTCCGTGCAACGTGCTGCTTTCAAAGTCGCGCTCACCGCGATCGCCGTAGCTGCCGCCTTTGCCTCGACGGCTCACGCCGCGGGCTTCATGCTTACCGAACAGTCCGCCGGTTCCCTCGGCCGCGCCTATGCCGGCGCCGGCGTCGACGGCACCGACCTCTCGGGCGTTTACTACAACCCGGCCACGATGGTCCTTCACAAGGGCACGGCCATCCAGATGGGCTTCGTCGGCATCGGTCTGAACCTCGACTACGTTGGTGAAGACGCCAACGGTAACGAAGTGACCGCCAACGGCCGCAACAAGTCGCAGGCCATCCCGCACGGTTACATCGTTCACCAGATCAACGACAAGGCTTGGTTTGGTCTCGCCATGACGGTTCCGTTCGGCATGGGCACTGAATACGACAACGATTGGGCCGGCAACGAACACGGCATTTCTGCCACCATCCTTACGTTCGACCTGAATCCGAACTTTGCCTTCAAGCTCAGCGAAAAATTCAGCGTGGGCTTTGGTGCTTCGATTCAGTACGCTTCGGCTGACCTGAAGATTCGTAAGAATATTATGGGTGAGCTCGCGGAAAAGTCGCCTTCTCCTCTCCCTATCACTGACGCCAGCGTACGTTCCGAAATTGATGCAGACAGCATCGCGTGGGGTTGGAACGTCGGCATGATGTGGTCGCCTCTGGAAAACCTTCGTTTTGGCGTGTCCTACCGCTCGAAGATCACACATGATGCGGAAGGCGATCTTTCCATCGACCAGTTGAGTGTTGAACCGTCAATTCCTGGCTTTGATTCTATCCTCGCCGGACGACTCGAAGACATGCAAATGTACGGCGACATGACCGGCGCCGCCACCGTGACGGCTCCTGCCTGGGCCATGGCTTCTGTGGCTTGGGATGTGAATGATCTCGTCAGCCTTTACGGTACCTTCCGTTGGACGGACTGGTCGAGCTTTGATGAACTCAAGATTGACGGCAACGGTCAAACGGTGTCCACCATCCCCAACAAGTGGCGTGATACCTACCTGGGCTCCCTCGGCATGGATCTTCGTCTCACCGACTGGTGGACCCTGCGCGGCGGTATCGCCTACGAATCCTCGCCGATCGCCAATCCGCAGTACCGTACGGCCATCATTCCGGACGCCGACCGTTGGTGGTTCGCCATCGGTTCGTCCTTCAAGTGGAGCGACAACTTCCAGACGGACATTTCGTTCGCTCACCTCCACGGCGTGCATGAACGCAACATTTATGGCGCCGATGGTAAGGAAGGCCGCTTCCGCAAGTTGGACGCCTACCTCCTCGGTGCTCAGCTGGTCTACAAATTCTAATCCTTTGATTCGAACGGTTTGACCTCAAAAGGACTCGTGTTTCGACACGGGTCCTTTTCTTTTTCCTTTTCCCCTTTGCGCTATAGTCATTCTTCTTAGGTTTTTCTCTTCGACCTGCCTTTGACGTCTGCCATGGCTCTCGATTCGATTTCGCCGCTTTTCTCCAAAAGTCCCTTTGCCTTTCAACCGGGCGACCGCTATGCGCTCTCCTTGCCGACGCTCGCAAGCGACGCCCTGGCCCTTGCCCAGACGGGGCTCGAAGCCAAGGCACAGAAAAAGCGCCTCGTCGTGATCTGCGCCGATGCGGCGGACGTCTACCGCCTCTCGCAGGAAATCAACTGGTTTGCGCCGAGCCTCTCCGTCTCGAGCCTTCCCGACTGGGAGACGCTTCCCTACGACGTCCTGAGTCCCCAGGAAGACCTCGTTTCCGAACGTCTCGCCACGCTCTATCGCCTTTCGACCGAACGCTCGGAAGGCGACGTCGTGCTCGTCTCGGCCGTGACGGCGTCGCAACGCTTTGCGCCGGTCTCGTTCGTGGGCGGGAACACCTTCTTCTTCCGCACGGGCGACACGGTGAGCCTCACGTCCCTGAAGTCGAACCTCGTCAAGGCGGGCTACGCCAACGTGAAGGAAGTCTTGGCGGCAGGGGAATTCGCCGTGCGCGGCGAAATCGTCGACGTCTTTCCCATGGGAACGGACCGTCCCTTCCGACTCGACTTCTTTGACGACGAAATCGAATCGATCCGCTGGTTCGACGTCGAGACGCAGCGCTCGATGGAAAAGGTGGACGAAATCCGTCTTCTGCCCGGTCACGAATTCCCGGTGAACGAAGAGGCCCTCACGGCCTTCCGTCAGCGCTGGCGCGTGCGCTTCCCCGGAGATCCCAGCAAGTTCCTTCCATACAAGGACGCGGGAAACGGCATCCTATCTCCGGGCATCGAATACTATCAGCCGCTCTTTTTTGACGAAACGGCGACCTTTGCCGACTACCTGACGCCCGAAACGCGCGTGGTGTTCGTGGGAGACATTCAGAAGGCGTTGGAAGGCTTCCTTCGCGAAACGACGCAGCGCGCCCGCATTCTCGCGTCCGATCCCCTTCGTCCCGCGCTTGATCCCAAGGAACTCTGGCTCACGCCCGAAGACTTCTTCACGTCGCTCGCTCCCTTTGCGCGCTTTACGATCCGCCGCGTCGAACAGGGTTCGGCCAAGGACCTTCAGTGCGTCGCGATCGACCGCAAGAGCCAGAACCCCGTGAAAGCGTTGCTCGACTTCACGGAAACGAGCCGCGTGCGCGGCGAACGCGTTCTGCTAATCGCCTCCTCCGTCGGCCGCCAGGGGACGATGTCGGACCTCTTCCGAGCGTCCGGACTCAACTTTTCCGAATTCGAGTCTTTAGACGACTTCCTCGCGTCCGACGCCCCCGTCGGGCTCGCGACGGGGCCGCTTTATCAGGGCACCCGCGTGGAGCACCCGAAAATTGCGCTTCTCACCGAAACGGAACTCTATGCGGCGAGTCCCCGCCGCACGCGGCTTCGCCGCCGCGCGCAGTCGACGAACGTCGAGATGCTCGTTCGCGACATCACCGAACTCAAGGTGGGCGACCCGGTCGTCCACTTGGAGCACGGGATCGGCCGCTATCTCGGACTCGAAAAGATGACGACGGACGAGGGAGAAGCCGAATTTCTGCAGTTGGAATACAAAAACGAAGCGAAGCTCTTCGTACCCATTGCGAATCTGCACTTGATTTCGCGCTACGGCGGCGCCGACCCCGAACACGCGCCGCTCCATACGCTCGGGCGAGGCGACTGGGAGAAGGCCAAGAAAAAAGCCGCGCAACAGGTGCGCGACACGGCGGCGGAACTGCTGCACCTCTACGCCCTGCGTCAGAGCCGTCCGGGTTTTGCCTTCAAGGTGTCGGCCTCCGACTACGAAGCGTTTGCCGAAGGCTTCGCCTTCGAGGAAACCCCCGATCAGGCCTCGGCCATCCGGGCCGTGCTCGAAGACATGACGTCGGGCCGTCCCATGGACCGGCTCGTGTGCGGCGACGTGGGCTTTGGAAAGACCGAAGTGGCACTTCGCGCGGCCTTCATGGCCGTGATGGGCGGCAAGCAGGTGGCCGTTCTCTGTCCCACGACGCTGCTTGCCGAACAGCACGCCCAGACCTTCAAGGACCGCTTCGCGCCCTGGCCCGTACGCGTCGCGGAACTCTCGCGCTTTCGCACCGGAAAGGAAACGACGCGCACGCTCGAAGGGATCGCCGAAGGCACGGTCGACATCGTGATCGGAACGCACAAGCTCTTGGGCGACAAGGTGTCTTTTGCGCGCCTCGGCCTCGTCGTGATCGACGAAGAACACCGCTTCGGCGTGCGGCAAAAGGAACAGTTGAAGAAACTTCGCGCCGAAGTCGACATTCTGACGCTGACGGCCACGCCGATTCCTCGCACGCTCTCGATGAGTCTCGAAGGCATTCGGGATCTCTCCGTCATTGCGACGGCCCCCGAGCGGCGACTCTCGGTCAAAACCTTCGTGCAGCCCGAAGAGGACGGCCTCATCCGAGAAGCCGTGATCCGCGAACTGAAGCGCGGCGGTCAGGTGTACTTCCTTCACAACGAAGTGGAGACGATCGAAAACCGCCGCGAACATCTCGCGAAGCTCATCCCCGAAGCGCGCATCGCGGTCGCGCACGGACAGTTGAACGAGCGCGAGCTCGAGCGGATCATGCGCGAATTCTATCAGCAGCGCTACAACGTCCTTCTCTGCTCCACGATCATCGAGACGGGGATCGACGTTCCGAGCGCCAACACGATCCTGATCGAGCGCGCCGACAAGTTCGGGCTCGCGCAGCTCCATCAGCTGCGGGGCCGCGTGGGACGCAGCTACCACCAGGCCTACGCCTACCTATTGACGCCTCCTTCGGGGGCGATCACGAAGCAGGCCGCCAAGCGTCTTGAAGCGATTCAGGCCTTGGAAGATCTCGGAAGCGGCTTCCACCTCGCGATGCACGACCTCGAAATCCGCGGTGCGGGCGAAGTGCTCGGCGAACACCAGTCGGGGGAAATTGCGGAAGTGGGGTTCGACCTCTACAACCGCATGCTGCAGAAGGCCGTGAAGGCCCTGAAGCGGGGCGAAACGCCCGACTTTGAGTCGCCGCTTGCGAGTACGACCGACATCAATCTCCACGCCCCGGCGCTCCTTCCCTCCGACTACGTTCCCGACGTCTCTTCGCGCCTGGGGTTCTACAAGGAACTCGCCAGCGCCGCCGAAGTCTACGACATTGAAAAAACGACGGAAGCCCTCGCCGACCGCTACGGGAAGCTCCCCGACGCCGCCAAGCGCCTTGCGGACGTACACAAGCTTCGCCTTCGCTGCGAAGCCTTGGGCGTTCGCAAGATCGACGCCGCCGACTCGGCGACGATCTTCGTTTTCGACGAAAAACCCAAAATCGAACCGATGGCGCTCATCACGCTTTTGCAGACGCGAAAGAACGCCCGCATGATCGGACCCACGCGGCTTCGGGTCGATCAGGCGGCGGAGCGCCCCGAAGACCGTCTGCGGCTCGTGCGCGAACTTCTCGACACGTTGTCGCTCTCCGAAGAGGAAGCCCGCGCGGTGCAGCGCAAACGCTGACGACAGCCGGATACGTGAAGGGCGGCCGCAAGGCCGCCCTTCATCGTCGGGGCCGCGGAAAACCGCGGCCCTGCGGGAACGAGAACCCGAATCAGTCGATTTCGATCAGTTCATAGTTCGCGGCGCCCATGCCGAGCTCGCGCATGTAGGTGAGCTGATGGAGCCCGTGGCGCGATTCCATGCGCTCGACGAGGTCATGGTTGTGCGTCTGCGAATAGACGAGGTCGACCGACGCCTGATCGACGGCGAGAATGTCGGTCGAGGCGACGATGCCGATGTCGGGAATCGTCGGTTCCGCGGCGGCGAGGCCCGCACAGTCGCAGTCCACCGACATGCGGCGCATCACGTTGATGAAGCAGATGCGCTTGCCGAAGTGGTCGCACGTCGCCTTGGCGGATTCCGACATGGTTTCCATGAGGAGCTCCTTGCCCGGCCACTGATCCCAGGGCTTCGAAACATCGTCGATCGCGTGGACCTGCTGCTTGCCGATCTTCCCGTCGGCGCAGCCGATGGCGATGTTCTTCATGGAACCGCCGAAGCCGCCCATCGCATGCCCCTTGAAGTGCGTCAAAACGACCATGGAGTCGTAGTTGCGGATGTTCTTGCCCATCGACACGGCCTTGAAATGCTTGCCGCCCTTCACGGGAAGCATCGTCGTGCCTTCGGCGTCCATGATGTCGACCGGACAGAAGGTCCAGCCGTTCACCTTGAGCGTTTCCAGGTGCTTTTCCGTCGTGTCGCGGTCGCCCACGTAGAGCGTGTTCGTCTCGACGATCGTACTTTCCGGAATGTCCTTCTGGAAGGCTTCGACCATGTCGCGCGGCAGAATGTTCGGGCCGTGCCGTTCGCCCGTGTGGAGCTTGATCGCGACCTTCCCGACGATTTCGCCGTTCACGAGCGCGTAGAGCTTTTTGAGGTGTTCGGCGTCGATCTTGCGCGTGAAGTAGACCTTCGCCTTTTCGCCGCAGAAGTCGGGACCGACGCGGCGGCAGCCCACGACCGGGGCCTGCGGGAATTCGCCGTCGGCGGGTTGGACGGCGCAATGGTCTTCGTGGCAACAGCAGGACATGTTCTTTTCTCCTTTCATGTGCACATGCGCCTCTTCCGTTCGAAAGAGACTTTCTCAACGTTTCAGTATGCACCCGAATGGGCGGGCAAACCATGCGGATTCTTGCCGAGACTTGCCCGATCCCATCGAAAAGCGCTCGAACACGGAATGCGTTCCTCAGGTCTGCGGCCCGGTTTTCTCGGCTCCGGTCGAATCGGTTCCGTCCTTCTTCGCCTCGGACTTGGCGCCCCATTTCGTCCGAAGCGCCGCGATCCCCTTGATGAGAAAACCGACGAGAAAGGCGGAGACGACCGTCCCCTCGCGCACCCCGGCGACGTGTCCGAGACAGACGAAGCCGAGCACCGCCGCAAGGAGCACGAGCGTCACGTCGTTCCATACCTTGACGGTGCCGAAGCTCTTTCGGAGAACCACCGAGAAGGCGAGAACCATTCCTTCGCCCGGCTGCACGATCGTTTTGGAGGCAACCTGCCAGTAGATCCCGAAGGCGAGAAAAAGGTTTCCGAGAAGCCCCCAGAGAAAGCGCACCGCATAAGGGTCGTCCCCGATCCAGGCGGTCCAGCCCATGTGCAGGTCGATGAACCAGCTGAAGACCGAGACGATCGGAATCTGAAAGAAGCTCGAATAGTGAAAGCGGGAGCGAAGGAGCGCCCACTGCACCAAAACGAAGAGAATGTTCACGGCGAAGGTCGCTTCGCCGAAGGTGAGCCCCGTGATTTCGCCGACCGTGAAGGGAACCGTGCTGATCGGCGTCGTGCCGAGCCCCGCGCGCGTGATGAAGACGATGCCCGCCGTTGCGACGAGCATCCCCCAGACGAGCAGGAGCCAGCGGCCGGCGAGTCCCCAAAAGGAGGGGCCCCTCATCACGACGCCTTCTTGAGCGAGGCGAGCGCGGCAAACGGGTTCGGGCGCTTTTCGGCTTCCGTTTCCGGAGTCCTGTCTTCGTAGTCCGCTTCGTCGTCGCAGTCTTCGTGCGCGATGTTCGGAATCGAAAGGATGAGTTCTTCTTCAAGGAGCGCCGCGATAGAGAGCTTCTTCGACCCCACCACCACGTCGACGCCGGGTTCGTCCTCGTCGATCGGCAGGCGGTCGGCTTCGGCCTCGGACTTCACGAAGGCGAAGGTGATCTCGATGTCGTCTTCGTAGGGCACGGGTTCGAGGCAGTGGGGACAGGGCACCGCCGCCTCAACGTGAATTTTGGCGTGAAGCCCCGGAAGGTTCATCACCTTCGGCACGCCCGTCAGTTCATAGCGCACCGTGACGGGCGCTTCCGCGAGAAACGAGCGGAAGTTGGCGAGGTCTTCGGCGGGGAGTTCGCCCGAAAGATGTTCGGCCCGACGGGCAAATTCAAATGCGTCCAAAACGTCCATGAGTGTTTTCCTTGCTTTTTTAGATAGGTGCTCATGATACACCGCAGAGCCCGTCCTTCCGTTTCGGGCCGCCCTTTTTGGTCCGGGGAAATTTCCGCGGACAAGCTACAATGGAGATCCTTTCGTTTCGGCTTTGTCGTATGAAGTCCCTCACGTACGCGCAGGCGCGTCTCGCCGCGTTTCTCTTCTTTTCCGCCTCGGGCCTTGCCTACGGGCTCTTCACCGCCCGCATTCCGTCGCTTAAGGAACAGACGGGGGCCGCGTCCGACGAACTCGGGCTCGTCCTCTTCGCGCTCGGGGCCGCCTCCGTGATCGGCCTCTCCGGCGCCGCGCACCTCGTGCGGCGCTTCGGCGTGAAGGCCGTGAGCATGGCGGGCTGCGTCATCTTCTTCCTCGGTCTTCTCGTCGCGGGTCTGGCCCGGCAGGTGTCCGTCCTCGCTGTCGCCACGGCGCTCGTGGGCCTGGGTTTCGGACTTCTCGACGTTGCGGTGAACGTGGCGGGAATCGAAGTCGAGCGCCGCTGGAAAAAGGCCTCGATGAACGTCATTCACGCGGGCTACAACGTGGGCGTCGTCGCGGGCTCGATTTCCGCCGCGCTTTTTACGGGTTTCGCCGTCGCGCCGCTCTGGAATTTCATGCTCCCGGCCGTCCTTCTCCTTCTGGTGCTCCTTCGCGCGCAGCATTGCCTTCCCGTCCCCGAAGAACTGCAGCGGCAATCCGTGGAAAAATCCGATACCAAACACCGCGTGACGGGCTTCGTCGTATTCTGCGGCGTGTTGTCGTCGGCCACCTACGTGACCGAAGGCGCCGCGGCCGAATGGGGAAGCCTTTTTCTGCACCAGGTCCAGGGCGCGCCCGAATCCATGGCGGCGCTCTGTTACGGCGTCTTCGGCAGCTGCGCGCTCGCCTGCCGACTCATCGCCGACCGTCTGCGCGCCGCCTACGGCGACGTCAACGTCTTTCTCACGGGCGCCGTCATCGCGCTCTGCGGCATGACGATCGTTCTCTTTGCGCCTCACTGGACCGTGTCGCTTGCGGGCTATGCCGTCTTCGGGACGGGTCTCGCGCCGGTCGTGCCGATTCTTTTTGCGCTCGCCGGGCGCTTCGGCGGCATGCCGCTCGAGCGCGCCACGTCGGTCGTGGCGCTCTTTGCCTACGGCGGCCTTCTCTTCTTTCCGCCCTTCTTCGGTTTTCTCGCCGAACACTGGGGACTCCTTCGCTCGCTCTCCGTCACGCTCCTCCTTCTCACGGGGCTCCTTGCGGGCGGCATCGTTCTGAAGCGGGGCGACAAGCGTCGCCGCGGAGTTTGAGAGGCGCCTGCGGAGCGGGCGCAATCCCGTCCCCCGACGCGCCCCCTCTCCCATTCGGTAGAATGATTCCACCCTTTTTCCTCTAGAGATTTCCATCATGCCTACGCTCATTCTCGCCTCGAGCTCGCGCTACCGCCGCGAACTTCTTGATCGCCTCGGTCTTCCCTACGAAGCCGTGAGTCCCGACATCGACGAATCGCCCCTCCCGGGCGAAACGCCCCGTCAGACGGCCTTTCGCCTCGCCGAAGAAAAGGCCCGCGCCGTACAGGCGATGTACCCGGGTTCGATCGTGATCGGCTCCGACCAGGTGGCCGACCTCAAGGGCGAAAAACTCGGCAAGCCCCACACGCGCGAACGCTCGATCGCACAGCTCGAAGCCATGCAGGGCGAAACCGTCACCTTCTATACGGCGCTCTGCGTCCTCGCCGCCGACGGCAAGGCCCTGAAGGAAGAATCGCTCACCGTCGTAAAGATGCGTCCTCTCTCGCGCGAAACGATCGAGGCCTATGTCGACCGCGAACAGCCCTTTGATTGTGCGGGTTCGGCGAAGATCGAAAAACTCGGCATCGCCCTGATGGAAAGCGTCACCTCGGACGACCCGACCTCGCTCATCGGCCTTCCCCTCATGAAGCTCACGACGATGCTCGGACGTGCCGGCCTTCCCGTTCTTCCCGGACTCGAATAAGGCGACCTCGTCAACAACCGTAAAACGGCCTTCTGATTGGCCGCCGCACTTCGGGATACTTCGACATTCGAACGTTGGACGGAGAGCGAATTTCTGCGGGCGTCAGCTGCAAGAAACTGCGTTCTTGGAAAAACGTCGAACCTATTTGATTGAACTCAGACGTAACTGACCATACAGGGAGCGGCGCTTCCTCCCCTGCATGAATGCAGAGGTTTCCGCGCCGAAATTATCTATGACGGGAACGCTTTATCTCCTTCCCACGGTGATCAGCGGGGAAACGCTTGCTTCGGTCATTCCGGCCGAGGTGCGCGACAAAGCCCGCCGAATCGACCACTTTCTCGTCGAAGCCGCCAAGACGGCGCGCCACTACCTGAAGGACCTCGGGCACCCGAAGCCCATCGCCTCGCTTTCGATCGTCGAGATCGGGCACGAGCCCGATCCCGCGAAGATCGACGCGTGGCTCGCGCCTCTTCGAGAGGGCTTCGACATGGCGATCGTGAGCGAATCGGGCTGTCCCGGCGTCGCCGACCCGGGCGCACAGATCGTCGCTCGCGTGCAGGCCGAAGGCGGCCGCGTCGTGCCGCTCGTCGGGCCGTCGTCCCTTCTTCTCACCCTGATGGCAAGCGGGCTTGACGGACAGCACTTCCGCTTCACGGGCTACCTTCCCATCGCCGACGCAGAGCGTCGCGGGGCACTCCTTGCGCTCGAGCGCGAATCCGCCCGGGGCGAGACGATTCTCTTCATTGAGACGCCCTACCGCAACCGCACGATGCTCGAGAGCCTCCTTGAAGTCCTTCGTCCCGACACGCGCCTCTGCGTCGCGCAGGACGTGACGGGAAAAAACGAATCGATCCGCACGAAGACGATCGCGGCCTGGAAGGCTGCATCCGAAGAAGAGCGCGAACTTCTCAAGATTCCTACCGTATTTGCCTTCCTTGCGGCCCCGCAACGTATGCCGGCGAAGGAGAAATCCGCACTCCGTCCTTCCGCCGCGACACCGCATGGTGAGAGAATGGGAGAAGACTTCCGCCCCCGAAAGGGCGGACACGGTCGGGGCCGCTCCCCTCGGAGCGGCGCCCACTGCAAAGGCAAAACAGGACGGTAAATGGATCGGATTCTCGCGGGCATGTGGCAGGCCATCAAGGAACAGATGGTGGAAGATTTCTCCATCTTTGGGCTTTTTGCGCTCGTCATTCTCGTCTTGTGCATCATCCTCGTTCTTCTTCTGCGCCGTCGGACGACGCCGCAGGTGGGGTTGTCGAAGATCCGCAGCGCCGACACGCTCCTGCCGCTCGATCCCGAACCGCACTTCCAGGCGCAGGCTCCGGCCGAACCGGGCAAAGAGGAAACGAAACCTCTGCCGCAGGCCGCCTCTTCGCTCATCGAGCCGCTCGACGCCGAGGGCGTGCGCTTTCTCGGCACGCTCCCCTTCGTCTCCTCGGGACTCTTTCGCCGTGAGAGCGCGCCCTGCGCGGGTCTCACCGTGCACGCGGTCTTCTTCGACCCGGAGGAACTTCCCGAAACCGACGACACGGCGCGGCGTCTCATCCCCTTCCT
Source organism: uncultured Sutterella sp. (assembly GCA_900545275.1). Classification (GTDB taxonomy): domain Bacteria; phylum Pseudomonadota; class Gammaproteobacteria; order Burkholderiales; family Burkholderiaceae_F; genus Sutterella. Next base: position 59,705 of record UQYG01000008.1, read on the forward strand.
TCCCGAGAAAGCCTCCGAAGTGCTCGTTCGCGAGTCTGACCGCCGAAACTTCCGCACGGGCGTCCTCGTCGCGCAGCCCGACGCCGTCCTGATGCTCGAAAAGGGGCTCGTGAGCGTGGAATTCAAGAGCAAGGGCGGCCGTTTCGACGACGTCACCGCCTGGCGCGAGAAACTGCGTCCGGCCGACCTCTATCAGACGCTTCTCGCCGCCATGGCGGTTTCGCTCGAAGAAGCGCGTCCCGTCGCGCCGGTCCTGCGCACGATGAACGCCGTCTACTTCCTGCACCCGTCGGCCGAACTCGTCGCCGAGCTCGCACGTCTCGCTCCCAAGGCGGCGCAGTTCCAGGAGAGCGACACCGTGAGCGCCAAGGACGCAGCGGACCTTGCAGCCGTCGTTCTTCGAAAGCGCTACGGTCAAACCAACCGCGAGGGAGAAATCGCACACCGAGCAATGCTGCGCTGAAGCGCGAACGTCTTCGAAAAGGGATCGCCTTGAGAGCGCTCCCTTTTCTTTTTTTCTGTCGTTCGACATCGAACGAAATTTCTGCTATATTTTCGTTCGACGTCAAACAATCTCTTCGGAAGGTCTGACATGCCCGACCACAAACAAACCACCGTTCCTTTTCTTGCCGGTCTCTTTCGGACCCGCAGCAACGAGTTTTTCGTCGCGCAGCTCCAGAGCCGGGGAATTGAGGATCTCGTCCCCGCGCACGGCGACCTCTTCACGCATCTTTTTGGCGGGCGGTCCCTGACGGTGACGGAACTTGCCGAGCGCACGGGCCGCACCAAATCGACCGTATCAACCCTCGCGGGAAAGCTCGAAAAGGCGGGCTATCTCCTTCGCGAGTCCGACCCCGGTGACGCCCGACTGCTACGCCTTCGACTCACCGAAAAAGGCGAATCGCTCGACCGGGTCTTCGCGGAAATTTCCGAAGAGCTGCACCGTCGAATGCTCGACTGCCTCGGGCCCGACGATCTCGCCGAGCTCGAAAAACTGCTCGAAAAGAGCAACCGAATTTTCACCACGGAATTCGACGCGGTCCGCCGCGACAAGGATTCCTCACCTATCCAAGGAAAACATCATGACTGAAAACTTTCAGAAGATTTCGCTCGATGAAGCGCCCCGCACCGAACTCCACGACAAGCTCGGCCTCACGGGATCGGAAGTTTCCGTGAACCGCCTGCCCGCCGGAGCGGCCGTTCCGTTCGTGCACGCCCACAAGCAGAACGAAGAGCTCTACGGCGTTCTCGAAGGCCGCGGCGAACTCTGGATCGACGGCGAAGTCGTGGAAATCAAGGCGGGCGACTGGTTCCGCATCTCGCCCGCCGGAAAGCGCGCCCTGCGCGCCGCGGCCGACGAAAGCATCGTCTTCATCTGCATGCAGACCAAGGCCGGAAGCCTCGAAGGCTACACGATGACGGACGGCGTGATCTGCGAAGAAAAGGCGCCCTGGCACGCCTGAAGCCGCATGACATCCCTCTGATGTCCGGTACCCGGACCGCTGCGGCGGACCGGGTTTCGATCGACGTATGTATCGTAAAAATGATGCATAGACTGTGGTCTATGCATCATTGATACATACCAACCGATAAATGTATTTTTGAATGTTCTATAGCGAGCGGATTCTATAGATCATTCAAAAAATACAAAGCGTTCATAGAGATGCATAGACCGCCCTAGGAAACGGAGGCGGCACATATGGAAAAGGGGTCGCTTTCGCGGCCCCTTCTCTTCTGTCAGAACGGGATTACCCCGTTATGAAGCGCCTTACTTTTCCGCGGCGACCTTCTGACCGGCGATGCGGCCGAAGACCAGGCAGTCGAGAATGGCGACGGAACCCAGACGGACGGCGCCGTGGACCATACCGGTCGCTTCACCGGCCGCATACAGATGCGGAATCGGCTTGTCGGTGCGAACGTCGAGAACGCGGCAGTCGTTGTCGGTGACGAGACCGCCCATGCAGTGGTGAACCTTCGGCAGCAGGTCGCCGTAGTACCACGGACCTTCGGTGAGCGGGGTCTGGGCGTTGTTGATGTAACGGCCCCAAACCGGGTCGACCTTGTTCTTGACGATTTCGTTAAACGCGGCGACTTCCTTCTTCAGGTTTTCGGCGTTGATGCCGGCGGCCTTGGCGAGTTCGTCGAGCGTGTCGTACTTTTCAACGATCTTGCGTTCAAGCATGCGTTCCAGGAAGCCCGGGCGCTGCTTCTTCAACGGGGCGACGTTGGCTTCGTTGCAGATCGAGAAGCACTTCTTGCCGGCGGTGCCTTCCACCATGATGGCGTCGGCGCGGACCTTGCGGTTGGCGAGTTCGTTCACGAAGCGCTTGCCGTCGGAGTTGACCCACAGACCGTATTCGGCAGCGGCCGTCTGGCTGAACTGCCAGCCGATGCCCATGCCCTTTTCACGCGGGCTCGTCCACGGACCGCACTGGATCCAGTCGTCCTGAACCTGCAGGCAACCGATGGCCATCGTTTCACGCCAGAGTTCGGACGTGGCGCCGGGCTGGTTCGTCGTGTCGAGCTGACCGTCAAGCTTCGGGTCCTGGAACATGCGGAACTTCACGTCCGCGGAGAAGCCGCCGTAGCAGAGGACCACGCCCTTCGTGGCGCGGATGGTCTTTTCCTTGCCGGAGCCTTCGTTCGGGAAGCGATAGCCTTCGCGGACGCGAACGCCTTCAACGCCCTTTTCCGTGCGGATGATGTTCTGGACATAGGTGCGCAGACGAACCGGAATGCCGAGTTCCTTGCACTTGTCGAGTTCCTTCTGGACGATGCCGGAGCCGGAACCGTTCTTCGTCGTCACATAACGCGGGACCGAGTGGCCGCCTTCCTGACCGATGGCGTCGGGGAGGTATTCCACGCCGAGTTCCTTGACCGTCCATTCAAAGTTGGACAGAGCGGACTGGGCGAGCAGATGCACCTTGGCCTTGTCGTTCATGTAGTTGCCGGCAACCAGGATGTCCTTTTCGAGGAGGTCGAAGGAGTCTTCGATCCCCGCGTTCTTCTGCTGCGGGCAGCCCGTGGCGGTCAGAATGCCGCCGTTGATGATCGAGTTGCCGCCGGCCGTGGGCATCTTTTCGAGAACCACGACGTTGGCACCGGCCTTCTTGGCTTCAATGGCTGCGGCCAAGCCGGCAAAACCCGAACCGATGACGATCACGTCAACGGTTTCGTCCCACTTCGTAGCAGGGGCGGCGGAAACCACGGAGCTCGCGAGCGAGGCGGCACCAGCGGCCACGGCACCGGTAAGCATGCTACGACGGGAAATACGATCGATCATAGGAAATCTCTCCTTTTTTGGTCTTGATGGCGAGTCTGTTCTCACACGAGAACAAGGGAGGCTCTCCACCTAAGGCCCATTCTAGGAGCCCCCCTTTTTTAGTGCTTGCGCGAGATCAAAAAAGGAGAGTTTTGCGAACGATCAGTTTCCCTTACGAAGTTTCGATATATTGACTTTTCCAAGCAACTTTTTCCAGAATGTGGAATTGTCGTTCGGATCCTGAGCCCGAGCCCCCTTCTCCGCCGTCTCGACGGCATCGGATGTTTCCTGCGCGGTATCGGGAGCGTCCTGTTGCCGCACGCCGTCTTCCGCCTGCTTTCGGAAGGCCGAGCGAAGAACGACTTCCCAGAGCTTTCCTTCGATGAGTTCGGCGGTCGTGAGAAGCCGAACCTTGGACTCCTCCTTGTCGGCGACGTCCACCCAGACGCCCGGATCGTCGGCGACGATCATGAAGGGAACGTTCGGGGCGATGCGCTGCGCGACGGCGTGATAGCGAAGCGTTTCGGCGCCGTTTGCGAAGATGAGGTAGCTCAACGCCTTGCCGAGCCCCGCGTTCTCGAGCGACGAGGCGTCGTCGGGCTCGCACTCCAAAAAGTCGATTCCGGCCTTCTCGAGTTCCTGCGCCACTTCATGGTGCGTCGTAAGCACGACGGGCTTCATGCCCGACTTGCGCCAACGGCGCGCAAGGTCGAGCACCATCGGGCCGTCGCCCGCCATGAAGATGGGGCGCGTCGACGTGTCGGGACGATCCTCTTCTACCGTTTCCTCCGAGCCGATTTCCGCGGCGCGGCGCGCCCAGGCCCAACGGGAGACGAGAAGCTTTTCGATGCGTCCCGTCAGTTCGAAGAGAACCGGATTGAGCGCGATCGAGAGGATCGCCGCGCCCACGATGAGGTTCACCATGCGGTTGTCGGAAAGCCCCAGCGCCACGGCTTCCCCCGCGAGAATGAAGGAGAATTCGCCGATCTGCGCCAAGGAGGCTCCCACGGTGAGGGCGGTCTTGAGCGGCCGCTTCAAAAGGAGCACGATCGCGAAGGCGGCGAGGCTCTTGCCGAACACCACGACGAGCAACGCTACGAGGACCTGTCCGGGGGCCTCGATGAGGATGTGCCAGTCAAAGAGCATCCCGACGCCCACGAAGAAGAGCACCGAGAAGGCGTCCTGAAGCGGAATCGATTCGGTCGCGGCGCGGTGCGCAAAGCGGCTCTCGCGCATCACCATGCCGGCGAAGAAGGCGCCGAGCGCGAAGCTCACGTGAAAGATCGCGGCCGCGGCGTAGGCGACGCCGAGCGCCGCCGCGAGAACAAAGAGCGTGAAAAGTTCGCGCGAGCCGGTCTTGGCCACCTGATAGAGAAGCCACGGCATCGCGCGGCGGCCGACGATGAACATCACCGCGATGAAGGCGGCGACGTTCACGAGCGTCATGAGAATGTCCTGCAGGAGTTCGTTGCCGCCCGCCGTTTCGGTCCCGGGCGCGCCGAGAAGTCCCGAGAGCGGCGGAAGCAAAACGAGGATGAGGACGGTCGCGATGTCTTCGACGACGAGCCACCCCATGGCGATGCGTCCGTCCCGGTTGGTGAGCTGCCCGCGCACTTCGAGCGCCTTGATGAGCACCACGGTCGAAGCGCAGGAGAGCGAGAGCCCGAAGACGATCCCCGCACCCCAGCTCCAGTCCCAAAACCAGTGCGCCGCGACCGCTCCGAGAAGGGTCGCGAGCGCCATCTGTCCGACCGCGCCCGGAATGGCGATTCCCTTCACGCTCATGAGGTCGCGCACCGAGAAGTGGAGCCCCACGCCGAACATCAGGAGCATCACGCCGATTTCGGAGAGCTGATGCGCGAGTTCCGGATCGGCGAAGGGCCCGGGCGTGTGCTGCCCGGCGGCGATCCCGGCGAGGAGAAAGCCCACGAGCGCCGGCGCCCGGCCGAAGCGCTCGGCCAAAAAGCCGAAGACGAGCGCAAGACCGAAGGCGAGAACCAGCGTCGTGATGAGGGGAAGAGAGTGCATGTCGAACGGTGCTCCGAGAAAACGGCCGGTGAGAGTCGGAGTGAACAAAGAAAAATCGGCCCGTCTTTTCCGCACGCGCCTTGCGCGGAAAAAACGAACCGACTTCGTTTACTTGCTTAGCGTGCAAGAAGGAACTTTAGCACATGGGTTGCGTGCCCTCGCCCTCTTCCGCGTCATCTTTTTGGGGAGCGGGCTTTGCACGGGCCGCGTCGAGTCGGGCGAGGTATTCCTCGGTGATGTCGCCCGTCACGTAGTCGCCGTCAAAGCACGAGCAGTCAAAGCGCGGAATCGAGGGATTCAGGTCGTGTAGGGCGTTCTTGAGGCCGTCGATCGTCTGATAGACGACCGCGTCGGCGCCGAGACTTTCGGCCACGGCCTTCGCGTCGCGCCCGTCGCCGCAGAGAAGTTCCGAGCGCGTCGGCATGTCGATGCCGTAGACGTTCGGGAACATGACGCGCGGAGCCGACGAGGCGACGAAGACCTTCTTCGCGCCCGATTCGCGGGCGATGCGCACGATCTCGCGCATCGTCGTGCCGCGCACGATCGAGTCGTCGACGAGTAGAACGTTCTTCCCTTCGAATTCGACGGGCATGGCGTTCAACTTCTGGCGCACACTCTTCTTGCGCACGGCCTGTCCGGGCATGATGAAGGTGCGGCCCACGTAGCGGTTCTTGATGAAGCCTTCGCGGTAGGGAAGGTTGAGGACCTGCGCCAACTGCTGCGCGCAGGGGCGCGAACTGTCGGGAATCGGCATGACGACGTCGATTTCCGAAAGGTCGATTTCGTGCTTCAGGGTTTCGGCGAGGTATTCGCCGAGCTTGAGGCGCGCCGCGTAGACGTTGATGCCGTCCATCGTGGAGTCGGGACGGGCGAAATAGACCCATTCGAAGGCGCAGGGCGAGAGCATCGGATTTTCCGCGCACTGACGCGTCGAGACGTTCCCCTTCAGGTCGATCCAGAGGGCTTCGCCCGGCGCGAGGTCGCGCTCGACCTTGAACCCGAGACCGATCATCGTCACGGATTCGGAGCTCACCATGTATTCGAGCTTGCCGTTTTCCTGCACGTTCGTGCCGAAGCAGATCGGGCGGATGCCGTAGGGGTCGCGGAAGGCGAGAAGGCCTTTGCCGGCAATGAGCGCAACGACCGCGTAGGAACCGCGAAGACGCTTGTGAACGCGCGAGACCGCGGCGAAGACCCCTTCGGCGTCGAGCGACTTCGAAATGGTTTCCCGCGAGATTTCCGTCGCAAGGACGTTCAGGAGCACTTCCGAGTCGCTCGTCGTGTTGATGTGACGGCGGTCGGTTTCATAGAGCTCCTGCTTGAGGGCTTCGGCGTTCGTGAGGTTGCCGTTGTGCGCAAAGGCGATCCCGTAGGGAGCGTTCACGTAGAAGGGCTGCGACTCCTGATTCGAGCTCGCGCACCCCTGCGTCGGATAGCGCACCTGCCCGACCCCCATGTTCCCCGTCAAGTCGCGCATGTTGCGCGTGCGAAAGACGTCCCGCACAAGGCCCATGGCCTTGTACATGTGGAATTCCAAACCGTCGAGCGTGGCGATGCCCGCCGCGTCCTGACCGCGATGCTGCAGAAGGTGAAGCGCGTCGTAAATGCGCTGATTCACCGGCTCCGAAGACATCATGGCAACGATACCGCACATAGTCGAGTTCCTCGTGTTGGAGTGTGGGCGCTAGGCCCGATTGCTTTTCAGAAAGATATTAAAAAAGGGCGTGCTCGACGCACGCCCCTTTTTCATGATTCGTTGGCTCCCCCGCCCGCCCGCGAGAGGAATCCCGCCGCCGAAAGCGGCGAAGAGGATCCGTTTCGCAACGAGGCGAACCAGTCGGGAAGATACGGCAGCGACCAGTCGATCACCGTCTCCGCCGGAGCGATGAGGGAGGACCGCTGCCACATTTTGCTCGTTTTCACATCGTCGATGAGACCGAAGAAGAAGACCCCGGCGCACACCACGACGGCGCCGCGCAGAAAACCGAAGACGGCGCCCAGCGCCCGGTCCTCGAAGGTGAGCTCGGCCACTTCGAGGAGCTTTCGGATGAGAAGTCCCAAAAGTCCCACGCAAAAGAGCGCGGCCACGATCAAAAGAATCGAGGCGATCAGCACGCGGGGAAGATAGCCGAGACTCTCGAGCGGAATCATGTCGGCGAAGTCGCCCGAAAAGGCGAGCGCGAGCATGATGCCCGCCACCCATCCGACGATGGCGAGAATTTCGCGCACCACGCCGCGCGTGATGCCGACGCCGCTTGAGAGAACGAGAAGGCCGACGATGAGCCAGTCGATTTCGGTCATGAAGCGAAACGGAAAACGGGAAAAGGAAGGGAAACCCCGAAGGGTCTCGAAGATGCGCTATTGTAGCGAAGGACCGTGCGGCGTGGGGCGCGGCGCGGAGATTTTCCGCGCCGATCCGACCGATTTTCGCCGCTTATTTCTTCGAGGCCTTCTGATGGGAGACGATGGGCTTCGAAGCGAAGTTGTTGAGCATGAGAAGACCCGAAGCGCTCTCGGCCTCGGCCTTCGTCTTGAAGAGCCCGACGCGCACGCGCCAGAGGGTCTTGCCGTTCTGGCGCACGCTCATCTTGTAGGCGGGAAGCCCCTGCAACTTCATGTCCTTGACGAGCTTTTCGGCGGAGAGTTCCGAACTCGTCGCGAGGACCTGAATGTAGTAGCCTTCGCCCGTGGGCGCCGCGTCGCCGCGCGCGGGCTCGGCGGGTTTCGCCGCCTCTTCCGCCTTGGCGGGCGCCTTCGTCTCTTCGGCGGGTCCGGCCTTCGGGTCGGGCGCCGTCTCCTTGGCCGCCTCCCCTTCCAGATTCGCCGCCCCCGTCGAGGGGCTCTCTCCCGATCCCGCGACCACCACGTCCCCGTGGGCGGGCTTCTCGGCCTCGGATTCGGTTTCAGGCGCGATCGTCGTTTCCACCGCCTGCGGAGCGGGAATGTCGAGATTCATCTTCTCGACCTCGAGGCTCTTTTCATCGTCGAGCGCGAAGGGCGTCACGAGAACGAGTGCGAGAAGCAGCGCCGCCGCCCCGATCATGCGGTGGCGCATGCGCTTGTGACGAAGCACCTCTTCGGGCGTGGGAATCGGGGCCGACTCTTCCTCGGGCTGCGCTTCGCGCTCCCGATCACGCACGCGCCGCACCGTTTCGCGCGGCACGGGCGTCGTCACCATGGGCTCGGGCCGATCGGCTTCAAGCGCGGCTTCGCGCGAGGGTTCCTCCTCGGGTTCGGGCGTCGTCGCCCACACGGGAATGACGGGATCGGACGGAGCGCCCTCTTTCTCGTCCCGGGCCAACAACGCGGGGTCGGGGACCGTCGGCGGCACTTCTTCAAAGGGCGAAACCTTGTCCGTTTCCGTGGCCGCGACCTTTTCTTCGGGCGCTTTTTCGCCGCCCAAGACGGGTTCGGTGCGCACCTCCTCCCACGGGCCCTTCGAATCGGAATCCGCGGGCCCCTTGCCGCCGGTCTTGAAGAAATTGAACATCTTTCTCTCCTCGGAACCCCGCCGCAGAAGGAGACGGGCGAATGAATCAGATTATGCGTGGGCGGCAAGCGCTTCGAGCGCGGCCGTAACGGTCACGAAGGACCCGAACACGATGATTCTAACAGTGCCGCCCGGGCGCTCCGAGAGATTTTTTGCAACGAAACGCGCCTGCGCGAGCGCGGCTTCGACGGTCGTGTAGCTTTCGATGCGTTCTTCCGGAACGCCCGCGCGGAGCATGGCGCTCTTCAAAAGCGTTGCCGACGCGGCGCGCGGTCCGGTGAGCGACGCGATGAACCAATCGTCAAAGGAGTCTTTGAGCAGACGGGCGACGCCCTCCATGTCCTTGTCGGCGAGCATCCCGAAGACCGCCATCGTGCGTTCGCCCCCGCGCTTCGTGAGGCGGATGTTTTGGGCGAGCACCGCCGCGGCTTCCGGATTGTGTCCGACGTCGAGCACGATCGGGCACGGGTCGTGCGACACCGTCTCGAAGCGCGCCGTGAGGCGAACCGTCTCGAGTCCCTTTTCGACGGCTTCGCGCGCGACGGGAAGTTTTTCTTGGAGCGCCGTCACCACCGCGAGCACGCCCGCGGCGTTGCGGTACTGGTTGACGCCGAGAAGCGCGGGACGCGGAAGCTTTTCAAAGCGCACGCCCTCGCCCTCCCAGTCGAAAGTCCCGTCCTCGTGCACGACCGTGCGGAAGTCGCGGCCGGCGTAGATCCCCTTCGCGCCGATTTTCTCGACGTACGCCGAAAGGGTCGACGGAACGTCCGCGTCGGAGCATACCGCCGGGCACCCCGGACGGTAGATGTACGCCTTTTCCGAAGCGATCGCCTCGCGCGTGTCGCCGAGGAAAGCCGTGTGGTCGATCCCGATCGTGGAGATCACGGCCGCGTCGCTGTCGATCGTGTTGATGGCGTCAAGCCGCCCGCCAAGTCCGATTTCGAGAATCACCACGTCGGGCTTTTCCTTTTGGAAAAGACGCAGGATGCCGAGCGCCGTGTATTCGAAATAGGAGAGCGTCCCCTCGCGCGCGGCCTCGACCTCGGCGAAGGCCGCCATCAGGTCTTCGTCGCGCGCCTCGACCCCGTTGATGCGGGCGCGCTCGTTGAATCGCAGAAGGTGCGGCGACGTGTGCGCGCAGGTCTTGTAGCCCGCGGCGCGGTAGATCGACTCAAGCATTCCGACGGTCGAACCCTTGCCGTTCGTGCCGCCCACCGTGATCACGGGACAGGAAAAACGAATGTCCATTTTTTTCACCATCATCCGCATGCGCTCGAGTCCCATGTCGATGGGCTTGGCGTGGAGCGTTTCGATGTGGCGGAGCCAGTTGTCGAGGGTGGCGAAGGTTTGCGTTTCGGTCATGGAAAAGACCTCCGAAAAAGTGGAGACGCGGCGTCCGACTCGAATCGGACGCCGCGCCTCGAATGGGAATCTGTCGAATGAGAATACCGCCTCAGATGCCGTTGACGGGCGACTTCTTCATGAGAAGCTGCGTGATCACCGAGATGCGCGCGCGCATGTCGCGGCGGTCGACGATCATGTCGATCTGTCCCTTCTGCAGGAGGAATTCGGCGCGCTGGAAGCCTTCGGGAAGCTTCTCGCGCACGGTCTGCTCGATCACGCGCGGACCCGCAAAGCCGATCAGGGCCTTGGGTTCGGCGATGACGACGTCGCCCATGAAGGCAAAGGAGGCCGACACCCCGCCCATCGTCGGGTCGGTCAGAACCGAAATGAAGGGAAGGCCCGCTTCGGAGAGACGCGTCACGGCCGCCGTGGTCTTGGCCATCTGCATGAGCGACAAGAGACCTTCCTGCATGCGGGCGCCGCCCGAAGCGGCGAAGCACACGAAGGGACAGTTGCGGCGGATCGCCTCGTCGACGCCGCGCGAGAAGCGCTCGCCCACGACCGAGCCCATGGAGCCGCCCATGAACTTGAACTCAAAGGCCGCCGCGACGATCGGTTCGCGACGCAGCGTCCCCGACAGCACGACGATCGCGTCCTTTTCGCCCGTCGTCTTTTCGGCCGCTTCGCGGCGCTTGGGATAGGGCTTGCTGTCGACGAAATGAAGGGGATCCTCCGCGCGCACGTTCGCCGCAACCTCCACCTGACCTTCGGGGTCGAGGAAGGCTTCAAGGCGCGCACGCGCGCCGATGCGCATGTGGTGACCGCACTTCGGGCAGACCTGAAGACTTCCGCGCAGCTCTTCGGCGTAAAGCGTCTGATCGCAGCCGGGGCACTTCGTCCACAACCCCTCGGGAATGGGACTGACCTTGCGCTGCGGCGCGTCTTTGGATTCCTGCTTGCGCTGGATCTTCGGAAGAATGTGATTCAACCAACTCATCGGAGTGACCTGAGCTTCGTTCGTAAAAAAAATCTTTTGTCGGTCCGGAACCGGACCGATGCGGATTCTCCATCCGCGAAAAGTTCCATTATACGGAGGCGCCGGCGCGTCGAAGGCCGAAACGCGTTAGCACAAACGGCTGAAGTCAGCCGGCAAAACCGAAGGGACTCATTCCCGTCTGCGGAATATCGACGCCGGGATAGCGCACCCCCGTGAGATAGAGTCCGTCGGGCGAGAAGGTGGGAGCGGCCGCGGCCCGCGAGCGGGCTTCGAGCACCTCCCTCACCCATTCGGGGCGCTCTCGTCCCGTGCCGACGTATACGAGCGTGCCCACGATGTTCCGAACCATGTGGTGCAGGAAGGCGTTCGCGGTGATTCGAAGGCCCACGAGCCGTCCCTTCCGGACGATCTCGAGCGACTCGATCGTGCGCACGGGCGTCTTTGCCTGACACTCGGCCGCGCGAAAGCTCGAAAAGTCGTGCGTCCCCAGGAGACAGGCCGCGCCGCGGCGCATGAGGTCGACCTCGAGCGGCCGCCACACCCAGCCCGCGCGCTTTGCGTAGACGGGACTGCGCACGGCGTGGTTGTAGAGCCAGTATTCGTAGGTGCGGGCCGTTGCGTCAAAGCGCGCGTGAAAGTCGTCCGGCACGGCCCGGGCCCAGAGAACGGCCACCGTGGGCGGCAGGTGCGTGTTGACGCCCCGCACCCAGTTGCGCTCGGGCCGAACCGCCTCGGTGTCGAGCGACACCACCTGATGCGTCGCGTGCACGCCCGTGTCGGTGCGGCCCGCGCAGATGAGGGAGACGGGGGCGGCGAGAAAACGTCCGACCGCGTCCTCGAGCGTCGCCTGCACCGAGGGCATGTCGGGTTGAATCTGCCAGCCGCAGAAGGCGCTGCCGTCGTACTCGATGCCGAGCGCGATCCTCACGCCTTTTCTCCGGCGATGCGCTCTTCCAGGAACTTCGCGTGTTCGCGCTGCTGGGCCGTCCCCTTCTCGCGCACTTCGGCGAGAAGTTCCCTGGCTTCCTTGAGCGCCCCCAGGCCCACGAAGGCCTGCGCGAGCTTGAGTTTTCCGTCGATCGCCGCGGTCTGGGCGACTTCTCGTTCACTGCGAAGGTGCGAGACGGGCTCTTCCGCCGCGACGGGCGGAAGTTCCGGCGCTTCGGGCGCGGGAGCCGGCGTCTTCTCTTCGTGATCGTCAAGATCGAGCGTAAGGTCTCCGACCACGTCGGAGACGGCCTTGTCGCTCGTGCGGCTGCGTTCCTCTTCGTCGACGGGCGGCATTTCGTCGTCGGGCTCGAGCCACGGCTGCGCCGCGGGTTCGGCCGGTTTCGCCTCGGCTTCGAGCGGCGTCCCGGAAGCGGAGGCTTCCTTCCCCGCTTCGTCCGACGGAGCCGTCTCTTCGCCACGGGCCTTTTCTTCGGCAAAGGCGGCTGCGCCCGCGCCCATCGCGCCCGCGGTCGTACCGTTTTTTACGGCTTCGTCGACGGTACGCTCCAAGGCCTTCAACTGGGCGGGCGAGGAGGGAGGAATGTCCTTGGCGAGCGTCACGGTCTGTTCGGGCTTGGCTTCTGGATCGTCTCCCTCGGACTTCTTGCGGCGCAAAAGCCACCAAAGGAAAAGAAGAATGAGCACGCCCACGCCGATCACGCCGCCCGAAATCCCGGAGGATTCGTCCTTCTTCTCTTCGGTCGCGGCGGTCTTTTCAGGTTCGGCCGCGAAAGCGGGCTCGGCGGACGCCGCCGCATTCTGCAAAGCGGTTTCTTCGGAGGGCTTTTCTTCAGCGGGCTCCTTGGCGGGCGCCTGGACTTCGGCGTTCTGCTCGGAGACGGCCTCGGCAATCGCGGGGTCCGCCGGACGATTGAGCGAATCCTGCGTCACGCTCTGATCGGCCGCGTCGTCGGGATTCGGAAGTTCTTCCGAAGCGGATGCGGGCACATCTTCCGAGGCCGCGGGTTCGGTTTCGGACGTCGTCGGCGCCGAGGATTCGGTTGCGTTCCCGTTCGTTTCGGCGGTGGGCTCCGCAGACTTGGCGGCGGATTCGGCGACCGGTTCGGCAGCCTCGGTCTTCGTCGCGGACGGCTCGGCAGGCTGCGCCGCGGGTGCGGTGCCGGGGTGTTCGTCGCCCATGAGCTCGCGCGCCTGCGTGCGTTCGGCGCGGTCGGCTTCAATCGCCGCGCGGCCGGCCGCCGCCACTTCGGCGGTCGCAAGACCGCGCTCACGCGCTTCGGTCTGCGCGCGGGCCGTCTTTTCGGCGGTTTCGAGACTCATCGCCTGCGCGTCGATCAGGTTCTGCGTGGGCATGGGAATCGCCGTGTCATTGCCGTGCACGCGCCGGAAGGCCGCCACCGGATCGATCGCAAGCACTTCCGCGCGCGTGGGCGCGGTAAGTCTCGAGCCGATCACGAGTTTCGAGGGATCGTCGCTCAGGAAGGCGCCGGGGTTCTTCTCTTCAAACCCCACGACGAGCTGCTCCATCGTGCAGCCTTCAAAGACGGGCCAGTAGAGTTTCGCGATCGACCAGATCGTCATGTCTTCGATCACGCTGAAGGGCTGCGTCGAATCGAAGCCGTTCAGAGCCACGTAGTCGCGCACGACGGAGGGAGCGTAGCGTCCCTTCTTCGCCAAACGGCGCTTGAGCGCCTTCACTTCCTTCGGGTCGCTCGCCGCGGCCATCGTGACGGAGGATACCGCCGGCGTCTCGGGCGCGGCGGCGGGCGCCGTCACCGTGCGGCGCGGCAGGTCGGCCGTCACCGCAAAGCGGCCGTTTTCGGCGTGCAGAACATACTGCCGGACGGTGACGTTGCCGCCCACGTTGAGTTCGATCAGGAGAGGAAAGCTTTCCGTACCGAGCGTTTCACTTCCCACCACGCGGACCGTCACGTTGTTGTCGGCTGCGGCGTCGCGCTTGAGTTTCAGGTCCTGCACCTGTTCGGGCCAGGCGACGCCTTCGCGAAGGTAGGTTCCCGGAGGCGCCACGCGCACCATCGAAGTGGTCGACGAAAGGTCCACGTCCTCAATCGTGAGGATCGCGTCCAAGGGTTCGCCCGGAACCGAGCGCACCGTCATTTCGCCCAACACGGCGGCCGAAAGGCCGCCCGAGAAAAGAAGCGGACAAAGGAGAGAGAGGGTCGATTTGGCAAAAGTCATCGTTCTTGTCGCGGACCGAGCCCCTCGCTCCGCGTTTTCTGCGCAAAAGATGGTGAAGATGATAGCGCATTGCGGCTTTCTTCTGCCCGATGCCCGTCGGACGTCCCGGGGCCGCTTCAGCGTTTTGCGCAGGCCGCCCGATAGAGCATCGCAAGCGACACGCCCGCGACCGTGTTGCCGAGCGTCGCCGCCGTGAGGTTCTTCGCGACGTTCGCCCAGGTGAAGAGCGCCGGATCGATTCCGTCGACGACATAGCCCGAAGCGGAGAGCACCATCGAGAGCGGCAGGAAGTAGAGGTTCGCGACGCAGTGCTCGAACCCGAGCGCGACGAAGGCCGAGACCGGAAGCAGGACGCCGAGCACCTTGTCGGCGACGCTTCGGCCCGCATACCCCATCCAGACGCCCAGACACACGAGAAGATTGCAGAGGATCCCCTTCACGAAGATCGTGAACCATCCTGCGGAGAGTTTTCCCGCAGCGACGCCCAACATGCCCTGCGCCATGGGACCGAGGTCGGCCGTGTGCGCAAAAGCGACGAGCGCGACGAGCGTGAGCGCGCCCAGGGCGTTCCCGAGCCACACGCGCACCCAGTTGAGCAGGGTCGCGCCCCAAGTGATGCGGCCGTCCGCGGCGGATGCCGCAATCATGGTGTTGCCGGTGTAGAGCTCAGCGCCCGCGACAAGAACGAGCGAAAGGCCGAGCGAGAAGACCGCGCCCGCGCCGAAGCGCTGCACGGCAAAGGAGAGACTTGCGTCCGAAAGGAACAAGGTGGCGAAAAGCCCGCCCAATCCGATGTAGAGCCCCGCGAGAAAGGCGAGCGGCAGCTGCCTTCCGAGCGGAAGAGAAGTCTTCACGACGGCCCCCGAGAGGACTTTTTCCAAGACTTCCTGGGTCGTCAGTGCGTCGGAACGGTGATTGGTTTCCATGAACGGCTCCTGCAAAGTTGTTTCGCGAAAGCGCCGCGGCTCGAAGCTTTCGCGAAACGTCTTTTCCGCGGGAAAAAACGGTTTGCGCTGGAGGGGGCATGGACCAAGAGAAAACGGAAGTCTAACAAAATCGGCGCGCAGGACACGGATCCGCGCGCCGATTTTCTTCGGGATACCCCTTAGAACTCGAACTGATAGAGGACGTTGAGCGCCTGATCGACGCCCGAAGCGGCTTCCAAGTAAAGCCTCGGCAGGAGCCGGTAGCGAAGCGTGAGCGTCGCGAGCGAATCAAAGAGCCCGACGCCGTACTTCACTTTGAGGCCCGGGAGCACGTAAGCGCTCACGACCACCTGCGAGCTGTCGCCCGCCCCTTCGGTGTCGATCCCGAAGTCGGTAAGCCCGATGGCGTCGCCCACTTCGGTGAGAAGCCCCGAGCCCTGGCTGAGACCCAGCCCGATCAGGGCCGACGTGATGGCCGAGTTGTCCGTGTCGCCCGAGGGATCGAGGCCTTCGCCCCGGATCAGATAGCTGAAGGCCTCCTGCTCGCTCAAGGCCGGTTCCGAGAAGATCACGGCCTTCGGGCGCTCGACCGTCCCCGTCACGCGTACGCCCGCGACGACGTCGTCGGCCGTCCGTTCGGGATTGCGTACGGCTTCGATCGTGAGGAGCGGATTCGAGATCGGGCCCGAAAAAAGGAATTCCCCCTTGCGCACGATCAGGTCCTGTCCGTAGGCGCGGAACTGTCCGAAGGGAACGGTGATTTGACCGTTGAGCCCCAAGGAATTCTGCGTCTGTGCGACGTTGAGTTTCCCCGTGAGGCTCGCCTTGAGGCCCATGGCGTCGACGCGCACGTCGTCGCCGAGGACGATGAAGAGCGCACTTTCGAGCGGAACGGGCTTCTTGTCGGAAGCGGCCGCCTTTTGCCAGGATCCCGGACGGTCGAGACGCACCTCGTCCTCGGACACCGCAACGGCGGACTCGGGGAGCTCCTGCACGGTGATCCGCGCCCAGGGCACCGAAAGGAGCCCTTCGAGCCGGTATTTCTCCGGAAGGGCCTCAAAACTCACGTAGGTGGAGAGATCCAGCTCCGCCATCGGAGGCACCGTGAGGCGCAGGGTCTTGCTCTTTACCGACACCTTCGCGCGCCAGGCTTCAAGCGTCTCCCACGAGGCGTTTCCTGCGATCTCCACTTCGCCCTTCGGGGTCTTGAGTTGTCCTTCGAGCACGGAATCCCGTCCGCCGAAGCGAAGCGTCACGTAGCTCGGGAGCATTTCGAAGGGAAGTTTCGTACTGTCGACGCGCGCGTCGCGGATCCCCGTCTCGCCCGTGAGCGTGGGCGCAGGCAATGTCCCGCCGAAGCGAAGGTCGCCGAAGATGACGCCTTCGGCCTTTTCGCCCGCAGAGAGGAGCGGATTCACCATCGCGACCGACAGGTCCTCCATCCGCAGGGTGCCGTCCAGTTTCTTTTCGCCGAGCGGCTCCGTCACCGAGGCCGACCCCGAGAGTCTGCCGTTTCCGGCGATGTCGAGAAGCCAGTCGAGCGAAATCCGTTTTTCGCGCAACTCGCCCGCCACGGTGAAGGCGTCGAATCCGAGCACGAAGTCCTCTTCGGGCATCCGGATCGTCCCCTTGAGACCGACGGTTTCGAGCGCCACGCGCCCCTGCGGAATGCCCGTAAAGCCCGCCGGAACCGTGAGGTCCGCCGTTCCCTTCACGACGCCTTCGAGCAGCGTTCTGCGGGGAAGTTTGTCACGCAGCCAACCGAGATCGAAGCGCTCGAGAGCAAGCCGTACGGGGAAGGCCTTCTTTCCGCTCAAGTCCACGTCGGCCGTGCGCGCAAGGCACACCTCGGCGCTTTCGTGGCGCCAACAGTGCGAGCCCACGCGCAGGGACTGATCGGCGTTGCGATAGCGAAGCGTCATGCGCTCGGCGAGCTTCACGTCGCCCGCGGGCGTCTGAAAAGCCGCGCTCGCGACGCCCCCCTCCCAGGTCGCGGCGTCGCGCAAAAAGTCGCCCGAAAGCTTCATCTCGCCGCTCACGGGCGTTCCCGCCCAAGTGAGCGTCAGATCGTGTTTTCGCTCCTTGCCGCGCAGACGGGCGCTCGCTTCGGCGAGCGTCACGCCCGGAATCGTGAGGTGATCCGCCGTGAGCGTGACGTCCCCCATCATTTCTTCGCCCTGCGCGATGCCGCCTTTGAGGCGCAGGCTCTTCAGAGCGTAGTCGGCAAAGGAGAGATTGGAGGCGCGGATGTCGACGTCGAGAATCGGGAAGGTCGGCCGCCCCTTCAGATGAAAGTGTCCTTCGGCGCGCCCGGTCGCTCCGGGAATCGCGCGGCTGAAGTCGGGCGCGTTGATGCTCGACTCGATGTTGAAGCGCTGCGTTCCGTCGGCGACCTTCACCTCGCCGTGCAGATGCACCGAGTTGACGCCGAGCTGCAGATCGAGCCCGGGCGAGAGAAAACTTCCGTCGCTCGTCATCCCGAAGGAGCCCTTGAGTCCCAAGGGAGCCTTTTGAATCGTCCCCTTGAGGTCCACGCCCGTGAGCGAGGCGGCCCACTCGGAGCCCTTTACGATGCCTTTCGTCTGCATGTCGCCCGAGAGCCGAATCGGAGCCTTCGGGAAAATGAGCGTCCCCGTGTCGAGGCCGTCGATCTTTAGGTTCGTATGCCAGCGCACGGCGTCGCGCCAGTCGACGTCGCCCGAAAAGACGGCCGTCCCGCGGTCGGTAGCGAGCGTGAGCGCGGTCAGGGACGCCGCCACTTCCGAGCCCTTTCCTTCGAGCGTGAGATCGCCCTCGGTGATTTGATCGACTTTGAGGTGCGTGCGGGCCTTGAGCGCATAGTCGACGGCAAAGCCCGAGAGTTCAAGGTCGACGTTCGAGAGCGTCAGAACATCCTGCGAGAAGCCGGGGCTCCGTACGGTCAGCGAGAGCGGGAGACCCGCCTTGGCGGGCGACGCTTCGCCCGTCACGTGCAGTTTGACGGGCGCGGGAATCGCCGCGTCGATCTCGGTGTCAAGCCGCATCGTCTCGAGAAGCCCGCCCGCAAGACGAGCCTTGACGGCCGCCGACTGCGGCGCTTCGGGCGTTCCGAAGTCGGCCCGGGCATTGAGCGTCAAATCGCTCGTCCAGGCCCCCGAAAGCGCCACGTTGCCCGTGAGACTCCCTTCTGCCTTGGCGCCCGAGGCTTCGCCCTTTACGTCGAGACGCGAGACCGTGAGAACGTTTTCCTTCCAGGCGGCCGCTGCGTGCAGACTTTCGAGGCGGCTTCCGAAGCCTTCGACGTCCGCAACCGTCAGCTTCTCAAGCGCAATGTCGACCGGTAGACGCACTTCGGGAAGGGCCGGCAAAAGCGGTTTCGAGAAAAGCGCCGTGAGGCGTTCGCCCAGGGGTTGGGCGGGCGCTTCGGCCGAGTCGGCCTCCGTTTTTTCGGGAACCCCCGAAGATGCGGCATCGACCCGCCCGGCCTCGGAAGGAATCCCCGCCGCTTCGGGCGCCCCGTCCTCCGTTTTCTCCGTCGAAGCGACGGTCACCGCGGCTGCGGGCGTTTCCGGCGCCGCCGGCGTTTCGGAAGCCTCGGCGGCAGGATTTTCCGTCCCGGCCTTTGCGATTTCGGGCGTCGATACGCGCACGCCCGTAACCGCCGCGTCCGCAATCGTCACGCCGCGCTCGAACCACCGTCCCGATACATGAAAGTCGTCGAGCGTGACGAGCGTTCCGTCCGCGTCGAGTGAAATGTCCTCAACGGCGAGATTTTGCAGGAAAAAGGGCAGAGGCGCGCGCAGTTCCGCCGGCGGCGCGGAGGGCTCTTCAGACGTCTCGGCCGAGGGAGGAAGCTCCTTCGTGCGCACGACGATCTCGGCGCCCGCCAGACGAACGTCGTCCACGACGATGCGGTTCGAGAAGACGGCGCGGCCCGCCACGTCGTAGGAAAAGCGGTCGGCCTTGAAGCGGATGCCGGGCGCTTCGTACCGAACGTCCGAGAGCCGCAGATGCAGAAGCGAACCCGAGACGTCGCCCACCTTGAGGCCGTCGACCGCCCACTCGGCGCCGCTTGAAAGAACGCGAAGCCCCGCGGACGTTCCGAGCAGAAAGGAAACGCCGGCGACCGTCGCGAAGACGAGGGCGCCCGCTCCCATGCAGATCAACTGATAACGCTTCCACTTCATAGTTCGGGCCCGAGTCCGATGTAAAACTGCCAGCCCTTTTCTTCCCGGTCACTTACCGGGCGGGCGATGTCGAATTTGATGGGGCCCAGAGGCGACGCCCAACGCACGCCGACGCCCGCCCCGACCTTGAAGTCGCGGCTGTTGAAGTCGTTGACGGCTTCGCCCGCGTCGACGAAGACGGCGCCCCACCATTTCCCCGTCACGTTGTACTGGTATTCGATGCTTCCCACCGCCAGGCGCGAAGCGCCCGTGAGCTCTCCCTCGTCGTTTTCCGGAGAGATCGACTTGTAGTCGTAGCCTCGCACGCTTCGGTCGCCGCCCGCGAAGAAGCGCAGGTCCGGCGGCACCTGGTCGAACTGGCTCGTTTCAATCCACCCGAAGTGCGAACGGAGCACGAAGCGGTGTTTTCTGGCGTAGGTGCGGATCATCGCGACCTGCGCCTGCAGGACGGCGAAATCGACGTCGGACGCCCACCATTCGCTCGAGACGTCGAGACTGTAGCGCTGCGAGTCGCCCCAGGTCGGCATCATGCCGCCCTTCGTGCGGGTGCGCGAGATCGAGACGCCCGGCGTGATGAGCATCGTCGTGTTGGTGACGTCGGCCTGCGTGAACTTGTCGAGCGACCAGCGAAGATTCACCGTCCGCTGCCAACCGTCCTCGTAGTCCCAGTTGCGGCTTGCCGACAGCATGGTCGAGTCCGACTTCGTGTCGTTCAGGTCTTCGTGCTTGTAGCCGCCCTGAAAGAGCCAGTACTGCTCGAGCGCGTTTTCGGCGAGCGGCAGCTTGTAGCCGAAGCCCAGTTCCTGCTCCTTGCTCGAGAGGTCCAAGACGCCCGTCAGACTGTGTCCGCGGCTGTTGAGCCAGGGCTTTCGCCAGGTGGTCTTGAAGGTCGGACCCACGTCGGTGCTCAAACCCGCGCCCACTTCCACGGAATTTGCGCTCTTGGGCGTGAGATTTCCCGCCATCGGAAGGACCTTCGATTCACGTCCCTCCTCCATCTGCGGAACGACCACCACCGAATTGAACCACCCCGTCTCGGAGAGACGGCTGTTGAGTTCGGCGACGCGGTTGGAGTTGTAATAGGCCCCCTCCTTGTAGGGAACGAGGTTCTGCAGGATGTCGTCGTCGATTTGGGATCCCTGGAATGTCGTCTTTCCGAAGCGGTAACGGTCTCCCGAATCATATTCGAGCCACCAGTAGGCTTCGCGCTTTTCGGCGTCGACGCCGAGGACCTTGCGCTTGAAGCCGCCGTCGAAATAGCCCTTGCGCACGGCCACGGCTTCGATCTGCGACTTGAAGTCTTCATATTCGCCGTGATTGAGCACTGCGCCCTTTTTGGGAAGACGCCTTTTCAGGCGTTCAAACGCACGGTCCTTCGCCGCGCCCCCGCGGAAGGTGACGCTCGTCTCCGAAACAACGACGGGCTCGCCCGGATCCACGGTCACGTGCAGAAGATCGGTTTCTTCTCCCTTCTCATCCTTCTCCCACTCGTAGCGGATTTCGGGGCGGTAGTAGCCGAGGGCGCGAAGACCCGTGCGGATCGCACGGTGGAGCTGGGCGCGAAAGGCCTGCCGCTCTTCGGGGACGCTTCCCGAGAGCAGAGTCTTCACCTGTACGTCGACATTTTGCGCCAGGCTGCCTTCGAGCCCCTTGACGTCCACGCGATAGGCGGCCGCCTGCACACCCGCGGTGCAGGTGAGCAGGAGAAGACCGAGGGCGGCTGCCCCGCCTCTGCGAAAAACCAAACCGCACCTCCATGCTTTCGGCTCGGGATCGTCCCCCGATGCCGTTTCGAAAAAACTCTTCGCCTCATTGTAGCGGGATGCTCGTCAGGGAACTGTTTCTTTTTGCGAAGCATCGTCTCCTCCCGTCGCGAATTCAAAGACCGTACTCGGCCAAGCGGGACTTCGCATATCGTTTATCGGCGCCCTTCCCCGTGAACGCGGACGCCCTTGACCTTCTCGAAGATCGCCCGCGCCCCCCTATTACACCGAGCGGCACCCCGATCTCTTCTCTTGCTCGGGCTTCACCGATGCGTGACAGTGACGCGCGGCCGAGCTTCCCTACGTCAGGCTCGCCGCCATCACGAAATGGTCGACGTGATCACGATCGCGGACTGACGTTCCGGAAAATCGGGTAGGAGGCGCAGGACAATCCCTGCGCCGACCTCCCACACCACCCACCGTACGGATCCGTAGTGGGCAGTTACCTATGTTGCGATGGGCGTGGCGCCTCAATGGTAGACGTCCGCCAACCTGGTCCATCCTAGGGATTTTAGGACTTTGTTCGTTAGGGTCGTGCTTAGAATCCAACTGTTTGCCTTGTGCCAGTATGATTTCCTCGTATTGGCCCACTGCCAGGCTTGATTTTCGGACATTCCAAGCTTTCGGAGTGCCTTGAACTTCGTCAACACCTTCTTCCACACCCTCCAGTAGAGCTGTCGAATGCGGCGGCGTAGCCATTCGTCGGTCTCCGTCACGAACCTCTTCATGCTCGCTCGTCCGTAATACTGCACCCATCCCCCTACGTATGGCCTCTGCTGACTTCTCACGGTAAGCTTTACTCCGGTCGCCCTACGGGGCTACCGTCCGTGAGACCTCCTCGGGTAAGGTCACGTTCTTTCCCGTCATGTACCTGCCGCATTTACACCTCGGGTCCGTGTAGCTGTAGGACTTCACCTTGTCTTGCAGGTTTATCCACCCTCGAATGCCTGATGCGGTTTCTGTTCGTCAGGTCAACGGTTTGCCTCGGGCTTCTTTCAGATCCCGCCTCACGACGGACACCCTTGCCTCTGACTATGTGCTTGGCGCTACCACCCGCACTCGGGACTTTCACCCGTTAGAAACGTGCCCATGCCGAGCACACAAGGAAAAGCCCCGTGACGTCGCCGTCACGGGGCCTGAAAACCTGGGGTGCGAAATGGGACTCGAACCCACGACAACCGGAATCACAATCCGGGACTCTACCAACTGAGCTATTCGCACCGTCACCGCATTCCTCTCGGAACCGGAGAATTGGAATTATGCCGAAGAAACCTAAATTTGTCAAGAGTCCAGGGCAAAAATTTTCGTCGATCAATCGTTTTCGACTTCAAGACCGATGAGATCGTGCTCCTGATGGTCGGTAATGCGCACGCGCACGATATCGCCGGGTTCGAGATGACGCTTCGTCGTCACGTAGCAGACGCCGTCGATTTCGGGAGCGTCCGCCTTCGTGCGGCCGACCGCCACGCCGTCCTCGTCCTCAGTTTCGTCGATGATCACTTCCTGAACGCTCCCCACCTTGCGGGCGAGCTTCTTCGAGGAGATTTCCGCCTGAACCTCCATAAAGCGCCGACGACGGTCCTCGCGGACTTCGTCGGGCAACGCTCCGGGAAGATCGTTTGCCGCCGCGCCGTCGACGGGAGAGTAGGCGAAGCACCCGACGCGGTCGAGTTCTGCCTCCCGCAGAAAGTCGAGGAGGTACTCGAACTCCTCTTCGGTTTCACCGGGGAAGCCCGCGATGAAGGTCGAGCGGATCGTGATGTCCGGGCACACGGCGCGCCAGGCACGGATGCGCTCGAGGTTTTCTTCCGACGACGCGGGACGCTTCATCGCCTTCAGGATGCGCGGGTGCGCATGCTGGAAGGGAACGTCGAGATACGGAAGGATGAGGCCCTCGGCCATGAGGGGCAGGATCTCGTCCACCGAAGGATACGGATACACGTACTGCAGACGCGTCCAGAGACCGAGGCGTCCCAATTCCTTCGCGAGATCGTAGAGCTTCGTGCGCACGGGACGTCCGTCCGCAAAGTCGAGCTTGTAGCGCGTGTCGACGCCGTAGGCGGCCGTATCTTGACTGATCACGATCAGCTCCTTCACGCCCGCTTCCTTCAGGTTCGCCGCTTCGCGCACGATGTCGCCGATCGGACGGGACACAAGACGCCCGCGCAGATTCGGAATGATGCAGAAGGTGCAGTGATGGTTGCAGCCTTCGCTGATCTTCAAGTAGGCATAGTGCTTGGGCGTCAGTCGAACGCCGCAGGCGGGAACGAGTTCGTCCCAGGGATCGTGCGGACGCGGTAGGTGATGCTCGACCATGGCGATCACCTCGTCCACGCTGTCGGGGCCCGTAACGCCGAGGATCTTCGGCATGCGGTTCAATACGAAGTTGCTGCCGTCGGCATCCTTGCGGCCGCCGAGACACCCGCAGACGATGACGCGGCCGTTTTCCTTGAGGGCTTCCGTAATCGCCTCGAGACTTTCTTCAACCGCTTCGTTCACGAAGCCGCAGGTGTTGACGATCACGAGGTCGGCGTCATGGTAGCTGCGCCCGATGCGGTAGCCGCGGGCGCGCAGTTCGGTGACGATCCGTTCCGTGTCGACGAGCGCCTTGGGGCAGCCGAGCGAAACGAAACCGACGACGGGGATGGTGTGCTGCATAGGTATATGTAATCCGATGTTCAGTAAGAAGTTCAGGCTTCGATCCACACGAGCGCGGCGTGACGGCCCGAGCGGGCGCCGTCGCGGCGGTAGCTCCAGAAGCGGGCGGGATCGGCCGCTGTCGAAAGGCCGCAGTCCGCGACGTCGGTGACGCCCGCCTTGGCGAGCGCCTGACGGGCGAGCATGGCGAGGTCGGCCTTGTAGTGTCCTTCGCCAGCGGGCTTGAAGGCGTCCCGGGCTTCGGGCAGGCGCTCGAGCATGGCGGCGAGCACGTCTTCGCCCGTTTCGAATTCGTCGGGACCGATGCGCGGACCGAACCAGGCGACGAGATCGGCCTCTTCACCGAGCGCGTTCTTGAGCGTCTCGACGCTCTTTTCGAGGACGCCCGCCGCGAGCGAGCGCCAGCCCGCATGCACGGCGGCGACGGCGCGGCCCGAGCGCTCCGCGAGGAAGACGGGAAGACAGTCGGCCGTCATGACGGCGCAAACGACGCCGGGCGTCATGGTCCAGGAGGCGTCCGCTTCGGGCGCTCCTTCGACCTCGTCGGCACGCACAACCTCGGCGCCGTGCACCTGCGAGAGCCACTTCGGCGCCGAGGGAACCAGTTGTCCCACTATCGTGCGGTTCATGCGAACGCAGGCGTCGGCGTCGCCCACGTGGGGCCCGACGTTCAGACCCATAATGCCTTCGGGACCGCCCCAGGGGCCGCTCGAGACGCCGCCCGTGCGGCAGGTGAAGATTCCCTTTACCTTGGGAGACGTCCCTTCGGGCCACTCGGCCCGGATGAGTTCCAATTCCGGTTTTTCCCAGTTGAGCATGTTCTTTCCTTTGCGGCCCCGCCTTCAGCGGACGGCGAGGTCGACCAAATCCTTTTCAAAAACCGTCACCGGACGGTCGATCGGACCGAATCCGATGTCTTCCATCAGGTTCGCCATGTCCTCGTCGGGTTCGACGAACCATTCGCGGTATTCGCCCGTGACGGGGTGCAGAAAGCCGAGGCGCGAAGCGTGGAGCGCCTGGCGGTGAAAATCAAAGAGATTCTCGAGCTTCACGCCGAATCCCGGCGCGCGTCCGCGGTAGACCTGATCGCCCACGAGCGGGAGGTCTTCGCCCGTCAGATGCACGCGGATCTGATGCGTGCGGCCCGTGTCGAGTCGGCAGGCGACCCAGGAGACGGGAATGCCGTCGACTTCCGACCAGTCGACCGCGCGGGCGCGGGTCTTGGCGTACTTCGCACGCACGCCCGTCGACCCGGGAAAGCCCTTGAAGCGCGTGCGGCTTCGAGGATCGCGTCCGATGGGGACTTCGACGGTGAAGTCGCGCGCCGCATACCCCAGAGTGATCGCCCAGTATTCGCGCTTCACGGTGCGCTCCTGGAGCTGACGCACGAGATTCGTCTGTGCGGCGAGCGTGCGGGCGACCACCATGAGACCCGAAGTGTCGCGGTCGAGACGATGCACGATCCCGGCGCGCGGCACGTTCGCGAGTTCGGGGTAGCGCCAGAGAAGGCCGTTCAAGAGCGTGCGGTCGGGATTTCCCGCTCCGGGGTGCACGACTAGACCGGCGGGTTTCGCAACGACGATCACCGCTTCGTCCTCGTAGACGACGTCGAAGTCGATGCCTTCCTGCGGCGCAAAGGCGAGCGCCTCGTCGATGCGGGGCTCTTCAAGAAGCGCGATTTCGTCGCCGTCCGTCACCTTCTGGCGCACCTTCGTGACGACGGCTCCGTTCACTTCGACGCTGCCGTCCTCAATGAGCTTTTGCAGGCGGGCGCGGGAAACTTCGGGCATGAGAGAAGCCAACACCTTGTCGAGGCGTTCCCCCCAAAAGCCCTCCACCGTGAAAACCGGGAGCAAATTCTCTTCTTCTTCCGAGGCCACCGTCGGCATCGGATCGCTATAATCGTGAGACTCTTTCTCGACAGTGTTTGTCATGGATTCCAAAATTCCTATGAAACGATTTCTCGTTCGTGCGGCGGCCGTAACGGTCGCGGCGCTCTCCACGGCGTCCTGCTCCTGGCTGCAGAGCCTGGAAACGGACCCGACGCTCGACTGGTCGGCCGACAAATTGTATACGGAAGCCCGCGCCGCATTGGACGACAGCAACTGGACACAGGCCAAAGAGTACTATCAGAAGCTCGAAGCGCGTTATCCCTTCGGTCAGTATGCTCAGCAGGCTCAGATCGAATCGATCTACGCCAACTGGAAGGACGGCGACGCGGACGTGGCCATTCAGGCCGCCGACCGCTTCCTGCGCAGCTATCCGAATCACGCCAACAGCGACTACGTTCTCTATCTGAAGGCGCTCGCCACGATGAACGAGAACGACAGCTTCATCTCCTGGCTCCTGCCGGAAGACATGTCCGAACGTGACGCCAACGCCGCGCGCGAAGCCTTCGACATCTACAAGGAACTCGTTCTTCGTTTCCCGCAGAGCCGATTCGCGCCCGACGCCCGTCGCCGCATGCACCGTCTGGTTCTCGCGCAGGCTCAGCACGAACTGCGGACCGCGCAATATTACTACGAGCGCCACGCTTATGTCGCCGCGATCGAGCGTGCGCAGCGCGTCGTTCGCGAATTCCAGAACACTCCGATGCGCGACGACGCGCTCGAACTGATCCGCACCTGCTACGAGTCGCTCAAGATGGACGACCTCGCCCAGGACACGCAGCGCCTCATCGACATCAACAAGGGCCGCGAAAAGACCGTCCGCTGAGTTCTTTTCCGCCCCAATCACAAAACCCCGACGACCGATCGCCGGGGTTTTTGTTTTGGGGGATGAATGCTCGGCTCTCAGCCGACCTTTTTCTCGAAGGCGAGCGCCTCGCGCCCGCCCTCCTCCATGTCGAGGGTCTTCAGAACGGCGATCGCCCCGAGGAAGAAGAGTCCCGTGATCGCGATCGCGAGCCGGTGGTTGTTCCCCGACACCCAGGTGACCGCCCCGTAGGTGAGCGGCCCCACGATGTTCGCGAACCAAAGCGCCATGTTCCAGAACCCGTAGAATTCGGCCGAGCGCGCCGCGGGCGAGAGCACCGCCACCATGGCGCGTCCCGCCGACTGTGAAGCCCCCATGGCGACGCCCGCGAGATTGGCTGCGATCCAGAACTGCACCACGCCCTCACTCGTCGCGGCGACGACGATCATCGCGACCCAAATCCAGAGCGTGAGCATGAGGCTCTTTTTATGGCCGATCTTGTCTTCGACGTAGCCGAAGACGAAGGCCCCGACCGCCGCCGTGATGTTGACGAGAAAGACAAGGAAGATCGAATCGTTGAGGGTGAAGCCCATCACTGCCGTCGCATAGACGGCCGAGAGCGTGATGACGACGCTCACCCCGCACTGATTGAGAAAGCCCGTGAGCGTGAGACGTCCGAAGTGCTTCAGCTGCGGCAGGGCCGAGGCGGTCTTTTTGAGGCTCGCCATCGAGTCCGAAAAGAGGGCCGCCGCCCGCGGAGCGTCGGGTTTGGGCACCGCGCGCTCCGTAAGCCACGCGAAGGTGGGAATCGTCGCCACGGCAAAAACGATGCCCGTGATCCAAAGCGTTCCCGCGACGGAACCGTCGAAGTCAAGCCCCCAGAGATCCGGCCCGAAAGTGACGAGAACGAGCGAGAGCCCGAGCGTCACGAGTCCTCCGCAGTAGCCGAAAGACCAGCCCCAGCCCGAAACCTTTCCCACGCCCTCGTCGCTCGCGATTTCGGGGAGAAAGGCGGAGTTGAGCGTCTCGCCGATGTTGAAGGCGAGGTTCGAAAGAATGATCATGAGGGCCGCCCAGACGATCGTACCTTCGCCCGTGAGCGTAAGGCCGAAGGTGGCGGCGATGCAGACGACGGTCGCGATGAAGAGCCCCGACTTCTTTTTGGCGTGCGCGTCGGCAAGCGTTCCGATCACGGGCATCACGGCCATTCCGATCGCGCTCGAAACCGCGATGACGACGGTCCAGAGAAGCGTCGCCCAGGAGGCGTTTCCCGCCACGACGTTCACGAAATAGGCGTTGTAGACGGCGGTGAGCACCACCGTCGTGTAGCCCGAATTGGCGAAATCGAAGGCGGCCCAGCCGAAGACTTCCCGGGGGGCAACGCCCGGGCGCAGGGAGGATTTCGGGAAAAACATCAGGCGGGATTCCTTTCGAGCGCCGTGCGCACGAGCGTCTGCAGATGCGCGAGAACGCTTCGCGCGAGCGATCGGATGCTGTAGCCCCCTTCGAGAACGCTCACGAGGCGTCCGCCGCAAAGTTCCTCGGCCTCTTCGGTGAGGCGACGCGTGAGGTAGGCGAAGTCCATTTCGGCGAATTTGAGTTGCGCCATGTGTTCTTCGTTGTGCGCGTCAAAACCCGCGGAAAGAAAGACAAAGTCCGGGCGGAAGCGGCGCAGTTCCGGAATCCAGACCTCTTCCAAAAGGGCTTTGAGATCGTTGCCGTCTGCGCCGGCGGCCAGGGGCGACTGCGTCACGTTGGCGGGTACGGGCGTCATTTTTCGGTCCGGGTAGAGCGGCCACTGAAAAAGACTCCAGAAGCGGATGTTCTCGCGCCCGGCAAGGATCTCTTCCGTTCCGTCCCCGTGGTGCGCGTCGAAGTCGAGCACGGCGACGCGGGGAAAGCCCCTCAGCTGGGCGTAAAGCGCTCCGATCGCAACATTGTTGAAGTAGCAGAACCCGCCCGCTCGCGCAGGTCCCGCGTGGTGTCCGGGCGGGCGCACCGCGCAGAAGGCGTTGCGGACCTTTCCTTCCTTCACGGCGTCGACGGCGGAGACGACCGCGCCCACGCTTTTGGCGGCCGCCTCGAAGACGCCCGGGCCCACGGGCGTGTCGGGAAGGTTGAAGCGCTCCAAATCTTCGGGCGTCGCACGGGACTGCGAGATGCGGCGAAGCGACTCCACATAGTCGGCGTCGTGCGCGAGGCGCAGATAGTCATCGTTGGCGGGACCGCACTCGAAGCGCTCGACCAGATCGTCGAGCCCCAAAACCATCATCCGGCTTTCGATCGCGTCGATTCGTTCCGGAGTGTCGGGCGCCTCTTCCATCGAGTTGGGACGAAGCACCGAGTCGTGTGTGAAGTAGCCGGTTGGGTGGGTCATGATTGCGTTCAAAAGGCTTTTTTCTTGAAGGTTAGCACGCGGGAGCGCACTTTCAGGCGGTTCTTCGCAAAGAATTCGAAGGCTCTCCCACCTCCCTACGGAATGTCACAATTTATCCTTGCGCGAAACGGGGCTTCGTTCGCGGCGCCGCTAGAATCAAAGGGTTTTCACGCAGTCTCGGGTTTTCTTCATGTCGTTACGTTCCACGTTCATGCCGCTTGCGCTCTCGGTTTCGCTTTTGGCGGGGCCCGTTCTTTGCGCGGCCGAATCCGCCGCGCCCGCTCGGGAGAAGGCCTCGTCCGAAGCGCCCGCCGCCGAGAAAAAGGAGGCCGCGCCCGCCAAAGCGGTCGAAAAGACGAAGAGCGCGCCCCGCGTGAAGAACTACGTCCTGCGCGAGGACGTCCTCGACTACCTTGCGCAGGTCTCGAAGAACGAAAACATTCCGTTGGACTGGCTCAAGAAAGAGGTCGCCGCCGCACGCTATTCGCCGCTCACGCAGAAGTATTCGACGCCGAAACCCAACGCCAACCGCAAGACGACGCCCGAGCGCAACTTCGCGCTCTACAAGCGCAATCTCCTTACCGAAGAACGCATTGCCGACGGCGTCGACTTCGTAGCGCGAAACCGCGCAACGCTCGAGCGCCTCGAAAAGGAACTCGGCGTCGACCGCCACGTCGTCGCGGCCGTGATCGGAATCGAATCGATATACGGCAAGAACATGGGACGCTTCCGAGTGATCGACGCCCTCATGACGCTCTCCTTCGACTACACGCGTCGTGCCTCCTACTACAAAAAGGAACTCGCCGCCTACCTCGCCTACTGTCACCGCGAAGGACTTTCCGTCACGACCGTACGCGGCTCCTTTGCCGGTGCGATCGGGCTCGGTCAGTTCATGCCCACTTCGCTTTTTGCCTATGGAAA
Source organism: uncultured Sutterella sp. (assembly GCA_900545275.1). Lineage (GTDB taxonomy): Bacteria > Pseudomonadota > Gammaproteobacteria > Burkholderiales > Burkholderiaceae_F > Sutterella. Next base: position 89,481 of record UQYG01000008.1, read on the forward strand.
GGACGGAAACGGCGACGGTCACGTCGACATCGTGGAGTGTGAGGCGGACGGCGCGGCCTCGGTCGCGAACTTCCTTCTCCAACACGGATGGAAGCGCGGGGAAAAGCCTCTTTATCCGGCCGAAGCCAACGCGGAAATCTTCCGCGCGACCGCTTCGGGCGGGATCAAGGCCCACACGACCGTGGGGGCGCTCCTCAAGGCCGGCGTTAGGCCCAAGGGCGGCTGGACGCTCCCCGAAGGAGACGCGGCCCTCCTTGTCGACCTGCCCTGGATCCTCGCAGACGACAAGAAGGGCGTCGACTACTTCGTGGGAACCCCATCCTTCAGCGCGATTCTTCACTACAACCGCAGCTACTTCTATGCGGCGGCCGTTTCGATGCTCGCCGACGAAATCCGCTCGCGCGAGATCGCGATCGAGAAGGCCCGCCGGCCCGCCGAAGAACCTGCGGTCAAACCCTCCGACGCGCCCAAGGCCGTGCAGTCCTGAGGAAGAAGCAGCGGACGACAAAACGCGAACGCCCCGACCGTTTGGTTTCGGGGCGTTCCGGTGTCGGACGTGTCCGGCAATCAGCCGAGCATCATCTTGTCGGAGACGGCGTCGCCCGCCTCTTCAAAGAGCCGCAGCAGATCCGCGGGCGTGAGCTTTTTCTTTTCCTCGCCGCGCACGTCGACGACGGGCGCGCCGTTGTGCATCATGACGAGACGATTGCCGAAGCGAAGCGCGTCGCGCATGTTGTGGGTGATCATGAGGGTCGTGAGCTTTTTGGCGGTCACGATCCGTTCCGTCATGTCGAGCACCTTCGCGGCGGTCTTCGGATCGAGCGCCGCCGTGTGTTCGTCGAGAAGCAGAAGTTCGGGACGGCGAAGGGTCGCCATGAGAAGCGTCACCGCCTGGCGTTGTCCCCCCGAGAGCAGTCCCACGTGTGCCGTGAGGCGGTTTTCGAGTCCTAGACCGAGTTCGGCGAGAAGCGCCCGGAATTCCTCGGTCTTTTCCTTCTTCTCGCTCCACGAGAGTCCGGGACGATCGCCCCGTCGCGCCGCCATGGCGAGGTTTTCCTCGATCATCATGTTCCCGGCCGTCCCCTTCATCGGGTCCTGAAAGACGCGCCCGATGAGGGCCGCTCTGCGGTGTTCGGGCATCTTCGTGATGTCCTTTCCCGCAAGGATGATGCGGCCTTCGTCGACGGGAAAGACACCGGCCACGGCGTTGAGGAGCGTCGATTTTCCGGCCCCGTTGCTGCCGATCACCGTGCAGAAGTCCCCGTTCTCCAGTTTGAGGTTCACGTTGCGCAGCGCCGTCTTTTCGTTGGGCGTGCCGCGAAAGAAAGTCTTGCTGACGTTTTCGATGGTGAGCATCTTCGGGACTCCTTACTTGCGGGCGGCCGCCACTTTGGATTTGATGAGGGGAAGACTGAGCGCGATGGCGACGAGCACCGCCGTGAAGAGCTTGAGGTCGTTCGGGGGCATGCCCATTTCAAGCACCGCCGCGATGACGAGTCGATAGACGATCGAACCGAGAACCACCGAGACGAGCCGCATCTTGAAGGTGGTGGCTCCGAAGAGCACCTCGCCGATGATGACCGAGGCAAGGCCGATCACGATCGTCCCCACCCCCATGCCGACGTCGGCAAAGCCGTTGTTCTGCGCGACGATGGCGCCCGAGAGCGCGACGAGGCCGTTCGAGATGACGAGCCCGAGAACCATCATGCCGTCCGTGTTGATCCCCTGCGCGCGGGCCATCTGGGCGTTGATCCCGGTCGCGCGGACGGCGGTGCCGATCTCGGTGCCGAAGAACCAGTAGATGATCACGCCCACGACGACGGCGAAAAGAAGCCCCACGACGAGCCCCGCCTGCGGGACCGTGAGACCGAAGGACTCAAAGAGCGTGAAGAGCGTCGTCTCCTGCAGCAGGCCGACGTTGGCCTTTCCCATGACGTGAAGATTGACCGAGTAGAGGCCGATCATCGTGAGAATCCCGGAGAGGAGGACCGGAATCCGGAGTTTCGTCGTGAGATACCCCGTCACGGCGCCTGCGCAGCACCCCGCCACAATGGCAAGGAGAACGGAGACCGTGATGCCGAGCCCAGCGACGATGCCCGTCGCGGCCACGGCCGCGCCGAGCGGAAAACTGCCCTCGACCGAAAGGTCCGCGGCGTCGAGCACGCGGAAGGAGAGGAAGACGCCGAGCGCCAGAATGGACCATTGGAGGCCCTGTCCCACTGTGGAGAGCAAAAGATCGAGCATGATGAGTTCCTTCTTTGTTGTCGGTACCTCGGGGAGCACGGGTCAGTAGAGGCTCACCGTCGGTTTTATGGAGAGGCGCCCTCCCTCGGGAAGGCGCCACGCGTATGCCGTCACTTCACGGTTTCCGCCGTCTTGAGGATGTCCTCGGGAATCTGAATGCCCATCGTCTCGGCCGTCTTCAGGTTGACGAGCACCTTTTCGGCCTTCTGCGACTGAATCGGCATGTCGGCGGGCTTCTTTTTGCCGTCGAGGATGTCGGCGCCCATGGCGCCCGTCATCTTGCCGAGCGTGTAGTAGTCCACGGCAATGGAGGCGAGAATGCCCGCGCGGACCATGCCCCCTTCGCCCGCCACCGTCGGAATGCCCGCTTCAAAGACGGACTTCATGAGAACCGGAACGGCGCTCGCGATGATGTTGTCGGTCGGAAGGTAGAGGCCCCCAACCTTCCCCTTGAGGCTCGCCACGGCCTGCTGAATGTCGTTGACGCTCGAAACGGAGGCTTCGACGACTTCCACGCCCGCGGCGGACGCGGCCTTCTTGAGAAGCTCGATCTGATAGGTGGAGTTGATTTCGCTCGAATTGTAGATCGTGCCGATCGCCTTGGCGTCCGGCGCGAACTTCATGAGAAGCGCAAACTGTTCGGCGACGGGATTGATGTCGGAGACGCCCGTGACGTTGCCGCCGGGTTTTTCGTTCGAAGCGACGAGCTTGGCGACTTCGAAGTTCGTGACGGCGGTCGCCACGATCGGAATCGTCTTCGTCGCCGCGGCGAGCGTCTGCGCTGCGGGGGTCGCGATCGCAAAAAGAATCTTCGAATCGTTCGAGACGAAGCGCGCCGCGATGTTCTGCAGATTCGACTGATCGGCCTGCGCGTTCTGGCGGTCAATCGTCACGTTGACGCCTTCCTTGTAGCCCCGCTCGGCGAGCGCGTCTACGATCCCGCGGTTCGCGGCGTCGAGCGCCTCATGTTCCACCAGCTGCACAATCCCGATGGGAATGAGCGTCTTGCCGCCCTGTTGGGCGGCCTCCTCCTTGCCGCACCCAGAGAGTCCGCCCACGATGGCGGAACCCGTCAGAGCTACGGCGACGGCAATCAAACTGCGGCGTCCGATCATATCTGTTTCCTCTTTTCGGTCGAGTGGTTCGGCAGGCCTCTTCCCGCCCTGCGAGAGGGCCTTTCAGTCAGTATGGAGGGAAGCGTGAAAAAAGGGGAAGGCTCTAGAAGATGAGGCTTAGAGCTTTGTGCCTAACCCGTTTACGAAAACGCAAGAAACCCGTCATCTTCATCCAAATTGCGGGTGCGCGCCCAAGTTTTTCTGCGCACGATTCCCGATCCCGTCACAAGCCTGAAAGCACCCCGAGACATTCGGCGATTCTGGAAAATCCGAGGCCTGCCTCGGGTTTCCTCAAGTGGAACTCGGCACTCTTTCTTTGCACAGTCCGTTCGGTGCAAAGTACGACCGAACCGCTCATCCCATCGGCGTTCGGACTTTCCGACACAAAGGAGAACACCATGCAAAAACACGAATTCCTGAAGGGCGGTCTCGCCGCGCTCGGCGGCTTCGGCTTTCTATCGGCCGCAGGCGCCTCGGAGAAATGGCCCGCAACCGAAGAAATTCAATGGGACGAAACCTGGGACACCGTCATCGTGGGCTCGGGCATTGCCTCAACCTGAGCGGGCAACGAAGCCCTCGGCCAGGGGCGAAGCCCGGATCGCTGATTGGAACGGACGACAGCCAAAGAAGGAGTAAAAATCGACGCACCAAAAATACGTATCATTACTTATATTTGATGCGTATTTCTTACTAATTTCCTTGATGCTTCCGATGCATTCCGCTTGAGGTCTTCCGAAGAGGAAAAATTCTTCCTTTTCTACATACGGACTAACCCTCAAACCCCCTCGCCGTGAAGCTATCCCTTTGCTATGATCCGAGTCGACCGAAATCGGATGTTTTGCCTAGGCAAAGATCGTTCGGTCAGGCGCCCGACGGCGGGTGCCGCAGACCGCGGGGGCGGCGCCACAACCTTCACGAACAGTCGTCCCTCTTCAAACGCACGCGGGTGAAAGGCGCGTGCCTATGGGCTGTCTTTTTACATGATTTTAGGTGTCCTGCTCGGCGTCGCCGCCGGAGCGCTCTGGGGGCTCATTTACATTGCCCCGCTTCTCCTTCCGGAGTACAACCCCGTGCTCATCGCACTGGGCCGATTCATCGCTTTCGGGGTCGTGTCGCTCCCCTGTCTTCTCTTTTTCCGACAGGAATTGCGAAAGTTCACCCGAGCGGACGTCATAGAAGCCTTCCGACTTCCCTTCTTCGGAAACGTCGTCTTCTACTGTCTTCTCACGATCTGCATCCGTCTCGCGGGGGCGCCGCTTGCGGGGATGTTCATGGCCGTGATTCCCGTGCTCGTCGCCATCGTCTCGAACATCCGCTATCAGCGTGAGGGACGCGGCATTTCCTGGGGCGCGATCCTTCCGCCCCTGTGCGTCATCTTCGCGGGCCTCGTCATTGCGAACTGGACCGAGTTCGAGTACATGCAGCGCTCGGGCCAGGCCACGGGTCTGGAATTCTGGATCGGCGTCGCCTTCGGCATCGCCGCCGTCATCGCCTGGACGTGGTTCTCCATCAAGAACGCCGACTGGCTTCTGGCGCATCCGCTTCACAGCTCCAAGGCCTGGACGGCTCTTCAGGGCGTGACGGTCCTTCCCGTGGCGGTTCTTCTCTTTGTCGTCGCCGCCTGGCCGCTCGGCTTCATGGATGTCTCCCAGGGCGCCTTCGGGGCCGACCCGGTCCGCTTTCTCTGGGTCGCGCTCATGATCGGCTTCCTCTGCAGCTGGGTCGCCATGCTCGCCTGGAACGAGATGAGTCAGCGCCTTCCCGCCGCGCTCGGCGGACAGCTCATCGTCTTTGAATCGGTTTCGTCGGTCATCTACGCCCTCATCTACCGCGGCGAATGGCCGACCCTCACGATGACGATCGGCTTCTTCATCCTCATGGCCGGCGTCATGGGGTCGCTGCACGTCTTCCGCAACACCAAGGAACTCGCCGCTCCGAAACCCAAGGCGCTGACGCGCCGCCGGCCCGCCGGCCAGAAAGCCTGAGAAAACTTTTTTCATGAAAAAGCCCGTGCGCCGAAAGGCGTCACGGGCTTCTTTCCGTTCTTCGCGGCGATCGGTCAGACGATTTCGACGTTGAGGGAGCCCACGCCGTTGACGCCCGCGCGGATGCGGTCGCCCGAGCGAACGTTGCCCGCACCCCCGGGCGTACCCGTGAAGACGAGATCGCCCGGAGCGAGCGTCACGAAGCGCGAGAGTTCCGCGATGAGGTCAAAGGGATCGAAGATCATCTCGTCGGTGTTTCCCGACTGGCGCTTCTGATTGTTGACGTAGAGCCACAGGTCGACGGGCTCGGGGTACGGTACGCGCGTCTTCGGACGCACGTGCGTCACGGGAGCGGCCCCTTCGAAATTCTTGCCGAAGGTCCAGGGACGCCCCCTGGCGGCGGCATCCCGCACGAGGTCGCGCCGCGTGAAGTCGATCCCGGCGCACCACCCCCAGACGGCCTCTTCGGCCTCTTCGCGCGTAAGATTGCGCCCGCCCTTCGAGAGCGCGGCGACCAATTCGACTTCATGCTCGAAGGCCTCGGTTTCGGGCGGCACGGCGATCTTGATCGTTTCCTTCTCCGCGACGGGACGGATCATGTCGGCCGCCTTCATGAAGAAGAAGGGCGACTCGGGCGCGGCGGCACCGTTCTCTTCGGCGTGCGCGCGGAAATTTCGCGCCACGCAGTAGACACGGTGAACGGGGAAGAATTCGTAGCGTTCGCCTTCGACCGGAATCACGGGCATGGGAGGCGGAGCAAAGAGAAACGGCATGGATCGTCCTTTCAGGATGATTGGGTTGGGTGCGTCATTCTAACCGAGCCGACCGCCGCGCGCAGGACGGAATCAAACGCGGGCCGTCCCCGCGGAGACGCCGTTTTTCTTCGGCACGCGGTGACATTTGCTTGCATCTTCACGCCCGCGTCACGGCTAATATGCCCGAAAGGAGCGCCTCTTCGCTACAATGCAAAGGCTCTTACTCATAGACCCAAACAAAAACAAGGGATCGTCATGTCGAATCAGAACGCGCCCCACCGCGTCCCGCTCTCCGAACTCGGTCAGCGCCGCATCCAGGCCGTAAAATCCAAGGGGATTTACGTTCTCCCCAACGCCTTCACCGCCGCGGCGCTCTTCGCCGCCTTCTACGGGATCATCCAGGCGATGAACGGGGACTTCGGAACGGCCGCCGTCGCCGTCTTCTTCTCCATGATGTTCGACGGAATGGACGGTCGAGTCGCCCGCCTCACGCACACGCAAAGCGAATTCGGCGTCCAGATGGACAGTCTCGCCGACGCGGTTTCCTTCGGTATCGCCCCCGCCCTCATCGTCTACGAATACGCGCTCGTCGACCTCGGCAAGCTCGGTTGGGCCACGGCCTTCATCTACGCGCTCTGCGCGATTCTTCGTCTCGCACGCTTCAACTGCAACGTGGGCGTCGTGAGCAAGAATTACTTCCAGGGGCTTCCGAGCCCGGCCGCCGCGGCGCTCGTCTGCGGCTTCGTATGGCTCGGCGTCGAAAACAAGCTTCCGGAATTCGTCGTTGAACACCGCTCGTGGCTGGCTCTCATCGTCACCTTCTACGCGGGTCTCACGATGGTCTGCAACGCCCCCTTCTTCTCGGGCAAGTCCTACGCCGTCGTGCGCACGATCCCCTTCTGGGTGATCGCCGTGGGGTCGCTCCTCTTCATCGTGGCTTCGAGCAATCCGTCGCTTTCGATCTTCATCCTCTTTTGCATCTACGCCGTTTCGGGCTTTGCCTATCAGTTCTGGCTCTACTGGACGGGTCGTCCCAATCCGGTGCTGCAGGACATTGAAACGCATCAGAAAGAAGCGGAAGAACACGATCCCGCTTCGGCCTGAGACCTCATTTGACCGTTACGAAACGGCGCGTCCTCACGGAGTTCGCGCCGTTTTTTGCATCATGCCCCACGACGCCTTTTCCTTCGAGCTTCTCCTTGCGCTCTCCCGTACGCCGCAGACGGCGGAGACGATCCGCCGCAAACTCTCCGAACGGGGCGTGCGCGCGCCGCTGCGCTCGATTCAGACGAAGCTTGAGCGCCTCGCCGAATATCCGCGCTATCCGATCGTAATCGACCGCTCGAGCGCTCCCTTCACCTACGCCTGGCGGGAACGCGCCCCCGCCGTGACGGTCCCGGGAGAAGACGAAGCGCAGCGACTCCTTTCGGCCCTCTCGCGGGCCTTCGCCGCGAAGCGTCAGCCGCTTTACCGCGACCCCGTGCCGCTCGAGCGCCGAATCGAGCGTTTCCCGGTGATTCTCGAAGAAAGCGACGAGTCTTCCGAAAAGATTTCCCCGCTCGTCTTCTCGCGCGTCCTTGCGGCCGTGCGGGAGCAGCGTCTCATCGCCGCGACGGTGCTTTTCGAGAAAGCGCCCGTCCGACGCGGCCGCTTTCTGCGTCCGCTCGGTCTTGCGGTCCGTCCCGCCGGCTTTGCGCTCATCGCCGTCGACGAGGAAAACCGGTCCGTACGCGTGGAACTTTCGCGCCTCGAGTCGGTGAAGCTTCTTCCCTCCTACCTGCCCCTGCCCGACGGTATCGAAACGAATCTCGAGCGGGCCGCGGCCGCGGCCGTCCCGCTTTGAATCCCGATCTGCGCCCCCAAAAAAAGAAAAGGTTCGCCCCCGTCGAGGAAGCGAACCTTTTTCGTTTTGGTCGGGACCGACGAAAAACGTCAGATGCGCGCAATCGTCGAGAGAACGCCCGTCACCTTGTCGCCGATCGTGACCTTCACTTCGGCGTCGGTCGGCAGATACACGTCCACGCGCGAACCGAAGCGGATGAAGCCGTAGCGCTGACCGCGCTCGAGCCGATCGCCTTCCTGCGTGTAGCAGAGAATGCGGCGGGCGACGAGGCCGGCCACCTGCACGAAAGTGATGCGGCGGCCGTCGTCCATGCGGACGGTCACGGCGTTTCGTTCGTTTTCGGTCGAAGCCTTGTCAAGATCCGCGTTCACGAAAGTGCCCGGCGTGTAGCGGACCGTTTCGACGGTGCCCGAAACCGGCGCCTTCTGGCTGTGCACGTTGAAGACGTTCATGAAGATCGAGATCTTCAGCGCCTCTTCGCCCGTCACGGGGTCTTGGGCGCGCTCGACCTTGCAGACGCGCCCGTCGACGGGACTCACCACGGCGCGCTCGTCAAGCGGCAGTTCGCGCACGGGGTCGCGGAAGAACTGAAAGCTGAAGAGAAAGAGAAGGAGAAATACGTGTCCGAGGAAGTCCCAGTCGATCACCCAGTAGAAAAGAAGGGCGACGACGGCGAGGCCCGTCAAAATGGGCCAGCCTTCACGGGCGATGATGGGATACGGAGGGAGTTTGTTCACAGTGGGAAGCTCCAATGAGAGGCCCGCGGGCGAACGCTCGAGCGCGGGAACGATGGATGGAGGATTGTAGCAAACTGCGGCGCCCATCTAGCGCTCTCCTTCGCGTACAATGCGCAACCGAATCCAACCGACTTTCTTTCAGCCATGACCAGTCCGATCACCTTTCTCGTCGTCGTCCTCGCGCTCGCTCTCGGGCTCTATCAGATCTTCCGGGCCCTGCGCCTTCTCAAGAAGCCGAACCTTCTGAAAAACCACGCTTCGGGCGTCTACGAACTCCCCGAAGAGGAAAGAAACCGCGTCTTCGGCGGCCGGGATCCCGAAGAGGTCGTCTCGGGCGAAGTGCTCAAGACCGTTTTGAAGACGGGCAAGGTCCCCGTCCTCAAGGAAACGCCCGTCATGGCCCTTCCCACCATCACGCGTTCGCGCCTGCAGATGCTCATGGTCTTCGGCTGGGGCGCGGCGCTGATTCTTCTCTACGTCTATCTTCTGCTCAATCCTTCGGCGCTCGACATCGATCCGATCATCTTTCACACCTTCTCGATCGCCCTCGTTCTGATTCTCGCGGGCGCGGGATTCAACGCCGTCGCCATGCTGCGGGTCGTCCTCATTCACTACTGGATTGCCGAGCGCTGCATTGAAGCGGGCCTCGCCAAACCGGAAGACATCGCCCCCAAGGCGAACGACAAGAAGAACGGCTCCCGCTGATTCTCTTTCCGATTTCCAAAACGACGCCCCCGAAGGAGCATTCCCGCGGGGGCGTTTCGTTCGTGCAGGGTTCGGTCGGAGCGTCAGTGACGCACGACGAGAAGCGGCACCTTGCACTCGGCCGCGATATGCATGGCGGTCGAGCCGAGAACGGCAGACTTGAAGTTGCCGTAACCGTGCGAGCCGATCACGAGGATGTCGAGCTCGCTCTTTGCGTATTCGGCGATGGCGTCGCTCGCGAAGCCCGTGAGTTTTTCGGCCTGAACGGGCACGTCCGCCTGTTCGAAGCGCTTCAGAACCGGTTCGACGGTCTTTTCGAACTCTTCGGCCGTACTCTTTTCAAACTCTTCCGTCGTGACGGTCGGCATCACGTACTCGACGCTCGTCGTCGCCACAAGCGTCTGATAGTCGCGCACGACGTGAAGCACACGGAAGTCCGGATCGGCGCCGAAGAAGTCCTTGTGCGCGAGCACGTAGTCGGTCGCAGCTTCGCCGTAGGCCGAACCGTCTACCGCAATCCCGACGCGCAGGCGATCCCCCGTCTTGGGCACTTCGTCGCGAAGGAGCAGAAGCGGACGCTTCGATTCGGCGAGCACCGCGTTCGAAACGGAGCCGAGAAAGAGACTCTTCCAAAGCGACTGTCCGCGCGAACCCATGACGATCAGGTCGGCATCGAGATCCTCGGCCTCTTTGGCGATCACCTTGCCGGGCTCGCCGCCGCGGACGACCTCCTTCGCCTGAAAGCCCGCGGCGCGGATTTCCCCGCGAAGCGACTCGAAGACCCGCTCCCCTTCGGTGCGGTAATAGGATTCGAGCGACTCGAGCGAGAGCATCTCCACGAGACGCTGCGGAACGACGTTCTGCACGGTGAGCAGTTCGATCTCGGGATTCTGCCCGAGCATCGTTTCGCGCCCGGCCAAAAAGCGCACGGCGGCGCGGCTGCTCGCACTGCCGTCTACGGGCACGAGAATTCGCATGGTCATGATTTCCTCCTTTGGAGTGATTGCGGGAGCGGAAATTTCCGCCGCCTCGGGCAAAACGCGAAAACTTTGCGTTTTGGTTTCATTGTAGCCTGACGACCCGATCCGTTCGAAGAAAAAAGTTTTCATTGTCCCGACTTGAGATTTCCGCCGGGAACCCCCATATAAAAGGGAAACACATCTGGCCTCTAGGCAATTTCGTATGGACAATCTCCAAAAACTGTATTTCGACAAAGCCGCCGTCCGCGGTGAAACCGTGATCCTCGGCCCCTCGCTCGAAGCGGCCGTTGAGCATCAGAACCTTCCGACGGCCGTCAAGACCCTCGTGGGCGAGATGGCGGCTTCTGCCCTTCTCTGCGCGGCGGCGCTCGAATTCGACGGCTCCGTCGTTCTGCAGGCGCAGGGCGACGACAAGGCCCCCATCCGCCTCATCGTGGTCGACGTCTCCAAGGACCTCTCCTTCCGCATCAACGTGACGATGCGCGACTGGGAGGAAGGAATCTCCGAGAAGGCGGGACTGCGCGAACTCCTCAATCCCGCGGGCGGGGCGCGCTGCGCCCTCATCCTCGACGCCTCGAACCGTCCCAACGGCGAAGCGCCCTACCAGGGGGTCGTGGTCCTTGAAGGCGATTCCTTTGCCGAAGCGATGGAACAGTACTTCGCCCGCTCCGAACAGGTCGAGACCACCCTGCGTCTCGCTTCCGACGGCAAGCGCGCGGGCGGCGTCATGGTGCAGAAGCTTCCCTCGACGGGCGGCGTTCTCCCCGAAGACTTCGACGCCGACGGTTGGGAGCGCGTGCGTCTTTTTGCGAAGTCCGCCAAGGACGAAGAACTCCTCACGCTCGAACCCGAAGAAATGAACCGCCGTCTCTTCTGGGAAGAGTCCCCGCGCGTGACGCTCGAAAAGCCCGTCGCCTTCCGCTGCACGTGCTCGCCCGAACGGATCGAAAACATCCTTCTGCAGTTCGACCGCAAAGAACTCCTGGAAAAGGGCTCGAAGGACCTCACCGTCACCTGCCGCTTCTGCGGAAAGCAGTATGTCTTCTCGCAGGCCGACATCGACCGGATCTTCGAAGAAAACCACCGCAATCATCCGCGTCCGAGCTGACCGGACTCGACGGAAGATCCTCCGACGGGGCGGCCCGCATAGGGGTCGCCCCTTTTTTCATTGCGTCCTCAGCTTCACACCCATCCCTTCTTGCGGAAGGCGCGCAGCTTCTCGGTGAAGTACTTCATTTCCTCGGGAAGTCCCAGAGAGATGCGGCACCATTCGACGGCGGGCGGGAAGGGACGGCCCACCATGATGTTTTCCTCCTTCATCATCCGATCCGCAAAGGGCTTGAGGGGAGCCTTGAGGTTGACGAAGACGAAGTTCGTTTGACTCGGCAGGTATTCAAGACCCAGCTCGTCGAGACAATCCGTAAGAATTTTGCGCGATTCGTCGTTCAGGGCCTTCGAGCGCTTGAGAAAGTCCGCGTCGTTCAATTCGGCGAGCGCCGCCTCGATCGTGCAGTTGTTCATCATGATGTCGTAGGCGACGTGCTTTTTCACGCGCTCGATCACCTTCGGAGCCGCGTAAGCGAAACCCAGGCGCAGGCCGGCCATGGCGAAGATCTTCGAGAAGGTCTTGAGAACGACCACGTTTTCAAAGCCTTCCTTGACGAGTCCCGTCGTCGTGCGGAAAACCTTCGGGTCCGCAAACTCGGCGTAGGCTTCGTCGACGAGGAACATCGTGCGCGCGGGCTTTTCGCGGATCCACGCGAGAAGCGCGTCGCCGTCGCAGGCGGTCGACGTGGGGTTGTTCGGGTTGACGAAATAGACGATGACGGGCCCCTCCTGAGCGGCCTTCGCGGCCGCGGCCTTCATCGCCGGAACGTCGATCGACCACTTCGGCCCCATCGGAACCTTGACGACGGGAAGCCCGTTCTTCTTGGCCGTATCCTCGCCGTCGCTGTACGTCAACTCCGGAACGACAAGCTTCACGCCCGGCTCGATGTAGGCTTCGACCGACGCGCGGATCGCTTCGGCCGAGCCGTGCGTCGGGAGAATGTTCGCGGGCGTGCCGCCGATGAAGTCGGCCATCGCCTTTCTCAAAACTTCCACCCGCACGAACGGATAGCGCGAAGCCTGCGCGGTCGCCTCCGCCACGGCCTTGCGCGCCGCGGGGCTCAGACCCAGAGGGTTCTCGTTGAAGGAAAGAAGCATCGGCCGCCCCTTCGCGGGCGGCGTGAAGGCGGAAGCGTCCGCGGCGCGGGCGGCTTCGCCCGAAGCCAAAAGCGGCACGGCGGCGGAGGCCATCAAAAGAGATCGGCGGCTCAAGGTCATGATCGTTCTCCGAGTGTCTTCGGAAGGCGCGCAAAGAGCGCTCCCGGAGCGCCCTTCGGCCTTTCTCTCCGATCATTATGGGCGGGGGACCCAGGGCATCGGCTTGGCCGACCCTCGATTTCTTTGCCCAGTTTCGCTTCTCTTGTCGGCGCGCAGAAGGAATACGCGCTCCTCACTAAGAAGAACGCCCGAGAGATTCCTCTCCCAGGCGTCTCGAGTGTCTTTTTCAGCCTTTGATGAAGCGGGCGAGTTCCGCAACCGTGTCGCAGAGAATCGTCGGTTTCGAGAGCACGAGATCGCGCCTCGGCTGCGCGCCGTAGGTCATCGCCGCGACGTCGCAGCCGTAGCGCTGCGCCATCACGATGTCGTGTACCGTGTCGCCCACCATGAGCGTCCTCTCCTTCGGAATGCCGGTGTAGAGGCCGATTTCTTCGAGCATGTCGGGATTGGGCTTGGGCGCCGTTTCTTCGGCCGTTCGGGTGATCGAAAAGAGTTCCTCGACGTTCGTGCGGTCGAAGACGCGCCGCAGGCCCGCGCGGCTCTTTCCCGTCGCGACGGCGAGCGTTACGCCCTCGGCACGAAGGAGCCGCATGAGGTCTTCGATTCCTTCGAAAAGGCACACGTCGCGCTCGTGCGGCAGATACCAGGCCCTGTAGGCCTCGTTGAATTCGTCGAGGCGCTCGGCCGGACAGTCGGGAACCGCAATCGCCATGGCGCTTGCCCAGTCGAGTCCGATGACCGACGACGCGGTCTTTCGGTCGGGGACGCGGCAGCCGAGCGCCGAGGCCGCCTGACGGATGCCTTCGGCGATGAGACCCGTCGTGTCCATGACGGTGCCGTCCCAGTCGAAAACGACAAGATCGTACTTTCGGGGGGTGGAGGTCATTTTTGTCCTTTTTTCTCAAGAGCGGCGAGAAGCGCCTCGCAGTCGGGCCAGAGCGGCGCCTCGACGCGGACGGTCCCGCCCGTGACGGGATGCTCGAAGGCGAGCGTTCGGCTGTGCAGGAACATGCGCTTCAGAGGGACGCCCAACGCCCCCTGCGCCACCGCACGGTTGAATTCGAAGTCTCCGTACTTGTCGTCGCCCACGAGCGGATAGCCGAGCGACAAGGAATGCACGCGGATCTGATGTGTGCGCCCCGTCAAAAGTTCGGCGTCGAGAAGCGTCACAAGACCGTAGCGCTTGAGTTTGGTGAAGATCGTGTGCGAAGGCATTCCTTCCTTTTCGTCGACTCGCACGCGCCGCTCTCCCGAGGGAAGAAGGTAGCGCAGAAGCGGGGCCTTCACGTGGCGGCGGTCGTCGGGCCAGTCGCCTTTGACAAGCAGCGTGTAGTGCTTCTCGACGGCGCGCGTCTTCATCATTTCGTGAAAGCGCACGAGCGCCTTGCGGGTCTTGCAGAGGATGATGGCGCCGCTCGTTTCGCGGTCGAGCCGATGGGCGAGCTCCAGGAATGGAAGGTCGGGACGCGAGGCGCGCATCCGTTCGATGAGCCCGTGGGAAATCCCGGAGCCCCCGTGTGCGGCAAGGCCCGCAGGTTTGTTGACGATGAGCAGATGGCGGTCTTCAAAGAGAACGGGCACCGTTCCCTCGGCGAGCGCCGCGGGCGGCGCCTTCGTGACGGCGCGCTCCGAGACGCGCACGGGCGGAAGTCTCAGAAGATCTCCCTCGACCAGGCGCGTCTCCGCCTTGGCGCGGGCCTTGTTCACGCGCACTTCGCCCGAGCGGATGATGCGGTAGATGTGGCTTTTCGGAACGCCCTTTGCGACGCGCACGAGAAAATTGTCGAGGCGCTGGCCGTCCGCGTCGGGACCGATGCGCACGAAACTCACGCGGTCGGAGGGAAGCGACGCGAGGTGCGCGGAGTCTTCGGGATGAATGTCGGATGTCGTCATGAGTCGGTGGGCGGCCGGGAGGGGGAAAAGAAAAAGTTTTTCCAAATGGAAAAACGGCCCGCATCGACCGCGCGCTAACCCTTCGAATTCGCGTCGATGGTTTATACTTGTGCGTTGCGATGGGAAGTCCCTCTCGACCTTTTGAATGTCGTGCCGCGATTTTCTCACGTTTTGTTGTGAATTTGTTCGTTTCGGTTCCCGACAGGTTTCGTCGGAACGGAGACGGTTTTTAACCCGATGTCCGGCGTCATGCGGAAGGAAATTCGTCCTCCCTCGGTACGCCGGCATCCAGGCGGACGCCCGACGTCGGGTCGTTTCGCCCGAGCTTGTTGCCAACACGATTTTTGGATGTTCCGCCCCGAAGGGCTGTCAGCGACGTCGAACGGACGGCGATGCGCACCCCGAGCGGAAAAGCCCCGCGCAAGCGGCCCGACGCCCCTTGCGCCGATCGGCACGAATGGATCTGCGAATCCTATGAGGAGCCCCGTGCGCGACCCCGAAGCCTCTGGTCCGATGGTACAGAGACCTGCGCTTTGACGATGGTCCCCGGGCGAACCCCTTTTCCCGTGCCCTCGCTTTTCCCTCCCCGAACGCGCGTCCCGCCTTCCCCGCCGCTTAGCGTCTCGAACGGGAATTCGTCCTGACGGACGAAAAGGCGGATTTTTGTGAGGGATGGAGCCCCCGGCGCCCCGTGCGGCCGGGCCGTGACTCTCCCCACGCGCCGACGAAGGGGCGTATTTCCCCGTGCCCCGCACGGGTTTTCCCTTTTGCGTCGGCGGACACAGAACCGGACGGTGCCTCCCGTCGAGGATGGTACGTCGCGGCTCCCCGTTGCGCCTTGTTGCGCAGCGTCGGGAGACCTCGGCGTTCAAATGAAGGCCGTTGCCCGCAGGAGTCGGGCATCCGTCGTGTGCAGAGCTCGCCCCACCACCGGAGTAGAGCCAACATGAAGCGTATGCTTTTCAACGCCACGCACGCCGAAGAAACGCGCGTGGGCATCGTCGACGGACAGCGTCTCGTCGACATCGACATCGAGACGGCCGGCCGAGAAGCCCGCAAGTCCAACATCTACAAGGGCATCATCACCCGCATCGAACCGAGCCTTGAAGCGTGCTTCGTCAACTACGGCGAGGAGCGCCACGGCTTCCTTCCCTTCAAGGAAATCTCCCGCGCGTACTTCAAGGAAGGCGTCGACGTGCGTACCTGCACGATCCGCGAAGCCGTCGAAGAAGGCCAGGAAATCATCGTTCAGGTCGAAAAGGAAGAGCGCGGCAACAAGGGCGCGGCCCTCACGACCTTCATCAGCCTCGCCGGACGCTATCTCGTCCTCATGCCGAACAATCCGCGCGGCGGCGGCGTTTCGCGCCGCATCGAAGGCGAAGAGCGTCAGGAACTGCGCGCTACGATGGAAAGCCTCAAGTGCCCCTCGGGCATGTCCATGATCGCCCGCACGGCCGGAATCGGGCGCAGCGCCGAAGAGCTGCAGTGGGACTTGAACTACCTCCTCAAGCTCTGGGAGGCGATCGCCGAGGCAGCGAAGCCCCAGTACGAACTCGTCACGGAAGAAAACGGCCGCAAGACGACCTCGCTCGTCGACACGCCCGTCGCCAACGGCCGTCCCCTGAAGCGCGCCAACCCCGCACCCTTCCTGATCGTCGAGGAATCGAACCTCGTCGTGCGCGCCATCCGCGACTACTTCCAGCCCGAAATCGGCGAAATCCTCGTCGACACGGACGAAATCTACGAGCAGGCGCGCCAGTTCATGGCGCACGTCATGCCCGACATGATCAACCGCGTCAAGCGCTACAACGAGGATATCCCGCTCTTTACGCGCTTCCAGATCGAACATCAGATCGAATCGGCCTACTCGCGCACGGTTCCGCTTCCCTCGGGCGGAGCGATCGTGATCGACCATACCGAAGCGCTCGTCGCGATCGACGTCAACTCGGCGCGCTCCACGCGCGGCGCCGACATTGAAGAGACGGCCTTCCGCACGAACTGCGAAGCGGCCGACGAAGTGGCCCGCCAGATGCGTCTGCGCGACCTCGGCGGCCTCATCGTGATCGACTTCATCGACATGCTCGACGCGAAGAACCAGCGCGCCGTCGAACAGCGCCTCAAGGACGCGCTCCACTACGACCGCGCCCGCGTGCAGATGGCCAAGATTTCGCGCTTCGGCCTGATGGAACTCTCCCGTCAGCGTCTTCGTCCGTCGCTCTCCGAAGGGAGCCACGTGACGTGTCCGCGCTGCAACGGCGTGGGCGTCATCCGCGACACCGAATCCTGCGCCATTCAAGTGCTTCGCATCCTGCAGGAAGAAGCCATGAAGGAAGGAACGGGCGCCGTGCACGCGCAGATTCCCGTGGACGTGGCGACCTTCCTTCTCAACGAAAAGCGCAGCGACATCCAGATGCTCGAAGCGCGTCACCGCGTGCCGATCGTGCTCATCCCGAACACGTCGCTTGAGACGCCGCACTATCACATCGAACGCATCCGTCAGGACGACGACCGACTCGACGACCACATTCAGAGTTTCAAGCGCGTCGCCGAGCTCGAAGTGAAGAAGGCGGACGATCCGTACGCAATGAAGAGCAACGAAGAAAAGCCCGCCCGTCCCAAGCAGGTTCCCGTCATCAAGAACGTGCTCCCGCGCGATCCCGCGCCCGTGCACGTCGAACAGCCCAAGAAGACGGAACGTGCCGAATCGCGTGCCGTCCCGATGACGCCAGTGCCTGAAAAGCGCGAAAAGGGCTTCTTCGCCCGCGTCATGGACTTCTTCAAGAATCTCGGCGGCGACTCGACCGAAAAGACCGGGCCCAAGAAGAGCAAAGAGGAACAGCCCAAGTCCGAACGCAAGGACCGCGGCCGCCGCTCGGGCGAACGCCGCAGCGACCGTCCGCGCCTTGACGAACGCCGTTCGCGCCGCAGCCGCCGTCCGAAGACGGAAACCGGGACCGAGGAAGGCCGGGAAAAGCCCGCCGCCCCCGAAACGCCCGCGCAGGCCGTGGAAATGGAAAAGTCCCGACGCCGCTCGCGCCGTCGTCCGGCCCTGAAACAGGACGCGGAGCGCGAGGAACTGCGCACGACCGAAGTCGTCGCGGCTCAAGCCGCGGCCGCCGAAGAAACGGCATCCTCTGAAGCGCCCGCCGAAAAGCGGCCGGAAGCGCCCGTGACGGAAGTCGTCGCGCAAGAAACGACGCAGACGACCGAAGCTCAGCAGTCCGTCGAAACGCCCGCGGAAGCGGCCGCCGAAGAAGGGGAAACCCGCCGTCGCCGTCCGCGCCGCCGTCGCCGCAGCCGCACCGCTGAAGGTGAAACGACCGAAGTCGCTCAGGAAGCGGCCGAGGAAACGTCCGTTTCGGAAACGCCCGAAGTCCCCGCGCCCGTAAAAGCCGAAGCCGAAGAGGCGCCGGTCGCGGACGCTCCCGCCGAAGACAGCGCTTCCCGTCCGAAGGAAGTGCAGTTCAAGCTCGAGGACGCGCACGCGCGCACGCGCCGTCCGCGCCGCCGCAAGACTGCCGACAAGGCCGCCGAAGAGGCCGCTTCCGAAGCCGTAGCCGCCGAAGCGGTTGCGACGGTCGCGGAAGTTCATGCACCGGAAGCCGAAGAAAAGGTGGACGCCGTCTCCGCGGCCTCGCCCGTCGTCGACGAAACCGAATCGACCGAAGCCCTCGTTGCGGGTCTGCAAAAGAGCCTCATCTCGGGCGAAGTCGAACTCGTCGAAGAAAAGCCCGCTGCGCAGCGCAAGAGCACCAAGAACGCTTCGAGCGTTCTCCCGCTCCTCGAGGAAGCCGGCTGGCCCACCCGCGAAGAGATGATGCACACGCTCGTCTCCTCGGGTCCGAAGAGCTACGCCTCCGACCGTCACCTCGGCCTCAACGGCAACCGCCGCGAACCCGCTCTGCAGGACGCCATGGCCGACGCGATCCTTCAGATCGCCAAGGACGAAATCTCCGAGCAGCTCACGCAGTACTACTCGGCGATGGAACCCAAGGCCGAAGGGACGGAAGCGAAGGGGGAAGAAGAGCCCAAGAAGCGCAGCCGCCGGGGCGGCCGCCGATCCCGCAAGGCGCACGCCGAAGAAACCCGCGCCGCGGAAACGGTGACGACCGAAACGACGCAAACTCCGGCCGTTGAAGCCGAGGGACCGCTCGTTCAAGTGGAAACGAAGCCTGCGGCGCCCGCTGAAGCCGAGGAAGTCCTTGTTCAGGTCGAAACGAAGCCCGAGGCTGCGGCGCAAACCGAAGAAGTCCTCGTTCAGGTCGAAACGAAGTCCGCGGCTCCGACGCAAGCCCAAGAGGTTCTCGTTCAGATCGAAACGAAGCCCGAGGCCGTCGCCGAAGTGCCGGTCGTCGCAGAGGCGCCTTCTGCAGACACGGTCGTGCGCACGAAGTCGACGCTTCTTGCCGACCTCGCCGAACGACTCGCCGCGGCCCACCTCGAACAGGTGGAAACGCGCGCCGAACTCGTGACGCCGGTTCGCTACGAAGCCGTGGTCTATCCCGGCCGCAACGCCGTGCGCACGGAAGCGGCCGAGGAAACGGGGCTCGAACAGGTGCACACCCGCGACGAGTTCGTCCGCCCCGTCGCCTACGAACCCGTGATCTATCCGGGCCGCCCCTATGTGGCGCCCGCCGTCACGGACGAGGGTCCCCTTGAACAGGTCCACACCAAGGCCTGATCACAGGACGTGAATCCCCTCTGAGGGAAAACGGGAGGCTTGGGCCTCCCGTTTTTTTGAGCGCTCGTCTCTCTCCTTTGCCCGCTCGTATCGACTTGCTTTCCGCACCCTTTCGAAAACGGATGCCTGCGGTATATTTTCTCCACGCATACGGAGCATTCTGAAACAACCATGACCGAAGAAACGCCCGGCGTTCGTTTCGACATCGAACGCGACACCCGCATCGGCCTTCCCGAAGCCGTCTTCTGCGCAGGCAAGCCCCGCGCCGCGCTCGAGGGACTTTTTCGTCGCTTCGCCGACCCCGAAGAAAAACCGATTCTCTTCACGCGCCTCGAAGAATCCGTCTTTGCGGCGCTCCCCGACGACCTGCGCGCCGCCTACGACTACGACGCGCTTTCGCGCACGGCCTGGAACCGCACCACTCCGAAGCACCCCGAAGGCGTCGTCGCCGTCGTCTCGGCGGGCACCGCCGACGGTTTCGTCACGCACGAAGTGGCGCGCACCCTGACCTATCTCGGCTGGAGCGTCCGTCTCTTCGAGGATTGCGGCGTGGCCGGCCTCTGGCGCATCCAAAAGGCCCTTCCCGACATCAACCACTGCGACGTGGTCGTCGCCGTTGCGGGGCTCGACGCGGCGCTTCCCACCGTACTCGGCGGACTCACCATGAAGCCGCTCTTCGCCGTCCCCACATCGGTGGGCTACGGCATCGCCGACGAAGGAAAGACCGCGCTTCGCAGCATGCTCGCCTCGTGCTCGCCCGGCGTCGCCGTCTTCAACATCGACAACGGCTACGGCGCCGCATGCGCCGCCGCCCGTACGCTTCGCGCCATCTTCAACCGATAAGGAAAACGTCATGGATCAAAACGCACTTTTCGGCCGCGACATCCTTACCGTCCGCATTCACGCGGGCTTCAACGCGGCAAGCTTTCTCGCCGGACTCATGGCGCTCACCGATCAGTCGGGCGGCACGGCCACGCTCTTCCTGCGCCGGCTCTTCCCCGGGATTCCCGCGGAAATCCGCTTCGAAGACCGCTACGTAAACGACATCGCGGGCGTGACGGCGAAGATCCTCACCCAGCCCGAACACCCCCACCGAACGCCCGGCGACATCATGGCGATCTATGCGGACAGCCGCCTCTCCGACGAAGCCCGTCAAAAGGCGGCCGCCGTCTGGAAAGTGTTGAGCGAGGGGGAAGCCGGCGTGCACGGCATGCCCGTCGAACACGTTCACTTTCACGAAGTGGGCCGCATGGCGAACGTGCTCGCCGTAGGCCTCATCGCCGAGTGGATGACGACTCTGCGCCCTGCACGTCTCGTCGTGAGCCCCATTCCGCTCGGAGACGGCTCGATCCAATGCGCCCACGGGACGATCCCCTATCCGGCGCCCGCGCTCTTTTCGATGCTCGACGGCGTTCCGGTGCGCGCCTGGGCGGGCGTCGGCGAAGCCGTAACCCCCACGGGCCTTGCGGTCCTCAAGGGTCTCGGCGCCGAATTCGGCGGCTGGCCCGCCATGACGATCACGAAACGCGCGACGGTCTTTACCGACCGCTACTTCGAAAACGTCCCCAACGGCGCCCTCTTTGCGCTCGGCACCCCCTACCGCTTCGAGGACGTACCGTGACGGCGGAACTTCCCGCCGCGCTCGTCGGGGCTTTGCGCGGCGCCTCAAGGTCGGGCGAGATCGCCCTCGCCTATTCCGGAGGGCTCGACAGCCGATTTCTCGCCTTCAGCGCGAAGAAAGCCGGTCTCACGCCCCTTCTCTACCACGTAAGGGGCCCGCACGTCGCGCCCGCGGAGACGCGGGGAGCGATCGATCGGGCCCGGGAAACGGGGCTTTCCGTCACGGTCGTTCCCTTTGATCCGAGCGTCCTCGATCTCGCCAGAGCGGGACGGGCACGTTGCTACGTCTGCAAGAAGACCCTCTTTACGGCACTCATGCGGAAAGTCGCCCAAGACCGTCCCAGTCTGCCTCTTTGCGACGGTACGAACGCCTCCGACCTCACGGTCTTTCGTCCGGGCCGCAAAGCGCTCGAAGAATTGGGCGTTCTCTCGCCCCTTGCCGAGGCAGGTCTCTCGAAAGCCGACATACGCCGCATCGGCGCGGCAATCGGTCTTCCCGCCCCCGATCAGGCGGCAAGGCCCTGTCTTTTGACGCGCTTTCCCTATGGCGTCACCCCCTCGCGCGAAGCGCTCGAAACGGTGGCCGAAGTTGAAGCCTTCCTCGAGACGCTCCCCGAGGCTGCGGGCCTTCGCTATCGCCTTCGCTATCCGGAGGGGCGGCCGGAACTTCATTGGGAGAAATGCGACGCCCTCACGGAGGAGAAGCTCGGGCGCATCGCGCTTGCGCTCAATAGAGCCTTCCCCGACGCACTCCGGGGCCTCACGATGCGCAGCTTCGAAACGCTCTCGGGTTACTACGACCGTCCGAATCCCTGAGACAGAAAAAAGCCGAAGGCCCGACCGAGCGGCGCACCGCTCTTTCGGGCCTATCTTCAGGGCGTTGCCGAATCGGACGACCTTATTCTTCGGTCGCCGCTTCCTCGGCCGGCATTTCTCCGCCCGTATCGCGGAAGAAACGCGAAACAGCCTTCTTGAGTTTGCCGTCGTCGCGCTTGCGAAGCGCATTGACGATCTTCGCGAGCCGCTCTGCGACGAGCGCCGCGTCCGTCCCGGCGGGCAACTCGGGCGGCACGAAGAGCGCGCCCGCCACGCTTTCGACGATGCGGTTGCCCGACGTCGCGACGAGCTTCGTCCAGAAGTCGCGCAGTTTGTCGGAGGCTTCCCGCTCGTTCGCCGCCCGGGCGACGCCGTCGACGACTTCCTGCAGTTGCGTGAGCGTCGTGGGCGTCACGCGCTCGACCCACTGCTCGGCGCTCGCTTCGAGGAACCAGAGCCGTGCGTCCGTGAATTCGTCCGCGCCGCACCCGGCCGTGAGGCGGTAGTGGAGGTCGCCCGCAAGATTCACCGGATCGAAGTCCGTGACGAGCGATCCCGCGCGCTTGACGCGCTTCAACATCCCGGAGCGGTCAAATTCCTGCAGGGCCTTGCGGATGCGGTAGCGCGTCACGCCGAAGCGCTTGGCGAGCTGCTGTTCGGTCTCAAGCTTCTGTCCCTTTTGACGGAAGACTTCCTGCAGATAGGCGCGAAACGCCTCAAGAAAGGCTTCGTCGCTCACTTCCGTCTTGACGGTCGCCCCGTTTTGAACAGGGTCGACCTTCGGACGAACCGCCTTCGCCTTGCGAGCCGCACGCGGTTTTTTCTCGGCGGCGGGCACGGACGCAGCAATTTCTTTCGAAGACGTGGTCATGATTTCCTCCTTTCGGGAAAGAATACACTTCGCTTTGGTTGCAGTATAGTCGGCCGACGCTCGTTCCCCCAGTCGTTCGAACCCCAAGAAAAAAAGCGGAAGCTCCTTTTTAGAGGTCTTCCGCTTGGTCGATCAGGGTTTCGGCATCGTCCCGCCCATGAGCGACGTGCCGCCCGCCTCGGGATTTCCGCCCATCGGCGTGCCCGCACCCATCATGCCCATGGGATCCGCCGGAGGCGGCGGTACGGGATCCTTCGGAATTTCCTTGAGATTGCCGTTTCGAAGCGCCATCTCGATGTTGGACGTGAGCGTCGCGTAGATTTCGTCTTCGGGCGGCACCATCTGCCGGAAGCGGTTCCAGAGAATCGCCGCCTTGGCGTAGTCGCCCTGATCAAAGGCGACGGCCCCGCCCAAAACGAGGGACTTCAGTTGATAGGGATCGAGTTCAAGCGCCTTGAAGACGTACTCGGCGACCTTTCCGGAGAGATCCCCGTCCTGCGTCGCCACGAGAATGTCGGCGAGTTCCCCGTAGGCGACCGCGTTGTCGGGCTTGAGACGCACGACGTTTTCGTAAGCGACCACGGCCTGCGCGAGGTTCCCCGTCTGCGCGTAGTGCTCGGCGAGGATTTCCCAGGCCTCGAGGTTGTCGGGTTGGGAGACGACCCCCGCCTCGAGACGCTTCACCGTCTCGAACATGTTGCGCTGACTCTGCATCGCTTCGCGCGTGGCGCGGATCTGTTCCTGCGCCTTCGGATCAAGCGACGAATAGTCCCCGTAGTAGAGGTAGAGCCCGGTCGTCGTGGCGGGCACCATCACGGCGATCGCCGCGACGCTCGCCATGAGGAGCGTGCGGCTCTGCGCCCTGGCGGATTCGTCGGGAAGCGCCGTTTCGTCGAGCGTACGCAAAACAAGTTCGCTTTCGCGCTCGCGGAATTCCTCATCCGTCATGCGCCCGGCCTTCCTTGCGGCCACCGCGCGGTCGTACTCGTAGCGAAGCGCCTCGACGTTTTCCTCGATGCGGGCCCATTCGCGTTCGTTTCCGGCGTCGCTCTTCAACAGTCGACGGGCGAGCAACAGGATCGTCACGAGGACGAGTGCGAGCGCACAGCCGATAAAGATCCAATGCAGCATTTAGGCCTCCTTCTTCACGGGGTGGAAGGCACCCTCGCGGAAAACGAGTTCGCCCTTGAGGATCGCGAGCCCCTGCGCGTACGCCTCTTCGGAGAGCGCCGCGCGGCGCTCGCGCGACTCGGCCTTGCGGCGGCGGTTCAGACGCCACACGGCCCAGAAGGCGACGAGAAAGAAGATCGCCGGACCGCACCAGAGGAGAAAGGTCTTCGCCTTGAAGGGCGGATTGTAGAGAACATAGTCGCCGTAGCGCTCGACCATGAAGTCGATGATCTCGTCGTCGGTCTTGCCGCTCTTCACCTGCGCGGCGACTTCACGGCGCAGGTCGATCGCGAGCTCCGCATTCGAGTCGGCGATGTTTTCGTTCTGACAAACGAGACACCGCAACTGCCGGCTGATCTCGTAGACGCGTGGGTTTTGCTGCGGATCGAATTCCGCGGGCGCCGCCTGACGAGGCGCCGCGGGAAGTCCCTCAAGCGTCGCGGGATCGGCCGATAGGGCTTCACCGAGCGTCATCCCGCCGATCGTGCCCGCGGGAGCGGGCGACGCGGCGGATGCGCTCGCCGGAGAATTGCCGGCGTCGGCCGCCGAAGCGGACCCCGCGGCGAGGCCCGCCGCGAGGACGAGGCTCAAAACGAGGGGGAGAGTCTTACGCATGCTTGCCTCCTTCGCGCCCGGCGTTGCGGTAGCGGCGGTCTCCCGCCGCAAAAAGTCCGCCCACGCTCATGAGCACGGTGCCGATCCAGATCCACAAAACGAAGGGCTTCACGTAGGCGCGCATCACCCAGCCGTTGCCGTCGGGGGTCGGCGTCGCCATGGAAACGTAAAGGTCTTCGTGGAAGCGGTGCTGGATCGAAGCTTCCGTCATCGTCATGTTTTCCACGCTGTCGTAATTGCGCTTTTCCGGCTCGAGCGTCACGAGTTCCTTGGCATCGCCGTCGAAGATCGTGATCGAGCCCACGGCCGCCTGGTAGTTGGGACCGCGCTCTTCGGACCAGCCGTTGTAGCGGAAGGTCACGTCGCGCACCGTGACGACGTCGCCCGGGTACATCGTGACGTTACGCTCGACTTGATAGCAACTCACCATCACGGCGCCGAAAATCGTCATTGCGACGCCGACGTGCGCAATCTGCATGCCCCACCAGGGGAGCGATTCCTTCAGGGTCGAGCGGCCCTGACGATGCGCCACGACGGCACGGCGCCACCAGGCGGCGACGGCCCCCGTCAAAATCCAGACGGCGAGGAATGTTCCGACGGCCGCGGGCCACTTCCATTCGCCCATGAGGAAGGGAATGGCCACGGACGCGACGAGCGCGATACCGAAGGGCAGAGCGAGTTCGCGCACGAGCGAACCGCTCTTTTGCGTCTTCCAGTTCGCGAGCGCCCCCGGCGCAAGCAGCAAACCCATCGGGATCATGATCCAGCCGAAGACCGCGTCAAAGTAAGGCGCCCCCACCGAGATCTTCGAGCCGTTGAGCGCATCGATGAAGAGCGGATAGAGCGTGCCCAACAGGATCGAACCCATCGCGACGAGAAGAATCACGTTGTTCGAAAGGAGCGCGCTCTCGCGAGAGAGCCAAGAGTAGCTGCCCGTCTGTCCGACCGACGTCCCGCGCCAGGCGAAGAGCAGGAAGGAGAACCCGATCACGAGGACGAGGAAGACGAGAATGAAGATCCCGCGCTGCGGATCGCTCGCAAAGGCGTGCACCGAAGTGAGCACCCCCGAGCGCACGAGAAAGGTCCCGAGAAGCGAGAGCGAGAAGGTGAGGATCGCGAGGAACACCGTCCAGATCTTGAAAAGACCTCGTTTTTCGGTGACGGCAAGCGAGTGCATAAGAGCGGTCCCCGTGAGCCACGGCATCAGCGACGAATTTTCCACCGGATCCCAGGCCCACCAGCCGCCCCAGCCGAGTTCGTAGTAGGACCAGTAGGAGCCGAGGCTGATGCCGAGCGTCAGGAGCACCCAGCTCGCCGTCGTCCAGGGACGCATCCAGCGCGCCCAGGCGACGTCGAGACGTCCGCCCATGAGGGCCGCCACCGCGAAGGCGAAGGGAACCGCAAAGCCCACGTACCCGAGATAAAGAAGCGGCGGATGGAAGATCATCCCCGGGTCCTGCAGGAGCGGATTGAGGTCCGCCCCTTCGGCCGCTTCCGGGAAAAGCCGCAGGAAGGGATTCGATGTGAGCAGAATGAAAAGGTAGAGCCCGAAGGCGATGATCGAGAGCGTCCCCAAAATGCGCGCGAGCACCTTTTCGGGGAGACGCCGCGCCGAGAGCGCCACGGCGAACATCCACCAGCAGAGCGTCGTCACCCAAAAGAGGATCGAGCCCTCGTGCGAGCCCCAGACAGCGGCGAGTTTGTAGTACCAAGGCAGCGCCGAATTGCTGTTGCGCGCGACGTTCAGGATCGTAAAGTCGCTCGTCACGAAGCCGTAGGCGAGCGAACCGATCGCCACCGTGGCGCAGAGCGCGAGAATGAAGGCGCTCGCCGAACCCGTGCGCATCCAGCCGCGGATGTCCCAGGCGGCGCCCGCCAGAGGCAGAAAGGCGCCGAGGGCACTCACGACGAGCGCGAGGATCAAAGCGAAATGACCGATTTCGGCAGTCACGGAGATTTCCTCCCGATGGTTGCAGTTGCTTCTCCCGAGGGGAGAAGCCTCCCAAAAACGACTTCTTTCGGATCAGTACATTCGAAAAGCGCCGCCCGAAAGAATTTCGAGAGCGGCGCTTCCTGTCCGCAAGTCGTTCCGGAGGGTGCCGGGCACCCTCCCGTCTGAAGCCGGACGATTACTTGGCGTCCTTGATGTCGGCGCCGAGGACCTGTTCGTGAATGAAGGCCTTGACGTGGCGCTGCATGAGGATGTGGCGCAGTTCCATCTTGCGGTCTTCATACTTCGGGAAGAGCTGGGCCTTGCGGGTGTCTTCCACCTTGACGACATGGTAGCCGGCCGGGCTCTGCACCGGCGTCTTGGCCATTTCGCCCTTCTTGAGGCCGGCAATGGCCGTGCTCAGACCGCCCGTGTAGACGGAGGGAGACTGCCAGTCGAGGATGCCGCCGACGTCCTTGGAACCTTCGTCAAGGGTCTTTTCCGCGGCGAGCTTCGCAAAGGAGGCGCCCTTGTTGATCTGATCGATCAGATCCTTGGCTTCGGCTTCCGTCTTCACGAGAATGTGGCGGACGCGGACTTCCGTGTCGCCCCAACGCTGGGCTTCCTTGTCGTATTCGGCCTTGATCGTTTCTTCCTTGACGGGATTTTCCTTCAGGAAATTGTTGACGGCCTGCTGCATGAGGATCATGTCGGTGGCGCGGGCGATCTGTTCCTGAACGGCCGGATCCTTGTCAAGCCCCTTCTGGCGGGCATAGCGGCCCATGACCTTCGTTTCGATGATCATGTCCTTGACCTGCTCTTCAATGGAGCTGTCCATCATGGCCTGATGGGGATTCCCCGAATTGGCGAGCACTTCCGTGGCGACGGCTTCCTGCTGAGCCTTGGTCACGAGTTCGCCGTTGACCGTGAAGTCCTTGAATTCGGCCATGGCGGAGCCCGCGGCGAGAGCAAGGGCGAGGGCGGCGGCAATCGAAGTCTTGATCATTTTGTGGTTACCTGTCTTCTTTTGTGGGGTACGAATGGTTTCTTGAGGTTGCTTGGAACCTCCATGGAAACGGTTTATATCACGCAAAAATTGCGCCAACCTTACCGCTCTTTTTGCGGGGATCCTCTCGACAAAGCGGCCGTTTTCGCCTCTCTTTCCTTCTGTGCGCGCTCCTCAGGCGCCGTTCCAAAGAAAGCGGACCGCCCCCCGAAAAGGAAGCGGTCCGCCGAAAGCGAAGGATGTCGTCCGTCAGTCTCTGCGTCGGATGAGCGTCACGAACCAGTGGCGCCCTCCTTCGTCGGATTCGCTTTGTTCCACCAAAGCGTGCCCCGTCTGCGCGCAGAAATCCCGCAGGTCCGCAAGGCTGTGCCGGTCGGTCGAGCGCACCCGAAGGAGCGCGCCCGGCCCGAGTCCGGCCAGCGCCTTTTTGGCCTTGAGGACCGGCATCGGACAGACGAGATCCGGCAGAGAAAGTTCCGTGACGCCGGTCGTCATCAGAGCTTCCCCGCCACCCAGACGCGCACGCTCGCGAGCATTTCGTCGACCTTGGAGGCGTCGTTGCCGCCCGCCATGGCCAGGTCGGGCTTGCCGCCGCCCTTGCCGCCCACCTGGGCCGCCGCAAAGTTGACGAGTTCGCCCGCCTTGACGATGCCGGTGAGATCCTTCGTGACGCCCGCGCACAGCTGCACGCGGCCGTCGGCGTTGACCGAAGCGAGGATCGCCACGGCGCTGCCGAGCTTGTCCTTGATCTTGTCCATCGTTTCGCGAAGGGCCTTCGCGTCGGCGCCGTCCATGCGGGCGGCGAGAAGCTTCACGCCCGCGACGTCGACGGCCTGTTCGATGAGCGTGTCGCCCATGCGGGCGGCGACGCGGCTCTTCAACTGTTCCAGAGCCTTTTCCATCGTCTTCATGGTGTCCATGAGATCGTCGATCTTCGTCGGCAGTTCATAGACGGGGGCCTTGAAGCGGGCGGCGCAGTCGGAGAGGAGCTTGGCGTTTTCCTGCATCGCGCGCACGGCGTTCATGCCCGTGACGGCTTCGATGCGGCGAACGCCCGCGGCGATGCCGCTTTCGCTCACGATCTTGAAGGAACCGATGTCGCCCGTGCGCGCGACGTGCGTGCCGCCGCAGAATTCGCAGGACGTGCCGATGTTGAGGACGCGCACGACCTCGCCGTACTTTTCACCGAAGAGCATGACGGCGCCCGTTTCCTTGGCTTCGTCGATCGGCATGACGCGGGCGGTCGTTTCCGTGTTCGCAAGGATTTCCCCGTTGACGAGGTTTTCCACGCGGCGGATTTCGGCGGCCGTAAGCGGATGCGGATGCGAGAAGTCAAAGCGCGTCGATTCGGACGAAACGAGCGAGCCCTTCTGCGCGACGTGGTCGCCCAAGACCTTGCGCAGGGCCTTGTGCATGAGGTGCGTGACCGAGTGGTTGCGCATGATGGCGCGGCGGCGGTCTTCGTTGACGGAAAGCGTGAAGACGTCGCCCGTCTTGACGGAGCCTTCCGCGACGTGGCAGTGCTGACCGAAGACGTCGGCCTTCACCTTGAAGGTGTCGAGAACGCACAGAAGCGACGTGTCGTTGCGGCATTCGCCCGTGTCGCCCACCTGACCGCCCGATTCGGCGTAGAAGGGGGTCTTGTCGAAGACGACGACGCAGTCTTCGCCGGCCTGGGCTTCGCCCTTTTCTTCACCGCCAACATAGACGGCGAGGACCTTGGCGCCCTCTTCCTTGAGGGTGTCGTAACCCGTGAAGGTCGTGGCGGCGCCTTCGTAGGTGAGACCCGCGGCCATCTTGAACTTGGCCGAAGCGCGCGCGGCGGCGCGTTGGCGCTCCATCGCGTCTTCAAAACCCTGCAGGTCGATCTTGAGACCGCGCTCGCGGCAGACGTCGCCCGTGAGGTCGGCGGGGAAGCCGTAGGTGTCGTGGAGCTTGAAGACCACTTCGCCGTCGAGCACGCCGTCTTCGGTCTTGGCGATGGCCTCTTCGAGGATTTCCATGCCCTTCGAGATCGTCTGGAAGAAGCGGCGTTCTTCGTCTTCGATCACCTGCGCGATGCGCGGGTTCTTGAGTTCGGGATAGGCTTCGCCCATTTCGTCGACGAGCGCGTCGACGAGCTTATAGAAGAAGGGCGCGCGGGCGCCGAGCTTGTAGCCGTGTCGAATGGCGCGGCGGCAGATGCGGCGAAGTACGTAGGCGCGGCCTTCGTTGCCCGGAACGATGCCGTCGGCCACCGAGAAGGCGCAGGCGCGGATGTGGTCGGCGATCACCTTGAGGGAGGGCGTGCCGTCTTCGACCGGGATTTCCGAGACGCTCTGCACCGCGGCCTTGGCGGCGGCGAGAAGGTTCCGGAAGAGGTCGATGTCGTAGTTCGTGTGAACGCCCTGCAGAACCGCGGCGATGCGTTCGAGCCCCATGCCCGTGTCGATCGAGGGCTTCGGAAGCTTGTGCATCACGCCCTTTTCGTCGCGGTAGAACTGCATGAAGACAAGGTTCCAGATTTCGATGTAGCGGTCGCCGTCTTCGTCGGGGCTCCCCGGAGGACCGCCCTGCACTTCTTCGCCGTGGTCGTAAAAGATTTCCGAGCACGGACCGCAGGGACCCGTGTCGCCCATCATCCAGAAGTTGTCGGACATGTAGCGCGCGCCCTTGTTGTCGCCGATGCGCACGATGCGTTCGGCCGGCACGC
Source organism: uncultured Sutterella sp. (assembly GCA_900545275.1). Classification (GTDB taxonomy): domain Bacteria; phylum Pseudomonadota; class Gammaproteobacteria; order Burkholderiales; family Burkholderiaceae_F; genus Sutterella. Next base: position 119,464 of record UQYG01000008.1, read on the forward strand.
CCACTTCCTTGTTCCAGATGTCATAGGCTTCGTCGTCTTCGGCGTAGACCGTCACCCAGAGCTTTTCGGGCGGCAGGTGGAAGTACTGCGTGAGAAGCTCCCAGGCGTAACCGATCGCCTCGCGCTTGAAATAGTCGCCGAACGAGAAGTTCCCGAGCATTTCGAAGAACGTGTGGTGACGCGCGGTGTAACCGACGTTGTCGAGGTCATTGTGCTTGCCGCCCGCGCGGATGCACTTCTGCGAGGTCGTGGCGCGGGTGTAGGGACGCTTGTCGAATCCGAGGAAGACGTCCTTGAACTGGTTCATCCCGGCGTTCGTGAAGAGAAGCGTCGGGTCGTTGCCCGGCACCACCGGGCTCGAGTGGACGATCGTGTGCCCCTTGCTCTTGTAGAACTCAAGGAAGGTGCGTCGAATGTCTGCAACTTTCATGAAATAAATCCTTTGGTTTGGACTCGGCCTGCGAGAAGCGAAGAAGGGGCTTCGCACCGGTGGGGTCGGGGCCGAATCTCCGAGTCATCCGTCGGGGCCCGGCAGGGACCTCGGCGGATGACGTTCCACCACGAAAAGGCGGACCTAAAGCTTGTTATTTTAGGAGCATCCGCTCGCGATGGGGTGGCGATTCGAGAAAAAACGGCCCGCGCGAACCGCAGAAACAAAAACGGGTCCGAACACCCCCCTGAGGAGGATCGGACCCGTTTGCTCAGATCAAAGAGAAATCAACGGAGTGCATCCTTCAAGGCGGAACGGAAGGCGTCGCTCGTCACCGTCGCGCCCGAAACCGTATCCACCTGCCCGTTCGTGCGCACGGCTTCGTCGGGAAGTTTTTCGAGAGCCTTCGTCCCGATTCCCGGCGTCTCGTTCGCTTCGATTACGCGCACGGCCGAAATGCGGCCGTCCTTCATCGTCACGCCGAGCACCACGTCGCCGCCCATGCCGCGGGCGCGTCCAACCTTTTCCCCCGAACGAATCGAAGGCGCGTTCGTCTTGAGAGAAGCGGGACGGAAAGCCGGTCCCTTCAGAACGCTTTCCTGCGTCACGTCGCTCTTCATCTTGGCGGCCGAAGCACCGGCGATCCGACCAAAAATAAGCGACTCGCCGATGTTGCCCGTACCGTTGTACTTGTTCGAGAAGATCGACCCGAGTTCGCCCGCACTGAAGAGATGAGGAATACGACTGCCGTCTCGGTGCAGCACCGCTGCCGTCTCGTCCTTTTCGGGTCCGCCCTGCGTATTCGTGTAGGTCGGCACCACTTCAACCGCATAGAAGGGCGCTTTGAGGAGAGGTTTGAGGAATTTGGCGGGACGACCGAACTCTTCATCCACGCCGTTCCGGCAGAACGCATTGTAACGATCGATCTGTTTTGCCAGCCCCGCAGGATCCACCCCGATGAGCTTTGCGAGTTCTTCCACCGTTTCGGCTTTCTTCACGAGACCCGCCTCGATTTCCTTGACCGCACCCTCGCTCCAGGAGCCATAAATACGCGAGGCCGTGCGGGCTTCGTCGTCAAAAATCATATAGGCGGGGTCGGGCATCTGCAGATGCCGATAGTCGTTGTGATAGTGGATGCGACCATGCTTGGTCTTCTCGGTCTCGTTCCAGAAACGCTTGCCGTCCGCACCCACCATGATCACGTTGTAGCGCGTGAAGGCAGGGCCGCCCCAGGACGAATCCTTCGATCCGGCCGTCATGTAGCCGAACGAAATCCCCGTTTCGGGATTGAGCACGTTGGGGTCGGGTCCGTTGTTATTCGCAAGATTCACCATGCGCGCGTCGACATCCATCGCCATGACGATGCCGTCTCCCGTATTGAATCGAGCCCCTTTAGCGTAGGCAACGGACGTGTTGGCGAAGTTTCGGAACATGTCGGGATTGTTTTCGTACCCGCCCGTGGCAAGAACGACGCCGTTTTTCGCGCGAATGTTGACGGACTTTCCTTCCACGGTGGCCACGACGCCGTGCACGATGCCCGTGTCGCGGTCCTGCAGAAGCTTCACGGCGGGCGCTTCGTACCAAACCTCGATATGGTCGGCACGCTTGGCAACGTTTTGCTGAATCAGACCGTAAAGACGACCGTCACCGCCCGGCGCCTTCACGATCGTCAAACCGATCGCTGCGGCCCCCGGATACTCCGGATATTCTGCGTAGTAGCCTTTGTGCGGATTTTCGGCACCGAGAAACTTCAAATAGTCCACCTGCTTTTTCGCCTCGGCGATGAAGACCTTGTAGACTTCGTCGCTCGGATTCGTGCTCTTTCCGCGCATCGACTGGAAGTAGCGAAGAATTTCTTCGTCACTCGCCTTCGTGTCGTCAATCCACATGGCTTGTTGAGCGGCGTAGCGGCTGTTCCCGCCTTCTTGTCCCTTGGGCGCTTTCTCAAGAAGCAGAACCTTGGCGCCCGCATCCGCGGCGGCAATCGCCGCCGAACCGCCGGCAAAACCATATCCCGCCACCACGACGTCGAATTCCGCATCCCAACGAATCGTCTGCAGGTACGGGGCCTTTTGCACCACAGCCGAATCGACCGGTGCGGCCTCCACTCCCTCCACGCCAATCAGACACAGAGGAAGCATCGCCAGAGCAAGTCCCGACAGTCGGAATAGTTTCATGAGCATCTCCTTTTTTCTCTTTCCTAAAAAATCGAAAAGACTTAGCATGAGAGAAAAATCAGCTTTCTCTCATTTGCCCCTTAGACTAAAGAAGATTCAGACCAAAATCTTTCACGAATCTGCGGTATTCTCCGAAGCCTGTTTTCGGAAATTACGAAAACATTCACGGGATAACACCAATGTTCCACTTCGATGACAAGGACCTCAGGCTAGTGTTGGCAATCGACCGATGCGGCAACATCAGCGAAGCGGCACGATCCGTTCATCTGGCCGTAAGCTCCGCGAGCGCGCGGCTCGCCGAACTGGAATCGCGCCTGGACGTGCGTCTTTTCGAACGCCGCTCGCACGGCGTGCGCACCGCACCGGCCGGAGAAGTTTTCGTTCGGCACGCCCGGAAAATGATTCTTGAGGCCGAAGCGCTCGTATCCGACACAGAACGCTTTCGACGCTCTCAAACGACGCTGCGCGTCGCATCCAACGTCAATGCATTGGCGAGCTTTCTGCCGGGCGATATCGGACGTTTTATGACGATGCACCCGGCCCTTTCCGTAACACTCACGCATTTCTCGCGCGCATCCGAACTGCTTGCGCACGTCGCCCTCGGCGAATCGGACGTAGGCGTCACGGCTTTTTCGGGCGACTTTGCCGGTCTTCGATTTTTCCCTTACGACACGGACCGTCTGACCATTCTTTGTCCGATCGACCACCCGCTCACGAAATTGCACCGTCCCGTCCGCTTTATCGAAGCGCTTGAGTACGAGTACATCGGACTCACTTCAGACTTTGCACTCGAAAGAGTCGTAGAGGAAAAAGCGGCCGAAGCCGGACTCACCCCGCGCATTCGCATGCGCGTAGGCTTTTACGCCACCGCCCGTCTCCTAGTGACGACGGGCGTGGGCTTCACCATTCAGCCGGCGGGCTGCGTACCCGCCGATTTCTCGGGCGCAATGCTCGAACTCGACGAAACCTGGTCTCTTCGGGAACTCAAGCTTTGCGTTCGGGAAGAGACGCTTCGAGCCAAACCCGAGGTCGGTCTTCTCATCGAATCGCTGAAAGAAAAGTCCTCCGAACGTCAAAATCGTCGGAACTAGCAAGAAGAGTAATCGTTATCGGTTCCTCCTCGGCCTGCACGTCACAAAAAAGGGGGCCGACCCTCGGCCGACACCCTTTTTGCCATTTGAGAAACGCCTTCTTCTTACGCGATGCGGGAGTAACCGCCCGCACGGGTGGATTCGCGCAGATAGCGGTCAAAGTGCATCGCCACGGCGCGCACGAAGATCTTGCCCTTGGCGCTCACGACGAGGCGTTCGGGCGTGAGTTCGACGAGTTCGTGACGCACGTACGGCTTCATCTTGCCGAGTTCATAGGCAAAGACGTCCTTGAAGACGATGCCGAAGCGGTCTTCCACGTCCTTGAAGTCGAGTTCGAAGTTGCACATGATCTGCATGATCACGTAGCGGCGCATCGCGTCGTCTTCGTTGAGGAGATACCCGCGGTTCGTCGCCAGGCGTCCCTCGCGGATGGCGGCGTAATAGTCGTCGAGTTCACGCGGATTGCAGGCGTAGGCATTGCCGATCTTCGAGATGCTCGAGACGCCGAGGGCGACCATGTCGCAGTCGGCCATCGTGGAGTAGCCCTGGAAGTTGCGCTGCAGCGTACCGTTCTTCTGCGCGATCGAGAGTTCGTCCGTTTCCTTGGCGAAATGGTCCATCCCGATGTAGCGGTAGCCGTTGGCGGTGAGGCGCTTGATGGCGTCAAACATGATGTTCACCTTTTCGACCGTGTCGGGAAGGTCCGCGGGAAGGATTCGGCGCTGGGCCTTGAAGTGGTTCGGCAGGTGCGCGTAATGGTAGAGCGCGATTCGGTCGGGCGAGAGCTCGAGCACCTTGTCGATCGTTTCCGCAAACGTCGCACGCGTCTGCTTGGGCAAACCGTAGATCAAGTCCATGTTGACGGACTCAAAGCCTTCGGCGCGGGCGGCGTCGATCGTCGCCTTCGTCATTTCGAAGGGCTGAATGCGGTTGATCGCCTTCTGGACGTCGGCGTTGAAGTCCTGCACGCCGCAGGACATGCGGTTGAGCCCCACCTTGCGCAGCATCGCCACCTTTTCCGGAGGACAGGTGCGCGGGTCGACTTCGATCGAGAATTCCCCCTTCTCGGCGAGCGGGAAGACCTTCGTGATCACCTCCATCATGTGCGCGAACTCGTCGTTCGTAAGATAGGTGGGGGTGCCGCCGCCGAAGTGGAGCTGCTTCAATTCCATGCTGCCCGTAATGACTTCCTTCACGAGCTCGGCTTCCTTGCCGATCGTTTCGATGTACTCGGCGCTCTTCGAATGATCGCGCGTCACGATCTTGTTGCAGCCGCAGTAATAGCAGACATCGTTGCAGAAGGGAACGTGCACGTAGAGCGAAAGATCGGCGGGCTCCTTTTCGTCCTTGCGGCCCGCGAGCGCACGCTTGTAGTCTTCGACCCCGAAGCCAGCGTGGAAGCGGTCGGCCGTCGGGTAGGAGGTGTATCGAGGCGCAGGCACATCAAATTTGCGCAGCAAATCCATTTCGGGCAGTTCCACGCCGCTCGTTTCGGGGTTCGTCATAGTGGGTTCCTTGACTAGAAAGCCTGTTTTCTTGATATGATAATTCGCAAGGCGGAAATCGTTGATTCCGATCAATGAAATCAAAACAAAACCGTGTCGCCCGACGAAAGTCGGGCGTCCGCCCCGTCTTTGCGCTTCCGGCCATTGTATCGGCGGAAGATTACACGGACATTATTCGGAAAAGCGCTCTCGCCGAGTCGCCGCTCCCCTGATTCTGAGCCCCCAACTTCCAAAGAAAATGAACGTCGTCAACATGTCTTCCCTCCGGGTTGCCTGTTCGAACTGCAACCTGAAAGAATCCTGTCTTCCGAGCGGTCTTTCCCTTCGCGACGTCGAAGCGCTCGACGATCTCGTCGTCACGCGCCGCCGCGTCAAGCGCGGCGAAGTGCTCTATCACGCGGGCGACCGCTTTCAGGCGCTCTACGCCGTGCGGCTCGGCTTTCTCAAGGGCACCGTCATGTCTTCGGACGGGCGCGAACAGGTGACGAACTTCTTCATGGCGGGCGAATGGATCGGGATGGACGGCATCGCCAACGGCGTGCATTCCTGCGACGTGACCTGTCTCGAAGACACGGACGTGTGCGTCATTCCCTACGAGCGCATCCAGGCGATGAGCATGCAGGTGCCCGCCATGGGACTGCACTTTCACAAAATTCTCTCGCACGAAATCGTGCGTCAGCACGGCGTCATGCTTCTTCTGGGCTCCATGCACGCCGAAGAGCGTCTCGCCGCGTTCCTTCTCACGCTTGCGCATCGCTTTGAAGAGCGCGGCTATTCGCGCAGCGAATTCGTGTTGCGCATGACGCGCGCCGAAATCGGTTCCTACCTCGGGCTCAAGCTTGAAACCGTGAGCCGCGTTCTCTCGCGCTTTCATCACGACGGCTGCATCGAGGTCAATCAGAAGCACGTCCGCATCTTCGACCCCGAGGCGCTTCGCGCGATCGTGTCGGGCACGGCCGACAACGACCGCGGCACGATCATGATCACGCAGTTGGCCGAACTCCATTCGCTCGGCATCGAAAACAACAAGCGCGAAGGCGCCCAACCCGCGCAGCACGGAGAAGAAACCGGCAACTACGATCTTCGCCGCCTCTTTGAAGAGCGCATGCGCCTCAAGAGAATGCGTCCGATCACGGACGAAGGCGCGTGGCTTGCGGCCCACCGCGTCGACAATCCCCACGATCCGCACCACTGACTGAATCCCCAAGGGCGCCGAATCATTCGCGGCGCCCTTTCCTTATCGGATCGTCCGCGTCAGGAAAAACGGAAAGAAGAGAGAAATATCCGGAACTTCAATCCCGTCGCATACGGGACCGGCGACGAAGAAATCGTCGGCCATCGGGTCGCCGCCCGCTCAAACGGACACAAAAATGGCTATGAAGGCGACGCCTTCACCCTTCATGATGAAAGTCAAACTCTTTCTTTCATGAAAAAAGGGGGCGCTCCCAAAGCCGTCAATGACTCGGGCGGCGTCCCCTTCGTCGTTGTCGAACGACCGTCGAAGCGTCAGAGGTAGGGGCGAACGAGATCGAGCCGATCGGTGCAGAAGCCGTCGACGCCCCAGCGCAGAATCTCCTGAGCCCGCGCAGGATCGTTCACCGTGTAGCAGAACATCCAGTAGCCGAGGTTCTTGACTTCCTCGACGAACTCCTTCGTGATGCGGCGGTGGTTGCAGTGAAGCGCCACGCAGCGAAGTTCCTTCAGAACCTCGCGCCAGTCCCCGGGAATTTCGTCGCAGAGGAATCCGCGCGGAATGTCGGGCGCGGTTTCCAGCGCGCCGCGAAGCGCGTCGCGCTTAAAAGACGAAAAGAGCGGCGCCGCGGCCGAGACGTTTCCCATGCGGTCGCCTTCGGGGCGCATGACATCGGCGTAGAGTTCCTTCGTCAAGGCGCCCACCACACGGCCCGTTTCCAGTTCATGCCCCTTGGCGGGCTTGATTTCAATGTTGAGCCAAACGCCGTTGGCGCGGCACCAGCGCACGGCCTGCTCGAACCCGGCGGGCGCAACGCCGCAGTACTGCGGACCGTACCAGCTCCCCGCGTCGAGCGCGCGGACTTCGAGCGACGTGAGCTCCGGGACGCTGCGGTCGTCGTGCAGAATCGTGCGTCCGAACTTTTCGTCGTGCATCAGGACGGGCACGCCGTCCTTGGCGAGCATCGCGTCGGTTTCAAAGGCGCGGAATCCCCAGCGAAGGCCCGCACGGAAGCCTTCGAGCGTGTTTTCGGGGGCCATCGTGCCCGCACCGCGGTGCGCCGTCACGCGCGCGAAAGGCCAGGCTTGTTTCGTATCGGTCATATCGACCTCCTTGCAATCGAATCCGCTCATCCTACTTCGCGGCGGCGTGGAGCGCAAGAGCCCCGTCGCGTCCGCCCTTATAATGAATGTTTCCCCTCTTTTCGAGACTCGGTCATGCTTTCCCGTCGCGGCATTCTGGCGCTCGGTGCGCTCTCTCTTCTTCCTCTACCCGCACTCGCCGCGCGTCCGCGCGTGCGTTTCGTCGTGCCGCACCCCGCGGGCGGTCCGCTCGACCTTACGACGCGGCTCATCGCCGACGCCGTGGGAACGAAGTTTGAGAAGGCCCTTGTCGAAAACCGTCCCGGTGCGGGCGGAACGATCGGAATGCGCCGCGTAGCCCGCGCCAAAGGACGCGACCTGCAGTTTGTCGTCGGAAGCGTCGCGACGCTCGCCGTGAATCCGCACCTCTTTGCCGACACGGGCTACGACGTGAAGCAAGACTTTCGACCGCTTCGCCTCGTCGCCTCAATGCCGAACGTCCTCGTCGTGCGTCCGGATTTTCTGAAGGAAACGGGCGTACGGGACTTCCGGAGTTTTCTCGACTGGGCCGAAACCCAAAAGGCGATTCCCTACGCGACGGGGGGCATCGGTTCGGGCGCGCACATGGCTTCCGTTCTTCTTGCCAAGACTTTCGGGCTCGATCTTCTGCACGTACCCTTCCAAGGGGCGGGTCCCGCGCAGCATTCGCTCCTTTCGGGCCGCACGGTCTTTCTCTTCGACAACCTGCAAAACGCCCTCGCACCGATTCTCGCGGGCCAGCTGACGGCGCTCGCCGTCGCGTCGCCCAAGCGATCCCCGCATCTCCCCGACACCCCCACGGTCGCAGAAGTCACGCGAGAGGCATTCGACATCGGAACCTGGTACGGCATTCTCGGAAATGCCGCCCTGTCGGACGAAGACGCGGCCTTGTGGACGGAGCGCCTTCGCACGGTGCTCGCGGACGAGGCGCTTCGCGCCCGAATAGAGAAGACCGGCGCCGAAGTCGCCGATCTCGAGGGCGAAGACTTCGCATGCTTCATCGAACGGGAATCCGAAAAATACGCCGAAATCGTGCGTTTTTCCGGGGCCAAAGTCGAATGACGGCAAGAACCGAAGCCCGCAAGGACTTTTTTGCGGGACTCTTTTTCACCGCGCTCGGGCTCCTCGGTCTTGCCGGCGCGGCGGACCTCGAATTCGGAAGTCTCGGCGCCATGGGGCCGGGCTTCTTTCCCGCCGTCGTCTCGACGCTTCTGACGCTCACGGGGGCGCTTCTCCTTCTTCGCGGGCTGCTTCGAGGCGGCCTTCGCGCGAAGGGCGAGTCGTTTTCCCCCGGAGCGCCCCTGCTTCTTCTCACGGCGCTCCTTCTCTTCGCCTTTCTCCTAGAGCCCCTCGGTTTTCTTCCCGCAAGCTTCGTGCTCGTCTTCGTCGGACGGCTCGCCGCGGGCGACGGACGCGTAGGCGAAGCCCTCCTTCTCGCGCTCGTCCTCACGGCGCTTTCGGGACTCCTCTTCATCGGGTGGCTGGAGATGCCCGTTCCCCTTTTGAGCGAAGACCTTACGGACTTCTTTGCAGGAGGCGGTCGTGCTTGAGTCTCTCGCTCTCGGCTTTTCGACGGCCCTCACGGTCGCGAACCTCGGCTACGCCGCGGCGGGCGTTCTCTTCGGCACACTCGTGGGCGTGCTGCCCGGACTTGGTCCCGTGGCGACGATCGCCATGCTCCTTCCCTTCACCTACGCGCTCGAACCCGCGAGCGCCGTCATCATGCTCGCGGGGATCTACTACGGCGCTCAGTACGGCGGGAGCACCACGGCGATTCTTCTGAACCTTCCGGGCGAGGCGAGCGCCGTCGTCACCTGTCTCGACGGACACCGACTCGCGCGGGCGGGCCGCGCCGCGACGGCTTTGTCCACCGCCGCAGCCGCGAGTTTTCTCGGAGGCACGCTCGCCACCGCCGCACTCGCCTTCTTTGCGCCGCTTTTGGCCGAAGCCGCCTTTCTGCTCGGCCCCGCCGACTACTGCGCCCTCATGATCCTCGGCCTCACGGGCGCCATGGTGCTCGCCCAGGGGAGTCTGCTTCGAGCCTTCGCGATGACGCTCGCTGGACTTCTTGCGGGCCTCGTCGGCACGGACCTGCAGACGGGGGCGCTTCGCTACACCTTCGGCAGTCTGTCGCTGCAAGAGGGACTCGACTTTGCGGTTCTCTCCATGGGGATCTACGGCGTCGCCGACATCATCGTAAACGTAACGCACCCCGAAGGACGCGGGACCGTCGCGCCCAGAACCGGGTCGCTTTGTCCCCGCCAAGATGAGTTGCGCCCCGTCGCGGGCGCGGCGCTTCGAGGCACGGTTCTCGGGACCGTGCTCGGGGCTCTGCCCGGAGGCGGGGCGCTCCTTTCGGCCTTTGCAAGTTACACGCTCGAGAAGAAATTCCCCCGCGGCACCGGCGAAGTGCCCGTGGGCGAAGGGAACCTTCGCGGCGTCGCGGGTCCGGAAGCCGCCAACAACGCGGGCGCGCAGACGAGCTTCATTCCGCTTCTCACCCTCGGCATTCCCCCGAACGCCGTCATGGCGATGATGGCGGGGGCCCTCATGCTCCACGACATGGCGCCGGGACCGGCTTTTCTTACCGACCACCCCGATCTCTTCTGGGGCCTCGTCGCGTCGATGTGGATCGGAAACGTGCTCCTTCTCTTTCTCAACCTGCCGCTCGCCGGTCTCTGGGCGTCGCTTCTCCGAATTCCCTATCGGCTCCTCTTCCCGGCGATTCTTCTCTTCTGTGCGGCGGGCGTTCTGAGTCTCTCGCTCGAGGCCTGCGACGTTCTCACGCTTGCGGTCTTCGGTCTCATCGGCCTCTTCTTTGCAAAAACGGGCTGCGAGGGAGCCCCCTTTCTGCTCGGCTTTCTGCTCGGACCGCTCTTTGAAGAACATCTTCGCCGCGCCCTTTTGCTCTCGCACGGCGACTTCACGGTCTTTCTCACGTCGCCCGCAAGCGCCGCGGCGCTCGCGGCGACCCTTGCGCTGCTGGCCGCGCTCCTCGGCCCCAACGTTCGGCGCAGGCGCGAAGAAGCCTTCGGCGAGTGACCGAAGGCTTCGAAAAAAGGTTAACTTTGCGCCTTCCGCTTATTTCGGAAGAATGCGCACCTCCATGCCGACGCGCATCGTGAGCGTGCTCTCGCCCGCCGAAACGGCCGGAGCGACGGCGGCGCTCTTCATCATGACGGCGTCGTTCGCAACGCGCGGAGCGGCAAAGTAGCGGATCGGGGCGTTCGGCGCGTCGCCGACCGTGAGCGAAATCACCTGACACGCATCGTCGGCGAGCGCAAAGTTCTTCGCGACGACGCCCGCGCGGCGCTTGGCGTCGTTCAGAGCCGCGTCCAGAAGTTCCGTTTCGGCCGCCTTTTTCGACGCCTCCGACACGCGGAAGGTGATGCCGTCGTACTGCATCGTCTCGGCCGCGCCCTTCATGACGTCGCTCACCTTCGCGACGTCGCGCACGGTGACGCGGATCGTCTGCCGGGCGCTCCAGCCGCCGATCATGGAGGCTTCGCCCTCGCGGGCGCGCGTGTAGACGGGCCAGGTGGAGAAGTCCGACGTCTCTACGACGACCGTGTTCTTGTCCCACTTTGCGAGCGCCGCAAGTCCCTTGTTGCCGGCGGTCACCACTTCCTCGGTCACGGCTTCGGGCGTCGCCGCGCGGCGCTCGACCGTGAAGGTGATGAGGGCTTCGTCGTTCGCCACCGTTTTCGTAGCCTCGCCCGAAAGCGTCACGACAACGCCCTGCGGCTGCAGCTGCGGCGCGGCGTGGAGCGTAAGCGGCACGGCAAGAGAGAAAAGAAGAATCGGCAGGGCGGTGCGTCGCATCTTGACATTCCTTCTGAAGATTGCATGAATGGGAACGCCCGCCAAAGAGCGCTCCCGTCCTCTTCATCCTAGCCCTTTTTTCCCAAAACAATGTTTTTTGCGGATCCAGGAATGTTGCCAAATGCATCTCCGACGCTACAGTCACTAAGACATTACGCTAGGAGGAACACCTTAGTTCAATAGCGATGAAGCATAACTTTGCCAAATATTCACCTTCTCCCTCCTCCCCGAAGCCATTGCCGAAAACCCGACGGATAGAATGAAATGAAGGTCACGGTCTCCGCAGACCCGACCTGCGGGTTTCGCCGTACGAACGCGAAGCCCTTTTTTCTTCTCCTCGGCGAGTTGCGCCGGGACAGGCGGCGTACGGATTGCTTTCACCCTGAAACCCTCGGCAACAAATGCGCCCTTCTTCCCGCTGCGCGGTCTACCCCTCGCCGGAGTCCACTACGAATAACGAAAGAGAATTTTTTATGGCTACGACTTCCTCCGAATGGAGTTCCCGTTTGGGATTCATCTTGGCTAGCGCCGGCTCCGCCATCGGCCTCGGCGCGATCTGGAAATTCCCCTTCTGGGCCGGCGTCAACGGCGGCGGCGCCTTCATCATTCCCTACATCATCTTCACGTTCACGATCGGGGTAGCGCTCGTGATAGCGGAAGTCGCCATCGGACGCCGCGGCCGCGGCTCGGCGCTCACGGCCATGAAGCGACTCGGAGGCCCCTGGTTCGGCTACCTCGGCGCCTTCGCCGTGCTGACGTCCTTCCTCATCGTCTCCTACTATTCGGTGGTGGGCGGCTGGTGCGTTTCCTACCTCGTCGACGCCTTCACGGGCAACGCCACGTCGACCGATGCGGAAATGCTCAAGAACCACTTCAATTCGCTCGTCTCCGACGGCACGCGCAACACCGCCTGGCACCTCGTCTTCCTCTCGCTCACCTGCGGCGTCGTGATCGCGGGCGTGGAACAGGGGATCGAACGCCTCTCGAAGTACCTGATGCCGACGCTCTTCGTTCTGATGCTCGCCATCATCGTGCGCGGCCTGACGCTCCCGGGCGCCTGGGAAGGCATAGTCTTCCTCTTTGACTTCTCGTTCGAGAAGCTCACGGCCTCCTCGATTTTGAACGCCATGGGCTTCACCTTCTTCTCCCTTTCGCTCGGCGCGGGGATTCTTGTGACCTACGGGTCGTACCTCTCGGAGAAAACCTGCATTCCGTCCTCCTCCATGTGGGTGGCCGTGCTCGCCATTCAGGCGGCGCTCCTGGCGGGCCTCATGATCATGCCGGCCGTCTTCGCCTTCGGTCTCGAACCGAACGCCGGTCCCGGCCTCGTCTTCATCACGGTACCGATGATCTTCGGCTCGATCCCGTTCGGGGACGTCTTCGCGGCGCTCTTCTACATCTGCCTCCTCGTTGCGGCCCTCACGAGCTCCGTTTCGCTCCTTGAAGTCGTGACCGCCTTCCTTCAGAACGAATGGCACCTCTCGCGCCGCACGGCCGTCATCGGCTGCTGGGTTTCGCTCTTCTTCCTCGGCGCGGTCTCGGCCCTCTCGTTCGGGACCTGGAGCGGCTTTACGATTGCGGGGCGCAATTTCTTCGACTTCCTCGACTTCGTCTGCACGAACTTCTTCATGCCCGCGGGCGGCCTCGCCGTTGCGCTTCTTGCCGGTTGGCGCGCCTGGCCCGTCATCCGCGAAGAAGTCCTCGCCGTTCGCCAGTACGGCGAAGGTACCGTCAAACTCATTCACTTCATGCTTTCCTACCTCTCGCCCATCCTGGTGCTCGTAGCCTTCTATCAGGGGATCTTCGGCTGATCCCTTTCGGACAAGGAAAGCCTCGCCGGGCGGCGTCCTTCCGAATGGGAAGCGCCGCCCTTTTCGTTCGCCAAGCCTCCGCGGCGAATTTTCCCTAGCCCCCGACCAATTTCCCTGGCGTCCGGGGCTAGAATGACTTTTTACCCTTTCATCCGTACCGAGAACACAAGAAAACGGAGAGCCCTCAGATGGCAGACACTCGAAAAACCTGGTCGAGCCGCATCGGTTTCGTGCTCGCGAGCGCGGGCGCCGCAGTCGGACTCGGCGCGATCTGGAAATTCCCCTACATGGTGGGCACGAACGGCGGCAGCGCCTTCGTCTTTCCCTACATCCTCATGACCTTCACGGTGGGGCTCGTACTCCTCATCGCCGAAGTGGCCTTGGGGCGCGTGGGCCGCGGCGGCATCGTCACGGCCTACCGCAATCTCGGCGGCAAGGCCTGGGTGCCCGCGGGGTATCTGGGCGTTCTCACGGGCTTTCTCGTTTTGTGCTTCTACAGCGCGATCGGCGGCTGGACCCTCTCCTACTTCTGCGACGCACTCACCGGCACGACCGTCGTGCCCGATCAGGCCGCGCTCGGCGAACACTTCGGACGCCTTACGGCGGACCCGGTGACGGCCATGGGCTTTCAGTGGCTCTTTTTGCTCTTGAACGGCCTCATTCTGGCGCTTGACGTCACGAAGGGGATCGAACGCGTGAGCAAACTCCTCATGCCGCTCCTCTTCATTCTGATGCTCGTCCTGATCGGACGCGGCCTCACGCTCCCGGGCGCCTGGGACGGGGTCGAATACCTCTTCGCCTTCCGCCCCGAAGCCTTCTCCTGGGACGCGATGCTGCAGGCGATGGGCTTCACCTTCTTTTCTCTGTGCGTCGGTTGCGGCTGCATGCTCACCTACGGCTCCTACCTCGACGAGGACTCGAATCTGCTGACGGGCTGCTCGTGGATCGCTTTTCTGGGCGTCATCGCCTCGCTTCTGGGCGGCCTCATGATCATGCCCGCCGTCTTCGCCTTCGGGCTCGATCCGACGGCGGGGCCGGGCCTCACCTTCATCACGATGCCCGCGGTTTTCTCGCAGATCCCCTTGGGCCAGTTCTTCGCGATCCTCTTTTATCTCTGCATCGTCGTTGCCGCCATCACCTCTTCCGTTTCGATGATGGAGATCATGGTCGCCTTCCTCGTCGACGAACACCGCTTCACGCGTCCCGCCGCGGCGGTGCTCTCGACGGTGCTTCTCGCCGTCGTCGGCGCGCTGCCCGCGCTCTCCTTCGGCGAACTCGCCGACGTAAAGTTCTTCGGCAAGACCTTCTTCGACCTCTTTGACTTCTTCACGAGCAACATTTCGCTTCCCGTGGGCGGGCTCGTGATTCTCTTCCTCGCGGGGTGGTACGCCTGGCCGAAGACGCGCTTTGCGATGGCCGGCAACCGCGAGCGCAGCGCCGCGTGGTTTGCGACGCTTCGCTTCCTCCTTCTCGTTCTCTCACCGCTTCTGGTCCTCACCGTCCTCGTGACGGGCCTTCTCTGACGGAACGTCCCGGTCCGTCGGGCCTCCCGCCCGGCGGCCTTTTCTTTTTTCTTCGCGACGCTTCACAACAACAAGGAAATCCCCTCATGTCCGATCGTTCCGTTTGGAATTCCCGTCTGGGCTTCATTCTCGCGAGCGCAGGCTCGGCCGTAGGTCTCGGCGCCATCTGGAAATTTCCCTACATGGCCGGCACCAACGGCGGCTCCGTCTTTCTGATCCCCTACATCGTCTTCTCGCTCACGCTCGGACTGGCGCTTCTCATCGGAGAAATGTGCCTCGGGCGCGCCACGCGCGCAGGCGCCGCGACGGCCTTTCGCCGCTGGGGCGGGCGCTCCTGCGGGTGGATCGGGCTCGTCTCGGTCTTCACGGGCTTTTTCGTGCTCGCCTTCTATTCGGTCGTGGGCGGCTGGTGCGTGCACTACATGATCGAGGCCTTCCTCGGACGCGGCGTCACGGACGATCCCGCCCTCATGCGCGAAACCTTCGGGCGGTTCGCGGCCGACCCGGTCGAAGCCGTCGTCGCGCATCTTCTTTTCCTCGGCGCCACGGCGGGCGTCATTCTCTTCGGCGTCGAAAAGGGGATCGAGCGCGTAAGCAAGGTTCTTATGCCGCTTCTCTTTCTCATGATGCTCGTCCTCATCGTGCGCGGGCTCACGCTCCCGGGCGCCATGGAGGGAGTGAAATTCCTCTTTCAACCCAATTTCGAAGCCTTCACGGGCGAGGCCCTGCTCAATGCGCTCGGCTTTTCCTTCTTCTCGCTCTCCGTGGGATCGGGCTCGATGATGAACTACGGGTCGTACCTGAGCGATGAAACGAAGATCGGGTCGTCGACCGCCTGGATCGTCTTTCTCGCCGTCGCCGCATCGATTCTGGGCGGCCTCATGATCATGCCCGCCGTCTTCGCCTTCGGACTCACTCCCGACGCCGGTCCCGGCCTCACCTTCGCGACGATGCCCGCGGTCTTTGCCAACCTCCCCGCAGGGCAGTTCTTCGCCGTCGTCTTCTATGTGTGTCTCTTCGTCGCGGCGATCACTTCGTCGATCTCGATTCTCGAAATGAGCGCGCAGTATCTCGTCGACGAACAGGGCTTTCAAAAGAAAAACGCCATCGGCCTCACGACGGGCGTGCTCGCCGTCCTCGGAACGCTGAGCGCCCTATCCTTCGGGGTGCTTTCGGACGTAAAGCTCTTCGGAAAGACGGTCTTCGACCTCTTCGACTACGCGACCTCCAACATCGGGATGCCGATCGGAGTTCTCGGGCTCGCCGTCGTCTGCGGGTGGATCGCCTGGCCCATGACCCGCTCGCAGCTCACGTGCAACCAAAACTGGCCCGCCCGGCTGCTTCAGGGACTTCGCATCATCATGACGATCATCGCGCCCGTCGTGATCGTCGCCGTTATGTTGAAGGGGCTTGGACTTTTCTAAACGCTCTAGGAGAAACGCCTTACTAAGGCCGCAAGCTTTTGCCGATACACTAAAAAGGTCACTCGGAGAGGCGTTTTCCCTTCAACGACCACTTTGGAAGACCTCTCCCTCTGACAGACGTCGGTCTTGAAGCCCGCGCACCGACTTTGGTCGGCGCGTTTTTGCACGCCACGTCCCCCGGTTGTCAGGACCGGCATCAGGCGCAAAGCGCCGCTTCCCTTGAGCGGCGCTTTTTCATCACCGAACATTTTTCCAAAAAAGATAGGATTTTTTATGTCGCAATCAGTAGGCGCATCCGGCTGGGGCTCCCGCCTCGGCTTCATTCTCGCCAGCGCGGGCTCGGCCGTCGGGTTGGGCGCGATCTGGAAGTTTCCTTACATGGCCGGCACCAACGGCGGGTCGGTCTTCATGCTCCCCTACATCCTCTTCACCTTTACGGTGGGGGTCGCCCTCCTGATTGCGGAATTTGCGATGGGTCGCGCCGGTCGTCGCGGCCCGGTCGGAAGTCTCAATGACGTCTGCGGCAAACCCTGGGGGATCTTCGGCGGGATTGGCGTACTGACGGTCTTTCTGATTTTGTCCTTCTACTCCTGCGTCGGCGGCTGGTGCCTCAAGTACATGATCGACGCGATCACCGGTGTCGGGATCATCAAGGATCCTGCGCTCCTGGGCGACCACTTCGGGAGCTTCGTCTCGGACGGCGCCGTCGCCTACGGCTATCTTCTCGCCTTCCTGCTGCTCACGACCGTCGTCGTGCTGCGCGGGATTCAAGCGGGGATCGAAAAGCTCTCGAAGATCCTCATGCCCTCGCTCTTCATCCTGATGGTCATTCTGATCATCCGCGGCGTCACGCTCCCGGGCGGCTGGGAAGGCGTCAAGTACCTCTTCCTTCCCCGTTGGGAAGACTTCAACGGCACGGCGCTCTTCAACGCCATGGGCTTTTGCTTCTTCTCGCTCTCTCTGGGCGCGGGCACCATGATCACCTACGGGACCTACCTCAATCCGAAGGCCGACCTTCCGTCGTCGGTCGGCTGGGTGGCCTTCCTCGGGATCATGAGCTCGATTTTGGGCGGCCTCATGGTGATGCCCTCGGTCTTCGCCTTCCACCTCGACCCGTCCGCGGGCCCGGGCCTCACCTTCGTGACGATGCCCGCCGTGTTCGCGCAGATGCCCTTCGGACAGCTTTTCGCCGTCTTCTTCTACGTCTGCCTGATGGTCGCGGCGCTCACGAGCTCGGTCTCGATGCTGGAGGCCTGCACGGCGCTGCTCACGCAGACCTTCATGGTGAAGCGCAACACCGCGATCCTCGTCACGACGGTGCTCGCCGCGCTCGTGGGTCTGGCTGCGACGCTCTCCTTCGGCGCCTGGAGCGACGTCCTCTTCTTCGGAAAGAACGTCTTCGACCTCCTCGACTACGTCACTTCGAACGTCGGCATGCCGCTTTCGACCTTCGGCATCGCGATCGCCGCGGCCTGGGTGGCCTGGAAGACCACTTCGAAGGAACTTCAATCGGCCCGCACGCTCTCGCCCGCGATCCTCTCGACGATCCGCATTCTGATCGGCGTCGTGAGTCCGCTTTTCGTGCTCGTCGTCGCGGCGGGCGGCCTCGGTCTCTTCTGACCGGTTTCCCGCTTTCCCTCACGCCGTCCGAAGGTTCGCCTTCGGGCGGCTTTCGCTTGTTCGGAGAAGGAACAAAATGACGCCGAAAGACCGCGCCTTCGCGGCGCTTCGCTACGAGTGGCGGGCCCACCGATCGGTGTGGCTCGGTCTTGCCTTCGCCGTGACGCTCCTCGGCGTCCTCCACGGCGCCCTCACGGGCGACCTTCTCGGAGGAGTCTTTCTGGGACTCGGCGCGCTTTCGCTTCTTGCCGCCCTGCTTCTGGCCTTCCTGAGCCTTTCGCTCTCGAAACTCTTTCCGAAGGCGCAGCGCCGCGCCGCGGTCCTTGCCCTCCTTCCCCTGCCGCTTCTCTTTTCGGCGCTCGCCATTCTCTTTTTCTTCCTCGCGTAAAATGAGGGGATTTCCAAGAAAAGGAAAAAACATGACCCCCAAGACCCTGCATTTCGGCGCCTTTTCACCTACGGGCGGCACGCGCCGCGTCATGCGCGCCCTCATCACCGGAACGCCCCGCGAAGGATTCGCGATCCGCGACTTTGAATTCACGCTCCCCGAAGAGCGCCGCATGCGCCGCTTCACCGAAGAGGACGCCGTCGTTCTCTGCTCGCCCGTCTACTACGGCCGCATTCCGACCCCCTTGCAGACAAAGCTTCCCTTTGAAGGAAACGGCGCGCGGGCGCTCGCCGTCGTCTCCTACGGGAACCGCGCATACGAAGACGCCCTTCGCGAGTGGCGCGACGTCCTCGAGCGCCACGGTTTTCAAGTCGCAGGCGGCGCCGCCTTCATCGCGCAGCACTCGAACATCCCGACCTTGGCCGCCGGACGCCCCGACGAACGAGACCGAGGGAGCGCAGCCGAGTGCATGAAGGCCTTCCTCGCCAAACTCGCCGCGGACGACGACGCCCGTCCGACTCTTCCGGGCGGCGACGGCCCCTACCGTCCGTACGGCGCCCTCACGCCGGCGCCCCGCATCGTGGATCCCGGCCGCTGCCACCTCTGCGGCAACTGTGCCGACAATTGCCCGATGGGGATCATCGATCCGCTCGACTTCGTCGTAACCGACCCCGAACTCTGCATCGCCTGCCGTGCCTGCATCAAGAGCTGTCCCGACGGCGCGAGAAACTTCCCGCCCGAAGTCATCGACAAGATGGCGCCGCTTCTCGCCCGCATCGAAGAGGCGAACGCAGCGCGAAAGAGCCCCGAGTGGTTCTTCTGATTCCGACGTTTTTCACCGTTTTCGAAGCCGAGGACCGATGACCGGCACTCGGCTTCCTTTTCTGCTCACCATGGAACGTACCTTCCCCATCCTCGACGTCGCCCCGACCGGAGCGGGCGTAGGCTACCCCGACGGCGTCCGCACCTTCGTGCCGGGCGCCCTTCCGGGCGACGTCGTCGCCTGCGACTGGACGCCTCCGGAAAAAGGGCGTCAATCGCAAGTGATCGACCGCTTCGAATTTGTGGAACGCGCCGCCAAGCGTGCGCCGGAACCCTGTCCCCATCTTTGCAGCACGCCCGCCTGCGGGGGCTGTCCTCTCGGGACGCTCCTCTACCGCGAGCAGTGCCGCCTCAAGGCGAAGCTCCTCGAAGACGCCTGCCGCGCCGCGGGACGGGAAGACTGGGCGAAGCTCGTCACGCCCCCGGAACTTTTCGTGAAGCAGCGCGCCTTTCGCAACAAAGCCTTCTTCACGCCCCTTCGCACGACGGAGGGCATCCGCTTCGGGATGTACGCGGCGGGAAGTCACGAGAAGGTCGCCCTCGACACCTGTCCTCAACTCCCCGCCTGGATGAACGAATGTCAGAGGGCCGCGGCGCGCGTTCTCTCCGAAGCGCTCGCCGACCGTCCCGACGCGGTCTACGACGAAACGCGCCACACGGGGATTCTCCGCGGACTGCTCCTTCGCGAAGGATCGAAGGGCCGCATGGCGGTCTTCGTCGTCAAGGACCTCTCCCCGGCACTCGAAGAAACGCTCGGGAAGCTTCTCGCCGAAGAACTCCGCGGTCTCTCCCTCACGAGTCTTCTCTGGAGCCGGTACGACGCGCGCGGCAACCGCACGACGGGCGAAGACTTCACGGCGATCGAAGGGACCGGGCGCGTGGAAACCGAACTCCTCGGCCTCACGTTTTTCGTGGGTCCCGACACCTTCCTGCAGGTGAATCCTTCCGAAACCGAAAGGCTCTACAAGAAAGTGTTGGAAAGGGCCTCGGTCGGACCCGAAGACAAGGTGCTCGACCTCTACTCGGGCGTGGGTACGATCACGCTGCTTCTCGCGCAGTCTGCGGCGCGCGCCTTCGGCGTCGAAATATCCGAAGCCAGCGTCGCGGCGGCCACAGAAAACGCCGCGAAAAACGGGCTCAAAAACGTCGACTTCCTCGCGTCCCCCGTCGGAGATGCGCTCGATCGCCTCCCCTTTACGCCCGACGTGATCGTGGCGGACCCCGCCTTCAAGGGGATGGAGGAAGGCGTTCCCGCTCGTCTTGCGGCGCTCGGCGCGCGTCGTCTCGTCTACGTCTCCTGCAATCCGAAGACCTTCGTGCGGGACGCCCTTGCGCTCGAAGCCGCGGGCCTTCGCCTCGCAGGTCTCGAGACGGTGGATCTCTTTCCCGGCGCGCTTCACGTCGAGACGGTCGGAACCTTCGAGCGGGTCTGACGTTTGCAAGAAGTGCAAAACCCAAGGGGGCGCTTTCGCGCCCCTGCTCTTTGCCGGATCAGCCGCTGTAGAGCCCTTCCCGATAGCGGTCGGGCTGCAGGAAAAAGCTCAGGGCCTTCTCCCTGCGTCGCGTGCGGAAGAAGTCCGGAAGGCTTGCGAGCACGATCTTGCCGTAGCCCTTCTGCGTCACCCGCACGTCGCAGAGGACGAACATGCCGCGGTCCGTTTCGCTTCGGATGAGACGCCCCGCCCCCTGCTTCAGGGCGATCACGGCCGAGGGAAGCGTCATCGCCACGAAGGGATGCACGCCCTTTTGACGCAGCCACTCGCTCTTGGCGGCCGAGATCGGATCGTCGGGCGACGCAAAGGGAAGCTTGTCGATCACGACGAGCGAGAGCGACTCGCCCTGTACGTCGACCCCCTCCCAGAAGCTCATCGAGCCCACGAGAATGCCGTTGCCCGCCTCGCGGAAGGCTTCGATGAGCGCCCCCTTGGGCCTGTCGCCCTGAACGAAAAGCGGATAACGGTTGCCGTTGGCCTCGAGCCTGGCTCGAAGAAGCTCGGCCGCGTAATCGACCGCGGCAAGCGACGTGCAGAGGAGAAACGTTCGGCCGCCCGCCGCCTCGATCAGAGGCCACACGCAGTCGACGACGCGCTGCGTGTGTTCCTTCGTGTTGTTGGCGGGCGCAGGGAGTTCCGGCAGATAAAAGCACCCCTGCTCCCAATAGTTGAAGGGACTCGGCCACGAAAAGGCGGGCGTCTCTTCCGGCAACCCCAGCTGTCCCCGGAAATGCTTGAAGTCGCCCCCTGCGGAGAGCGTCGCCGACGTGAAGATCCAGGCGCCGCCCACACGGTTTTTCATTTCCGCAAAGGCGCCCGCAACACTCAGGGGCGTATTCGTGAACCGCGTCCCCGAAGCGTAGGACTCCAACCAACGCACCGACGGAACGCCCGGCACGGGCGAGAGGTCGACCGAAGCGGGGGCTTCCTTGGGCGTCATCGCCTCTTCACGCAGCGCCAACACCTCCTCGTCCTCGGTGGGCGGGAAGGGAAAGTCTTCGGGAACCGTCATGAAGGGGCGCCAGGACTCGGCTTCGAGCAAAATCCGATCCCAGGTCTTCGCGGCGGCCGCGAGCTCCTCGTCACGCTCCTTGGCGTTTCCGAGCGCTTTCGAGACCACCGCCATTTCCTTGAGAAGCCCCAGGAAGGCGGGAACGATGCGCGGAAAAAGCGGCATCGCCGCAATCGACTTTTTGTCCCGGGTTTCGAGCCCCGCCGACTCGAGACTCACGCGCAGGGCCGAAATCGCCGAATTCATCCGGATGCGAAGCTTGCGCCAGTCCGCACAGTCCGCCGCCTCGGCGATCCCGCGGTCCTGAATCCGCTCCATCGCGAGTTCGATTTCGCGGGTCGAAAAGCTCGTCGCAAAGAAGTCCGTCGCGATCGACGGGAGCTGATGTGCTTCGTCCATGACCGTAAGGTCCACCGACGGGAGCATTCCTTCGGCGCCCTCCTCCATCGTCATGGCCGACAGATAGAGATGATGGTTCACCACCACGATCTGCGCGCACTTCGCGCGTTCGCGCGCGCGGCGCAGAAAGCATTCGTCCGCGAAGGGACAGTCCTTGATCCCGAGACAGCTCTCGACCGTGCTCGTCACCATGGGCCAGAGCGGATCGTTGTCGGGAACGTCGGGGAGTTCCGCGCGGTCGCCCGTCTGAGAAATCTTGGCGAAGCGCTCGATTTTCCGGAGCTTTTCGAAGGAGTCCCGTTCGGGGAGGTATTCCTCCCCCTTCGTGCGCTCGAGGTGGTGGTGGCAGATGTAGTTGGCGCGGCCCTTGAGGAGCGCCGCGTCGAAGGTGATCCCGAGCGTTTTGCGCAGAATCGGCAGGTCCTTGCGAAAGAGCTGGTCTTGAAGGGGCTTTCCGGCCGTCGAAATGATGACGCGTTTGCCCGCGAGCAGCGCGGGCGTCAGGTAGGCGAAGGTCTTCCCCGTGCCCGTGCCCGCCTCGGCGATGAGGGTTCCCGCCTTTTCGATCGCGTCGGCCGCTTCCTCGGCGTAGGCGATCTGCGAGGGACGTTCGTGGAATTCCCTGCGGCCCTTCGCGAACGGCCCCTCGGCCGAAAGCGCGATGCGGGTGCGCTCCCGAAGGGGGCGCTTGATGTCGAAGATCGGGTCCGTCGCCATCAGAAATATCCCTCAAGCCCCGAATCCTTGTTGCGGCGGCGCTCTTCAAGGCGCTCCTGCGCGGCCCGGCGCTCTTCGATCGTCTCGTTGAGTTCGCGGCTACGCTCGAGACGCTTTGCACGACGCTTCTCGGCCATCGCCTCGGCCTTTTCCTGACGGGCCTTGGCGCGGGCCTGCTTTTCTTCATAAGCGGCGAGATTCGCTTCTTCCTGCGCCTGGCGCGCGAGCGCTTCGGCGCGGCGCGCCTCGACCTCGGCAGCTCGATCGTTCGAAAGCGTCACGGGTTCGGAGGCTTTGCGACGGCGCTCGCCCAGACTCATCGGTTCCGAGGGCGAGCGCTCCTTGCGGTCGAACGCCACGGGCTCCGAAGGGGCGCGCGGCGTCTTGGGCACGACATTCACGGGCTTTGAAGGCTCCTTCACGGTCGCGGGCTCGATGTCCATGGGCTTTGAAGCCGGACGCGCGATGCGGCGCTCCTTCAGGCGCTCGACGTTGAGCGCGTGACGGTAGTCGTTCACCTTGATGACGATCTGATTGATTTCGCGGCGCCGGTCGTTCGACTTGTCGCGTCCCTCCTTGACGCAGCTGTTCACGAAGAAGCGTTTGCTGCAATAAGCCTCCACATCCTTCATGGCGCGCTCGAGTTCGCGCAGCTGCGCGCGGGCGGCCTCCGAGACGGCGTCCGCTTCCTTGGCGTCGCGGAAGGTCTTCGCGTCCTTCCACTTTTCGTAGAAGCTTCGGTCTTCAAGAACAGTCTGCGCCTTATCGTAGGCGGTTTCGAGAGGATCTTTCTCGGACGCCTGCGCGGAAGTCGCCGCGAAAAGCGCAAGCGCGAGGAACGGGAGAATCGGACGGATCATGGAACGAAAAACGGAGACGAAATCGACGTGCGGGAGAGTCTAGCAAACCGCTCCCGCACGAAGGAAAAAGAATGGAATGACCGCGGCGTCAACCCGCGATTTCTTCGACGACCGCCGACATTGGCATACGGCTCTTCGGACGGCGAAGATTCGAGTCGTTCGGATCGCGGTGCCCCGCCGCAACCATCAATACGGTACGCAGGTTCTTGTCCGAAAAGCCGAGGATGCGGTCGGCCTCGTCGAATTCCGCGCCCTCGATCGCCGTCGTGTCGACGCCGATCAGCGCGGCCGTATAAAGGAGAAAGCCGAGCGCGATGTAGGCCTGCGCCGTAGTCCACGCACGAAACGCTTCGGGCGTGCCGTTGTTGCGGTTCGTGAAGTTGCGCCGCCCCGCGTCGCGCTGCGCTTCGGGCATGTCGGCGGGAAAGCGCCCGTCGGCCGCTTCCTGTTGGACCACCGCCCGGAGATGCTCTTCGGTCGGGACCTTCGGAACGGCGAAGACGATGAGGTGCGAAGCGTTTTTGACGCGCTCCCGGTTGAAGTCCATGACGGCGGGCATGAGACGCGCGCGGGCTTCGGGAGTCTTCGCGACGAAGAACTTCGTATACTGACCGTTCACCGAGGTGGGCGTAAGACGCAGGGCTTCGAGGAGCACCTCGAGATCCTCGTCCGAGACCGGACGGTTTGCGTCGTAGTGCTTCGTCGTATAGCGCGTGCGAAGGAGTCGGAGGACGTCTTCACGGTTCATGGGCTTCTCCTCAAAAAAATCTCTTCTCATTCTAGCGGCGCCGTGCGCTACACTTGCGCCTTTTCCACCCACTGTTGCATTCCGATGCCTCTTTCCGACACGCTCGCCGAACGCCTCGCCCGCCTGCAGGGCGCTCCCGAGGAAGCCGACCGCCCGCGCATCGTCGTCGACACGAACGTGCTCCTTGACCTTCTCTTCTGGCGCGACGCTTCGGCGGAACCTCTTCGCCTGGCATTGGAAACAGGCGCCGTCGCGGCCGTCTTCGACGACGAGGCGCTCAAGGAAGCGGGCGAAGTGCTCGGACGCCCCCAATTTCTCGCGGGCGACGACGAAGCCGTCTTCACGCTTCTCGAAGCCTGGAGCCGGAATGCGCAAAGGGTCCCCGCAGAGGCGGTGGCCGCCTCTGCGAAGACCCTTGCGGTGCGCTGCCGAGATCCGCTCGATCAGAAGTTTCTCGTGCTCGCCGCGGCCTCGGGCGCCTCGTGGCTCGCCACAAAGGACAAGCTTCTCTTCAAGGCGGGCAAAAAAATGCGGCGCTTCGGCGTCGAGCCCCTTCGCCCGGCGGACTTCCCTCAGCTTCTCAAAGAACGCCCGAGCGGTGGAGAAGCCCCCAGACCGTGATGCCCACCCAGAGAAGGAAGGCCGCAAAGACGAGGGCGATGCCGATCTGCATGAAGCGGCGCATCGGTTACTCCTGCGCTTCCCGGGCGGTTTCGGTGAGCTTGTCGCCCGCCTTGCCGATCGCCGTGCTCACGTGGTCGGCGCCCTTCTTCAAGTCCTGACCGAGGCCTTCCATGGTCTGGCATCCCGCGAGAAGAATGCCGACGGCCGCGGTCGCCGCGATGATCAATTTGCGCATGTGTTTTTTTTCCTTTCTTGGTAGGTTGAAAATGTTCAGCCGAAAAGCGCCTTGAGGTGCGCCTTCCAGCGCTCGATGTCGGCTTCAATCCGCGGGTTCTTCAGAACGTCGTTGGCCATGAAGGATTCGAGCGGACGCATGCCGAGGAACTGCAGGGTCTTGTGAACGGGGAGAAGCACGCCGTCGATGCCGCGTCCTTCGAAAAAGTCGTCCGGCTCGTCAAAGGCTTCCTTCGGCGCGTTCCAGGTTGAGGAGAGCAGATAGCGCTTTTCGGTCAGAAGACCGCCCGTACCGTAGTTCTTCGTCGGTTCCGTGCGCGTACGCCCGTCCCCGCGCGTAAAGCCGCCGGTCGTAAATACCTCGTCCTCGTAGCGCTTCAACTGCCAGGGCGGGCTCATCCACCAACCCGGCGTCTGAATGACGAGCACGTCCGCGGCGCGGATCTTTTCGTGCTCCTCTTCAACCTTCCAGTCGCCGCCCACTTCCGTCACGGCCACTTCGTGTCCGAAGGCCTCGAGCGTTTCCTTGGCGACCTTCGTGAAGAGATGATTGAGCTCGCCCCCTTGGCCGTGAAAAGCACAGCCGGCGTCGAGAATCAGAAACTTCATGATTTTTCTTCTCCCGTCTTTTCCTGTGAAACTTCGATCCATCCCGAGGCATCGTCCTCGGGACGATCGATTTCCGTCATTTTACGGGCCATCACGTTCTGACGGGTCCGCATCTTTCTGAGGCTTGCCTGCGCCTCGTCGAATTTCTTCGAAACGTGCTCGAACTGTTCGCAAAAGAGTCCGAATTCCGCCTTGACGTCCCCGAGGAGCCGCCAGATTTCGGCGGAACGCGCCTCGATCGCGAGCGTGACGAACCCCATCTGCAGACTGTTGAGGAGCGCCGCGAGCACCGTCGGTCCCGCGGGCGTGATGCGGTAGTCCTTCTGCAGGCGCTCGAACATCCCGTCGGTGCGGAGCACTTCCGCGTAGAGCGATTCGGACGGCAAAAAGAGGACGGCGAATTCCGTCGTCACGGGCGGGCGCACGTACTTCTCGCGAATCGACTTCGCCTGCGCGAGGACGGCCTTGGCAAGGGCTCTCTGGGCGGCGTCTTCGGCCGCGCGGTCGGACGCTTCGCGGGCGGCGAGGAGCCGCTCGAAGTCCTCCATCGGGAATTTCGCGTCGATCGGAAGCCAGCAGGGCTCGCCCTCGACGCGGCCGGGAAGCTTCACGGCGAAGTCCACCGCCTCGCGCGAGGCAGGATCGAGCCGCACTTGGGAGGCGAACTGCTCGGGCGCGAGGAGGTCCGAGAGAAGACGCGCGAGCTGCACTTCCCCGAAATTTCCTCGGGTCTTCACGTTCGTAAGCACCCCCTGAAGGTCCCGGACGCTCTGCGCCATCTGCCGCATTTCGCCCAGTCCCTTCTGTACGAGGCCGAGTTTGTCGTCGACCGTGCGAAAGCTCTCCGTCAAACGTTCCGAGAGCGTTCTGTCGAGTTTTTCCGCCACCGTCTCGCGGATCTTCTCGAGCTTTGCCTCGTTGCCGAGCGTGATTTTTTCGAGCGCTTCCGAAAGACGCCCCTCCATCTGCCGGCTCTGCGCGCCCTGCAGGTCGCTCAACTCCCGAAAGCGGGCCTCGAGCTGCGCGAGCGTCGCTCGCACGGCGTCGGTCATGCCGTTCACCGCGACGAGCCCGGACTTCTGGGCTTCTCCCATGTGGTGAAAATACTGCGTGAGAGTCGCCACCTGACGCTGCTCCAGAGCGCGCACGGTTTCTCGCAGCCGCTCTTCGCGCGCGAGCACGGCGTCCGAGACCTGGTCGGCCGCGATTTCGGCGTAGCGCCCCACGGAAAAGCTCCGCACAAGGAGAATGGCGAGCAACAGGACGGCAAGGGCGGCGAGGCCCGTCAGGACCCAGAGAAGCGTTTCGGTCGTCACGATCAAGGTTCGGGAAAGTTATTCGGCGCGGCCGCGTCGGCGCAGGCCCCGGACGATGCGCGGATAGGCGTTGCGGAAGGTATCGGCGATGCCTTCCTTGGGATCTTCGTCCTCTTCGAGGCCTTCCGTCTTGGGTTTCTTCGGCTTTTCCGCCGCGTCCGCGGCGGCGGCCGCAAGACAGAAGCTCGTCGCCAGCGTGTCGCTCACCACCGTGACGTTCGAAAGGTCCGCGAAGGCCTCTTCGCTGTCGAAATGTTCGGTGCGGACAATGACGGGAAGGCCCGGGTTGAGGTCCGACGCCAGTTTCGCGATGTGGCGGCTTTTCGCGACGGACTCTCCCGTCACGACGAGCACCGCGGCCGAGGTGATGCGGGCCTGCACGAGGAGCATCGGATCGGTCGGATCGCCCGTGAGGAACGCAATCGTTTCGCGCGAAAGATCCACGTCGTAGTCGGACTCGCGCTCGGGCGAAATGATCACCACCGGGAAGCGGCGTTCGATGAGGCTTTCGACCACCCCCGGAACGCGTTCGTCCATTCCGATCACGATCGCTTCGCCGCCGCGGCGAAGGGGCTTCGCGGTCGCGGGTTCTTCGTCGTGACCGATCGTGGGAATCGCGCGCGAAGCGGCGTGCCGCGCCCAGGACCAGCGGACCACGAAGCGGTTCGTCAGGAGCGGGATCAGGCGGAAGACAAAGGGGTTGAGCGCGATCGTGAGGATCGACGCCCCTACGATGAGGCTCATCACCTTGCTGTCGGCAAGACCCAGCGCAATCCCCTGTCCCGCGACAATGTAGGAGAATTCACCGATCTGCGCGAGGGAGGCGGCCACGGTGAAGGCGGTCTTGAGCGGCCAGCGCAGAAGAAGCACAAGGCCGAAGCTCACGCTCGTCGTGCCGCACAGGATGATCGCGACAATGAGAAGGATTTCGTAGGGGTCCTCCATGAAGATGTGCCAGTCGAGCATCATCCCCACCGAAACGAAAAAGAGGACCGAAAAGGCGTCCTGCAGCGGCAACGCGTTCGTCGCGGCGCGCTTGGCATAGCGGCTCTCGCGCATCACCATGCCGGCCAGAAAGGCTCCCAGGGCGTAGCTCACGTTGAAGAAGACGCCCGCGGCGTACGCGATGCCGAGCGCGAGCGCGAGGACCGCCAGCGTGAAGAGTTCCCGCGAGCCCGTCATGGCGACGCGCTTCAAAATGAAGGGGATGATGCGGCGGCCGCCGCCCAGCATCAGAAAGGCGAAGAGCGCCACGCCCGCCAGCGTCGAGAGAACGTTCCCCACGATCGCCCGTCCGTCGACGGGACCGCTCGAGAGCATGACGGACGCAAAGGGCGGCAAGAGCACGAGGATGATGACCGTCACGAGGTCCTGCACGATGAGCCAGCCCATCGCGACGCGGCCTTCGGGCGCGTTCGTGAGCTTGGCCATCTCGAGGGCCTTCGTCACCACCACGGTCGACGCGCAGGAGAGGGTCAGACCGAAAAGCGTCGCGCTTCCCGCGCCCCAGTCCCAAAAGCCCCAGGCAAAAAGCGCTCCCAACAGGATGATGAGGAGCATCTGCAAAAGCGCTCCCGGGAGAGCCACGCCCTTTACGGCCAGAAGATCGCGCACCGAGAAGTGCAGGCCCACGCCCACCATCAGGAGCATCACGCCCACTTCGGCGAGCTGTTCCGTCACCGACCGGTCCACCGGCGGGAGCCACGGGAAGAACTGCACGAAAACGCCAGAAAGCAGATAGCCGACCAGGGCCGGCATCCTGAAGTAGCGTTCGGCCAAATACCCGAAGACGAGCGCCAAACCGAAGGCGCCGACAAGGCTGGTGACGAGCGGGAGATTCTGCATGAGAACTCGATGGTGAGAGGCGTCGAAAAAGGAGGATTATATTACAGCAGAAATAGTCGACGGCTTGGCCAGCAATGGCGCCGCCGCAGGGAAAGTTGGCCCCCCTTCCTCCTCCTTGGCGTTGTCGTCCGTCCTGAAAGACTTCCCGCGCAAGACCTCCGCCCTGCGTTGCCGACAACCGACAGAGTGTTTCCGTTGGTTACGCGCAAAACGTCGGAAAAGAAAAAAGCCCCGGCGGGCGGAAAACCCGTCGAGGCTTCGATTGCTTGTCCGGACAAGCGGAATCAGTTCGTCGGAACCTTGCCCGCAACGCCCTGAACGAAGTAGTTCATGTTGAGGAGTTCCTGATCGGTCGCGACCTTGCCTTCCGGAACGACGGTCTTTCCTTCGTTCGTGACGATCGGGCCCGTGAACGGATGGAATTCCCGCTTTTCCATCTTCGCCATCGTGGCGTTGATGTCGTCCACCACGGCCTTCGGAGCGTTCGGCGTGACGGCTTCGAGCGCGATCATGTGCTCTGGCGCGCCGCCCCAGGTCGGCGTGTTGTTCCAGGTGCCGTCGAGGACCATCTGGATGCGCTTCGTGTAGTACTCGTCCCAGAGGTGCACGACGCCCGCCAGGAGCATCGTGGGCGCGGCCTTCTTCATGGCGGAATTGTAGGAGATGACCGGAACCTTCGCTTCTTCGCAGGTGGCGGCGACGGCGGTCGAATTCGTGTGATGCGTGATCACGTCGGCCTTCTGACCGATGAGGGACTTCGTCGCGTCGGTTTCCTTGCCCGGATCGTACCAGGAGGAGGTCCACACCACGCGGACTTCGACGTTCGGATTCACCGAACGGGCGCCGAGCGTGTAGGCGTTGATGCCGCGCAGCACTTCCGGAATCGGGAAGGCGGCGACGTAGCCGAGGATGTTCGTCTTCGTCGTGGCGCCCGCGAGCTTGCCGGCGAGGTAGCGGCTTTCATAGAAGCGCGCCGTGTAGTTCGTGACGTTCTTGTCGGTCTTGTAGCCCGTGGCGTGCTCGAAGATCACGTCCGGGAATTCCTTGGCGACCTTCATGAGCGAATTCATGTAGCCGAACGACGTCGCGAAGATGAGCTTGTTGCCCTGCGTGGCGAGGTCGCGGATCACGCGTTCCGCGTCGGCGTTTTCGGGAATGTTTTCCAGCCAGGTGACCTTGATCTTGTCCCCGAAGTGCTTTTCGACGGCCTGACGGGCCTTGTCGTGTTGGGAGGACCAGCCTTCTTCGTTGGCCGGGCTCACGTAAACGAAGGCCACCTTGAGGGGGCCCGAAGCGTCCACCTTGGCGGCGGGGGCGGACGAAGCCGCCGGGGCGGGCTGAGCCGTCTTCGGCTCTTCCTTGCCGCAGGCCGTCAACAGAAGCGCGGTGGCCGAAGCCACGGCGACCTTGATCAAAGTACGCTTTTGCATCAAAGATCTCCAAGGAGAATGGTGAAAAATTTTGCCCCGTATTGTAAGGAAGATCCCTTACTCGTAGAAGGGAAAGAAGTCTCTTTTACCTTTACAGGAAGATAGTTTCGACACAAAAGGGAGCCCGAAGGCTCCCCTTTGCGGTTCGTCCGGATCTCAGTGGTTCGGCTGGAAGGGTTTTCCGAGCGAGGCCGGGACGTTGAGGCGAATCCACTCGGGATTGCGCGAGATGAGCACCAGAACGAGAATCGTCGCGAGATAGGGCGTCATCGACATGAACTGCGGCGGCACGTCGATGCCCATCCCCTGAAAGGCGAACTGCAGCATCGTGACGCCGCCGAAAAGATAGGCGCCGAAGATGACGCGCGCCGGGCGCCAGGTGGCGAACGTGACGAGCGCGAGCGCAATCCAGCCGCGGCCCGCCGTCATGCCTTCCACCCAAAGGGGCGTGTAGACGAGCGACAGGTAGGCGCCCGCGAGTCCCGCCATGGAGGCGCCGAAGACGACCGCGTAGAGGCGGATGCGGCGCACGGGGTAGCCCAAGGCGTAGGCCGATTCGGGCGACTCGCCCACGGCGCGCAGAATGAGCCCTCCTCGCGTCTTGAAGAGGAAGTACCACACGAGCGCGAGCAAAATGAGCGCGACGTAGACGAAGGCGTGAAGCGAGAAGAAGGCGGGACCGAAGAAGGGAACGTCTTCGAGGAAGGGGATGCCGAGCGGCGCGCGCGAAGGCAAGGCTGCCCCCTGCATGGGCTGTCCGATGAAAGCCGAAAGCCCCGTGCCGAAAAGCGTGAGAGCCAGACCCGCCGCGTACTGGTTCGCGTGAATGCCGATCGTGAAGAAGGCAAAGAGAAGACCGAGGAGAAGCCCCACGCCGAAGCCCGCGGCAAAACCGAGCGCGAAGCTTCCCGTCGAGAGCGTCACGCCAAAGCCCGTCACCGCGCCCATGAGCATGATCCCTTCGATCCCGAGGTTGAGCACGCCCGACTTCTCATGAATGAGAATGCCGACCGCGGCGATCAGAAGAGGCGTCCCCGCGTTGAGCGTGGAGGAAATGATCGAAGCCAAGAGTTCCATTTACTTTGCCTCCTTGAAGCCCACCCAGCGGAGGCGGTAGAAGATCATCGTGTCGCAGGCGAGAATGAAAAAGAGGAGAAGCCCCTGATAGACGCCCGTGATCGAGGCGGGCAGTCCCAGACGGCTCTGCGCAAGTTCGCCCCCGAGATAAAAGAGCGCCATGATGAAGGCCGCGGGAATGCAACCGAGCGGCGCCAGGCGGCCGACGAAGGCCACGATGATGGCCGCGAACCCGTAGCCCGGGCTGATCGTGGGCGTCAACTGCCCCAGAGGGCCCGTCGCCTCAATGCCGCCCGCAAGCCCCGCCAGGGCCCCCGAAATTAGCATCGAAGCCCAGATGAGGTGACCCGGGCGATAGCCCGCATAGCGGGCCGCAAGCGGCGCCATGCCGGAAATCTTGAACTGAAAGCCGAGCGCCATCTTGTCCATCAGAATCCAGATTCCGACGGCCGAAATCAGCGCGAGGAGCGCGCCCGCATGAAGGCGCGTGCCTTCGATGAGGACGGGAAGCAGCGCTCCGGCGTCAAAGAGCCGCGTCTGCGGGAAGCCGAAGCCCTGCGGATCGCGCATCGGACCCTGCACGGCCCAGGCGAGAAGGAGCTGCGCCACGTAGACGAGCATGAGGCTCACGAGAATTTCGTTGGCGTGGAAGCGGTGGCGCAAAAGGGCCGTAATTCCGCCCCACACGGCGCCCCCGAGAGCGGACGCGAGCATGACGAGGATCACGAAGGCGGGCCCCGTCGCCTGGTCGGCGCAAAGCGCCACGGCGCCGCCCGTGATGGCGCCCGCGATCAGCTGTCCTTCGGCGCCGATGTTCCAGACGTTCGCGCGGAAACACACCACGAGCCCCACCGAGCAGAGAAGAAGCGGCGTCATCTTCACGGCGACTTCCGACCACCCGCGCACGGTGGCGAGAGGCTCGACGAAGAAGGTGCGAAGCGCCACCAGGGGATCCTGGCCGAGCAGCGCAAAGAGCACGGCCCCCGTAAGAACCGTCAGGAGAAGCGCCGCGGCGGGACTCGCCCAGCGAAGAGAGCGGGCGGGTTCGGGCCGCGCCGTCATTTGAATGGGAAAATTCATGCCGCCTCCTCAACGTTTTGGTTCTTATGACCCGGACCGCCCGGCCAGAGACCGGACATCCACCGGCCGACCTCTTCAATGTTGAGGCTTTCCTTGGGCACGGCGGGCGACAGATGTCCGCGGTACATGACCGCGATGCGGTCGGAAATTTCAAAAAGCTCGTCGATTTCTTCGGAGACGACGATGATCGCGGCGCCTTCGCTGCGAAGGCGCATGAGCGAATTGCGGATCACGGCGGCCGCGCCCACGTCGACGCCCCAGGTCGGCTGATTGACGAGAAGCACCTTGGGGCGCTGCAGGATTTCGCGGCCCATGATGAATTTCTGGAGATTGCCGCCCGAGAGACCGCCCGCGTGCTTTTCCACGGAGGGGGTCTTCACGTGGAAGCGCTCGACGACCTTTTCGGCAAAGTCGCGCGCCTTCTTGCGAAGGATGAAGCCCTTCTCCACGAAGTCGTCGCCCGTGAGATAGGTGTTGACGCGAAGGGGAAGGTCGGGCACCGCCGCGTGACCGAGGCGCTGTTCGGGGACGTAGCGAAGACCGAGCGCACGGCGCTCCTTCGTGTCGAGGTGCCCGACGGGCTTGCCGAAGAGTTCGACCGCCTTGGCGTCGGAACGGTATTCGCCGCTCGCCGCGGACATGAAGCGCGCCTGACCGTTTCCGGAAATGCCGGCGATCCCGACGATCTCGCCCGAGTGCACGCTCAGGAGAATGTTCTGGATCCCGCACACGCGCTGCGTGCCCGGCGCCGAAAGGTCGATCAGACGGAACACCACGTCGCCCGACGTCCCTTCCGCCGCGCGCACGACGGGAGGTTCCTTGCCGATCATGAGGCGCGCGAGCGAATCTTCCGTTTCTTCCTTCGGATTGACGGAGGCGACGATTTTTCCGGAACGAAGCACGACGCAGCGGTCGGCAAGCTCGCGGATTTCGTCGAGTTTGTGCGAAATGAAGAGAATCGAAACGCCTTCCGATGCGAGTTTGTGCAGCGTCACAAAGAGCTTTCGCACGGCCTGGGGCGTCAGAACCGAAGTCGGTTCGTCGAGAATCAGAAGCTTCGGATGCGTCATGAGGGCGCGAATGATTTCGACGCGCTGACGCTCGCCCATGGAGAGGTCGTGTACCACCGATTCGGGATCCACTTCGAGGCCGTAGTTTCCGCCGAGTCGACGCACTTCCGAGGCGATCGCCTCGAGCGTCATCCCTTTGGCAAGCCCCAAAGCGACGTTTTCCGTCACGGTGAGCGTCTCAAAGAGCGCGAAGTGCTGATGCACCATGGCGATCCCCAGGTCGCGCGCCTCCGCCGGACTCGACACGGCCAAAGGTACGCCGTCAAAGACGATCTCCCCTTCGTCCGGCGTAGTCGCGCCGTAGATGATTTTCATGAGCGTGGATTTGCCGGCGCCGTTTTCGCCGAGGACGGCCAAAACTTCGCCCGGGGCGATTTCCATGGACACGTGATCGTTGGCGACGATGCCCGGATACCGCTTGGTAATGTTGCGTAGTTGAAGGCGTGGTCTCATCACAACCGAAGAAATTTGGGAACGACAAAGAGGCACAGCGAGCATTCGCTCAAGCTGCGCCAAAGGGCGAAATCATCGGGTTCTCACAAGCAGACCCGATTTTCTCGGTTGCACCGCATTCTAGGGGAAACAACCCTCTTCACGGGATGATTCCTGCAAACTTCGTCAGATTTTTATCTTCACATAAAGATAAATAAGGGCTGTAAATTTTTTGCTCACATACCCTTGACAAAAGGCATACTCCCGAGATAGAATTCACTTCTCTTTTGCGCGGCTGTAGCTCAGTTGGATAGAGTATCTGGCTACGAACCAGAGGGTCGTGGGTTCGAATCCTGCCAGCCGCGCCACTTTTCCACAGGAAGGAAGCTCGTCTCGAAAGAGATCGGGCTTTTTTTGTTGCCCTCAAAATTCTTCCCTTTCTCTTCTCCCCCTTCTTTTTGCAAAGTTATCCACAGTTCTGCAGAAAGATTTTTACCGAAATTCCTGATTTGCACATTTTTGCATCAATTCGGGTTTTCCTTGGTGTAAGAGGGAATTTGGCGAACACCGGAGCTAAGATGTTTATCTTACCCACAAATTCTGTGGATAAATCGGCGGACAACCTGCCCTCCCCACCTGTGGACAACTTTCCCGCCCCGCTTCAAACCCCTTCTCGGAGGGCGGGTTGCCGACGGCTAAAGGCCGCGCTGCGGTTATCCACCGAAGACGCGGCCTGAGAATTTGCCCACAGCGCTCAGCGAAGCGCAGGCTTTCGGACGAGTTTGTAAAAACGCACGGAGAAGTCCCGATTTTCATCGGGCGGAAGTTCCGAGAGAAGTTCGTCCGACCAGTCCGAACGGTCGAATGTCGGAAAGCTCGTGTCGCCCTCGAAGTCCCGGTCCATTTCCGTGAGCCAGAGAACGTCGGCCTCGGGAAGTGTTTGGCGATAGAGCTCTCCCCCGCCGATCACCATGATGCGGGGAGCGCCCGAGAGAAGCGCCTTCGCCTCTTTCCAGTCGTGCACGACCTCGATTCCGTCCGGGCGCCAGTCGTCGCGGCGGGTGAGCACCACGTTGCGCCGCCCCGGCAACGGTCGTCCGATCGACTCGAAGGTTTTGCGGCCCATGACGACGGGAAGGCCCATCGTCACGGTCTTGAAGTGACGGAAGTCTTCCGGCACGTGCCAGAGCATTTTGTTCTGGCCGCCGATCACGCCGTTTCGCGCGACGGCCGCAATGAGCTCCACGGACTGCGTCATACCGAAACAACCCCCTTGATGTGCGGGTGCGGATCGTAGCCGACAATTTCGAAGTCCTCAAAACGGTAGTCGAAGATCGACTCGGGACGGCGGTGGATGACGAGCTTCGGATAGGGACGCGGCTCGCGCGAGAGCTGCAACTCCACCTGTTCGAAGTGGTTCTTGTAGATGTGGCAGTCTCCGCCCGTCCAGACGAAGTCGCCGGGCTCGAGGCCGCACTGCTGAGCGACCATGTGCGTGAGCAGCGAATAGGAGGCGATGTTGAAGGGAACGCCCAGGAAAATGTCGCAGCTTCGCTGATAGAGCTGGCACGAAAGACGTCCGCCCGCCACATAGAACTGCATGAGGAGGTGGCAGGGAGGAAGCGCCATCTTGGGGACTTCGGCGACGTTCCAGGCCGAGACGATGAGGCGGCGCGAATCGGGATTGCGCTTGATTTCGTCGATGAGGTTTGCGATCTGATCGACCGTTTGGCCGTCGGCGCCGCGCCAGCTGCGCCACTGAACGCCGTAGACGGGACCGAGGTCGCCGTTTTCATCGGCCCATTCGTCCCAGATGCGGACGCCGTTTTCCTTGAGGTAGGCGATGTTGGAGTCGCCCTTCAGGAACCAGAGGAGTTCGTGGATGATCGAGCGAAGATGGAGCTTCTTCGTCGTGACGAGCGGAAAACCTTCCGCAAGATTGAAGCGCATTTGATAGCCGAAGACGGAGCGGGTGCCCGTGCCCGTGCGGTCGGCCTTGTCGACCCCGTGCTCGTATACGTAGCGCATCAGGGTCTCGTACTGATTAGAGACCATGGAAGGTTTTCCTGAAAAGTAAAAAATGACATTGTAGCCTACGGCCGACCGAATCCGAGCGGTTCCGATTTTTCCCGACACGAAAAAACGGGCCGCCGCCCGAAAGCAATGCAGCCCGTCGCATCGAACGGATCCGCCGGAAACTCAGCCGCGGCGGCCGATCGCTTCGGCGCAGGCCGCGATCAAGGCGGGACCGGAATAAATGAAGCCCGTGTAGAGCTGAACGAGCGAAGCGCCCGCCTCCATCTTGGCGACGGCGTCTTCAGCCGTCATGACGCCGCCCACGGCGATGATGGGGAGTTCCCCCTTGAGGTGATCGGAAAGGATGCGGACCACTTCGGTCGAGCGCTCAAAAAGCGGCTTGCCGGAGAGACCGCCGGGGTTTTCGCTTTTCTCGAGGTGTTCGACGCCCTTTCGCGACACCGTGGTGTTCGTCGCCGTCACGGCATCCATCTCGTAGCGCACAAAAAGGTCCGCCACGCGCTTCAGGGTTTCGTCGGCGAGATCGGGACCGATCTTGATCGTGATCGGCACTCGGCGCCCGAGGCGGTCGGCCTGACGGTCACGCTCGGCGGCGATGCCGGCGACAAGCGGCTCGAGGGCGTCGGCCTCCTGCAGACGCGTGAGGCCCGGGGTGTTCGGGCAGGAGATGTCGATCGCGAGATAATCGGCGTGTTCGGTGAGTTTTTTCATGCACTCGACGTAGTCGGGGAGCGCGTCGGCAACGGCCGTGGAATTTTGCTTACCGATGTTGATCCCGACGATCCCGCCCTTGGCGCGGTATGCCTTGGCGCTGGCGAGGTTGACGATCGACTTGTCGGCGCCGCAGTTGTTGAAGCCCATGTGGTTGACGATTCCCTGGGCGGGAATGAGGCGCCAGCAGCGGGGCTTGGGGTTGCCCGCCTGCTCGCGCGGCGTGATCGTGCCCACTTCGATGTGACCGAAGCCGAGACTGCCGAGGGACGACACATGGGCAGCGGTCTTGTCCATCCCGGCGGCGAGACCCACGGCGTTGGGGAAACGAAGCCCCATCACCTCCACGGGGTGCGAGACGGGAGCGGGACAGACGAGGCGAGTCGCCCGGACGGCCGACGCCCAGTCGATGTTGTTCATGATGAGGGCGTGAGCCGTTTCGGGGTCGAGTCGGAAAAGAAAACTGCGGATGAGGGAGTAAAGCATCGGGTTCTCGGGTATCTTGAAGAATCTTCTTTTGGCCGCGCGTTCGTCCGAAGCGTCAAAATCGTTTGCGAAAACGCCGCGGCGCGTGCGGGTTGCAAGGATACAATTTCTTACCGCACTTTGGCGACAATTTTCGCGTCGCCGACGTTTCGAGGAACCTTTCATGTCGAAAAAACCGACTTTCTGCGTCTTCTGCGGCTCCCGCCCGGGACGCTCCCCGCAATACGAAGCGACCGCCCGCGCCCTGGGGGACGCGATCGCCCGTCACGGCTGCGACCTCGTCTTCGGAGGCGGAAACGGCGGCCTCATGGGCATCGTTTCCCAAACGGCGCTCGAGGGCGGCGCTTCGGTGACGGGCGTCATCCCGACCTTTCTTCTCGAGCGCGAGGCGCCCGCGGGCAACCTCACGAAGCTCGAGCACTGCGGAAGTTTCGCCGAGCGCAAGGCGCGCATGGCGGAGCTCTCCGACGGGTTCTTCGTGCTCCCCGGCGGCATCGGCACGCTCGAAGAAGCCTTCGAAGTGCTCACGAATCTCTCGATCGAGCGCACGAGAAAACCCATCGGTTTCGTCAGCACGGGCGGCTACTACGCTCCCCTCTTCCGAATGTTGGAAACGGCTCAGCAGGAAGGTTTTCTGGGAGAAGGGGCCCTCTCGCGCGTGCGCGTGCACGAGGATCCCGAGACGCTGCTCAAAGAACTGCTGGAACTTCTCGGCCGCTGACGTCGGCGCACTCGAACGCCCGGACAAGAAAAAGCCGGAGCTTCCGCGGGGGAGCTCCGGCTTCGTTTTCAAAAGGAAGAGACCGCGCCTTATTCGGCGACGAGCACCTTCACTTCATCGCCGTATTCGTCCTTCACGGTCGTGTGGATGCCGAGAAGAACGATCCAGCGGCGGATGGTGCCGACGATCACGAAGAGCATCAGGAACATCACGAGCACCGAGAGGACGGCGAGCAGATACTGTCCGGCCGGGAGGTACTGGTTGACGACGAGCCAGATGCCGGCCCAGAAGGTGATGATCGTCATGAGAACGCCGGGCACGCCCGTGATCCAGGCGTACTTGGTCTTGTTCATGCGGAGAATCACGGTGGTGCCGATGAGCAGCGTCACCGAGGCGAGCAGCTGGTTGCAGATGCCAAAGAGCGGCCAGATCGAACCGATGTCGCCCGAGTAGACGAGGTAGCCCCAGGCGCCCGTGAAGAGGACGGACGTGATGATGATGCCCGGCCACCATTCCTTGTCGGCGAACTTCGGCCAGACCTTGCCCATCATTTCCTGCAGGAAGAAGCGGCCCACGCGGGTGCCCGCATCGACGGCCGTCAGGATGAAGACGGCTTCAAACATGATGGCGAAGTGGTACCAGTAGGCCATCAGGTTTTCCATGAAGGGGATCTTCGAGAAAATGTGCGCCATGCCGACGGCGAGCGATACGGAGCCGCCCGGACGGGACATCAGGGTTTCCTGAACCTGTTCTTCGAGGTGCGGGAGTTCGACGACCTGAAGACCGAGCTGCGCGAACTTGTCGGCCGGGGCGTTGATCGCGAAGTAGTCGGCCGGAACGAGCACGCAGGCCGCCACGAGGGCCATCACGGCGACGAAGCCTTCCATGAGCATGGCGCCGTAGCCGACGAAGAGAACGTCGCGTTCGTTGCTGATCATCTTCGGGGTCGTGCCCGTACCGATCGTCGCATGGAAGCCCGAGAGCGCACCGCAGGCGATCGTGATGAAGATGAACGGAATCACCGGACCGCCCACGATCGGACCGCCGCCCTTGACGAATTCCGTGAAGGCGGGCATCTGGAAGTGCGGCATCACGAAGGCGATGCCGAGCGCGAGCGCGGCGATCGTGCCGATCTTGAGGAAGGTCGAGAGGTAGTCGCGGGGGAGAAGAAGGAGCCAGACGGGGAGAACCGAGGCGATGAAGCCGTAGATCGGGATGATGAGGCTCATCGGCTGCTTGTCGATGTCAAGCCAGCCGAAGTATTCGGGATGCGCCGCAACCCAGGGTCCCGAGAGGATGCACAGGAAGAGGAGCACCACGCCGATCAGGCTCGCGCCGCGCACGTCGCCCTTGCGCCACACCTGCATGTAGAGACCCATGATCACGGCGATCGGGATCGTGCAGAAGACCGTATAGGTCGACCAGAGCGAATTGTGCATGGCGTTCACGACAGCGATCGAAAGACCCGCGAGCGTGAGGCCGAGAATGGCGAGCACCGCCCAGGACGCCACGAAGCCCGTCGTCTTGTCGACTTCGGTCGAGGCGATGTAGGCGAGGGAACGGCCGCGGTGGCGCACCGAGCAGAAGAGCACGACCATGTCGTGCACGCCGCCCGCGAGCACGCAGCCGATCAGAATCCAGAGAAGTCCGGGCATGTAGCCGAACTGTGCCGCCAGCACCGGCCCGAGCAGAGGGCCCGCTGCGGCGATGGCCGCGAAGTGGTGTCCGAAAAGAACGTACTTGTTCGTCGCCACGTAGTCCTGTCCGTCGGCATATTTGACGGCGGGCGTCTGACGGGCTTCATTGACGTTGAGCACTTTGGACGCGATGAACAGACCGTAGAATCGGTATGCGATCGCAAAGACGCACAAGGCGGCAAAGACAATGGTCAGCGCATTGACGCCGGTTCCTGCCTCCATTTGCTTTTCTCCTAGTGAAGGTTTAAGAGGG
The DNA here is from genome assembly GCA_900545275.1 of uncultured Sutterella sp. Classification (GTDB taxonomy): domain Bacteria; phylum Pseudomonadota; class Gammaproteobacteria; order Burkholderiales; family Burkholderiaceae_F; genus Sutterella. The sequence continues at coordinate 159,241 of UQYG01000008.1, forward strand.
ATCGGAATCCGACACAAAAAAAGTGCGAGACCCATGAGGTTCCGCACTCTTTTTTTAGGATGTGGACGCTCCGACTCGGACAGTGTACCGATCAGTGCGCCGTTTGTCTTCATCCGTTTTCTTGAACGCCCTTCCAAAGAGGCGGACATTCGGGAAAATCGGGACGCGATTCGACTTTTTCCAAAGTCCCTTCCTCAGACGATGTGGGCGTGCGCCTGCACCTTGAAGATGAGGAAAGGCGTCGGAAGCGAAAGGCTCTCTCGCACGCCGGAGAAGACGCCCGACCAGGCTACCATGAGGTCAATGTATTCCTTCGGTTCGAGTTTGCGCCCGAGGGCCGCCTCATGCGCTTCATGCGCCATGAGCACGTCGAGGTCCGCCTGGAACATCGCCACGGCGCGACGAATCACCTCTTCGTCGGAAGCATCGGCCGAACCGACCTCGTCGCCGAAAACCTTCTTGAGATGTTGGCTGAGCTTCGCTCCGACCCACCCGTTGTCGACATAGCGACTCTTTTCAGCCTTGCCCGTCAGGAGCGAGACGACGTCCTCGCGGAATTCTTCGCTCTGGGCCTTCACGGCCTTGGCGTCCGCATGGTCGGGAGAATTGCGTTCGACCCAGGCGTTCTGCATGTACGCGATGCCGAGTTCCTCCAAGACGATGAAGACGTGGTCCTGATTGGTGAAGTCGGGCTGCAGAGCCGGAGCAAATTCCTGGTTCGGTTCCTGGTGCGACATGGTTCGTTTGCGGTGAATCAGTGAAAGAAACGGAAAGTGTACACCAAGCAAAAATTTTTGAGAAGAACCCTTGCTTTTTTAGAAAAGCTTCGGCATAATACGACTTCTCTTCTCGAGCGTCCCTTCCCGGGCGCACCATCGAAATGGAAGGATGGCAGAGTGGTTGATTGTACCGCCCTGGAAAGGCGGCATACGGAAATTCCGTATCGAGGGTTCGAATCCCTCTCCTTCCGCCAGAATTTAAAGCCCCAAGTTGCTTCGGCAACTTGGGGTTTGCTTTATGCTCACCGCATAAAGCGTTTTTCACCCGGAGGCCGGTATGCGACAGTGCATGGATGCCGAAAATCTTCACCGACGGCTCAAGAAAATCATCGGTCAGGTCAACGCGATCGACAAGATGATCGATGAAGACGTCCCGTGCGAAGACATCCTCATGCAGATCAACGCGGCCAAGAGCGCCCTGCACAAATGCGGCAAGATCGTCCTGGAGGGCCACCTCAACCACTGCGTGCGCGAAGGAATCGAGCACGGCGACGCGGATAAAACCATCAAGGAGTTTGCAGCGGCGATCGAACATTTTTCGCGCCTTTCCTGAAATCCTCCTCTGCGTTGGGCGTGCGGCCGCGGGCGATCTCCGCCCCGCTGCCGAGACGGCTTCGAAGCGGACAATCCAAACAATTTCCGCGGCCCGTCTTGACGACGAAGGCGGGCCGCTTTATTCTGCGTGCTGTATATACCCATAAGGGTATAGGTACCATTTCTGCTCCTTATCATGTCCTTCAAACTGCCCGAATGGATCGACGCCGACGCACGTCGAACCCTGCTCTATCTTCTCGTCTCCGGCGCGGCGCTTGTGCTGAGCCTCCTCCCCGTCTCGGCGGCGCTTCCCTTCGATCCGTCCTGGGTCGCCGTCGTGCTCTGCGGCCTTCCGATCCTCAAGGAGGCGGCTGAAGGTCTCTTCACGCGCTTTGACATCAAGGCGGACGTTCTCGTTTCGATGGCGCTCATCGCTTCGGTCGTGATCGGCGAAACCTTCGCCGCGGGCGAAATCGCCTGGATCATGACGATCGGTTCGCTTCTCGAAGAACTCACCGTGGAGAAGGCCCGCGCAGGCGTTGCGGAACTTGCGAGGCTTTCGCCAGAAAAAGCCCGCGTCATCCGCGACGGCGTCGAAACCGTCGTCGCCGCAGGCGACGTGCTCACGGGCGACCTCGTGCGCGTGCTCCCGGGCGAAAAAATTCCGGCCGACGGCGTTCTTCTCGAAGGCGCCACCGCCATCGACGAATCCGTCATGACGGGCGAGCCGATGCCCGTCGACAAAAAGCCGGGCGACGAACTTTTGAGCGGCACGATCAACCGATTCGGCGCCTTCGTCATGCGCGCGACGGACGTCGGCGAAAAAAGCGCGGTAAACCGTCTCATCGATCTCGTCAAGAGCGCCGATGCGGGACGCGCCAAAATCGTTCGCCTCGCCGACCGCTGGGCCACCTGGATCGTCGTGGGAGCGCTCGTATCGGCCGCTGCCACCTGGTTCGTCACGGGCGAAGTTGTACGCGCCGTCACGATCCTCGTCGTCTTCTGTCCGTGCGCGCTCGTCCTCGCGACGCCCACGGCCGTCATGGCCGCGATCGGCAACGCCACGCGGCGCGGTTTTCTCGTCCGCGCGGGCGACGCCCTGGAACGGCTCGCTTCCGTCACGAAAGTCGCCTTCGACAAAACGGGTACGCTCACGGAAGGCAGGCCGAGCGTGGCGCGCGTCGTCGCCGTCGCGCCTTTTACGGAAACGCAACTCCTGCGCCTGGCGGGCGCGATCGAACGTCTGAGCGAACACCCTCTCGGCAAGGCCATTGCGGCCTTCGCGCAGAAAACCCTCGGTCCGTCGGCGCTTCCCCCGGCTGGCGACTTCCGCATGATTCCCGGAGTCGGCGTGAGCGGCACGGTAGACGGACAGCGAATAGAAATCGGACGCAACGCACCGCAAAACGACGACGGCCTCGAGACGCTCCGCGCGCAGATCGAAGAGGCGGGCGCCGCGGGCGAAACGGTCTCCTTCGTGATCGTCGACGCAGCGCTCGCCGGCTTCATAACGCTGGAAGACAGACTCCGGCCCTTCTCGAAGCGCGTCGTCTCCGAACTCAAATCGCTGCGCGTCGTGCCGGTACTTCTGACGGGTGACCGCGAAGCGGCCGCACGACATGCCGCGAGCGAAGTCGGCATCCTGTCGGTGCTCTCGCAATGCCGTCCCGAAACCAAGCTCGCCTACATGGAGCGCGAAGCCGACGCGGGCACGCACGTGCTGATGGTGGGCGACGGCGTCAACGACGCACCCGCCCTCAAGCGCGCCGCCGTGGGCGTCGCCATGGGCGGCGTAGGAAGCGGCATCGCGCTCGAAGCGGCCGACATCGTCGCAGTCGGCGACCGAATCGACGGTCTGCCGGATCTGATCGCCCTTTCGCGCCGCATGATGCGGGTCATCCGCATCAACCTGACGCTTGCGATGACGATCAACTTCATCGCCATCATTCTCGCCATGGGCGGTTGGATGGGGCCGGTGGTCGGCGCGCTCGTACACAATGCCGGCTCCGTCGCAGTGATCATTCACTCCGCTTCGCTCCTCGGCGTTGGGAAACGAACGGGGGCCCTCGATGCGCTTCGGGCGAAAGCCGCGGCTTGAGGATTGCCTGCCTTTTGGCCGCCTTCAATAGAATTCCTTCGTTTCCAGCCTCCTCCCGGGGAGCCCTTTCGTCGGGCGAACCTAAACTTCAAGGTCCACAGACCTTACGATCTGTGGACTTTCATTTTTTATCTCCCCCGCCCTTATGGGGAAACTTTGAAAAAACGAAGTGAAGGCTCACAAGATCGCCCATGCGCACATTCTCAGGCAAGACTTCCGAGCATCGAAGTCAGCCCTCGCGGCGATTCCGGAGCATTTAACCACATCTGATTTCTTAATTAAAATTGCTTATAATGCATTGCTATGAGCAAGATACTGCGCATTCAAGAGTTCGCTAAATTAGTTGGACGCACTCCCCAAACCATCCGACGATGGGAGAAAGAGGGAAAGTTGGTGGCCAAACGACTCCCTTCGGGGCACCGCTACTTC
>UQYG01000009.1 GCA_900545275.1 uncultured Sutterella sp.
CGCCGTGCAGGCCGCCGGAGATCTTGTAGCCGTTGTTATCGAATTTGCCGCCCGCATGCAGTTCCGTCAGTGCGATTTCGGCAGCGCTTCGCTTGGGATCGTGCTTGTCGTCCCATTTGATGGCGGAAGGAATGCCGCGTCCATCGTCCAGAACGGAGATGGAGTTGTCGGTGTGAATCGTCACCTGAATGCTCGTGGCGAAGCCCGCGAGGGCTTCGTCGATCGAGTTGTCAACGACTTCGTAGACGAGATGGTGCAGACCGGAACCGTCGGCCGTGTCGCCGATGTACATGCCCGGGCGCTTGCGTACTGCTTCCAAACCCTCGAGAATCTGGATGCTTTCTTCGTTGTACTGCGAGGCGGTCTTCGGAGTGGAGTCCGCCGCGCCCAGAGGCTCTTCAACGTCGCTCATAAATTTCCTTGTAACTGTATTTTCTTTCCCTTGGTGAACCGCGCCTTAGATGCGGATCGGCATCACGACGTACTTGAAGCTGTCGGAATCGGGCATCGTGAGCAAAACCGCGCCGGACGTGTTGCCGAACTTCAGGACAACGGTGTTGTTCTTGAGAAGCGACAGCACTTCGAGCAGGTAGGTTACGTTGAAGCCCATTTCGGCCTCGTCCCCCGTCCAGTCGATTTCAATCGTTTCCGAAGCCTCTTCCTGATCCGGAGAGGAACTGTGAATGGTGAGCTGATTTTCATGCACCTTCCAACGGATGCCGCGGTACTTGTCTGAGGTCATGATGGCCACGCGGCGAAGCGTTTCGATGAGCTGTTCACGGTTAAGCTCGAGTCGATGAGGATGAGCCGAGGCGGTGTTCATCACGGTGCGGTAGTTCGGGAACTTCCCTTCGACGAGCTTGCTCATGAATTCCACGTCGCCGAAACGGACGCAGAACTGGGTTTCATTGAATTGGCACTCCACCACCGTGTCGTTGTCCGGCAGGATGCGGCTGAGTTCGCGAACCGTCTTCTTCGGAATGATGCAGGAAAGAGGCTGGTCGAGAAGCTCCTTATCCATACGGGTCTCGCAACAGGCCAGACGGTGCGTGTCGGTGGCGACAGCCCGAATGATTTCCCCTTCGATTTCCAGAAGGACGCCGTTGAGGAAGTAGCGGATCGGCTTGGCCGGCATGGCAAAGACCGTCAGCTGAAGAAGATGATGCAGCGTGGAGGCCGGCAGAGCGAACTGAACCTTCCATTCCCCGTGCGGCAGGGTCGGAAAGTCTTCCGCGGGGAGGTTCTGAAGGGAGTAGCGGGCGCGGCCGCTCACGAGGCTGACCTTCTTGTCCGTCACGTCGATCGAAACGGTGGACTGCGGCGCGAGAGCGTTGAGGATGCTCGAGAGCTTTTCGGCCGACACCGTAAACGATTCGTTGACGCCGGGAATGCCGCCGAGCGACGTCGTGCGGATCTGAATGTCAAGGTCGGTCGTGACGAACGTGATCTTTTCGTCGGCCACCTGAATCAGCACGTTGCTGATGATGGGAAGCGTTTGACGGCGTTCGACGATGCCTTCGACACGCTTAAGCGGCGTGAGCAGCGATTCGCAGGGGCATTGAATGAGTTGCATGGCTATTTTCCAGAGAATTCCGTAAGGACGGTCCGTTAACCGATGATGATTTGTTTGAGAACGTGGAGCTCGTGATTGAGATCTGCGTCCGTTTTTCGTTCCTGAGCGATCTTGCGCACGGCGTGCATGACGGTCGTGTGGTCGCGTCCGCCGAAGTTTGCGCCGATTTCCGGGAGGCTGTGCTGCGTCAGTTCCTTGGCAAGGTACATGGCGATCTGACGCGGCAGGGCGATGTTCCTCGGACGGCGCTTGGAAAACATATCTGCAACCTTGATCTTGTAGTAGTCGGCGACGGTCTTTTGAATGTTTTCGATCGTAACGGAATTGTTGTTGACGCTGAACTGATCCCGAAGAACGCGCTTGGCCACGTCGATCGTGATGACTTTGCCGAGCGATGGCTGGAACTGTTGGAAGGCGATGACCTGCTGCAGGGCACCTTCGAGTTCTCGAACGTTGGATTTCAAACGTTTGGCGATGAAAGTCGCCACTTCCTCTGGGAGATCAATGTTGAAGGCCTTGGCCTTGTTGAGGAGAATGGCTATGCGCATCTCGAATTCCGGCGGTTCGATGGCTACCGTGAGTCCTTGCGTCAGACGGGAAATGAGTCGGGGAGCAATGTCCTTGAGGCCCTTAGTGTAAGTATCCGACGTGAGGACAAGTTGCTTGCTGTGCGGAACGAGCGCCTCAAAGGTGCGGAAAAACTGCGCCTGAGAACCCTTGGCGCCCGAAAAGGACTGGACGTCGTCGATAAGAAGAAGATCGAGCGTTCTGTAGCGTTCGTCAAACTGCTGCAGGGCTTTCTGACTGTTGGTCGCACCCGATTCGCGCGTGGCGGCCGCGAATTCGTTGATGAAGTCCTGTGCGGAAACACAACGAACCTTGGCCTTGGGATGAAGGTCCAAATACCGGTGCCCGATCGCCTGCATGAGGTGCGTTTTACCAAGTCCGACCCCTCCGTAGATATAGAGAGGGTTGTATTGCCCTCCCGCAGAGGTGGCGACGTGTTCCGCCGCTGCGACGGCCAGCTGATTGGCGTTGCCGTGAACGTAGTTCTCGAAGGTGAGTCCGGGCAGAAGCCCAGTCTTCTCGAGACGTTCTTCATCCGATGAGCGCTTGTCGCTCGACACAGCTTCGGGTTCCGACGCGGAGGCGCCGTTGGAGATGATCTCGACGGAGAAAGGCTTGATGCCTAGTTGTCCCCGTCCAAGCTGTTCGATGACGGTGCGGTAGGTTTGGCGAAGCGTGTTGACCTTGGCCGAGGGAGCGGCCAAGGTCAATTCCCCCGTTTTTTCGTTCCACTGAACGGGCTTGATCGGCTGGAACCAAATCTCAAAGGCCTGCGGAAAGAGGGTGTTGAGTTCCTGAAGCAGCTTTTGCCAAAGTTCGAGCATGATAGAGGTGTTGAGGGTAAGGGGGGCTTAGATAAAGCGCAGGAGGCAGACCTCCCACGACGCGCGGGTGCGGCTACGTGTAACGGAAAGAGAACTTCCCATTGTACATGAATTGCACAGATTTATCCACAAGTCTCTGTCAACAACTTCAATTCTTAAAATAAGCATTTAAAACGAAGTGATCAATAACAAACATTTTGTTATGCACAGCAAAACACAAAATCCTGGTGGGTTAAAAACTATGTTTACTATATCTAGTGTCAGGGTGGCGGAGGAAACGATATCCTGTGTGTATGCGAAGAAAAATCTCGAAGGAGATTGACAAATGCCTTATTTTTAGGTTCTAATAACAAGCTTTTCGCGGGATCTGCGTCGTCGACGTCAAATCCTCTCGACGAAACCGCACAAGCAATGTGATTTCGGGGAGCATTTCCCGGTGCGACGAACGCACCTGAAGGAGACCCCGTCCATGAACAACGTCTCTCTCGGATAACGCTGCCTCGGCAGGTTCTCCGAACTCTGCTAATTGAGGTTACTAGAATGGCTACGAAACGTACTTACCAGCCCTCCAAGGTCAAGCGTGCCCGTACGCACGGCTTCCTTGTCCGCAGCCGCACGAAGGGCGGCCGCCGCGTCCTTGCCCGCCGCCGCGCCAAGGGCCGTCACACGCTCGCTCTCTGATTCTCGTCCGAGACGCCGTGCACGGCGTTGAACGGCCGTGTAGAGACGAACCGTGGCAACGTATGGCTTTTCCCGAAACCTCCGTTTGATTCGAACGGAGGATTTTGGCGTTTTGCTGAAAACGAGAAACGAACGGACGTTTTTCGCGCGGAGCCGCTATTTTTCTCTTCAGGCCATGTGCACGGATGTGCCCGAACGCTTGCGTTTCGGCATCACCGTGGGCAAAAGGAACGCCCCCCGTTCCGTCGACCGTGCACTGATCAAGCGAATTTTGCGGGAAGCCGCAAGACACCAAGCTCCGAACTTGCTTCCGTTGCTGCGTGAAGCCGGGTCGGGGCTTGACGTATCTTTACGACTAAAGGAACCGCTCCACCGAATCGCCGGCTTCGACGCGGGCGTGACGGCTCTGAAAAAAACTCTCCACGAGGACGCAGAGCTCCTGATGAGGGATTTGTCGCGTCGTTCGGCCGGAAAGTTGAGGAGCCTTCAGCCGTGAAACGGGTGCTTTTGGCCTTGATTCGCCTCTATCAACTGACGCTTTCTCCCTGGTTCGGGAGAAGCTGCCGTTTCGTGCCGACCTGTTCGGCCTACGGCATGGAGGCAGTCGAACGTCACGGCGCATTGCGCGGCGGATACATGACGTTCGTGCGCATTTGCCGATGCCACCCCTTCGGCGGGAGCGGATACGATCCGGTTCCGACTCGCTTTTCTTGGTGTTGCTGGCGTCATACGGACCAAGACGTCGGCACGAACGAATTCAACCACAAAGCGTAACGAGTTCTATGGGAAAAGATCTGCAACGAGCCCTTCTGTGGGTCATTCTGTTTACCTCCTGTTTCCTCCTTTGGGACAACTATCAGGTCTACCAGGGCAAGCCCTCCTTCTTCCACACCGAAGAGGTGCATCAGGAGGCCGCCGTGGACCAGGCCGTCCCCGCTGAGACCGCTTCTGCGGCCGAGGACGTGGCGGCGCCCGTTCCAGGGGTGAAGGATCCTGTCACGGTGACGACCGATCTGCAGAAGATCACCTTCGACCGTGAGGGCGGCGTGATCGTCGGCACGGAATTGATCCGCGTGCCCAACCTGTCCGACTGGAAGGACATCGGCCTGGCCGGACTGATTCTCGGCAACAAGGAAAAGTCGAAGGAAGAGCTTGGCAACGTCGTGTTGTTGCAGGCTGACGGCCGCCGCACCTACACTTCGCAGACGGGCTTGGCCGGCGGCGACTTTCCCAATCACAAGGACCGCTTCGAACTCGTCAGCCAGAAGCTTGACATGGGTTCGGAAAACAACCTGGAAGTGGTCTTCCGCGCCGAAAAGAACGGCGTCGTTCTGACGCGCACCTATACGTTCACCCGCGGCGAATACGCGGTGAAGGTCCGCACCGACGTGGAAAACACGACGGCCGCTGCGATCAAGCCCACGGTTTACTATCAGCTCACGCGTGACGCGAGCAAGCCCGACGGCGAAAGCTCCGTGTACTCGACCTACACCGGCATGGCTTTCTATACGGACGAGGACAAGTTCCAGAAAGTTCCGTTCGAAGACATCGCCGATCAGAGCGCCTCTCTGGAAAACAAGACCGACAACGGTTGGTTTGCCGTCGTGCAGCATCATTTCGTGAGCGCCTGGCTTCCGAAGGAAGGCGAAGCCCGCGACAACTACGTTCGTCCCCTTGCGAACGGACTCTACGCCGCCGGCACGCTGATCACGTTGCCCGAGGTTGCGCCCGGCGCGAAGGTGAGCGACGAAGCCCGCTTCTATTCGGGTCCGCAGACGCAGACGCGCCTCGAAGCGCTCGCCCCTGGTCTCGAACTCGTGGTTGACTACGGCTGGCTCACTTTCCTGGCCAAACCCATTTACTGGTTGCTTTCGTTCCTGCACGGTATCGTCGGCAACTGGGGGTGGGCGATTGTGCTCCTGACCTGCATCGTGAAGGCGATTCTCTATCCGATCTCTGCGGCTGGCTACCGCTCCATGGCCCGCATGAAGGAAGTGACGCCCCGCATGAAGGCGATCCAGGAAAAGTACAAGGACGACAAGCAGCGTCTGAATCAGGCGATGATGGAACTCTATCGTTCCGAAAAGATCAATCCTGTCGGCGGGTGCCTCCCGATCATGCTGCAGATTCCGGTCTTCCTTGCCCTCTACTGGGTGCTTCAGGGCAGCGTCGAACTCCGCGGTTCCTCGTGGATCTTCTGGGTGCAGGACCTTGCCCTGCCTGATCCCTGGTTTGTGTTGCCGGCTCTGATGGCCGCCACCATGTTCCTGCAGATCTTCCTGAATCCGAAGCCCACGGATCCGGTTCAGGCGAAGGTCATGTACATCATGCCGCTCGTCTTCTCGGTGATGTTCTTCATCTTCGCTTCGGGTCTGGTGCTCTACTGGTTGACGAACAACGTCCTGTCGATCATCCAGCAGTGGTGGATTAATAAGACGATCGCGGCTGAGCGTCAGAAACGGATGAAGTGACCTTCCTTCGGGATTGGTTCAGCGAAACGGGATGCTCCGAAAGGGGCGTCCCGTTCGTTTCAGTGCCCCCTGGGAACTCACTGTTTCTCTGCTTTCTTTCGGACCGCCGCGGCCGCGGCCATCAACGGCCATAGCCAACTCGAAACCGTCCACAAAAGGACTCTTCTCAGGGTCGGACGGCTCGTCGAGCGTCGCGTGAGATAGAGAAGCACACCCGCGCCGACGACGCTCCAAAGAAGCAGCGAAACGTATACGAGCGCTCTTGTCTCATAGTCGTCTCCGATGCGCGAACCGATCAAGGCCGCGACGATCAGAGAAAGCAAAACGCTCAGGACGGCGCTCAGGAGCGCGCCGAGACTCGGTCCGGAAGGATTGGGGCTTTGCAGGGACATGGAAAGAGACGGAAAAACAGGGGAAGATTTTCGATTCCGCATTAGAATGCACGCGAACCGAGACACATCAACAGAGTACGCGAACATGCACAGCGATAAGGATCCGATTGTAGCCACTGCAACGGCAGCCGGTCGCGGAGCGATCGGCATTGTTCGTCTTTCGTTTCACGAGCGCTGGAACGAAGCCGTTTTGCACGCCCTTTTCGGTGACCGGGTCGTTCGGGCCCGCCATGCTCACCTCTATCCCGTTCTGGACGAAAATGACCGCGTGCTCGATCATGCGATCGTCTTATTTTTTCCCGCACCAGCGAGCTACACGGGAGAAAGCGTGCTCGAACTGCAGGTTCACGGCGGTCCGATGCTTTTGCGGATGGTGTTGCGCTCTGTGCTGCAAAAGTGCGCTTTCTGCGGGATGCGGCTCGCCCGCGCTGGCGAATTTACGGAGCGAGCCTTTCTGAACGGACGCATCGACCTCGCGCAGGCCGAAGCGGTGACGGATCTGATCGACGCGGCGAGCGAAGCCGCGGCCCAGGCCGCTCAACGCTCTCTATCTGGGGATTTCTCCCGAGCCGTTCGAGAGGTTGGTGGGGAGCTCGACGACGTGCGCGCCTACATCGAGGCCATTTTGGACTTTCCCGAGGAGGAACTCGATCCCTCTTTCTTTTCGAATCTTGCCGAGAGACTCGAAGGGGTTCGGGACGGCTTGTCGCGGCTCCTGAAGAACGCCGGGCGTGGCAAGGTGTTGCGCGAAGGCATCACCGTGGCCCTCGTGGGAAGCCCCAACGTAGGAAAGTCGAGTCTTCTCAACGCACTCGCTCAGGAGGACGTGGCCATCGTCACCGACATTGCCGGAACGACGCGGGATCGTGTGGAGCACTGGGTGAATCTCGGCGGCGTTCCCATTCGCATGGTAGACACGGCGGGTCTTCGCGAAACGGAGGATCTTGTCGAACAAAAGGGGATCGAGCGCACGCTCGATGCCATCGCCAAGGCCGAAATCATTCTTCACCTCACCGACGCTTCGGGGAGCGTGGAGGACAACCGCGAGGTTCTCGAACTTGTGCGCTCCCGGGCACGGCGAGACGCCGTGCTTCTCAACGTTGCGAACAAGACCGATCTGCTTCCCGAGGGCGCGTCCCTGTCGGCCGACGGCATCGCTCTCTCCGTGAAAACCGGCAAAGGTCTGGAGGAGCTTCGGAACGCTCTTTTGCAACATGCCGGAATGAACGCCAACACGGAAGGTCTCTTCATTGCGAGGGAACGGCATTTGACCGCGCTTACCCGCGCCCGCGAGCACGCGGATTGGGCGTTGGAGCGCCTCCATCACAACGAGGGCTGGGAGCTTGTGGCCGAAGAGCTTCGTTTGGCGGGCGAAGCGCTCGGAGAAGTGCTCGGGCGCACGTTGCCGGACGATCTGTTGGGCAAAATTTTCAGTCAATTCTGCATCGGAAAGTGATGCAAACGAAGTCTGTCGGACGGAGTCGATTTTTTTATGCTTTTCCCCGAATCCTTTGAAGTCATCGTGGTCGGTTGCGGTCACGCCGGTGCGGAAGCTGCGCTTGCGAGCGCCCGCATGGGGAGAAAAACCCTTCTTATCACGCACAATCTCGATACGGTTGGGCAGCTCTCCTGCAACCCTTCCATCGGCGGCATCGGCAAGGGCCATCTCGTCAAGGAATTGGACGCGATGGGCGGCGCAATGGGCGTCGTTACGGACGAAGCGGGCATTCAGTTCCGCATCCTGAACCGTTCCAAAGGACCGGCCGTGCGCGCGACGCGTGCGCAGATTGATCGTCAGCTCTACCGAACCGCCATGCGGCGGCTGGTGGAGTCGCAGCCGAACCTCTGGCTCTTTCAGCAGGCAGTCGACGATCTCATCGTGGAGAACGGACGTGCGGCGGGCGTCGTTACGCAGACAGGCATCCGTTTTGACGCGCGTGCCGTGGTGCTTTGTGCCGGCACCTTCTTGAATGGTTTGGTGCACATCGGTCTCGAACACTATTCGGCCGGCCGCGTAGGGGATCCCGCGAGCATTCGTCTTGCCGAACGTCTCAAGGATCTCGGCATGCCGCAGGGACGTCTGAAAACGGGAACGCCGCCGCGCATCGACGGGCGTTCCATCGATTACAGCCGCTGTGAGGTGCAGTGGGGAGAACTCGATCCGGTGCCTGGATTTTCTCTCTTTTTGCCGCAGCGTCCTCATCCCGAGCAGGTGCCCTGTTGGATTACGCGCACCAACCGCGAAATGCACGACCTGATTCTCGCCAATCTGGATCGATCCCCCATGTACACGGGGGTGATTCAGGGGATCGGTCCCCGGTACTGTCCCTCCATCGAAGACAAGGTAAAACGATTCGCCGACAAGGACAGTCATCAGGTGTTCCTCGAGCCCGAAGGGCTTTCGGTGAATGAGATTTACCCGAACGGCGTGTCGACGAGCCTTCCCTTTGACGTGCAGATCCGGATGGTTCGGATGATGCCCGGTCTCGAACACGCGCATCTCCTTCGTCCGGGGTATGCGATCGAATACGATTACTACGATCCGCGCGGCCTCAAAAAGAGCCTGGAAACGAAGGCCATGCCCGGGCTTTTCTTTGCCGGGCAGATCAATGGCACGACGGGGTACGAAGAAGCGGCCGCCCAAGGCCTTCTGGCCGGCCTCAATGCCGCTCGCCTCGTTCGTGACGAGGAGCCCTGGGTACCCCGTCGTGACGAAGCCTACCTCGGCGTGATGGTCGACGATCTTACGACGAGAGGCGTGACGGAACCCTACCGAATGTTTACGAGCCGTGCGGAATACCGCCTGAGTCTTCGGGAAGACAACGCCGACGAGCGTCTTACCGAAATCGGGCGTTCGCTCGGACTCGTGAGCGACGAGCGCTACGCGTACTTCGAAGCTAAAAAGAAGGCGGTGGAATCGACGCTCGAGCAATTGGGGGCCGTGTGGGTTCATCCCAAGAAACTGCAGAATGGGGAGGACGAGCGAGTCCTGTCCGTGAAGCTCGAGCACGAATACAACCTTCGTACGTTGCTCGCCCGTCCGGGCATGAATCTGCGGACGCTCACCTCGATGAAACTCGAAGAGGGGGGCGAGGTCCTCGACGTTTCCGCGCTTGCCGACGACGTGGTGGAGCAAATCGAAATCGCCGTGAAGTATTCGGGCTACATCGACCGTCAGCGCGCCGAAATTGCCAAGACGATCGCCAACGAGACCCTGCGCATTCCCGCGGATCTGAATTACGACGACGTTCCGGGGCTTTCCTTTGAGGTTCGGCAGAAGCTTCGCTCCGTGCAGCCGGAAACGATCGGCCAGGCCACCCGAATTTCGGGCGTCACGCCTGCCGCTGTTTCGCTTCTCCTGGTGTACCTGAAGCGCAAGTACTACTACAACCGTCAAAAAGGCAGCCAAGACCCCTTCAAGGAGGAAAAGGCATGACCACTCGGGAAGAAATGCTGATCCGCGGGCTCGAAGGACTGGGACTTCCTTCGCAGGAGCGGACGGTGCTGTTGCTCGGACGCTTCGCGGACCTTCTTTTGCGTTGGAACCGCACCTACAATCTGACGGCCATTCGGGAGGAGTCCGAGGTGGTGACGCACCATCTTCTCGATTCGGCCGCCCTCGTGCCGATGATCGGGAAAATTGCGCCGGAGGCGCAGACGCTTCTCGACGTAGGAAGCGGCGGGGGACTTCCCGCCGTTCCGACGGCGCTGTTGCGCCCGGACCTCTCCGTTCACGCCGTCGACACGGTGAAGAAAAAGGTGACCTTTTTGCAACAGGCTCAGATTGAGTTGGGCCTCAAGAACTTTCACGCGCATCACGCGCGTGTGGAAAATCTGCGCCTTTCTCCGTTTGACGTGATCACTTCGCGCGCCTTCGCCTCTTTGGCGGACTTCACGAGTCTTACGGAGCACCTTCTGAAGCCTTCCGGCGTCTGGCTCGCCATGAAGGGCGTCGTTCCCGAAGAGGAAATGGCCGCTCTTCCCGATTTCGTAAGGGTTCGGGAAATTCTTCCGATGACGGTGCCCGGACTGCATGAATCCAGACATTTGATCGTTATGGAGCGCAACGAGCGTTGCGGACTGTCATGATTTCAGCCTTTCTCAGTGCCTTCGTTTTCGCGTATTCGACGCTGGTGCCGGTGATCAATCCCTTCAGCGGAGCGATGCTCTTCACCACGATGACGCCTGACGTTCCGGATCGGGACAAAGCGTATGTGGTGAGGCAGATTGCGATTTTCTGTCTGATCATCATGCTCGTGTGTCTCTTTGCCGGGCACTTTATTTTGAGTTTCTTCGGCATTTCCGTAGGCGCTCTGCGCGTTGCAGGCGGCTGCGTGCTCTTTGCCGCAGGGTGGAATGCCATGAACGCTCCCGCTCACGACGGAACCGAGGACAATGGTCGGCCGCAACGAATTTATTCGCGCACGCAACTCAAGTCGATGGCCTTTTACCCCTTTACGTTGCCGCTTACCACGGGGCCTGGATGCATTGCCGTGACGGTGGCGATCGGCACGAGTCTCCCGTACGACATTCCGAACATCGCCGGAACCGTCGCCGCAATCATCGCGACGATGGCCACGATTTGGGTTTGCTATCGTTATAGCGACCGCATCAGCAAAGCGGTGGGCACGGCAGGTGCCGACGCGTTGGCAAGAATCATGGCCTTCATCCTGATCTGCTTGGGCGTGTCCGTTTTCTGGCAGGGTTTCTCGGAACTGTGGAAGACCCTGTAAAACCACGGGAATTGAATCAATTTCGGATGTTCTGATGGCGAAGATTTTTTGCATTGCGAATCAAAAAGGAGGCGTGGGGAAGACCACCACGGCGCTGAATCTTGCTGCTGCATTGGCGCAGAAGAAGCGCCGTGTGTTGTTCGTTGACCTCGATCCGCAGGGAAACGGCACGACGGGCGCGGGATTTGACAAGGGAGAACTATCGGCTTCGGTTTATGAACTCCTTATCGGCACGAAGTTTTTCGACGAGGTTGTTCAGCACGCCGAGTCCGGTTTCGACGTTCTTCCCTCCAATCGGGAACTTGCGGGAGCGGAGGTTGAGCTTGTCGGCATGAAGGACCGCGACGCGCGTCTGCGCGTGGTGCTTGACGCGGTGCGCGACCGCTACGACTACGTACTGATCGACTGCCCGCCGAGTCTTTCGATGATGACGATGAACGCCCTCTGCGCGGCCGACGGAGTCGTGATTCCCATGCAGTGCGAATACTTTGCGCTTGAGGGACTCACCGATCTCGTGGGGAGCGTGCGCCGCGTGCACGCGGAGAAGAACAAATCGCTTCGCATCATCACGCTTTTGCGCGTAATGTTCGACCCGCGCATTACGTTGCAGCAGCAGGTAAGTGAACAACTCATCAAACATTTCGGCGACAAGGTCTTCGAAACCATCATCCCCCGCAACGTACGCCTCGCCGAGGCGCCGAGCTACGGCAAGCCCGGCGTCGTCTACGACCGTTCAAGCAAGGGGGCGAAGGCCTACCTTGCCTGTGCGGACGAGTTGATTGCGCGGATGGAAGGCAAGCGCGCATGAGGGATGAGCAATGAACAAGAAGGAAAAAAACAAGGGTTTGGGGCGCGGCCTCGATGCGCTGTTCGGCGCTCCGCTCTCCGAAGACTGGATGTCTGACGAAAAGGACGGTCTCGCCGTCGAGGAGCTTCGGCTCTCCGAGGTCGCTCCCGGGCGCATGCAGCCGCGTTCGCGCATGGAGCCCGAAGCGCTCGAGGCCTTGGCCGCCTCCATTCGCGAGGAAGGCATTCTGAGTCCCCTCATCGTGCGCAAAACCGACGCGGGCTACGAAATTGTGGCCGGGGAGCGGCGCTATCAGGCCGCCAAGATGATCGGGCTCGAAACCGTCCCCGCCATCGTGAGGGAGCTCGACGATCGGCATGCGCTCGCCGTGGGGCTCATCGAAAACATCCAGCGCGAAAATCTCAATCCCATTGAAGAGGCGCTCGGCGTTCGCCGCTTGCAGGAGGAGTTCGGATTGACGCACGAGGAATGCGCCAAGGCGATCGGCCGCTCGCGATCGGCCACCACGAACCTTTTGCGGCTCCTCGGGCTCAACGAAGAAGTGCAGGCTATGCTCGCTCGCGGCGAACTCGAGATGGGACACGCCCGGGCGCTTCTCGCTCTCGAGGGGGCGATGCAGGTGGTCGCCGCCAAGCGCGTCGCGCTCGAGGCGCTTTCGGTGCGGCAAACCGAGGGGCTCGTCAAGAGAATGAAGGAGGGCGGCGTGCGCAAGGAACCCAAGAGCCGCGTCGTCATCAAGACGCGCGATGACGAGCGTCTTGAAGAGGCTCTTGCCCACACGCTCGGTACCGTCGTGAAGTTGAGCGCTTCCCCGAAGGGCAAGGGGAAGATCGTCATTGAGTTCTCCAATCTGGAGCAGCTTCAGGGCATCGTCGATAGGATTCAACGTTAACTACTTCCTTATATGTAGTTATAACGATGTAGTTTCGTAAGGGAAAGTCCCTCTTCTCATCTTTTTGACTAATTGTGAAAGGATGCAACAGAACTTTATACTCCATCCGTTTCAAATTCCCCTAGTCTGTGCAAGTCATGTACGCCATTTCTGATATGATGCGCGTTTCTCTTGCGCAGTTCGTTCTGACCTTTTTGGTGGCCGCGCTTTTTGCTGTTTTCGTAGGGCAGGAGGCTGGGCTTTCGGCACTGATCGGAGGAGGGGCTTATGCATTTCCGACGGCGCTTTTCGCGCTTTATTTGGTGCTTGCGGGACGAAGGACTCCGGGACGGTTCAATCCTTATCGGGTACTCGTAGGAGAATTTGTAAAGATCCTGGCGGTCTTGCTCATCTTGGGCTTGAGCGTCAGGTACTACGAAAACTTGCATTGGCCCGGTCTGATTCTGGGAATCGTGGTCGTGGTCAACGCGAACTTTATCGTGCTGTTCAAGAGAAACTAAGGATCGGTATCCATGGCAACCAACGCCCCTACCGCTACTGAGTACATTCAACACCATATGGCGCACCTGTCTTCCATGAAGCAGGACGTCATCGTTGATTTTTCCGTGCTGAACTACGACACCCTCTTCTTCTCCGTGTTGATGATGGTCGTCATGTTCTTCCTCTTGAGAGCCGGTGCCAAGAATGCAACCTCCGGAGTTCCCGGTAAGGTGCAGTGTGCGGTGGAAATGCTTGTGGAAATGGTGAACAACCAGGCCAAAAGCATCGTCCACGGCGACCGCACTTATATCGCTCCGCTTGCATTGACCGTGTTCTGCTGGGTCTCGTTGATGAACGCCATCGACTTGATTCCGGTGGATCTGTTCCCGATGATTGCCGGCTGGTTCGGCCTGCATTATCTCCGTCCGTTGCCCACGGCCGACCTGAACGGTACGCTGGGGATTTCCTTCGGCGTGTTGCTCTTGATGTTCTATTACGGCATCAAGGTCAAGGGCGCGACGGGATTCGTCGTGGAACTCTTTACGGCTCCGTTCGGCAAGAACCCGCTGCTTTGGCCGTTCAATCTTCTTCTGAACCTGATTGAATACCTGGCCAAGTTTGTGTCGTTGGGGATGCGACTTTTCGGCAACATGTATGCCGGCGAGTTGCTCTTCTTCCTTCTTGCCTTGCTGGGGGGCTTCGCTCTCGAACTCGGGCCCGTCGGGGCTGCGAGCGCCGGACTCGGCCAGGTCGCCGCAGGGTTGATCTGGTGGCTTTTCCACGTTCTGATTGTTTTGTTGCAGGCGTTTATCATGATGATGCTTACGCTTGTCTACATCGGTCAGGCACACAGTAGCCATTAATTAGGCATCAATACTTTTCTTTTTCACTACTCCCTTTTTTTCGGTTTAGGAGTTCTTTCAAAATGACCAACGTCGCTTTCGTTGCTCTTACCTGCGGTCTTATCGTGAGTTTTGGTGCCGTCGGTGCTTCCATCGGTATCGCCATCATGGGTTCCAAGTACCTTGAATCGGCCGCTCGTCAGCCGGAACTCATGGAACCCCTTCAGACGAAGATGTTCCTTCTCGCCGGTCTTATCGACGCCGCCTTCCTTATCGGTGTCGGTATCGCCATGATGTTCGCCTTTGCCAACCCCTTCGTCGGCTAATCCTTCCGACGCAAAAGTTACAACGTCTTTTTTTCAATGACGACGAGGCTGCGTCGACGCCAATCCTTTTCGCCGCGGCCTCGTAACGGGGTTCAATAATGAATATCAATGCCTCTCTGTTTGTACAGATGGTCGTGTTCTTCCTTGGTGCCTGGATCACCATGAAGTACATCTGGCCGCCGTTGATCCGCGCGATCGAAGAGCGGCAGAAGCAAATTGCAGACGGGCTCGCCGCCGCCAACAAGGGTGAACGTGCGCTGGCCGTCGCCACGGAGCAGGGTAAGGCGATTGAAGCCGATGCTCGTGCCCGTGCTTCCAATCTTGTGGCCGACGGCGAAAAGCTGGGTCAGAAGATTGTCGAGGACGCCAAGGCTCAG
The DNA here is from genome assembly GCA_900545275.1 of uncultured Sutterella sp. Lineage (GTDB taxonomy): Bacteria > Pseudomonadota > Gammaproteobacteria > Burkholderiales > Burkholderiaceae_F > Sutterella. Next base: position 14,967 of record UQYG01000009.1, read on the forward strand.
GCTCAGATTGAAGCCGATCGCATTCTCGAAGCTGCTCGTGCGGAAGCCGCCCAGGAAATGGAACGCGTCCGTGAACAGCTCCGCAATCAGGTTGCGGTGCTCGCCGTCGCCGGTGCCGAGCAGATTCTGGCCCGCGAAGTGGACAAAACGGTTCATGCTCAATTGCTTGAACAATTGAAGGCGAAGCTCTGATTATGGCTGAACTTTCGACGATTGCGCGCCCCTACGCTTCGGGTCTCATGAAGGCCCTTCAGGAACGTAAGGCCGGCGCTGATGAAGTGGCGGAGGTGCTCCAGGCGCTGAAGGCGATTTGCGCCGTCGCGCAGGACCCTCAGGTCGCCACGTTGGTGGGCGATCCGAAACTGACTGACGATCAACTTTTCAATCTGATCGAGGATGCTTGTGGCGGCTCCCTTCCCAAGGACGCCGCGAATCTTCTTCGAGTGGTGGTGGAAAACGATCGTCTGGAAGTGATGCCGGAAATCGCTCGTCAGTTCCATGAACTGAAGAATTTGTCCGAGGGTGTCGCAGACGCCTATATCGAGACGGCCTTCGAGCTCAGCGATGACGAGCTCAAGGGACTTTTGGACAAGCTTGCATCGAAGTTCCCGGGAGTGAAGCTCACGCCCATCGTTCGTGTCAATCCCGAACTGATCGGCGGTGTGGCGGTAACGGTCGGCGACCAAGTGATCGATGCAACGGTCCGCACCCGTCTCGAGCAGATGAAAACGATGCTCACCGCTTAAAAAATTCGGAGCTGTAAGATGCAACTCAATCCTAGTGAAATCAGCGATCTGCTGAAGAAGCGTATCGAAGGCCTCGGCGTTTCCGCTGATCTTCGCACCCAAGGCACCGTAGTTTCGGTGACCGACGGTATCTGCCGTGTTCACGGTCTCAGCGACGTGATGCAGGGCGAAATGTTGGAATTCCCCAACAACACCTACGGTCTGGCCCTCAACCTCGAGCGCGACTCCGTCGGTGCCGTGATTCTCGGTAATTACGAACACATTTCCGAAGGCGACGTGGTCAAGACCACCAAGCGCATTCTTTCCGTTCCCGTCGGCCGCGCTTTGATCGGCCGCGTGGTCAACGCCCTCGGTCAACCGATCGACGGCAAGGGCCCGATCCAGACGGAAGAATACGACGTGGTGGAAAAGGTCGCTCCCGGCGTGATTGACCGTCAGTCGGTTTCGCAGCCGGTTCAGACGGGCCTGAAGTCCATCGACGCCATGGTGCCGATCGGACGCGGACAGCGCGAACTGATCATTGGCGACCGTCAGACGGGTAAGACCGCCGTGGCCATCGACACGATCATCAACCAGAAGGGCAAGGACCTCATCTGCGTTTACGTCGCCATCGGTCAGAAGGCTTCGACGATTGCGAACGTCGTTCGCAAGCTCGAAGAATCCGGCGCCATGGACTACACGATCGTCGTGGCCGCCACGGCCTCCGAATCGGCTGCCATGCAGTACATCGCTCCGTACGCCGGCGCCACGATGGGCGAATACTTCCGCGACCGCGGTGAAGACTCCCTCATCGTTTACGACGACTTGACCAAGCAGGCCTGGGCGTATCGCCAGATCTCCCTGCTGCTGCGTCGTCCGCCGGGACGCGAAGCCTATCCTGGCGACGTCTTCTACCTGCACAGCCGTCTGCTCGAACGTGCCGCCCGCGTGAACCCCGACTACGTCGAACGCTTCACCAAGGGTGCCGTCAAGGGCAAGACCGGTTCGATGACGGCCCTGCCGATCATTGAAACGCAGGCCGGCGACGTGACCGCCTTCGTGCCGACCAACGTGATTTCGATTACGGACGGTCAGATCTTCTTGGAAACCGACCTCTTCAACGCCGGTATCCGCCCCGCCATCAATCCGGGTATTTCCGTGTCCCGCGTCGGCGGCGCCGCTCAGACGAAGATCATCAAGAAGCTCGGCGGCGGCGTTCGTCTCGCCCTGGCTCAGTACCGTGAACTCGCCGCCTTCGCGCAGTTCGCTTCCGACCTTGACGAAGCGACCCGCAAGCAGCTCGAACGCGGCCGCGTCGTGACGGAACTCATGAAGCAGCCTCAGTATCAGCCTCTGCAGGTCTGGGAAGAAGCGCTCGTGCTCTACTCCGTGAACATCGGCGCGTACGACGATGTGGCGGTTGCCGATGCTCTGCGTGTTGAACGCGGCATGCGTGAATACCTGAAGACGCACTATCCCCAGCTCGTCGAATCGATCGAAGCCAAGAAGGAACTCGTCAAGGAAGACGAAGCCGTTCTGAAGACCGCGATCGAAGAGTTCAAGAAGTCTGGCGCTTACTAAGCGTTTAACCGATCTTAGAGGACCAAAAATCCATGCCTAGTACTAAGGAAATTCGCGGAAAGATCAAGAGCGTACACAATACGCGCAAGATCACCAAAGCGATGGAAATGGTTGCGGCCTCGAAGATGCGCAAGGCGCAGGACCGGATGCATGAAGCTCGTCCCTACGGCGACAAGATTCGCCTGATCTGCTCGCATCTGGCGCAGTCCCGTACGGAGTATCAGCATCCGTTCCTCGCCGAAGATAAGGGCGCCAACAAGAAAGTCGGTTTGATCCTCGTGACGACCGACAAGGGGTTGGCCGGTCCTTTGAATACCAACATCCAGCGTATGGTCCTTCAACAGATCAAGACCTGGACCGCCGAAGGCAAGAAGATCGAAGCCACGGCGATCGGTAACAAGGGACTCGGCTTTCTTCAGCGCCTGAACATGCCCGTGGTCAGCCAAGTCGTTCAGCTTGGCGACCACCCCAACCTTGATCGTCTGATCGGCGCCATTACGGTGCAGATTCAGGCATACATGGAAGGGAAGGTTGATTCTGTGCATCTGGCCTACTCGCGTTTCATCAATGCCATGAAGCAGGAACCGGTTATCGAACAGTTGCTGCCCATCACGGACCGGATGCTCGACGCTCCGGAAGAAAAACGCGATTACTCGTGGGATTATCTCTACGAGCCCGACGCCCAATCCGTTCTCGACGACCTTCTGAAGCGTTACGTTGAGGCTTTGATTTATCAGGCGGTTGCCGAAAATATGGCTTCGGAACAGAGCGCCCGCATGGTGGCCATGAAGGCCGCTTCGGACAATGCCAAGAAGCTCATTGACGAACTGCAACTCGTCTACAACAAGACCCGTCAGGCCGGCATTACCAAGGAAATCACCGAAATCGTCGGTGGTGCCGCCGCCGTGTCTTAACGAAACAAGTATCGATAACTGAGGAAATCCCATGAGTATCGGACAGATCGTTCAGGTTATCGGCGCCGTGGTGGACATCGAGTTCACCGGCGGTGAGATGCCTAAGATTTACGAAGCCCTCGTCCTCGAACAGGACGAGAGCAACACCCTGGCCGAAGCCGGCCTCACCTTCGAAGTCCAGCAGCAGCTTGGCGACGGCGTGGTTCGTACCATCGCCATGGGCTCTTCGGAAGGTCTGCAGCGCGGCATGAAGGTCAAGAGCACGGGCCGCGGCATTTCCGTTCCGGTCGGCCCCAAGACCCTCGGCCGCATCATGGACGTTCTGGGTCGCCCGATCGACGACGCCGGTGAAATCGGCGCCGACGAATACCGCGAAATTCACCGCGAAGCCCCGAAGTTCGACGAACTTTCCCCGTCCGTCGACCTCTTGGAAACCGGCATCAAGGTTATCGACCTGATCTGCCCGTTCGCCAAGGGCGGTAAGGTCGGCCTCTTCGGCGGTGCCGGCGTGGGCAAGACCGTCAACATGATGGAGCTCATCAACAACATCGCCAAGCAGTACGGCGGTTACTCCGTGTTTGCCGGCGTGGGCGAACGTACCCGTGAAGGGAACGACTTCTACCACGAAATGGGCGAGTCGAAGGTTCTCGACAAGGTGGCCATGGTGTTCGGTCAGATGAACGAACCCCCGGGCAACCGTCTGCGCGTCGCCCTGACGGGCCTGACGATGGCCGAAGCCTTCCGTGACGAAGGTCGTGACATCCTGCTCTTCGTGGACAACATCTACCGCTACACCCTGGCCGGTACCGAAGTGTCCGCTCTGCTCGGCCGCATGCCGTCCGCCGTGGGCTACCAGCCGACGCTGGCCGAAGAAATGGGTAAGCTGCAGGAACGCATCGCGTCGACGAAGACCGGCTCCATTACGTCGATCCAGGCCGTGTACGTGCCTGCCGACGACTTGACCGACCCGTCGCCTGCTACGACCTTCGGCCACTTGGACGCCACGGTCGTTCTTTCGCGTGACATCGCTGCCCTCGGCATTTATCCCGCCGTGGACCCGCTCGACTCCACGAGCCGTCAGGTCGATCCGAACATCATCGGCGAAGAACACTACAAGGTTTGCCGCCGCGTTCAGGAAACCCTGCAGCGCTACAAGGAACTCCGCGACATCATCGCCATTCTCGGTATGGACGAACTCGCTCCGGAAGACAAGATGACGGTTATGCGCGCCCGTAAGATCCAGCGCTTCCTGTCGCAGCCCTTCCACGTTGCCGAAGTCTTTACCGGCGCCCCGGGTAAGTACGTTCCCCTCAAGGAAACGATCCGCGGCTTCAAGATGATCGTCGACGGCGAATGCGACGAGCTTCCCGAACAGGCTTTCTACATGGTCGGTACCATCGACGAAGCCTTCGAAAAGGCCAAGACTCTCAAGTAATGCTTGTCGGGCCGAGCAATCGGCCCGCATAAGCGCCCGACAAACGGAGCAACATGTATGGCTACTCTTAAAGTCGACGTCGTCAGCGCCGAAGAAAGCATTTTCTCCGGTGACGCTGAGTTCGTCTCGCTGCCCGGTAAGTCTGGCGAATTGGGGATTCTGCCCGGACACCTTCCGCTCATTACGCTTGTGAAGCCCGGCTTCGTCCGTATTCGTACGGGCAAAGAGGTTGAAGAAGTGTTTGTAGCCGGCGGTGTTCTGGAAGTGCAACCGCATCACGTGACGGTGTTGGCCGATACGGCGATTCGTACCAAGGACCTCGACGAGGCCAAGGCTGCGAAGGCGCTCGAAGAAGCCCGCGCGCAACGTGCTCAGGTTACCGGTGAACTCGCGATTGCCAAACTCGAAGCCGAAATGTCCGCCATGGCGGCTCAGTTGGCGGCGATCAAGAAGATTCGTCAGCGCCAGCATCATTGATCGAGGGCGCTCGATCGGAAAAACGGAGTTCTCCCGAAAGGGACGGGCTCCGTTTTTTTTTCGGGCGCCCGGTTGATTTGCGGTAGGATTACAGGTATGACGTGCGGGTTTCCGCAACACTGAATCGAGAGGCAAAAATGAGCGATGTTAAGGTATTGGTAACGACGGACGGTTCTAATTTGAGTGAGCAGGCCGTCGATACGGCCGTCAAACTTGCCAAGGCGTTGGGTGGTTCCGTCGTCGGCGTCACCGTGGTGATCGCCCCTCCTCCTCCCGGTGGCTTCGAATGTGAAGAGCCCGCGGTTCGCGAGCGTCTCAATAAGATCACCGAGAAGGCCGGCGAGAGCGGCGTGGAGTGTGAAATCGTGGCGGAACACGCCGGCACGGTTTGGGAAGGGATTCTCGAGTGCGCGCACCGCTTGGATGTGGACTACATCGTTATGGCGAGCCGCGGTTTGGGATCCTTCGGTTCGTTGCTTCTCGGAAGCGAGACGCAAAAGGTTCTCCATCAGGCGGATCGACCGGTTCTGGTTGTTCGCTGAGCCGCAAAGGATTTTGATTGACTGCGGAGGCTTCTTCCCCTTGGGGCGGAAGCCTCTTTTCTGTCACTCGGCCTTTGCGGAAAGGGCGGCCAGAGCCTCTTCGCCGCAACGAACCGCGACGCGTTTCTCCCGGTTGGTTTCGCCCGAGAGGATCGTGACGCCGGATTTGGCGATGCCCAAAGACTTGGCGAGAAACTGCACGAGCGCCTGATTGGCTTTTCCGTCCACAGGCGGCGCGGCAAGCGCGATCTTGAGTTTTTCACCGTACAGACCGACCACCGCGGTGCGTTTTGCGCCGGGTTGCACGTGAAGCGACAAAACGAAGGTTTGCGCGTCTTTGCGTTGCATCCAGGGGGTGCCGACGGACGGTGTATCGAGGTTTTCCTTCATTTTTCTATCCTTCTTCCTAATTTCATCATGCAACCGATCAACGACTGCTTCCTGCGTGCGCTTCGTCGCGAAAAGACCGATTTTACGCCCCTTTGGCTCATGCGCCAGGCGGGCCGCTATCTGCCCGAATACTGCGAAACCCGTGCGCGCGCGGGCAGCTTCATGGGACTCGCCAAGAATCCCGATTATGCGACGGAAGTCACTCTGCAGCCGATTGATCGCTACGGTCTCGACGCGGCCATTCTCTTTTCCGACATTCTGACGATTCCCGACGCCATGGGGCTCGGCCTCTCCTTCCGTCAGGGGGAAGGTCCCGTTTTCGAACGTCCCGTGCAGACGGAAGAGGCCGTGCGCAATCTCTGCGTGCCCGACCCCGCCGGGGAACTGCGTTACGTCATCGACGCCGTGACGAGCATTCGCCGCGCCCTCAACAACCGCGTGCCGCTGATCGGTTTTTCCGGTTCTCCCTTCACCCTCGCATGCTACATGGTGGAAGGCCGCGGCAGCCGCGACTTCCGTACGGTCAAGACGATGATGTATCGCCGTCCCGATCTCTTCGAGAAGATCCTCGAAGTGAACGCCGAAGCGGTGGCCGTTTACCTCAACGCCCAGATTCGGGCCGGGGCGCAGGCCGTGCAGATCTTCGACACTTGGGGCGGCATGCTCGCCGACGGTGATTTCCAGCGTTTCTCGCTTCGCTACACGAAGAAGGTCGTGGACGCGCTCATCAAGGAAAACGACGGCGCCCGGGTGCCGAGCATCGTCTTCACGAAGGGCGGCGGCGAATGGCTCGAAGAGATCGCTTCGATCGGCTGCGACGCCGTCGGTCTCGATTGGACGACGAACATCTCGCGCGCCCGCCGCGTCGTCGGAGACCGCGTAGCCCTGCAGGGCAATCTCGATCCCTTCGTTCTCTTCGGAAGCGAAGAGGCCATCCGCCGCGAAGTGCGCCGCGTGCTCGACGGCTACGGCGAAGTGGGCGCGGGCGGCCACGTCTTTAACCTCGGTCACGGCATCAATCAGTTCACGCCGGTTGAAAGCGTGCAGATCGTGGCGGACGAAGTGCATGAATACAGCCGCCGTTATCACGGATAATGCCTGTTGATTCTTTCGACGTGCTCCCCGTCGAGGGCGAGTTTTGCACAGGGTTCGAAAAGAGTTGACAAATGAAGAAAAAAGGGCGGGAGTTGTTTTCTCGTCCTTTTTTCATTCTCTTCTTTTTGTTGCGGCAGAAGGAAGGTGTTTTAATTATGCTCTGTGAAACACCGGGGTGTTTCACAAGTTTGAGGTGAAAAGGGAAGATCGTTTAATTCCTTTCATCCACAAAGTTATCCACAACCCGCGAGAGACCATGAAAAGCAATGACCTGATTGCCAAGGTGATCGTCGACGTGCCCACCCTGGGAGAACTCGATTACAAGGTTCCCGAGGACATGCTCGTCGCGCTCGGAGACAGAGTGCTCGTCACCCTGGGACGCAGACGCGTTGTCGGGATCGTCGTGAATCTTGTGCGGGGGTCGGAGATTGCGCAGAACCGACTTCGGAGCATCACGGCCGTCCTCAACGACATTCCGCCCTTGCCCAGCGAATGGTTGAGGCTCACGCGTTTTGCGGCGGCCTACTATCAGCGCGCCTGGGGTGAGGCCGCGCTCTCGGGGCTGCCCCTCTTTTTGAAGCGGGCGCCGGGAAAGCGTCACGCCGCCGTAATGGAAAGAATGCGAAAACCCCTCGAGAGCGGCGGGCGGCCGGTCAAAGAGCCGGCATTGAACGACGAGCAAAAAGAGGTGCTCGAGATTCTTAATCGAGCCGAGCACTTTGAAACCTTCCTCCTCTTCGGCGTGACGGGATCGGGGAAAACCGAGGTTTACCTGCGGTGGATGGAGGAGACGCTTCGCCGCAAAGAGGACGGCCAGATTCTCTTTCTCGTCCCCGAAATCAATTTGACGCCGCAGTCGGTGAACCGGATTCGGAGCCGCTTCCCGGACAGAAACGTAGCCGTTTTGCACTCCGAACTCTCCGACGGAGATCGGGCGCGCAACTGGCTGGCTGTCCACGAAGGACGGGCCGACATTCTCGTGGGCACCCGCACCGCCGTCTTTGCGAGCTTCAAGCAGCTCGCCCTCGTAATTGTGGACGAGGAGCACGACGGGTCCTACAAGGCGGGGGACGGATTGCGGTTTTCCGCGCGGGATCTTGCCGTTTGGCGGGGAAAGGCCAATGACGTTCCCGTGTTGCTCGGATCCGCCACGCCGTCGCTCGAATCGTGGATGAAGGCTTCGGCGGGACAGTACAGGCTTCTCACCATGGCGCACCGCGCTTCGGGCCGCGCCGTGCTGCCCGAAGTCACGCTCACGGATCCTCCGGACAAGGGATCCCGTCGATCACTCACCGACTTCACCGTCTCCGCCATGACGAAAGTGCTTGAGCAGGGGCGGCAGGTGCTTGTCTTCATCAACCGCCGCGGCTACGCGCAGGTCCTGAGTTGTCCGAGTTGCAATTGGGTGAGTTCGTGCCGGCACTGCTCCACCTTCACGGTTTTTCACAAAAGCGACCGCTCCCTCGTCTGTCACCACTGCGGTTGGCGCACTACGGTACCTGATGCCTGTCCCGTCTGCGGTAACGTCGACATTCTGCCCCGTGGAAGCGGAACGGAGAGGATATTCGAGGAGCTTGAGATTCGTTTTCCCGGAAAGCGTGTCCTTCGCATCGACCGCGACAGCGTTTCGCGAAAGCACGAGGCCGAAGAGGCTTTCGCCAAGGTGCATGCGGGCGAGGTGGACATTCTTGTCGGAACGCAGATGGTCGCAAAGGGGCATGACTTCCGGAATGTGGGGCTCGTCGTGATTCTCAACGCCGACGCTCAGCTCCTGAGTCCCGCGACGCGCGCGAGGGAAATGCTCTTTGCGACGCTCATGCAGGTGGCCGGCCGGGCCGGTCGCCACGGTGAAGCCGGTCGCGTGGTGATCCAGACGCGCTTTGCGACGGATCCCTTCTTTGCGGCGCTCGCCAAACAGGACTACCGGTTGTTTGCCGATGCGCTCCTTGACGTGCGGCGGGAGAATTTTCTCGTGCCCTTCACGCACCAGGCGCTCCTTACGGCGCAGGCGCCCACGCTGGCGCAATCGCTTCGGTTCCTCGAGGATGCGGCCGCGGCGGGAGAGGCTCTCGAGGGCGATGCGGTGCGCATCTACGATCCGGTTCCCATGAACATCGTTCGCCTCAAGGAATTGGAGCGCGCGCAGCTCCTCGTCGAGTGCGACGACCGGCCTGCCCTCAACCGCTTTCTGCACGCCTGGCGGTCAACCTTTCGCGCACCCGCGGGGGTGCAGTGGACACTGGAAGTGGATCCTGCGGAGGTCTGATCGGCGGAAATGGTTCGAGGGTCGAGTCGCGGGTTCGATTCCCGTCGTGGAAACCGTATCGGGTTTTCGCGTCAAAGGAGGGACGGCGCCCGGCACTCTCAACCGGCTTTCGCGTGATTCGCGGAAAAGCTCCGAAAGTTTTGCGTCTTGGGCGGACTTTTCGCTATAATCCGTCTCCTCTCCACGTGGTGAAATGGATATCATGCGGCCCTCCGAAGGCCGCGTTACAGGTTCGATTCCTGTCGTGGGGACCAAAATTGTCCTAATTTTTGCCCGTCTCGAGTTTTGATTCGGAGAGGCTGTCCCGGCGCCGAGTGCGGTGTCGGGTTTTTGTTTTTTAGCGGGGTGAAAGCATGCTGGTTCCCGAATCCGTCACGATTTCCCAGAACGGAACCCGGGTGGAGTTGACCTATCCCGGCGAAGCGCCCGTCGTTCTGAGCGCTGAATTTCTCCGTGTTCACTCTCCTTCGGCCGAGGTCCAGGGGCATACGCCCGACGAGGCCGTGCTGCAGGTCGGCAAGGCCGACGTCCGCGTCGAAGGGGCCGAACCGGTGGGGCTCTACGCTCTGAAGCTCATTTTTTCCGACGGCCACGACAGCGGACTCTACAGCTGGGATTATCTGCGCCGTCTCGTGACGGAACACGATCGGCTTTGGGAGGAGTACCTTCGGGCCCTGAAGGAAAAGGGAGCCTCGCGCGACCCGAACGACCCCGCCAACGTGCCTTTCCAGCCCAAACCCCGTCCCTCCTGTTCGCACGCCTGAGAGCCAGTGAAGATGTCCAAGGAAAAGATTTCGGAAAAGCCCCAAGAAGAAAACGACTCCCACAAGATTGACTTCGGCTACCAGCTCGTCGAGGAGGACAGGAAGGCCGATCAGGTCCGCGAGGTATTCGACAGCGTCGCTGCCAAGTACGACGTCATGAACGACGTGCTCAGCTGGGGCTTCCACCGCTGGTGGAAGTTTGTCTGCGTGCGCCGCGCCGCGGTGCAGCCGGGCATGAAGGTGCTCGACATCGCGAGCGGCACGGGGGACCTCGCCCTGAAGTTTGCAAAGAGCGCCGGCGCCGGGAACGTGACGGCGAGCGACATCAATCATGAGATGCTCGCCATCGGGGCGAAGCGCCTGCGCGAAGCGGGATTCCCCTCTCCGGTCGTGGAAGCCGACGCCGAGGCGCTTCCCTTCGCCGACAACACCTTCGACGTGGTGACGGTTTCCTTCGGCGTGCGCAACATGACGCACAAGGATCGGGCGCTTGCGGAAATGCACCGCGTCCTCAAGCCGGGCGGCCGACTTCTCGTGCTGGAATTCTCCCGCTGCTGGAAGATCATCCGCCCCTTTTACGATTTCTACTCCTTCTGCGTCATGCCGCGTCTGGGCGAAATGATTGCGGGGGACGCCGATTCCTACCGCTATCTCGCCGAATCGATCCGCATGCATCCCGATCAGGAAACCTTCGCGGGCATGATGCGCACGGCGGGCTTCGCCAAGGTGACCTACGAGAACTTCACCTTCGGCATCTGCGCTTTGCATATTGGTACGAAATCCTCGGCCTCGTGATCGGGCGGCGCGGCCGCTTTCGTTTACCATCAATACTCCCGGACTGCTTGGGGCAGTCCTTTTTCTTCACCGTTACTGATACGTGGACCGAACCGTGAAAAACTTTCTGGCCGCTTTTGTTCTTTGTCTCGGTCTGATGACCGCTTCCGTGGATGCCGACGCCGCCCGCCGTTTCGGCGGTGGCGGCAGTTTCGGGCGTTCCGCGCCGACCTTCTCGCAAAAGGCCGCTCCCTCGGCGCCGGGAGTGCAGCAGCGTGCGAATCAGGCCCGTCCGCAACAGCAGCAACAGCAGACGCGTCCTCAGCAGACTCCGCAGCAGCGTCCCTCCATGATGCGCAACGTCCTCACCGGCCTTGCCGCCGCGCTGGGGATTTCCGCCCTGCTTTCCATGCTCGGACTCGGCGGCGCCGAAATGGCGAGCCTCGTCATGGGGGCGCTTCTCGCTGTGGTGGCGTTCTTCGCCATCCGCTTCCTGCTCGGGGCCTTCCTCGGCCGCAAGAGCGCGGCCGTGCGCGGCGCTTCGGTGGAAATGCCGCGCGAGCCCGTGCGTCCCGCCGAACCCGAACGAGCGCCCGAACTCCTCCGTTCGTCGCCCGTCGAGTCCGTACGCGAAGAGCCCGTTCGCCGCGGCAGCGTGATGGATGAATTTCGCTCGGGCCGATTCGGTGCCGCGCCCGAAGAAGCGGCCGCCGCCGCGGATGCCGGCACGGCCGACATCACGCCCGACGACTTTGACCGCGCGGCCTTCCTGCGCGTGGCGAAGGAAAACTTCGTGAAGTTCCAGAAGGCTTGGGACACGGGCAACGTGATCGAGCTCTCCGACTTCACGACGCAGGATCTCTTCATCGAAATCACGCATGCCCTGCGCGAGCGCGGCGCGCAAAACTACGAAACGACCGTCCTGCAGCTCGACAATCAGCTCGTGGGCATCGCCCAGCAGGGCGAAGAGTATGTGGCCGTCGTGCACTTCACGGGGAAACTCTCCGTGAGCGGTGAGGAGGAAATCGTCGACGACGACTGGATCCTCACGAAACCCGTGAACAAGGAAGGCGGCTGGCTTCTCGCCGGTGTTTCCGGCAAGGCCTGAGTCTGACCCCCTTTCCCCAAAAAAGGACCCGGAACCGACCCGTTCGGCGCCGGGTCTCTTCGTTTCCGGGGACCCTTTGTAACAAGGGATGACCCCGCAGAAAGGCCTGAAGGGTACGCAGGCGCCCTCTGATAAAATGCCCTTCCGACACAAGAACGGATCCCCCGTCCGCCGATCGGCGCGATCGCGAGGGAGTTTTCGGAGCATTTCATGAACATCGTGATTCTCGCCGCCGGCATGGGAAAGCGCATGCATTCCGTATTGCCGAAGGTGCTGCAGCCGCTTGCGGGCCGTCCCATGCTCGAGCACGTGCTGGAAGCGACGTCCGGTTTTTCCTCGTCTCCCCGCGTCGTGGTCGTGGGACACCGCGCCGAAGACGTGCGGGCCCGTTTCGGCGGGCGTGACGACGTTGCCTTCGCCTTGCAGGAACCGCAGCTCGGAACCGGACACGCCCTCAAGGTGGCCTTCGGTCACTTGGATCCGTCGGATCCGAAAACGTTGGTGTGCCTCGGCGACGTGCCGCTTCTCTCACGTGAAACGATTGCCGCGATGCAGGAGGAGGCTTCCGGACAGGACCTGGTGCTGCTGACGGTGGAGCTTCCCGATCCGACGGGGTACGGGCGCATCGTGCGCGACGAGTTCGGGCGTGTCACGGCCATCGTGGAGGAAAAGGACGCCACGGTTCAGGAGAAAGCCATCCGCGAGGTGAACACGGGCATCATGGTGCTTCCGACCGACCGTCTCGAACGATGGCTCTCGAATCTCTCCAACAACAACGCGCAGGGCGAGTACTACCTGACGGACGTGATCGGGCTCGCCGCGGCGGAAAACGCCACGATCTCCACCGTCCATCCCCGCCACGTCTATGAAGTGGAGGGCGTGAATTCCAAGGTGCAGCTCGCCCGACTCGAGCGCATGTGGCAGCGCGCTCAGGCGCAGACGCTTCTTGAGGAGGGGGTGACTCTGCTCGACCCCGAACGAATTGATATCCGCGGACGGCTTACCTGCGGTCGCGACGTGGAAATCGATGTCGGTTGCGTTTTCGAGGGCGACGTCGTGCTCGAGGACAAAGTTCGCGTGGGCGCCTACTGTGTCCTCAAGGACACGGTCGTGCGCCGTGGAACGCAGATTCTTCCCTTCACGCACAGCGAGGGCGCCGAAGTGGGCGAAGACTCCCGCGTGGGTCCCTACAGCCGGCTTCGCCCGGGCGCGCGGCTCGCCGGAGAAAACCACATCGGCAACTTCGTGGAAATCAAGAAGTCTTCCGTCGGTCTGCAAAGCAAGATCAATCATCTCTCCTACGTGGGAGATGCCGAAGTGGGCGCGCGCGTGAACATCGGCGCGGGGACGATCACCTGCAATTACGACGGGGTCAACAAATTCAAGACCGTGATCGGCGACGACGCCTTCATCGGTTCGGACACGCAGCTCGTGGCGCCCGTTACAGTGGGGGCGGGTGCGACGCTCGGTGCCGGAACGACGCTCACGCGCAATGCGCCCGAAGGAAAACTCACGCTTTCCCGTGCAAAACAGATGACGGTGGAGCACTGGGTGCGCCCGACGAAAAAATACTAAGGAGAAAGAATCATGTGTGGCATTGTGGCTGCGGCGAGTCGCCGCGACATCGTTCCCACGCTCGTAGAAGGGCTGCGCCGTTTGGAATACCGCGGCTATGACTCCTGCGGCGTGGCGGTTCTCTACGAAGGGGGACTGCGGCGCGCCCGCAGCGTGGCCCGCGTCAAGGAGCTGACCGAACAGATCCGCAAGGAAGCGCTCACGGGCACCACGGGGATCGCTCACACGCGTTGGGCGACGCACGGCGCCCCGGCCGTCTGCAACGCGCACCCGCACTTCTCCGGAAACCGCATCGCGCTCGTTCACAACGGCATCATCGAGAACTACGAAGAACTGCGCGCGGAGCTTCTTGAAAAGGGTTATGAATTTCAGAGTCAGACCGACACCGAGGTCCTGACGCACTACATTCACGAAAAGGTGAAGTCGGCTTCCTCGCTTCTCGAGGGCGTGATGGCCGCCCTGCCGCAGTTGCGCGGCAGCTACGCCATCGCCGTGATGGACGCGAGCGCCCCCGGACACGTCGTCGTGGCGCGTCAGGGTTCGCCTCTGGTGCTCGGACTCGGCGAAGGAGAAAACTTCGCCGCCTCGGACGCCATGGCCGTGGCGGGCATTACGGACCGCTTCGTCTATCTTGAAGAGGGCGATGTGGGAGAAATCACGGTCGACTCCTGGCGGGTCTTCCGCCGTACGGAGAACGGGGACTACGCGCCCGCTGATCGTCCGGTCAAGGTCGTGCACGCCTATTCCGGCGCCGTGGAGCTCGGGCCCTACCGCCACTACATGCAAAAGGAAATCTTCGAGCAGCCGCGCGCCATCGCCGACACGCTCGAGGGAGTGATGGGCGTGACGCCGCGTCTCTTCGGCGAAAAGGCCGAGACGATCTTCCCCGAAGTACGCCGACTGTTGTTCCTCGCCTGCGGCACGTCCTACTATGCGGCGCTCACCGCCAAGTACTGGATTGAGGAGCTCGCGCAACTTCCTTGCGACGTCGAAATCGCAAGCGAATACCGCTATCGCCCTTCGGTGCCTGATCCCGACACGCTCGTCGTCACGATTTCACAGTCGGGCGAGACCGCGGACACGCTGGCCGCCCTGCGGCACGCGCGTGACGAACTCGGCATGAAGAAGACCCTGACCATCTGTAACGTGGCCACCTCCATGATGGTCTCCGAGTGCGAACTTGCCTACGTGACGCGCGCGGGCGTGGAAGTGGGCGTCGCGTCGACAAAGGCCTTTACGACGCAGCTCACGGCGCTCTACCTTCTGGCCCTTACGCTCGCCAAGGTGAACGGTCGGCTCGATGCTCAGACGGAGGACGCGGAATTGAAGCGCCTGCGTCACATTCCGACGGCGCTCGGAGCGGTGCTCGCCCTCGAACCGCAGGTCATGGCTTGGGCGGAACATTTCGCTTCCAAGCCACATGCCCTCTTTCTCGGGCGCGGCATGCACTATCCGATCGCCCTCGAAGGCGCGCTCAAACTCAAGGAAATCAGCTACATCCACGCGGAGGCCTATCCCGCGGGCGAACTCAAGCACGGGCCGCTTGCGCTCGTCGACAAGGAAATGCCCGTCGTGACGGTGGCGCCCAACGACGAACTGCTCGAAAAACTCAAGAGCAACATGCAGGAAGTGCGTGCGCGCGGCGGTGAGCTCTACGTTTTCGCCGACGGCGATTCACAGATCGAAGCCAAGGAGGGCGTGCACGTCATTCGTCTTCCGGAAAACTACGGCCGTCTCTCTCCGGTTCTTCATGTCGTACCGCTACAGCTTCTTGCCTACCACACGGCGCTGCAGCGCGGAACCGACGTCGACAAGCCCCGCAATCTCGCCAAGAGCGTGACGACGGAATAAGGAGGGCGTTCGGTGCGTTGCGCCCAATGCTTCGGGGGAGCCTTCGGGCTCCCTTTTTCATGGGCGGATCAAGCGCCCGCCATGAAGGTTCGGATGCCCGACCCCACAAACTGCACGCCGATACAGATGAGGATGAAGCCCATGAGCTTACCGAGCACGAGCGTGCCCGAGGGGCCGAGTCGGCGTGTGAGCAAGTCGGAGTATCGCATGACGGCCCAAGAAGCGGACGCCGTGACGATGATTGCCGCGGCCGTCCAACCAAGGGCGACAGCGAGGTCCACATAGTCCTTGAGTTCGGCGATTTCCGTTGAAAAACCGATGACGACGGCAATGGTCCCCGGACCCGCGATGCCGGGCATGGCGATCGGGAAGAAGGCATAGTCGTCCTTGTCGCGCCGCACGATCGGCGCGTTGTTGGGGGTGTTGCCGCCGAAAAGCATCTGATAGCCGATCATCGCTACGACGAGTCCACCCGCAATTCTCATGGCGCCGTATGAAATTCCGAAGAAAGCGAGGAGCATGTTCCCGCCGAGCAGACTCACGAGCATGATGGTGGCGGAGTAAATCCCCGCCCAGAGTGCCTGCTGTCGGCGACGTTCTTCCGACATCCCTTGCGTGAGGCTCACAAAGAGCGGAAGCTTCGAGAGGGGATTCGTGATGACGATGAGGGATACGAGCGCGCCGAGGAAGTATTGGAGGTGAAGCGTTTCAACCATGACGAAGCATTGGGCTGAGGAGAGATGTTGAGAGCCGTGAAAGGCGAACCATTTTAGTGGGAAATCGCCGAAAAGGATACAAGTTTTTTACCTAGAACTTGCCAAAGAAAGGAGAAATTCGAGGATAATACTGAACGCTCATTCAAAAACTGAACGTTCATTCAGCAGTTGGTTTCATAGCCAAGAAAAAACACAAGGAAAAGCCTCTTATGTTCTCTAAGAAAAGCCAGTTGGCCTTGGCCCTGGTGTGCGTTTTGGGTACGGGCGCTCTCTTGACGGGCACTCAGGAACCCCTGGCGGCCGACGCGCCGACCGCAGCAAAGGCGGCAGCTCCGGCCGTGGAAGTGACCGTCATCACCACCAAGGCTTCCGACGTCGCCATGGAAAGCCTTCTTTCCGGTCGTACGAACGCATACCGCGAGGCGGAAGTTCGTCCCCAGGTGAGCGGCATTCTGATGAAGCGCCTCTTTGAAGAAGGTGCGGAAGTCAAGGAAGGTCAGCCCCTCTATCAGATTGACGACGCCACCTACAAGGCCGCGCTCGAAACGGCCAAGGCGCAGCTCGCCGAGGCGCAGGCCACGCTCGTTCAGGCCCGGGCTGATGCCAAGCGTTCGGCGGAACTTGTGAAGATCAAGGCAGTTTCCGAACAGAGCAACGACGCGGCACAGGCTGCGAAGAAAACGGCCGAGGCCGCCGTGCTTTCCGGGAAGGCCGCCGTCCGAACGGCTCAGATTAATCTTGATTACACCAAGGTTCGCTCCCCGATTTCTGGACGCATCTCCCGCTCCGAAGTGACCGAAGGCGCCCTGATGCAGGCTTATACGGGACTGATGACGACGGTGCATCAGCTCGATCCCATTTACGTCGACGTGACGCAGACTTCGGAAGATCTCATGCGCATTCGTCGTGAAATCGCCAACGGGACGCTCAAGACGAACCCTGACGGCAGCGCCCGCGTGCAGCTCATCCTCTCCGACGGAACGACTTATGAACACGAAGGAAAACTCACCTTTACGGATGCCGCGGTGAGCGAGTCCATGGGCACGGTCAATCTGCGTGCGGTCTTCCCGAATCCGGAGCGTTTCCTCATGCCGGGTATGTACGTGCGCGCCAAGCTCTCCGAAGGAGTGCGTCCGAATTCGATTCAAGTCGATCAGCAGTGCGTCATGCGAGACAACCTCGGCCACGCCTATGTCTACGTCGTGACGAAGGACAACAAGGTTGAGCAGCGCATGGTGGAAACCCTGCGCACGATCGGGACGAGCTGGGTGATCGGAAGCGGTCTCTCCGAGGGAGAAAAGGTGATCTTTGAAGGCATGCAGCGCGTGCGCGTCGGCGCGACCGTCACGCCCAAGGAACTGGACCGCTCGAAGATGACGCCGACCCGCGCCCTCTTCTGATTTCCGGGAGGCTTGAAAAATGTTGTCCCGTTTTTTCATTGACCGACCGGTGTTCGCATGGGTGGTGGCCATCGTCATCATGCTTGCCGGGCTCCTGTCGATCTTCAATCTGCCTGTGAGTCAGTATCCGCAGATCGCACCGCCACAGGTGGCCATCTCCGCGACCTATCCGGGGGCTTCGGCCGAAACGATTGAAAACACCGTGACGCAGGTGATCGAACAGAACCTGACGGGTTTGGACGGTTATCTCTACATGTCGTCGACTTCCGACTCCTCTGGTCGCGTGAGCATCACCGTGACCTTTGAAGCCGGTACGAACCCCGACATGGCGCAGGTGCAGGTCCAAAACAAGATTCAGACCGCTTTGTCGACTCTGCCTCAGGTCGTGCAGCAGCTCGGTGTGGAGATTGAGAAGACCTCCGCCAACTTCCTGATGGTGGTGGGCTTCATCAGCACCGACGGCAAGCTCTCGGCGGGCGACCTCGGCGACTTCCTGGTGTCGAACATGCAGGAACCGCTCTCGCGCGTCCCCGGCGTGGGTGAAGCGCAGGTGTTTGGCGCATCCTACGCCATGCGCATTTGGCTCAACCCGGAAAAGATGGTTGAGTACGGCCTGAACCCCTCTGACATCGAGGCGGCGATCAGCGCTCAGAACGCGCAGATTTCGGCGGGCGGCCTCGCGCAGCAGCCGACCGACGGCAAGCAGCAGTACTCGGTTACGGTTTCCTCGGCGAGCCTTCTGCAGACGCCGGAAGAGTTCCGAAATATCTTCCTCAAGGTGCAGGAGGACGGTTCGGAAGTTCGTCTCGGTGACGTCGCGCGCGTGGAAATCGGTCTGCAGAGCTACACCGCTCTCGGTACCTATGAGGGGAAGGCCTCTTCCGGCATGGCCATCAAGCTTGCGTCAGGCGCGAACGCGCTGAGCACGGCCGAAGCCGTCATGAACCGCGTGGAGGAACTGCGTCCGACCTTCCCGGACGGCGTGGATGTGGTCATTCCGTTCGACACGACGCCCTTTGTGCGGGCGGCTCTGCACGAAGTGGTGAAAACGCTCGTCGAAGCCATCGTGCTCGTCGTCATCGTGATGTTCCTCTTCCTTCAGGACTGGCGCGCCACGATCATTCCGACGATCGCCGTGCCGGTCGTTCTGCTCGGCACCTTCGCGGTGTTGGCGGCTGCGGGCTTTTCCATCAACATGCTGACGATGTTCGCCATGGTGTTGGCAATCGGGTTGTTGGTGGACGACGCCATCGTGGTGGTGGAAAACGTGGAGCGCGTGATGCGCGAAGACGGATCCTCCCCGCGTGAGGCAACGATCAAGTCCATGGGACAGATTCAGGGCGCTTTGATCGGCATCGCGATGGTGCTTTCCGCCGTGTTCATTCCGATGGCTTTCTTCGGGGGCTCCACGGGCGTGATCTATCGTCAGTTCTCGATCACGATCGTTTCGGCCATGGTGCTCTCCGTCGTGGTGGCCTTGACGCTTACGCCGATGCTTTGCTCGAAGATCCTGAAGCCGATCGACCACGAAGAACACTCCGCCAAGGGTGGTTTCTTCGGCTGGTTCAATCGGGGTTTCCAGAGCTTTACCGACGCCGTGACGGGATTCGTGGGCCATTCGCTCAATGTCAAGCTCGTCATGGGGGCCGCCTATCTCATCGTGGTCGGCGCCATGGTGCTCGGCTTCGTGAAGTTGCCCACGGGCTTCATGCCGAGTGAAGACCAGGGTGTTCTTCTCATGCAGACGCAGTTGCCCGACGGTGCGTCCATGGAACGAACCGACCGGTCGTTGCGCAACATCGAGTCCTTCATCAACGAATCGGAAAAGGACAAAACGCTTGCCTCGATCTTTACGGTGCGCGGCTTCTCGTTTGCGGGTACGGGCTCGAACATGGCCATGGGCTTTTTGAAGCTCAAGGACTGGGAAGAGCGTCCCAATGACGATCAGTCCTACACGGCGGTCATGTCGCGCGTGCAGCCCCCCCTCATGATGGATCCCCGATTCCAGGACAGTCAGACCTTCATCTTCCCGCTTCCGGCCGTGCCGGAACTCGGTGTGGCCGACGGTTTCGACTTCTTCATTCAGGACGGCAGCGGTCAAGGACACGCCGCTCTCGTGAAGGTCATGAACGACTTCCTGCGGGAAGCCAACGCGGATCCCCGCCTGACGCAGGTTCGCCACAACGGCATGTCCGATACGGCGCAGATGCGCATTCGCTTTGACTATGCGAAACTCTCCGCGCTCGGTCTCGACATCGCGACCGTCAACAGCACGCTTTCCACCGCGATGGCGGGCAGTTACGTGAACGACTTCCTCGACCGCGGACGAATCAAGGAGGTCTGGGTGCAGGGTGACGTCGACAGCCGCATGCAACCAGAAGACATTCTCCGTTGGCATGTTCGAAACGACAAGGGTGAAATGGTTCCGTTCTCGGCTTTCTCTACGATCAGTTGGGAATACGGCAGCCCGCGTCTGGAACGCTTCAACGGCCTTGCCGCCGTGAACATCCAGGGCAACCCCGCGCCTGGATACGCTTCAGGTCAGGCCATGCAGGCTGTTCGCGAGATCGCCGCGCGCGTTCTGCCGGTTGGCTATGAAATTTCCTGGAACGGCGTTTCCTACCAGGAAGAACAGACCGGTCAGCAGGGGCCGACCCTTTACGCGATCTCGCTGCTCGTTGTCTTCCTGTGCCTTGCGGCTTTGTATGAAAGCTGGTCGGTGCCGATTTCGGTGCTCCTTGTCGTACCCTGCGGTGTGGTCGGTGCCTTGGGGCTCACCTACGCGCTCGGCATGAACAACGACATTTACTTCCAAGTCGGTCTTCTGACGACCATCGGTCTGGTGAGCAAAAACGCAATTCTGATCGTGGAATTCGCCAAGGATCTGATGGAAAAGGGTGAGGATGCGCTTCACGCCGCAACGCACGCCGTGCGCCTGCGTCTGCGTCCGATTCTGATGACTTCGCTCGCCTTCGGTCTCGGCGTGCTGCCGCTCGTCTACGCCCACGGGGCTGGCTCCGGCGCTCAGAACGCGATCGGCGTGGGCGTCTTCGGCGGCATGGTCACGGGGACGATCCTCTGCGTCGCCTTCGTGCCGGTCTTCTACGTCGTGGTGGCCCGTCTCGGTCACCTGGAAGGCAAGAAGCAAGCGCAATAACATGATGCGAAGGACGGTCGGGTTGAGAGGCCCGGCCGCCCCGCAACAAGGAACAGAACCATGATCAAAAAAATTCTCCCCCTTGTCGGTGCTCTGATGCTTGCGGGTTGCGTGAACCTCGCGCCCGAGTATGAACGTCCCGAAGCACCCGTAGCGCAGGCCTGGCCGACGGGTGAAGCCTATGAGGCCGCCCAACTCAAGGCCGAGCAGCTTCCTTCCTGGAACGAATTCTTCGTAAACGAATCGCTCCGGGAGGTCATTCGCCTCGGTCTTGAAAACAACCGCAACTTGCTTGCCGTGGCGCATACGGTCGAGCAGATGCGTGCGCAGTACCGCGTGCAGCGCTCCGAACTCTTCCCGACCGTGGCCGCCGCGGCGCAGAATGCCGTGACGAACACGTCCCGCATGACGCAGGCGCAGGGACTTGACGTAACGTCCCACAACTACACGGCGCAGCTCGCGATGGCGAGCTACGAAATCGACTTCTTCGGTCGGATCCGCAACCTGAACGAACAGGCACTGCAGGCCTATCTGGCTAGTGAAGACGCCCATCGTTCAGCCCGCAGCACGCTCATAGCGGAAATCGCGATGATGTGGTTGCAGCTCGGGGCCGACCGCATGCAGCTCGCTCTGCAGCAAGAAACGCTCAAGAGTCAGGAAGAATCCTTCCGACTCATTGAAGAAAGCTACAAAATCGGCGCCGTGAGCCGCCTTGACTACGAACAGGCCCGTTCGACGGTCGCTACGGCCCGCGCTTCGATTGCGAGCTACGTGCGCGCTGTGGCGCAGGACCGCAACGCGCTTGAGCTTCTCGTGGGAACGAAGATCGACGATGCGCTTCTTCCCGAAAAGCTCGATATCGATGCGACGCTCGTGCCGAGCCTGCCGCCGGGACTTCCCGGGGAAGTGTTGCTCAACCGTCCGGACATCCAACAGGCCGAGCGTGAACTGATCGCCGCCAACGCCGCGATCGGCGCCGCGCGTGCGGCATTCTTCCCGAACGTGTCGATCACGGCGGGTGCTGGTTCCAACGTGCTTCATCTCTCCGACCTCTTCGAATCGGGTTCGGGGATGTGGAGCTTCACGCCGAGCGTGAACATCCCGATCTTTACGGGTGGCCTCAACCTGGCGAATCTCGAAGCGGCCGAGGCCGGGCAGAAGATCGCCGTGGCGAACTACGAAAACGCCATTCAGAGCGCCTTCCGCGAAGTGGCCGATGCGCTCAGCACCGAGGGCACGATCGAGAACGAACTCAAGGCCCGCGAGGATCTTGCCGACGCGTCGACTCAGGCTTACGGTCTTGCCGACAGCCGTTATCGTCACGGTGCGGCCACGTATCTCGAAGTTCTCGACGCCCAGCGCTCCATGGTGAGCGCCCGGCAGGCGCTGATTTCCACGCAACTCTCCCGCGCGGCGAGCCGCGTGACCTTCTTCAAGGTTCTCGGCGGTGGAGCGGAGCTCCCTGCCAAGGAGGAAGCAACGAAGCGGACGCAAGGCTGAGATGAAGTACGACAGAAGCAAATCCGATCAACTGACCCAGCGCCGTCGCGAGCAAATCATCGAGGCGGCCGAGCGGTCGTTCCGAAAGCGCGGCTTTCACGCGACGACTCTGCGTGAGATCGCCGCGGAGTTCGGGATGAGCGTCGGACACATCTACAACTACTTCTCCGGCAAGGATGCGATTCTCGAAGCCCTCATTCACCGGAAGATCGACGATTTCCTTTCCCTCCTTACGAAGGGGAATCCCAACGATACCGTCCGCGACCGCCTGCGCCGCGTCGTGAACTCGTACATCGATCCCGAGGTGGCGCCCATCGTGCTCGCGGTCAACAGCGAAGCCCTCATCAACGAGAGCGTGCTCCGCATTCTGAAGGCTTCGCGCCAACGCATGGCCGAATACATCGTGGATCTGGTCCGCAAGGACGGCGACCGCAGCGAATGGACGTCGGAACACGCCGAACTCATTCGCCACCGCGTCATCGCGACGCTCGCCATGCTCGAGGGGCTGCACCTTGCCGTTCTTTTCGACGACGTGGACGCCGACGTGCTCCGCGAGGTCGTGATCGACCGCTTGCTCTCTCTTCGGGAGATTGAAAAAGAACTTGACAAGAAGAGGCAGTCCGCAGCCTGATATCGGAACGCATGCGGGGAGGAGTTTACGGACTCCTCCTTTTTTTATTGTCGTTTTCCCTTGAAAGGGGAGGGAGAAGTGGTATCGTTTGTGAGTTTTTAAAAAAAGGCGTCCGCCACAACAACCATTACGGAGAACAACCCTCATGACTACGGCCAAAAGAAAAACGCCGATCTACAAGGTGCTGTACTTTCAGGTGATCTGCGCGATCGTCATCGGCATTCTACTCGGTACCTTCATGCCCGAAATCGGCGCAAAAATGAAGCCCCTCGGCGACGGATTCATCCGTCTGATCAAGATGATCATCGCTCCCGTCATCTTTTGCACGGTGGTGACGGGCATCGCCGGCATGGAAAACATGAAGACGGTCGGGAAAACGGGGGGCTTGGCGCTCCTCTACTTTGAAGTGGTCTCGACGATCGCCCTCATCATCGGGCTTGCGATCGTCAACACGATCGAGCCTGGTGTCGGTATGCACGTGGACCCGAGCACGCTCGACGCAACGGCCGTGGCCGCCTACACGGGGCCCGGGAAAATGCAGTCGACGACCGAGTTCATCATGAACATCATCCCGAACACGGTGGTCGGCGCCTTTGCGGAAGGCGAAATTCTGCAGGTTCTTTTCTTTTCCGTTCTCTTCGGTTTCGCTCTGCACAAGTTCGGCGGCCGAGGCACGCTGATTTTCGACGTGATCGAAAAGAGTTCGCACGTGCTCTTCCAGATGGTCGGCATGATCATGCGCGTGGCGCCGGTGGGCGCCTTCGGCGCCATGGCCTTCACAATCGGCAAGTACGGCATCGCCTCCCTCATTCCGCTCGCGAAGCTCATGGGCACCTTCTATCTGACGTGCCTGCTCTTCATTCTTGTCGTGCTCGGAGCTATTTGCCGCTGGCATCGTTTTTCGGTGTTGCGCTACCTTGCCTACATCAAGGAAGAACTCCTCATCGTGCTCGGGACGTCTTCGTCCGAGTCCGTTTTGCCGCGCATGATGACGAAGATGGAACAGGCGGGGGTGTCCCGTTCCGTCGTGGGCCTCGTGATTCCGACGGGCTATTCCTTCAACCTCGACGGTACGGCGATTTATCTCACCATGGCCGCCGTCTTCATCGCGCAGGCCTGTGACGTTTCGATGACGCTCACGCAGCAGCTGACGCTTCTCGCCGTGTTGCTTCTGACTTCCAAGGGAGCGGCTGGCGTCACCGGGTCGGGCTTCATCGTGCTTGCGGCCACGCTCTCCGCCGTTGGTCACGTTCCCGTTGCGGGGCTTGCCCTCATTCTCGGCATCGACCGCTTCATGAGCGAGGCGCGCGCCATCACGAACATGATCGGCAACGGCATCGCCTGCGTGGTGGTCGGACACTGGTGCAAGGAAGTGGACAACGACAAACTCGCCCGCGTGATGGGATTCAAGCGCCCGTAACGCAGGACGCAGATACGAAAAGAAGCCCCGGGGCGAGCGGATCGCCCCGGGGCTTTGTCTTGACGGGAACGCAAAGGCGTTACTTCGTCTTCGTGCGGATCGGGATGAAGATGCGGCCGCCGTCACGCTGCACGAGCAGAAGTACCTGATCTTCCTTGGCGGCGTTGGCCAGATCCCGTGCGCTCTTCAGGGGCTTGCCGTTGGCGGAGACGAGGATGTCGCCCTTGCGCACACCCGCCTTGGCGGCGGCACCCGAGACGTTCGCGACGAGAAGGCCGGTCGCTTCCGCGGTCTTGGCTTCTTCGGCCGTCAAGGGACGAACTTCCAGGCCGAGACGAGGCGTCGCCTTGGCGTCCTGGCCGCCGGCGCTCTGGTCCTGGTTCGGATTCGTGCCGATCGTGATGTCGATTGCTCTTTCCTTCTTGTCGCGCACGACGGTAAGCGTCGCCTTGTCGCCGGGCTTCATGGCGCTCACGAGCAACGGGAGGCTCACCGAAGAGGTCACTTTCTTGCCGTCGAGCGCCGTGATGACGTCGCCTTCTCGCAGGCCGGCCTTTTCAGCGGGACTGTTCTTTTCGATCTTCGTCACAAGCGCGCCTTCCGGCGTCTTGAGACCGAAGGTTTCAGCGAGTTCCTGGCTCAGTTCCTGGATGTAGACGCCCACGTAGCCACGCGTCACGTAACCGTCCTTGACGAGCTGATCCTTGATCTGCATGGCCAGGTCAATCGGAATGGCAAACGAAAGGCCCATGAAGCCGCCCGACGTCGAGAAGATCTGCGAGTTGATCCCCACGACTTCGCCCTTCATGTTGAAGAGCGGACCGCCCGAATTGCCGGGATTGACGGCGACGTCCGTTTGAATGAAGGGCACGTACTGATCGCTCGGGAGATTGCGCGAGAGAGCCGAGACGATGCCGGCCGTCACCGTGTTGTCAAGACCGAAGGGGCTGCCGATGGCGGCTACCCATTCACCGACTTTGAGGTCTTCGGAGCGGCCGATCTTGAGCACGGGGAGGTCCTCGGCCTCGATTTTCACGATTGCAATGTCGGTCTGCTTGTCGGTGCCGAGTACCTTGCCCTTGAATTCGCGTTTGTCCGTGAGGCGCACGATGATTTCGTCGGCACCTTCCACGACGTGCGCGTTCGTCATGATCGTGCCGTCGGCGGAGAGAATGAAGCCCGAACCCGTACCGCGCTGTTCGGGAATTTCGCGTTCACCCGGGAAGAAGGGGAGCGGAAAACCGAAGCGACGGAAAATTTCCGCGTGCCGTTCGTCCATGCCGGGAATGCCCGGCGTCTGCACGACGCGGGCGTTGCGGATGATCTGAATGTTGACGACGGCCGGACCGTTTTCCTCCACGAGTTTGACGAAGTCGGGCAGCGTCGCCTGCTTTTCATCCTGAGCGAACAAGGCCGCTTCGGCCGTGGGGGCCGTAAAGGGCGCCGTGGCGAGCGCGGCGCAAAGGGCCGCGGCAAGGGCCGTGGTTTTCAGAGCGAAAGACATATTGCTAGCTTCTCCCAAAGGAAAAAATGGATGGCGGCACATTTGTTGGTCTTAAACGAGGATGCCGCCCTATAGGAAGAAACTTTAGATCGATTTGTCCGTCGCCGTTTGACGCCCCGCGCAACGGGTTGTGCACAGGGCGTTAAATTTGTAACAGAAAGGAGAAGCCTCAGAGCCCGTCGTTGAGTTTCATGCCCAGACGGGGAAAAACCAAACGGAAGGTCGTCCCGCGTCCGTCGAGTCCGTCGTCGATGGTGATCTTGCCGCGGTGAATGTCGACGATGCGCTTTACGATGGCGAGACCAAGCCCCGTTCCCGAAGTTTTCGTGCCAAGCGCTCGGTAGAAGCGGTCGAAGACGCGCTCGCGCTCTTCGGGCGCTATGCCCGGGCCGTTGTCGGCGATTTCGAGGAGGGTTTTTTCTCCCATGCCGCGGCAGCGGATCTCGATGCGGCCCTCTTCCGGAGTGTATCGAATCGCGTTGTCCGTAAGGTTCGTGATGAGAAGCCGTACGGCGTCTTCCATTCCTTCGACCGAGGCGCGCGACGTGATGGCCTCGATGCGGATGTGCTTTTGCGCGGCGATGGGCGTGAGGTCCTCGGCGACGCTTCGGCAGAGATCGTCGAGACGCACGGTGCTCGTGGGCTTGTCGCTCGCGTCGGGATCGAGTCGGGCAAGCGTCAGGAGCTGTTGCACGAGCCGTGTGGCTCGGTTGATGCCCTCGTTGAGCCGGACGAAGCATTTTTGCTGTTGTTCGGGGGTCTTGGCGCGCTGAGCGAGTTGCACCTGCAGCTTCAGGGCGGTGAGCGGCGTGCGCAGTTCGTGGGCCGCATCCGACGCGAAGCGCTGCTGCGCCGAGAGGCTTTCCTTGAGGCGCGTGAGGAGATGGTTCACGGCGCTCACGAGTCCTTCAAGTTCCGAAGGAAGTCCCTTGGTGGAAATGGGGGCGAGCGACGTGGGCGAGCGTCTTGCGACCGAACGGGCGGTTTTCTCCAGAGGCGCCAGACCTTCTCCGACGATGAACCAGATCGCAATGGCGATGAAGGGAAGAAGCAGGCAGAGCGGTTGCAGTACGCGGAAGGCCGACGAGGCGGCAAGACTCGTTCGTACGGCCATGTCCTGGCCCACCGTGATGATGAGGGGGCCGACCCCCACGGAGTAGGTGCGCCAGGTCTTGCCGTCGAGTTTCTGCAAACCGAACCCCGGTCCCTCCGGGAAGGGAAGGGGCGGTTTGCCTTCCCGTTGCCAGAGACTGTTCGTCATGGAGTCGTAGACCTGCACGACGATTTGATAGGACTGTGCGTCCCCGACGATGGTGAGGTGCGTGGGGTTCTGCACCGGCAGAGAGTTGCGCACGGATTCGCCGAGGGACTCCGCGGTTTCCTTCAGATGGGTGTCGAGGAACGCGTTGAATTCGGCCTGCGCCGAAAAGAAGGTGGCCGCCGTGGTGGTGAAACCGGCGGCCAGAAGCGCCCCCATGAGGGTGATGAGGAGTTTTCTGCGGATCGAGCGCATGTCGTTTTAGGTTTCGAGAAGATAACCGACCCCGCGGACGGTCTTGATGGCGCTGTCGGAGAGCTTCTTGCGCAGGTGGTGAATGTGCACTTCAATGGCGTTGGAGCCCACGCCGTTGTCCCAGTTGTAGAGTTTCTCTTCGAGTTGCGCACGGCTCCAGACGACGCCTTGCCGTTCGGCGAGAGCGGCCAGAAGTGCGTATTCCTTGGAGGAGAGAATGACGGGAACACCCCGATAGACCACTTCGCGCGTGGCGGGCGAAATGCGAAGGTCACCGCGGACAATGACGGGGTCGGCTCGGCCCGCCGCACGGCGTACGAGGGCGCGGATGCGCGCGGAGAGTTCGTCGAGGTCGTAGGGTTTGATCAGATAGTCGTCGGCACCGCTGTCGAGCCCCATGATGCGGTCGTTCACCGTGTCGCGGGCCGTTGTGACGAGGACCGGCGTCGGATCGCGACGGGCGCGCATCTGACGCAGAACCTGCAGACCGTCCTTCCCGGGCAATCCCAGGTCCAGGATCATGATGGAGTACGTGTGGGTGTTGAGGGCGAGCAGGGCGGAATTGCCGTCGCGCACCCAATCGACGGCGTTGTCTTCGCCCTCGAGACCGGCCATAACGCTTTCGCCGATCATTTCGTCATCTTCGACCAATAGGATTCTCATGTTCACTCCAACGATGGGACAGGCGGACCCATAAGAGGCGGACGGTCAGCGCCGCCATGCTGACCAGACACAAAAGTCCCGCCGCCTCGAAGAGGTCGGGTTGCGCCGGCGAAGGTTTCAGGGCGCCGCCGGCCAGATAGCCGGCCGACGCACCCAGAAGGGTGCCCAGGAGGGCGCCAGCAAAAAAGGTCATGCGCAGGGCCGCGTCGGAAAGCGCAGCCCCGGCGGACGAGGTATCTCTGCGGGAAAAACCGAAGGCGCAGAGAAAAAGAACCGTACCCAGGGGATGCCGTTTCGCCAATGAACGTATTGTATCGGTGTGCAGATGCGTGGGGGAGCCGTCCGTTTGAAAAATCTCAGGTCTCGGCGTGCGGCAAAGCGCGATGAAGTCTGTCGCCCAACCCAGAAAAAGGGCGAGTGCCGCGCAGAAAATGCCCGACTCGGGGAAGAAGCGTGCACAGAGTCCCGCCGCCAGGCCCGCGCTCAGGCGGTCAAAGGGCGCCAGGACGGCGACGCAGACGAAAAAGAGGACTTCGCTATAATCCATGCGACACGCACATCGGGAAAGGATGACACCATGTGGACGGAACCGCCGAAATCAAGTACGAGACTGATCGCGCAGATCGTGTATGGCCTTCATGCCGTGACCATCGTCACGGGCATCTTCACTGCCGCTTCCATCGTGGGGATGTTTCTTTTTTCTTGGCCGTCCATTCTGGCCGTCATTCTAAATTATGTGTTTCGCGGGGATGCGCGCAACACCTATCTGGAGAGCCATTTTTCCTGGCAGATCCGAACCTTTTGGTATGCGGCCCTATTCGTGGGGCTGACGTGGCTTCTCTCCACGCCGCTTCTTCTTGTCGGGGTGGGGTTCTTTGTCGCAGTGCTCGGCTTCGGCATCACGGGCATCTGGGTGGGCTACCGCATCTTTAAGGGGTGGCTGCGTCTGCAGGACGCCGAACCGATGCCCGATTGAGAAAAACTAGCGTAAAGAAGGAGAAAGAAGAGCATCATGGCGCTCGGTTCAACGGTTTACAAGGCGACGCTTGATATTTCGGACCTTGATCGCGGGTATTACGCGACCCACGTTCTGACGGTGGCGCGCCATCCCTCCGAGACGGAGGAGCGCCTGATGCTGCGCATTCTCGCCTTTTCCTCATTGGCGGGCGAACATCTGGAGTTCGGCCGCGGTCTCTCGACCGAAGGGGAGCCTGCGCTCTGGGAGATCGACGACACGGGAACGATCGAGCGGTGGATCGAGGTCGGCTGCCCCGACGTGCGTCAGGTGCGCCGGGCGGCGGGACGAAGCAACCACGTGACGGTTCTTGCCTACGGAGAAGACCGGGTGGGACCCTGGTGGCAGAGCGTTTCGGGAGATTTTTCCAAGATCGACAAGCTTGCCGTGCTGAGCGTGTCGGACGAAGAGGTCGAGAAGCTCACGACGCTTTGTGAGCGAAACATGCGCTTTGCCGTGACGATTCAGGACGAAACCGTGTGGGTCAACGGCGAAAAAGCGAACGTACAGATCGATTTTCAGTGGCTCAAGCGCGAAGAGAGCCGTTGGTGACGCCTGCCTGCTGCAGGTGATCCGCCATCTGCCAGAAGGCGCCTTCGAGCGAAAGGCGCAGAGACTCGTCAGCCACCGTCTCGTGAAGGGCATCGCGCATGCATTCGAGCCAGAGACGGGCAAGTTCCCGATTGACGGGGAAAGCACGATGCTTTTCCACGATCATCGGAAGACCGAAGCGCCCGGGATAGCGCATGGGGCCTCCTAGCCAGCCCGAGAGAAACGCCGTCATTCGGCAGGCGTAATAGGACAAATCCTCCCGATAACAGGCGCGCAACGGCGCCGAGCGTTCCTTCTCGAGCGCCTTCAGAAAAGCGTTGACCAGGGCCGACACCCCGGCTTCGCCTCCGATTTGTTCGTAAAAGGTTTTCATGCCAGAAAGACCTGCCAGGCTCCGACGAGCATGAGAAGCCAGGCCGTTGCGGGATGAAAGAAGGGACGAAGAAGACGGTGTTCGGGCTCGAACCCGAGGCCGTAGACCCATGCAGCACTCATTCCGAGGAGAAGCAAGACCAGCCAGCCGTGCGGAACGGTCGTCATGTCGGTCGCGATGGCGCGTGGATAGAGCACGATCAGTGCGGCGAAAAGAAGCGCGGTCGTAAAGGTGAGCGCGCGCAGAAGGCGCGCTCCCTTTTCCGAAGACGGAGATTTCCCCGTCACTTCGCTTCCTCGTTCTTAGCGGCGATCGTCTCGAGCGTCACCGCGAGCAGGATGGCAAAGCCAAGAACCGCAATCCAGTAGAAGTAAGCCATGGATATTCCTTTTGTGCGTTGGGCGCAACGGGGAGGCACCCCGTTGCGCGGTGATGACGTCAGTAGAGCGAGTGCGTGTTCTTTTCGATGTACTCGGCCGTGAGTTTTCCGCTCATGACCTTGTACGCCCACGCCGTGTAGCAGAGGACGAGCGGCAGGAGGATGAGCGTCACGAAGAACATGACTTCAAGCGTCAGTTGCGAGCTCGTGCAGTCCCAAAGGGTGAGGCCGGCGTTGGGCATCACCGAGGAGGGCATCACGAAGGGGAACATGGCGCCGAGCGGGGTGAGGATGATGCCGAGCATCGCAACGCCCGAAGCGATGATCGCCTTGCCCGCCGCACCCTTGCGGATGAGGAGGGACGAAGCGAGCGTGCCGAGGAGGCCGAGCGCCGGAAGCGCCCAGAGAACCGGGCAGGCGCCGTAGTTGGCGAACCAGGCGCCTTCGCGGATTTCCACCGTCTTGGCAAGCGGGTTGGCGGGACCGGCCGGGTCAAGACCCGAAACGGCGACGTAGCCGTCGATGCCGAGATAGACCCAAACGCCGCCCAGGAGGAAGAGAGCAAAGGCGAGGAGCGCGGACGCGGAACCGACCTTGCGGGCTTTCGCCTGAAGCGTTCCTTCGGTACGAAGCACCAGATAGTTCGCGCCGTGCGCGACGATCATCGCGAGCGAGAGCACGCCGCAGAGCAGACCGAAGGGATTGAGAAGACCGAAGAAGCTTCCCGTGTAGACGGGGCGCATTGTGGCGTCGATTTCAAAGGGAACGCCCTGCAGGAGATTGCCGAAGGCGACGCCGAAGATGATCGGCGGGACGGCGGACCCCAGAAAGAGGAGCCAGTCCCAGTTCGTGCGCCACTTCGTCGAGGGCACCTTGCTGCGGTAGTCGAAGGCTACCGGACGGAAGATCAGCACGAAGAGCACGATCAGCATCGCCCAGTAGAAGCCTGAGAAGGCCGTCGCGTACATGAGCGGCCACGCGGCGAACATGGCGCCACCGCCCGTGAGCAGCCACACCTGATTGCCGTCCCAGTGCGGGGCGACGCTGTTGATCATGATGCGGCGTTCACCGTCTTCCTTGGAGAGGAAGGGCAGGAGGGTGCCAACGCCCATGTCCTGGCCGTCCATGACGGCAAAGCCGACGAGCAACACTCCGATGAAGACCCACCAGAGAAGTTTCAGGATTTCATAATCGATCATTTTTTGGACTCCATCGGCAACTTAGTGCTGTTCAAAGTGATAGCGGCCCGTGCCGAGAGAACTCGGTCCCTTGCGGCCGAGACGGATCATCAGCCACATTTCGACGACGAGCAGTGCGGAGTAAAGCACGACGAACCCGATGACGGAGCCGAGCACTTCGCCCGCGGAGAGCGACGAAACGGAAAGGTGCGTCGGCAGAATGTTGTAGATCGTCCAGGGCTGACGGCCATATTCGGCGACGAACCAGCCCGCTTCGCAGGCAAGCCACGGAAGCGGCAGCGCAAGGAGCGTGAGCTTGAGAAGCGAACGCTTTTCCGTGATGACGTTCTTGACCGAGTATACGGCGCCCAGAATGAAGACGAGCGCCATAGCGAGGCCACAGCCCACCATCAAACGGAAGGACCAGAACATCGGTGCGACGCCCGGAATCGTGTCGGCGGCGGCCTTGGCGATCATTTCCGGCGTGGCCGCGGACACGTCTTCCGTGTAGCGCTTCAAAAGGAGACCGTAGCCGAGGTCGTCCTTCACGGCGGTGAAGGCTTCGCGCAGTTCGGCGTTCTTGGGATCCTTGCGCAGGGCTTCGAGCGTCGTCACGGCCTTGACGCCGTTTTCAATGCGCTCGCGTGCCTGCGCTTCCAACTGATTGATGCCGGGGATTTCCGTCGAGAGCGAACGCGTGCCGATGAGCCCCATCACCCAGGGGAAGTCGATCTGCGCGTGGTTCGTGCGGGCCTCTTCGTCGGGAAGAGCGAAGAGCGTCATCGGGGCGGGTGCTTCGTGCGTGTCCCAGACGGCTTCCATGGCGGCGATCTTGGTGGGTTGATCGCGCGTCACGAGGTAGCCCGATTCGTCACCCATGTGAATGGTGAGGAGCGCGGCCACCGTGCCGAAGACGGCGGCGAGGCGGAAGCTCGACTTGGCAAAGGAGACGTCCTGACGGCGCAACATGTAGTAGGCGGAGAGCGCCATGACGAACATCGCGCCCGTCATGTAGCCGCCGGCGATCGTGTGGGCGAACTTGGCCTGCGCCCATTCGCTCGTGACGACGGCCCAGAAGTTCGTCATTTCCATTCGCATGGTTTCGAAATTGAATTCCGAGCCGACGGGCGCCATCATCCAGGCGTTGGCGACGAGAATCCAGAGGGCCGAGAGGTTCGATCCGAGCGCCATCAGGCAGGTGGCCAGGAGGTGCTTGCCCTTGGAGAGGCGGTCCCAGCCGAAGAAGAAGAGGCCGATGAAGGTCGATTCCAGGAAGAAGGCCATGAGGCCTTCAATGGCGAGCGGGGCGCCGAAAATGTCGCCGACGTAGTGGGAGTAATACGCCCAGTTCGTCCCGAACTGGAATTCCATGGTGATGCCCGTGGCGACGCCGAGGGCGAAGTTGATGCCAAAGAGCTTGCCCCAGAAGCGGGTCATGTCCTTGTACATTTCCTTGTCCGTCACGACGTAGGTCACTTCCATTACGACGAGCATGAAGGAGAGCCCCAGCGTGAGGGGCACGAAGAGGAAGTGGTACATCGCCGTCAGCGCGAACTGCAGGCGTGACAGGTCAACAAGATCAGAGGGGATCATTGAGGACTCCGATGAAGGTGAGGGTTGTTATGGGGAGACGGAGGTCGTCTGCGTATCGGAGAAAAACGCGTCGCTTACGACCTCGGGCGTCACCTCCGTACGGTGTTCGGGACTGAAGAAGAAGTACCAAAGACAGAAGATGAAGAGAAGCTTGCAACCGATGACCAGCGCAAGTTCCAGCGTCACTTTCGTCTCTTTGTGCTTTTGTTCCATGTGAAAACCGCTTTTTCAGTCCAAAATCGAGAGTATGGTAAGGGAGCCGCGGGCGAAGGGCGCGAAAAGGAGGTCGTTTTTTGCTCGGATCGTCCCGTTTTCACAAGAAGAAAGAGCTAGACTGCCAGAATATGACAGGTTGTCAGTTTTTATGGCAGAGGATGATGAAGTGGTAGAAAGCGAATGGAAGTCCCTCTTGGATGCCTTGCCCGACACCCGGCTTCTCGTGCGGGAGGACCGCACCGTGGCCTATGCCAACCGAGCCTTTCGGGAGCGGTACGGCTATTCGACGGTGGAGGGCAGACGCTGCCACGAACTGATTTTTCACGACGCACAGCCTTGTGACGCTTCGGGACGAGGCTGTCCCCTTTTTGAGGCGGGCCTCAGGGACTCCGCGGTTTGTCACCACAAAATTCCGGGCCCCATGGGGGTTCGGTACGTGGAAACGGAGCTCTCGCCCGTACGCGGCGCGGACGGCAGGGTGCGTCTCTTCATGGAGCGCGTTTCGGAATCGCGCGGCCGCGGCATGCGCACCGGGGACGAAGCGGTGGCTCAGTCCCGCCGTCTTGCCGGCGTGCTCGAGAAAATCGCGGCCCGCGCTTCCGACGACGCTCCCGTCGTGTTCGTGGGGGAGAAGGGAGCGGGCAAAGCGCTTTTCGCTCGTCTGCTTCACGAAAATGGACGCCGCGCCGCCAGGCCCTTCGTCTCGCTTTCCTGCCGTCACCTGACGGCGGACGATCTGGAACGGGAGTTGCTCGGCGACGGCTCGAATCCGGGGCTTCTCGACACCGCCTCGGGCGGCACGCTCTTTTTGTCCGAAGTCGATCGTCTCGATCCTTCGCTCTACGAATTGGTTCTCGATCTCGCCGTGCAGCGTGCGTATAGGGCCCGCGGTGCGTCGCAGATTCATTTCTCCCGCCTGCGAATCGTTTTTTCCTGCGAACGCTTCGACGCGTCGCGCGCCTTTCCGAAGTCCTTCCTCTATGCGCTTGCGCCCTACGTCATCCGCATCCCTCCGCTTCGCGAGAGACTCGAGGACGTTCCGTTCATCGCTTCGCGCTTTCTTTCGGAGCGGTGCGGAAAGACGATGTCGGAGGAGGCCTCCCTTGCGTTGCTCTCGCATCCTTGGCCGGGAAATCTTCCCGAACTCGAAGCGGTGCTGCAAACGGCTGCCTTCGCCGCGAGCGGCCCCGTCGTCGGTCGAGAGGATTTGGAGAGGTCCCTGCGGTACATTACCGAAACCTGCGGCGAAAAGAAGCCAGGCGAAACGCCGGACCTTGCGGCACTCGCCGCAGGATGGCGAGGCTCCCGAGCGGAACTCGCACGCTTCGTTGGAATCAGCGAAAGAACTCTGTATCGAAAACTTCGCGCCGCAAACGGCCGAAAAGAGGTGTCGTGAAAATGGAAGCCTACCGTGATGAATTGGCGTTTGAACTCGTACCCGGAGAGAAAAGGTTCGTCGTCGAGGGCAAGGGCGTGAAACTCTGCGCTGCGGTGAAAAATCCGCCCGGAGCGCCGCGCGGCACGCTTTTCTTTCTGCATGGCGTGGCGTCCAACGCCAGTCGATGGGAAGAATTCGTGGAGACGACTCCGATCGGCGCCGACTGGCGCCTCATCCGCTACGATCTGCGCGGACACGGCGCGAGCGTCACCGCCCGGCCGCCCGTCATTGAGCGTCACGTCGAGGACGTGCTCGCCGTCATGGATGCGGCCGGGGTTGACCGCTGCGTATTGGTGGGTCACAGTCTCGGGGGGCACATCGCCATGTATGCGCTCGCTCAACATCCCGAACGCTTTGAGGGGGCGATTCTTCTGGATCCTCTTGTGACCGAGGCGCTTACGGAAAAGGCGGAGGATTTCAAGAAACGTCGTCCGCTCGTGCGCTTCCTGGAGATCTGCGGACGCATCGCGAACGCCGTCGGGTTACGCAGGAAGCTGCCGCACTACAGTCTTCGCCGGCACGACGAAGTGGCCCGCGGGATGCTCGCCAAGGGCGGCGTCGCGCTCGAAGCCTTCATTCGTGAATTTTCCGCGCCGACCAAGGATCTTGGCCACATCCACCTCGCTTACTACGCGCGGGATCTCTTGGAAACGGGGCGGCCGAGTCCCGATCTTTCCGGACTGCAGCTGCCCGTTCTGGTCGTCACCTCGTCGGCGGGCAGCTTTACCGATCCCGACCGCCTTGCCGCGTGGGCGCATCGTCTGCCGCGCGGCAGCGCCACGTCGGTTCAGTGTCTCCACTGGCCTATGACCGAATGTCCCGGCGACGTGGGCAGGGAAATGATCCGGTGGCTGAACGCCGAATTTCCCGAGCCGCGGAACTGAAGCAAAAAAAGAGCGGCGCGTGGAAACGCGCCGCTCGGATTCAAAATGCGAAAACGTCAGCTTTCCTTCGGGTCGTCCTGACTTTCCGTGCCGCGGTTGATGCGCACGATGGGAGGCGCTACGGCCAGGGTTTCCTCCTTGATGCCCCACATCTCGACGAGCTCTTCCTGCGTGGGGATGTGTCCCTGCGGGTTTTTGCGGCGGACCGCCAGCGAGAGACGCACGATCTTTTCCACCACGTCGAGCGGCATGCAGTTGAGGTCGGTGAATTCGGCGCAGCAACGCTCCGTATTGATCGTCTTGAACTTGTCCTTGAGTTCTTCGATGACGGAGCGTTCCGCGGCGTAGAGGCGAAGCGACTTTTCCAGGGATTCGACGGCGAAGATGGGCGCGCCGTCGAGCTCGTAAAAAGCGATGCCGAAACGCATGCTTTCACGCACGCCGCGGGCGGAACGACGGATCATGCTGCAGACGCGGGCCATGGCGACTCGGCGCTCGTTGGGCAGGCTTTGCAGATAACCGCCAACAGTGGTAGGAACCATTCCGATCTCTCCAACGGTAAAGTAAGACCATTAATTTTACCAAATTTGACGAGTCCACTCCGAACGTACGGTCGAAGAGAGATCAGCGGTAGACGATGAACCGCGCCGAGAAGGGAACGCGAAGCGTGGTGTCCCGCTGCGACGCCGAACAGGACGTCAGAGGCATGCCGCCCGTCGTACGGATTCGGGTGAGGTAGCGTACGCCTCGCAGAGCGCCCGAGGCGGCGCTTCGGTCCACAAGGTAGCGTACGTCGCCTGCGTTGCGGCCCGTGGCTGCGGAGAGACTCTTCTCTACGTGCGCGGCGACGGAGGAGCCGTCCCGGTGAGTGAGCGTGAGGTTCCCCGAAAGCGTGGCGACGGTTTCGCGATGCTCGTTCGCAAGCGTTCCGCTCTGCGAGACGAAGCGCCAGAAGAAGCCCTTATCGTCATAGTCGCAGCGGAAGGTCATTTTTCCTTCGAGCTGCCAGCTGTAGACGGCGACGCTTGCGTCGAACGGATCCGATTTCATCGGCAGAAGGCTACAGCCGCCGAGGGCGAGGGCAAGTGCGAGCGGAAAAAGACGACGCATGGGATGCTCCGAAAGAGGGAGGGATAGGCCTAACAGTCTACTTGGAAAAGGTGAGAGACACGAGGGCAAATTTTCGAGATACTTGATAGAGTTTGCATACTTTTCCATAAGAACAGGACCCGACTCCTTCCCCGTGCTCCACGAAGGGGAGGACGACGGTTTTTCATTGACTCTAAGGAGATCGCAGTGTTTCAAATTCGAATTCACGGTCGCGGGGGCCAGGGAGTGGTCACTGCGGCGGAAATGCTTGCTCTCGCGGGCTTCATGGAGGGCCACATGGCGCAGGCGTTTCCGAGCTTCGGATCGGAACGAACCGGAGCGCCCGTGGTGGCTTTTGCCCGCCTCTCGTCTCAGGAAATCCGACTGCGGGAACCGGTGCTCGAACCCGACGTCGTTCTGATTCAGGACCGCACGCTGCTCGACAGCGTGGATGTGTTCGGCGGACTTAAAGCCGAAGGCTACGTTCTCATCAATTCCTCCCAATCCGTGGAGGCGCTCGGTCTTGAGGATCTCGCCGGCCGCCTTCCCGCGGGGCACGTCCTCACCGTCCCCGCCACGCGCTATGCGCTTGAAAAGATCGGTCGTCCCCTGCCCGGCGCCGGGATGTTGGCGGGCTTCGCCGCCATGACCGGCATGATGAAGCTCGAAAGCGTGCAGGCGGCTTACAACGAAAAGTTCTCCGGCCGAGTGGCGCAGGCCAATGCGGAAGTGGCCGCACTTGCCTACGAATCGATCATCCGTCAATTGGGAGGAGAGCATGCTTAAACAGCTTGAGGGCAGCCAGGGCGTCGCACAGGCCGTGGCATTGTGTCGTCCGGACGTCGTCTGCGCCTATCCGATTTCGCCGCAGACGCACATCGTGGAAAATCTGGGGCTTCTCTGCCGCAAGGGTGTTCTGCAGAATTGCGAGTACATCAACGTCGAAAGTGAATTTGCGGCGATGTCGGTCGCAATCGGCGCCTCCGTCGCGGGCGGACGCGCTTACACGGCAACGGCGAGCCAGGGGCTTCTCTTTATGGTCGAGGCCGTATACAACGCGGGCGGTCTCGGTTTGCCGATCGTCATGACGGTCGCCAACCGCGCCATCGGTGCGCCCATCAACATCTGGAACGATCACTCCGACTCGATGAGTCAACGCGACAGCGGGTGGCTGCAACTCTTTGCGGAAACCAATCAGGAGGCCGTGGACCTGCATATCCAAGCCTTCCGCATCGCCGAGGAACTCTCCCTGCCCGTGATGGTCTGCATGGACGGCTTCGTTCTGACGCACGCCTTCGAACGGATGGACATTCCCGAACAGGCGGAGGTGGACGCGTTCCTGCCGCCCTACGAACCGCGTCAGCAGCTCGATCCCGCCAATCCTTACTCGATCGGCGCGATGGTCGGTCCCGAGGCCTTCACCGAGGTTCGCTATCTTGCCCACCGCAAGATGTGCGAGGCGGTCGGCACGGTCGAGCGCGTCGCCAAGGAATTTCGCGAGCGCTTCGGGCGCGAGTCGGGCGGGCTGGTCTCGAGCTATCGCATGGACGACGCCGAAGTGGCGGTGTTCGCCATGGGGTCGCTCCTCGGGACGATCAAGGACACGGTCGACGAAATGCGTGAACAGGGCGTCAAGATCGGCGTCGTGGGCCTGAAGTGCTATCGCCCCTTCCCGTTTGAGGCGGTGAGAAAGGCGCTTGCGAACGTTCGTGCGGTCGTCGTGATCGAACGCATGGTGAGCGCGGGCTGCGGCGGTGCTCTGGAACTCGACGTCATGCGGGCCCTTCGCGGCCTCGATGTCACGCAGCACTCCGTCATCGCGGGGCTCGGCGGCCGGGCCGTGACGAAGGCTTCCCTGCACAAGGTCTTTGCGGAAGCCGTGAGCGGCAGTCTGCCGACCGAAACTTATTTCCTGGATCTCGACGTCGAACTCGTGGAGCGTCAACTCGAGCGCGAAGCGAAAGCTCGGCACACCGGCCCTCTGCCCGAGGCGCTCAATCGGGACGTGAATGACCGCAAACTCGCTCGCGGCGAGGAGATTTGAGAATGTCGGAAAATCTGATTCATTTCTATCAGACGGGCACCTACACCGTCGGCAACCGTCTGTTGTCGCCCGAGGAACGTTCGGGACAGGCGATGATGGACCGAAACAATTCGCTCACTTCCGGGCACCGTGCCTGTCAGGGATGCGGCGAGGCGCTCGGCGCCCGCTACGCCGTGGACGCTGCCGTGCGCGCCACGGGCGGCAATGTTGCGGCCTGCAACGCGACGGGCTGTCTTGAAGTCTTTTCGACGCCCTATCCCGAAACGAGCTGGCGACTTCCCTGGTTCCACTCGCTTTTCGGCAATACTGCCGCGGTCGCGACCGGGATGGCGGCGGCCTTCCGCATGCGCGCCCGCCGCGCGGGCAAGGAGGCCGAGGCCACGCGCGTCATCGCCATGGGCGGTGACGGCGGCACGACCGACATCGGTTTCGGGTGCCTTTCGGGCATGTTCGAGCGCAACGACGATGTGCTCTACATCTGCTACGACAACGAGGCCTACATGAATACGGGCGTTCAGCGTTCGTCTGCGACGCCGCCCGCCGCCCGCACCGCCACGACGCAGATCGCCGGCGACGAGCCCGGCAATCAGTGGGGACAGGGCAAGGACGTTCCCCTGATCGCGATGGCCCACGGCATCCCGTACGTCGCCACCGCGACGGTGGCGGACCTGCGCGATCTCGAGCGCAAGGTCACGAAGGCCATGTCGATGCACGGAGCCCGATACATTCACATTTTGGTTCCCTGCCCGCTCGGCTGGGGCGCCGCCTCCGGACAGACGATCCATCTCGCGCGCCTTGCGCAGCAGACGGGACTTTTCCCCGTCTTCGAGGCCGAGTACGGAGAGGTGACGCACGTCAGTCACATTCGCCGTCAGGAACCCGTGGAGAGCTACCTGAAGCTCCAGAAGCGCTTTGCGCATCTTTTCGGCAAGAAGGCCGATCCCGAGGTGCTCGCCCGCATCCAGGCCATGGCCGACCGGAACATCGAAAAATTCGGACTTCTGGCCGAAGAGGACGAGGAAATGATCCCCGTCGCCATTCAGGCCGACGAACGTTCGCACAAGATCTAAAGGGAAGTGACATCGTGACCAAACCTTTTGCTATTACTTTGGACGTCGGTTCGTCCCTGGCGAACCGCACCGGATCGTGGCGTACGGTCAAGCCCGTCTACGTGAACCGTCTGCCGCCCTGCAACGCCAAGTGCCCCGCGGGGGAACAGTGCCAGGCGTGGCTCTTTCACGCCGAAAGCGGCGACTACCGCGGCGCCTGGGAAAAGATCACGGAAGACAATCCCTTCCCCGCCTGCATGGGCCGCGTCTGTTACCACACCTGTGAATCCGCCTGCAACCGCGGAGAACTCGACGAGAGCGTCGGCATCAACGCGGTCGAACGCTTCCTGGGCGACCGTGCGTTGGAAAAGGGGTGGGCCTTTGAAAAGCCCGCGAAGAAGACCGGCAAGCGCGTCCTCGTCGTTGGTTCGGGTCCGGCGGGCCTTTCCGCGGCGTACCACCTCGCCCGCATGGGGCACGACGTGCACGTCGTGGAGTCGTCCGAACAGGCGGGCGGCATGATGCGCTACGGCATTCCGAAGTACCGCCTGCCGCGCGAAATCCTCGACCGTGAAATCGCTCGCATCGAAGCGCTCGGCGTGGAGATCGAAACGGGCCGCGAAGTGAAGAACCTCGCCGAAGAGATGGAAAAGGGCCGCTACGACGCCGTTTTCCTCGGGGTCGGCGCGAGTCTCGCCCGACGCGCCTACATCCCGACGGGGGACGCCGCGCACGTGTTGGATGCCGTATCGGTTCTGCGGAGCATGGAAGGGGAGGAACCCGCCATGCTCGGACGCCGCGTGGTCGTCTACGGCGGCGGCAACACGGCCGTCGACGTGGCTCGTTCCGTGCGCCGCATGGGGGCGGAACCCATCATGGTGTACCGTCGCACGCGCGACAAGGCGCCGGCGCACGAGTTTGAAATCGAGGAGGCGCTCGAAGAAGGCGTGTCGATGAAGTGGCTCTCGACCATTGCCGGGGCCGACGCCGGGGAAATCCGCATCGAAAAGATGCGCCTGGACGAAAACGGCTATCCCCAGCCCACGGGCGAATACGAAACGATTGCCGCCGACAGCGTGGTGCTCGCCCTCGGACAGGAAACCAATCTCTCCTTCCTCGAAGGGATGGACGGTCTGAAGATGGACCGCGGTGAAGTCGTGGTGGACGCGCACATGATGACGAGCCGGCCCGGCGTTTTCGCGGGCGGCGACATGGTTCCGGGTGAGCGCAACGTCACGGTCGCGATCGGTCACGGCAAACGCGCCGCCCGCGCCATGGACGCCTGGCTGCGGGGGGAAGCTCCGGTGGAAGAAAAGCCCGCCGCCCCCGCCACGTTCGCCCGTCTCAACACGTGGTACTACGCCGACGCGCCCAAGCAGATCCGTCCGCACCTCGACATGATCCGCCGTCAGACCACGTTCGACGAGGTTCTGCAGGGGCTCTCCGAAGAGAACGCCCTTTTTGAGGCGCGCCGCTGCATGTCCTGCGGCAACTGCTTTGAGTGCGACAACTGCTACGGGGTCTGTCCCGACAATGCGGTGATCAAACTCGGTCCCGGCAAAAAGTTCGCCATCAACTACGACTACTGCAAGGGCTGCGGCATCTGTGCGCAGGAATGCCCGTGCGGTGCCATCGACATGGTGAGCGAAGACATCTGAGGACGCTCGGCGCACAACGAAAACCCGCCTGCGGAGCCGAAAGGTTTTCCGGGCGGGTTTTTCGTTTGTCGTCGGACCGGATCACAGGTTCGGAGGCTCGATCGGCACGTCGTCCCGGCTTGTGAGGATGGCGAGA
Source organism: uncultured Sutterella sp. (assembly GCA_900545275.1). Lineage (GTDB taxonomy): Bacteria > Pseudomonadota > Gammaproteobacteria > Burkholderiales > Burkholderiaceae_F > Sutterella. The sequence continues at coordinate 56,572 of UQYG01000009.1, forward strand.
GCCAGATGAAGAGAGAGCGCCAGGGCGAGGAGAAGCAGGGCGGCGGCGAGAAAATAGGGAAGCCCCGCCGCAAGGCTCGCGGGGTCGTGTCCGGCCGTATAGAGAAGAAGGGGCGTTCCGAAGAGGGGGCTGATGCCGCGCGCAAAGCTGTTGAGGCTGTTGAGGCCGCCCATCGTGGCGCCCTGATCGTCGGCTTTGGCGATCTTGCTCACGCTCGCCTGCAGGACGGGCCCCGCCACGCCGACGACGGCGGAAAGACACAGGAAGGCGGTGCCGCAAAGGGGATTTTTCGTGAGCGCGACGCAAAGGAGCGAGGCGAGACCGATGAGGACGCCGAGGCGAACGACGAGAGTGGGCGAGAAATGCCGAAGCAGTCCGGGCAGAAGAAGGGCCTGCGTGATCGTGATGGCGGCGCCGAGCGCAAAGATCGAGAGCCCGATCTCCATGGGGGACCACGCGTAGCGGAATTCCGCGTAGAGCGACCAGGTGACCTGCACTATGCTCTGGCTCAAGAGAACGAGAAAGAGAATCCCGAGAAGATTGGGAACGCCCGCGTGCGAGAGAAGCCGCTTGAGGGCGGGAAGCGGGCTGGCCGCATGAACCGCCGTCTTGCGGCGTTCTATGGGAAGGCTCTCCGGAACGAGGAGAAGACCATAGAGGAAGTTGCCCGCGCAGACGGCAAACGCCGTGAAGAAGGGAAGACGTTCCGAGAGATCGCCGAGAACGCCCCCCAACGCGGGGCCCAGGATGTAGGCGAGACCGAAGACGGCGCCGATGCGTCCGAAGGATTTGGCTCTCTCCGACACGGGGGTGATGTCGGCGATGTAGGCCTGCGCCACCACGACGTTTGCGCTCAGGGCGCCTCCGAGAATGCGGGAAATCAGAATGGCCGCGGGGGACGTCGTCAGCGCCGGCACGAGCGACATGACGCCGAGCCCGAGGATGCCCGAAAGAAGAAGCGGACGCCGCCCGAAACGGTCCGAGAGAGCTCCGAGAATCGGTGCGCAGAGAAACTGCGTCAGACCGTAGCCCACCATCACCGCGCCGTACCAAAAGGCCTGTTCCTCACGGCTCACCGTGAGCACGCCCAAAAGGCGCGGCAGCACCGGAATGATCAATCCGATGCAGAGTGCATCAAGGAAGACGCACAGAAGAACAAAAAACAGGGCGGGGCGGCGGGACATACGACAATTGAGAGCAAGGTGGATCAATCATAACGATTTAAGAAGCAAAAAGCCTTACGGCGGGATCCGAGACAATGAGCGTATCCGTTTTGTCGAAACACAAAGACAGGACGCTCGTTTGCAAGAAATGGCTTATGCGCGAAAGCCTTTCCGTTTTTCTTTGCTAAGGTAGTCCAAAAACCCTCCGGGCTCACCACCCGAATTACAGCCATTCCCTCAGTGGAGACAAAAAATGAAAGGTGTTTTCAAGTTTGCGATGCCGTTTCTGCAGGCATCGCTGGTCAAGCAAATTCTTGTCGGCCTGGTACTGGGCATCGGTCTCGGTCTGGCGGCGCCCGAAGCGGCGCAAAAAGCCGGTTTTCTGGGCACCATCTTCGTGACGGCCCTGAAGGGGGTCGCCCCCGTGCTCGTCTTCGTGTTGGTGATGAGCTCCATCGCGAATCAGCAGGCGGGCGGCGCGCTACACATCAAACCCATTCTCTCGCTCTACGCGGCGAGCACCTTCCTTGCCGCCGCCTTCGCCGTGGTCGCAAGCTTCGCGTGGCCGACCACCATCGAACTCGTCGTCAATGAAAACAACGTGTCCGCACCGGGCGGCATCGGCGAGGTTCTGGGCAATCTGATTCTCAACGTGGTCGACAACCCCGTTCACGCCGTCTCCAACGGGAACTACATCGGTATTCTCGCCTGGGCCATCGCCATGGGTGTCGTGTTGCGCCGGGGCACCGAGTCGACGCGCGAAGTGCTCACGGACGTCACGAAGGGCGTGGAATTCATTGTTCGACTCGTGATCCGGTTCGCTCCCGTCGGCATTTTCGGGCTCGTCGCCAATACGCTCGCCACTTCCGGCATTTCTGTGTTGGCGGGCTATGCGCAGCTGCTTGCCGTTCTGCTCGGCACGATGTTCTTCGTGGCGCTCGTCGTCAATCCCCTGCTCGTTTGGTTCTGCACGCGTGAAAATCCCTACCCCGTCACGCTCATGACCCTTCGAGAATCGGGCATCCCCGCTTTCTTCACGCGTTCGTCCGCCGCGAACATTCCCGTCAATCTGGAAATTTGCCGGCGACTGAACCTTCCCGAATCAACCTACGCGGTTTCGATTCCGGTCGGCGCCACGGTCAACATGGGCGGTGCCGCCATCACGATCACCGTGTTGACGCTTTCGGCGGCCTTCTCGCTAGGCGTTCCCGTGGACATTCCGACGGCGATCTTCCTCTCTTTTGTTGCGTCGATCTGTGCGGCGGGCGCCTCGGGTGTCCCGGGCGGCTCTCTTATGCTGATTCCGCTTGCGGCCGGTCTTTTCGGCATTGATCAATCGGTCGCGATGCAGGTCGTGGCGGTGGGCTTCATCATCGGCGTGCTGCAGGACTCCTGTGAAACGGCGCTGAATTCTTCAACGGATGCGCTCTTTACGATCGCCGCGTGCAAACGGGCCGAACGACTCCATGAACCGATGAATTGATGTGATCGGTCACTTCGAAAAAATCTAAAAGTTTTCGAGGAAATTCAGGCGGCGCTTCTCTGCGGAGAACGGCGCCTTTTCCGTTGGGTGCCTCAACGGTTCGGGCGGCGAGATCTGTACAATGGAAACTTTCCGTTCCCTGTCTCACGTTCCACTCATGCAACGATTCCGCACGCCCGAAGAAGTTTTGCTGCAGGTATTCGGCCACCGTTCCTTCCGGCCGTACCAGCGCCGGGCCATCGACGAATTGCTTGCGGGGCGCGACGTCATGGTTCTGGCGGCGACCGGAGGCGGAAAGAGTCTCTGCTATCAAGTGCCCGCCCTTTTGCGTGACGGCCTGACGGTCGTGATCAGTCCCCTCGTCGCTCTGATGCAGGATCAGGTGCGCGCCCTGCAGGCGCGCGGCGTGCACGCGGCCTGTCTTCATGCGCAAACCTCCTCGGACGAGATGTGGGAGATCCGCGGACAAATCGATGCGGACGAACTCGATCTTCTCTACCTGACGCCCGAACGTGTCCTTCGGACGGGACTGCCGCCGCGAACGTCCCTCATCGCCGTGGATGAGGCGCACTGCGTGTCGCTCTGGGGACATCAGTTCCGCCCCGACTACGGAAAGCTCGGGGAACTTCGCAGCCGACGTCCCGACGTGCCGCTCATTGCGCTTACCGCCACGGCGAGTTGCGAAGCGCAGGAGGACATGATCCGGGTGCTGCATCTGCGCGGTCCCGTCATTCGGACGACGTTTTATCGTCCGAACCTGCGCTATGACATCCAGGATCGTGCGGATGAGGAGGAGGCGCTCTTTTCTTTTCTGGCTTCCCGACACCGCGCAGACAGCGGAGTGGTGTACTGCCAGACCCGCAGGCAGTGCGAAGAGGTGACGGCCTTCCTGCGCGGACGGGGGCTTTCCGCCTACCGCTACCACAGTCAGGTGGACATGCTCGAGCGGGAACGAAGCGCCTCGGCTTTTCTGAACGGGGAGGGCGTGATCATGGTGGCGACCAACGCCTTCGGCATGGGGATCGACAAGCCCGACATCCGCTTTGTCGTCCATATCGGCATGCCGACCTCCGTGGAGGCCTACTTTCAGGAGACGGGGCGCGCCGGGCGTGACGGCAACCCCGCGGACGCTCTTCTTATTGTGAACGCGGCCAAGCGAAGGATGCTTCACTCGATTCTCGAAGCCGAAGAGACGGCGCTCGAGGCGGGCCCCGCGGAACGGGCCGAAAGGGAGCGTCGCGCCAAGGCCATGACCGGGCTGTGCGAAACCGGCAACTGCCTCGTGCAGACGCAGCTGAGGCTCTTCGGCGAAGAACGTCCGCCCTGTGGGCAGTGCGTCAACTGTCGGCATCCAGAGGAAACAAGGGACGTGACGGAGGACGCGCTTCGTTTTTGGAACTGCGTGAAGGAAGAAAACGAAAAGTCCGGACGGGCCTATCCGAGGGACTACTACATCGCCTTGTTGCGCGAGCGAAACCCAGATCGGTCGGCACAGCACTGGCAGCACGTCGTACGTCTGCTCATTCTGGAGGGACTTCTGTGGATGCGGGACGCGGGCCTGTCGGAGTGCGAGTCGGTTTTGGAAGTCAGGGAGAACGACGGCTATCGGGACGTCCTGACGGGTAAACGGAGGCTACGCTCCCGAAAAATCGAGCCGACGGGAAAGCGTGCGTTGACCCGTCCTCTGACGGAAGGGGAGAAAAAGCGCGCGCAGGCTTTGAGAAAGTGGCGCGAAGACGCGGCTCAGAGGGAAGGGCGTGCGCTGGAGAGGCTTCTTACGGATGCGGAGATTCTGTGTCTTGCAAAGAGGCCGCCGCGCAACGCCGATGCGCTGCGCGCGGCGCTGCACGGTGCGGCCGAGAGAGCGGAAAACTGGACGGATGAACTGCTCGCCGTCCTGCGCGATCATTCTTCGGGCTTTTTCTGAAGACGCGGCTTTTGCTTGCGCTTGGCGAGAATGCGGTCGAAAAGCCAGTTTGGCAGAAGCCGAAGAATCTTGGCGAGCACCCCCATCTGCCACGGAATGACCGCGTAGGTTTTGCGCGCGAGGATGGTTTCGACGCAGACCTTGGCGAAGTCCTCGGGTTCCATCAGGAAGGGCATTTTGTAGGGATTCTGCGCGACGAGAGGCGTGCGCACGAAACCCGGACAGATCGTCTGAACGAGGAGCCCCACCTTCTTCAATTCCACGCGAAGGCTTTCGCAGTACGTGATGACCGCGGATTTGCTCGCGCAGTACGCTTCGGAGCCCGGAAGCCCCCGAATGCCCGCGACGGAGCCGATGCCGACGAGCTGACCTTCTCCCCGAGCCTTCATCGGCGCGATGAAGGGGTGGAAAGTGTTGGCCATGGCGAAGACGTTGATTCGGTATACGTTCTCGAGAACCTCGAGATCTTCGTAGAACTCCGTCTTCACGCCGTGCGAGATCCCCGCGCAGGCGATGACAATCGTGGTGCCTCCCGAAAGACGCTCAAAGACTCGGGCGGCCCGGATCATGTCGTCCCGATCCGTAATGTCCGCCACGATCGGGTGATAGCGCGCGGGATCGCCGGGGAGGGATTCGACGAGTTCCTGAAGTTTTTGTGCGTTGCGGCCGACCAGTCCGAGTGTGGCCCCCCGGGCGGCGAATTCGTGGGCGAGTGCCGCGCCTATGCCGCCGGTGGCGCCCGTGAGGAAAACGTTCAGCATGATGATCCTGCGTAAAAAAGAGGGGAGCTTCGTTTTCGACGTGCTCCCCCGGTTGAATGAAGCGCTTCCGATCAGCCGCGCAGACGACGGGCCTCTTCAATGAGATAGTTGAGGCAGTCGGGGGTGGCGTTGCGCGTGCCGACGAGATGCGGGCCGGTCGTGAAGCGGCCCGCCACGCCCATCATCGGCGTGGAGTCGATGCGGTAGGCCTGCCAGAGCTGCGTGGCGATGCGGGCCTTGTTTTGAACGCCGAAGGAGCGCATGGTGCGTTCCCACTGCTTGGCGTCGACGCCCTGTTCGACCATGAAGGCCGTAATGTCGGCGAAGGGGTTCTCGAAGTCGTAGACGTGTGTCTGGTAGATCACGCTTTCGAAGAAGGGCTGATGGAGTTTCCCGAGGAGCCCCATGGCTTCGAGAGCGAAATAAACCTGCGTGAAGGGGAGGAACTTTTCGTTCCAGGCAACCGGGCAGACGCGCACGACCACGTCTTCGGGAAGATGTTTTTCCCACTCATGGAAGACCGGTTCAAAGGCCAGGCAGTGCGAGCACGTGTAGGCGAAGAACTTCACCACTTCGATCTTCTTCGAATCCGTCGGGAGAGCCGGCTCGAGCACGAGATATTCCTTACCGGCGGTGTAGGTCTTGCCGGCGGCGAAGGAGGGGAAGGACAGGCTCGAAGCGGCGGTCGCAAGGAGCAGGTCGCGGCGAGAAATCATGATGGCCTCACTTTTTTATTTTTCAACAATGGACGTGCCGATGCTGTCGTCGGCGTTGCGAATTTGTTCCTGGATTTCACGGGCTTGTTCGTGCGTGTCGAAGGGACCGACGCGCACGCGCCAGACGTTGCCCGCGCGCGAAAGATCGGCTTGGATGCCGAGCATGGCGAGTTGCGCCTGCACGTTCTGGGCTCGGTCCTGCGACTTGAAGGCGCCGGCCTGCACCCAGAGGGAGGCGGTCTTTACCTGTCCGGGAGCAACCGCTTTGCCGCTCGCGTCGCGGGCGGGTTCGGCATCCGACGTTCCCGCGGTGACCCGCTTGACGATGGCGTCGATCGTGTCGACGGGCCCTTCGGAACCCGCAGCGGTCATCTCATCGGGGCTCTGATTGAGCTTTTGGTTGGGATCCACGCTGCCGGCAAGGGCTTCGGCGGGGTCCACGTCGGCCGTCACCTTCTCGACCTTGTCCACGAAAGGAAGAGGTCCCGTCGTGATGAAGTAGGCGGCGACCGCACAAATGCCCATTCCGAAGACGACGCCGAGGACGAACGAGGCGAACTTCGAAGAACGGTTGCTGCTGGCCATAGACGAACTCCGGGAAATCAATGGGCGGTTTCGTTGCGTTCCATGCTTTCGGGCGCGGCGATGCCGAGGATGGCAAAGCCGTTTCGCAACACCTGGCGGGCGGCGCCGAGCAGGGCGAGGCGGGCGTTGCGCACGGTCTCGTCGTCGACGAGCACGCGTTCGGCATTGTAGAAGGCATGGATGGCGGCGGCGAGGTCCTTGAGGTAGTAGCAGACCACGTGGGGAGCTTCGTCGCGGGCGGCGAGCGTGAGGACGCCGGGATATTCGGCGATTTTGTTCATCAGCTGCACGGCCTGCTCGCCCGACAGGGTCGAGAGATCCGTGTCGGCAAGCGCTTCTTCGGAGGGTACCGCGTAGCCGCGTTCGGCGGCGTTGGCGAAGACCGAGCAGATGCGCGCGTGCGCGTACTGCAGGTAGTAGACGGGATTTTCGTCGCTCTTTTGCTGCGCGAGCGTGATGTCGAAGACGAACTCCGCGTCGGACTTGCGGGCGACGAGGAAGTAGCGGGCGGCGTCGCGGCCCGCCATGTCGACGAGGTCGCGCAGGGTGACATAGTTGCCCGAACGCTTGCTCATCTTGACGGGTTCGCCGTCCTTGATGACCGACAGCATCTTGTGGAGGATGTAGTCGGGGAATTCCTTGGGAATGCCGAGGTGACGCACTTCGGAGACGGCCTGCAGGCCCGCACGAACGCGGGCGATCGTACCGTGGTGGTCGGAGCCCTGAATATTGATGGCCTTCGTAAAGCCGCGTTCAAACTTCGCAAGGTGGTAGGCGACGTCGGGCACGAAATAGGTGTAGGTGCCGTCGGCCTTGCGCATGACGCGGTCCTTGTCGTCGGTGACGCCGTGGCCGAGGTCTTCGAAGCTCGTCGTGCGCAGCCAAAGGGCGCCGTCGGCTTCGAAGGTCTTTCCGGAGGCGATCATGTCGGCGACGGCCTGCTGCACGCGCCCCTCTTTGTAAAGAGAGCTTTCGAGGTAGAAATTGTCCATGTGCACGCCGAGGGCGGCGAGGTCGTCGTCCTGCTCGTTGCGCAGATAGGCGACGGCGTAGCGGCGGACACGGTCCGTGTCGTTGATGTCGCCCGTCGATTCGATGGTTTCACCGCCGTGGGCGTGGACGGGCTTGCCGTCGAGATAATCGCGGGCGATCGAAACGATGTATTCGCCGTGGTAGGCGTTCTCGGGGAGTTCGATTGCCTCTCCCTGCAGTTCGCGCGCGCGAAGCTTCACCGATTCCGTAAGATTGAGGATCTGCACGCCGGCGTCGTTGTAATAGAACTCGCGCGTGACGCTCCAGCCCTGCGTCTCGAAGATGTTGGCAAGCACGTCGCCCAAAGCGGCCTGACGGGCATGCCCGAGATGTAGCGGCCCCGTGGGATTGGCGGATACGTATTCGAGAAGAACGCTTTCGCCGCGGTGCGACTGGTTGCGGCCGTAGAGCGCACCTTCGCGCAGCACTTGACGAACGATTTCCTGCATGGCGCTCTCCTGAACGCGCAGGTTGATGAAGCCCGGTCCGGCGATCTCGACGGAACGCAGGAGCTTGTCGGTTTCGGGATCGGCCTGAAGAGCATCGACGATGTGCTGAGCGATGGCGCGGGGATTCTGCTTGAGCTGTCGCGCGAGATGCATGGCAACCGTGCAGGCGATGTCGCCGTGCTCGGGATTCTTGGGACGCTCGAGAACCACTTCCGCATCATGAACCCCCATGGCGGAGAGGGCGCGGCCGATCAGGGCGACGATGGCTTCTTTTTGTTGCAACAACATGTTCGAGAATGAAAATAGGGGAAAGAGAAAAACTCTTTGCAGTCTAGCGGAGTTGGCCTGCGGCGGCAGACCGCGGCCCGCCGTCAGGCATCACAAAATGTGACGGCCCGACGTTGCGGGAACTTCGGGCCGGTTTTTGCAGAGATTACGCCTTCTTGTTGCGCTCGATGTACGCGTAGGCGGAATGATTATGAATGGATTCGAAATTTTCCGCCTCCACGAGGTAGCTGTCCACGCGGTCGTCGGCGTTGAGCGTCTTGGCCATGTCGCGCACGAGGTCTTCCACGAATTTCGGATGGTCGTACGCGTATTCGGTCACGTATTTCTCGTCGGAACGTTTGAGTCGGGCCCAGAGTTGGCAGCTCGCAGCTGCTTCGGCGATGGAAATCTGTTCCTCAAGGGACATCGGCACCGAGAGAACGAGCGAAGAGCGCAGATGCGAGCGCTGATTGTGCGCGCCGTAGCGCGAAATTTCCTTCGAGCAGGGGCACAGGCTCGTAACGGGAGCGGTGACTTCTTGTCGAACGCAGATTTCACCGTCCTTCGCGTCGGCGATCCAGGCGGCCTGATAGTTCATCAGACTGTCGAGACGGCTGACGGGAGCGGTTTTGCGCACGAAGAATGGGAACGAAATCTTGATCGTGCCTTCATGGGCTTCGAGGCGTTCGAGCATGCGCGTCATGAGCTTGCGCACGACGTCGGCGTTGAGAGGCTCGTTGTTTTCTTCAACGAGGGCGATGAAGCGCGACATGTGCGTTCCCTTTTGGTCAGCGGGAAGCGAGACGGTGGTCTCGAGCGAGGCGACGCTGTGCTGCGGACCGTTTTTGCTCGCTACCGTAATGGGGAGCGTGACGCCGCGGATGCCGACTCGCGTGATGGCGATGTTCCGGCCGTCGTGCAGGGACTGGACGTCGGGAAGGGCGTTCTTTTTATCGAGTTCCATAGGTTCTTTCTGGGTGTGCCGATGAGCGGACGAGCGTCCGGGAGAAGAAAACATCGGCAAAATCGGAAACGGCGTCCGAACCGCCCTTGCAATGCGTGTCGGTCAGGGCGAGGGGATTCCGTCAAAAGGAATAGTGGGCAGATATCTTACTAGAAGAGCGCCCGCCTGTGCAGGCGGCGGCGCTCGGAAATGCCGAGGACAAGCCGTGTAGACGGAAGAAAGACCATAAATTGTCACATTTGAAGCACGCTAGAAACGGAAGTCTCCCTTTAGAATCAACAGGAAAGGAGAGGGCGCGCGACCGTCGCGCCATCATCCGATGGATGAATCCGCTAGGACAACGCAATGATCTTTTATTTTCCTCCCCGCATGGAGAACCCTTTTGTTCGCATTCTGCTCGGCGTTGCCGCGTTTGCCGTGATCGTCGGTGTGGCGATGGTGGCTTTGCCCGTCATCCTGGGCGTGATGGCCTTCTGCTTTGCCGCCGGTCTCCTATATTGGCTCTATCTGAAGTTCACCGGCAAGCTGACCGGGGCGGCTTCGATGGAAGAGACGATCCGAGAATCCATGAACCGCGCGGAAGCCGAATCGAGAAGCCAGTATGAATATGAGGAGCGCGTGGAGGTCGGGATGATCGAAACGAGCGACAAAAAGCGTTGGAAGATGAACGACGTAGAGGACATTGAGGAGGCCCCCAAGGGGACGAAGTAAAAATTTTCGGGTTTTTCGATAAAAACCCTTGACAAATTTTTCTGGTTGAGGCATAATTCGAATCCTCGCTAGGACGGGTGCCCGAGTGGCTAAAGGGGGCAGACTGTAAATCTGTTGGCTTACGCCTACGATGGTTCGAATCCATCCCCGTCCACCAGCGAACTTCACCGCTTGCAACTTTCGCTTAGCAAGTACGTGCGGAGCGGAAGGCCCCTTGAAAGGACGGTAGACGGCGTCTCCCCTCCGATTTCAAATCTCCTTCTCCCCTCCGAAATTTTTCCTTTATGCCCATGTGGCTCAGTGGTAGAGCACTCCCTTGGTAAGGGAGAGGTCATGCGTTCGATCCGCATCATGGGCACCACAGAATTTCTTCAGTCTCTTTCCGGGTATCCGGGATTGCTTTCAGGAGCCAAACATGGCCAAGGGTAAGTTTGAACGTACCAAGCCCCACGTCAACGTGGGCACGATCGGTCACGTGGACCACGGTAAGACCACGCTGACCGCCGCCATCACGACGATTCTTTCGCGCCACTTCGGCGGTGAAGCCAAGGCGTACGACCAGATCGACGCGGCTCCTGAAGAAAAGGCCCGTGGCATCACGATCAACACGGCTCACGTTGAATACGAAACGGAACACCGTCACTATGCCCACGTGGACTGCCCGGGGCACGCTGACTACGTGAAGAACATGATTACGGGTGCCGCCCAGATGGACGGCGCGATCCTGGTGGTTTCGGCCGCTGACGGTCCGATGCCGCAGACCCGCGAACACATCCTTCTGGCCCGCCAGGTGGGTGTTCCCTACATCATCGTCTTCCTGAACAAGTGCGACATGGTCGACGACGAAGAACTTCTCGAACTCGTTGAAATGGAAGTTCGCGAACTTCTCTCGTCCTACGACTTCCCCGGCGACGAAATCCCCATCATCAAGGGTTCCGCCAAGCTCGCCCTCGAAGGCGACCAGAGCCCGCTCGGCGAACCGGCCATCATGGAACTCGCCGCGACGCTCGACAGCTACATCCCGACGCCGGAACGCGCCGTGGATCAGCCGTTCCTCATGCCGATCGAAGACGTGTTCTCGATCTCGGGCCGCGGTACGGTTGTGACGGGCCGTGTTGAACGCGGTGTGATCAAGGTTGGCGACGAAATCGAAATCGTCGGCATCAAGCCCACGAACAAGACGACCTGCACGGGCGTTGAAATGTTCCGCAAGCTTCTCGACCAGGGTCAGGCCGGCGACAACGTCGGTATCCTCCTGCGCGGCACGAAGCGTGAAGAAGTTGAACGCGGCCAGGTTCTTGCCAAGCCGGGTTCCATCACCCCGCACACCCACTTCAAGGGCGAAGTCTACGTTCTGACGAAGGAAGAAGGCGGCCGCCACACGCCGTTCTTCAAGGGCTACCGTCCGCAGTTCTACTTCCGTACGACGGACGTTACGGGCACGATCGAACTGCCGGAAGGCGTCGAAATGGTCATGCCTGGCGACAACATCCAGATGACGGTTCAGCTCATCTGCCCGATCGCCATGGAACAGGGCCTTCGCTTCGCCATCCGTGAAGGCGGCCACACCGTCGGCGCCGGCGTCGTTGCCGCGATCATCGAATAATTTTCGGTGAAGGCGGTCTGGACGGACCGCCTGACAACAGGGGTATAGCTCAATCGGCAGAGCGACGGTCTCCAAAACCGTAGGTTGAGGGTTCGATTCCTTCTGCCCCTGCCAAACAAAAAGCCAAGCCGCAGCCGGGAGGTTGCGGCTTGGCTTTTCTGCTAAGAGCAAAACCGGAGCCTCCGGGAAAAACTCAGGCCGTTTTCCTCAAAGAGGGACGTTGAACGGCTACAATAGCAAATTCCGCAAAACTCACTTACCAAAACGGTGACGCCGGCGTTGCGCGTTCCGTTTTCGAACTTATGAGCAATCAAAATGTTGAAACCGTTACGAGCAAGTCGGACATTGTTCTCGTAACTCTGGCTGTTCTCTGTGCGGTTGCCGGCGTGCTGGCTTTTTCGCTTCTCACCGAACAGTCTTTGGCCGTGCGTCTCGGTTCCCTGGGGGGCGGTCTGGCCCTCGGCGTGGTGATCGCGTGGTTCAGCCCCTCGGGCAAGCGCCTTCTGCAGTACGGTCGCCAGTCGTATGAAGAGTTGCGCCGCGTGGTGTGGCCGACCAAGAAGGAAACGCTCAACACGACCGGTCTGGTGATGGCGTTCGTCGTGCTGATGGCCTTCTTCCTCTTCATTTGCGACAAGATCATCGAATGGGGTCTCTACGACGTCCTCCTTCGTCTGTCCTTTTAAGGAAGCCTAATCATGTCGGACAATCAGAAAATGCAGTGGTACACGCTGCACGTGTATTCCTCGATGGAAAAGAGCGTGGTCAAGGCGCTTGAGGAACGCATTGCCCGCAGCGAACTGCGCGACAGCTTCGGTCAGGTGCTTCTGCCGATCGAACGCATTCAGGAAGTTCGCAACGGCCGCAAGTACACGAGTGAGCGCCGGATGTATCCGGGCTATGTCTTCATTCAGATGGAGATGAACGACGCCACCTGGCATCTGGTTAACGCTACGCCGCGCGTGATCGAATTCCTCGGCAACAACAATCCCGTCGTTCTTTCTCAGAAGGAAGTCGACAGCATCATGGAAGCGATGGGGACGGGTGATGAGAAGCCGCGGCCCAAGATCGAATTCGAGGTCGGCGAAGAAATCCGCGTCAAGAACGGGCCGTTTAAGGACTTCAACGGTCACATCGAAGCGGTCGACTACGACAAGAGCCGTCTGCAGGTCTTTGTGTCGATCTTCAGCCGTGACACGTTGGTCGATCTCGCCTTCAACGAGGTCGAAAAGCTCTAAGAAAAGGATTCGGCGGGCGTTTTGCCGAAAGCGCTGGCGCCCGCGAAACGTCGGTCCGTCGGGACGAAAAGAAGAGGTTTCGCCGGATCGAACAAAAATGCGTTTTTCGGTTGCACCGATACAATCAGGGTGCTAGAATCGCGTTCTCTTTGGCACTTCGCCAATTTTTTTTACGGGGAGCCCGTTGTACGACGAGCGTTTGAACCCGAAGGATTCATTACATGGCTAAGAAAATCGTCGGCTTTATCAAGCTGCAGGTTCCTGCGGGTAAAGCCAATCCCTCGCCTCCTATCGGCCCGGCGCTCGGTCAGCGCGGTCTGAACATTATGGAGTTCTGCAAGGCGTTCAACGCCAAGACCCAGGGCATGGAACCTGGTCTTCCGATTCCGGTCGTGATCACGGCTTATGCGGATAAGAGCTTCACGTTCATCATGAAGACGCCCCCGGCGACCATCCTCATCAAGAAGGCCGCCAAGATTCAGAAGGGCTCTTCGCGTCCGCACACGGACAAGGTGGGCAAGATCACGCGCGCTCAGGCGGAAGAAATCGCCAAGATGAAGGAACCCGACCTGACGGCCGCCGACCTCGACGCCGCCGTTCGCACGATCGCCGGTTCCGCTCGTTCCATGGGCATCATTGTGGAGGGTCTGTAATGGCTAAGCTTTGCAAGCGTATGGCCGCCATCACGGCCAAGGCCGAGGCCAACAAGGTCTACGGTGCTCTCGACGCCCTGAACCTCATCAAGGAAACCGCCGTCGCCAAGTTCGACGAATCCGTCGACGTGGCCGTGCAGCTCGGCATCGATCCCCGCAAGTCCGACCAGGCCGTTCGCGGCGCTGTCGTGATGCCCGAAGGTACCGGCAAGACCGTCCGCGTCGCCGTGTTCACCCAGGGTGCGAAGGCCGATGAAGCCCGTGAAGCCGGTGCCGACATCGTCGGTTTCGATGACCTCGCCGCTCAGGTGAAGGCCGGTCAGATCGACTTCGACGTTGTGATCGCTTCGCCCGACGCCATGCGCGTCGTCGGCCAGCTCGGTCAGATCCTCGGCCCGCGCGGCCTGATGCCGAACCCGAAGGTCGGTACGGTGACCCCGAATGTTGCCCAGGCCGTCAAGAACGCCAAGGCCGGTCAGGTCCAGTTCCGCGCCGACAAGGCCGGCATCATCCACGCCCCGATCGGTCGCGCTTCCTTCGAAGCGGCTCGTCTCCAGAAGAACCTTGCCGCTCTGATCGATCAGCTCAACAAGCTGAAGCCCGCTTCCGCCAAGGGTCAGTACATTCGTAAGATCTCCGTCTCCTCGACGATGGGTCTCGGTGTGCGCGTTGATGTCGGTTCCATCAACGAATAAGAAGAAATTCTCGGAAGAGGGTGGTCGACACCTTCTTCCGTCTTCTCCTTCCGAACGGAAGGGGAGGACAAACTAAGATGTCGTGAGGCATCGAGGGCTTTGGGTGGCACGTCGTGATGGACGTCGCCGCTGTCAAAGACCGCTGGAGTCGGGAGACCGCGGAGCAATCCGTCCCTGACTTAAACGTCTCCTTGCGGGGAGATATCCAGCGCAGACGGTAAACCGAAGAGAGATATTGCGTTGTGTATTCTTCCGGAACTTGTTCCGGGTATTGAAAAACGACCAAAACTCTCAGAAGTGTGCCGGTTATTTTGTAAACCGGTGTCCTTAGGGACACCTCTGAGTGGAGCCAGACCGTGGGTCTTAATCGTCAAGATAAAGCGGCTGTCATCGAGGAAGTTGCCGGGATCGTTTCCCAGTCTTCCGCGATCGTCATCGCCGAATACCGTGGGCTGAGCGTTGAGGCCGTCACCAAGTTGCGTGCGCAGGCTCGCAAGGATGGTGTTACGTTGCGTGTTGTCAAGAACACGTTGGTGCGCCGCGCCGTGGAAGGTACGGAATTCGCCGGACTTGCCGACCAGTTTGTTGGTCCGCTCGTCTATGCGTTCTCCGCCGATCCCGTCGCCTGCGCCAAGGTTCTCGTCAACTTTGCCAAGGAAAACGACAAGCTTGTCGTCAAGGGTGGCGCGATGGCCAACTACGTCATGGACGTGGAAGCCGTCAAGAACCTCGCCTCGATGCCGAGCCGCGAAGAACTCCTTGCCAAGTTGATGGCCACGATGAACGAACCGATCGCGAAGTTCGTCCGTACCATCAACGAAGTCCCGGCGCGCTTCGTGCGCACCGTGGCTGCCGTGCGCGATGCCAAGGAACAGGCTGCTGCCTAACTATCCATTTCAATTAAACACTACGTAATACGGAGCTATAAAATGGCCCTTACCAATGAAGAAATCCTCGAAGCGATCGCTTCCAAGACCGTTCTCGAAATCTCCGAACTCATCAAGATGATGGAAGAAAAGTTCGGTGTGTCCGCCGCTGCCGCCGCTGTGGCTGTTGCCGCCCCGGCCGCCGCCGGTGCCGCCCCGGCTGAAGAAAAGACCGAATTTGACGTCGTTCTCGAAGCCGCCGGCTCCAACAAGATCGCCGTCATTAAGGCTGTTCGCGAACTCACGGGTCTCGGCCTCAAGGAAGCCAAGGACCTCGTCGAAGGCGCTCCCAAGGCTGTCAAGGAAGGCCTCCCGAAGGCTGACGCCGAAGCCGCTGCCAAGAAGCTCGAAGACGCCGGCGCCAAGGTTGCTCTCAAGTAATTAAACTTGAAACCTTCTGAGAAAGTGAGCGATAATAGCTCACTTTCTCTTTTAGGGTCTCCGCAAGGAGACTTTGATACGGGTTCTCCACGGAGAG
The DNA here is from genome assembly GCA_900545275.1 of uncultured Sutterella sp. Classification (GTDB taxonomy): domain Bacteria; phylum Pseudomonadota; class Gammaproteobacteria; order Burkholderiales; family Burkholderiaceae_F; genus Sutterella. Next base: position 72,226 of record UQYG01000009.1, read on the forward strand.
AGCGCGTATCAAAGTTTTCTTCTGATGAACCATCCCACCTGTCGACTGTCGAAATTCTCCTGCCGCGCGGGCCGGACGTATGTCCGTGTCGTCCCGAGCGGCTTTTCGCGTCCTCGCTGACCACACGGTTCATCCCCCTCTTTTTTCGGTTCATCCCCTACCGTCGAACGGAGTGTCCATGTCGTACTCGTTCACTGAAAAGAAGCGCATCCGCAAGAGCTTTGCCTCTCGTCCGAGCGTCCTTGAAGTGCCTTCCCTGCTTGATATTCAACTTCGTTCCTACGAAGAATTTCTGCAGGCGAACGTAGCTCCGAATGCCCGAAACAACACCATGGGCCTTCAAGCTGCCTTTACCTCCATTTTCCCGATCGTCAGCCACAACGGGTACGCCCGTCTCCGCTTCGTCGACTACAAGTTGGCCGAGCCTGAATTCGACGTGGCCGAATGCCAGCTTCGCGGACTGACCTACGCGAGCCGTCTGCGCGCGCGCATTCAGTTGGAAATTTACGACCGCGACAGCTCCAAGCAGACGATCAAGGAAATCCGCGAGAACGACGTGTACATGGGCGAAATCCCGCTGATGACCGAGAAGGGCTCCTTCATCATCAACGGGACGGAGCGCGTGATCGTCTCTCAGCTCCACCGTTCCCCGGGCATCTTCTTCGAGCATGACAAGGGCAAGACGCACTCGTCCGGGAAGCTTCTCTTCTCGGCCCGCGTGATTCCCTACCGCGGCTCCTGGCTTGACTTCGAATTCGACGCGAAGGACATTCTTTATTTCCGCGTCGACCGTCGCCGCAAGATGCCGGGCACCATTCTGCTCAAGGCTCTCGGCCTTACGCCCGAAGACATTCTCGCGCGCTTCTTCGAACACGATCAGCTCACGATCAAGGTTCGCGGCGGCTCGATGCCGTTCGTTCCCGAACGACTCAAGGGTCAAACCCTCGGTTTTGAAGTGCAGGACAAAGACGGCAAGACGATCGTCCCCGCCGACAAGCGCATCACGGCCAAGCACATCCGCGACCTTACGAAGGCCGGCGTCACGACGATTGCGATCCCCGACGAATACATGCTCGGGCGCGTTCTCGCCAAAACGGTCGTGAATCCGGAAACGGGCGAAATCATCGCCAACGCCAACGACGAAGTCACGGCGGAACTCCTTGAGACGCTTCGTGCGGCCAAGATCCGCAAGATCACCACGATCTTCACGAACGAACTCGATCACGGTCCCTACATTTCGCAGACCCTGCGTCTTGACGACACGCCCGATCAGCTCGCTGCCCGCGTTGCGATCTACCGTATGATGCGTCCGGGCGAACCGCCCACGGAAGACGCTGTCGAAGCGCTCTTCAACCGTCTTTTCTTCGATCCCGAAGCCTACGATCTGTCGCGCGTCGGCCGCATGAAGGTCAACGCCCGCTTCGGTCGTGAAACGCCTGAAGGTCCCATGACGCTCACGCCGTGCGACATCATCGACACGATGTGCGTCCTCGTTGCGCTTCGTAACGGTCAGGATTCCGTCGAGCTCATCGACGAAGAAGGCACGGTGCGCACCTGCGCCGTCAACGGGGTCGACGACATCGACCACCTCGGCAACCGCCGCGTGCGTTGCGTGGGCGAACTCGCGGAAAACCAGTTCCGCTCCGGTCTCGTGCGCGTAGAACGCGCCGTCAAGGAACGCCTCAACCAGGCCGAAAGTGACGGTCTCACCCCGCAGGATCTGATCAATTCGAAGCCCATCGCCGCTGCGATCCGGGAATTCTTCGGTTCGAGCCAGCTTTCGCAGTTTATGGACCAGACGAATCCGCTCTCGGAAATCACGCACAAGCGCCGCATTTCCGCTCTCGGTCCGGGCGGTCTGACTCGTGAACGCGCCGGCTTCGAAGTCCGCGACGTGCACTCGACCCACTACGGCCGCGTCTGCCCGATTGAAACGCCGGAAGGTCCGAACATCGGTCTGATCAACTCGCTCGCCCTTTACGCCCGCCTCAACGAGTACGGCTTCCTTGAAACGCCGTACCGCAAGGTGGTCGACGGTGTTGCCACGCAGGAAATCCGTTATCTCTCCGCGATTGAGGAAGGCCGCTACATCATTGCGCAGGCGAACGCCGACATGGATGAGAACGGTCGTCTGACGCAGGAGCTCGTGTCCGCCCGTGAAAACGGCGAATCCGTCCTCGCTTCGCCCGAGCGCATTCAGTACATGGACGTCGCGCCCTCGCAGATCGTTTCCTGCGCCGCCGCCTTGATTCCGTTCCTGGAGCACGACGACGCGAACCGCGCTCTGATGGGTTCGAACATGCAGCGTCAGGGCGTGCCCTGCCTGCGTCCTGAAAAGCCCGTCGTCGGCACCGGCATTGAACGCACGGTGGCCGTCGATTCGAAGACGACCGTGCAGGCCCGACGCGGCGGCGTGGTCGACTTTGTGGACGCCAACCGCATCGTCATCCGAGTCAACGACGACGAAAGCGTGGTGGGTGAAACGGGCGTGGACATTTACAACCTGCAGAAGTTCACCCGTTCGAACCAGTCTACGAACATCAATCAGCGTCCGATCGTTGTCAAGGGCGACCGCGTTGAGCGCGGCGACGTCATCGCCGACGGCGCCTCGACCGACATGGGCGAACTCGCTCTCGGTCAGAACATGCTGATCGCCTTCATGCCGTGGAACGGCTACAACTACGAAGACTCGGTGTTGATCTCCGAACGCGTCGTCGCCGACGACCGCTATACGTCGATCCACATTGAAGAACTCTCCGTGGTCGCCCGTGACACGAAGCTCGGTGCGGAAGAAATCACCCGCGACATTTCGAATCTCGCCGAAAGCCAGCTCATGCGGCTCGACGAGTCCGGCATCGTGCACATCGGCGCCGAAGTGAAGGCGGGCGACGTGCTCGTCGGCAAGGTCACGCCTAAGGGCGAAACGCAGCTGACGCCGGAAGAAAAGCTTCTGCGCGTGATCTTCGGTGAAAAGGCTTCGGACGTGAAGGACACGTCGTTGCGCGTGCCGACTGGCATGACGGGCACCGTCATCGACGTTCAGGTCTTCACCCGCGATGGCGTGCAGCGCGACAAGCGTGCCGAAAGCATCATCCAGGACGAGCTCAAGCACTATCGTCGCGACCTTGACGACCAGTTGCGAATCGTCGAACGCGACGCCTTCGATCGTCTGCGCCGTCTCCTCGTGGGCAAGAAGATCGCCGGCGGTCCGGAAGGCTACGAAGCCGGCATGGAACTCACGCAGGACGTGCTAGCCTGGACGCCCGGCTACAAGCTCTTCGACCTTCGCATGGAAGAAGAAGCCGCTCAGCATCAGATTGAACTCACGCGCAAGACGATTGAAGCCACGCGCGAAGACAACGAACGCAAGTACAAGATCAAGGAAGACAAGCTCACGCGCGGTGACGAACTTGCGCCGGGCGTTCTGAAGATGGTCAAGGTGTACATTGCCGAACGTCGTCGTCTGCAACCCGGCGACAAGATGGCCGGCCGTCACGGCAACAAGGGTGTGGTCTCCAAGATCTGCCCGGTCGAAGACATGCCGTACATGGCAGACGGCCGTCCCGCCGACATCGTCCTGAACCCGTTGGGCGTGCCTTCGCGTATGAACATCGGTCAGGTGCTCGAAGTTCACCTCGGCTGGGCCGCCAAGGGCATCGGTTGGCGCATCGAAGAGATGCTGCGCACCGAGCAGGTCCGTCAGATCCGCGACTTCCTCAATGAGGTTTACAACCGCACGGGCAAGCACGAAGATCTCGACAGCCTGACGGACGACGAGATCCTCGTCCTCGCCAACAACCTCAAGAACGGCATGCCCTTTGCCACGCCGGTCTTTGACGGTGCGACGGAAGAGCAGATCCGCATGATGCTGGACCTCGCCTTCCCGGATGCCGAGGCTCAGCGCCTCGAGCTCACCCCGGCGAAGACGCAGGCGCGCCTCTACGACGGTCGTACGGGTGAGCCGTTCGAACGTCCCGTGACGATCGGCTACATGCACTATCTGAAGCTGCATCACCTCGTCGTCGAGAAGATGCACGCCCGTTCGACTGGTCCGTACTCGCTCGTCACGCAGCAGCCGCTCGGCGGCAAGGCGCAGTTTGGCGGTCAGCGTTTCGGCGAAATGGAAGTGTGGGCCCTCGAAGCTTACGGTGCCGCCTACGTCCTGCAGGAAATGCTGACGGTGAAGTCCGACGATGTGAACGGCCGTACGAAGGTGTACGAAAACATCGTTCGTGGTGAACATAAGATTGAGGCGGGTATGCCTGAATCGTTCAACGTGTTGGTCAAGGAAATCCGGTCCCTCGGTATCGACATCGACCTCGTGCAGAAATAAGAGGAATTGAAAGCGATGAGTAATGCGCTGAACTCCATGTTTAATCAGATCCAGACGCAGGATCACTTCGATGCGATCCGGATCTGCCTTGCCAGCCCCGAAAAGATTCATTCGTGGTCCTACGGGGAAGTCAAAAAGCCCGAGACGATCAACTATCGCACGCAGAAACCTGAACGCGACGGTCTCTTCTGCGCCAAGATTTTCGGGCCGGTCAAGGACTTCGAATGCTTGTGCGGCAAGTACAAGCGCCTCAAGAACCGCGGCGTGATCTGCGAAAAGTGCGGTGTGGAAGTTACGCTCGCCAAGGTGCGCCGCGAACGCATGGGTCACATCGACCTGGCGAGTCCGGTGGCGCACATTTGGTTCCTCAAGAGCCTTCCGAGCCGCATGGGCATGGTCCTCGACATTCCGCTGCGCGACATCGAACGCGTGCTTTACTTCGAAGCCTACGTCGTGGTCGATCCCGGTCTCTCCACGCTTGAGCGCGGTCAGCTTCTCACCGAGGAAGAATTCATCGCGAAGACCGCCGAATACGGCGATGACTTCACCGCGATGATGGGCGCCGAAGGCATCCGCGAACTCCTTCGCACGATCGATGTCGACAAGGAAGTCGAAAAGTTGCGCGAAGAGCTGCAGTCCACGACGGCCGATGGCAAGATCAAGAAGCTCGCCAAGCGTCTGAAGGTTCTTGAAGGCTTCCAGCGTTCGGGGATCCGTCCCGAATGGATGATCATGTCCGTTCTGCCGGTGCTCCCGCCCGACCTGCGTCCTCTCGTGGCGCTCGACGGCGGTCGCTTCGCCACGTCGGACCTGAACGATCTTTATCGCCGCGTCATCAACCGCAACAACCGTCTCAAGCAGCTTCTCAAGATCAAGGCGCCCGACATCATCGTGCGCAATGAAAAGCGGATGTTGCAGGAAGCCGTTGACTCGCTTCTTGACAACGGTCGCCGCGGCAAGGCGATGACCGGCGCCAACAAGCGCCCGCTCAAATCGCTCGCCGACATGATCAAGGGCAAGAGCGGCCGCTTCCGTCAGAACCTGCTCGGTAAGCGCGTTGACTACTCGGGTCGTTCCGTGATTACGGTCGGTCCCGAACTGCGTCTGCATCAGTGCGGTCTGCCGAAACTCATGGCGCTTGAACTCTTCAAGCCCTTCATCTTCAACAAGCTCGTCCTGCGCGGCCTTGCGCCGACGCCGAAGGCCGCCAAGAAGATGGTGGACAACCAGGATCCCGTCGTTTGGGACATCCTCGAAGAGGTTATTTACGAGCATCCCGTGATGCTCAACCGCGCCCCGACGCTGCACCGTCTCGGCATTCAGGCGTTTGAGCCCAAGCTTATCGAAGGCAAGGCCATTCAGCTTCATCCGCTCGTTTGCGCTGCCTTCAACGCCGACTTCGACGGTGACCAGATGGCCGTTCATGTGCCGCTCTCGCTCGAAGCCCAGCTTGAAGCCCGCGGCCTCATGATGGCCTCGAACAACGTTCTCTTCCCGGCCAACGGCGATCCTTCGATCGTTCCGTCGCAGGACATGGTCCTCGGTCTTTACTACGCCACGCGTGAAAAGATCAACGGCAAGGGCGAGGGCATGTTCTTCGCCGACGTTGCCGAAGTTCAGCGCGCCTGGGACCACAAGGTCGTCGAACTGCAGACCCGTTGCACGGTCCGCATCACCGAGTACGACCTCAACAAGGAAACCGGGGAAACGACGCCGCGTCAGGTTCGCTATGAAACGACCGTCGGCCGTGCGCTCCTTTCCGAAATTCTTCCGAAGGGCATGAGCTTCTCTGAACTTAACCGTACCCTGAAGAAGAAGGAAATCGCCAAGTTGATCAACCGCTGCTTCCGCAAGTGCGGCTTGCGCGCTACGGTGATGTTCGCCGACAAGCTCAAGGACAACGGCTATCGTTTGTCGACTCGCGCCGGCATTTCGATCTGCGTGGGCGATATGTCGATTCCGGCCCAGAAGGAGGCGCTCGTCCGCGCCGCTGAAGCTGAAGTCAAGGAAATCGAACAGCAGTACACCTCGGGTCTCGTCACCCAGGGCGAACGCTACAACAAGGTCGTTGACATCTGGGGCCGTACGGCTGACCAAGTCGGCAAGGTGATGATGCAGGAACTCTCCTCTGAACCCACGATTGACCGTCACGGTCAGAAGGTTCAGCAGGAGTCCTTCAACAGCGTCTACATGATGGCCGACTCGGGCGCCCGTGGGTCCGCGGCTCAGATTCGTCAGCTCGCGGGCATGCGTGGTCTGATGGCCAAGCCGGACGGCTCGATTATTGAAAACCCGATTACCGCGAACTTCCGCGAAGGTTTGAACGTTCTGCAGTACTTCATCTCGACGCACGGTGCGCGTAAGGGTTTGGCCGACACGGCTTTGAAGACCGCGAACTCGGGTTATCTGACGCGTCGTCTTGTCGACGTGACGCAGGACCTCGTTGTGGTGGAGGACGACTGCGGCACGACCCGCGGCGTAGAAATGCGCGCCCTCGTGGAAGGCGGTGAAGTCATTCAGGCGTTGCGCGATCGTGTCCTCGGACGCGTGGCGGCCGCCGACGTGATCAATCCCGACAACCGTGAAGTCGTCATCGCCGCAGGCACGCTCATCGACGAAGATTGTTGCGATCTGATCGACGAACTCGGCATCGACAGCGTTCGCGTGCGCACCCCGCTCACCTGCGAAACGCGTTACGGTCTGTGCGCCAAGTGCTATGGCCGTGACCTCGGCCGCGGCACGCTCGTGAATGCCGGTGAATCCGTCGGCGTGATTGCTGCTCAGTCCATCGGTGAACCGGGCACGCAGCTTACGATGCGTACCTTCCACATCGGCGGTGCCGCTTCCCGTGCTGCTGTGGCTTCGAGCGTCGAAGCCAAGTCGTCGGGCACGATCGGCTACTCGACGGCCATGCGCTACGTCCGCTCCTCGAAGGGCGAACTTGTCGTCATCTCCCGTTCCGGTGAAATCATCATCACCGACAACGGCCGTGAACGCGAACGTCATAAGGTTCCGTACGGCGCCACGCTTCTCGTGCGTCCGGACGAACACGTCCAGGCCGGTCAGCAGCTCGCCAACTGGGATCCGATGACGCGTCCGATCATTTCGGAGTACGGCGGCAAGGTCAAGTTCGAAAACCTGATCGAAAACGTCACCGTGATGAATCAGGTCGACGAAGTGACTGGGCTTTCGAGTCTGGTCGTGATCGACTCGAAGCGTTCTTCGGCGACCACGAAGGGCAAGTCCAAGGCTTCTTCTGCGGGTATCCTGCGTCCGGTCGTGCATCTTCTCGATGCCGACGGCAAGGAAGTCAAGATTCCGGGTACGGATCACGCCGTGACGATTCAGCTCCCGGTGGGCGCCTTCGTCGTGGTTCGCGACGACCAGGAAATCGGCATGGGCGAAGTGCTTGCCCGCATTCCGATCGAATCGCAGAAGACCCGTGACATTACCGGCGGTCTGCCGCGAGTTGCCGAACTCTTTGAAGCCCGTTCGCCCAAGGACGCAGGCATGCTCGCCGAAGTCACGGGTACGGTCACCTTCGGCAAGGAAACGAAGGGCAAGCAGCGTCTCATCATTACCGACAGCGACGGGAATTCCTATGAATCCCTGGTCGGTAAGGAAAAGACGATCCTTGTTCACGACGGTCAAGTGGTGCAGAAGGGCGAAGAAATCGTCGACGGTCCGGTGGATCCGCACGACATTCTGCGTCTGCTCGGCATTGAAGAACTTGCCCGCTACATTGTGGACGAAGTGCAGGACGTGTACCGTCTGCAGGGCGTGAAGATCAATGACAAGCACATTGAAGTGATCGTTCGTCAGATGTTGCGCCGCGTGCAGATCATCGAACCTGGCGACACGAACTTCATTCCCGGCGAACAGGTCGAACGTAGCGAAATGCTCGACGAAAACGACCGCGTCGTCGCGAAGGGCGGTCGTCCGGCTACTTATGAAAACCTGCTCCTCGGCATTACGAAGGCCTCGCTCTCGACGGACAGCTTCATTTCCGCCGCTTCCTTCCAGGAAACGACGCGAGTCCTCACTGAAGCCGCCATCATGGGCAAGGTCGACGAACTGCGCGGTCTGAAGGAAAACGTCATCGTCGGCCGCCTGATTCCCGCCGGCACCGGCTTGGCTTACCACCAGGCCCGCAAGGCTCAGGAACAGGAGGAGCGCGAGGAAATCGCCCGTGCCCAGGCCAACGCTGCCGCGAGCGGCAGTGCCTTCGCGATGATGATGAACAACCCGTTTGAGGACGCTCCTCTCATCACGACGAGCGAAGCCTCGATCGATTCGCCCGCCGATCCTTTCGCTCTCTCGCCCCTCATCAAGGAGTGATGAGCGCGACCCGATAGGGTAGGGCAAACGAAAACGGGCCCCCGCAGAGATCTCTCTGCGGGGGCCGTATCATTTGAACAGTAATTTCATGGGCTTTTCACTTGACAGGCTCGAGAAAATTGTTCGAAAATCACATGCTTTTCGAGCCAACGGATTTTTTCGTCCTGCGGCGCGAAAGCGTTTATCCTCCCGAATCCTCAATCCCGTTGGGGATTCAATTGTTTTAGACGGACGTATATGCCTACTATTAACCAGCTTGTTCGCAAGCCCCGCGAGCTCACTCATGACAAGAGCAAGAGCCCCGCTCTGAAGAACTGCCCGCAGAAGCGTGGCGTTTGCACGCGCGTCTACACCACGACGCCGAAGAAGCCGAACTCCGCTCTCCGTAAGGTTGCCAAGGTGCGCCTCACGAACGGTTTCGAAGTCATCTCCTACATCGGCGGTGAAGGCCACAACCTTCAGGAACACTCCGTGGTTCTGATCCGTGGCGGCCGTGTGAAGGACTTGCCGGGTGTGCGTTACCACATCGTTCGCGGCTCCCTCGACACGCAGGGCGTCAAGGACCGCAAGCAGGCCCGTTCCAAGTACGGTGCCAAGCGACCCAAGGCCGCTTAAACCATTCGCGGCACGCGCCGTGGACAAACGGTTCCGCTCCGGGTGGAGTGGGAGCCGAGTAAGTCGCGATCCTTTGGGTCGCTGTAGAAACCATTTGCCGAGCGCATTCTGTTTAACCGTTGCTCGGCATCGACTGAAGACACGAAAGAGGAATTCAAATGCCCCGTCGTCGCGAAGTACCGAAACGCGAAGTTTTGCCGGATCCGAAGTTCGGCAGCGTTGAAATCACGAAGTTCATCAATGTGATCATGCTCGATGGCAAGAAGGCCGTCGCCGAACGCATCGTTTACGGCGCCCTTGCCCAGATCGAAGAAAAGACTGGAAAGAACGCGCTTGAAGTGTTCACCACCGCGCTCAACAACGTCCGTCCGCTGGTGGAAGTCAAGTCCCGCCGCGTTGGCGGCGCCAACTACCAGGTCCCGGTCGAAGTCCGTCCGGTCCGTCGTATGGCGCTTGCCATGCGCTGGTTGCGCGAATCCGCCAAGAAGCGTTCTGAAAAGTCCATGCCGCAGCGCCTTGCCGGCGAGCTGCTCGATGCGGCCGAAGGTCGTGGCGGCGCCATGAAGAAGCGTGACGAAGTCCACCGTATGGCTGAAGCCAACAAGGCCTTCTCGCACTTCCGCTTCTAATTTGCTACTGACGCACACGGTCTCTCCCGATCGTGTGCGGCTTACCATAGAGGACCTCTAAATGGCTCGTCAAACTCCGATCTCGCGTTACCGCAACATCGGCATCTCTGCCCATATCGACGCGGGCAAGACCACCACGACCGAACGCATTCTGTTCTATACCGGTGTGAACCACAAGATTGGTGAAGTGCACGATGGTGCCGCCACCATGGACTGGATGGAACAGGAACAGGAACGCGGTATCACGATTACCTCCGCTGCCACGACCGCCTTCTGGCGTGGCATGGAAATGCAGTACGAACCGTATCGTCTGAACATCATCGACACCCCGGGGCACGTTGACTTCACGGTTGAAGTCGAACGTTCCATGCGCGTCCTTGACGGCGCCTGCATGGTTTACTGCGCCGTCGGTGGCGTGCAGCCGCAGTCCGAAACGGTTTGGCGTCAGGCCAACAAGTACAAGGTGCCCCGTCTTGCCTTCGTGAACAAGATGGACCGCACCGGCGCCAACTTCTTCAAGGTCTATGACCAGATGAAGAAGCGCCTTCAGGCCAACCCGGTGCCCGTCGTGGTGCCGATCGGCGCTGAAGATACGTTTGCCGGCGTTGTCGACCTCATCAAGATGAAGGCCATCATCTGGGACGACAAGAGCCAGGGGATGAAGTTCGAATATCAGGACATCCCGGCCGATCTCGTCGACCTCGCCAACGAATGGCGCGAAAAGATGATCGAATCCGCCGCTGAAGCCAACGAAGACTTGATGAACAAGTACCTCGAAGAAGGCGAACTCAGCGAAGAGGAAATCATCGCCGGTCTGCGTGCCCGCACGATCGCTTGCGAAATCCAGCCGATGCTCTGCGGCACGGCCTTCAAGAACAAGGGCGTGCAGCGCATGCTCGACGCCGTCATTCAGTTCCTGCCGGCTCCGACGGACATTCCGCCGGTCAGCGGTTTCGACCTCAATGACAAGGAATGCTCGCGCGAGGCTTCGGACGACGCTCCGTTCTCCGCGCTTGCCTTCAAGATCATGACCGACCCGTATGTGGGCCAGCTCACGTTCTTGCGCGTCTACTCCGGCATCCTGAATTCCGGCGACACGGTGCTCAATTCCGTCAAGAACAAGAAGGAACGCATCGGCCGTCTGCTCCAGATGCACGCCAACGAACGTAAGGAAATCAAGTTCGTTGAAGCCGGCGACATCGCCGCCGCCGTGGGTCTGAAGGACGTCACGACGGGCGACACGCTCTGCGCTCTTGACGCTCCGATCATCCTTGAACGCATGGAATTCCCGGAACCGGTTATTTCGCAGGCCGTGGAACCCAAGACGAAGGCCGACCAGGAAAAGATGGCTCTCGCCCTCAACCGCCTGGCTCAGGAAGACCCGTCCTTCCGCGTTCGCACCGACGAAGAATCGGGCCAGACGATCATTTCGGGTATGGGCGAACTCCACCTTGAAATTCTCGTCGACCGCATGAAGCGCGAATTCAACGTCGAAGCCACCGTTGGCAAGCCCCAGGTTGCCTACCGCGAAACGATCCGTTCGGTCGTCGAAGACGCCGAATGCAAGTTCGCCAAGCAGTCCGGCGGCCGCGGTCAGTACGGTCACGTCGTGCTCAAGCTCGAACCGCTCGAACCCGGCAAGGGCTTCGAATTTGTTGACGCCATCAAGGGCGGCGTGGTGCCCCGTGAATACATTCCGGCCGTCCAGAAGGGTGTCGAAGACACGCTCAAGGCCGGCGTGCTCGCCGGTTACCCCGTCGTTGACGTGAAGGTCACGCTCCACTTCGGTTCGTACCACGACGTCGACTCGAATGAAAACGCCTTTAAGATGGCCGCCTCGATGGCCTTCAAGGAAGGTATGCGCCGCGCCAATCCGGTTCTTCTCGAACCGATCATGGCCGTCGAAGTCGAAACGCCTGAAGAAAAGATGGGTGACGTCATGGGCGACCTTTCGTCCCGTCGCGGTGTCATCCAGGGCATGGACGACTTGGTCGGCGGCGGCAAGAGCATCAAGGCTGAAGTGCCGCTCGCCGAAATGTTCGGCTACGCTACGCAGCTGCGTTCGCTCACGCAGGGCCGTGCCACCTACACGATGGAATTCAAGCACTACGCCGAAGCTCCGCGCAACGTTGCGGAAGCCGTCATTGCTGACAAGGCTAAGTAAGTTTTCCTACAATCACGTTTATTTAACCAATTCAATCATCTGAGGACCAAAATGGCCAAGGGTAAGTTTGAACGTACCAAGCCCCACGTCAACGTGGGCACGATCGGTCACGTGGACCACGGTAAGACCACGCTGACCGCCGCCATCACGACGATTCTTTCGCGCCACTTCGGCGGTGAAGCCAAGGCGTACGACCAGATCGACGCGGCTCCTGAAGAAAAGGCCCGTGGCATCACGATCAACACGGCTCACGTTGAATACGAAACGGAACACCGTCACTATGCCCACGTGGACTGCCCGGGGCACGCTGACTACGTGAAGAACATGATTACGGGTGCCGCCCAGATGGACGGCGCGATCCTGGTGGTTTCGGCCGCTGACGGTCCGATGCCGCAGACCCGCGAACACATCCTTCTGGCCCGCCAGGTGGGTGTTCCCTACATCATCGTCTTCCTGAACAAGTGCGACATGGTCGACGACGAAGAACTTCTCGAACTCGTTGAAATGGAAGTTCGCGAACTTCTCTCGTCCTACGACTTCCCCGGCGACGAAATCCCCATCATCAAGGGTTCCGCCAAGCTCGCCCTCGAAGGCGACCAGAGCCCGCTCGGCGAACCGGCCATCATGGAACTCGCCGCGACGCTCGACAGCTACATCCCGACGCCGGAACGCGCCGTGGATCAGCCGTTCCTCATGCCGATCGAAGACGTGTTCTCGATCTCGGGCCGCGGTACGGTTGTGACGGGCCGTGTTGAACGCGGTGTGATCAAGGTTGGCGACGAAATCGAAATCGTCGGCATCAAGCCCACGAACAAGACGACCTGCACGGGCGTTGAAATGTTCCGCAAGCTTCTCGACCAGGGTCAGGCCGGCGACAACGTCGGTATCCTCCTGCGCGGCACGAAGCGTGAAGAAGTTGAACGCGGCCAGGTTCTTGCCAAGCCGGGTTCCATCACCCCGCACACCCACTTCAAGGGCGAAGTCTACGTTCTGACGAAGGAAGAAGGCGGCCGCCACACGCCGTTCTTCAAGGGCTACCGTCCGCAGTTCTACTTCCGTACGACGGACGTTACGGGCACGATCGAACTGCCGGAAGGCGTCGAAATGGTCATGCCTGGCGACAACATCCAGATGACGGTTCAGCTCATCTGCCCGATCGCCATGGAACAGGGCCTTCGCTTCGCCATCCGTGAAGGCGGCCACACCGTCGGCGCCGGCGTCGTTGCCGCGATCATCGAATAATTTTCGAAGCATCGCGAAAAAACTGAGCAAATTCAGTTGAAAAGCAGAGGATGCGGGGTTATACTCCGCATCCTCTGTTCTTTTTTATGTTCTTTTTACAGGAATTACGAAATGCAGTCCCAGCGCATTCGCATTCGCCTCAAGGCCTACGACTACAAGCTCATCGACCAGTCGGCTCTCGAAATCGTCGACACCGCCAAGCGCACCGGCGCCGTGGTCCGTGGCCCCGTTCCCCTTCCCACGCGCATCCAGCGCTTCGACATCCTTCGTTCCCCGCACGTCAACAAGACCAGCCGCGATCAGCTCGAAATCCGCACGCATCAGCGCCTGATGGACATCGTTGATCCGACGGACAAGACGGTGGACGCGCTCATGAAGCTCGACCTTCCCGCCGGCGTGGATGTCAAGATCAAGGTCCAGTAATCGGTTTTTATCGCGATCGTAAAAAATCGACCCGCTTCGTTGCGTAAGTCGTTGATTTACGTTTAAAATCGCGCCTTTCTGCCTGATCCCTTCCGGGTGAATGGCTTCTTTTTAAAAAACGGTCCCGGCCAATCGTAGCCGGGGTGGAGAAAACAATGAGTGATAAGCTCGGCCTCGTCGGTCGCAAGATCGGCATGACGCGTATCTTCACGGAAGACGGTGTTTCCGTTCCCGTGACGGTTCTCGATGTGTCGAACAACCGTGTCACGATGGTGAAGACGGTCGAAACCGACGGCTACAACGCAATCCAAGTCGCGTTCGGCTCCAAGAAGCCCTCGCGCGTGAGCAAGCCCCTCGCCGGCCAGTATGCTAAGGCTGGCGTGGAAGCCGGTTCCATGCTCAAGGAATTCCATATCGACGAAAACCAGGTCGCCGAATTCAAGCCCGGCATGACCCTTTCCTGCGACATGTTCAAGGAAGGTCAGAAGGTTGACGTGACCGGTACCACGATCGGTAAGGGTTTCGCCGGCGCCATCAAGCGTCACCACTTCTCGTCCAACCGCGCTTCGCACGGTAACTCCGTGACGACCCGTGCTCCCGGTTCCATCGGTAACCGTCAGGATCCGGGCCGCGTGTTCCCCGGCAAGCGTATGGCGGGTCACTTGGGTGATGTCCAGCGCACGACCCAGAATCTCGTGATCGCGCGTGTTGACACTGAACGTCAGCTTCTGTTGGTTCGCGGTGCCGTTCCGGGCGCCAAGGGCGGCAAGGTCGTCGTTCGTCCCGCTGTGAAGGCGTAAGGAGCGAAACAATGGAACTGAATGTCCTGAACGAACAGGTTAAGCACGAAGCTGCCGACGCCGTGTTCGGTCGTGAATACAACGAAGCTCTGGTGCACCAGATCGTGGTTGCCTACCAGGCCAATGCGCGTCTCGGTACGCGTGCTCAGCTCACCCGCGCTGAGGTTCATCATTCGACCAAGAAGCCCTGGCGTCAGAAGGGCACGGGTCGCGCCCGTTCGGGTATGACTTCCTCGCCGGTTTGGCGTCATGGCGGTCGTGCCTTCCCGAACAAGCCCGATGAAAACTTCTCGCAGAAGGTCAACAAGAAGATGTACCGTGCCGGCATGGCCACCATCTTCTCGAAGCTCGTCGCGGATGAACGTCTTTGCGTGATCGAAACGATCAAGGCCGAACTGCCCAAGACCAAGGCTTTCGTCGCCCAGCTCAAGACGATGGGTCTCGTTACGAAGACCATGATCGTCGTCGGTGCCGAAGAACTTGACGACAACCTGATTCTTGCCTCGCGCAACATCAAGGATGTCCTGGTTGTGCCTACGCGCTATGTCGACCCGCTGTGCCTGCTTTATTTCGATAAGGTTGTGCTCACGAAGGCCGCTGTTGCTGAGATTGAGGAGATGTTGGCATGAACCAGGAACGTCTTATGAAGGTCCTCTGCGGCCCGGTCATCACCGAAAAGAGCACGATGATTGGCGAAAAGCACAATCAGCTCGCGTTCGTGGTGATCCCCGACGCCACCAAGGCAGAGGTCAAGGCCGCCGTTGAAAAGCTCTTCAACGTCAAGGTCGAATCCGTTCAGATCCTGAATACCAAGGGCAAGCAGAAGCGCTTCGGCCGTTACATGGGCAAGCGCAGCGACGTTCGCAAGGCTTACGTCGCCCTCGCTGAAGGTCAGGAAATCAACTTCGCGCAAGAGGTGAAGTAATGGCTCTCGTCAAACTCAAGCCGACGTCCGCCGGTCGCCGTCATGCGGTTAAGGTCGTCAACAAGGAACTGCACAAGGGCAAGCCCTATGCTCCGTTGACGGAAAAGAAGAACCGCGGCTCCGGTCGCAACAACAACGGGCACATCACCTGCCGCCATAAGGGTGGCGGTTCGAAGCGCGCTTATCGCATCATCGACTTCAAGCGCGCCAAGGACGGCGTGCCCGCCCGTGTGGAACGTATCGAATACGATCCGAACCGTTCCGCCAACATCGCCCTCGTGCTTTATGCCGACGGTGAACGCCGCTACATCATCGCCCCGAAGGGCCTTGTTGTCGGCCAGGAAATCATGAACGGTCCGGAATCGCCCATCAAGGTCGGCAACGCGCTCCCGCTGCGCAACATTCCGGTCGGTTCGACGATTCACTGCATCGAACTCCTTCCGGGCAAGGGCGCTCAGCTCGTTCGCGCCGCCGGTGCCTTCGCTCAGCTCGTCGCCCGTGAAGGCGAATATGCTCAGATCCGTCTGCGCTCCGGCGAAGTCCGCCGCGTTCTCATTGAATGCCGCGCCACGATCGGCACGGTCGGCAATGAAGAAAACAGCCTGCGTGAACTTGGCAAGGCCGGCGCCACCCGTTGGCGCGGCATCCGTCCGACGGTCCGTGGCGTTGCCATGAACCCGGTGGATCACCCGCACGGTGGTGGTGAAGGCAAGACCGGTACTGGTCGTGCTCCTGTCACGCCGTGGGGCCAGCTCACGAAGGGCTATCGTACCCGCAACAGCAAGCGCACCGACTCGATGATCGTGTCGCGCCGTAACCGTAAGTAAGGGGGCCTGAGAATGTCTCGTTCCTTGAAGAAAGGCCCGTTTGTTGACGGGCACCTGATGAAGAAGGTTGAGGCCGCCCAGGCCAGCCGCGACAAGCGTCCGCTCAAGACCTGGTCGCGTCGTTCGACCATTCTTCCTGAATTCATCGGTCTCACGATCGCCGTTCACAACGGCCGTCAGCATGTGCCGGTGTACATCAACGAAAATATGGTTGGCCACAAGCTCGGTGAATTTGCGCACACCCGCACGTTCAAGGGCCACGCCGCCGGTGACAAGAAGGTGGGTAAGTAAATGGAAACTACTGCTATCGTTCGTGGCGTCCGCCTCTCGGCTCAGAAGGGTCGTCTGGTTGCGGACCTCGTTCGCGGCAAGCCCGTGGACAAGGCTCTGGTTATCCTTTCCTTCACCCAGAAGAAGGCTGCGGTCATCATCAAGAAGGCTCTCCTTTCGGCTATCGCCAACGCCGAGCACAATGACGGTGCCGACGTTGACGAACTCTTCGTGACGAAGATTCACGTCGAAAAGGCCGCTACGCTGCGCCGTTTCGCTGCCCGCGCCAAGGGCCGCGGCACGCGCATCAACAAGCAGACGAGCCACATCTACATTACCGTTGGCGACGCGCAAGCTAAGTAAAGGTGTACCATGGGTCAGAAAATTAATCCCACCGGCTTCCGTCTTCCCGTGACGCGCAACTGGACGTCGCGTTGGTATGCGGTCGGCCGCGAATTCTCCCGTACGCTCGGTGAAGACCTTGCTGTTCGCAGCTTCCTCATGAAGAAGCTCCGCAACGCCAGCGTCTCTCGTATTCTCATCGAACGTCCGGCCAACAACGCTCGCATCACGATCTTCTCGGCTCGTCCCGGTGTTGTGATCGGCAAGCAGGGCGCCGACATTGAAGCGCTCAAGGCTGAAGTTCAGAAGATGATGGGCGTGCCCGTTCACGTCAACATCGAAGAAGTTCGCCGCCCCGAGCTCGACGCTCAGCTCATCGCCGACGGCATCACGCAGCAGCTCGAAAAGCGCGTTATGTTCCGCCGCGCCATGAAGCGCGCCATGCAGAACGCCATGCGTCTCGGCGCCCTCGGCGTCAAGGTAATGTCCTCGGGCCGTTTGAACGGCGCCGACATCGCCCGCTCCGAATGGTACCGTGAAGGCCGCGTGCCTCTGCACACGCTCCGTGCGAACATCGACTACGGTTTCTCCGAAGCGCACACGACCTACGGTGTCGTGGGCGTCAAGGTTTGGGTCTACAAGGGTGACAACTTCGGCGCCGTTGAAGCCGAACAGCCCCGCGAAGACCGCCGCAGCCGTCGCCCGGGCGACCGTGCTGGCAAGCCCGGTGCTCGCCGCAACAACGGTCGTCGTAATGATTCCAAGCAGGCCCGCAAGCCCGCTGCTAAGGACGGAGAATAACGATGCTGCAGCCCAATCGTCGCAAATATCGTAAGGACCAGAAGGGCCGTAACTACGGTCTCGCCACCCGCGGCGCCAACGTGTCGTTCGGTGAATTTGGTCTGAAGACTGTCGAACGCGGTCGCATCACCGCTCGCCAGATCGAAGCCGCCCGTCGTGCCATCACGCGTCACATCAAGCGTGGCGGCCGCGTCTGGATCCGCATCTTCCCGGACAAGCCCATCTCCAGCAAGCCTGCTGAAGTCCGTATGGGTAACGGTAAGGGCAATCCGGAATACTGGGTCGCTTTGGTGCAGCCGGGCCGTGTTCTTTATGAAATGGACGGGGTCGACGAACAGCTCGCCCGCGAAGCCTTTGCGCTTGCGGCCGCCAAGCTGCCCGTGAAGACCACGTTCGTTGTCCGCCAGATCGGCATGTAAGGAGACGGACATGAACGTTAAAGAAATGCGCGCCCTCGACAAGGACGCTCTTCAGAAGGAATTGCAGGATCTGCTCAACACGGAATTCAAGCTCCGCATGCAGCAGGCCACCCAGCAGCTCCAGAACACCAGCTTGTTGCGTAAGACGCGTCGCGATATCGCCCGCGTCCGTACGCTCCTTACCGAAAAGGCGACCACGAAATGACGGAACAGACCAAAGAAGCGCTGACCCGTACCCTCCAGGGCACGGTGACCAGCTCCAAGATGGAAAAGACCGTTACGGTCCTCGTTGAACGTAAGGTCAAGCATCCCCTCTACGGCAAGTACGTCGTCAAGAGCAAGAAGTATCACGCTCACGACGAAATCGGCTGCCAGGAAGGCGACAAGGTTGAAATCGCTGAAACGCGTCCCATCTCCAAGACGAAGTCCTGGACCGTGACGCGAGTCCTCGAAAAGGCCGTCGTCCTCTAAAGCGAAAAAAAATCGCTGATTCGGGTTGCACGAACGAACTCCTTCGTTTATAGTTGCAACCCTATCGCCCGGACCTGCCCTGGTGGTAAGTCCGGGCGATGCATTTTCTCGGGTCGAGTTTTTCCTTGTCACCCCGACACACGGTCGGGTTTCACGACGGGAATAACGAGATCTTCCTCCCGTAACGGGACCAATACTATCCGCCATTGCGGAATAAGTTGGGATTTATTCAACCATGATTCAGATGCAAAGCCGACTGGACGTCGCCGATAACACCGGCGCTCGTTCGGTGATGTGTATCAAGGTGTTGGGCGGCTCGAAGCGCCGTTACGCCAACATCGGTGACGTCATCAAGGTGACGGTCAAGGAAGCGGCCCCGCGCGGCCGCGTCAAGAAGGGCGAAGTTTACAACGCCGTCGTCGTGCGCACGGCCCACGGTGTTCGCCGCCCCGACGGCTCGTCGATCAACTTCGACGGTAACGCCGCCGTTCTGCTCAACAACAAGCTGGAGCCCATCGGCACCCGTATCTTCGGGCCGGTTACGCGTGAACTGCGTACCGAGCAGTTTATGAAGATCGTGTCGCTCGCTCCCGAAGTGATCTAAGAAGGAGAAGCGATGCAGCGTATCCGTAAGGGTGACGAAGTCATCGTCATTTGTGGCCGCGACAAGGGCACGAAGGGCACCGTCCTCTCCCGCGTCGATGATCGTCACGTTCTCGTCGAAGGCGTGAACGTCGTCAAGAAGCATGTCCGTCCGAACCCCGCTCTCGGCGTTGCCGGCGGGATTGTCGACAAGACCATGCCGATCGATCAGTCCAACGTCATGTTGGTGAATCCGGAAACGGGCAAGGGCGACCGCGTCGGTTTCCAGATCGTCGACGGCAAGAAGGTCCGTGTCTTTAAGAGCAACGGCGCCGTTGTCGGTGCCAAGGCCGAATGAGGGTGATGATGTCTCGTTTTGCTACCATTTATCGCGACACCATCGTTCCCGAACTCACCAAGAAGTTCGGTTACAAGTCCATTATGGAAGTTCCGCGTATCACCAAGATCACGCTGAACATGGGCGTTGGTGAAGCCGTTAACGACAAGAAGCTCGTCGACAACGCCGTTGCCGACATGACCAAGATCGCCGGTCAGAAGCCGGTCATCACGCGCACCCGCAAGGCCATCGCGAACTTCAAGATCCGCGAAAACATGCCGATCGGCTGCATGGTGACGCTCCGCGGCGAACGCATGTACGACTTCCTCGATCGTCTCGTGACCGTCGCTTTCCCGCGCGTTCGCGACTTCCGCGGTGTTTCCGGCCGTGCTTTCGACGGCCGTGGCAACTACAACATCGGTCTCAAGGAACAGATCATCTTCCCGGAAATCGAATACGACAAGATCGATGCGGTCCGCGGGATGAACATTTCGATCACCACGACGGCGAAGACCGACGAAGAAGCCAAGGCGCTTCTCGCCGGGTTCAACTTCCCGTTCCGCAATTGAGGTAGACGCAAAATGGCAAAACTTGCTCTTATTAACCGCGAAGCCAAGCGCGCCGCTACGGTTGCCAAGTTCGCGGCCAAGCGCGCCGCCCTCAAGGCTATTATTAACGACGCTACCCGCTCGGTGGAAGAGCGCCTCGAAGCCCGTGCCAAGTTGCAGGCGCTTCCGCGCAACGCGAGCCCGGTTCGCCAGCGCAATCGTTGCGCTCTGACCGGTCGTCCCCGTGGCACGTTCCGCAAGTTCGGTCTGTGCCGTGGCATGATTCGTGACGCCGCCATGCGCGGTGACATTCCCGGCCTTGTGAAGGCCAGCTGGTAAGCGAGGAGATTGCACAATGAGTATGAGTGATCCGATCGCCGACATGCTGACCCGTATCCGTAACGGTCAGATTGTCGATAAGGCCGAAGTGGTTATGCCTTCCTCCAAGCTGAAGGTCGCCATTGCCAAGGTCCTTAAGGAAGAAGGCTACATTGACGGTTACACCGTCGTGGCCAATGAAGGTAAGCCCGAACTGCATGTCGGTTTGAAGTACTACGCCGGCCGTCCGGTTATCGAACGCATTGAACGCGTTTCGCGTCCCGGCCTCCGTATCTACAAGAACCATGGTTCGATTCCCCAGGTGATGAACGGTCTCGGCATCGCGATCGTTTCCACGCCGAAGGGCGTGATGACGGACCGCGCTGCGCGTGCGGCCGGCATCGGCGGTGAAGTTCTCTGCTACGTCGCCTAAGCCTGAAGGAGTGTGAAATGAGTCGTATTGCCAAGATCCCGGTTCAGATCGTCAAGGGTGTTTCCTACACCCTTACGAACGACACGATCACGGTCAAGGGCCCTGTGGGTGAAGTCTCGATGCACGTTCTTCCGTTCGTTACGATCACGGAAGAAAATGGTGCTCTGCATTTCGCCATGACGGTCGAAACGCGCGAAGCCAACGCCAACGTCGGCACGATGCGCGCTCTCGTCAACGACATGGTCAAGGGCTGCTCCGTCGGTTTCCAGAAGAAGCTCCAGTTGGTCGGCGTGGGTTACCGCGCGCAGGCCCAGGGCGACACCCTGAATCTTTCCCTCGGCTTCTCGCACCCGATCGCGCACAAGATGCCCGCCGGTGTGAAGGTCGAAACGCCCAGCCAGACGGAAATCGTCATCAAGGGCGCCGACAAGCAGAAGGTCGGTCAGACCGCTGCCGAAGTCCGTGCGTACCGTGCTCCCGAACCCTACAAGGGCAAGGGCGTCCGCTACGTCGACGAAGTTGTCGTGATCAAGGAAACGAAGAAGAAGTAATCGAGGACCTTCAAGATGATCAACAAGAAACAAAGCCGTTTGCGTCGTGCGCGTGCCACGCGCGCCCGCATTTTGTTGCAGAAGGTCGATCGCCTGACGGTTCATCGTACCAATCTGCACATCTACGCCAGCATCATTTCGGCCGACAACGGCCGCACGCTGGTTTCGGCCTCCACGGTCGAACCCGAAGTCCGCGCTCAGCTCGCGAATGTGACGGGTCGTGGTGGCAACATTGCCGCCGCCAAGATCGTCGGCGCGCGTATCGCCGAAAAGGCCAAGGCTGCCGGTATCGAATCCTGCGCCTTCGACCGTTCCGGCTACCGTTTCCATGGCCGTGTCGCCGCGCTCGCCGAAGCTGCGCGCGAAGCCGGCCTCAAGTTCTAAGAGGAGCTTATGGCTAAGGTTCAAGCTAAAAACGCGGTCGAAGAACTCGACGACGGTCTGCGTGAAAAGATGATCGCGGTCAACCGCGTCACGAAGGTTGTGAAGGGCGGCCGCATTCTCGCTTTCGCCGCTCTCACGGTTGTTGGCGACGGCGACGGCCGTATCGGCATGGGTACGGGTAAGTCCCGTGAAGTGCCGCAGTCCGTCTCCAAGGCGATGGAACGCGCCCGTCACACGATGAAGCGCGTCCCGCTCAAGAACGGCACGCTGCATCACGCTGTCGAAGGCCGTCACGGCTCTTCGCGCGTCATCATGATGCCCGCTCCGGAAGGCACCGGCGTGATCGCCGGCGGCCCGATGCGTGCGGTTTGCGATGCCGTCGGCATCCGCAACGTCGTTGCCAAGGCCTACGGTTCCACGAACCCCTACAACCTCGTTCGTGCCACCCTCAACGCTCTGAGCAACCTTCGTAGCCCGTCCGAAATCGCTGCCAAGCGTGGCAAGACGGTCGAAGAACTGCTCGGTTAATCAGGAGACCTAAACCATGTCCGACAAGAAGACCGTTAAGGTTACTCTGGTTAAGAGCCCCATCGGGACGAAGGCGGATCATCGTGCCACGTTGCTCGGCCTGGGCTTGAAGAAGCTCAACCAGAGCCGCGTTCTCGAAGATACCCCTGCCGTGCGCGGCATGATCACCAAGGTCGCCTATCTTGTGCGCGCCGAATGATCGAGAGGATTACAGAAATGCGTTTGAATACGATCAAGCCCGCTGAGGGCTCGAAGCACCCCCGTCACCGCGTCGGTCGCGGTGTCGGCAGCGGCTGGGGCAAGACTGCCGGTCGCGGCCACAAGGGTCAGAAGTCGCGTGCCGGCGGCTTCCACAAGGTCGGTTTCGAAGGCGGTCAGATGCCGATGTATCGCCGTCTCCCGAAGCGCGGCTTTACCTCGCTCACCCGCAAGTTCTGCGAGGTTGTGCGTCTTTCCGATTTGGAACGTATCGGTGTTGAAGAGGTCGATCTCAACGTCCTGAAGGAAGTTGGCGTCGTCTCCGAACTCGCTCAGTCCGCCCGCGTCATCCTTTCGGGTTCGATTACCCGCAAGGTTGTCGTTCGCGGTCTCGGCGTCACCAAGGGCGCCCGCGCCGCTATCGAAGCGGTCGGCGGCTCCGTGGCTGAATAATTCCAAATTTGAGAGGACACCGACGTGGCGACCAGCTCTAGCTCTAAGCAACAGTCGGGCCTCAGCAAGTACGGCGACCTTAAGGGTCGCCTGATCTTCCTAGCGCTCGCTCTTGTTGTTTACCGAATCGGGGCACATGTTCCCGTTCCCGGTATCGACCCCGACACCCTCAAGCAGCTCTTCAACGATCAGCAGGGGGGCATTCTCGGGCTCTTCAACATGTTCTCCGGTGGCGCCTTGTCGCGCTTCTCGGTTTTTGCGCTCGGCATCATGCCCTACATCTCTGCATCGATCATCATGCAGATGCTGTCGTATGTGCTGCCGTCGCTTGAAGCATTGCGCAAAGAGGGCGAATCGGGACGTCGCAAGATCACCCAGTACACGCGTTACGGTACGCTGTTGCTGGGGCTCTTCCAGGGTTTCGGCATCGCCGTCGCTCTGGAAAGCCAACCCGGTTTGGTGTTGGACCCGGGCTTCATGTTCCGGATCACCACCACCATTTCGCTTCTCACCGGAACGATGTTCCTCATGTGGCTCGGTGAACAGATCACGGAACGTGGTCTGGGCAACGGGATCTCGATCATCATCTTCGCCGGTATCGTGGCCGGTTTGCCCAGCGGTGCCTCTGGTCTCTTCCAGTTGGTTTCCACCGGTGCCATCAGCCCGCTCGCCGCGATTTTTGTGATCGCCATCGTTCTGGCCGTTACGGCTTTCGTCGTGTTCATCGAACGCGGCCAGCGCCGTATTACCGTCAACTATGCCAAGCGCCAGATTGGCAACAGGATGTACGGCGGGCAGAGTTCGTATCTGCCTCTCAAGATGAACATGTCGGGTGTGATCCCCCCGATTTTCGCTTCGTCTCTGATCCTGTTCCCGGCAACGCTGGCCGGCTGGTTCACCTCCGGCGACTCCACTCGCTGGATCCGTGACCTTGCCGCTTCGTTGTCGCCTGGTCAGCCCCTTTACACCTTGCTGTATGCGGTGCTGATCGTCTTCTTCGCTTATTTCTACACGGCGTTGGTTTTCAACCCGAAGGAAACCGCGGAGAATCTGAAAAAGGGCGGTGCGTTCATCCCGGGGATCCGCCCGGGGGATCAGACGGCTCGCTACATTGACCGGGTGCTTCTGCGCCTCACTTTGGGCGGTGCCGTTTATCTTGTGTTCGTGTGCCTTGTGCCGGAGTTTTTGAACCTTCGCTTCAACGTCCCCTTCTATTTCGGCGGCACTTCGCTGCTGATTGCAGTGGTCGTGACGATGGACTTCATGAGCCAGGTTCAGGCCTACATGATGACGCATCAGTATGAAAGTCTTCTTCGGAAGACCAACTTCCGATTGGGCAACGACAAGCGCAAGTGATTGCCAGTTGTTTGATCGGTGCCCCGTGGCGACGCTCGCGGGCCTAGCCTGACGAATCCGGATCCGGATGTAAATGAGGGACGCTTCATGAACATGAAGCGTCCCCATTTTTAGTGGATTTCGGAAGATTCGAGCGTGGATTGCACTACGATCCCGTTTTGAGTTGCATTGAGGCTAAAGCTGTTGTATGCTTTAGCCCTTTCCGCCATGTGGGCATTATTTTTCCGTGCAGCATTTGCACGTGGAGATGAGAATGAAGGT
The DNA here is from genome assembly GCA_900545275.1 of uncultured Sutterella sp. Lineage (GTDB taxonomy): Bacteria > Pseudomonadota > Gammaproteobacteria > Burkholderiales > Burkholderiaceae_F > Sutterella. Next base: position 96,774 of record UQYG01000009.1, read on the forward strand.
TAACGCTTCGGTCAAAAAAATGTGCCGCAAGTGCAAGATCATTAAGCGCAAAGGCGTCGTTCGTGTGATCTGCGCTGATCCGCGTCACAAGCAGCGTCAAGGCTAAAGAGGTAACAGAATGGCTCGTATCGCCGGTATTAACATTCCGCCGCATCAGCACGCCGAAATCGGTCTGACCGCCATCTATGGCATCGGCCGTCCTCGTGCGCGCACGATTCTCGATTCCTGCGGCATCGAATATTCCAAGAAGATCAAGGATCTTTCCGACGCCGAACTCGAACGCATCCGCGATGCCGTTTCGAAGATCACGGTCGAAGGCGACCTGCGTCGTGAAATCCAGTTGTCGATCAAGCGTTTGATCGACCTCGGCACCTATCGTGGCATGCGTCACCGCAAGGGTCTCCCCTGCCGCGGTCAGCGCACTCGCACCAACGCCCGCACCCGCAAGGGCCCGCGCAAGGTCGGTGTCACGCTCAAGAAGTAACAAAGGATAACTATGGCTGGCAATAATTCCAAGCAGGCTGCTTCGCAGCGTGCTCGTAAGAAGGTCAAGAAGGTCGTGACGGAAGGCATCGCCCACGTGCACGCTTCCTTCAACAACACGATCATCACGATCACCGACCGCCAGGGCAACGCGATTGCCGCGTCGTCTTCCGGCGCTCAGGGTTTCAAGGGCTCGCGTAAGTCCACGCCGTTTGCGGCTCAGGTTGCCGCCGACGTCGCCGGCAAGCAGGCTCAGGAATACGGTCTCAAGAGCGTTGAAGTCCGTATTTGGGGCCCCGGTCCCGGCCGCGAATCGTCCGTCCGCGCTCTGAATGCTCTCGGCATTCGCGTGACGTCGATTCAGGATGTGACGCCGATTCCGCACAACGGTGTGCGTCCCTCCAAGCGTCGCCGCGTCTAATCACAAGTTCAAGAATTTCTGTTGTATCCCGTGTCCACTTGCATAACTGAGGCACGTGGACTGAATGTAGGCGATACCTACAGGATAAGAGAGGCATTTTTAAATGGCACGATATCTCGGTCCTAAGCTCAAGCTTTCGCGTCGCGAAGGCGTTGATCTTAATTTGAAGAGCGCCCGTCGTTCGTTTGAATCCAAAGTCAAGGACGTCGGTTCCAAGCCGGGCCAGCACGGTAAGATTTCCGGAGCCCGCATGTCCGACTACGGCAACCAGATGCGCGAAACGCAGAAGGCCAAGCGTCTGTACGGTGTGCTCGAACGTCAGTTCCGCCGCTATTTTGCGGAAGCTTCCCGCCGTCGTGGCAACACCGGCGAGACGCTCTTTCAGCTCCTTGAGAGCCGTCTTGACAACGTCGTCTATCGCATGGGCTTCGGTTCGACCCGCGCGGAAGCCCGTCAGCTTGTCAGCCACGGCGCCATCCTCGTCAACGGCAAGAAGGTGAACATTCCTTCTTACAACGTCAAGGCCGGCGACGTCATCTCCGTGCGCGAAAAGGCCCAGAAGCAGGCTCGTATCATCGAAGCGCTCGACCTCGCTCAGCAGAACGGTTTCCCGGGCTGGGTCTCTGTCGACGCCAAGAAGTTCGAAGGTACGTTCAAGAACGTTCCCGCTCGTGATGAAGTGGCTCACGAAATCAACGAAGCCCTCATCATCGAACGTTATTCCCGCTAATAGGGTCGCCCACAAGTCCCGTCGTCCGACGTGTAGTGCGCGTCGGGCGGCGAATGCGGAAAAGAGAAATGCGGTCCCCGTGCGGGGGCCGCATTTTTGCTCTGTGCGAATCCAGAAGAAAGCTTGTTTTTCTCCCGGGTTTGCCCCGAGGGCTTACAATCCGGATGTGCGGTTTTTCGGTCCCGCCTCCTCAACGACCGAAATCACCCTAACAGCCTTATCGGTGTAACGAGCCGAGGGTATTGCAATAGGAATTTCAACATGGCTAATACTGCCCTTCTGAAGCCCACCTCGGTGGAAGTCGAAGTCGATCCGACCAACCCGAACCGTGCGGTCGTCACGCTCGAACCGTTCGAACGCGGATACGGTCACACGCTCGGGAATGCTCTTCGCCGCATTCTTCTGAGCTCCATGATCGGTTATGCGCCCACCGAAGCTCAGATCACGGGGGTCGTTCACGAATACTCGCAGATCGATGGTGTGCTCGAAGACGTTGTGGACATCCTGCTCAACCTTAAGGGCGTGGTGTTCAAGCTTGAGGGCCGTGACGACGTCACGCTCACGTTGCGCAAGGAAGGCGACGGTGTCGTCACCGCTGCGGATTTTGAACTGCCGCACGACGTTTCGATCGTCAATCCCGACCACGTCATTGCTCATCTCTCGGGCGGTCGTCTTGAAATGCAGATCAAGGTCGAAAAAGGCCGCGGCTACCAGCCCGGCGACGTTCGCGCCTTCCACGACGACTATTCGAAGAACGTGATCGGCCGCATCATCATGGACGCCTCCTTCTCGCCGATCTCGCGCGTTTCCTATCAGGTTCTTGCCGCCCGCGTCGCTCAGCGCACGGACCTCGACAAGCTGGAACTCACGATCGAAACGAACGGTGCCGTGACGCCTGAAGACGCTCTGCGCGATGCCGTGCGCATTCTGCAGGATCAGCTCTCCGTCTTCGGTTCCATCGTCGGCGAAGCTACCGCGGATGAGACCGAAGAGGAAGAAGAGGACACCACGCCTCCGCTCGATCCGATTCTCCTGCGTCCTGTCGACGACCTCGAACTGACGGTCCGTTCCGCCAACTGCCTCAAGGCCGAAAACATTTACTACATCGGCGACCTGATCCAGCGCACGGAAAACGAACTGCTCAAGACCCCGAACCTCGGCCGCAAGTCCTTGAACGAAATCAAGGAAGTGCTCGCCGCGCACGGTCTTACGCTCGGTTCTCGTCTCGAAAATTGGCCGCCCGCCAATCTCGATCACATCTAATCGACGCGATCACGCAAAAGGCGTTGAGCTCCATCGGGGCTCGCGCCTTTTCTTTCGTTTGGGAGAAGCAAGGTGGACGAACTCCGCATCGACAAGTGGCTCTGGGCGGCCCGTTTCTTCAAGACCCGCTCCATCGCCCAGGAGGAGGTTTCACTCGGGCGCGTGCTCCTCAACGGGCAGCGCGCGAAACCCTCGCGCGACGTCAAGCCCGGCGACCGACTCGAGATTCACCGTTCGGGAGAGGTCTTTCACGTGTACGTGGAGGCGCTCTCCAATCAACGCGGACCCGCCGAGGCCGCTCAGAAGCTCTATCGCGAGACGCCCGAGAGTCTGGCCGCGCGCATGGAGGCCAAGGAGCGCCGCAAGGTCGCCTTCGAGCCCGCCGACGCGATTCGGCAGGGTCGTCCGACGAAGCGCGAAGGGCGAAAGCTGCGCGCCTGGCAGGATCAGTGGAGCTGACTTCGACTGTCGGAGCCCGAAACGAAAAACACCCCGCCGAATTTTGTTCGACGGGGTGTTTTGCCGTGAGGCTCTGCGATTAGTAGTTGTAGCCTTCCTTGAGCCAGCGGGCCACGTCCAGGGCGCAGTACGTGAGAATGCCGTCGGCACCCGCGCGCTTGAAGGAGATCATCGTTTCCATGGTGATTTTCTTTTCGTCAATGCAACCCATGGCGGCGGCACACTTGATCATGGCGTATTCGCCCGAAACGTGATAGGCGAAGGTGGGCGCCTTGAATTCTTCCTTGACGCGCCAGAGCACGTCGAGATAGGGGACGCCGGGTTTGACCATCACCATGTCAGCGCCTTCGGCAAGGTCGAGACCCACTTCCCAAAGAGCTTCGTTGCCGTTGGCAGGATCCTGTTGGTAGACGGCCTTGTTGGATTTGCCGAGGTTCGAGGCCGAACCTACGGCGTCGCGGAAGGGGCCGTAGAAGGACGAGGCGTACTTGGCCGAATACGCCATGATGCGCGTGTGAATGAGGCCCTCGCGTTCGAGACGCTCGCGGATGATGCCGATGCGGCCGTCCATCATGTCCGAGGGAGCCACCACGTCGGCGCCTGCGCGGGCTTGCGCGAGCACCTGCTCAACGAGCACTTCGATCGTTTCGTCGTTGAGGATGTAGCCCGTTTCATCGATCAGACCGTCCTGACCGTGCGTCGTATAGGGGTCGAGCGCCACGTCGCACATCACGCCGAGTTCGGGATAGGCGGCCTTGAGGGCCTTCACGGCGCGCGGAATAAGTCCGTCGGGATTCGCGGCTTCTCGGCCGTCGGGGGTCTTGAGGTCGTCCTCGATGTGCGGGAAGAGGGCGATCATCGGGATGCCGAGCTTCACCATTTCGCCGGCGACCTTGAGAAGTTCATCGATCGTGAGGCGGTCGACGCCGGGCATGGTCGGGATCGGTTCGCGGCGGCCTTCCCCTTCCATCACGAAGACGGGGAGAATCAGGTCGTTGACCGTCAAGACGTTTTCACGCATGAGACGGCGGGAGAAGTCGTCGTGGCGCATGCGGCGCATGCGCACGGAAGGATAAGCACCGAGGGTCTGCATAAGCAATCCTTTTGAAAGAAACGAGAGATTAAGATTCCGGCGTGCGAAGCCCGAGCCAGCCTTCGAGCGTGGCAGCGAGCTCGGGCACACCTTCGCGCTTCATGCCGGAGAAGAGCTGCACGGACACCCGGGGTCCGATTTCAGCGGCGCGTCGCAGGGCCAGGTCGAGCGTGCGGCGGCGTTCCACGTTCTTGAGCTGATCGGCCTTGTTGAGGAGCCAGTGCATCGGCACGTTCGGGCGCTCCTTCATGAACTCGATCAACCACTCGTCGGTCGGCATGAAGGGACGTCGGGCGTCCATGACGACGACGAGTCCCGAGAGCGAGGCGCGCTGCGCGATGTAGCCGCCGACAAGCGACGACCAGGTCTGACGGACCGATTCGTTCGCCTTGGCGAAGCCGTAGCCCGGAAGGTCCACGAGATGGCCTACCTCCTCGCGTTCGCCCGAAGCTGCTTTGCGCGAGAGGAGAAAGAAGTTCACGAGTTGCGTGCGGCCCGGCGTTTTACTCGCGAAGGCCAGACGCGTCTGACGCGTGAGAACGTTGATCGTTGTGGACTTGCCTGCGTTGGAACGGCCGGCAAATGCAATTTCCGGCAAGCCTTCGGGCGGAAGACCCTGTAGCTTGGCCGCGGAAATGAGGAAACGGGCGCTGTCGAAAATACTCAAGATGGCATCCGTGGAAGGAAGTCTGGAAAAGGGAGGCGGTTTCGGTCCGCATCCCGCGAAGTCCGACATTGTAGCAAGGCGCCCTCTGGCGCCTCACTGCAACGATACGATAACGTTGCGCCCTTAACACAACGTGACCGGGTCCTGATAACCCAATCCGGGGAAAATCAGCTCTTTCCGAACACTTCGTTGATTTGCATGGAAACGCGCACGAAGGTCGTACGCATCGTAAGCTCTTTGAGGCGTCGGGCTCCGACGTAGGTGCAGGCCGAACGAACACCCCCGAGAATGTCCTGCACCGTGTTCTCCACGGGACCGCGTTCGGGGAGGAGGACGCTCTTACCTTCGGCGGCCCGATACTTGGCGACGCCGCCCGAATACTTGTCCATCGCGTCCTTGGAACTCATTCCGTAGAAGCGTCGGTAGACCTTGCCGTCAAGCTCCACGCGCTCGCCCCCGGCCTCGTCGTGGCCGGCGAACATGCCGCCGAGCATGACGAAGTCGGCGCCGCCGCCGAAGGCTTTGGCAATGTCACCAGGGACGGTGCAGCCGCCGTCCGCGCAGATGCGTCCGCCGAGACCGTGCGCCGCGTCGGCGCATTCGATGATGGCCGAGAGCTGAGGATAGCCCACGCCCGTCATCTTGCGGGTTGTGCAGACCGAACCCGGGCCGATGCCGACCTTGACGATGTCGGCTCCCGAGAGAAGAAGTTCTTCGGTCATGTCGCCCGTGACGACGTTCCCGGCCATGACGACGAGGTCGGGGAAGGTATCACGGACCTTCTTGACAAAAGAAACGAAGGCTTCGGTGTAACCGTTGGCGACGTCGATGCAGACGAAGGAGACTGCGTTGCCGGAGAGGCGCATGACTTCACGGAACTTCTCCCAGTCGCCGTCGCCGATCCCGAGGGAATAAAAGGCGGAAGACTTCGTTTCCAGCTTCGAGAAGAAGTCCACGTATTCCGCAACCGAATAGTGCTTGTGCAGCGCCGTGGAGAGACCATGCTCGGCGAGCGCCCGCGCCATGGCGAAGGTGCCCGTCGTGTCCATGTTGGCCGCGATGATGGGGATCGCGTGATAGGGTGTACTCGTGTGAAGGAACTTGAAGGAACGGGTGATGTCCACTTCGGAACGGCTCGTGAGCGTGGAACGCTTCGGACGGATCAGAACGTCCTTGAAGTCGAGACGGACGGTATTCTCAATGTGCATAGTTCCTACCTTTGGCAGTGTGCGTACACTTCGGGAAAAGTGCGTGAAAACACATGTGCGAAGTGAAAATAACAAACACAAAAAACGCCGGATGCGGGAAATTCCCGCATTCGGCGTGAAATGATTGTAGAAGAGCTCGACCGTTCGTGCAAGCGATGCGGACACGTTTGTCGTTTTACCGCGCTGGAAGGGTCAGAGAGCGACTTCGCCACGTGTGAAGTCCTGCCACGTCTGCGGAATGCGCAACATGCGGACCTGCTCTCCATCGACGAGATACTCCATCGGAAGCGCCCGGCTGTTGTAGTTGCTCGCCATGCTCGCGCCGTAGGCTCCTGCGTCGAAAATCGCCAGGAAGTCGCCCTCGCGGATGGCGAGTTCTCGGTTTTTTCCGAGAACGTCGGTGGATTCGCACACGGGCCCCACCACATCCATAAGACGCGGCGCTTCGGCGCGCTCCACGACGGGTTCGATCGCCATCCAGGCGTCGTAGAGGGCGGGTCGGATGAGGTCCGTCATGGCCGCATCGACGATGCAGAAGGTCTTGGTCGGGCCCGTCTTGATGTATTCGACCTTGGTGAGAAGGACGCCGGCGTTGCCGACGATGCTCCGTCCGGGTTCGGCAAGGAGCGTCAGATCTTCGAGGTTTCGTGCGGTCATGTGCGCCCGGACCTCCTCGACGAGTTTGGCGGGTTCGGGGGGACGGTCTCTCGCCGTATAGACGATGCCGAGCCCTCCGCCGATGTCGAGGTGCGTAAGGCGGATGCCTTCGCTTCGCAGGAGCTCTACCATGTCGAGGAGCTTGTCGACCGATTCGGTGAATGGACCAATGGTCGTGATCTGACTGCCGATATGGCAGTCAATGCCGACGGGCTCGAGCCAAGGGTGCTCGTGCGCGAGGCGGTAGAGGCGCGGCACGTCGCGCATGGGAATGCCGAACTTGTTGTTAAGAAGTCCCGTGGAAATGTAGGGATGGGTGTTCGGATTGACGTTCGGATTGCAGCGCAGACTGATGCGCGCGGGCCGGCGCAGACGCTCCGTTACCCGCATGAGGCGCAGCAGTTCGCTTTCGGACTCCACGTTGATTGAGTAAAGCGAAAGATCCACGGCGCGTTCGAGTTCGCGCTCGGACTTGCCCACGCCCGAAAAAACGATTTTTTTCGGATCGGCGCCCGCTCGAAGGGCCCTTTCCACTTCGCCGATGCTGACGGTGTCGAAACCCGCGCCGAGGCGGGCGAGAAGGGTGAGGATGCCGCGCGTCGGATTTGCCTTCACGGCGTAGCACACCAAATGGGGATGAGCGGAAAAACCCCGCTCCCAGGCGGTGAAGTTTTCTTCGATTTGCCGGCGGGAATACACGTAGGCGGGGCCTTCGAGACGTTCGGCAAGATCGGCGAGATTGACGTCTTCGCAGTGAAGCACGCTTCCGATGCGCGAGAATGCGGGTCTGGGACCGTGCGCAGGTGACAATAGAGGCATGGCGGGAAATGACGGGGAAAGGACGGCGCTACAATGCACACGAGGGACTCAGCGGGTTTGCCCGGCGGGATTCTCGGGCAGATAGAGGTCTCCCTTGAGACCGCAGCCCGAGAGGGCCGCGCCGAACGCGCAGGAGAGCAACAGGACCAGAAGGGTTCGTTTCATGATGGATCAGACTATGAACAACGACACGGAATATTTGGAGGCGGCCAACGCCAAGCTCGATGCGATCGAGGCCTGGGCCGACGAAGCGCTGCCCGATGCGGACGTCTCGCGCCAGGGAAATGTTTTGACGCTGCAGCTCGAGGGCGGCAATGAAATCGTACTCAATCTGCAGACGCCGTGGCATGAAATTTGGCTGGCTTCGCGCCTTGGAGGCTACCATTTCCGCGAACGCGATGGCGTTTGGCACGACACGCGCACGGACGCGACGCTCGAGGAGAAACTCGAAGAAGCCGTGAAGACTCTGACGGCTTGAACGAAGTTTTTCGACAAAAAAAAGGGGGCCCGACCGCTTGCAGCGATCGGGCCCTTTGTGCGTCTCAAAGTGTCAGAAGATCTGATCGCGGATGAGTTCCTTTGTGGATTCGCTCACCGGGTCGCCGTCCGCCATCACGGCGCCGCCCCGAACGGGGTTGCGGTAGTATAGGAAACCGTTTCGTTCGACGACGGAGGCGGGACGCACCCGCACGAATTCGGGCTGATCCTTCACGGCCACCTTCATGTAGTCGATCCAGAGCGGCAGTGCGAGACCGCCCCCGGTTTCGCGCGAGCCGAGCGGCTTCGGGTTGTCATAGCCGATCCAGCCGACGGCCACCTGATTGCCCGTGTAGCCGCAGAACCAGGCGTCGTGACTGTCGTTGGTGGTGCCCGTCTTGCCGCCGATGTCGTCGCGCTTGAGTTCCCGCGTGGCGCGTCGGGCGGTGCCCTTCTTGGCGACGTTGGAGAGAAGCGCGTGCATGATGTAGGCGTTGCGGTCGTCGATCGCACGGATCGATTCGTCGCCGGCCGTGCGGTTGGTGCTTCGCATCAGGACGCGCCCGTCGTTGTCGGTGACGCGTTCGATGAGGTAGGGCTTCACGCGGTAGCCGCCGTTGGCAAAGACCGAATAGGCGCCGAGCATCTGCCAGGGAGTGACGCTTCCTGCGCCGAGCGCCATCGGAAGGTTCGCTGGGTGCTTTTCCGGGTCAAAGCCGAATTTCGCGATGAACTGCTGCGCATACTCGGGCGAAATGGCCTGCATGATGCGGATCGAGACGAGGTTCTTGGACTTCTGCAAAGCCGTTTCGAGCGTCATCGGACCGTCGAAGCGGCCGTCGTAGTTCTTGGGTTCCCAGAGCTTGTTGCCCGTAAGTTTGGGGTCGATCGAGATGGGTGCGTCGTTGATGACGGTGCTCGGCGAAAAGCCCTTGTCGAGTGCCGCCGAATAGACGAAGGGCTTGAACGAGGATCCAGGCTGACGCCAGGCCTGCGTGACGTGGTTGAACATGTTGAGGTTGAAGTCGAACCCGCCCACGAGCGCCGTGACGGCGCCGGTATTGAAGTTCGAAGCAACAAAGGCGGCCTCCACCTGCGGAACCTGTGCAAGGGTCCAGTGTTTGCCGTCGGCGGAACGTTGTACGCGGATGATCGAGCCCGGGCGAAGGGGGTCGATTCCCTTTTTGGGTTTGGCCGCGAGATGACGGCGGCCAAATTTGAGGCTCGCAGCGTCGAGCGTAACGATTTCGTCCGCGGAAATGGCCGCCTTGAGCATCTTGGGAGAGGCTTCCGTCACGACGGCCGGCACCATGAAGGGGGAACTCGCCGTCTTGGCAAGGGCCGTCTTGATGGCCTTCGGGCGCGAAGCGGCATCACCGAGCTCGACGAATCCTTCGGGACCGCGGTAACCGTACTTGCGGTCGTAATTGATCAGATGACGGCGAACGGCGTCCACGGCCGCCTGCTGATCGTCCGAACGAATGGTGGTGTAGACGTTGAGGCCGCGCGAATACGTTTCGTCCTTGAAGATGTCGTAGACGAGCATGCGGGCGAGTTCGGCGGCGTACTTGGCGGACACGCGGTCGCTCGAGACGTTGTCGCGAAGGGTTTCTTCTGCGCTCGCGACACGGCGCGTCTGCATGGGCTGCGCCTTTTCGGCGAGGTAGGTGACTTCGTCGATGTAGCCGAGGTCGTACATGCGGCGCAGGACGTAGTTCTTGCGCATCGTCGCGCGGGAGGGATTGACGATCGGGTTGTAGGCCGAGGGCGCGACAGGTAGCCCCGCGAGCGTAGCGGCCTCTCCGATGGAGATTTCTGAGAGAGGACGGCCGAAGTAGGTGCGCGCCGCGCTCGAGAAGCCGTAGGCGCGCTGTCCGAGGTAAATCTGATTCAGATAGATCTCGAGGATCTCGTCCTTCGTGAGCTCCTGCTCGATTTTGAAGGACATCGCGATTTCATAGAGCTTGCGTGTATAAGTGCGGTCGGTCGTCAGGAAGAAATTGCGGGCGACCTGCTGCGTGATGGTCGAGCCCCCCTGGGCGCGGCGCCCGAGAAGAACGTTCATGACGGCCGCGCGCAGAATACCCGTGATCTCCACGCCGTGGTGCTCGTAAAAACCGTCGTCTTCGGCCGCGAGAATCGCGAACTTGACGTGTTCGGGAATGTCCTTCAGGTGCACGAAGTCGCGGCGCTCCTCTCCGAATTCGCCGATGAGCTTCCCGTCTGCGCTCCACACGCGAAGCGGAACCTTCGGACGATAGTCCGTCAGGGTGTCGATGGGCGGGAGTTGCCGGTAGATAAGCGAGAAAATAAAGACGCACAGGAAGATGCCGCACAGCAGAGCGGCGGCGGAGAGTCCAAAGAACCAGCCGAGGAAACGGCGGAATCCCGAGGTCTTCTTGGGAGCGGAGCGCGAGCGGGTAGAAGCCACGATGTAGGAGAGGAAAGGATAGTAGCGGTTGGAGGGCGCCCGTCCTCTGTGCGAAAGCCAGGCAAAGTGGGAGCATTATAAGTTCGGGATCCGGCGCGGGACCAAAAATTGTCGCAACCGTGTGCAACAGTCGCTTAAGTTTCGCATCGGGGGGAAACAAGCGAAAGCCCTCCAAAAAGTGGATAATCCAAGGGCTATGTCTCAGAGAATTTTTACCTACCCCATTCGCGTTGCGGACGACGCCATCGATCGGCTCGGACACGTGAACAACTGCGAGTATCTCCGTTGGATGGAGGCCGCGGCGACGTCGCACGCCGCGCAAAACGGATGGGCCTACGCCGATCTCGTCGGCATTCGCCGCATGTGGGTGGCTCGGCAGCACTGGGTCGAATATCTCAAACCCGCCTTCCTCGGCGAAGAGTTGACGATGTTCACGTGGGTGCAGTCGATCCGGCATTTCGCTTCGCTGCGCCGTTACGCCCTCAAGCGCGCAGAGGACCTTCTCCTCGTCGGCGCCACGGAGTGGGTGTTCGTCGATTCTGAACGCTTCCGTCCCGCGCGGCTCACCGAGGACGTCGTCGCCTCCTTTCTTACCGTTTCGCCCGACGATCCCGAGCTCAAGGCCCTCGGCATCGCGCGGCAGATCCGCTATTCGCCGTCGGCGACGCTCTTGGGTTGAGGTGGCAACGTGTCACATTTTTTGTCGATTGAACATTTGACCTTCGGGTACGGGGAGCGACGCATCCTCAACGACGTCTCCATGCAATTCGAGCGCGGACAGGTGGTCGCCATCATGGGCGGATCGGGCATGGGCAAGACCACGCTCCTCAAGCTTATCGGCGGGCTTCTTACGCCGCAGAAGGGGTGCGTGAAGTTCGACGGAGAGGAAATTCACGCGGCGGACCAAAAGACGCTCTATCGCCTTCGCCGCCGCATGGGGATGCTCTTTCAGTTCGGCGCCATCTTCACGGATCTCTCGGTCTTTGACAACGTGGCGTTTCCGATGCGCGAGCAAACGAATCTTGACGAAGAGACGATCCGCGACCTGGTGCTTCTCAAGCTCAACGCCGTCGGTCTGCGCGGCGCGGCCGAGCTGATGCCATCGGAAGTTTCGGGCGGCATGTCGCGGCGCGTTGCGCTCGCGCGCGCCATCGCGCTCGATCCGGCACTCATTCTCTACGACGAACCCTTCGCCGGGCTCGACCCCATTTCGATGGGGGTGACGGCCAAGCTCATTCGTTCGCTTTCGGATTCGCTTCACGCCACGAGCATCGTGGTGACGCACGACGTGGCGGAAACGTTTGAGATTGCGGATTACGTCTACATGATCGCTTCGGGGGTCGTCGCCGCCGAGGGCACGCCCGACGAGCTTCGCTCTAGCACGGATCCCTTCGTGACGCAGTTCATTCGCGGCGAATCCGACGGTCCCGTGCGCTTCCATTATCCGTCACCCGATCTTCGGGTCGATTTTCTCGGAGAGAAATCAGCATGATCGGTTGGATTTCCAATTTCGGGGCGGCCGTCATCCGGGAAGTCCGCGGCGTCGGCAAATTCGGCCTCTTCTCGGTGCAGGTGCTGCAAAAGCTCGCCGGCGCGCGCGGCCGGGCCGTGATGCAGCAGATTCACTTTCTCGGCAACGGGTCGCTTCTCATCATCGCCGTTTCGGGCCTCTTCGTGGGGTTCGTGTTGGGGTTGCAGGGCTACTACACGCTCGTGAGCTACGGCAGCGAACAGGCCCTCGGAGTGCTCGTGGCGCTTTCCCTCGTGCGTGAACTCGGCCCCGTGGTTACGGCGCTGCTCTTTGCCGGACGCGCGGGCACGGCGCTTACCGCCGAAATCGGCCTCATGCGCTCGGGCGAGCAGATCGCCGCCATGGAGATGATGGGGGTCGACCCCTTCAAGCAGGTCCTGGCGCCTCGCTTCTGGGGTGTTTTCGTCGCCATGCCCATTCTCGCCTTGATTTTTTCCGCCGTCGGCATTCTCGGCGCCTGGCTCGTCGGGGTCGGGCTCATCGGGACCGACAACGGCGCCTTCTGGTCGCAGATGCAAAGTTCGGTCGACATCTTTCACGACATTGCCAACGGCATCCTCAAGAGCATCGTCTTCGGCGTGGTGATCGCGCTGGTGGCGCTCTTTTGCGGGTGGTCGGGACGACCTACGCCCGAAGGCGTGGCGCACTCCACGACGCGCACCGTCGTCACGTCGTCGCTTCTCGTTCTCGGGGTCGACTTCATGATGACAGCCTGGCTTTTTACAGCATTCTGAATTTTTTCTTTATACGGCGGAGCACTCCGAAGGGGCGCTCCGAAGGGGACCAACCACCATGCAACGACAAAAAACCCTCGAGTTTTGGGTCGGTATTTTCGTCATTCTCGGTTTTGCCGCCTTGCTCTTCATGGCGCTGCAGAGCGCCAATCTCGGCAGTTTCTCGTTTGGACACAAGACCTACGCCGTCACGGCGGAATTCGACAACATCGGCGGCCTCAAGCCGCGCGCGGCCGTCAAGAGCGCGGGCGTCGTGGTGGGACGTGTGCGTTCCGTAGAGTTCGATCCGGAAACCTTCATGGCCCGCGTGACGATGGATCTCGAACAAAAGTATGCCTTCCCCGCCGATTCGTCGGCGAAGATCCTCACGAGCGGTCTTCTCGGCGAGCAGTACATCGGTCTTGAGGCCGGCGCCGACGAGGCTAATCTCGACGACGGATCGAGTATCCGCCGTACGCAGTCGGCGGTCGTGCTCGAAAATCTGATCAGTCAGTTCCTGTACTCCACAGCGGAAAAAAGTGGAGAATAAACACTCTTTTGTCAGTAAGAGGGCCTGAACCCGCGGAGGGTTCGCGAGGTCCCGCGAGATCCGACAATGAAATACCGTCGCTTACTTATTCCCGCGTTGACGGTCGGTCTGCTTGCCGGCTGCGCCCAGGTTCCGCCTGACGCGGGACAAACGCCCCACGACCCCCACGAGGCCTTCAACCGGCACATGTGGGCCTTCAACGACGCGCTCGACCGCGCCGTGCTCAAGCCCGTCGCCAAGGGCTACGTGGCCGTCACGAACGACTCCGTCCGTGATGCCGTGAGCAATGCCGTGGACAATCTGCTCGAACCGAACAACGCCGTCAACAACCTCCTGCAAGGAAAGGGCAAGGCAGGGGTCGAATCGACCTTCCGTTTCCTCGTCAATTCGACCTTCGGCGTTGCAGGTCTTTTCGACGTGGCCTCCTGGATCGGGATGGAACGTCAGCCCGAGGATTTCGGGCAGACGCTCGCCGTCTGGGGAGCTGGGGAAGGTTCCTACTGGGTGCTTCCCTTCCTCGGTCCCACGACGACGCGCGACGTCTGGCGCTATCCCGTGCAGTGGGGACTCACTCCCACGACCTATCTCTACTGGGATGAGGACTGGTGGCTCGGCGCCGCCCACACCGTCGTGACGGTGGTGGACGGCCGTGCGCGACTCCTTGATGTGGAGGATCAGATCCGGGGTGCCACGATGGACGAGTACATCGCCGTGCGCGAAGCCTATCTGAGCGTGCGGCGCAACGCCGTGCGCGACGGAGAAGTGTCCGAGGAGGAAGAACTCGGGGGTCTCACGCCGCTCAATTTTGAGGAGGAATGAAAATGATTTCCCGCCGCACCCTGCTTTTGTGCGCCGCCTCCGCGTCGCTCCTTCCTGCGCGGGCCCTCTGGGCCGCGCCCGACGCCAAGGGCGATCCCTTTGCCTACGTGGTCGAACTCAGCAACGTCGTGCTCGACGAAATCCGCAAGAATCCTGCTCTGCACAAGGCCGATCCCGAGCAGGTCCGCAAGCTCGTCGACGAAACGCTCATGCCTGCGGCCGACTTCGAAATGATGACCCGCATGACGGTGGGGCCGCGTTGGCGTCAGGCTTCCGCCCAAGAGCGCACCGAACTTATGGATGCCTTCAAGGCGCTCCTCGTGCGCGTCTACTCGGGGGCCCTCACGACCGTGGAGGATCACCGCTGTGAACTTCGTCCAACCCGCAACAAGAAGGTCCGCGACGAAATGATCGTGCGTACGCTCCTCAAGAGCGCCGGGCACAACGACATTGGTCTCGACTACCGCATTTACCGAGACAAGACCGGAACCTGGCGTATCGTCGATGTCAACGTCGAAGGCATCTGGATGGTGGAGAACTATCGCTCGCAGTTTGCGCCGATTCTCAGTCAGGAGGGTGTCGCCGGTCTCATTACGGCGCTCAAGACGAAGAGCGATCAATTCGTCAATAAGGACGGAAAATGAATCTCAACGGTCGTGACGTGACCGTCGATACGGTCGTCTCCGTCAAGCGGGAGGCGTTCGACGCCTTCCGCGCGGGCGATCGCACGGTCAACTTCGATGGCGTCGGTCGACTCGACAGTTCCGCCGTGTCCCTTCTTCTCGCGCTTTTGCGCCGATATCCGGAGCTGCGCGTCGAACACGCGCCCGAAGACCTGCGCACACTCGCGCGTCTCTACGGCGTTAACGAACTTTTTGCCGGGAGCGGTCTCTGAGCCGACTCCCGACGGACTTTTTCATGCAGAAACTGAAAATCCGCGGCGGTCGCCGCTTGGTGGGGGAAGTGCGCGCTTCGGGTGCGAAGAACGCCGCGCTTCCGATTTTGGCCGCGTCGCTTTTATGTCCGGAAGACCTTGTTCTCTCTAACGTGCCCGATCTTGCCGACGTGCGCACGATGTTCCGCCTTCTCGAAGGCATGGGCGTCGTCATCCGACGGGAGGGCGATAAGGTCGTCCTCAACGCTTCGCGCATCACGAGCACGAAAGCACCGTACGACCTCGTCAAGACGATGCGAGCTTCCATCCTGACGCTTTGTCCCCTCGCGGCCCGCTTCGGCAGCGCCGACGTGAGCCTCCCCGGGGGCTGCGCCATCGGGGCGCGTCCCGTGGACCAGCACATCAAGGGGCTCGAAGCGCTCGGCGCGGAGGTGACGATTGAAAACGGTTACGTCCTCGCCCGGGCCGGCCGTCTCAGGGGGGCGCACATCATCACGGACGTGGTGACCGTAACGGGAACGGAAAATCTCCTTATGGCCGCCGTCCTCGCCGACGGCGTCACGGTGCTCGAAAACGCCGCGAGGGAACCCGAGGTGGTCGACCTTGCCGAATGCCTCAACAAGATGGGAGCGAAAATCGAGGGCGCGGGTACGCCGGTCATCACCGTGCACGGGGTCGAACGCCTGCACGGAGCCGAACACTCGGTCGTTCCCGACCGCATCGAGGCGGGAAGCTTCCTGATTGCCGGGATCGTCACACGCGGCGACGTGCTTGTGACGCACTGCGTGCCCGCGCACATGGACGTGCTTCTCGCGAAGCTGCGCGAGGCGGGCGCCGACATCGTCACGGGGCCCGATTGGGTACGCGCCCGCATGACGGAGCGTCCCCGGGCCGTTTCGGTGCGCACCATGCCGCATCCGGGCTTCCCGACGGACATGCAGGCACAGTTCATGACGCTCGACGTGCTCGCCGAGGGCACGAGTTCGATCACGGAGACCATTTTTGAGAACCGCTTCATGCACGTGCCGGAACTGCAGCGCCTCGGCGCACGGATTTCGATCTCTGACCACACGGCCGTCGTCGAGGGCGTCGAAAAGCTTTCGGGGGCGACCGTCATGGCGACGGATCTGCGCGCGAGCGCTTCGCTCGTCATCGCGGCCCTTGCCGCGGAAGGCGAAAGCACGGTCGATCGCATCTATCATCTCGACCGGGGTTATGAGCACATGGAGACCAAATTGCGCGCGCTCGGTGCCGACATTGTGCGCGTGAGCGAGTGAAGCGCGGGATGCCCCCATCCTTTGGCATGTGGCGAAAGGAGCGGGGGTTGTACATAATGTTCTGAAAGCCTCCGTTCCGAAACTTCGGAACGGAGGGACCGATGGACCTGGCCGGAGAATTTCATGCAACTTGACGACTGTCTTTTCTGCCGCATCGCCCGCGGCGAGATTCCGTCTAACAAGATTTACGAGGACGACGAAGTCCTGGCGTTTCGAGACATTAACCCGCGCGCGCCCGTGCATTTTTTGATCATCCCGAAGAAGCACGTGCAATCTCTTGCTCAGACGACTCCCGAAGACGAAGCTCTTTTGGGTAAAATGTTGGGCCTGACCCGCACGCTTGCTCTGCAGGAGGGGTGTGTGAACGGATACCGCGTCGTCATCAATACAGGTGCGGACGGCGGACAGGAAGTTCCGCATCTGCACGTGCACGTACTCGGCGGCGCGCGTCCTTGGAAACAAATGTAAATTCAACTCTCGGAGAAGATTATGGGTTCCCTTTCTGTTTGGCATTGGCTGATCGTGCTGGTCATTGTCGTTTTGGTGTTTGGCACGGGCAAGCTCAAGAACATGGGTAAGGACCTCGGCGGCGCCATTCGCGGCTTCAAGGAAGGCATGAATGAAGGCGAAACGGACGCCAAGAAGGAAATCGCTCAGTCCAAGGAGACCGTTGACGTCGAGGCTAAGGACAAGGACCAGACCAAGGCCGGCTGATCACAAGGCGCAGGACCCGTGCTACAGCGCGGGTCTCGTGTGCGGAAGGGAGGCTGCGGCCACCGCCGTTCACTGAGAACGGAGGGGACCGCGGCTTTTCTTGCTTTCATCCGATGACAAATCTGCGGACTGTTCGGCGGATTTGTCGCAGAACGCAACGGAAGACTCATGTTTGATTTCGGCTTCAGCGAAATGCTCCTCGTGGGGATCGTCGCGCTCGTGGTGCTCGGCCCCGAACGCCTGCCCGTCGTGGCGAAAACCGCCGGCGAGTGGGTAGGCAAAGCACAGCGCTTCGTCGCACAGGTCAAGTCCGACATTGACCGGGAAACGGAATTGTCGGAACTCAAGAAAATCCAGGAAGAGGCCAGGGCGATCGCTTCCGACGTGAAAGAGAGCGTCGAGAAGGCCGCCACGCAGATCGAGTCGGACGTCAAGAGTGCGGCCGGCGAAGTCGAGGCCGTCGGTCAGGCGGTGGAGGCGGAAGCCCAAAGCGTGGCCTCTCAGGCAAGCGTCGAAACGACTTCAAGCACGGATCTTGCCAACGTGTACGGTTGGGGAACGCCTGATACGACTCCCACGCCTCAGTACACCTGGGAGGAACCCAAACGCTTTGCGAAGCGTTATCACTCAGGACCGTCGGTGGACGAGCTGGCCGGCGAAATTGAAAAGTTGCGCCGTGAACTCGGCATGCGCGAAGCGCAGATGGGCGGTTCGGGGCGTCGCTATGCGGCCCGTTCCCGCAGCAGTCGTCCCCGGATCTATCGTTAATCACCAAACATCATGGCTACTCAAACCACTCCCGAACTGGAAGCGCCCGACGATCCCGCCAACGAACAGCCGCTCGTGAGCCATCTCGTGGAATTGCGCAACCGCATGGTGCGGGCCTCGCTGGCCGTGCTCGTGGTGTTCGCGTGCTTGTCCCCCTTCATGAAGCAGATCTTCGACTTTTTGAGCCAACCGCTCATGGTCGCTCTGCCGCAGGGGGTCAAACTGCTCGCCACCGGCGTTGTGGCGCCCTTCATGGTGCCGCTCAAGGTGACGCTCTTCGTGGCGTTTCTGATCGCTCTGCCCTACGTGCTCTACCAGATGTGGGCCTATATCGCGCCAGCGCTCTACCGGCGTGAGAAGCGGCTTGCGCTCCCGATTCTCGTGAGCTCGATCTGCATGTTTGCGCTCGGCATGGCGTACTGCTACTTCATTGTCTTCCGCATGGTCTTTCAGTTCATCGCCGGGTTCTCGCCCGATTCCGTGAACTTTGCGCCGGACATCGATTCGTACTTCAGCTTTGTTCTGACGATGTTCGTGGCCTTCGGTCTGACGTTTGAAGTGCCGATTGTCGTCGTGGTTCTCAATCGCGTAGGATTCGCCTCCTACGAAAAACTCGTGCAGGTGCGTCCCTTCGTGATCGTGGGCGCCTTCGTTCTCGCGGCCATCTTTACGCCGCCCGATGTCCTCTCGCAGCTTCTTCTCGCGTTGCCTCTCGTGCTCCTCTTCCAGGTGGGCATCTGGCTCGTGCGCTTCTTCGGCAAGTCACAGGAAGACATCGACGAGATGAAGGAAAAGGAAGATCCCGAAGAATAACAGGGAAACTCCCTGAACAAGGCCCCGGCAAAGTCAGAACGGCTTTCCGGGGTTTTCGTCATTTTGCGTTCAGGACTCGGAGGAACTCTCGTCCGAGAGAAACTCTTCTCGCTCGAGCGAGTCGGAGGGACGGCGAGAGACGACGAGCGGCAGGTCGATCGTCTGACGGCCGCGAAGGACGGAGAGCGTCACCGTGTCGCCGGGGCGCATGCGCGCGATTCGCTGCAGAAGACGGTGTGCCGTCAGGACGGCTTCGCCGTCGATGGCAAGCACGATGTCGAAGGGGCGCAGTCCCGCCCGCTCGGCGGGACTGTCTGCGAGCACGCGCTTCACCATGACGCCGTCCTGACGCGCAAGGCCGAGGTCCTGCGCCAATTCAGGGGTAAGTTGACGGGGGATGAAGCCGAAATACCCTCGTACCACTTCGCTGCCCGCCTTGAGACTCGGCAAAACGTTTTGTATGAGCGATGTGGGAATGGCAAAGCCGATGCCGACGAAGCCTTCAGAAAAGTCGGGGGCGAAAATGGCGCTGTTGATTCCGATGAGTTCACCTTCTGTGTTGACGAGCGCTCCGCCCGAATTGCCCAGATTGATCGCCGCGTCGGTTTGAATGAAATCCTCGTAGATGTTGAGCCCGAGGCCGTGACGTCCGAGAGCGGAAATGATGCCCGACGTGACGGTTTGTCCCACGCCAAAGGGGTTTCCGATGGCGAGGACCGCCTGCCCGACCTCAAGTTTCGCGTCCTGTGCCAAACGAATTGGCGTGAGTGCTCCCTTGGGGGCGGTTACGCGCAAAAGAGCCAGGTCCGTTTCCGGATCTGTCCCTACGAGGCGCGCCTCCCAGTGTCTTTCGGTGCCGGAGGTTGTCACGAGGAGATCCTTGATGCCTTCGACGACATGGTGATTGGTGAGCACGAATCCCTCTTCGTCCAGAACGACGCCGCTTCCGAGCGGCTGCACGTTGAGTTCCGGTGCGTCGTGCCAGTCCGAACCGATTTCAACGCCGCTCTCGGGACGCAGCGTACGCCGAGCCAGAACGGTCACGACGGCGGGCGAAGCCCGTCGGACGGCCACGGTGAGGTCGGACGTGGCGGTAGCCGCAGGCTCGGGAGGGTTCGAAGGCAACCCTTGGAAGACGAGGAAGAGGGCGAGACCGACGGTGACGGTCTGGGCGAAGAGTAACCAGAGACGACGAATCATGGCGGTGGAGGAATGCAAAGTCCTGCCATTGTACAAACTCAACCGAAAAGAGAGAACGAAAGTCGCGTAGACTGTTCCCATGTCAATGCCAAGGAGGTGCCATGGAGCGCAGTGAATTGCTTTCCCATTTGGATGAATTTCTTCAGGCGGGTGCGTTTCGGGATTACGCTCCCAACGGCCTGCAGGTGGAGGGACGAGCCGAGATCCGCAGGGTTCTTCTCGGGGTGAGTGCTTCGCGTTCTCTTGTCGAAGAAGCCGTATCGCAGAAGGTTGACGCAATTCTCGTGCACCACGGTTGGTTTTGGCGCGGAGAACCCGCTCCCGTCGTCGGAATGAAGCGCGACCGCCTTGCGCCTCTCCTTGCAAACGACATTAATCTGATTGCCTACCACCTGCCGCTCGACGCGCACCCTACGGTGGGAAACAACGCCGAGCTCGGGCG
The DNA here is from genome assembly GCA_900545275.1 of uncultured Sutterella sp. Classification (GTDB taxonomy): domain Bacteria; phylum Pseudomonadota; class Gammaproteobacteria; order Burkholderiales; family Burkholderiaceae_F; genus Sutterella. The sequence continues at coordinate 117,204 of UQYG01000009.1, forward strand.
TCTTCTCGGTCTCTCGGTCACGCAACGTGCGGGAGAGTACGAACTTCTCTATCTGGGCGTGCCGGCGCAGGGGGAAATGAGCGTCGCCACCTTCGCAGAACGTGTCGAGTCCGTACTCGGTCGGCGTCCCCTCGTTCTCGGACCGACTGAACGACCGGTGCGCCGCGTGGCGTGGTGCTCGGGCGCCGCGCAGGACGAAATCACGCTGGCGGCCTCCCTCGGGGTCGACCTCTATCTTTCGGGGGAGGTGAGCGAAAGAACCACTTACGAGGCCGAGGAACTCGGTGTCACCTATCTAGCGGCAGGTCATCACGCCACCGAGCAGTTCGGCGTCCGAGCGCTCGGGCGTCATCTTGCCGAACGTTGGCCGGAACTCGACCTCCGATTCTTCGATACGAAGAATCCCGTGTGAGGGGAGTGGGATCTTGGATCGACTTTTGATAAAATAAAAAATTCCACGCGTTCCGGGTCGGATGGCGCGTGTACGTACGAAACATTGAGGAACCGCATTCATGATAATGCTCTATTCGGGCATGACTTGCCCCTTCTCGCACAGCACCCGCATCGTTTTGCAGGAAAAAGGGTGTGAATTCGAAATCACCGACGTCGACATGTATCAGCCGATCGACGTGAAGGTCAGTGCGTTGAGCCCGTATGGAGAAGTTCCGATCCTGCAGGATCGCGATCTGGTTCTCTTCAACGCCCGCGTCATCAACGAATACCTCGACGAACGCTTCCCGCATCCGCAGCTGATGCCGGCGGATCCGACGAACCGCGCCCGCGCCCGTCTCTTCCTCTATCTTTTCGAACGGGAAATCTTCACGCACGTGCGCACGCTCGAAGCGGTCGATCTGCCCGAATCGGAATACGAGAAGGCTCGCAACACCCTGCGTGACCAACTCACGCTCATCGCCTTGCGTCTCAACACGTCGAAGTACATGATGGGCGACGAATACTCGCTTCTGGACATCAGCATGGCGCCGGTGCTCTGGCGTCTCTCTCACTGGGGCATCGAGATGCCGCGTTCCGCCGCGCCGATCATGACGTACGGCGAACGTCTCTTTGCCCGCCCGGCCTTCATCGAGTCCATGACGCCCAACGAACGCGTGATGCGCCGCTGATCGACGGACGACGAAGCGACAATGAAAAAACCGGCGCGCTTATTCGAGGCGCCGGTTTTTTCTTCGGGAGAAAAGCCGTGAAGCAAAACGAACTGAAGCCCTATTTGATCCGAGCCGTTCTCGAGCTCTGCGTCGACCGCGGCCTGACGCCCTACATGGTGGTCGCCGTGAATGATGAGTGCCGCGTTCCCAATGAATTCGTTCGGGACGGCATGATCGTCTTCGACATTTCTGCCGAAGCCACGAACCGCTTCGAGGTGACCGACGAGAAGGTTTCCTTCCAGGCCCGCTTCGGAGAGGACAACCGCATTGTCGACATATACGTTCCCATGGAGACGATCGTCTTCGTCTTCCCGATGGAGCGTCAGGACCTCGGACTGCAGTTCGACGTCGCTCCCGAAGAAAAGCCGAAAAAACAGGAAGCAAAGGAGGCGCCGATGACGCCTCGTCGTCCTACGCGTTTGAAGTAATGATTTTGATCTGGTAAAATCAAAAACTTCCCTCGCCTCTTTAGCTCAGTTGGTAGAGCAACTGATTTGTAATCAGTAGGTCGTCTGTTCGAGCCAGACAAGGGGCACCAGACACCCGACCCGTACCGTTTACCTCGGTGCGGGTTTTTTGTTTTCTGCCGCCCGAACAGGGGGTGGGACAAACATGGCACAAGAGTGTACAGTACGTCCTGCACCCAACGAATGGCGACGAAAAAAAAAAGGAGGCTTCATGGCGAGGGGGCGTTGGAATCAAACGGGGCCAGCGACGGCGATCGGTCTGCTTGCGCCCGTCTGCTGGGGGATGTCGGTGAGTCTCGTGCGGGGGATCGCCGAGAATTTCGGCATGGCTCAGGGGCAGTTCTTCCTTTATCTGATCGCGGCAGTGTCGCTCTACTTCACGGTCGGGCTACCAAACTTCCGCACGATGAACCGAAAGTATCTCTTCATCGGCATTCCCACCGCCGTGGCGAGCGGTCTCACCTTCGTACTCGCGATCTTCACTTCCGACGGAGGTGCCCAGACGCTCGAAGTCGGGATGGTGAATTACCTCTGGCCCTCCCTTACGATTCTCTTTGCGGTGCTATTCAACGGCGTCAGGGGGCGTTGGTGGCTCTGGCTGGGCGTGGTCGTGGCGCTCTACGGCATCCTTCGCATTCTAGGCGGTGACGAGGGGCTCTCCTGGAGCGGTTTTTGCGAGCGTTTCGCGCACAATCCGATCAGCTACATCCTCGCGCTCGGCGCTGCGCTCACCTGGGCGGGCTTCTCGAGCATGACCCGCGCCTGGGGGGCGGGGCACAATCCGAGCACGGCGCTCTTTATGATCGACACGACGATCTACGGCCTCTTCTGGTTTTTCGGCTTCGGTGCCTCCTCCGCGACGCCCGATTGGCGAGGGATCGTGAGCGTCGTCGTGGGTGGCATCGTGATGGGAAGCGCCTACGCCTGTTGGGCGCACGGCATGCAGCGCGGGAACATCACCCTGCTTGCGACGGCTTCCTACTTTACGCCGGCGCTTTCCTGCCTTTTCGGTGTCTTCTGGCTCGGCGCCGAACTTACAGCCTCCTTCTGGGCGGGGGTGGCGCTCGTCATCTCCGGCTCCATTCTCTGTTGGAGCGCGACGAGCCGGCGTTTCAACCGCTGAAGTGTCCGACCGTTCCGAGCGTGACCCGGTCGTTTCCGCCGAAGTCCTTCACCGTTCGCACGGCGGAGAAGCCCGCGTGTTGGAGCAGATTGCGGCAGGCTTCTCCCTGATCGTAGCCGTGCTCCAGAAGGAGCCAGCCGCCCGAGCGCAGATGCGCGGGCGCGCCGAGCGCGATGACGGCGAGCGCGCTCATGCCGTCCCCTTCGTCGGTGAGGGCCGACCGGGGCTCGAACGTGAGGTTCGCAAGATGTTCGTCGTCGGCGCGGATATAGGGGGGATTGCTCACGATGAGGTCGAACCGTTCCTCTTCGCCGACCGCTTCCCACCAGGCGCCGTGACGAAAAGCCACTTTGGCTTGGAGTTTTACCGCATTATGTTCGGCCGTAAGCAACGCCTCCCTCGAGACGTCGGTTGCCACGACTTCGGAACTTTTCATTTCCAAGGCGAGCGTGACGGCGAGGCATCCGCTTCCCGTGCCGAGGTCGAGCACGCGCGGCGCTTCGTCGAAGAGTTCGAGCGCCGTATCGACGAGCACTTCCGTGTCTGGTCGGGGAATCAGAACAGAGGGATTTACTTCGAAGAAGCGCCCGTAAAAATCCTGTTCTCCCGTAATGTAGGGGACGGGCGTTCCGCTTTTGCGCATGACGACGTAGAGACGAAACTTCTCGACTGCCTCTTCGTCGGGGACGTCCCGGTCGTGGGCGATGAGAAATTCGCGGCGCACGCCGAGTGCATGCGCAAGCAACACCATGGTTTCGAACCGACCGATCTGTTCGGTTCCCTCTTGGATCAACGTGCGGATGTCGGGGCGGGTCATGAAAAGGTCTCGCTTCAGAGAGAGGATGCCAACAGGGACGCCTGATGCTCCATGGTCAGAGCGGAGATCAGCTCGTCGAGGTCACCGTCGAGCACGGCATCGAGACGGTAGAGCGTCAGATTGATGCGATGGTCGGTGACGCGGCCCTGCGGGAAATTGTAGGTCCGAATGCGCTCGGAGCGGTCCCCTGAACCGACGAGCGATTTTCTCTCGCTCGCCTCCTTGGCTTTCTGCTCAGCCTCTCGCATGGCATAGAGACGTGCGGCGAGCACGGCCATGGCGCGCGCCTTGTTCTGTGTTTGCGAACGTTCGTCCTGACATTCCACGGTGAGTCCCGTAGGAAGGTGCGTGATGCGTACGGCTGAATCGGTCTTCTGTACGTGTTGGCCTCCGGCGCCCGAGGCGCGGAAGACGTCGATGCGAAGATCCTTGGGGGAGAGATCCGCCACTTTGACGGCATCGAGCTCCGGCAGGACGGCGACCGTGGCGGCCGACGTGTGAATGCGGCCCTGAGATTCGGTGACGGGCACCCGTTGCACGCGGTGCACGCCCGATTCGAACTTGAGGGCGGAGTAAGCCGCCCGTCCGATGATGCGGACGATGACTTCACGGTAGCCGCCGAGGTCGCTCGGGTTTTCCGAAACGATTTCGGTTTTCCAACCCCGATTTTCCGCGTAGCGAAGATACATGCGCAGGAGATCACCCGCAAAAAGAGCGGATTCGTCGCCGCCCGTGCCGGCCCGGATTTCGAGGAAGAGGTTCTTTTCGTCGTTCGGATCCTTGGGGAGGAGGGCGATTTCTAGGTCTCGCTCGACGGTCTCCATGCGGCTTTTGGCTGCATGGATTTCCTCTTCGGCGTACGCCTGCCACTCGGGATCGTTCCGCAGCGCTTCAGCGGTTTCGAGATCCTTTTGCACGTTCTCATAAGCTTGACCGAGCGTAACGACCGGCTCGATGTCGGAGCGCTCCTTGGTGAGGTCGCGCAGTCGATTCGTGTCGTTGGCAACGTCGGGCGCCGCGAGCATACGGTCGATTTCCTCGAGACGGAGGGTCAGGGTGACGAGTTTCGATCGCAATCTTTCATTCATGGCAAGGCGGCGCAGGAGAAAAAAACGAGGATAGCAAAAGGCCGCAACGCGTGCGGCCTTCTTCGAAATGTCGTCGGATTACCGATCGTGGCGGCGGTAGAACTTCGAGAGAAGCCGCTCCATGAGATCCCGGTCTTCGAGGGAGAGACCCTCGCCGTTTCGCAGAAGGATGGTCGGATCGTGAACGAGCTTGTTGGTGAGGCCGTAGGCGAGCATCTCGAGAACTTCTTCGGGGTCGTCCCCGTGATGCAGGTGACGCAGGGCCCTCTGGAGTTCGAAATCGCGCAGATAGTTCGCTCGGTCGCGCAACGACTGGATGGACGGAACCGTTTCGCGGATCTTGAGCCAGGAGGAGAAGTCGTTGACGCGCAGGCGAATGATGGTTTCAGCCTGGGATATGGCAGCCTGACGGCTCTGAAGCCCCTGATTGACGACTTGTCCGAGGTCGTCGACCGTGTAGACGTAAACGTCGTCGAGCCGGTCAATTTCCGCTTCGACGTCGCGGGGCACTGCCAGGTCGACGATGAACATCGGGCGGTGACGGCGTTCGGCGACGGCGCGCTCGATCATGCCGAGGCCGATGATCGGAAGCGCCGAGGCGGTGCAGGAGACGATGACGTCGAACTCCGCGATGCGTTCGGGCAGGTCGGCGAGCTTCATCGCGTCGGCGTTGACGGTGCGGGCAAGCGATTGGCCGCGCTCGAGCGTACGGTTGGCGATCGTGATGGACTTGGGCTTCTGCGCGGCGAAGTGCGCAACGCAGAGTTCGATCATTTCGCCCGCACCCACGAAGAGCACCTTTTCGTCCTCAAGCGAGCCGAAAAGACGCAGCGCAAGACGTACGGCCGCGGCGGCGAGGCTTACGGAGTTGGCGCCGATCGCGGTGGCGGTCCGCACCTCCTTGGCCACCGTGAAGGTGGTCTGGAAGAGATGGTTGAGCATGACGCCGAGTCCGTGGCATTCGCGCGCGATTTTTTCGGCCTTCTTCATCTGACCGACGATCTGTGTTTCGCCGAGCACCATGGAGTCAAGCCCCGAGGCGACGCGGAAGGTGTGTTGGGCGGCTTCTTCCTGATAGAACGTATAGATGTGCGGTTCGAGTTCGTTGAGCTGGACGTGCTTGCATTCGGCCAAATAACTCAGAACGCTCGCGCGGGCGGCTTCGGCGTTTTCGGCCGCAAGGTAGATTTCCGTACGGTTGCAGGTCGACAAAATGGCGGCTTCGTGCACGCCTCCCTGACGGGGAGACGAAAAACGTTCGCGCAGGTATCCGATGGTGGCGGGAATTTCAGCGTCGCCGAACGCAACGCGTTGGCGCACTTCCACCGGAGCCGTCGTGTGATTGAGACCTAAGGCAATCAGTTGCATGGGCGTATGGGATGGATGGTTTTGTATCGGCCGCGTTGCAATGTTTTGGGGTTCGCGCCGATGCGTGTCTATTTGTAATGTTGTGCGGATTATACGGAGAGAAAGGTTCGGTTTTCCTTAAGAAAGCAGGTGCGAGGAATCCGAGGCTCCGAATGCTACAATCCCAAGCCTTCAGAGGCAACTTTTTCAGGATTTCAGCAAATGATGAACATTGAGAAGAGGTCGGGTGGTGCGCTCGTGCTGTTTTCCGGTGGTCAGGATTCCACGACTTGTCTGGCGTGGGCGCTCGGTCGCTTCGATCGGGTCGAAACGGTGGGTGTGCGCTACGGTCAGCGCCACGACGTGGAGATGATCTGCCGACGGAACGTGTTGAGCGCGATGAGGGCAATGTCGGCCGATTGGGACGCCCGCCTCGGGCCCGATCACGAACTCGACATGAGTCTTCTCGGACAAATTTCTGACTGCGCTCTCACGCGCGAGCGCGCGCTCGAGTGGGAGGCCAACGGCGTGCCGAACACTTTTGTGCCGGCGAGAAACCTCCTCTTTTTCACTTTCGCTGCGGCGCTCGGCTATCGCAGAAAGCTCCGCACGCTTGTGGGCGGTATGTGCGAGACGGATTACTCCGGCTATGCGGACTGCCGCGACAACACTTTGAAAAGTCTGCAGGTGACGCTTTCTCTCGGACTTGACGAGTCGGTCGTGATTGAAACGCCGCTCATGTGGCTCGACAAGGCCGCAACTTGGCGTCTGGCGGAATCCTTGGGCGGAGAACCCTTCGTGGAGCTCGTGCGCCGCGAGACGCACACCTGCTACCTTGGAAACCGTTCGGACTGGCACGAATGGGGGTACGGTTGCGGCGAATGCCCGGCCTGCCGTCTGCGTGCACAGGGGTGGTTTGCCTATCGAAGTGGGGAGAAATAAAAAAAACGGGACATCGCCCGACGTGAGGCGATGTCCCGAGTCTGGTGGCTAGGGACGGAATCGAACCGCCGACACGCGGATTTTCAATCCGCTGCTCTACCAACTGAGCTACCTAGCCACAAGAGTTTTTAATCATAACCGATTTGCGTAAAAAATGCAAGGTCTTTTTGCGTTTTTCATTAGGCAAGGGAATTTCGAGGAGGTCGTGTCGATAGAGTGCAGAGGTTCGTTACGTTTTCCCGACTTTTGGCAAGGGGGTTTTGAGTACACTATCCATCCTTTCTTTTCTCTCCAAAGTGTCGACATGGTGAAGACGATCTTATCGATTACGCTTCTCGGAACCTTTTTTGCGACTTCTGTCGTGCAGGCGGCCACGGCCGATTCCGTACGCACGAGTCTGATGACCGCCACGGGGCTGATCGCCGATGCGGTGCAGCCTTCCCCCGTGAAGGGGATCTGGGAAGTGCAGATTCAGGGTCGTATTTTCTACGTGGATGACGAAGCCAAGTACGTGCTCGCCGGCGCCAACATCATTGAAACGGCCACACAGAAGAATCTGACGAATGAGCGTCTGAGGGCAATCGCCCGCGAGAACTGGTCGAAGTGGCCGCTCGAGGACGCCGTCAAACAGGTCTACGGCAAGGGCGAACGCCAGATCGTAGTCTTCTCGGACGCAAACTGTCAGTACTGCCGCGCGATGGAGGGCGTTTGGGAACAGGTCGGCAACCTGACGGTATACACCTTCATTACGCCGCTCATCCGCGGAGAAAAGATCAACCGCGAAATCGTTTGCTCGAGCGATCCTTCCGCCGCCTGGCACGCTTGGATGGGCGAAGGCAAAATGCCCGCGCCGGCACCCATGACGTGCGACAAGAGTGTTTTGGACCGAAATCTTCAGATGGTGCGAAAACTCGGCATTACCGGGGCTCCCACGTTCTTCTTCCCGAGCGGGGACCGCATGACGGGGGCCATGTCGGCCATGCAGCTCGAGAAACTACTCACCGCGACAGCGGGAAGCTGACCGGTACCGCGGGCGGACAACAAAAAAGGGGGCGTTTCGCCCCCTTGCTTTTGGGTCGTACGTTCTCATTCCTTTGCGTCTTCCGGACGCAGACCGTTCGGAATCAGCACCCAGGCGCGCGCCTCGCTTTTTTGCCTTCCGGCGCTCGCGCCCGCTTCGTCGCCGAATCCCCAGAAATAGTCGAAGCGTATGGCGCCGCGTATGGCGCCGCCCGTGTCCTGCGCCACGACTGGGCGGGTGAAGTGCAGTGACGGATTTTCCTGAGAGACGGAAACCACGAAGGGCGTGCCGAGTCGCCAATGCCTCGGATCCACGGCGACGCTCGCCATCGGGGTGAGGGGAACGCCCTGTGCACCGACCGGCCCCTTCGTCGGGTCGGTCTCCCTCTCTTCAAAAAACACGTAGCTCGGATTCTGCGCCAGCGCTTCCTTTACTTGAGAGGGGTGTTCCTTCGCCCAACGGCGGATACGCTGCATGGAGAGTTCGTGCGGTTTCAGATGTCCCTTTTGGATCAGCCAATTGCCGATCGATCGGTAGCCGTAGCCGTTTTGATCGGCAAAGCCCACGCGCATAAAACTTCCGTCCGAAAGCTGAATGCGGCCCGAGCCCTGAATGTGGAGGAAAAAGGCGTCGACCGGATCGTCCACCCAGGCGATGGCCCACCGGTCCAGATCGGAGCGTTCCTGAATTTCTCCGCGTGTGTCGTAGGGGATGAGCTTGCGACCGACAATTTTGCCGCGCAGACGCAGTCCCTTGAGCTGCGGATACAGTTCGTCGAGATCCACCTGAATCAGGTCGTCCGGAACACCGTAAAGCGGGTGCACGTAGGGACCCTGACGAACGCGGCTACCGTGAAGAAGCGGTTCGTAGTATCCCGTCATGAGACCGGTGTCGTCCGAAGAAATCTCTTCGCCGTTTTCGAGCTGGGCCACGCGGACATGCCAGGGCGTGAAGTTTAAGCGGAAGAAGGTTTCGGCGTCCTGCAGCCCGGTTTCCCGGGCGCGACGGCATACGTCCCGCCAGTTGGGGCGTTTCCCAAGCGGTTCGCAACCGGTCTGGAAGGCCTCGAGGGCGGCCTGCCAGTCGGCGGGCACAATGTCGGGGAGAGCGGAAAATTCAATGGCCTCAAAACGGGTCTCGACGGTCTTCTTCACCGGCGCCTCGGACTCCGGCGTCGTGGTGCAGGCGGCAAGGAGCGTCAGGGCCGACAGGAAACCGACGCGCATCAGAGTGGTTCGCAACATGGGGAGATTCGTTTACGTTCAAAAACGCACTCATTATACGTAGCGGGTCGGACTGCACGACGCGGTGGGAGGACAGTCGGTAGAATGAGGCGACTTTTCATTGAGGATCCAACGCATGCAACGCTGCAGAATCGCTCCTTCCATCCTTTCGGCCGACTTCGCCCGTTTGGGCGAGGAAGTCCGCGACGTGGTCTCGGCCGGCGCCGACTGGATTCACTTCGACGTGATGGACAATCATTACGTTCCCAACCTCACCGTCGGACCGCAGGTGCTCAAGGCCATTCGTCCCTATAGCGACGTGCCAATCGACGTGCATCTGATGATCGAGCCCGTGGACGAACTTATTCCGGCCTTCGCCAAGGCGGGAGCCGACTACATCACCTTCCACTGCGAAGCGTCGCGCCATATCGACCGCACGCTGCAACTCATCAGAAGCTTCGGCGTCAAGGCCGGACTTGTCTTCAATCCCGCGACACCGCTCACCTATCTAGATTACGAACTCGACAACATCGATCTCGTGCTTCTCATGAGTGTGAATCCCGGGTTCGGCGGACAGAGCTTCATTCCCTCTACCCTGGAGAAGGTGCGTGAGGTCCGCCGCCGACTCGACGCCTATCGTGCGCAAACGGGTCGGGAAATCCTTCTTGAAGTCGACGGCGGCGTCAAGCCCGACAACATCGCGCGGATCGCCGAGGCAGGCGCCGACACCTTCGTGGCGGGTTCAGCCGTATTCGGCGCGGGCAGTCCCGAGGGCTACCGTGATGTGATCGCCCGCATGAAGGCGGCTTGCGATGGAGTGTCGGAAAAGTGATGCGGGCGGTTCTTTTTGATTTGGACGGCACTCTCGTCAATTCGCTTCCCGAGATTGCGCACGGCGTCAACGAGGCGTTGGCACGTCAGGGGAAACCGGCGCTTTTCGACGAGAAAATCGCCGCCATGATCGGGCGCGGCGTCGCCGTTCTTGCGGATCGCGTTGCCGCGGCAAGCGCGCCCGACCACCCGGATCGCGACCGACTCTTTCGCGACATCGTGGAGGTCTGGGCCGAATCGAACGGTCGGGGAACGGTGCTTTTCCCGGATGCGGCATCCGTCATCGCAGCGCTTCGCGCCCGCAACATTCGCGTGGGCTTGGTAACGAACAAGCTTCGCGACCTTACGCTTTCTTTTTTGAAGGACCGCGGGATGGAGGACTGGTTCGACGTCGTGGTGGCTGGGGACGATTGCCCGCAGCCCAAGCCTGCTCCCGACATGATTCTGCGTGCGCTCTCCCAATTGGAAGTGTCCGCCGAACAAGCGGTCATGGTGGGGGACAGTCGTAATGACGCGCTCGCCGCCCGAGCGGCTGGCGTGCGCGCCGTTCTTCTCACGACCGGATACAACGAAGGCGTGTCGATGGAGGATTGGGCGAAGCTAGAGGGGTTCGATGCGCCCTATCCCTGTCTGAGTGCCGCACTCAAGACGCTTTGCGGAGAGGAAGAATGAAAGGACTCGGAACGATTCTTACGCTCGCTCTCGCAGTCTCTTTGCCATTGGGAGCGTCGGCGGCCGGCGATTTGGCCGCGTGCTATCGGAACGCCAAGGACGTGGCGCAGACGAAGGCATGCCTTGAGACAGAATGGAAGGCCGTGCAGGCCGAACACAAGGAAGCCGTGGAGCGCGTCGCTTCTTTGGCGAAGGCTTGGGACAAGCCCTACAAGACCCGGGATCGCTGGAACCGCTTCATTCGGGCCACGCAGAACTTTGAAACCTGGGCGCGTCGGGAGTGTGAGTTTGTGAAGATGACGACAAAGGGAAACCGTACGACGGAACAGGCGGCGGAGTTGGCTTGCCGGATCAATCTCTACCGCGTACGCATCGACATGTTGGAAAACCACTATTTGAGCAGCCAAAAGTGACGATTGACTGGAGTACCTCGCGGCTGACCGGACGCTGGAAGTCGCTTACCGAAGAGTTTTTGGCGTCTCCAGGAGGGGAGGCGTTGCGCCGCCGCATCGATGCGGAGACGCAACCCGTTTATCCCGTACGTCCCTTCACCGCGGAGGAGATGACGCCCTTCGAGCGCGTGCGGGTGGTCATCGTGGGACAGGACCCCTATCACGGGGAAGGTGAAGCCATGGGCCTTGCCTTTTCCGTTCCAAAGGAAGTGAAGGTTCCTCCGTCGCTTCGCAACATCTATAAGGAAATCACCGCGGAATACGGCGAGAGCGCTCCGGTCAGTGGGGATCTCTCCCGTTGGGCGGATCAGGGGGTGCTTCTCATGAACGCCATTCTCACGGTGCGAAAGGACGCCGCGGCGAGTCATCGGGGATGGGGGTGGGAGACGCTCACCGACCGATGGCTCTCTGCCCTTTCAAGGGAAAGAAAGGGACTCGTCTTTCTCCTTTGGGGGCGATTCGCGCAAGAAAAGGCCGTATTGATCGGTTCCGGACATGAAATTCTGACGGCCAACCATCCCTCTCCCCTCTCGGCAAGGAGGCCTCCGGTTCCTTTTCTGGGGTGCGGTCATTTCCTGAAAGTGAATGAAATTCTACGGGCGCAAGGGGAATCGCCGATCGAGTGGTTTCCCGGGATGCGAGAACGATAAAAAAAGTCAAATAGGCCCTTGACAAAATCGGTCAAATCTGGCAGAATTTCAGTTCTTCGCTCGACGCATCGTTGAGTGGATGCAGAAAAGAAAGCAACAGTGCCTTGACAAAGACATTGAAGTTTGATAGAATGCAAAACCTGTTCCGTGATGAGCGGACTGTTCTTTAACAATTCGAATTCAACGAACCGATAAGTGTGAGCATCGGCGGTTGTTCT
>UQYG01000010.1 GCA_900545275.1 uncultured Sutterella sp.
CGCATCGGCAGATGGACTCCGCAGGAAAAAGCGACTCTTTTGATTATACGGCGCGGCGCCCCGGAGCTTGCATTGACGAAGTTTCGGAGGGAAGGAAAACTTACCGCCGCTTGCAAAAGTCCCGCCGGGAAGAGATCCGCTGCGGGCGCCAACCGCTACAATAACCACCCTGTTTTTTCTTTTTGCCAACGAATCGATCATGGCCCGCAAAACACCCGTCACGCCGCCTCTCTACAACCCCGTCTGGGTGCTCTTCGGCAGTCTTCTCTTCACGCCCGTCTTCGGGGGACTGCTGCAGGCGCACAACTGGGAGGCGCTCGGCGAGCACGACAAGGCGCGGGGATCGCGTTTCTGGGTCCGAACGAGCCTCTGGCTCATCGCGCTCTACCTCGTCATGCAGCTTCTCTTTCGCGACGAACCCATCATCAAGTACCTCGGCCCCTACTTCCTGCTCGTTCTCTGGGGCAGTTGGGTCGTCACGGGCGCCTGGACGCAGCTCGGCTACTTCCGCGACCGCGTCCCGACCGACTATCCGAAGCTTCCCATGGGACGCCCCCTGCTTCTCGGCGGTCTCGGCTGGCTTCTCTATCTGATGATCAACATCACCATGGCAATGGGTCTCTACGTCTTCGGGCTCGACAAGAGCCCGCTTCCCGACGGCGCGCAGGAAGAATCGACGGGCGTCGTCATTTCGATTCCCGAAGGGGCGACCGAACCCGTGGTGAAGCCTCTCCCTCCCAAGGAAAAGCCCTGAGCGATGGCGAAAAAGGGGCGTTTTCGCGAAGCCTTTCCCTATGAGCGCGAAGAAGACTTCGCGCACTGGGCCTGGATGAAGCGCGCCGTGACTCCCCTGCTTTCGGGCGAAGAACGCCTTCGCGAACTCGAACGTCTCGAGTCCGACGCCAAGGCCGGGGACGACCGCGCCATCCTCGCCTTCGTTCGACATCTTCTCAAGAATCCCGACGAGCCGAGGCGTTTCGCCCGCGCGCGACGTCTGCTTTCCTCCCCCACCCAAAAGGAAATTCCCGAGGCCCTTCACCTCGCGGGGCTCATGGCGCTTCGGGGCGAAGGAGAGCCGCCCGACGAAGAAAAGGCGCTCCGCCTCGTAGAGCGCGCGGCCTATCTCGGGCGCGTCGAAGCGATGCTCGATGCGGCGAGAGTCTATGAGTCGGTATTTCCCGACGAAAAGAAATCCCTCTATTGGTGGCGCCTCGCGGCCGCGCACGGCGTCGTTTCCGCGCAGAGAAAGACGGGGGAAAAGCTTTTGGCCGCGGCTCGCACGGAAGAGGAATTCAAGACTGCTCGCGACATGCTAGAGCGCGCCGCCCGAGAGCACGACCGGGACGCAGCCTTTCTGCTTTTTCGCCTCTACGCGCGGCGCGGCCCTCTCGAAGACCGCGAGGCGTCGCTGTTCTGGCTCAAGGAAAGCGCCCTCTCGGGCGACACGGACGCACAGTACCGCCTCGGCATTCTTCACTGGGCGGGACAGCGCGTCCCCGTCAATCAGCGCGAGGCCGTGCGTTGGATCGCCCGCGCGGCCGAAGGCGGTCACTTCGGAGCGATGGAAATGCTCGCGAACCTCTTTCTCTCGGGTTCGAGCGTTCCCGTCAACCGCGTCTACGGATGTGCGCTTCTTCGCACCGCGAAACGTCTCGGAGACCCGAACGCCGCGGCGCTTCTCAGAAGTCTCACGCCGCTTCTCAAACGAAAGGATTTTGAAGAGGTTCGCCGTCTCATGCGGGAGGCGCCGGGCGCCGAAGCCCTCGTCGAAGCGATTCTCCCGCGGCGAAGCCGCTGAGGCTTCAGCGGTCGTTGCGCCGTTCGACGAAGTGCGCGACCGCGGCCTTGAGGGCGGCCGTCGTCTCGGGGGCGGGATAGTCGATCCCGACGGCGGGAAAGAGTCCCGTCAGGAGTCCTCCGGGCGGACGGCGATAAATTTGGAGCGCAAAGGTGACGACCTTCTCGCTCTTGAGCCACTCGGCCAGCGCGAGAAGACGCTCGTCGGGAAGCCAGTCGGGGTGCGCCGTCGTGCGCAGCTCGTGCGCCACGCCGCTTTCCTTGAGGAGCCTGTGCGAGAGAAGAAAATGCTCCGCCGCGCCCTTGGCGCCCGCCGTGCGGTCGAAGTGCGCCGCATCCCGGGGATCCGCCTTCACGTCCATCCCGACCCAGTCGAGCATCGGGAGAACTCTCTCGAGAACCCGCGGGTAGGCTCCGCCCGTATGAAGCCCGACGGCGTAACCCATGTCCTTCACGGCCCGGATCGCCGCGGGGAGCGCCGGATCGACGCAGGGTTCTCCTCCCGAAAAAATCACGCCGTCCAAAAGGCCCTTGCGGCGCGAAAGAAGCGAGGCCACCTCCTCCCAGGATCCGTGCTCAAGCGCGGGATCGAACTCCCGCGGCTGCATCCACGGATTGTGGCAATAGGGACAGCGCCACGGACAACCCTGAATGAAGACGACGGCCGAGAGCTTTCCCGGAAAATCGATCGTCGTAAAGGGCGTTATTCCCGCGACGCGCAGATCGGAAGGCACGTGTTCGATCATGGAGAGTCCTTTCGGAAGAAATTCCGCAAAAAGAAGGGGCGCCGCGCGCAGTTTCGACTGCGGCAACGCCCCGTTTCGCCGTTCGAGCGGCTTACTTGCGTTCGAACTTGTGATGCGCGGCGCTCTGCTCGGTGAAGCAGACGCGTTCGTTGAACTCGCCCTTCTTGCCGGTGTTGAAACTCTGCACCGGACGGTGGTAGCCCATCACGCGGGTCCAGACTTCGCAGGGTTGGCGTTCTTCGTCCTTCAGGACGACTTCATCGCATTTGGCTTGGGTCATGACAATCCCTCCGATAAATTTAAACTATCGATAAAAATTCCGACTTCCCAACAGTCTATCAAACTCTTCATGAAGCGTTGGCCGCGGCGCGGCGTTTTTTCGCGAGAAGCTCCGCGTCACACTTCGGACAGAAGTCGTGGCGTCCCGAGAGATAGCCGTGCTTGGGGCAGATCGAGAACGTGGGCGTCACGGTGATGTAGGGCAGACGGAAGTTCGTGAGCGTGCGGCGCACAAGGTCGCGGCAGGCCGCGGCCGAACTCACCGCCTCGTTCATGTAGAGGTGCAGCACCGTACCGCCCGTATACTTGCGCTGCAGATCGTCCTGCCGTTCGAGCGCTTCAAAGGGGTCGTCCGTGAAGTTCACGGGCAACTGTGAAGAGTTCGTGTAGTAGGGATTCGAATCGGTCCCGGCCTGCAGAATGTCGGGGAAGCGCTTGCGGTCTTCGCGGGCGAAGCGGTAGGTCGTGCCTTCCGCGGGCGTCGCCTCGAGGTTGTACATGTGGTCCGTCTCTTCCTGGAAGGCGACGAGACGCGCGCGCACATGGTCGAGGAATTCAAGCGCGAAGGCGTGACCGTAGGACGTCGTGATGTCGTCCGTGTCGCTCGTGAAGTTGCGGATCATCTCGTTGAGGCCGTTGACGCCGATCGTCGAGAAGTGATTGCGCAATGTTCCGAGGTAACGCTTCGTGTAGGGGAAAAGTCCCTGGTCGATGTGGCGCTGAATGACCTTGCGCTTGATCTCGAGACTCGTCTTGGCAAGTTCCAGGAGATAGTCGAGCCGCTTGTAGAGCGCTTCCTTGTCGCCCTTGTAGAGGTAGCCGAGACGCGCGCAGTTCACCGTCACGACGCCGAGCGACCCCGTCTGTTCGGCCGAGCCGAAAAGCCCGTTGCCGCGCTTCAAGAGTTCGCGCAAATCGAGCTGCAGGCGGCAGCACATCGAGCGGATCATGTTGGGCTTCAATTCCGAATTGATGAAATTCTGGAAGTACGGCAACCCGTAGCGCGCCGTCATGTCGAAGAGGCGTTCCGCGTTTTCGCTCTCCCAGTCGAAGTCGGGCGTGATGTTGTACGTCGGAATCGGGAAGGTGAAGACGCGTCCCTTCGCGTCGCCCTTCATCATCACTTCGATGTACGCGCGGTTGATCATGTCCATTTCCTTCTGGAGATCGCCGTACGTGAAGGGCATTTCCTCGCCGCCGATCACCGGATGCTGGGGACGGAGGTCTTCCGGACAGGTCCAGTCGAAGGTGAGGTTCGTAAAGGGGGTCTGCGTCCCCCAGCGCGAGGGAACGTTGAGGTTGTAAATGAGTTCCTGCATGGACTGCAGGACTTCCTCGTAGGGAAGATTGTCCTTGCGGATGAAGGGCGCGAGATAGGTGTCGAAGGACGAGAAGGCCTGCGCCCCCGCCCATTCGTTCTGCATCGTGCCGAGGAAGTTGACGATCTGACCCGTGGCGGAAGAAAGGTGTTTCGGGGGATTCGCCTCGACCTTGCCGGCGACGCCGTTGAGACCCTCCGTCAGGAGCGTGCGAAGCGACCAGCCCGCGCAGTAGCCCGAGAGCATGTCGAGGTCGTGAATGTGCACGTCGCCGTCGCGGTGAGCGCGGCCCACTTCCGGCGGATAGACGTGGTTGAGCCAGTAATTGGCAACCACCTTCCCGGAGACGTTCAGAATGAGCCCGCCCAGAGAGTAGCCCTGATTGGCGTTGGCGTTGACGCGCCAGTCGAGCTGATCGAGGTATTCGTTGATGGAACTCTCAACGTTCACCCAGCTCTTCTTGGCGTCGCGCACCTTGGCGCGCGATTCGCGGTAGACGATGTAGGCGCGAAGCGTCGTAAAGCACCCCACCTTGAAGAGGGCGTGCTCGACGGCGTCCTGTACGGCCTCAATGTGGCAGACGCCCTTGTCGTCGACTTCGAGGGAAGGCAGAACGTGCTCGCGGACGATCTCCTCGGCCCGGGGCGCCTCAAATTCCCCCGTGGCCTTTCCGGCGCGCGTGACGGCATCGATGATTTTCTGAGAACGGAAGTCGACGACGCTTCCGTCCCGCTTCTGAATACGCTTTGGCAGTTCCATGATCTTCCCAAACACTAAACCTTGATCGACACAATGGACAAACACTTGATACGACGTTCTTGGAGCACTACATCTTGTGTTTGCACGAAAAATAACCACCACTTATGGATATTTCGCGAGGGTTCACTATAGCAAACTTTCTTCCGTCGAAAAGGAGTCGAAATCGCATCCGAACGTTTTCCCGCCCCCGATATGCCGTCCGTCCGCATTGACGACGCCACGCTCTTTTTCCCCGTCTCCGCCCCCTGCTCTCTCACCCCGCCGCCCCGTCCCGACCGAGCTCCGCGCCCCGGGTGCGGAACTTTTTCCAATCTGACGACCTTTTCCAAACTTACGCAATATTGCGTATGATTTCTTGCTTCATTCCGCATCTCCGCCCCGCGCAGGCCGCCGTCGTTTCTGAACGTTTTCCCTTAGTAAAATTTCGCTTCTCTTTGATCTGAAGCAAACTCTCGCGCGCCCGGCTCGGACCGAACGAACCCCGGCCGCGATCCCGAAGATGACTGTTCGTGAGCGAAATCGAAGGCAGGCCCCCTCGTTGCGGGGGTGAAGAAGCGCGACGCGAGGGTCTGAGATGAAGACCGGGCGTACGGGAAAACGGCGCCCTTTGACGAGCGCCTTCTTTGTGATAGGCACGTAGATCCGTCGGAGAAAAAAAGGGACGCGAAGAGGAAACGAAGCCCGCAGGCGTACCGGGACGTCCGATTTCTCCCTGCGGAGAAAGAAAAGGAAGGGAGCGGGATTGTCGTCCCCGCAAAGAGAAAGACCGACGGCGAATCCTGTCATTCGTCGTCGGTCGAAAGGTTGCAGCCTCATCATGAACGTAGGACCAACCACTTCACTTCACCCGTGCATGAGGAGCCTCACGGGTTCGTCAACCGGCTGCAGAGTCAAGGCTACACGAGCCGCAGAAATTTCGCAAATCAACGTCTTCCCCTCCGCCCTAGACTTTTCGCCGAAGCACCCCCTTTTTTCCATTCTTTTATCTAGGCATTAACCCTGTATCATTTTTCCGAAATTTTACGTATTTTTCCGTAAAAATTCCCCCGTATTTTCCAATTCGCATCATCCGTTCGGCCGACGGGACGGGAGAGAGGAAGGCGGTACAATTTCTAATCCACGTGTGCGCCATGACTTTCGAAGGCGCCTCCGACAGAATCACTACGGTCACGATGTACACAGCCAAGCAACGAATTCTGGACCTCGACGTCCTTTCCACGCTCCCGGAGCTCTTGACGCACCACCTCGACAAGCGTCCCGACGCCGTCGCCTACCAGTTCTACGACCCAAAGGCCAAGCGCTGGCTCGAAAAGACCTTCAAGGAAGCCTTCGAGGACGTCCTCGCCTGGCGCAAGTCCTTCGCCGCCTTCCCTTTCCTTGAACGCGGCGACCGCTGCGCGATGCTTCTTCCCAACTGCTACGAAGCCGTTTGTTTCGACCAGTCGGTGCTCGCCGACGCGTTCGTTCCCGTTCCACTCCATGCGATCGACACCCCGAAGTCCTCGGGCTTCATCCTGCGCGACTCGGGTGCGAAGGTGCTCGTAACGAACAAACTCCTCAAGTGGAAGCTTATCCGCGAGGCCTGCGAAACGCCCGACCTGCGGCTCGTCGTCATCACGGACGACGAGATCGAGGACGATCCCTCGGCCGCGATCCCCGTGATGAAGCTCTCGACCTTCCTTACGCTCGGCCGCGACGTCAAGGACCTGCCGATGGGCCCCAAGGCCGACGACCTCGCCGCCCTCGTCTACACGTCGGGGACGACTGGAAACCCCAAGGGCGTGATGCTCACCCACCGCAACGTTCTTTCAAACCTGCGCGGCACGCTCGCCAATATCAGCCCCCACGACGAGGAACAGTTCCTCTCGTTTCTGCCGCTTTCGCACACCTTCGAGCGCACGGCCTCCTACTACCTGGCGCTCGGTCTGGGCTATCCCCTCGCCTTCAACCGCTCGATCGCGCACCTCACGGAAGACTTCAAGATCATCCGTCCGACGGTGCTCCTCTCCGTGCCGCGCGTCTACGAAATGGTCTACGCGAAGCTTCGCGACGGTCTTGCGAAGAAGTCGGGCTTCGTGCGCTTTCTCTTCAACTGGGCCGTCAACGTCGGTTGGCGCCGCTTCTGCTCGAAAAACGGCATTCCCTGCGAACGCCCCTTCTCGTCGATCTTTGATCCGCTTGTCGCGGGCTTTCTCGACCGTAAGGTCGGACAGACGCTGCGCGACGTCTTCGGCGGACGTCCGCACCTCTACATCTCGGGAGGCGCCGCGCTGAGTCCGGCGGTCTCGAAGATCTTCTGCGCCCTCGGCATCCCCGTCATGCAGGGCTACGGCATGACCGAAACGAGTCCGATCATCGCCGTGAACCGTCAGGACTGGAACCACCCGAGCACGGTGGGTCCGGTCGTCTCGAACCTTGAGGCGCGCCTCTCCGAAGACGGCGAACTCCAGGTGCGAGGCCCCTCCGTCATGAAGGGCTACTGGAACCGCCCCGACGCGACGAAGGAAATCTTCACCCCCGACGGGTGGCTGCGCACGGGCGACGTCTGCGAAATATACGACGACGGCTACATCCGCATCACGGGCCGCATCAAGGAAATCATCGTCACCTCGACGGGGGAGAAAGTGCCGCCCGCCGACCTAGAGGCCGCCATTCAGGAGGATCCCCTCTTTGCGCAGGCCATGGTCTTGGGTGACGACCGCCCCTTCATCTCCGCGATCACCGTCGTGAATCCGGACGTCTGGACGAAGTTCTGCGAAGAGCTCGGCCTCGACCCGGCGGATCCCGCCTCGCTCAAGTCGAAGGAAGCCAAGACCGCGGCTCTTCGCCGCATCAAGCACGCCACGCGCGGCTTCCCGAACTACGGCGTCCCGCGCCAGGTGACGCTCCTCACCGACGACTGGTCGATCGAGTCGGGCTTCCTCACCCCCACGCTCAAGCTCAAGCGCCGCGTCGTCATGGCGACCTACGCCAAGGAAATCGAAGAAATGTACGAAGCGCTCGAACGCAAGGGCGCCTGATCGTCCGGGTGCGCGGCAAATCGCCTTTGCGCACCCCCTTTTTTCGCGACCAAACTCAGTAAGATACAGTCTCAGTTCAACACCACTTTTCCGGGGGATCTCTTGTGACCTCTTCCGACCACTCCTTCGTGTACGACTTCCGCTCGATTCCCGAAATGCTCGAGCACGCCCGCCTGACGTGGCCCGATCGGGAAGCCTTCCGCCAGTTTGACTACGGCGAGAACGTCTGGGTTTCGACCACCTGGAGTCAGTATCACGCCCGCGTACAGGCCTGGCGCCGCGCCTTCACCGCGATGGGCCTTAAAAAGGGCGAACGCGTCGCGATGCTCCTTACGAATTCGCTCGACGCCGTCACCTTCGACTCGGCCGCGCTCTCGAACGGTCTCGTTCCGGTGCCCCTGCACGCCATCGACACCCCCGGGGCCTGCGCCTACATCCTGAAGGATTCGAACGCGCGCTTTCTCGTCACCACGGCACGCGCGCGCTGGAACGCGATCGCGGCAGCCGGAACGCCGCTCCCCGATCTGCTGCAGGTGGTGCTCCTCAACGAAACCGAATCGCCCGAATTCGACGGCACGCTCCCGCGCGTCGACGCCGCCCGCGAGTGGCTTGCCCGCGGCGAGGCCGTGACCGACGGGGAACTCCCCGCCTTCCCGGGCTGGGACGACCTCGCGGGCCTCATCTACACCTCGGGCACGACGGGCCGTCCCAAGGGCGTGATGCTCTCGCACGGCAACATCGTCTCGAACGTGCAGCAGATTTCGCGCGTGTGCGACGTGTGCGAGGACGACGTTTACCTCTCCTACCTCCCCTTCTCGCACACCTTCGAACGTACGGTCGCGCACTATACGGCCATGGCGCACGGGGCGTCGCTTGCGTTTGCGCGCTCCGTCGCGAACCTCGAGCACGACCTGATCGAAGTGCGTCCGACGCTTCTCTGTTCGGTGCCGCGCGTTTACGAGCGCATCTATCAGAAGATTCAGACCGAACTCGCCCGCGGCTCCGACCGCGACCGCTACCTCACCGAGTGGATGCTCGAAGTGGGTTGGCGCCGATTTGCAAAGAAAAACGACCTTCCCGTCGAAAGCACGCCGCGCATGTGCCTTGACGACGAAGTGCATCCGATTCTCGACCGCGAGGTCGCCCGCAAGATCCGCAAGATGTTCGGCGGCCGTCTGCGCGCCACCTTTGCGGGCGGCGCGTCTTTGAACTACACCGTCGCGAAGTTCTTCAGCGCCATGGGCCTCAACATTCAGCAGGTGTACGGTCTCACGGAAACGAGCCCGATCCTCTCGTGGTCGACCCCGGAAGGCAACCATCCCGACACGGTGGGTCTGCCCGCTCCGGGCACCGAGGCGCGCCTCGGCGAAAACGACGAACTCCAGGTGAAGGGTCCGCAGGTGATGCAGGGCTACTGGAACCGCCCGGAAGACACCAAGGCCGCCTTCACCGAAGACGGTTGGTTCCGCACGGGCGACCAGGCCGACCTCTCCGACGGCGGACGCGTGCGCATCAAGGGCCGCATCAAGGAAATCATCGTGACCTCGACGGGCGAAAAGATCGCGCCGGTGGACGTGGAATTCGCCATGCAGGGGGACCGCCTCTTCGAGCAGGCGCTCGTGATCGGGGAAAAGCGCCCCTTCGTCGCCGCGCTTGTCGTCGTGAACGACGCCGAATGGCACGACCTCTGCGCGGGCCTGCAGCTCGATCCGGAGGATCCGGCGACGCTCGTCTCGCGCGACGCGCAACGCGCGGTCATCCGCCGCATCCGCGCCGCGACGAAGAGCTTCCCGCAGTACGGCGTTCCGCGCGCCGTCGGGATTCTTCGCACGCCCTGGACGGTCGAAAACGAGCTTCTTACCTCCACAATGAAGCTCAAGCGCCGCTCCATCTGCGAACGCTTCTCGACGCTGATCGACCAGATGTACGCCGAGATCAACGCGTAAGGTTTCAATCCTCCCACAAGGGGCTCCGACGGTTCGGAGCCCCTTTTTTCATTCCAGCACAATGGGTTATGGACATTTAGAGTTATCGTCGCGAAAAAATCTCGAAAAAATATTCGTTTTTCCCCACACTTCTCGGGAAAATGCTTATACTGCGTTCGCAAACCAGTCCCGCGCCCTCCCGACGCATCGATTTCGCTCCTTACGCGGCTTGAGATCTGCGGCGGCTTTCCAAGGGCCTCTTCGGGATTCTCGGGGTTTGCAGTAAATGCGCGCTAGCCCGATGGTCGGCGCGTTTTTTGCTACCTGCACGCCCCTCTGAATCAAATAAGACTGCGGACGGCTTCGCCGTTTGCCGATTTTTTTTTGTTCTCAGAGGTAGTTATGCGTCTTCTTCAGAAAGCCCTCACCTTCGACGACGTTCTGCTCGTCCCCGCCCACTCGACCGTCCTCCCGCGCGACACCGTCCTCTCCACGAAGATCTCCCGTGGCCTCACGCTCAATATCCCGATGGTTTCCGCCGCCATGGACACGGTGACGGAAGCGAACCTCGCCATCGCGCTCGCTCAGGAAGGCGGCATCGGCTTCATCCACAAGAACCTCTCGGCCGACCTGCAGGCCGCTGAAGTCGCCAAGGTGAAGCGCCATGAAGCGGGCGTCGTCGCCGAACCGATCACGATCGGGCCCGACATGCTCGTGGGCGACGTCATCCGCCTCGCCCGCGAACACCGTATTTCGGGCCTTCCCGTCGTCGACGGCAAGAAGGTCCTCGGCATGGTCACGAACCGCGACCTCCGCTTTGAAACCCGCATGTCGATTCCGGTGCGTGAAGTCATGACGCCGCGCGAACGCCTCGTCACGGTCCGCGAAGGGGCCTCGCTTGAAGAAGCCAAGACCCTCATGCATCAGCACCGTCTCGAACGCGTCCTCGTCGTCGACGCCGACTTCAACCTCGCCGGCCTCATGACGGTAAAGGACATCACCAAGGCCACCGACCACCCGTTCGCCGCCAAGGACGCCCAAGGGAAGCTCCTCGTCGGTGCGGCCGTCGGCGTGGGTGCCGGCACCGAAGAACGCATTGAAAAGCTCGTCGACGCCGGCGTTGACGTCATCGTGGTCGACACCGCCCACGGTCACTCCGAAGGCGTTTTGAACCGCGTCAAATGGGTCAAGGAACACTACCCCAACCTCCAGGTGATCGGCGGCAACATCGCCACCGCCGCCGCCGCTCTCGCCCTCGTTGATCACGGCGCCGACGGCGTCAAGGTCGGCATCGGCCCGGGCTCCATCTGCACGACCCGCATCGTTGCCGGTGTCGGCGTTCCGCAGATCTCGGCCGTCTCCAACGTCGCCAAGGCCCTCGAAGGCACGGGCGTTCCCCTGATCGCCGACGGCGGCATCCGCTTCTCGGGCGACATCGCCAAGGCCATCGCCGCGGGCGCCAACGCCGTCATGATGGGCGGCATGTTCGCCGGCACCGAAGAAGCCCCGGGTGAAGTCATCCTCTATCAGGGCCGCTCCTACAAGTCCTACCGCGGCATGGGCAGTCTCGGCGCCATGGGCAAGGGCTCGGCCGACCGCTACTTCCAGGACAACAACCAGGGCAATCTCGACAAGCTCGTTCCGGAAGGCATCGAAGGCATGGTTCCCTTCAAGGGTTCCGTCTCCTCGATCATCTATCAGATGCTCGGCGGTCTTCGCAGTTCCATGGGCTACTGCGGCTGCCGCACGATCGACGAAATGCGCACCCGCGCCGAATTCGTCGAAATCACCGCTGCCGGCATGCGTGAATCGCACGTCCACGACGTGAAGATCACGAAGGAAGCCCCGAACTATCGTCAGGAACACTGATCGAACGGACCGATCCGTACCGGATCGCCGGCTTTCTTCCGAGCGGATCGGTCCTTCTGGACCGGTCCGCTTCGTTTTTCTCCCCCGTGAATCCCCTAGAGAGGCGCGGTTTCTGCTAAAGTCTCCCCTGTCTCAAATTCGGCCGATTCACGTTGCACGATCGGCTCGGCCACCGATTTTTTCCATTCTTAGGTCAAACGCATCCATGTCTCACGACCGCATTCTCATTCTCGACTTCGGCAGCCAGGTGACGCAGCTCATCGCCCGCCGCGTGCGCGAAGCCCACGTCTACTGCGAAGTTCATCCCAACGACGTCTCCGCCGACTTCATCCGCTCGTTCAACCCCAAGGGCATCATCCTCTCGGGTTCGCACATGAGCGCCTATGAAGAATCGAACGACCAGGCGAGCGAAGCCGTCTTCTCCGCGGGCGTTCCTGTCCTCGGCATCTGCTACGGCATGCAGACGATGGCCCAACAGCTCGGCGGCAAGGTCGAGTCGGGCGCCAAGCGCGAATTCGGCTACGCCGAAGTGCGCGCGCACAACCACACCCGCCTTCTCGAAGGCATCGAAGACTTCAAGAGCGAAGACGGCCACGGCATGCTCAAGGTCTGGATGAGTCACGGCGACAAGGTCACCGAACTGCCCCCGGGCTTCAAGGTCATGTGCTCGACGCCGTCGTGCCCGATCGCCGGCATGTGCGACGAAGAACGCGGCTTCTACGCCCTGCAGTTCCACCCCGAAGTCACCCACACCGTCAAGGGCCGCGCCATGCTCGAGCGCTTCGTCCTCGACATCTGCGGCTGCAACCCCGACTGGATCATGGGCGATTATGTCGCCGAGGCCATCGCCAAGATCCGCGATCAAGTGGGCGATGAGGAAGTCATTCTCGGCCTCTCCGGCGGCGTCGACAGCTCGGTCGCCGCGGCCCTCATCCACCGCGCCATCGGCAAGCAACTCACCTGCGTCTTCGTCGACAACGGTCTTCTTCGCAAGAACGAACGCGAACAGGTCCGCGAGACCTTCGAAAAGAACATGGGCTTGAAGCTCGTCGTCGTCGACGCAGTGGACCGCTTCATGAACGCGCTCGCGGGCGTTACCGATCCCGAACAGAAGCGCAAGATCATCGGCCGCGAATTCGTGGAAATCTTCCAGGAAGAAGCCTCCAAGCTCACGCAGGCCAAGTGGCTCGCCCAGGGCACGATCTACCCGGACGTCATCGAATCCGCCGGCGCCAAGACGAAGAAGGCCAAGACCATCAAGTCGCACCACAACGTGGGCGGCCTTCCCGACACGCTTCACCTGAAGCTTCTCGAACCGCTGCGCGACCTCTTCAAGGACGAAGTCCGCGAACTCGGCGTCGAACTCGGTCTCCCGGCCGAAATGGTCTATCGTCATCCCTTCCCGGGCCCGGGTCTCGGCGTTCGCATCCTCGGCGAAGTCAAGCGCGAATACGCCGACCTTCTGCGCGAAGCGGACGCGATCTTCATCGAAGAACTCCGCAACGCCGGCCTCTACGACAAGGTGAGCCAGGCCTTCGTGGTCTTCCTTCCGGTGAAGTCCGTGGGCGTCATGGGCGACGGCCGCACCTACGAATGGGTCGTCAGCCTGCGCTCCGTCGAAACGTCCGACTTCATGACGGCGCACTGGAGCCATCTCCCGTACGACCTCCTCGGCAAGGTTTCGAACCGCATCATCAACGAAGTGCGCGGCATCAACCGTGTCGTCTACGACGTCTCCGGCAAGCCCCCCGCCACGATCGAGTGGGAATGATCGGCTGATCCTTTCCTGATATGAATGCCCCCCTGTGAGCTTTGCGCCGCAGGGGGGTATCGTTTTTATTGTCGGATCGCGCTTCGGTTGGTCGACCGAGCGATGTCTTCCGCGTCTCACAAGATGCCGGCACTCCAAGGCACGGCCTCCGATCGGCTAGACTTCTTGAGCGGATTCTCCTTCGGAATCGTCATGAAAAAGTTCTTCGTCTACCTTCTCTCGCTCGGACACCTGAGCGTGGACCTGGCACCGGGAGCCCTCCCTGCGGTTCTGCCCTTTCTCGTCCTTCACAACGGACTCTCCTACACGGAAGTGGCGGGCCTCATGTTTGCATCCTCGTGTCTCTCCTCCTTCGTGCAGCCGATCTTCGGATTCTGGGCCGACAAGAGCACGAAAAACTGGTTTCTCTCGCTCGGGATTCTGACGAGCGGCATCGGGCTCGGCCTCTCGGGCCTTGCCACGAACTACTGGCTCATCTTTCTCGCCGTTACGGTGATGGGGCTCGGAAGCTCGATTTTCCACCCGGTCGCGGCGCAGCTCGTCAACCGCACGTCCGAAAGAAAGGCCACCGGCATGGGGATCTTCTCGGTAGGCGGCAACATCGGTTTCGGAATCGGACCGCTCGTCGCCGCGGCAGCTTTAACCGCCTGGGGGACGTCGGGCACGGTACTCTTTGCCGTCTGGGGCGTCGCCACCGCCGCACTTCTTCTCTGGGCCGTCCCGAAAATGCTCAAGAATCTTCCTTCCGTCGCGATCAAGAAGCACTCGAACGCGAAGGACGCAGCGCACGCCGAAGCGGAAGGCGAAAACGACTGGTCGGGCTTTGCACGACTTTCGCTCGTCATTCTTTTTCGAAGCGTCGCCGCGACGAGCATCCTCTCTTTCATTCCGCTCTTTTGCATCCACAAATTCGGAATCAGCGAAGCCTTCTCGAGCACACTTCTTACGTTCCTCTCGCTTTGCGGCGCCTTCATGACGCTCGCGGGCGGATGGCTCACCGACCGCTTCGGGCTCCTTCGCGCCTGCAAGCTCGGCTATCTTCTCATGGCGCCCGCCTTCGCGCTCATTTACTTTGCTCCGTCCGTCTGGTGGATCTTTCCGCTTCTCGCCGTCGTGAGCTTTACGCTCAACGGCACCTACGCCGCCTTCGTCGTTCTCGGGCAGTCCTACCTCGCCAAGAACGTGGGCTTCGCCTCGGGCGTCACGATGGGACTCTCGACGAGCCTCGGCGGGATCTTCACGCCGATCCTCGGAATCGTGGCCGACACCTACGGAATCGAGAGCGTCATGGTCGCGATGATCGTGATCGGCGCGCTCTGCGCCCTGAGTTCCTTCCTTCTCACCGAACCCGAGGGCCGCAGGACGCAGGAAGCCGCAGCCTGATGCACTACGGAAAAGAGCCGCCTGCCCGAAGGCAGGCGACTCTTTCTGAGTCGGGAATCCCGCGGACGGACTGTCCGCAGGCAATCGAGGCTTCGTTACTTCACCTTGCGGTTGGCGACGATGTGGTCGACCGCGATCTTGCCGCCCTCCTTTGCGGATTTTGTGCATAAGGAGAGTATCGCCTTACGAAGAAAAGAAGTCCTCTGGGATTTGTGCGGATGGACAGCGAGGTTTTGCTTATTTCTTCCAATCGGAATAGGGATTCGCAACGAGGCTCGAATTGAAGTAACGGGAATCGCCCGAAACTTCTTCACCGATCCAGTCGGGCTTCTCGAAAACGGCGTCTTCCGACGGCAGTTCGATTTCAGCGAGAACGAGGCCCGCGTTGACGCCATAGAATTCGTCCACTTCCCAGACGTAGGGGCCGGCGGGAATGCGGTAGCGCGTTTTCTCGATGATCGGTTTTTCGGCGAGTTCGTCCAACATCGCCTGACAGTCGTCGTAAGGAATCTCGTACTCGAACTCCGTGCGCGTGACGCCCCGGGTCGGCCCCTTCACGGTGAGAAAAGCTTTTTCGCCCACCGTGCGGATGCGGACGGTTCGCTCCTTTTGACTGTTGAGGTAGCCCTGCCGATAGGCAACGCCCTCGGCGAGTTCCCGCCAGGCGTCGCCCCTCACCAAAAACTTTCGTTCGATTTCCTTGCCCACGCTTTACACCTTCTCTGTGGATTCGTCGGTTGTTGGAGAAACGCCGCAGGATGCAACCGGACCGACGCTTCGTCCGAAGGACATTATCGCCAAGGACGCGCGACTCGGGAGAAATCGATCTGAGCAAAGCGGCGCGGTTCCCGAAGGAAGTCCGCGCCGCGCATCGGCAGAACAGAAACCGAGATCACTTCACGGTATCGGCATAGGCCGCCGCGTTCGTGCCGGCGATGCGTCCGAAGGTGACGATGTCGGTCACGGCGTTGCCGCCGATGCGGTTGCCGCCGTGCACGCCGCCCGTCACTTCACCCGCGGCGAAGAGCCCCTGAATCACCTTGCCGTCCTTCGTGAGAACGTGAGTTTCGGGGTCGATCGTGACGCCGCCCATCGTGTGATGGATTCCCGGCGTGATCTTGGCCGCGTACCACGGTCCCTTGTCGAGCGCGATCACCATTTCGGGACGACCGAAGGCCTTGTCGACGCCCGTCTTGTGGGCTTCCCAATAGGCTTCGAAGGTCTTCTTGACGTTTTCGACGGGCATGTCGAGCTTCTTGGCGAGGTCTTCGAGCGTGTCGCCCTTGACGGAGTAGCCGTGCTCGTAGTAGCCGCGCGAGAGCTTGTTCGAGTCGAAGATGCTCTGGTCGTAAACGAGGAAGGCTTCACCGCCCTTTTGCGCGAGCACGTGCTGCGAGACCACGTCGCGCGTCAAAAGCTCGTTGCAGAAGCGGTTGCCGTCGTGATTGAGCAGAATGCCGCCGCGGGAGCGCATCGATTCGGAAATGAGGTGCCCGTCCTTCTTGACGACGGTCGGATGGATCTGAATCTGTTCGATGTCGGTAAAGCCCGCGCCGAGCTTCGCCGCGAGTTCGAGGCCCTCGCCCTGGGCGCCGGGATGATTCGTCGTGGAGAAGCCCTTCAGTTCGGGACGATACTTCGTCACCATGTCGAGGTTCGCACCGAAGCCGCCCGTCGCGAGCACGACGGCCTTGGCGTCCAGCGTTTCGACGCCCTTGGGCGTCTTCACCTTGACGGACGAAATCTTTCCGTCCTTCATCCCGATGTCGACGACCTGATTCTGCTTGCGGATGTCGAGTCCGATGGAATCGGCCTTCTTGAGCAGTACGCGCAGAACTTCGGGACCGACGGGCGAGCCGTCGCAGGGACCGTGACTGCGCGCGACCGACTGACCACCGCCGCGCCCCTTGCGGAAGCAAAAGTCGGCGCCGAGATCAAGCAGCCATTCCTCGGAATACTTGGCATTTTCCGTAAACACCTTGAGAAGCGCCGGATTGTTGAGGTTGTGACCGCCCTTCATCGTGTCCCGGAAGAAGATTTCCGGACTGTCGTTCGTAACGCCCGCCGCCAACTGCTGCTTCGTGCCGGCCGCGTTCATCCCGCCCGAAGCAAAATTGGTGTTGCCGCCGAGATACGCCTGCTTTTCGAGCACCACGGTCTTGGCGCCCGACTCCTTGGCCATGATGCCCGCCGACAGGCCGGCACCGCCCGAGCCGATGACGACCACGTCAAAACTCTCGGCCTGAACGCCGAAAGCCAGAGCCGCGATCGCCGCGCCGACGGTAAGCTTCCACTGAAAATCCATGGTTTCCCTCCCATTTGAATCCGACAAGGATGGTCCGCACGGTCTGTCTCACGACACGGGGCGGACGACAGGACCAGTGTACGGGTCCAGCCTTTCCGGACTGAATTGGTGGAAACGGAGAGGGAAAGAAAAACAGTGGGGGCTCCGCCCGAAGACTCAGCTCTTTTCGCCCGCCAACACCCTTTCGAGCGTAAGGAGTCCGTCGTGCTTCAATACGAGACGCGTGACTTCAAAGCGTTCGTGTTTGGGTCGTTCCACACGAATGCGCCGCACGAGATAGACGTGATAGAGCTTGGCGGCGGGAGCGTGCGCGCGTTCGTCGTCTTCGTCGACGAAGGGCAATTCTTCGAACTGCAGGTCGATCTGATTCGTCCAGGGCATCACGCCGATGCGCGTGATGTCGTACAGGGACGACCGGTTTTCATAGGAATGGATCCATTCGTTGTGCAGTTCCACGTCCTTGCGGTAAAGGAAGATCGACTCGGCCTCTTCCTGCGCGAAGGGCACATAGTGGGCCTTGGTACGAAGCGTCAGGATTTCCGGAGGCACTTCGGCACGCTTGACGAAGTCGAAGGACTCGCGGCAGACGCCCACCATGCGTCCGTCGTTGGCGTAGATGAGCTGCCTGCGCGAGGGAAGCCACCGGCGAAAGAGTTTCGCCAGGCGCGCACGCATCCAGTCCTTCAGGCGGTCCTTGAAGATGTAGGCGATGACGAGCGCGAGAAAGAGATTCCACGAAAGCGCCCCATACTTCCCCTGCCACAAAAAAGCGACGACCGTGGCGAAGATCATGGATACGGCCGCGGCGATGCCGTAGAGCGACTGCAGAAGCCACGGATTTCCTTCGCGCATCTTCACGACGAGAAAGAGCTGACTCGATATGAATTTTTTGAGCGACCGCCAACGATAGAGCACGTCTTCGGGCCGTTGCCAGGAGGCGCTCTCCGGATAATATTTTTCTCGATAGAGCGCGTTCTCGTTGAGAAACGACCGGAGACCGCCGTCGAAATGCGCAAGAAGACGCTTGCCGTGATACTCGAGAATGGTGGCGAGGTATTCGTCCGCAGCGCGGGCCGTTACGGCCAGGGAAGGCTCCTTCGGATCGGCCGCCGCCAAGAGGAGAGGACGACTTGCCGCGATCACTTGTCTCAATTCGTTTACGAGCGTCGCCACTTTCTCCTCCGTGCCCGAGGCGAGCAAGGCCCGAATGCGCCGCTTGAAGGCTCCCTTAATGAGAAGTGCGTAGCGCTTCAAGGCCGCTTCGCGCTGACGCACGGAACTTGAAGAATCGGCAAGCAGGGCCTTGAGCCGAAGATACTCCTCGCCCTTCTCCATGAAGTCGGAAAGGGGAAACTTCGGCAGCCGCAGGCGCACGTAACTTTTCAGCGGTCGGCGAAAGTCGGCCTCCGTGTACGTTTCCTTGTTGATGTAAAGCGCCGGCGGAAAGAAAAAATAGCTCTCGACACTGTAGCGGCTCCGGGCCACTTCCGGATCGATTTCGATTTCCTGCTTGATTTCGAGCTGTTCGGCGCTGTGCAGCTTCATGCTTTCCTTCACAAGCATGGACGACCTCAATAACGTTCTTGCGCGGGACGGCGAAAAGAAGGGACACAAGCAACAAAGTAGCACAGCTCGAAGCCGCTCGGCACGAACCCGAAAGGCTTTGCTCTTGCCCGCGTTCATCCATTCCCGATGCATTCGCTTGCTCCCCCTCCCGGAATGCAGGGAACAATTTTTGTCGTTATTTTGGGTCCATTCTGTCGCTCAACACGTGTTGCCGCCCTTTTCGGAAGGTTCGAGCACCGACGGGACGGACGGAAACATTCGTTTGTACTGCATAACAACGGGTAACGAAGCTTCGTTGTAAAGTTGATCGCGATCGTGGCGCGATCGAAAACATGCCGGCCGGAGCGCATCCCGCGCCCCGACCCACGATTCAGTGCGCGCCGCGAAGCGGAAAAAATTCCGTCTGCTCGCCCCGAAGCAAACCGGTTGCGGCTGCGCACGCACTTTCAGGAGATTTTCGATATGCAGACGACTTTGATCCGCCGCTTTACGACGAGCGACTAACTGACCCTTTTCCTCAATGCGATTGCCTGGATTGCGCTCGGCCTCTCAGGAATCTCCATCGGATCTGCCTTGCGTACGGGAGCCGATCCTTCTCACGCGGCATTGGGCACGCACTTCCTTGCGGGTGCGGTACTCACGGTCGTTCTTCTTGTCTACGTGGTCGGCGCCCAAGGGCGCTTCGTGCACATGCTTCACGAGATTTTCCGCCGCGACCGCCACTTCTTCGCCTGGCTCAGATGCTTCGGCGGCTATCCTCAGAAATTCCTCGGACTGGCGCTGCGTCCCGGTACCGTACCGCCGCAAGGCCGCTACAACGCCGGACAACGCATTGCCTACGCGGTTCTCATTCTTGCCAACTTTGCGCTCGTTGCGTCGGGCGCCGCTCTTTTCTTCCTGCACGACCCGAGAGGTGACGCAAGTCCGGTCTACGAAGCGCTGCGATGGGTCCATTCATCCGCTTTTGCCGCGAGCCTGCTGATTCTCTTCGCCCATATTCCGATGGGACTGGCGTCGACCGTGTCGCTTCGTGCGCTCCTACGATTTGGAAAGGGCTTCATTCCCGAAGTCCATGCCAAAGAAACGGCTTCGCTCTGGGTTGCCGAAGACCTCGAAGTCGAATCTGACCATGGCGATCGAAGAGTACTTCGAGAGCGCGACCTGAAAGCGCGGAAATAGACGGATTGGTTCGGAGCATCCGGGCCGGAAACATCGACGGTCGAATCTTGCAGGGCGGGCACGTCAAGGGAGTCGGATAGAGAAAAGCCATTCCAGGTAACGCGGTTCGCCCTGCGGTTTCGGCATCGATTGCCACTTCCCTATACCGTTCAAAGCGATTTCCGGAATACCGGCACTCCTCTTCCCCGCGGGAGGCGATCGTTGCGAAGCGTGTGTGCTTCAGAGCCGCCGGACACAGGCTGAACATGCGGCCGTCGACGCCTGCGGTTCGGGAAAGGACCGCGACGAATCGACCGATGCTCGCCAAAGCACGTAAGTTCGCCGGCCGTGAGACGGCCGTCACAGCCGTCCGCCGCCGTCTTCCAGGTCTCCTTCGCACACAGAGTCCCGAACATGTCAAGTGGGCGAGTGCCTCATCTTTTCGCTTGACACCCGTCCGGCACACAAAAAAGCGCCGAGCGCCGGGTCGTCATCGAGACGACTTCAGCGCGTCGGCGCACCGCATCATTCTGCGTCAATGCCGCGGAGGCCCGCCCTGCGGTCCGCGGGCCGGACCGCCGCCGGGGCCGGGCCGCCCGGGACCCGCCTGAGGGCCGGGGGCGTGGGGTTGCGGAGGTTGAGCTGGCTTCGGCGGTTTCGGCGGCTGCGGCGGACGAGGCTTTCTCGCCCGTTCGCTCAGAAACCTGCGGTACTCGTCCACCGAATAGCGGCGGCCGTCATACCACCAATGGTGCCCGTCCCAACGGCCTTCACGATAGTGTTCACGAATGTAGTCGCGCGTAATCGCATCGGCGACGCCCCGCAGAATGCTCGCGAGGAGATCGTCGGAAGCCTTCGCGCCCGTGGCGGCAAGCCCCAATGAAGCGCCGGCAAAGAGAAGAAGAGTTCGACGTCCGATCATGGCGTGTTTCCTTTGAGTGTTGACTGAACGCACGTTCACTATACAAGAGCCTGCTCAGACCGGGCGTCCCTCTCGTGTCCGATTGTTGCCGAGGATACAAAAAGGTCGGACGCCGAAGCGCCCGACCCACAGATCTTTACCTTCTCTTTACCTTCGCGTCAGCGGATAATGCGCGGCGCCTTCGCGAGCTTCGCCATGGAGCTCGTATCGGGCTCGGCCGCCTGACGGTTTTCCAGCATGCGGTCCATTTCCTCGTCGGAGAGATCTTCTTCGTCGTCCTCGGCGACGAGCTTGTCGGCCACCTGCAGGAAGCCCGGAACGACCGGACGTTCTTCGAGGCCTTCCGATTCGTCGGGTTCCTCGACCTTGAGAACTCGGATCGCAAACTGCAGACCGATGCCCGCCAAAGGATGATTCGCTTCGAGAACGGCCTTCCCGTCGGCGACGTCGGTGACGCGCCAGAGACGTCCGTCCGAAACGACGCCGGGGACCTCTTCAAAAACGAGACCGGGCACCACCGTGGCGGGGTCGCCGAGATTGGCGACGTCCGTCATCACGATCGCGTCGCAGTCGTATTCTCCGAAGGCGTCATGCGGTTCGAGATGAATCGTGAAGCCTTCGCCCGGGAAACGCCCCTCAAGCGCGGCTTCGATCTTCGGGAAGATGTCGCCGTGGCCGTGCCAGTAGGTGAGCCCCTCTTCGGGGCTCTCTTCCAAAGTTTTTCCCGTCATGTCGGCCATGCGGACCCAGAGCGTGACGAGGCGATTGTTTTCAACAGCGAGTGACATGATGTTCACGGTTTCGGCGGTCGGGCCAGCCCGTGGGGGCGTTCCGACCGGGAAAAATAAAGAAAAAAAGCAAGGCGATTATATTCAAGACGGGCACAAGGAGCAAAAAGGCCCAGGCGCCCGACAGTCCCATGTCGTGCGCCCGGCGCGCCGAGGCCGCCATGAGCGCGATCACCCAGAGGTCGATCAGTACCGAAGCGACGGGAATGAGTTTTTCGAAAGCTTCGTCGGAGAGCCACTCGGCGGTCTCAAGCGGCAGCGTCGCCCAATAGAAGGCGACGGCGACGATCGCAAGGAGGGCCGCCTCCCGCAGAAAGGTTCTCCGGTCCGAACGGGCGTTCGGATCGTAGACCGCGAGAAAGAAGCGCCCGATGTGCGCGAAAACTTCAGTCGCCCATCTCATGGATGCGTCGCTCCAGTCGGCAGAAGACCTCGTCGGAGAGTTTCCCGCTGCGAACGAGCTTGCGAAGCTTCTCCACCGTCTGCACTTTGAGCTGGAGTCGAATCGTAAGGTTTTCCCCCTCCAGATCCCCCTCGAGCTTTTTGAGCAGCGCAAGCGCCTCGGGCGGCAGGTCGTCTTCGTCCCGCATCGTGAGGCGGGGCGCAACGTCCGGCGCGTTGATTCGGGGCGCACCGGCTTCAACGGAGTCCTTCTCGGCGGCGGTCCCGCTCGGACGGTAAACCCCGTCATACACTTCGGAATCGACGCCCCCGAAACGGTTGCGGCCCCTGCGGCCCGGCCAGACAAAGAGAATGAGCGTCACGATCACGTTGATGCCCGGCAGCAGCAGATAGAGGGACGCAATGCCGTGGTAGCCGATGTCGTGGAGCCGGCGCATCACGAGCATCCAATACCCCCAGAAGAGAAACCATGCGGCGAGCAAGAGTCCCGCGAGCGCGGCGTACTCTTCGAGGCTTGCGACGAAGGTCACCTGAATGTCCTGCGTCGTCACCCACGCCACGTAGTGCTCAAAGGAGAGCCCGTCCTCGGCGAGGTAGGAAAGAAGCCCCGAAAGAAGGAGAAAGAGGAGCGTTCCGAGGACAAAAGCCCCCCGCCCCGCGCGGCCCGCGGCCGTAAGCGAAAAAATCGAACGGAAGGTATCGGCCATGAAGAGTTCCCATCCCCGCTAAAGAGAAAGGCGCGCGGCTTCTCGAAAAGGGAAACCGCACGCCTCTCGAAGGGTCCGAAAGGACCTTAACGCAGCTGTTCGGCGAGCAACGTCAGGATCGTCGGCGCAACGCCCGTCTTGTCGGGATTGCCTTCGGCGTCCACGACGGTGAGGCGCGTCTGCGCGCCTTCGTCCGAGAGGACGATGCGGTAGGACGGCGCATCGACCGGGGTGTCGGAACCGAAGACGTTTTCAAACCAACCGCGTTCTTCCTTCTTTGCTTCTTCGTACTTCTGATCAAGATAGCGGACGACGTAATAGCCAGCCGCACGGTCTCGGTCGGTGAGTTCGAAGCCCATGCGGTCGATGACGAGGCCGACCGAGCGCCAGGCGCGGTCGAAGGCTTCGTTGATCACGACGGCGGAAACCGTGCCGTCGGCGGCGCGTTCGATTTCGCTCAGAGCACGCGTCGGAAGGTTCTGCAGTTCCTTGGCGATCTGCTCCTTGTCGACGGGTTTGGCGTCCGGGTTGAACTGCGCGTCGATGTAGACGGCGAGGCGCTGCAGCATTTCGGCTTCGAGCGTTGGATCGGTCGGACCGGGCTGCCAGATCGTGGTGTCGCCTTCCTTGCCCTTCACCACTTCGACCATCGAGCGGTGCGTCAGGAAGAGGTCCGTCTGACCGTCTTCGGTGCGTTCAAGACGCACGCGGTACTGGTCGCGTTCGCTCGTCGAATAAACGAAGTCGAGGACCTTGCCGATCGTGCCGCGGATGAAGTCCTGCGGGAGACGGGCCTTGTTTTCGGCCCAGTTCGTTTCCATGAAGCCCGTGCGGGCGTTCTGCTCGCGAACCGTCAGACCGACGGAGGGCCAGAAGTCCTGAACGACGACCCAGAGGTCTTCGGCGGGGGCGTTCACGCGCAGCCAGCGCTGCTGACCGTCGCGCATCACCTTGGCGACGACCGTCGGAGCGACGATCTGCGCGGCGGGGGTCGAACCGTTCGTGTCGGTCGCCTCCTGAGCGCGGCGCGCGGCCTCGCCGCTTGCCGTCACGACGGAGGGGCGGGTCGGAACGTCAAAACGCCCGTCATTGCCGATCGGCGTCATGTCGGGCGGAACTTCCAGATTGGCACGCGTCGAAGAGCTTTCGTACTGAACACTCTCCTGATTGAACACGTCCTCCACGCCGAGAACGGAACAGCCGCCGAGCGTAATGAGCACCGGGGCGAGCGTCGTGAGGCAGAGCGTATTTTTCTTCATGAAAAAACTAACCTTTTTTTTTGGAAAAGTCCGCGCCCCGACGAAGGGGGCGCGACAAAACGGTGTGCAAAGTGTAGCAAACTTCGCCTGCGCCTAGCGGGATTCAGAAAAACGAAAACGTTTTCGATCGTTTCGCCCGACGCGCGCGTCACGAAGCGCCGAGCGGCTCCACGAGCCGCATGCAGGGGCCGGGCTTTTGCCAGACGATGCGCTCGACGGCCAATCCCCTCGACGTCTCCCCGCTCTCGAACGCGATGATCCGCGCACCTTCGGGCGTAAGATGCAGTAGTTCTCCCTCCTCCAGAAAGTGGGCCGAACGCGAGGGCCGCCCCCAAAGCTCCCTGTTGGCGCGGGTGAAGGTTTCCGTGACGAAGTGCCCGCCCGGGCGGAGGCTTTCCCAGAAATGCGGGAAAAGCGGCCGATGCAGATAGTTCGTCACGACGATCGCGCCGAAGCGCTCGGGCGCGTAGGGCCAGGGCTCGCCCTCGAGATCGCGGCACTCGAGCGTGAAGTTTTTCGTCCCGACGAGGGGTTCGAGGACCGAGACATCGCGGTCGACGGCGAGCACCCGATGGCCCGTGAGGAGCAACCACGCCGTGTGGCGTCCTTCGCCCGCGGCGAGATCGAGCACCTCTTCGCGGGGATCAAAAAGCGGTGCGAAACGCTTCACCCAGGCCGAGGGCCGGCGCATGGCTTCGCAGGTGGTGCGGGGGAGATTCTCCATGTCGGCCTCAGACGATGAGATTTACGAACCAGTTCGCGAAGATGAGGAAGGGCTTGAGGAAATAGGAAAGCAGCCCCGTCGCCATCAAAACGAGCAGGATGAAGATCCCGTAGCGCTCCATGCGCTCGAACTCGACAGACCACCGGTAGGGAAGAAACCCGTTCAGAATCCGCCCGCCGTCCAGCGGCAGGATCGGCAGAAGATTGAGCGCCATCAGGATGAAGTTCACCGAAATGCCCGCAAGGCACATGTCGATGAAGAACCCCCCTCGCAGTCCCGCAAGAAGCAGGATCTTGAAGAGGATCGCCCAGAAGACGCCCTGCAGCAGGTTGGCGGCAGGTCCAGCCGCCGCGACCCAGACCATTCCCCAGCGCGGGTCGCGCATGTAGCGCGTCACGACGGGAACGGGCTTGGCCCAGCCGAAGATCATGCCGCCCATTCCCGCGAGGCTCGAGCCCACGAGCATGATGAGAGGCAGAACGATCGTCCCGAAGGGATCGACGTGCGGGAGCGGATTGAGCGTCACGCGCCCGAGCATGCGGGCCGTGTGGTCGCCGAACTTCGATGCCATCCACCCGTGGGCGGCCTCGTGCATCGTGATGGCGAACAAAAGCGGAATCGCGTAGACGCAAATGGTTTGAATGGTGTGACCAATGTCCATGGAAAATGTTTGCGGCCTCTTTCAATGAGAATCGAAGAAGCCGTCTCCTCAAAAAATTGTTGTATCGGGCTTTTCGTCACGAAAAGCCAAAAAGCGTCCAGACGGGCGTGAGGTCGGGCGGAAGCGGCGGCTGACACCCCGGACGGGGTCTCGGGGAGCGGTCGCTGTGCCAGTCGGATCCCGTGCTAGCGAAAAGCTTGCGGTCCCGAGCGACTTGCGCGAAGTAAACGTTCGCCTCCTCCGACTGCGACCCCGACGTGACCTCAATCGCCCTGCCGCCCGCGGCGAGAAAGGCGTCGATCATGGCGTCCGACTCCCAACCGCGGCGCAGGCGATAGCGCCCGGGGTGCGCGAGAACGGGGAGGGCCCCGCGGTCGAGCAGAAAGCGAACGCCCTCCTCGAGCAAAGGCCAGGGCGCCTCGACGTAGGCGGGACCTCCCTCGCGCAGGTACCGATCGAAGGCCTGCTGCTGATTCTTGACGACGCCCGTCTCCAAAAGCCACGCGGCAAAGTGCGTGCGTGAAAGGGTTTCGGGCGAATCCGCCCGGGCCAGTGCTCCCTCATAGGCGCCCGAAAGACCAATCGCCTCGAAGGCCTCGCCCATCTTCACGCCGCGCTCGGCGCGAAGACGTGCGGTCTCGCGAAAGCGCTCGACGACGAGGGGATCCTCCGGACCGATGCCGAGTCCCACGACGTGGAGCACCGTCCCGCCCCAGCGCACCGAAAGCTCGACGCCCGGAATGAAGGCGATCCCCGCCTTTTCCGCGGCCTTTTGCGCACGCGGGCATCCCGCCGCCGTGTCGTGGTCCGTGACGGACAAAAGCGTCACGCCCGACGCACGGGCGAGTTCGACGAGCGCCTCGGGAGTGAGCGCGCCGTCGGAAGCGTTCGTATGGGTGTGCAGATCCACCGTCATGATAAAAAAACTCAGAGCGACGTCAGGGGCTTGGGCGCGTTTGTCTGGTAGGCGCTCGTGCCCCAGAGCGGCACGGTCGAGAGCGAATGCTTGAAGCTCCCCGTCGTTTCCTTCGTCGAGTACGAAACGTAAAGAAGCGTCTGCGTGTCGGCGTCGTAGATGCGGCGGATCTTCATCGTTTTAAAGAAAATGCTCTTGGACTTCGCGAAGACCACCTCGCCCGACTTCGAGCGGTCGATGCCCGCGATCATCTCGGGCGTGATGTCGCCCGTCTGACGGCAGGAAACCGAGCTGTCCGAGGGATCCGAAAGAGCGAGGTTCGCCTCGATGCTCGCGACGTGGCAGGTGACGCCCGGGACCTTCGGGTCGACGAAGTGTTCGATCTTGATGTCCTTGAGCGTAAAGATGCCGAGCGAGACGTCGCCCACGGTGTCTTCCGAGCCCGTGCAGCCGGCAAGCCCCAAGGCCGCGGCAAGAAGCGAAACCGTCAAAAGAAATTTGCGTTTCATGCGGGAAAAATCCGTTTTGCGATGGAATGACTATTGTACTTGCGCCCGAGCTCGGGAAGCCCTTCGTCCCCCCTTTCGAATTCTTTCGGATTTTTGCCGCCTTGCTAGAAATCCCGTACTCGAACGGCGCGGGCTTCGCTACAATGTTCGATTCCCGTTTTTTTTTTTCACCGTCTCCTTCCCAACTGCAGGATGCCCATGCTTTCTCATCCGGAAGTTCGCACTTATTGGTACGACCGAGTGCGCGACGCTTTGGAATTCACGCCGCCCGAAGGCTTCTTCCCGCGATCGATAGCCAAACACCTCGCGGATTTTACGATTTCGGAAGGCTGCGTCGAAGCGCACGCCCCCTCGGGCGAGACGATCCGCTGCCGCGTCACGCCGGCGACGGAGGAAGAAAAAGAACGTTTCGCGCAAAAGCTCGCCGACACGCCCGATCTGTTGAGCGACTGGTTGGAAGGAAACCTCCGTCCCTCGCATGCGGACCTCGCCGAAGCCGCGGGAATTCCCTTCCTCTCGCCCTTTCACGCGGAAACTCCCAACGAAGCCGCGCTCTGGACGCTGACGGCGGACGAAACGGGAGGCGATCCCGAGGGCCTTTTCCGCCTCTACGGAATCGACCCCGCGTCGCTTTCGCACGCGATCGGAACGGACTATCTGCAGCTCACCGCCTCGAAGGCGCCGACCTTGTCGGAGGTCGTTTCATCGCTTGCCGCCGAAGACGCCATGGGAGCGCTCCCCGGACGCGCGGAAGCGGAACGCTTTTTGCACGCCGTCCCCTATGCCCTTCTTGAAAACCACCCCGACGACTTTTTGACGCTCCTTCCGGAAGACATGCCGCTTGCGAAGTCGAAGAACTTCCGCAAGCGCTTTCGCAGGGACTTCCGCAAAGTTCGCGACCGCGTCGAGGACGTCCTGCGCGCCGTCGCCGAGGAAAACGCCCGCCGCAAGGAGTCTTTCGCCGAGGCGGAAGCGCCCGCCGCCGATTCGGGCGACGCAGCGGCCGCGGCCAAGGCGCGCTTCGTATCGCTTCTCGGCTACCCCGAGGGACTCCTTCTTTCCGTGCGCCTCACGACGACGGTCGACCCGCTTGGCGCCGATCTGCGCCGAAAGCCCGTGGAACGTCTTTTCGCGCGCGCCCGCCTTCTCCTCACAAACGCCGAATACGAAGCGCTTGAACGCCCCGTCACGCCCGCGCGCGAAGCTGCGGCGCTCCTTGCCCTCACGAACGCCGAAACCGAGGCGCTCACCCGCGACATCGAATCTCGCCGCGCGGTCGTGCGCGCCGCGGCGCGCCTGATCCTCTCGGGCCAGATCCGTCCGATTCTCTATCGGGCGGCGGGCATCGAACACCCCGCTCCGCGTCTGCTCTGGGTGCCGGCACTGCAAAACGACGGCGTCAAGGCCGTCTTCCAGACGCTTTCGGCCGCGCTCACCTACCGTACCGCCGACCTTGTCGCCCCTGAAACGCTTGCGAGCGCCGGATTTGCCGCGCCTGAATTTCCGGAGGAATCCTCCGAAGACTTCGCCGAAAGCTCGAGCGAAGCATCCTCCGCCCCCGCCCGTACGGAAGTGTCCGCAGCCGAAAACGAGCGGCGCGTGCGCACCGTCGTCCTTCTCGCGCTCTCGGACGCAATCAAGGCGCTCTTTGCCGCCCACTCGGGCGACATCGAAAAGGCGAATCTCCCGACGGCGCTCCTTTTGGGCGAAGACACCTCCGTGCTCGACGGTCTTCTTACGGACCGTCCGATGAAGCTTTTGCTCGCGGCCTTCCGTCCCTTCCAGCTCGCAAGTCTCTACCCGTGGATGCCTGCGCTCACGCTCACGCGACTGGCAAAAGGCCGAACCGAACTCACTTTCGGCATTCTCTCGCGCGAAGCCTCGCACCGCGAACTCAAGTTCGACGCCGAATCGCGCAAAAAGGAGGAGGAACTTCACGAAAAGGGCGAGTTCGGGTCCTCGCCCGTTCCCTATTCGCTCCTTCTCGCGCTTCCCTGTTGGCAGACCCACCGTTACGCGGCGGCCTCGACCCTCGCCGCCCTCGTAAAGGCCCTCCCCGCGCTCTCGTCCCTCTTGAACGGACGAGGCACGATGACGCTCGAACCCGCGTTTCTCAAGACCTTCTTCACGGAAATCGCTCCGCAGATCGCCTGGCTCGGCGTACCGCTCGTGCTGCCGGGTAAACTGCGCGGCCTTTTGCGCCCGCGCCTGATCGCGCGCGTCGGCACGATTCCGGGCGGAGGCGTCGGCAGCTTCCTCACGCGCGAGACGCTCGGCGAATTCCGTTGGGAAGTGGCGATCGGCTCCCGCACCATGACGCTCGAAGAACTTCGCAGGCTCATGGACGAAGTCGGCAACGTGATTCCGATCGACGACGAATTCGTCTTTCTCGACCCGAAGCTCCTCGACGACATGGAGGAGATCGCGAAGAAGTCGTCCGACCCCTTCGAGCGTCTGCGCGCAACGCTCACGGGCGAATGGCGGGGTGCGCAAGTCCTGGCCGACGAGAATCTTCGCGAACGCATGCGCGTCCTAACCGACGTCAAGGACCTTCCCGTGCCGACCGGCCTGCGCGCGGAACTTCGTCCCTATCAGCACCGCGGCTACTCCTGGCTCATGAAGAATCTGCGCCTCGGCTTCGGCGGCCTCATCGCCGACGACATGGGGCTGGGCAAAACCCTGCAGGCGATCGCCGCGATGACGGCCCTCAAGGAATCGGGGGAACTCGCCGAAAAGAAGATTCTCTGCGTTCTCCCCATGGGGGTGCTCACGAACTGGGCGCGCGAAATCGAACGCTTCTCGCCTTCGCTCACCGTGGGGCTCTATCACGGACTCGACCGCGCCATGCCGGAAAACCTTCCCGACGTGACGCTTACGAGCTACGGGACGCTTCGCCGCGACGTAGAGGTTTTGAAGAGCCGCCGCTGGCGCCTCGTCGTTCTCGACGAAGCGCAGGCCGTTAAGAATCCGGCCGCCGCACAGTCGAGCGCCGTACGTTCGCTTACGGCCGACGCCGTAATCGCGATGACGGGCACGCCCGTCGAAAACCGTCTGATGGAATACTGGTCGATCCTCTCGGTCGTGATGCCGGGACTGCTCGGCACCGCCACGGACTTTCAGCGCGAATACGCGACGCCGATTGAAATCGACCACGATCCGGCGCGCCTTGAAGCCTTCCGGCGCC
Organism: uncultured Sutterella sp.; assembly: GCA_900545275.1. Taxonomy (GTDB): domain Bacteria; phylum Pseudomonadota; class Gammaproteobacteria; order Burkholderiales; family Burkholderiaceae_F; genus Sutterella. The sequence continues at coordinate 29,970 of UQYG01000010.1, forward strand.
TAACCGCCCCCTTCATGATCCGCCGCGTGAAATCCGACAAGTCGATCATCCGGGATCTGCCGGAAAAGAACGTAATCGACCGCTTCACGTCGATTACGAAGGAGCAGGCGGCGCTCTATGCGAAGACGCTCGACGAATCGATGAGAAAACTGCGCGGCGAAGACCGCTCGATGACGCTCGCGCAACGCCGCGGCATCGTGCTTACGCTCATCATGAAGTTGAAGCAGATCTGCAACTCGCCCTCGCAGTTCCTCGGCACGCGCACGGAAAAGCCCGACGCCGGCAAGGGCGTGGCGCTTCTCGAAATTTTGTCGGAATGCCGGGAGAGCGACCGAAAGGTCCTCATCTTCACGCAGTTCCGCGAAATGGGCGAACGTCTGCAGGAGTGGATCGCCAAGGCGACGGGCGAGCGTCCCAACTTTCTGCACGGGGGCGTCACGCGTGAGCGCCGCGCCCGCATGACGGACCGCTTCCAAAACGACCGCACGGTGCGCACGATGATCGTGAGCCTCAAGGCGGGCGGCACGGGGCTCAATCTTACGGCCGCGTCCGCCGTCGTGCATTACGACCTCTGGTGGAATCCGGCGGTCGAAGATCAGGCCACCGACCGCGCGCACCGCATCGGACAGCGCCGCGACGTTCTCGTCTACCGCTTCATTTCGGCGGGGACTTTTGAGGAGCGCGTCAACGAACTCCTCACGCAGAAGCGCCGCCTGACGGACCTTACCGTCCACTCGGGTGAAAACTGGCTCGGCGACCTTTCGAACGACGAGCTCGATCAACTCTTCCGTCTTTCCCTCTGACAAGGAGCCGCCATGCGTTTGGTTCTTGCCGCACGCGTTCTGAAGCGCATCGCAGACGAGGGGCGCCTTGCGCTCCTTCCGCAGCTACCGCCCTCGATTTCGTCGATTCTCCACGAAGACCCCGAAGCGATCGCCGCCGCGCTCGAACGGCTCCCCGCCCCGATCCGCTCGGGGATGGCCGCGACCCTCATCGAAACGGGCGAGCGAGAAGGGTTGATGAACGATCCGGCCCCGAGCGCCCTTTCCGAGAGCGTGACGCATGCCTCCGAAGAGGAAGTGCCGAAACGCGACGAAGACGAGGAATGGGCATCGGCGTGCGAAGCCAACGAACCCTCGCACGAACCGGAAATGCGCGTTTTGCCGCGCGCAAACGTCTTCTCCTACGGGCCGCTTGCGGGCGACTTTCCGCTCGTCTCCATCGTCTCGACGGACGTGAACGAAGCGCGCCTCGAACTCTCACGCGCCCTTCCCTACGGAAGTTTCGTGCCGCTCTCGACGGCGCCCGCCGAAGGGACCGACCCCCGCAGTCCCGTCGTGACGGCCCGCGAAACGCCGAGCTGGCCGCCCGTTCCGGCAAGCGACCGGGGTGTGGGCGTCCTCATTTTCGAACGCGACGCCGTGGTGCTTCGCGCCCAAACCGACGATGAAGTCTTCAATGCCTATGCGGCGGACCTTCTCGCCGCCACCTGCGGCGACGGCGCGATTTTCTTTTTCGTGCCGGGGTGTTCGCGCTTCACGGCGATTCTGAGGAAGCCCCATCCTTCACTCACAGGCTTTTTTGCTGAAATCCGCAGGGAAGACGCTTCCCTTCTTACGATCGGACACCCCGGAAACGACCCGATCGTCGTGAGCGGACGCGCGCCCAACGGGCGGCCCTTGTGCCGCTACACGCGCCCCGTTTCGAAGGGAACGTCTTCGAGCTGCACGCTCGAAGACCTGCGCCGTTACGTGGCACGCCTTCTCGAAGCCTTCCCGGAATGCAGGACCTTCCCCGAAGGCGCGTCGGCGCCGCATACCCTTCGCGGCGGACTTTCGGCGCGCAAGGCAATGCCGAGCGACACGTGGGCGCGGGACGTTCTCTCTCAATACGGCGTCTCGCCTTTCGACCGATTCGCTTCGGTGCACGTGCCCTTCAACGATCCGGCCTTGGTCGCCGCGGTCGACGCCGCCGAACGCGGGGCGGCGGGACGGCGCACGCGCTGATTCGTCAGGCCCGAGCGTCCTTGAGCCAGGATTCGACCAGAGACAGGAAAACCGTTTCCGCCTCGCGGATCCGGGCGGTGAGGCAACGTTCCTCGGGCGTGTGCGAGAACTTCGGATCGCCCGGCCCAAAATAGACGGCGGGCACGCCGAAGCGCTCCATAAAGCCCGCTTCGCCCCAGCCCGTCATGTTGCCGTAGCCGACCGGGCGCTTCAAAATGCGTTCGGCCGTGTTCTTCAGACCCACCACCGCCGGGTGCGTCTGCGCCGTTTCCATCGAGGGCCAATCGCCCGTCACGGCAAAGGCGACCGAAAAGTCCGGATCCGCGGCTCGGCATTCGTCCGCGACTTCTTCCAAAAGCGCGAGATAGTCTTCGGGTGCTTCGCCCGGAAGATAGCGAACGTCGAACACGGCTTCCGCGCAGTCCGGCACCACGTTGGGCTCGGTCCCGCCCTTAAGCGTACCGAGACTCATTGTGGGGGCGCCCAAGGGCGACGTGCGGGTTTTCAGCGCCGCGATGCGCGGCTCAAACCTCGTCATGAAGCGGGTCGCCTTCATGAGGGCGTTGACGCCAAGCTCCGGCGTACTCGAGTGCGCACTCCTTCCAGCAAATCGGCAGGTGATCCAACACTCGCCTTTCTGACGGTGCATGATCGAGAGATCCGTGGGTTCGGCGATCACCGCGAAGTCCGCTTTGGGCACCGTTCCTTCGGTGAGCGCCGTCTTGATTTCCTCGCCCGCGTACTCTTCGTCGGTCGAGAGCATAAGCCAAAGCGCGCCTTTCGCGTCGGAAGACCGAAAGCCTTCGGCCGCGCGAAGGAAGGCGGCGATGAGCGCCGCGCAGCCGCTCTTCATGTCGCCCGCGCCGCGGCCGAGCAACCAGTCGCCCTCGATACGCCCCTCGAAGGGGCGCGGCATCTTGCCCGCGGGCACGACGTCGAGATGTCCTTCGAAAAGGAGCGTCCCCTCCGGATTATCCGCTCCGATGCGGGCCGTGAGATAGGGAGCGTCCGTCTCGAAGTCGCAAAGCGCCGCCCCGGCTTCGGGCGCCTTTTCGTCGAGGAGCTTTTTGACGAGAAGAAGCGCCTCGCGTTTCCCCGCAAGTTCGTGCGTATTGATGCGGATGAGCGCCTGCGTGAGCGCGACGCTGTCGGTGAGCGCCGAAACGTCCGAATCGATGGTGGTCATGGCGGTCTCCCTTCTCAACGGTCTTCACGCGCTTCGGCCACGGCTTCCTCCCAACGGACCGTGCGGTAAGACGAAACGTTTTGAAGGATTTCGCCCGAGCGCAGGTCGGCAAGGAAAGCCTTTCGGAAGGCCGCGAAAAGTGCGATCAGGACGAAGAACATCGGAATCGACGACACCGTGATCATCGACTGGATGGTGGAAAGGACGTTGAGTCCCGGAATGGCGCGCTCCAGAAGCAGAATGCCGACGGGGAGAACCAAAAAGAGCATGCACCAGAAAGCCTTGAAACGCGGATCCGCCTCCTCTTCTCGGGCGAGCCCCTTCGAAGTGTAGAGGCTCAACGCAATGCCGTTCCCCGTGGCGGAAGTCGCAAGGTTGAAGAAGATGAGAATCAGGAAGACAAAGACCGCAAGTTTCGGGAAGGGCAACGTCTGAATCACCATGAGGGCTGCGCCGTTCGTGCCGATTTCGCCCACGGCGTCCGAGACCTTGAGACCGTGAAAGAGTTCCTGTCCCATTCCGTAGTTGCCGAGAATGCAGAAGGTGAGCCAACAGGCAAGCGGCGCCCAGATGCAGTTGGCGACCGCGATTTCGCGGAAGGTGCGGCCGTAGGAAGTGCGGGCGATCCAGAGCGCACACATGTAGCAGATCGCTACGTACCACGCCCAATAGAAGATCGTCCAGGTCTGCACGAACCCGGTGTGCGCCACGGCGTCCGAATTGAAGCTCATGCGAAGGAACTCGCGGACGTTCGTCCCGATCGCCATGACGGAATTGTCGAGGATGAAGGCCGTGTCGCCCGAAATCAGAACGAATGCGAAGAAGGCGAGACCGAGAACGACGTTGAAGTTCGAGATGCGGCCCATCCCGCGCGCGATCGAGCGCGAGGCCGAGAGCGTGAAGAAAAGGCAGAAGACGAGGATCACGCCGAGCTTGAGCTCGAACGTGTTGGGAATGCCGAGCAGGTGGCTCGCAAGCTCGCCCATCACGGGCGTCCCGATCCCGACCGTCGTCATCATCGCGGCGAAGTAGCCGAAGACGATGGCGCCGTCCAAGAGAAAGCGCGCCGCGCGCTTCCAGAGCGATTCGCCCCCCAGGATGCCGGCCGAGAGGTCGGAAATGCGAAGCGACGCGCACTTCTTGTTCCAAAAGAGATAACCCATCGCCAGAGCCGGAACGAGATAAAAGGCCCAGGCCGAAAAGCCCCAGTGAAACATCCCGTAGGCGGACGCCATTTCGTAGGCCTCGGTCGACCCGGGCTTCAACCCGAAAGGCGGAGTTTTCACATAGAACATCCACTCGCACAAGCCAAAAATGAGAACGCCCGCCGCAAGAGCATTGCAGATGTTCATCGCATTCCAGGTGAAGGTTTTGAACATGGGCTTGGCCTCACGGCCGCCCAGGCGGATGTCGCCGTACCTCGTGAAGAAGCACACGAAGGCGATCGCCGAGTAGGCGACCCCCATGAGAAGGAAAAGCCAGGCTAGGTCCTCGGTGAGGAAGTTGTAAAGAACCTTGATGACGCCGACCGTCGTCGTCGGAACGACGACGATCGCCGCAATGATGGCGGCAAGAATGAGGGCGGCAAGGCCAACCAAAGAAAGGTGTACGTTTTTGAGCATGACGGTGGTTGAGGGAGGACGCCGAAACGCTCCTACGCGGTTGGACCGTAAGAAGCCGACGCCGAAAGAAAAGCAATTCTCCAATCCTACTTTTTGCCCGACACCTTGGGGAGACGGAATCTTGCCGTCATGAGGTAATACCGCAAGACTCGGTCAAAAAGGAACTTCTGCGCGGCAATTTCCTACGGTTTGTTTCCTTTTCGAGTCGAACCGACCACAGTACGTGTCAGGCGCTATAGACTGCTTTTAGACAAGAAAAGGGCGCCTCGGCTTGTCCGAGGGTCTCTTTTCCTCTCGCCGCATAAGCGCTTCCTCCATTGACAACCATAGGAACGGGCGGAAATGCGCGACGCCGCCAACCCGCCTGAGCAGACGCATGACCGATGCCGCCTCCATCATCGAGCGATTCCGCGCCGAGCGCGAAGTCCTCGTCGACCGTTACGAACGCGCCCCGCACGCGGGTGACTTTCTGCGCGACCACAGCCGTGCGCTCGACCGCGCCCTGACGGCGCTCGCCGACCTCTTCGATCTCCCGCGCGAAGGATTCGCCCTGGTCGCCGTGGGCGGCTGCGGGCGAGAAGAACTCTATCCCTACTCCGACATCGACCTTCTCATTCTCATGGAGGACGATCTGGCGGAAGATGCGGCGCTTGGCGAACGCATTTCGAACTTCCTTGCGGAACTCTGGAATTTCGGTCTGCCCGTGGGCGCCGCGGTGCGAAGCGAAACGGCTTTCCTTGAAGAGGCCGCGCGCGACGTCTCGGTCGCGACGACCTATCTCGAAGAGCGTCTTCTGCGCGGGGACGAAAAGCTTGTTACCCGGGCACTCGAACGCTTTCATGCGCAGCTCGACGCCAAAGACTTCTTTCAGAAGAAGATGCTCGAGCTCGCCAGGCGTCATCAACGTCACGAAGACACCCCCTACTCGCTCGAACCCAACATCAAGGAGAGCCCGGGAGGCCTGCGCGACATTCAGGTCTTTCTCTGGTGCGCCAAGGCCGCGCACATCGCGACCGACTTTCGGGACCTCGCCAAGTCGGGACTGCTCTCCGAAGAAGAAGTCGAAACGCTCTACCGCGTCCACGACTTTTTGCGGCACCTGCGCATCAACCTGCACCTCTGCGCAAAACGCCACGAAGACCGTTTGATCTTCGACCTGCAGGAAGCGCTCGCACAGCGCCTCGGGTGGTTGCCGGCCGGCCCCATGCGCGCCTCCGAGCGCCTCATGAAGGCATACTACCGCAACGCACAGCAGGTCGTGCAGATGTCGCAGCTGCAGCTCTACGCGCTCTCGGACCGGCTTCTCGGCGACATGGCGGGCGCCAAAGTCGTCCCCATCGCCCCGGGCTTTACGGCCCGCGGCGACGAAATGGACATCGACGACCCGCAGCTCTTTGAAAAGCGCCCGAGCGCGATGCTCGAAACCTTCCTCGTCTTTGCCGAGCACATGGAGTTGAAGCGCATGTCGACGCGTCTTCTGCGCGCGCTCTGGCACGCATCCCTCGGGATTGACGACGACTTCCGAAACGACCCGAAAAACCACGAGACCTTCCTGCGAATCCTGCAGCTCCCCCGCGGAACCTACCATGCTCTGAAGCAGATGAACCTCTGGGGGATTCTCGGACGCTACCTGCTTCCCTTCCGGCACATCGTCGGGCAGATGCAGCACGACCTCTACCACATCTTCACGGTGGACCAGCACACGCTTCGCGTCGTTCGGAACATCCGGCGCTTTGCGCGAAGCGACTTCGCGCACGAGTATCCCTTCTGCTCGGACATCATGGCGGGGCTCGACCGCAACTGGCGCCTTCTCGTCGCGGGACTCTTTCACGACATCGGCAAGGGCCTAGGCGGCCGACACGAGGAGATCGGGGCCAAGCGCCTCGAAGCCTGGGCGCGCTCCATGCATTTTGCCGAGGAAGACATCGACTTCATGTGCTTTCTCGTGCGCGAACACCTCACGATGAGCCTCACGGCGCAAAAGCGCGACATCTCCGACCCGCAGGTGATCGATGCCTTCGCGAAGGTCGTGAAGACGAAGGAGCGCCTCGACGCCCTCTACCTCCTCACGGTCGCGGACATCCGCGCGACGAGCCCCAAGGTGTGGAACCCCTGGAAGGCGCAGCTTCTCGAAGCGCTCTACCGCACCACGCTCTCGCGCCTCAAAGGGACTTGGGTGACGCCCAAGACCGCCGTCCTCGAACGTCGCCGCGAGGTGTGCGCGAAACTCGAGGGCAAACTCTCCGAAGCCGAGCGCGAAGCCCTTTGGCGCGAGCTCGACGTCGTCTACTTCCTTCGCAACACGACGGACGACATCGTCTGGCACGCCCTTTCGACGGCGGGGCACCTTGAGGACCGCACGCCGCTCGTGCGCGTGCGCGAACATCCGACGCTAGGCGGCCTGCAGGTGCTCGTCTACACGCCCGACCAGAAGGACCTCTTCCTTCGCATGGTCGCGTACTTCGGCGCCAAGAGCCTCTCGATCATGGACGCGCGCATTCACACGACGCAGCACGGATGGGCGCTCGACACGCTCCTTGTGACGGATCCCTTCGAGCACGACACGCCCGAGCGCACCGCCCGGAAAATCGAGCGCGAGCTCCCCGAGGCGCTCAACGTCTCGAACCTCGTCCCCAAACCCCGCCGCGGCAAGCTCTCGCGCCGCTCTCGCCACTTCCCGACGCGTCCCATGGTCACGATCGTTCCGACCGCTTCGGGAAAGGCCTGGCTTTTGAACGTCATCTGCACGGACCGTCTCGGACTCGTCTACGACATCTCCGAGATTCTCGCGCGGCACAACATCAACCTGCAGACGGCGAAAATTACGACGCTCGGCGAGCGCGTCGAAGACGTATTCCTCATCGACGGCCCCGTGCTGCGCGACGAAGCGACGCTCCTTGCGATCGAAGCGGAAATCATCAAAGTGCTCGAACCCACAGCGTAAAACCTTCGAAGGTCTTCTCCTTCGCGGTTCCTCAGAATGCCGTAGGCAAAACGTCTCAGTCGGTTTGAGAAGCCGCGCAAAAGGAGAAATTTCTTTTAGCACGACACACCGTCCATCCCCGCCGCGCCGTATAGTGGAGGGACTTTCACTTCGCACGACGAGGACGGCATTCATGCAAAACGAACTTTTTTCGCAACTTCAACCCCGGCCCGACGATCCCATCCTCGGGCTCAACGAAGTCTTTCAGAAGGACGAGCGCCCCGAAAAGGTGAACCTCACGGTCGGCGCCTACCTCACGGACGCGGGCGTGATGCCGCTCCTTCCGACCGTGGAGGAAGCCGCCAGACGCGTTCTCGCGCGCCGCGAACCCCACGCCTACATCCCGATGTCGGGCCTTCCCGCCTACAACGAGAGCGTGCGTCGTCTTCTCTTCGGCGCCGAACGCGCTCCGGCGCTCTCCGAGCGCACGGCCACCGTGCAGACGATCGGCGGCACGGGAGCGCTCTACCTCGCGGCGCTCTTTGCGAAAAACGTTCTCGGCGTAAAGCTCGTCGTCGTGTCGGACCCTACCTGGGGCAACCACATCGCGATCTTCAAGCTCGCGGGGCTCGAGGTCGCCACCTACCCCTACTACAACCGCACGCTCGGCGGCCTTCGCTTTGACGGGATGCGCTCGGCGCTTTCGACCCTTCCCGCCAACACGATGGTTCTCATCCACGCGTGCTGCCACAACCCGACGGGCGTGGACCTCCCGAGGGACGCCTGGAGCGAAGTCGTGAAAATCGTGAAGGAACGCAATCTCGTCCCGCTTCTCGACATCGCCTATCAGGGATTGGGCGACGGACTCGACGAGGACGGCTACGCCCCGCGCCTTTTCGCCGACGAAGGCGTCGCGGCGCTCGTTGCGGCGTCCTCTTCGAAGAACTTTGCACTCTATGGTCAACGCGCCGGGGCCCTGCACGTCCTCACGCGCTCGAATGAGGAAAAGCGCACGGTCGAATCCATTTTGAAGAGCCTCGTTCGCTCCACCTATTCGAATCCTCCGAAGTTCGCGGGCTCGGTCGTCGCGGAAGTCCTCGCCGACCCCGAACTCGAAGCCCGCTGGCGCAAGGAAGTCGACGAAATGCGCGAGCGCATGGTGCTTATGCGGCGGCTTTTCGCCGAGGCGGGCGAGCGCCACGGCGTGGACCTTTCGTTTGTCGTCGGACAAAAGGGGATGTTCTCCTTCATGAGCTTCACGAAGGAAATGATGACGGAGCTTCGCGAAAAATACGCCGTCTACGGCGTCGCAAACGGCCGCATCTGCGTGGCCGGACTCAACCGCGGCAACGTCGAATACGCGGCCGAAGCCTTTGCGAAAGTGCTCGCCCGCCGGTAAACCCGTACCGCCTTCAAACAAACTCCCGCGAATGTAACCGGCGGGACAGGATATGAGGTCCGCATCCGAAGCCCCGGAGGCGGACCGATTCATTTTCAGCGGGAACGTTTTCCCCGACGTGCAGTTTCGCCGCTGTCCGTCGGACGGTTACGAGAAACCAGACGACTACACCGGCGCATCCGTCACATCCTCTTTCCTCCCATTTTCCCCTGTCGCTCAATAGAAGAAACAAAAAAACACCAAAAAGGGCGAAAATTTCTTTCTCTACGCCGCTTGTGCTTCCCTTGAACATCTTTGCTATCAATATTGATATAAGGGCTTTTTCTTAACAAACTCCATGTACATCAACACACAAGGCGTTTTTCTTCTCGACACTCCCTTATCATCAACAAAAAAATGGAATAATAATTTCCTGAATTTTTATTCCCATATTCTTTATTTCTTTGATTGTTGAACGCTGATCTTGAGAGCATGACTTCGAACGTTTTTGTCGCTTCGCGACAGCGTTCCGACACGCCCGCATCATTATCCCCCTCCTCAATTCCGGCACAGGACGCAGCTCGGAGGGAGACGCTTGCCCGGCAATACAGCCTTCTCGCCCTGCTGATCGAAAGGGACGTCCGAGCCTCCGATCATGACGTTTCAACCCCGCTCCCGACAAGGGATCTCAGTCCGATCATCCTCGCTTTCCGCAGCCTTCGCGAAGGCGCAGGAAGTTCCACCGTCGCCGCCGCGGCCGCCTGGCATCTCGGCACGCGGCGCGAGAGCCGCGTGCTCGCCGTGGCGCCGCAAGGCATTTTCTCAGGCTTTCGCACCCTCTTCAATCTTCCGCCCGACGTACGGCCTTCCGACATTTTCTGGCGCTACACGGATTCCATATTTCTTGCGTTTACATCCGACAAATCCGAGAATAACTGTTCTACGCACCCTCCCCTCAATCTCGAACCGGCCGACCTTTGCGACGCGCATTTCACGCACGTCGTCGTCGACCTCGGCCACGACGACACCGAGACCGCGCAGCTTTGGCGCGGTGCGGCGGACGTGCTCGTCACCGTGGCGGAACCCGACGCCCACACGGCGGTAAAACTCTCGAAGCATGCCCTTGCCGGAAACGAAGTGCTCCTCTTCAACAAGGCACTCGGTTTTTCCGAGAGCCACGCGGACGTGATGCTCTTCCTGCGCACAGCGCCCGGACTCTCCGAGCGCATTGCGCCGCAGATCGTTCCCCGCGACGAATTCGCCGCCCGGGCCGCCCTGCAACGCGGCCCCGTGACACAGCTCGTTCCCTTTGCCGAGAGCGCGCAGGCGATCGCCGCGCTATCCACCTGGCTGATCCTTCGCGCCGCCCGTCTTCGCGAGGAAGCGCGATGCTGATCCGGACCGTCCTGCTGCGGTTCTTCCGCGGCGTGGATCGGGAAGGCGCCGCACTCCTTGAAAAATCCACGTCGTTGGTTTCGTTCATCGTGAACGGCGCCCTTTTGGCGGCGGCATGGCTTTTTTTGCCTTTGGAAAACGCAAACTGGCGCGCGCTTCGCGCACGGTTTCCCGACGTCTACCCAAACGTCGATCCGACCCGAATCCGGCCGCTCGACGGCCTGAGGATTCTGATTCAGAGTCTCTTTCTCCTTTTCTTCCCGGGCGAAGGATGCGCCTCTCCGACGTCCGTGCGCAGGAAAAAGCGCTCCCTTCCCGCTCGGCTACTGTACCGGGCGACAATTGCGCTCAAGGCCCGGGACCGCCTCGGGGCACGACGTTTCGCCGAGACCGCACCCCGGCCGTTCGGCCCGGTACGCGCAATCTCCTGCGTACTTCTCGGCACCGTCGCGGCCGTCCTCTTTGCGCTCTGCGCGACGCAACACCTCGACCCGCGCTTTCAGGTGCTCTTTTCCGCCTGCACGTTCGCCTTGGCGCTTGTGCTCAGGCTCGTTCGCATACGACTCACGGTTCTTCTCCTCGTTTTGCTTTCGCTCGTCGTATCGTCACGCTACCTCTGGTGGCGCCTCACCGAGACCGTCAACTTCGATTCGATCGGAGGACACGTGTTCTCGGCGATGCTCATGAGCGCGGAGATCTACACCTTCATCCTGATGGCGCTCAGCTGCTTTCAGACCTTCTGGGTGCTCGAGCGCAAACCCTGTCCGCCGCCCGAGGACCGCTCCCTCTGGCCGCACGTGGACGTCTGCATCCCGAGCTACAACGAGCCGCTCGAACTCGTGCGCACGACGGTGCTGGGCGTGCAGTCGATGGACTGGCCTAAGGAGAAGCTTCACGTCTGGATTCTCGACGACGGCGACCGCGACGACTTCGAAGCCTTTGCGAAAGAAGCGGGCGCGGGCTACATCCGCCGCGAGGAACACAAGGGCGCCAAGGCGGGGAACATCAACCACGCCCTCGGGAAGATTCACGGCGAATTCGTCGTGATCTTCGACTGCGACCACATTCCGGTGCGCTCCTTCCTCACCCAAACCATGGGCTGGATGCTGCGCGACGAGAAAATCGCGCTCGTGCAGACGCCGCACCACTTCTACTCGCCCGCGCCCTATCAGCGAAACCTCCGCCTCACGGACGCGGTCCCGCAGGAGGACGCCCTCTTTCACGTCTTCATTCAGCGCGGCAACGACACCTGGAACGCAACGCTCTTTTGCGGCTCCTGCACGGTCATACGGCGCAAGGCGCTCGACGAAATCGGCGGAATCGCCACCGAAACCGTCACGGAGGACGCCCACACGTCGCTTCGGCTCTATCGGCGCGGCTGGCGCTCAGCCTTCCTTTCGACGCCGCTCGCCGCGGGCCTTTCGACCGAGACGCTCGCCTCGCACATCGGGCAGCGCATCCGCTAGGCGCGCGGGATGATTCAGATCTTCCGGCTTGACAATCCGCTCTTCGGGCGGGGGCTTACGCTCGGACAGCGTCTGTGCTTCTTCAGCGGGATGTTTTACTTCCTGCTCGGCATTCCGAGGATCATCTTCCTCATCGCGCCGCTTCCCTTCATCTTTTTCGACACGAACGTCATTCAGGCGCCGGGACTGGCGATCCTCGCCTTCGTCGTGCCGCACCTCGTGCACCTCAACCTATCGAACGAGTTTGCGCAGCGGGGCCTTCGCTTTCCGTTGATGGGCGAAATCTACGACACGGTGCTCTCCTGGTACATCGCGGTTCCGACGACCGTGGCGCTCTTTGCGCCGCACGTCGGAAAATTCAACGTGACGACGAAGGGCGCAAAGGTCGACTCGGACCACCTCGACTGGCACATCGCGCGGCCCTACCTCGTGCTCCTCGCCCTCAACGCCGCGGGGCTTTTGCGGCTCTTCGGGCGCGCGTTCACGTCAGGCGGTCTCGACGGCGCGACGATTCTCGTCAACGTCGTCTGGCTCCTCTACAACATGGTGATTCTTTCCGCGGCCGTAGCGGTCGCCGTCGAGACCGTGCAGGAGCGTCGTTTTCACCGCGTGACGACGCGCCGCCGCGCCTCGCTTCGCCGCGACGACGGCACCGTCTGGCACGCGACGCTTCGGGACTTCTCGCAAACCGGCGTGAATCTCGAGATGCCCGCTGAAGCGGCGGGGCGACTGCGCGCCTCTGAAACCGTTTCGCTCGTCCTTGAGGACGACGGCGTTGCGCACGAATTCCGCGGGATCATCCGCCGCGCCAACGCACGCGGCGTCGGCATCGAACTCACCTTCCGAAGCCTTGCCGAAGAAAAGCGATACATCGCAGCGACCTTCTGCCGCGATCACCTCTGGGACGACGCCCTGCACAAGCCGGGCGTGGGAATCGGTCAAGCCCTGCGTACGATCCTCGGCTTTGCTGGACTCGGCGTCCGGTCGATCATCAGCCTCGCGCCCTCCTGGGCCGCCATCGGATTGGTGGACGTACAGCGTTTCCTTCGCTGGCTTTTGGACTTTGTCCCGAGACGTCCCCGACGACGCGAATTCTGACCTGAGCGCAGCCTTGAAGGCCCGCTCCGAAAACGACCGAAAAACTTTGATTGTGTTGAAAACAATGACCCGACATCTCTTCGCCCTCAGCCTCCTGGGCCTGAGTTTCGCCCTGAACCCCTCTTTTGCGGCCGCTCAGGAAACGCTTCGGCCGCTCGCCGAAGCGCTTCTCGACGTGCAGGCCGACGCCGGAGCACTTGAAACCCGCATCGAAACGGAACGCTTCGCCGCGCTCAAGTCCCTGCCCGAGAACACGCCGATCCGCATGACGGGACTCAACGCCAAGTGGCGCCTTCCCTTCGTCATCGCCCGCGACGAACTCGCGACGAAGGCTTCCGTCACCTTCAAGTGGACGCCTTCGCCCGTTCTGTTGCCCGTGAAGTCGCAGCTCAATCTCCGGCTCAACGGCGAACTCGAACGAAGCCTCCCGATCACGACCGAGGAGATCGGCCGTACCGTGGTGACGACCGTTGAACTCAACCCCAAGCGCCTCAAGGACCTGAACGAGCTCGAATTCGAGTTCGTGGGCTCCTACGAACACAACTGCGAGTCACCCGCCGACGCGTCGCTCTGGCTTGAAATCGATCGGGAAAGCACGCTGACGCTCTCCAAGCAGAAGATCCGCGTCGCCAACGAACTGCAGCTTCTCCCTTCGCCATTCCTCGATCCAGGTGCGAGAAGCCGCCTCACGCTTCCCGTGCTTTTCCCCGTGCGTCCCTCGGACAAGACGCTGCAGGCGGCCGCCGTCCTCGCCTCCTGGGCGGGAAAAACGGCCGACTGGCGCGATCTCTCCCTGCCGGTGCACTACGGCGAGGCGCCCGCCGAAGGGCACTTCGTCGTCTTCGCGACGCCCGAAACCCTCCCCGAATTCCTGCGGGGCACGGCGGAAATCACCGGCCCGGAAGTGCGCATCGCGGACGCACCCCATTCCGACTGGGCCAAGGTGCTCGTCATCGCCGGCCGCAACGACGAAGAGCTCGTCGAGGCCGCGCAGGCGCTCGCGCTCGAAGGCGACCGCTTCGCGGGTCCGCGCGTTCTCGTGACGGAACCCCCGCGGCTCCCGCCGCGCCCCGCCTACGACGCCCGCAAGTGGCTCCCGACCGACCGCAAGGTGCGTTTTGACGAGCTCGTCGACCATCCTTCGCAGCTTCGCTCGCGCGGCACCTTCCCCGACCCGATCGCGGTCCATTTCCGCCTTGCACCCGACCTCTTCGTCTTGCCAAGAACCAGCATTCCGATGGAGTTGAGCTACCGCTACACGCCGCCCGGCGAAGACGCGAAGGCGAGCGTGCGCGTTCGCATCAACGACGCGCTCATGGGCTACGAAGTGCTCGAATCGGACGAATCGGCGACCGCTCCGGTCGTGCGCCGCGTAGCGGCGCTCGACGCGATGGCGGGTTTTCTGCGCGCCCTCAGTTTGCCGACCGTCCACCTCGACGCCGCCAACACGCTCGAATTCGACTTTCAGTACGACGTGGCGGTGACGGACAGCTCGCTCCCCGGAAAGTGCCCTTCGGTGTCGCTCACGGAAAACCAGGTGGAAATCGATCCCGCGAGCACGCTCGACTTCCGCGGTTTCTACCACTACGCGGAACTTCCGAACCTGCGTCTCTTCACGCTCTCGGGCTACCCCTATTCACGCTTTGCGGACCTCGCCCAGACGACGGTGGTTCTCCCGAAGAATCCCGAGGCCCAGGACGTGAGCACGATGCTCGCGGCCGTCGGCCGCATCGGCTCGCAGACGGGGACCGCGGGCGTCCTCGTGACGGTGTCGACCGATCCCTCGCCCGAAGCCCTGATCGATCGCGACGTGCTCGTGATCGGAAACCTCGGCTCGGGCGGAGACGTCCCCGCCGGAACGCCCTTTGCCGAGGAAATCCGACGCGGCCTTGCGCCCGAGAACGCTCCGGCCCTGCGCAAGGACCGGGCGATCCGCGTGCGGACCGACTCGCCGGAGAGCAGCCGCCAGGCGGCGCTCGTGAGCTTCGAGTCCCCCGTGACGAAGGGGCGCACCGTTACGGCGCTCCTCTCACAACCGGGCGCGGGCACCGCGCTGCTGCAGGATAAGCTCGGCGCTGCGGGCAGCTTCTACGACGTCGACGGGGCGGTGAGCTTTCTCACCCCCAAGGGAAGCGTCAACTTCCCGCCGGCCGAGGTCTACGCGATGGGCGATCTGCCGTGGCATCAGCGCATCTGGAATCAGCTCCTCGACAAGCCCTTCGTGCTCTTCGGGATCACGCTCGTCTTCCTCGCGTGCGCGGCGCTCCTTCTCTACCTTCTCATGACGCGCGTCGTCGCGGGGCGACTGTTGAGCGCCCGCGAAAAGCTTCGCGTTCCGTCCAACCGCAAGTCCTGAGGAGTGAGCCGATGATCGCCAAACGCAGTTTTCTTCAGGCCCTCGGCGCCGCCGCCCTTCTTTCGTCGCCGCTTGCACGCGTGGCCGCGACGACCGACGGCGTCCGCCGAACCCTCTCCTGGAGCGCCTGGCGCCGCTTTGCAGCCGAAGCCGTAAGCGCTGAAGGCCGTCTCATCGATCCGAGCGACGCGCGCCTCATCACGACGAGCGAAGGACAGTCCTACGGGCTCTTCTTCGCGCTCGTCGACGACGACCGCGAGCTCTTTGAAAGGCTTCGCCGCTGGACGGTCGACAACCTCTGCGCCGGAGACGCCGGGAAAAACCTTCCCGCCTGGCTCTGGGGCAAGACGGTTGTACCCGCACCGAAAACCGCCGATTCGCGGCGCGCCGCCGAGAAACCCGCCCCCGTCGTGCGTTGGGGCGTGATCGACGCAAACAACGCGACCGACGCCGACCTCTGGATCGCCTACGCGCTCCTCGAAGCGGGGCGCCTCTGGAAGGAAGACGCCTACCGCGAAGAGGGGCTCGCCCTCCTCGACCTCGTCGGCCGCACGTGTCTGCACGAAACCGAGGCGATGGGCCCCGTCTGTCTTCCGGGCCGCACGGGCTTCGTCGACGGCGAAGGTCGCATCACCTTCAATCCGAGCTACACGCCGCCGCAGCTCCTTCGCCGCTTCGCCGCGGAAGACCCCCGATGGCTCGCCGCGGAACGCGCGGCGCTTCGCGCGACGCTGCGCGCATCCCCCGCCGGCGCCGCGCCCGACTGGGCCGTCTTCGACGAATCGGGCACGCTCGTCGAAGACGGGCGTCCCTTCGGGAGCTGGGACGCCGTGCGCGTCTACCTCTGGGCGGGCATGCTCCCGCAGGACGCGCCGGAGCGGGACCTGCTTGTGCGGCACTTCGCGCCGGTCTTCCGACTCGTCCGAGCCCGGGGAAGCGTTCCCGAACGCATCGACACCCGCACGCTCGCGGTCTCCGCGGCCGGCCCCGACGCCTTCGGAGCGGCCTTTCTCGCCTGGCGCCCGAATTCGCCCGAAGGCGACCTTCTTCGCGCCCGTCTCGAAAAGCTTCCGATTGCGGCCGAGAGCTACTACAAGAGCATGCTGACGCTTTTCGGGCTCGGCTTTGACCACGCGCGCTTCGCGTTTGACCGCGAAGGACGTCTGCTGCGCCCGATCCGCTCGGGAGTCCGGTCATGACGACCGCAAAGACCTTCGCCCCGATCCTAGCGGTCCTTGCCGCGCTCCCTGCGGCCGACGCGCTCTGCGCCCCGGACCGAGCGGGGATTCAGACGCGCTGGCTCGCAGGCCAGATCGAATCGGCGCGAACGACCGACAACGCGGCCGTGGAACGCGATGCGTTCCGACGGCTCCTCAGCATGTCGCCCGACGACGCGGAGCTGCAGCTTGACTATCTGCGCCACCTCTTTCGCTACGACGTCCCCGGAAGGGAGGACGAGGCGGAGGTCGCCGCGCTTCTCAAGAAACTCTGCGCTTCGCCCGACGCGAGGACCTGCCGCGACGCCCGCACGCTCGAGCGCGTGACCCGGGGCGATCTTGCCCAAAGCTACGCCGCCCTGCGCCTTCTCGCCGTCGCGGGACGCCACGACGAGGCCGCCCGCGAGGCGGAAAAGCTCTTTCAGGGCGTCCCGCCCGAGCCGTCGCTCCAACTCGAATACGCCGACATGCTGCTTCGGACCGAGACGCGCCGCAACGAAGGAAAGGCACTGCTCGAAACCCTTCGCCGGTCGCCGTCGCTTTTCATCTCGCAGCGCGCCCAACGCCGTCTTGCCGACGAAGCCTTTGAAGAAGCGCTCGAACGGGCGCTCGAAGGCGTCTACCAAAGCGCCACGCGCGCCGAATGCGTCGCGACGCTCGAACGTCTCCTGGGCGAAAAGCCCGACGACCCGCGCTCGGAACGCTGGCGCAACGCCATTGCGGAGGGGCGCTACTGGCTCGCGAACGACCGCGGGGACGCACTTTTGAAGCGGGGCGCGCTCACGAAGGCCGAAGCCGCCTACCGCGAAGCCCTCGCCGTCGATCCCTCTCGGCCCTTCGCCTACGCGGGCCTCGCCGACGTGGCGCTTCGCCGCCGCGACCGAAGCGCGGCACAGCGTCTTCTCGAAAAGGCCGTGTCGCTCACCGACGACTCGAAGGCCGCGTACCGTGCGGTGCTGACGCGCCGCATCGCGGGGATTCATCAGGATGCGCTCGTAGCCAAGGCAGACCGCCTCGCGCCTCGGGTCGACACCGAAGGGAATTTTCTCGAGACGCCTTCGTCCGAATACGTGGCCGCCTTGCGACGCGCGCTCGACGCGGGCGAAGCCGATCCCTGGACGACGGGTCGGCTCGCGCGAGCCCTGTGGGCCCGCGGGGAATTCGATGCGGCCGACCGACTTTGGAAAACGCAGGCCGAAAGAGCCGCGCCGTCCGAGCGCGGCGAATGGCGCTACGCCGAGGCGCTCTTTCGCCGAAGCGTCGACCAACCGGAAAAGGCCGTCGCCCTCGCCGAAGACTTTCTCGCCCGCCTTCCCGCCCGTCCCCGGGCGGCGGACGCCGAACGCATCCGGGCGATGCGCGATCTCGCACACACGTTGCGCACGAACATCGCGGTCGCGCGGGCCGAAAGCCTGGCCGAAGCGGGCCGCTTTGCCGAAGCCCTTCGGGCGCTCCCCGACGATGCGCTCCTCGAATCCTGGCGCTTGGCGAAGGCCGCGGACTGGGCGCGGCAGGCGGACGACCTGGAACGTGCGCAGTCCCTCTGGCAAAAGGCCGCAGCCGACCCCGCTTGGCGTGAAGAGGCGATCTACGGCGAAGTCGAGGCGCTTCTCGCCCGCGCTCGGGGGCGTCCCGAGAGCGTTCGGGGCGAGGTCGTCCGTCTGGTGCGGGGACTCGAGAGCGAAAACGACGAACGCGGCACGCTCACGGCCAAGAGTCTCGCGCGCATGACGGGCGCGCTCGACGACGCGGGCGCCGCGGACGAAGCGCTGGCGCTCGTCGAGCGGCACGTCGCTCTGCTTGCGGGTTCGGATCCCGAGGAGACTGAAGGGGCCGTCATGCTCTGGCGGCGCGTCGCCATGGCCCGTGAAGAGGAAGGTCGCTTTCCGGAGGCGCTCGACGCCTACCGGGGGGCCTTTTCGCGCGCGGGATTTCTCCGAAACGAACGAGGCGAAGCAATCTCCTTTACGCGCGCCATGCGTTTTTCCGACGGGGCGAGCGCACAGCCCGTGGAGGGCGCACCCGCTCTCGGTCCCGACGGCTGGCTCGCGCAGTCGCTTCGCAGCCGCGCGGCCGAGCGGTACGCCGCCCAAGAGCTGCGCCTTGCCTTCGGCGTCAACGTCGAAGTCGACCCGGGGACGGGCGGCTATTCGGATCTCACGGCCGTCACCTGGATGAGCGAGGCGTCCTTTCCCGCCTTCGGCGGACGCGCGACGCTTCGCACCGACAGCGTGGGCTACGACATGGGCCACCTCGGCGCCGACTTCCGGGATTTCGGAACCACTTCGAACGCCGCGGCGGGCTTTCGCGCGGCCGATCCCGTCAACCGCGATTTCGGCCAGTCCGTCGCCTTCCGTTGGGAGGGACGACAGCTCGATTTCGACGTCGGCACGACGCCCATGGGAATGCTCTACGGCGATCCCTCGGGGGCCGTCAACTGGTCCTGGGACGCCGGAAACTTCGGGCTCACGACGGGCGTCTACTACCGCCCCGAATCCGGGTCGCTTCTCGCGCTCGGCGGTCAGCGCGACCCGGCGACGGGCCGCGAATGGGGCGGCGTGCGCCGTCTGGGCCTGCGTTTTTCGCTCTCCCACGACCTCGGTCAGCGCGACGGCTACTGGTCGGTCGCGATGCTCGAAAAGATCCGCGGTCACGACGTCGCCGACAACACCGCCTTCAAATTCATGGCCGGATGGTACCGGCGCCTCGTCGACCTCGCACATCACAAGCGTACGGCGGGCGTCTCGGCGCTTTACTGGCACTATGAGAAGGACCTCTCCGACTACACCTTCGGGCAAGGGGGCTACTACTCGCCCAACGACGCGGGCTCCGTCGGAGGGTTCGTCGAGGAATCGCGCCGAACGGGGCAATGGTCCTGGACGGCTCGGGCGCGGCTCTCTGTCGCAGCGTCGCGCTCCGAAGCGCGGGACCGTTATCCGCTCCAATCGAAACTCGCGGGACTCGGTCTCGCCGACATCGACGCGCGCGAGGAGGCGGATTCGTCCGTCGGTCTCGGCGTTTCGGTTTTCGCGACGGCCGAACGGCGGCTCACGAAGCACGCCGTTGTCGGCGCATCCGCAACCTACCAGCATGACACGGACCGCTACGCGCCGTTTTATGCCGGACTCTGGCTTCGCTGGCACTGGGACGGCTGGGAGGGCGACCTCCCGCAGCCGCCCGCGCCGATGACGCCTTACGCAAAGTGGTGAGCGCTCCGCGTTTCACCGTCAGACTCACAGCTCCACCCAAGGAACTGCATCCATGCACTTTTCACTCTCCGCCGGCTCTCACACCGATTTCGAGTCGCCCCACCTCTTTTTCGGCGAACTCAAGAGCGGACTCTTTCATCTCTCGTCGGACCTCTCGCGGGTTCTCGGCACGGATCCCGCACATTCCTGCCGGCTCGAAGAAGTCTTCGACGCACTGCTTGCAAACGAGTGCGACCGTGAAGTGCTGCGCGCCTTTTTCGACGAATTCCGCCGCGAATGCGCAAGCCGCGACCTCTTCGTTCGCCTGCGTCTGGAAGGCCGGGTTCTCTGGTGCCGCATCCGCGCCAAGTCCTATCGAAGCGACGCGGGCGACAGTACGCTCTTTTCCGGTACGGTCGAGTTTTACAACTTCGCGCGGATCTTCTCCGAACTTCTCGGCTTTTCCGACTTCACGAAGGAGGAGGTCGAAAAGCTCGCCCGCCTCGCGTCGGCGCCCGTTTCGCACACGATCAGCGCGCTTCGCCTGACGTCGAACTTCCGCGCGACCGACTCGCTCGGACTCTTCACCGCGCAGATCGCAGAATCCATGCGGGAAAAGGCGAGCGACGGCGTCGTGATCGAGCAGTTCGACTTCGATACGCTTCTCATCTCAACCCCGGAGACGTCGTTTGACGTCGAGGCACGCGCCAACCGGCTTCTCGACGCCGTTTTGCGCGAGCACCGCGCCGACGCGGACGTTGAACCCCGGCTTCTCTTTGCGGAGGGCGCCGAATCGTACGTCGAGGCGATGGAAAAACGCCTTGTCTTCTGGCTGGAATTCGCCAACCTCTACCCGACGACGAATGCTCCCGAAAAATTTCAGCTGCGCGAGATCCTTCTTACGGCCTGCGCCTGCCTCAACGACTTCGAAGGGTTCAAGCTTCTCATGCAGCCTCTTGTCGACCGATACACGCGGCACTACACCGGCGCGGAATTTCTTCTGCGCTTCAAGGCCGACCGCGGCTTCGGCCCGAACCGCTTCGTGCGGCTTCTCGAAAAGTCGACGCTTGCCGTCCCGCTCACGCACTGGGTCTTCGGGCACTCGCTCGAGCTCGCGTCGAAGATTCTCAAGGCGGCCCCCGAAGGCTTCACCTTCAACCTGAACCTCAATCCCATGCACACGGTCGACCGGAGCCTCTTTCTTTTCCTGCGCACGGCCGCCGAACGCAACGGGATTCCCTTCCGACGCATTGTGGTCGAATTCGTGGAAACGGGCGAAAACATCCCGCAGCAGGATCTTCTCGCGCTCATTGAAAAATGCCGCTCGCTCAGCATGCAGACCGCGATCGACGACTTCGGGACGTGCTACAACTCGCTCGCTTTTCTCCTGAGCGTTCCCTGCGACATGGTGAAGCTTTCGCGGGAAATCGCGCTCGGCTGTCTCTACGACGAAAAGCGCCGGCAGTTCCTCTGCCGCCTCATCAAGGCCTTCAAGGAACTCGGCCTCGTCGTCTGCATCGAGGGCATCCAGGACGAAGAGATGTACGCGCGGCTCGAGGGGCTCGCCCCCGATCAGCTGCAGGGCTACTGCTTTGCCAAGCCTTCGAACGCCGAGGAAATGCTCGCGCTCCTGCTGGAGGCGTCCGTTGTAGGCGCGGGGGAAGCTTCGGCTTGAGAGAGGAGGGTTCTTCATGAAAAAGATTCTTCTCACGGGTTTGGCCGCTCTTTTTCTGCTCGCGGGGTGGTTCCTCGCCGGGCGGGACGAGCGTCCGGCGCCCGCGCTCCCCGACGATCCGCTCGAAATCGGTGTGGAAACCGACGTCGAGCCTTTTTCCTACGTCGGCCTCCGAGGGGAACTCACGGGCTTTGACGTGGAGTTCGCGCGCGAAGTCTGTCGGGAACTTCACCGCGAATGCCGCATCGAACCCATGGCGTTTGCGGCGCTCCTTCCCTCGCTCAAGGCGGGAGAACTCGACCTTGTCGTCGCGGGACTCGCCGAAACGAAAAAACGACGCGTCGACTTTCTCTTCTCCGAACCCTACTACCGTTCGGGGAGCTTCTTCGTCACGACGCAGAAGCGCTTCGAACACTTCACGCCCGATCGGATCCCCGAACTCGTGATCGGCGTGCAGGAGGGAAAACTCCAGGACGAATACGTCGCGGAACACTACGTGCCGCGGGGCGCACGAAAGAAGACGTATTCCTCGTTCGACGCGCTCGTCGACGCGCTCCTTTCGGGAGAGGTCAACATGATCTTCCTCGACAGCGTACCGGGCTACACCCTGCTCAACCATCCTCGGGGCGAAGCGCTCTTCATCGGCGGTCGCGCCGAGAACGACGACGCCGAATTCACCGCCTGCCGCGTCGCGGCCAAGCGCGGGGACGTACCTCTGATCGAAGGCGTGAACCGAACGCTTCACAAGCTGCAGTCCAACGGCAAATTTCAGGATCTCATCATCCGCTTCTTACCTTTCTTCAGTTTTTGAGGGTCTCCATGGAAAGCTTAAGCAAAACGTCCGCGGGAAGGAAGACCGTTCCCATCAGGCGGCTCCTGCTGCCGATCATGGCGACGCTGCTCTTCATGATGATCGGTTTCCTCACGGTGGGCCTCAACATGAGCGGGCGCATTCAGACGTTCGCGCACGAACTTGAGGAACAGACCCTCAAGGACGTCGTGCTCGCGCAGCGAAACTCCATCAATCTGCACTATCTGAGTAAGTCGCTGCGGGTCCTCGTCTATGCGGGGAATCCGCAACGCGCCCGCACGGCCTACGTAAACAACTGGGGACTCCTCACGGAAACGGTCTTCGAGCAGCACGACGAAGTGAAGCCCCTGACGCAGCGGTTGATCGAGAGCCTCCAGAAAACCTGGTCGCTTCGTCAGGAGTACGAAGCGCGCCGAAACGAGGTGAACGTCGACTTTAACGCCTTCCACCAGGACCTTCTGGCGGCGGCTGGTGTCGCCGCGGGACTCTCGAACGCCTCGACGAACCTTCTGATCGACCTGCGGCAACCCATCGTGCAGCATCTCGATCGTCCGGCTCCGCACCGACGGCACCTTGAAGTGCTCGAAAGCGCCGCCCGAGAACTTTGCACGGCCGCGCACCGGCCGTCCGACGACGAGAGACGGACCGCCTTCCTTTCCTACTGCAAAACCATGCGCGAACTGCCCCGCACGCTCGGGACGAAGCTCGACGCGCTCGACGCCACGCGCACCGAATTTCTCGCGCAGGCCGACGCGATGAACGAGGACGCCCAAAACCTCAGTCACGTCTACGCCAAACTGGAAGCGTCGAATCGACTGGGACTCATCGACCAGATCACGCGCTTCAACGACCGCCTCTTCAGTTCCTTCTCCGTCGCCGTCTTCCTCGCCATGGCGATGGCGACGGCGATCGCGCTCGCCGCCTTCTGGGTGCTTCGCCCGTTGGGCGAACTGCGCGAGGAAATGCGGCGCTTCCTCGAGACGAACAAGCTCCCGAAGATGCCCAAAGGCTCCCGCATCGAGGAAATCAACGACGTCGTCGAGTGGCTGATGCACTTTTGCAAGATGCTGCATCAAAAGCGCGCGTCCCTCAGTCTGCTCACTTCGCAGTACGACGAGCTCCTCAACGAATCCAACAAGGATCCGCTCACGGGACTCGCCAACCGGCGCGCCTTTGAGGCGCTCGTGGAAAAGGCCGACAACTTGCCGGCCAACTCCGCCGCGCTCATGATCGACATCGATCACTTCAAGCGCGTCAACGACACGCGCGGACACCTCTTCGGCGACCAAATCCTCAAGCGCTTCGGAGAGCAGATCCGCGGTTGCATCGCGCAAAACGACGTCGTCTACCGCTACGGAGGCGAAGAATTCTGTCTTCTCCTCACGGGCGTCACGGCGAAGGTCGCCTACAACATGGCCGAGCGCATCCGGCTTCGCATGCGAAGGATTTCGCTTGCCGACGCGTCCGTGAGCGAAACGGGCGAGGCGCCTTCGCCCCTTTCCGTCTCGATCGGCATTTCCTCCTCTACGAAACACTGGGCGGAAAAGGACATCCTTACGCTCGTGCGCGAGGCGGACCTCGCACTCTACCGAGCCAAGTGCCTCGGGCGCAACCTTACCGTCCGCTACGAGCCGGAGGAAGTCCGAAAATCCTCGCCCTTTGCCGACAGGATGGAGGGAAGTCATGCCTGAACGCCGTCTGGAACTCCCCCTCAAGGGACTCGCCGAGAGCCGCCGCACGCTCAATCCGGGCTCGGTGGGCGTCGTGTGCGCGACGTCGATCGAGGAGGCCGTGCCGCTTCTCTTCGGGTGTCGCCTCCGTGAGGGCAAACGTCCCCCGATTCTCTTCGTGCGTCGCGACGACGGGGAAAGGAAGAAGGTTCGGGATTTCTTCCGTGAGCACGCGGCCGACCTTCAGGAAAGCCTCACCTGGAAGGTGCGCCGCATCCACAGGCTTCGCTTTCCTTACTACGTCTGGCCGCTAGAAGGCCTCGCGCAGGCGCTCTCGAACCTCTTTGACACCCCGCAGACGATCCTCCTCTTATGTCGGGCCTCGGCCGTCGCGCTCGGCGACGAGCGCGCCCTCACGGACCGGCTCGCGCGAATTGCCGCGGCCGCGGAGAAGGGGAATCACATCGTGCTCCTCGTCTTCTACGGAAGCGCCCCGGGGGACGAGGCGTTCCTCTATCGCCTTCTCTCCTTCCGGCACCGTCTCGGCGGCCTCGCTCAGCTGACGCAAAAGAAGGAGGGCTTCCTCTGGCAGGCACGCTTCTGGTACGGACTGCACCGCTTTACGGGGCAGTTCGAGACGGCGCTCGTTCGCGACGGCGCGGGCTACGCCGCCCCGGAGGCGGCCGACGAGGAGCACGCCGTCCTCGAAGACGCCGACCTCGTCTACAGCGCCTCGGCCAAACTTAACGAACGCACGAGCGGCCTGCCCAACCTCCGGCCCGTCGCGGACAACGAAGAGCTCGAGCGCATCGGACGGCGCGCGAGCGCGGCGACGCTCGTCTTTTCGCTCGAGAGCGCGAAGGAGTTCGCGCCGCTCGCAAGGACCCTCTACACGCTTCGCAAGACGCGCGGCCGACATCTGAAGCTCATCGTCGTCCCCGACAAAGCGCCCGTGCGCGCGACGTCGCTCGCCTTTTTGCTCGGCTGCGGCGCAAACGTCGTCTTCGAAACCTCGGCCGGGATCGAATTCATCGGAATGACGCTCGCGCAGATGCGCGACGCCGTCTTCACGCGCGTTCTCCCCGAAGATTTCGAGGCGTCGCTCGACTTCGTCCTTGCGGCGCACGCAAGGGGCGTGCTCGATCGAAACGAATTCACCGAACTCGTGCGGCGGCTCGTTACCTTCAGCGAGACGAATTTCGTTCCCCTCAACCGAGGGACGCTCGTCACGCTCGAGCCCGCCGGGACGCTCAACCCCGAAGACTGTCTCGAGCATTTCCAGCCCAAGCGCGCGGGCGACATCGCCTGCGCGGCCGGACGCCGCTGCGCGGTGTTTCTGAACGGCTCGCACCCCGCAAACGTCGAATTGGCGCTCGAGCGCTGCTTTGCGGTGGAACCCGCGGAACTCTTCGCCCACTACTCCCTCGTCTTCGAAACGGCCGACATCCTATCGGAGTTGCGGGCGATCGAAACCTTTCGCGAAAGTCCGACGGGCGAAACCGCACGGCGAACCTTCGCCCTGCGAACAGATGTCGCGAAGACCGACGACGCGTCGCCGCGCCCCAACCCCATCATACCGACACCGGCCGATTTTCTCTGGAAGAAATAACACATGCCACCGATCCTCTTTCCTCCCCACTTCCTTGCGATTGCGGTTATCCTCGCCTTCGCTGCGGGATATTTTTTCGCTCCGCGGCTCTCCCGCTTCGCTGCGCGGCTTCGCTGGCTCTTCATCGGCCGCCGCGCCGTCTCCGGCGAATATCGTTTGAGCGATTTGCTTGAGCTTTCCCCTGACTCCGTTGCGATGAAAGCTTCCGACGACAAATGACAGCCCCAAAGATTTCCCCGGACGCCCCGCTTGAAACGGTCTGGAAGGGTGCGGGCTGGTTCAACGCGTACTTTTTGACGAAGTTCGCGCTCGCCCATTTCGGATACCTGAATCTCGAACCCGCCTACAACGCTCTCCTTTTCGCGGCGGTCGTGCTCCCGATCGGCACGCGCGCGCTCGACATTGCGCGAAATCTCGCGGGCGCCCTCGCGGCCGCGGCGCTTCTCTGGCACGAAAGCTGGCTTCCCGGGCCCGAAGCGATCCGCACGAACGCGCACAACCTCACGAACTTTTCCTCGTCGTTTCTGTTCAACTTCATCGTCGACGCGGTGAATCCCGTCCTCGTCGCCTGGCTTGCGGCAGGAATCGTCGCATGGCTCTTTCTGCGCCGCTGGATGCGCTTTTCGACCCTCACCGTGATCGGCCTCGTCGTCACGGCCTTCCCGCAGCTCGTCCCCTGGGCGACGCCGAGCGAAAAGGAGGCGTCCGCCCGGGAAATCGCCGCCGCGCCCGAAAGCGCACCCGCCGTCCAAAGCGAAACGGCGGCCGGCCCGCTCCGACCCCCGCAACCCGCAAACGGCACGGGCGAAGACGTCGAGAGGTGGCTCACCGCCTTTTTCTCAGAAGAGGAAAATCGCGTCGCGAACCTCCCGACGGAGGCGATCCCCGAAACGGTTTCGGGGGGCTTCGACATTGCCGTCGTCAACATCTGCTCGCTCTCGAACGACGATCTCGCGGCGACGGGACTCGAGCGCCACAACGTCTGGTCGAAGTTCGACGTGCGCTTCTCGGGCTTTTCGTCGGCCACGTCATACTCGGGACCGGCGACGCTTCGCCTGCTCACCGCCGCCTGCGGACAGCCCCCGCATTCGGCCCTCTACGGCGAGCGCCGTCCGCAGTGCGAACTTCTCAACCGCTTTGCGGCGGCCGGGTGGGAAAACCGCCTTTATCTCGACCACAACGGACGGTTCGACAACTATCTCGCGTCTCTTCGCGAGTTGGCGGGGCTCACACCCGCCCTCAACGACCTCACGAAGCTTCACGTCCGCTACGAAGCCTTCGACGGCTCGCCCGTTTACGACGACGCAGACGTCTTCAACCAGTGGTTCTCGGACCTCTCCTCCAGGCCCGCGTCGAGAACCGTGTCGCTCTTCGATCTCGTGGCGCTCCACGACGGAAACCGCGCGCCCGGCTCCGCGAAGTCCTTCGACTACGCGCCGCTCGCGAAGAGCCTGTTGGACGACCTGGAAGGCATCATGAACCGTATCGAAAAGAGCGGCCGTCCGGTGCTCTTCATCGTCGTGCCCGAACACGGCGCGGCGGTACGCGGCGACAAGATCCAGATGGCGAGGCTTCGCGAAATTCCGAGCCCTAAGATCACGAACGTTCCCGTTCTCGTGAAGTTCTTCGGTCTGAAGCTCGACGGCGCCCTGCGCACAATCGAAGCGCCGACGAGCTACCTGGCGCTCGCCGAACTCATGGCCCGTACGGCGACGAGCGGCGTCTACCGCGATCGAGAGGCCGACGCCTCGGCCGCGGTCGACGCGATCCTCATGGATCTTCCGCAAACCTGGCCCGTCTCGCAGAACGCCAACGCGAGCGTCGTGCGCTTTGCGGGCGTCCACTGGGTGCGGCTCCATGCCGGAAAATGGATCAAGTATCCGGAATAGACCGACGCATCCCTCACGAACACAACATCAATGCCCTGGTTCCGCCATTACGGACTCGACCCCTTGGCAGTTCTTCGCGTCGGACTCTAGGACGAAAACTGAGGGAATTTTTTCCGGGCAACGCAGAGAGAATGCACGGCGTACCTGACGATTTCGATCGAATTCTCCTTGGTGTTCCTTTTGCCTCAAACACCTTTTGGAGCGAAAGAGCTTCCTTTTATTCTCGACGCCGCACTTCGTCGAGATAACTGTAGACCGTCACCTTGGAGATTCCGAGACGGTCCGCGACGCGCTCGAGAGCACCCTTCATCAAGAAGATCCCGCGCTCGTTCATGAAGCGGATCACTTCGATGCGCCGCTCCTTGGTGTCGGTCTCGCGCGCTTCATCAAGAATCTTGTCGATGAGGTCGTAGACCATTTCCTTCACGTTTCGGTCGCCCTCGACGGGTGTCTCGGCGTTTCGCGCCGAAGCCCGCGCGAGCCCCGCCTCGTCGAAGTCGGGCATGGCGCAGCGCAGCCAGCGCATGTTTTCGCGCAGGTGCGTGCAGTCGACGTTGATGCACATCGCGCCGATCAGCTTTCCTTCTTCGCCGCGGATGAGAAGCGACGAGGATCGGATGAGCCGCCCCTCGTGCTCGTAGTAGTAGTTCGCCACGAAGGACTCTGCCGCGTCGCCGCTGAAAAGAGCCTTCTGCACGAGATTGCGAAAGCTTTCGCCGAGGCGCCGGCCGGTGACGCGGTTGTTGGCGGCGTGCACGATGGAGTGCTGCGGGGTCGTGAGGTCGTGCAGCAACACCTCGCAGTCTTCTCCGAAGGTGCGAGCGATCATGTCGGCAACGGGAACGTAGGAAAGCAGAATGGGATGCATGGCTTCGCTCTGGTCTAGAATTTTTTCTGTATCCGTTCCGTCAAGTCTATCCCATTTTGACGACATCCTTCCTTCCGAATGCTTTGCATCCTCCCCTGCCGCGGTTCGAACCGCCACACAATCGAGAGGAACGCAGAAAAAGGAGCTCGACAAAATCCGCGCTCCTCGCTAGACTCATCAGGCTTCGAAAATTTTCTCCGTCGGGACGTTCCACGCCCCCGAGATAGAAAATTTTCCATTAAAATAGAATTTATTCTATAAATAAAAAGTTCTACGTCCCTCCCGCTTCGGGAACGGACGGGGTGACAGAACCATCGGATCCGCCAAGGAAGACCTTTTTATGGACGAACTCATTTACGGCGTTTGGAAGGGGAAGGTGTACGACTACCGTCGCCGAGCTCCCGACGGCGCACAAAGCGAGCTCCCCCTCGAGACGCTTCTCACCTTCAATCAAGGAAACCCCGTGGCGGGATTTGCCGGCCCGCAGGGTTTTCTCATGTTCGACCTGCGCGTCACGCTCGCGGAATTTCTGCGTCAGTACTACGCCCGTGCGAAGAGCCTCTCCTGCGGTCGCTGCACGCCCTGCCGCATGGGAACCATCCTCATCGACGAGGCGCTTGAGAAGTCGGCGCGCGGCGAAGGCGAATCGGTCGACTGGGACCGAATCCGCGCCCTTCTTGTTCAAATGCGCGAAACGAGCCTCTGCGGCATCGGTCAGACGGCGCCCGAACCCCTCTGGGGCGCGCTTGAATACTTTCCCGAGATGCTGCGGCGCGCCCCGGCCATGCCCGAAACGACGCGCGACTTCTATGCCGTCGCGACCGCGCCCTGCATCGAGGCCTGTCCTTCGCACGTCAACATTCCGCGCTACATCGACTACATCCGCGACGGCCATCCCGAACTCGCGACGACGGTGCTCCTGCGCCACTATCCGCTTGTCGGCTCCTGCGGACGCGTCTGCGTGCGCCCATGCGAAAAGGCCTGTCTGCGAAACCAGATCGACTCCGCCGTCGGCATCAAGGAATTGAAGCGCCACGCGGCCGACAACGCGGGCGCCGCGATCGAGGACTTCTTTCCGAAGGAAGAGCGCCCCGTATCGCCCGTTTCGACTTCCGTCGCGATCGTGGGAGCCGGACCCGCGGGCATCAACTGTGCCTACCACCTTCTTCGCCGCGGCTACCGCGTCGACATTTTCGAGCAGGAAGCGCACGCGGGCGGAATGGCCCGCATCGGCATCCCCGCCTATCGCCTCCCCAACAAGCTTCTCGAAACCGAAACGGACGTAATCACGCGGCTTGGCGGCAACTACAAGTTCGGACAGACCTTCGGGCGCGACTTCAACATCGACGAACTCTTTCACCGCGGCTACAAGGCGGTCTTTCTCGGGATCGGCTGCGCCCTCGGGCAGTATCTGGGCCTCCCCGATGAAGACACCTCAGCCGAGGGATATCTCAAGGGACTCGACTTTCTCGTCGACGTCGAGCATGCACAGTCGCGCGGCGAAACACCCTCGCTCGAAGGCGACATCGTGGTCGTCGGCTGCGGCAACGTCGCCATGGACTGCTGCCGCACCGCGCGGCGCCTCCTGAAGGGCGCGGGAAAAATCACGGTCTCCTACCGCCGCACGCGCGCCTCCGCTCCGGCCGACCCTGAGGAAATCACCGCCGCCATGGAAGAGGACATCGACTTCGACTTCCTCACGGCGCCCGTGGAAATCCTCACCGAAGACGGCCGCGTCACCGGAATCAAGCTCGTCCGCATGCGCGAAGGCGAACCCGACGCTTCGGGCCGCCGTTCCGTCAAGCCCATCGAAGGAAGCGAATTCGTCATTCCCTGCAGCACCGTGATCGCCGCGATCGGACAGAAGACCGACACGTCGGTCTTCTGCGAAGCGGACGGAATCGAACTCTCGCGCCGCGGGACGATCGTCGTGAACGACGCCCTTGAGACGAGCCGCGAAGGCGTCTTTGCCGGGGGCGACGCCGCCGCGGGTCCTACGAGTCTCATCTGGGGGATGGCCCAGGGGGAAATCGCCGCAAATTCGATTCACGAATACCTCATGACCCACGCGACGGGCTTTATTCCGCGTCAGCGCATGAGCGCCATGATCCGCGAGGCGAAGTTGCTCGAAGGCGAAAAGCCGCACCGCGAAGTGCCGCTCGTTCCGCGCCAAAAGCAGACGCATCTGGCGGCGGACGTGCGCAAGTCCTCGTGGGAAGAGGCCGAACACGGCCTTTCGCACGACGACGCCCTCACGGAAGCCTCGCGCTGCATGCGTTGCTACCGCATCTTTGCCGTGTCCACGCTTCGTCCCATTCCCGGGAAGAGCGAACTCGAAGACTGATCGGGGAGAAGAAGATGAAAGCATTTTTGAACGACGTCCCCGTCCGCTTCACCGAAGGCGAAACGATTCTCGAGGTCGCCCGCCGCGAAGGGGTCTTCATTCCTACGCTCTGCGAATTCGCGGCGCTCCACCACCGTCCCGGGACCTGCCGCATGTGTCTCGTGGAAATCGTGGAGAAGGACCGCACG
Organism: uncultured Sutterella sp.; assembly: GCA_900545275.1. Lineage (GTDB taxonomy): Bacteria > Pseudomonadota > Gammaproteobacteria > Burkholderiales > Burkholderiaceae_F > Sutterella. The sequence continues at coordinate 60,859 of UQYG01000010.1, forward strand.
CGCACCGTCACGGCCTGCGACACGCGCATGAAGGAGGGACTTCGCGTCCGCACGACGGGCACGCAGCTTCGGTCGATGCGCAGGCTGCAGGCGGAACTTCTCTTTGCCGACCACTGCGAGCGCTGTTCGGAGTGTCCGCGCCACGGCGACTGCGAACTTCAGACGGTCGCAAAGACCGTGGGACTCGACGTCTCGCGCCTCTCCGGCCGATACGTCGGACGTCACGGCACGGACGCGACGGCTCCGGCCCTCACCTTCACGCCCGACAAGTGCATCCGGTGCCTGCGGTGCCTCGAGGTCTGCCGTCAGGTTCAGGGCGTGGGCGCCATCACGCTCGAAGGTTTCGGCACGGGGGCGGCCGTCGGCTTTGACGGCGCCCCCTGGGGCGCGTCCGACCGCTGCATTCAGTGCGGCCAGTGCTCGCTCGTCTGTCCGACGGGCGCGATCGCCGTGAAGGATCAGGGCGAGCGTGCGCTCGAACTCTTCGAAGATCCCGCCGTCACCACCGTCGTGCAGATCGCCCCGGCCGTGCGCTTCACGATCGGCGAAGCCATGGGACGCCCCGCGGGCGAGAATCTCGAGGGCTTCCTCGTCGCCGGCCTCAAGAAGCTCGGCGCCGACCTCGTCTGCGACACGCGTTGGTCGGCCGACGTGACGATCCTTGAGGAAGGAACGGAGTTGATCGAGCGCCTCGAAAAAATGAAGCGTGAAAACCGGCTCGACCGCCCCGACACGATGTTCACCTCGTGCTGCCCGGGCTGGATCAACCACGTGGAAAAGTCGGCTGCGGATCTGATCGACCACATCTCCACGACGCGTTCGCCCCAGGGAATCTTCGGAGCGCTCGCCAAGACGTGGCTTCCCAAGGCGCTCAAGATCAAGAAGGACCGCATCCGCGTGATTTCGATCATGCCCTGCACGGCGAAGAAGGACGAGGCCGCGCGTCCCGCCCTCTCCCGCGACGGCGGGCCCGACGTGGATCTTGTGCTCACCGTGCGCGAACTCGCGACGCTCTTTATGCGGCACGGCCTCACGCCCGAGACCTTGGCGCCCGCCGCCTTTGACTCTCCCTTCATGACGGAGGCGACCGGCGCGGCGCAGCTCTTTGCAACGACGGGCGGCGTCATGGAGGCGGCCCTTCGCACGGTCTCGGCCTTGACGGGCGGCCCCCGCACGGCGCACCTTGCGTTCGAGCCTGTTCGCGGCCTAAAGAACGCCAAGGAAGCGACCGTCGAAACCGACGAATTCGGAAAACTCCGCGTCGCCGTCGTCTACGGCATCCGCGAGGCGGACCGCATTCTGAAGCTTGTGCGAGAAGGCCGATCGCCCTACCATTTCGTAGAAGTGATGGCGTGTCCGGGCGGCTGCATCGGCGGGGGCGGCACGAACCGCGGTCCCGCATGGAGCCGCACGCTTCCCGTTCGTCAGGAAGCCGTCTACGACGAAGACGCCGCGATGGCGGTGAAGTCCTCGCACGAAAACCCGGACGTCGCGCGTCTCTACCGCGAGTACCTCGGCACGCCCGGCAGCCGTCTCGCGCACGACCTTCTGCACACACACTACGGCGACCGGCGTTCGCCTGCGAAGACGCCGCTTTTCCGACAGCTCGTCGTGAAGCTTCACGCCGCCGATTGTGAATAATCCGATTTTTTTAGGAGAGCAACATGAAGCAACCCGTCCGCATCGCCGTCACCGGTCCCGCCGGTCAGATCGGCTACTCGATTCTCTTTCGCCTCGCTTCGGGCGCCATGCTCGGCCCCGACCAACCCGTGTCGCTCACGCTCCTTGAGCGTCCCAACCCGACGAGCTCGGCCGCTCTGAAGGGCGTCATGATGGAGCTCGACGACTGCGCCTTCCCGACGCTCGCCGAAATGAAGGCCGTGCGTGATCCCGCGGAAGCCTTCGACGGCGCCGAATACGTCTTTCTGATCGGGGCGCGTCCGCGCGGTCCCGGCATGGAGCGGGCCGACCTCCTCGAGGCGAACGCCTCGATCTTTGAAACTCAAGGCCGAGCCCTCAACGAAGCGGCCTCCCGCAACGTGAAGGTGCTCGTCGTCGGGAACCCCTGCAACACGAACGCCCGCATCGCGATGCTCAACGCCCCGGATCTGCCGCGCACGGCCTTCTCGGCCCTCCTGCGCCTCGACCAGAACCGCGCCCTCTCGCAGCTCGCGCAGAAGACCGGCTCGCACGTGACCGACATCCGTCACCTCTGCGTCTGGGGCAACCACGCCCCCACGATGGTCTCCGACATCACGCACGCGACCGTCGCGGGCCGTCCCGCCCTTGAGCTTGTCGACGACGCCTGGGTCAAAAACGACTTCATGCCGACCGTCGCCAAGCGCGGCAGCGCCATCATTCAAGCACGCGGCGCGAGTTCCGCCGCCTCGGCCGCCTCGGCCGCGATCGATCATATGCGCGACTGGGCGCTCGGCTCCAACGGAGAATGGGTGACGATGGGCGTTCCCTCCGACGGCTCCTACGGCGTGCCCGAAGGACTCGTCTTCGGCTTCCCCTGCATCACGAAGAACGGGCGCTATGAAATCGTGAAGGATCTTGCACTCACCGACGACATCCGAGCGGGGATCGCGAAGAACGTCGCGGACCTCGAAGCGGAAGCCGCTGCGGTCAAGGCTTTCGTTCCGGCCTAAGGCGCCGCTACAATGGGTGCGTCGCACGCAAAACCGTGCGGCGCACTTTTTTTGCGCCCTCCGTCAACCGGGCGCACTTCAAAGGAGAGTCTCATGGAATTCGTTCGTCCTCCCTTCCGCGGAGAAAACAAGGGCCACTACACCGCGGGCGTCATCTCGAAGGGGATGCTCTACGTTTCGGGTCAGCTCTCGATCGACCCCGACACGCGCGAAGTCGCCAAGGGCGGCATCAAGGACCACGCGCGCCTCGCGCTCGACAATGTCGACCGCGTGCTCAAGGAGGCGGGCGTGACGCGAAACGACGTCGTCTTCTGCCGCGTCTACACCCCCGACGTGAAGTACTGGGGGCCGATCAACGAGGTCTACGCCGAGTTTTTCGGCGAGCACAAGCCCGGGCGCGTCGTCGTCTCGACGACGGAACTCCATTTCGGGTGCCTTGTGGAAATTGAAGCGATCGCGGAGATGCCGGAATGAGAGAACTTTCCTTTGTCTGTACAAAGTGCGGCAAGCGCACGCCCGTCACCACCCTTTCGCCCGCCTGCGAGTGCGGAGGGCTCTTCGAACTCGACTTCACGCCCCCGAAGTGGGACGAAGCCAAAATCGACCGCAAGACCTGGAGCCAGTTCCGCTACCGCGAATTTCTCGCACTCGAAGGCGACGCCTGGCGCGAAGTCACCATGGGCGAGGGTCTCACGCCCCTCGTTCCCTTTGACGACGAGGTTCTTCTCAAGATGGACTACGCGATGCCGACGCTCTCCTTCAAGGATCGCGGCGCCGCGACCCTGGTCGCCCACATGAAGACGATCGGCGTCAAGTCGTGCGTCCAGGATTCGAGCGGCAACGCCGGGAACGCGGTCGCCGCCTACGCGGCGCGCGCGGGAATCCGTTGCGAAATCTTCGTTCCCGAAGGAACGAGTCCCTCGAAAATCCGCATGATCGAGTCGCACGGCGCCGTGGCAAACGTCGTCCCCGGAACGCGCGACCACTGCGCCGACGTATGCCGAGCCAAGGTGAAGGACGAGGGCGCCTACTACGCGAACCACGTCTACAACCCCTTCTTCTACGAAGGCATGAAGTGCTACGTTTACGAAATCTTTGAAGAACTCGGGCGCATGCCCGCGAACCTCGTGATTCCGGTCGGAAACGGCACGCTCTTCATCGGCGCCGTGAAGGCCCTCGAACACCTCGAGGCCTCGGGCGCGATCGAACGTTTTCCGCAGATCATCGCGCTGCAGAGCGAACGTTGCGACCCGCTTGCGCGCGCCGTGGAAGCGGGCTCCGACGAACCCGTGCACGTTACGCCCGAACCCACCATGGCCGAAGGGATCGCGATCGGCGTTCCGATGCGCGGTCATGAAATCCTCGACATGGCCCGCCGACACGGCATCCGCTTCGTGACGGCCCCCGAAGAGAAGATCCTCGAAGCGCGCCGCGACCTGGCATTGCGCGGGATCTACTGCGAGCACACGACGGCCGCGAACCTCGCAGCCTATCGCCGCTACTGCGAACTCTGGGGACCGACGCCCGATACCGTCATCACGATGTGCGGGGCCGGCATCAAGTCGGATCACTGATCCGCCGAGCGCAAACACAGCAAAAGGGAGAGGCTGAAAAACCTCTCCCTTTCGCATTCCGATGGTTGGGGCGGAAGACTGCGCTCCTTCGTCCATGCCCCGTACGCTCTCTCTCAGGAAGCCGGCTTCTGCCCCGCAGCGGGCTTCGGATTGAGCCAGTAGAGCACGAAGTTGGCCGCGTAGGTGGCCGCCTGCTGCAGCGTCATCTTTCCGTCCTTGGCGGGACCGGTGGCGCGAAGAGCGACCTTGTTGCCTTCGTTCATCTGATAGACCATGCCGGTGAGTTTGCCGTCCTTCACGGCGACGCCGTACGTAAGGAGTCCCTTGCAGGCGGAGACGTTGTCGCCCGCCTTGACGACGCGCGCCGTAACGCCCGTCGCCTTGACGCCCTCGACGACGGCGCGCTCGAGCGCCTCGACGTTTTGCTTCGGGTCCTCTACGACGCAGACGAGCACGCTTTTGCGCTCGGCCGCCGCAACCGTCATCGTGTTGGGCGTCTGCTGCGCCTGCGCGGGCGCCGCATCGGCGGCGGCTTCGGTCTTCGCGTCGCCTCCGAGGTTCATCGAACCGCAGCCCGCGAGCAGCGCGGCGACGCTCACCGCCAGGAAAGCGGAACGGACGGTCATCCGAGTGGAATGAAATTGGGTCACTACGATTCTCCTCTTTGAACAGGGGTGTGTCAGAAAAACTACGCAATTCTGCCCCCCTCCGTCAAGCAAAGAGGCGAAAGAACGCGCGAAAACGCCGTCCGGGCGCAGGTTTTTCTCTACCGCTTCCTTCGTTGTGGTACAAATTTCTTCGACATCTTCGGTTCTTTCCCACAGAGGAGCTTCTCATGGACATGCTTGACCTCGCCCGCACGCGATACACCTGCAAACACTACGATCCCTCCCGAGCGATCGACGGGCGGACGATCGCGAAACTCGCCGAAATTCTGCGTCTTTCGGCCTCGTCCGTGAACATTCAGCCCTGGCGCTTCGTCTTTCTTACGTCCCGCGACGCCAAGGCCCGGCTGATGCCCGCCGTGAAGGACTTCAATCTCGAACGCGTCGAAAAAGCTCCTCTCGTCATTCTCTTTTTGGCGAAAGACCGTTTGGACGAAGACCACCTCAAAAAGCTCTTTGCCAAGGAAACCGAAGACGGCCGCTACGATTCGGCGGCGGACGTCGAGGCGCTCTATGCCTTTCGCAAGGCCGCAGTCGACGCCTATTGCCGCACGCCCGAGTCGACGCGTCTCTGGACGCACGAGCAGGTGATGCTCGCCATGGGGTCGTTTCTCACGTCCGTTGCGGGGATGGGGCTCGACGCCACCTGCCTCGGCGGGCTCGTCATGGACGAAGTCGACCGCATCTTCGGTTTCCGGGACGAGGGTTTCCACACGGTCGTAGGCGTCTCGGTCGGCTACCGTTCGGACGAGGACCGCAACGCCTTGCGCCCGAAGTCTCGCTTTGCCCTGAACGACGTCGTGACCGTGCTCTGAGGAACTCCGCGATGACCCTCACGAAGGAAATGCTGCAGGAGACGTCGCTCGTTCGGATCGTCGACGACGATCCCGCTCTGCGCCGCGCGCTCACCTTCTTTCTCAAGGTGGAGGGATGGCGAAGCATCTCATACGACGGCCCTTTCTCGTTTCTTGAGAAGGACGACCCGCAGGTGCCGGGCTGCCTCGTCTTGGACCTCAAGATGCCCGGCGCCACGGGCACCGAACTGCAGCATCAGTTGAAGGTCGAGGAAAACGTCCTTCCCGTCGTCTTTCTCTCCGCCCACGGCGACATCGACACGGCCGTCTACGCGGTGCTCGAGGGCGCGGTCGACTTTCTTCAAAAGCCCGTCGACGAGGAGCGCCTTTTGCGCGCCGTCGAAAAGGCCTGCCGCATGCACCACGAACGGCTTCGCGGCGGCCCCGGAGAAAAGGAGGCGAAAGCGCGCTGGGAAACGCTCACGGATCGCGAAATGCGCGTCGCGAAACTCGTGGCCGAAGGCCTCGTCACCCGCGTCATAGCGGAGCGCTTCGGCGTGTCGCCGCGCACGGTCGACGCGCACCGCGCGAATCTTCTTCGCAAACTCGGCGTCCGCACCCCGCGCGAAGTGGCGGAAATCGTGCGGCTTGTGGCGGACGGGGAATGATGCAAACCGTCCTCTCCCTTCTTCTCGCCCTTTCGCTCGGCATCTCCTTCGTTTACGCCAAGCCCGCGTCGGAGCGTCCCAAGCTCATCGTGGGCGTGACGGAGTTCGCGCTCACCGAAGACGGCCGCGACATCACGGAGGCGCTTCATCGGGCCGCGGCGCCGCTCACGGCCGACTACGATCTGGAATTCCGTTCAATGCCCGTGCCGGAACTGGAGCGCGCCGCACGCGAGCGGCGCGTGGACCTCGTTCTCGGGAGCGCGGGGCTCGTCGTGCGGCTTGCCGACGCGGGCGCAAAACCGATCGTCACGACGCTCGGGCCGGGCTCCGTCAACGCCAACGAAAACGAAGGCTCCGCCTTTCTCGTGCGGCGCGACCGCGACGATCTGCAGACGATCGGCGATCTGGCGGGCAGCCATCTGATCGCCAACCGTCCCTCGGGGTTTTCGGGCTATTTGATCGCCATGGGCGAGATCGCGCTCGCGGGAAACGATCCGGACCATTTCTTCTCGTCGCGCACCTTCATCGGCGCGCAGAACGCTTCGCACGAAATCGCCAGACGCATCCGCTACGGATTCGCCGACGCGGGGATCCTCCGGCTTTGCGCCTGGGAGGAACTTCTTCAAAACGACCCGAGCGCAGCGGAAGACCTCAGGATTCTCGCGCCCAAAAAGAGCAAGAGCGCCTGCGTGCACTCGACCGACCTCTATCCCGCGCACACGCTCGCGGCCCTTCCGCACGTCACGCCCGAGGCCGTGACGGCGACGACGCTCGCCTTTTTGCGCATGACGCCCACCGAACGGGGCCGCAGCTGGGCGGTCGCGACCGACTATCTCTCGATTGACAAACTCTTCCGGGCACTGAAGACGGGCCCCTACCGCTATCTGCGCGAACCCGTCTGGAAGCGCTTCCTTGCGGAATACTTCCCCTTCATCCTGATCTTTCTGGGCGTCGCCCTTCTTTTTCTCTGGCAGTTCGAGAACACGAAGCGCCTTCTCGAAAAGCGCACCCTCGAAGTGCGCCGTCTCGCCCGAAAGGAGGCCGAACAGGAGCGTCGCCTTCTCTTTCTCGAGCGCAACACCATGGTGAGCCAGCTCTCGAGCATGCTCGCGCACGAACTTCATCAGCCGCTCGCCGCGATCCGCCTCTACGCCCGCGGACTCGTGAAGCTCGTCGCGCGCACGAATCCTTCTCCCGAAGTGACGGAAGCGGCCGACGCAATCGCCGACGAAGCGACGCGCGCCAAGGAAATCGTCGAGCGCGTGCGCGCCTACGCGAGAAACCGCCGCGCCCAACGGGTTCCGACGGCACTCTCGGACATCCTCCAAAACGCCGTCTCCCACTTTCAGAGCGGCGCCAAGGCGCCCGTTCCCCTCACGATCACGGGAGACAAAAACGTGACGGTCTCGGTTTCGGCGCTCGAAATCGAGCTCGTCATCGTGAACCTTCTGAAAAACGCCCGTGAAGCGGCCATGAAGGGGCCGAGTCCGAAGATCTCGATCGCCGTCCGGCACGACGGACGCCGCGTGGAGATCGACGTGCGCGACAACGGTCCCGTCGTGACAAAAGAAACGCTCGAGCGCCTCACGATGCCGGTCTCGAGCGAAAAGCCCGAGGGCCTCGGCTTGGGTCTCGGGATCGCCCGCGGCATTCTCGAGCAGCACGCCGGGACGCTTCGTTTCCGAAGCAACGCCCCCGAACCCGGACTCACCGCCAGCGTTTCGCTTCCCCTACCCGCGAAAACCCCGATCTCCGAAGATCCCGACCTTTGACATTTCGCAAGTCTACCTACGTAGGGTTCTCCTCGATACTGATCGGCGTCATCGGAGGGGACAGAAAGCCCCGCCGCAACAACCCTTTTCGGACCTCACCCCCCGTAGCGGTCCGAACCAACGAGGAAACACGTTATGTCCAAGGAACTCACCCGCCGCGGTCTCCTGAAGACCGGGCTCTTCGGCACGGCCGCGGGCATCGCCGGCGCCGGCCTTACCCGCAACGCCGCTGCCGCCGAAGCTCCCAAGGCTTCCAACGCTTATGACGCCGTCGTTCTCGGCGCCGGCCCCGCCGGTCTCATCACGGCCATCACCGCCCATGACCTCGGCATCCGCGTGGCCGTCATGGAAAAGAAGGACCGTCCCGACGGCAACGCCATCTTCGCGCTCGGCTCCGTCTGCGGCTGGGGTTCGCGCCACCAGAAGGAACAGGGCATCACCGACACGGCCGAAGACTTCTACGCGATGATGATGGACGTCTCCAAGCAGATGGGCGACCCGATCCTCAACCGCGTCTACACGGACAACATCTCCGCCGGCATCGACTGGCTCGAATCCGACATCGGCGTGAAGTTCGGCAAGATCCGTCCCATGCCCTATCCGCGCCTGGGCCGCACCTGCCGCGTCGTGGGCGAAGGCATCACGGGCGGCGGCCGTCTCGTTGAAAAGCTCCTCGAAGCCTGCAAGAAGCGCGGCATCGACATCCTCTTCCAGCACAAGGCGATCGAACTCCTCCACGACGAACACTTCGCCGTGACGGGCGTGAAGGTTTTGACGCCGGACGGCCAGAAGTCCTTCCTCGCGAAGGCGGGCGTGTGCATCTGCACGGGCGGCTTCTCGGCCAACCCCGAAATGGTCGACCGCTACATCGGCGGTTGGGCCACGCGCATGGTACTTCGCGGCTCGAAGTCGACGACGGGCGAAAACATCTCGCTCACGATGCCGCTCTACACGAAGTTCGTGAACATGGACCAGTTCCACAGCGGTCCGATCCTCGGCAAGACCCACGTGAACCCCGCCGACGTGCTCAATTCGGGCTACGGCGTGCAGGTCAACACCTCGGGCCAGCGCTACATGGACGAAAACAACACCTACGTCATCAAGGCCCGCACGACCGCCCAGATGACGCTCGACAACTACGCCTGGGTGATCGTCGACAGCGACTGCTCGGTGCTCGACAAGGTGATTCCGAAGTTTGACCGTCTGAACAACCCCTACGGCAAGGCCGACACGATTGAAGAGCTCTGCAAGCAGGTGAAGCTCCCGGTCGAACGCGTCACGGCCATCGTCAAGACCTACAACGAAGCCGTCGAAAAGGGCACGCTCGATCAGATGAATCCGCCCTGCACCTACAAGAAGCCGCACCCGATCAAGAAGGCTCCGTTCTATGCAGTTCCCTTCCAGGGCGGCATGACGGCCACCTTCGGCGGCCCGCTCATCAACGCCAAGGCCGAGATCCAGAATCTCGACGGCGAAAGCATCCCCGGCCTCTACGCGGCGGGCAACTCCGCGGGCGGGATCTTCTTCCACAACTATGCGGGCGGCGCGCAGCTCGGCGCCGCGCTCGTTTACGGCCGCATCGCGGGCGCTGAACTCGCCAAGCGCGCGAAGAAGAACTGACGCATTAGGAGACTCACATCATGAAAAACACCGTTATCGCCGCTTTCGCGGTCGCTCTCGGCCTTGCCTTCACGGCTTCGGCGCACGCCGCCGCCGGCAAGACCCTCGCCGAAATTCACGGCGCCGCCTTTCCCGAAGCTTCGGGCTGGGCGAAGAAGGACCAGTGCATGAAGTGCCACGGCTCGTATGAAGACCTCGCCAAGAAGACGGCCGGTCTCGAACCCAACCCGCACCGCTCGCACCTGGGTGCGGTGAACTGCCAGGACTGCCACAAGGCCGACAAGGCGGAACCCGAACTCATGTGCAACAGCTGCCACAACTTCACGATCCGCAAGAAGTAATCGGCTTGTTGTCTCCCTGAGGAGAGCGCTCCCGCGCCTCCTCAGAATTTTTCCCCGCGTCGCCCTCCGGACCCGCGGGGATTTTTTGCGTCGTGTTTCGTGCCGATTCTTCGTGACGCATAGACGTTCTCTGCTACCATTTTCAGATTATCCCCGTCATAACAGTCGGAGGCGTTTCGTCACGAGGCGCACCGCTTTGCTTTCGGAAAACACAATGACTGATACTCTGCAGATTCTCGACACTCAGGTGGGCGACGGCGTCGAAGCCAAGCCCGGCATGCGCATCACCGTTCACTACACGGGCAAGCTCGAGGACGGCACCGTCTTTGATTCGAGCGTTACGCGCGGTCAGCCCTTCACCTTCACGCTCGGCGAAGGCCGCGTGATTCAGGGCTGGGAGCAGGGCTTTGCCGGCATGAAGACGGGCGGCAGGCGCACCCTCACGATTCCCCCGCACCTCGGCTACGGCGAACGCGGCGCGGGCGGCGTGATTCCCCCGAACGCCACGCTCGTCTTCGATGTGGAACTCCTCGCCGCCGAAGAAGTGCCCGCTCCGGGCGAACTCGAGGTCGAAGAAGTTCTCGAAGGGGGCGGCGACGAAGCGGTCTTCGGGAAGGAAGTGAGCGTCCACTACACGGGCAAGCTCGTCAACGGCACGGTCTTTGATTCGAGTGTGGAGCGCGGTGAACCGATCGAATTCACGCTCGGCGCCGGCATGGTGATCCCGGGTTGGGAATACGGCATCCGCGGCATGCGCGTGGGCGGCAAACGCATCCTTCGCATCCCCTACAACCTCGCCTACGGTCCCGACGGTTATCCCGGCGTCATCCCTCCCTACGCCACGCTCATCTTCGACGTGGAGCTTGTGGGCGTCCGATAAGAGAGTCCGGCAACGAACCTCGGTGAAACACCCTCGTTTCTTGAGGCTTGTTCAACAAGACTTTGTGAGACAAGAAAGTGAACAAGACGAAATTTTTTCTCGCCTCCGTCCTGGCCGGTTCTCTTCTCGTGAGCGGCTGCGCAAGCAAGCGCGAACCCATGCAGTTCAGCGGCGAAAACAACGACAAAACGCTCGCCCAAGTCCGCAACGCCGTCATCCAGGCGGCCCACCGCAACGACTGGCTGATCTGCGAAGAGGCCGACGGCACCCTTCGCGCCGACATCATCCACCGTCAGGACAAGGTCTACGCCGACATTCATTATGACGAAACGGGATTCCTCGTCACGCCGAATCTGAAGTATTCGACGCTCGTGAACGACGACGGCAGCGTTCGCCGCGCCGTCAACAACCACATCAAGCGTCTCTCGAAGCTCATCAGTCTTCGTCTTGCGAACAAAGTGCAGGAAGAGCCCGTTTTGATACCCGCCTGCAGGAACTACGACTCGGTCGAATTCAAGAAGTTCGGCTCCGAGCGTTCTCCCCTTCCCTACGTGACAGCGGGCTTCACCTGGCTCAACAAGCCGGCTCATCCCTACGGCGACATCCACCTCACCTACAGCCTCCCCGAGGAAACCCAGGGCTCCGCCTTCAGCAAAGCCGTCCGCTACAGTCTCGAGTACCTACGTTACGGAACTTCCCGCAACGGTGAAAACATCAACGTGGAAGTCCGACGGATCTATCCCTACGATCTGCCCAAACGTGAGAAACGCAGGCTCAACCTTCCCACGCGCACCGAACTCATGATTCGTGCGACGGCATATTCCCGGGAAGGCGTCAAGCTCTGCGAAGTGGACGTCTCCGCCGCGACGAACAACCGACTCTTCCGCGAGGAAGACACGCGGTTCGACCGTTTTGACGTTGACGGCCTGATGGAGGGAGTCGCATCCGTACTCGAACGAAAGCTCACGACCTTCCGCTGAGGTCGAGCGTCTTTTCGCTCTCTCCCGAAACGGACCCGCTCCCTGCGGCTGGGTCCGTTTTTCGTTTGACAACGCCCAACGCCGCAGGTTGACTTTACCCAAATCTGAAAAAAAGCCGCCCCGAACGAATCCGGGACGGCTTGAAAGCGGCGTTTGTTTCGCGTTACTTGCGAACGCCGTTGATCATGAGGGCGATGCCCCGGTCTCCGACGGCCACGGGCTGCTTCATTTCGCCTTCGAGATCACCCGTCTGCGGCATGAAGTTTCCGGTCTTGGAGATGCGGGCGCCGACCACGACTTCCTTGTGGTTTTCCATCGTTTCGGCTCCCATCGCCATCGTCATGTTTTCATTGAGTTCGAAGTTGTAGGGAAGATCCTTCACCGTCACGCGAACAAAGGCGAGCGGCATCTTCGACCCCGTCACCGGACGCGCGTAGATGAAAACGGCGTCGTCGGGCTTCACCTTGTCCTTCAATTCGGGACTCAGGGTGACGGTCCCCGCCACGAAGTATTCGGCCGTGGCGTTGACGGTCGGAACCGGCGTCTTGGAGGCGGGGGCGGAACCCTGCGCGGCGGCGGGTTTCCCGCCCTCGGCGTCGCCCGAGATGCGCGCAACGTTGTCGTTCACGCCGCCGAGGCGCTTGGCCTCGTTGATGTTGGCGCGGATCTGCTCGATGTCCGGAAATTCCGGCGGCACGACGCGAAGGAGGTGCTCCCAGAGTTCCGCGGCGCGCGCGTACTGTTCCTTGTCCCAGGCGTGGATCGCGAGAAGCGCGAGGGCCTTCCACTGATCGGGATCGATCGAGAGGGCCTTGTTGAGGAGCTTTTCGACGTCGGGCGTGATGACCTTGCCGTTGGCGGCGGCCATCATGTCGGCCATGTCGGCGATGATGTCGGCATTGTTCGGGACGATTTCCGAGAGACGGCGGAAGGCTTCGACGGATTCGTCAAAGCGGTTCACGGACGCCGTGGTGCGCGCGAGCATGAACCAGCCTTCTGGGTCCATCGGGTTCTTTTCGAGACGGTCCTTCAACTGATCGATGATGCGCGACATTTCGGCGGCGGAATGCCCGCCCGACGTTTTCTTCTGCGCCTCCATCATTTCGAGGAAGTGCTCGTCCATCGCCGTGTAGCGCCCGAGCGCCATGTAGCCCGTGGCGGCGGAAGCGGGGATCAGGATGACGAGCACGACCGCAAGAATGCGAGAGAGCGACGAATGGTTCTGCGCCTCGACCTTTTCGTCGTGACGCGTCTCTTCGAGCACGCGCCGCTCCAGTTCCAGGCGCGTCTCTTCATATTCGTCCTCGTCGATGCGGCCCGCCTTGCGGTCTTCTTCGAGGTCTTCGGCCTGCTGACGCAGAATGTTGAGCGTCATCTCCCGGCGGTTGGCTTCGCCCTCGTCCTTCTTGCCGAACCAGAGGGGAAGACCCACGGCCGCGCAGGCGACGAGGCACATGAGGACGGCGACGACAATAAACGTGGTGAGCACGGCGGGTTACTCCTTCTTGTCTTTGCCGAGCATTTGTTCGGCGAGCGCCTTTTCCTCTTCGGAAAGGGGCTTGGTACTCTCGGTAACGGTCTGCTTGCGGCGGCGCAGGTTGATCCAGAAGGCGAGGAGACCGCCCAGGAAGAGGACGACCGGGCCCACCCAGAGGATCACGGTGCTCGTCTTGAAGGGCGGACGATAGAGAACGAAGTCCCCGTAACGCTCGACCATGTAGTCGACGATTTCCTGATTGGTCTTGCCGGCCTTGACCTGCTCGATCACCTGATTGCGCAGGTCGACGGCGAGTTCGGCGTTCGATTCGGCGATCGACTGGTTTTGGCAGACGAGGCAGCGCAGCTGCTCGGAGACTTCCACGACGCGCTTGTGCGCGACCGGGTCAAAGGCGGTCGGCGCCGCTTCTCGCGCACAGAGGGGAGAAGCTACGGAAACGGCAAGAAGCGCCGTCAGAAAAAGAGACTTCGCGTTCATCACTCGGCCTCCAGTTTGTCGATCAGAGGCTTCATCTGGTCAAACCAGATTTCGTCCTGGATCGGATAACTCACCTTGGCGCGGATGACGCCCTTCTTGTCGATGATGAAGGTCTCCGGCACGCCCGTGACGCCGAGGTCGATGCCGACCTTGTTCTTCGTTTCGTAGATCACGTTGTCGTACGGATTGCCGGAGGTCTTCAGCATCTGTGCGGCGGCACCCGTGTTGTCCTTGTATACGAAGCCGATGATCGGAGTCTTGAGGCCGCGGCGCTTGAGATTCACCATGTAGGGGTGTTCCTGCTTGCAGGGAACGCACCAGGTGGCCCAGACGTTGAGCATCCAGACCTTGCCCTTCATGTCCTCGGTCTTGAAGGTTGTGTTGGGATCCCACAGAGTGGGCAGTTCAAAGGGCGGCAGCTCCTTGTTGATGAGGACCGACGGAAGGGTTCTCGGGTCGAGATAGAGGCCCTTGAAGAGGAACCCGGCAAGCACGATGAAGATGCCGAAGGGAATGAGAAATTTCGCTTTCATGTCAGTTTCCTTGGGGCGGCCTGCGCCGCCCCGATTCATCCATTAGGCGGCGACCGCCTTCTTGGCGTCCTTGCGCTTCTTCGAGCGGAAGCGACGGTCGGAAGCGGCCCAGAGCCCGCCGATGCTCATGATGATGCAACCCCACCAGATCCAGGTCACGTAGGGCTTCGAATAGGCGCGGACCACCCAGCCGCCGTCCGAAGTCGGCACGCCGAGGCTCACGTAGACGTCGCCCGTGATGGAGTGACGGATCGCGGCTTCGGTCATCGGCATGGAGTTCGAGCTGAAGTACTTGCGCTTTTCCGGATGCAGGGTTTCGAGAACCTTGCCGTCGCGGGAGAGCACGAATTCGCCGCGGTCGGCCGTATAGTTGGGACCGCGCGTACTCGTGACGCCCTTGAATTCGAAGGTGTAGCCCGCAACCGTCACGGTTTCGCCCACGAACATCTGCACGTCGCGTTCGGACTGATAGCCCTTGACGAGCGCAACGCCGATGATGAAGACGGCGACGCCGACGTGGGCGATGTGCATGCCCCAATAGGCGCGCGGCTGACGAAGAAGCTTCGAGACGACGCTGCCTTCGCCGTGGCGGATCTGCTGACGGAAGGCTTCGACGGCGCCGAAGACGACGAAGAAGGCAAGCGTGCAGCCGACGAAGACCCAGTTGCTCCATTCGCCCATGAGAAGCGGAATGGCGGCGCCCAAGACGATCGAAACGATCATGGCCCAGAGGAGGGACTTCACGAGCTGCTTCGGATCGGCTTCCTTCCAGCGCGCGAGCGGCCCCACGCCCATGAGGAAGACGAGCGGGAGCATCAGGGGACCGAAGACCGCGTCAAAGTACGGAGGCCCGACCGAGATCTTCCCGGCGTTGAGCGCATCAAGGAAGAGCGGGTAGAGCGTGCCGAGGAGCACCGCGCCCATCGCCACGACGAGGAGAACGTTGTTGACGAGGAGCATCGATTCGCGCGAGATCATCCCAAAGTTCCCGCCGAGGCCCACGGTCGGGGCGCGCCAGGCAAAGAGCAGGAACGAAAGCCCGATCACGATGATGAGGAAGGCGAGAATGAAGAGACCGCGCTCCGGATCGGTCGCAAACGCGTGCACCGAGGTGAGAACGCCCGAACGGACGAGGAAGGTGCCGAGGAGCGAGAGCGAGAACGTGAGGATCGCAAGGAGCACCGTCCAGATGCGGAAGCACCCGCGCTTTTCCGTCACGGCGAGCGAGTGGATGAGGGCGGTGCCGGTGAGCCACGGCATGAAGGAGGAGTTTTCCACCGGATCCCAGAACCACCAGCCGCCCCAACCGAGTTCGTAGTAGGCCCAGTAAGAGCCGAGCGCGATGCCGAGCGTCAGAAGAATCCAGGCCGCCGTCGTCCAGGGACGCATCCAGCGCGCCCAGGCGGCGTCAAGGCGTCCCGAGATGAGCGCGGCGATCGCAAAGGCGAACGGCACCGAGAAGCCCACGTAGCCGAGGTAGAGAAGCGGCGGATGGAAGACCATCCCCGGGTCCTGCAGGAGAGGATTCAGGTCCGCGCCTTCGGCGGGCGACGGGAAGAGACGCAGGAAGGGGTTGGACGTAAAGAGCATGAAGGTGAGGAACCCCATGCCGACCAAACCCATCACGCCCGTGACGCGCGCCGTCATTTCGGTGGGAAGCTTGCGGGCGGAGAACGCGACGGCGGCGGACCACCAACCGAGCGTCACGACCCAGAAGAGAATCGAGCCCTCGTGGCTGCCCCAGGTGGCGGCGATCTTGTAGTACCAAGGCAGCATCGAGTTGGAGTTGTTCGCCACGTTGAGGACCGAGAAGTCCGAGACGTAGAACGAATACGCCAGACAGCCGAACGCGATCGTGCCGAAAAGGGCGTTCGCGATCGCCGCGGGCCGCGCCACCGCCATCAGCGCGCGGTTTCCCTTGGCCGCGCCGACGAGGGGCACCACCCCCTGGACGATCGAAAGCGCCAGGCAGAGGATGAGTGCAAAGTGACCGATTTCAGGAATCACTTGTGTATCTCCGGTGAATGAAAGAGAGTTTGGAAACTCAACCGAGGAGGGTTTTGAACGGGGCCCCCTCAATCCCAAAAGGGGCCGGTCCCGAAACGGGCCGACCCTGCGCCAAATGGGTGTCGTGTCCGAAGCTGCGGCGCTTAGGACTTGACGTTCTGCTTGGCGGCGGCCTCTTCGGCCGCCTTCTTCGCCACCCCGGCCTTGTGGGCGTCTTCCAGCGCCTTGGCGGCCTCGGGCGGCATATAGTTTTCATCGTGCTTGGCGAGCACTTCGGAGGCGGTGAAGACGCCGGCCGAATCAAGCTTGCCCTGCGCCACGACCCCCTGCCCTTCAGAGAAGAGGTCGGGGAGAATCCCCTTGTAGAGGACGGGAACGCTCTGCGCCGTATCGGTGATCTTGAAGGTGACCGTCACGCCGTCCTTCTGGCGTTCAACCGAACCCGGTTCGACGACGCCGCCCAGGCGGAAGGTGCGGCCTTCCGGGGCTTCCTTCGCGGCCACCTGCGTGGGCGAGAAGAAGAAGACGAGGTTTTCGTTGAAGGCCTGAAGGGCCATCGTCACGCCCGCGCCCACCACCACGACGGCGGCGCCGATCAGGGCGAGTTTTTTGGTCTTGGAATCCATGGATCAGTTCCCCTTTTCAAGATTGCGGTTGCGGGCTTCGCGGCGCAGACGGGTGAGAATGGCCCCTCGGCGGCGCTTCAAAGAAATCAGCTCGGCGACGACCCCGATGAAGAGCGCCCCGTAGGCGCACCACACGTAAAAGCCGTGACCGTTCATGGTCAGGAAGTCGGAAAAGCTTGCCCAGTTCACAGTTTGCCTCCCTTGGCAGCTTCGAGCGCCCAGTCGCTGCGGCGTTCGCGTTCAAGAATGATCGTTCGGGCGCGCGAGAGCACGGCGGCCGTCCCGTAGCACATGCCCGCCGCCACCATGACGAGAAGCGTGTAGAGCATGATTTCGGCCATGGACGAACCCTTGGTCGTGATCGAAGCGCCCTGATGCAACGTATTCCACCACTGCACCGAGAAGTAGATGATCGGCACGTTGATGACGCCCACGATCGAAATCACGGACGCGGCGCGGTCGGCGCGGCGCTTGTCGTCGATCGCGGTGTGAAGCGCCATGAAGCCGAGATAGAGGAAAAAGAGGATCAGGGCCGACGTCAGACGGGCGTCCCAAACCCAGTAGGTTCCCCAGGTGGGACGGCCCCAGAAGGCGCCCGAAAAGAGCGCGATGAAGCAGAGCAGAGCCCCCGTCGGCGCCATCGCCTGCGAGAGGATGAAGGCGAGCCGGCTGTTTCGCAGAAGACCGATCGCCGAACAGACGGCCATCAGAATGTAGAGGAGCATCGACATCCAGGCGGCGGAGACGTGAATGAAGATGATGCGGTAGGAATTCCCCTGCTTGTAGTCGATCGGGCACTCAAAGAAGCCCATGTAGAAACCGACGACAAAGAGAAGGAGGCCGAGGACCATGAGGGGCGTGACGCACTTGCCCGCCGCACGGTAGAAGCCTTCAGGACTCGAAATCGACATAAATGGCTCACCCAGGAGTTAGGAAATCATTGTTCGGCAATGCGAAGGGCCGCCGAGACCGCCATCGGGCTCAGCGCCGCCGTCGCGAGCGTGAGGCCCCCGACGATAAGGAAGTGCGCCGTGGGACTCATAGAGACGGCGACGGCCGAAGCCGCGCCCGAACCGAAAATCAGAACCGGAATGTAGAGCGGCAAAACGAGGAGGCTCGTGAGCACCCCGCCCGCACGAAGGCCGAGCGTAAGCGCCGCGCCGATCGCGCCAATGAAGCTCAGAATCGGCGTGCCCACCGCGAGGCTGGCGACGAGAACGAGCGTCACGTCGAGCGACAAATCGAACATCACGCCGAAGAGGGCCGCAAAGACCGTCATCGGCACGCCCGTCACGAGCCAGTGCGCGATGACCTTTGCAAACACGATCACGGGAAGGGGCTCCGCGGCGACGAGCATCTGCTCGAGCGTGCCGTCGGCGAAGTCCGCCGCGAACATGCGGGGAAGCGACAAGAGGGCCGCAAGAAGCGCCGCCACCCACACGACGCCCGGGGCGATCGCGCGCAGCGTGTTCGTTTCGGCGCCCACGCCGAGGGGCACGAGCGTCACGACGACGGCAAAAAAGAAGATCACCTGAGCGAGGTCGGACTTGCGGCGAAGTGCAAGCATCAGGTCGCGGCGGAGAATGGTGAGAAAGAGCTGCCACATGATTTCTCTCCTCAGACCGGTTCGGCGTTCTGCGCCGCTTCGTCGTCGAGAGCCGCCTCGACGGCCGTGCGCTTTCTCGGCGACCAACGTTCGGGTTCGATCACCATGAGGCGCGCGTTTTCGACGGGCACTTCCTGATGCGTGACGAGCATGACGATGCCGCCCTCCTCCACGTGCTCGCCGATGAGTTTGGCAAGGCGAGCGACGCCCTTGACGTCAAGCGCCGTGAAGGGTTCGTCGAGCACCCAGAGCGCCACCGAGCGCGAGAGCCACAGACGAGCGAGCGCCACACGACGGCGCTGACCCTGCGAGAGCTGACCGGCGGGGACTTCGAGGAATTCCGAAAGACCGACGGCCTCGAGCGCGTCGAGCGCCTCATCCTCCGTCGCCGAAAGCGAAGCAATGCGGGCGTTGAGGAGGACGTTTTCCAGAACCGAGAGGTCGTCCTTGACGCCGTTGCGGTGCCCGATGTAGCAGAGCTCCTTCCAGAAGTCCTGCGCGGCCTTCTGTACGGGAACGCCGCGCCAACGGACCTCGCCCTCAACGGGGCGCATGAGCCCGGTCATCAGACGCAGAAGCGTCGTTTTGCCCGCGCCGTTCGAACCGGCAATGCGCACGAGCGTGCCGGCTTCCACGGAGAAGGAAAGCCCCTCGAACAGGGTTCTTTCCCCGCGTTCGCAGGTGAGACCCGAGACTTCGATCAATGCGCTCATTGAGTATCGTTTCGTTTTGAGGTAAGGGTGGATTCTTGTTTTCGGCCGGGCAAACCCCCGTCCGCTTTCGGCTCGGGAGGCCGATTCTATGGCCAAGGAGTCTAGTTCGGTGAAATTAAGGTTTCCTTATAAATCGCCGCTCCTCCGCGGGAGTTCGAGATGGTTTTTACCAATACATTCAATTCTGCCGCAACAGATTTCAGGAAGCGTAAACTTCCAGAAGACCGGCGCATCATTCCTAAGGTCCTCGTCCCCGGGCGCGAGGTTTCTCGCCCTCCCTTTTCGACTCGTTGCAAATGCGCCGCTCCCGAAAGAGACGGCTCGAAGTACAATGTTCGGATTCCGGCGGCGACGAGGCCGCCCTTTTTTGATCCCACTTTTTTCACGTCATGCGCAAAAGCCTCACCGCACCGATTCTTCTCAGCCTTGTCGCTCTTACGGCCCTCACGGGCTGTCAGGCCATCCAAGAGGAAAGCCGCAACTTCGCCGGCCGCGAAGAACGCCTCTCCAACGTCGTCGGAAACGTCTGGCGACTCGACTTCAAATGGCCGGGCAGCGTCCGCGCGACGCAGATCAACGAAGCCCTGCAGCAGCGCGCCCGCGACATCTGTCAGCGCGAAGAGCTCGGCATGCTCCCGCTCTCGGGCGCCGTCGACGCGCACGAGGACGGATCCGCCCCCTCCACCGCCTGGCTCGAATTTCGTTGCCAGCGTCCCGTCCAAGTCTTCCGCGGCGGTCTTTTGAGCGAAGAGGAAACCTTCGAAGTGAAGGAATAAGCCGTCGCTTGATCGACGTTCAATAGAGAGGGCCCCGGTTTTCGCCGAGGCCCTTTGCTTTGGGGACTAAAAAAAGTCCCTCAGCCGAAAACGTGGCGAGCACGAACGCTCCTCAAAACGTAGACAGCGCCCCAGAGCGAGAAGGCCGAAATCGAAAGAGTGAACGCCCACTCCGACTCTCCTCCTCTGAGCGCAGGAAGAAGTCCCGCGCCGACGGGTCCCGCCGCAAGGAGCGCAAGGGCGACCTCGGTCTTAACAGAGGGCTTTCGTCCCGTCACTATGCGAAGCGACGCCCAGAGAAAGCCGAGTGCGCAAAGCGCTTCGGGGAGCGCCGTCCAAAGGAGTTCCCAGCCCGAGAGGCGGGCGTAGAGGGGCGCGCGGGCCGCGATCGTCGCGGCGAACCATACGGTGAGCGTGACGCAACCCGTCATGAGAAGCAGAAGTCCTCCGTCGACACCCGTGGGCGCACGCTCGTCGGCGTTGGGGAAACGACGGGAAAACTTCCAGACGGAGTGCAGAAAAAGCGCGAGGATCGCGAGGAAACTCAGCAGTCCGAAGAGTTCGGTGGTGTTCTTGGGCACAGGATGGCCTTTGGTTTAGGATTCGTGACGCAACGCGTCGACCACGCCGCAAACTTCGCCCGAAGCGTGATGGTGACCGTGGTGGCAGCGATCGAGCAAAGCGAGAAGTTCGTCCCTCATGAGGTTGAGTTCCGCTATGCGCCGGTCGACGACGGCGAGCTGTTCCTCCACGATGTCGTGCACTTCGTCGGGATCGGCCTCGAACTTCTGAAAGAGCAGACCCGTCATCCTGCGGATGTCTTCAAGCGACATGTCGAGCGAGCGACAGCGCTGAATGAAGCGCAGGCGCTCCACGTGATCGTTGCCGTAGGTGCGGTAACCGTTGTCCGTCCGGCGGACGGGAGGAAGAAGTCCTTCGTCCTCATAAAAACGGATGGCCGAGGCGGCCATCCCGGAGAGTTGGGAGAGCTCTTTGATTCGCATGCCGAATCTCGCGTCGGATGAGGTTTGATGTCGCCTTTCATTCTCGCACTTTGCCGCCCGAGCGGTCGGGCGGCGGGTGCGGAAAACATCAGAGACTCTTTGCGCGACGGTAGGCGACGATGTCTTCGACCGAGATGAGCATCATGCCGTGGTCCTTCGCGTAGCGGGCCACTTCGGGCAAACGCATCATCGTGCCGTCGGGGTTCATGAGTTCGCAGAGCACGCCCGCTTCGTGCAGGCCCGAGAGACGGCAAAGGTCGATAGAGGATTCCGTATGACCGCGGCGAACGAGGGTGCCTCCCTTTCGCGCGCGAAGCGGATAGACGTGGCCGGGACGGCGCAGATCCGAAGGCTTCCCTTCGGGATTGGCAGCGGCCTTGATCGTAAGAAGCCGGTCGTGCGCGCTCACGCCCGTCGTCACGCCCTCGGCGGCCTCGACCGCCACCGTAAAAGCAGTGCCCTGCGTATTGGTGTTGTCTTCGACCATGGGCGGCAGCGCCATGCGGTCGCAGGCCTCCTCCGTGAGGCATACGCACACGATCCCCGAGCAGTCGCGGATCATCTGCGCCACCTGTTCTTCGGTGAGATGTTCGGCGCTGAAAATGAGGTCGCCCTCGTTTTCGCGGTCCTCGTCGTCCACCACGCATAGACCTTCCCCACGGGCAAAACGGTCGAGAGCCTTTTCCATGCGTTCGATCGAATCGCGTCCGAAATCTTCGAGCGTCAGTTCGGTCTTTTCCATCATCATCCTTTAGAAATTGAGAAAACCTGCATTGTACGGAATTTCTTGCGTCTATCTTCCTTCTCTTCAAGGCTTTCTCAGGACCGTCGAAAACAAAAGGCTCCGCCGTCAGCGTAAACCGACTGCGGAGCCCGTCCGGAAGAGATGAGCGCAAGCGCTTAGAAGAATCCCGGGGTGATGCCTAACCACTGGAAGTACGTCCCGCCCGCAAGAAGGAGAAGCACCCAGTAGAGAACCGACATCACGAAGCCGTACTTGAAGGACTCGGCCATGGTGTACTTGTTCGTGCCGTACAGCATGGCGTTTGGCTTCGCGTTGAAGGGAAGCGACCAACAAACGTTGATGCAGAGCGCGACGGGAAGACCCAGCGCCAGAATGTCGATGTGCAGCGTCTGCGCGATGCCGATCACAATCGGCATGAAGATGATCGTACGCATGTTCTTCGACTGGAAGATGAAGTGGCTGACGATAAAGATGCCGGTCAAAACGGCGTAGAGCTCAAAGTAGCTCATCGTGTCCATGCCGAGAAGATCCATGAGGTGCGTCGTCAGCACGGCCATCAGATCCGTCGCCTTAAGACCCGCTCCGAGCGAATAAGCCCCCGCCGAGAAGATCATCAGGTGCCAAGGGATGTCGACGTCGTTCCAGGAGACGATTTTTGCCTGCGGTGCAAGCATCACGAGTGCGCCGAGCATGGCAACGATCGTGGAATTGAGACCGTGGAGTTTGTCGGTCGCCCACACGAGCAGCACAAGGAGGAACACGACCGCGGCCTTGATTTCGTTGGTTTTGAGACCGCCGAGTTCCTCATAGGCGCGCTCAAGCGCCTCACGTCCGCCCGAGAGTTTCGGCTGTTTGTCCTCCTCAGTGAGCGGAAAGACAAAGCGAACGCCGATCAGATAGGAGAGGACGCCAAAGCCCACCACCAAAGGAAGACCCGCGGCAAGCCAGTCAAAATAAAAAATCGAAACGCCGGCGCCGGCAAGGAGGGCAACACCGAGGAGATTGGCGCCCGACCCCGTCATGAACGCGTTGCAGGTGGCGTTGATCATGAGTAGGTTGTGCAGCACGAGGTTACGCGCGAAATTGTTCGTCTTGTCCGTTCCCGGAGCGCCGTAAATCGCTGAAACGACCATGAAGATCGGCATCATGAGCGCCGCCTTGGCGGCCGTAGCATTCACGAACGCGGCCAAAATCGTGTTGATCGCAAGGAAAGTGAGGAAAATCGAACTCGCGTTCTTCCCGAAGCGCAGGATGAGCCAAAGCGCCACGCGCTTGACAAGGTCGGTTTTCACCATGGCGCTCGCCATGATGAAGGCGGATACGTTCAGCCAAATGACCGGGTCGCCCAAGGTGGCCATAGCCGGCTTTGCCTTCAGAATGCCGGTGAGCACGAGACCGCAGATGAGAAGCATCGAAGTCAGATAGTTCGGGATGGCCTCACACACCCAGAGAAAGAGTGCGGTGGCGAACAAACCGAACATAATCTGTTGGCGCTCGTCCAAAATCGGAAACTGGAAAAGATACGCCGTGCAGACGAAGAGCACTGCCGCAATGGGCAGCCCCCATACTCGAAAGAACTTGCCCGCGGCCGAAAGGGGGCGCTTGGGCAGGCGGTTGAGCGAATAGGCGTTCATGTCGAGCGGATCATAGGTTTCGCTCGAAGGCGCCGCGGTTGCTTGTACTTTGGCGGTCATGGGTCCTCCAAAGAAGGTTGGATGTTGCGATAAAAGTGATATGAGATCATTCTCGCAACCTGGCCGTTCTCTTCCATGGAACCTTCTGATTCAACACATAACAAACCGTTATGTCTCGGCGGTCGCCAAGTTTTTCGTTTTTCTCTCCGCATTCTCTTCCTCACGAAGTTTTTTCATCAAAAATCGCATGAAGGCCTCCGTGCTTTTCGAGAATCTTCGATCGTGACGCCATAACATGAGAATTTGTCGGCGAGGCGTCCAACCTTCAATCTGCAGCTCCGCAAGGCGTCCTTCAGCCAGTTCGCGCTCCACGACAAATCGGGAAATGACGGCGAGTCCCGCCCCCTCCTCCACGGCGCGCTTGATGCCGCCCGCCTCTCCAATTTCGATAGTGCTTTTCACGTGCAGACCGAGTTTGTCAAGCTCGCGTCGAAGATTCTGAGCGGAAGCCGTAGTGCTTTCCGGAAGGATGAACGGTTCCCGGCTCACCTCTTCGACCGAAAGCTCGTTGCGTCCGAAATGGCGTTGTACGTAGGCGGGTGAAGCAATGACGACGAGCGGATCCGTTCCGATCGACTTGACGCCTACATTCGTGGAGAAAAATTGATCGCCTTCCGCTACCACAGCGATGTCGAAGGCGTTTTCGAGAACGGACTCGGCAATGGCGCGCGCGGAGTGAATGGAGAGCTGAATCTCGATTTCCGGAAATTTCTCCCGAAAAGCGGTGACGATTTTCGGGAGCAGGTAGACGCCGATGATGCGCGATGCACCGATGCGGATCGTCCCCCCTTTGAGCGTCGTGATGTCATCGAGTTCGCGCTGCATCAGATCAAGCCGCTCCATGATGTCGTGTGCGGCCTTGAGCACCACGCGGCCGGAATCGGTCAGAACGATCTCGCGTCCCGTTCGGTTGAAAAGTTTCGCACCCAGCGCCTCTTCGAGAGCGGCGATATGTCCGCTCACGGCGGGCTGCGTAATGCAAAGCTGCCAGGCGGCCCGAGTAAAACTTCCGAAACGCGCAACGGCAACGAAGGTTCGCAGGTGATTGAAAACGATCATGAATAATCTCCGGCCTCGAAAAAGATGCAGGAACCCTGACTCATAAGCGTTCATTATACCTTTCAATAGAAAAAGCCTTTTTGCGGCTTTCTGCGTTGACGTACCCTAGGGGCAAGAAGGGATTCCAGACGGCGATCGTCCGGAGCAAGAACTTACGAAGACGGGAGGAGGAAAACACATGCCTGGGATGACTCTGATATCGCTGGCCGGAGCGGTTTCACTCCTCGTCTGGGGGCTCTACATGGTAAAGACCGGGATTCTGCGCACCTTCGGCGACAACCTGCGCACGTGGCTCTCCACGCGGCTTAACAATCGCTTCGAAGGCTTCGCCGCCGGCTTCGGACTGGCCTCCCTTCTGCAGAGTTCCACCGCAAGCTCACTCCTCATTGCGGGCCTGCAAAACAAAGGGCTGGTTTCCACCGCCATCGCTCTATCCTGCGTGCTCGGCGCCGACCTCGGCAGCGCATTCATCGTGCGGGTTTTAAGTCTGGATCTTTCACCGCTCGTACCGATCCTGACGATCGCCGGAGTCTTTCTCTTTTCCCGCCGTCCGGACACGCGTCTCGGTCAATTTGGTCGAATTCTCCTCGGGCTCGCATTCGTGATGATGTCTCTTCGCCTCATCGTGGAGACGACCGCCCCGATCAAGGAAAGCGGCGAGATGCTCGAGATTTTTGCATCGATCGGCGCGAGCGCGACGCTTTCGTCCCTCATCGGGGCGATTCTCGCCCTTCTCTGCTTTTCGAGTCTGGCCGTCGTGACCGTGGCGTCGGGCATGACGGCGAGCGGCGTTTTAAGTACGGAAGCCGGCCTTTGGGTTGTGCTCGGGGCCAATTTCGGAAGCGCCCTTCTCTCCTGCCTCACGACCCTGAGCAGTTCGAGAATCGCGCGCCGTGCGCCGGTCGGCAATTTCGTCTTCCGAAGCACAGGGTTTGTTGCGGGCGTCCTTCTCCTCGTCTCGTTTCCCGAGATCAAACTTTTCTTTTCGGAAATGCCCGACGGACTCGTGAATTTTCACCTGGTCTTCAACGCCGTTGTCGGCCTCGCGGGACTCGGCTTTCTTCACCCCGTCGCTTGTTTTGTGGAAAAACGCCTTCCCTCCAAAGCCGTTTTTCCATCGACGGAAGTACGGCTCCTCTTCGAAGAAAACATGCTGTCCTCCACGACCGCCATTGAGCTGTCGCGTCAGGAAATTGCCAAGACGACCGACTTCCTTCTCCGACTCTGGGAGCGAATCGAAGAGCTGCTCACAAGCAATCCGCCTGCCGGCGTTCTCCTTTCCTACCACGAAGACCTGAAAATGCTCGTACGTCGTTGCCGATCGGTCGAACGCTTTCTCGACGTTCTGATCCGCAAAGGCCTCACCGCCCGCGAAGCGAGGGCCTGGCAGGGCGTCAACTCTGCCAACGACGGGCTTTACTTTTCCGTCAACATCCTCTCCGAAATCGTTTCTGCGATCGAACGGCGCAAATGCCGCGACAATTGTTTCTTCACTTCGGCCGGCCTTGCCGAACTCAAGACTCAGCACGACATCCTGGGAAGAGAACTGCGGCTCCTTGCGCGCATGCTCAAAGATCCGAAAAACACGCGTCGGGACCATAAAGCTCTTCTTTTGATGATAAAAAAACGTGATTCCGATACGTTTGCACTCGTCGCTCGACACATGGCCCGGGTAGCCAAGGGAGAGGCCGGCGCAGTCGATACAAGTACGCTCCATGTCGATCTCTTGGCGCTCTTTCGACGGTTTGAAGCCGCCATCGCCTCCGCCTCGGGCGATCTTGTTTGACGTCATCCTCCCGCCTCTCGGCAAGTCACCTCTTCCATAATGAATCGTTATGCCATGAATCGAAATTCTCCATTTTTCCGATAGCTTGGCTCCTTCAAAATGAAGCCAGGTCAATCAAGCGGATTTTCCGGACCGCCGCGGACATTCCGGCGGGAGGACGATCCAAGGAGAAAAGCGATGGCTAAGGAAATTGAAAGGAAATTCCTCGTCAAGGGCGACGGTTGGCGCCGTCTCGCCGAAGGTGTGCACTACCGTCAGGGTTATCTCAACAGCGCCAAGGAACGTACCGTCCGCATCCGCACGGTCGGCGACAAGGCCGTCATAACGGTGAAGGGGCCGACCGTCGGCGTCACGCGCATGGAATTCGAATATTCGATTCCGTACGACGACTGCGTCGCCATGCTCGACAATCTTGCCGAAAAACCGATCATTGAAAAGACCCGCTACAAGATTCCGATGGGAGACTTCGTATGGGAAATCGACGAATTCTTCGGCGTCAACAAAGGACTGATTGTCGCGGAAATCGAGCTGCCCAGCGAGGACACTCCCTTTGAGAAGCCCGATTGGATCGGAGACGAGGTCTCCGGGGATCCCCGCTATTTCAATTCAAACCTCGTCAAGCACCCCTACACCACTTGGGATCGACAATAAATCGGAGGCAGTCATGGGTGACGTATTTTCCAAGAATCAGGCCACTTCGGCCGAAGAAGCCGCAAAGATCGTGCCGCGCGCGGAATTCCGCGTCTTCGGCAAGGACGTGATCGCCGGCGTCGTGGAACACATGTGGAAGGCCAAGGCGCAACTCTTCAAGGCACGCGTAATGCCGGAAGAAACCTACATCCTGTCCAAGGCCACCAATGATGCCAACGTCAAGGTTCGAGACGGACTTCTCGACATCAAGACAAAGACGGGCGAAACGCCGGAGGGCTTCGAAATTTTCCAACCGCGCGGCAAATTCCAGTTTCCTGTTGCCAAAGCGAAACTCGAAACCATTCTCGGGCATCTCGGCGTGGATTTGCCGCTGGAAGCGGAGCGCTATACGTTTGACGAATTCTGCCGTCTCGTAAAGTCCTCCCACGAACTCGCCCTAGTCAAGGTGGAAAAGGTGCGCTACGGTTTCTCGGTAAACGGCGTCATCTGCGAATACGCCAAAGTCTGGTTCAACGGCGCACTCGTGGAGACGGCCTGCTGCGAAAGCGAGGACTACGCCGCCATGGCGGACGCAGTGAAGGCGCTCGGCATGGAAAAGAGCCCGAATGTGAACTACCTCAAGGCCGCCAAGCACGTCATCGGTTGGGATTGAGAAAACAACTGAGGCGACGATCAAGAGAATTCTTGTCTTCGTTTATTCAGGCGTCACCAAGAAATACCGCATGACGCTTCTTTCTTGGACCGTCGCCCTCGCGCGTGCACCCTACACGCAGGAAGCCCCTCCGAAGAATCGTCTGCGGAGGGGCTTTTGGAAGGGACCAACTTATTTTTCGTCCGACTTTCCTGCTTTCGCAGGCTTAGGTCTGTAAGCGCACATCATCGTCGCGGAAGCTGCGACCTTGCCATCGACCTTCGCTTCGGCCTCAAAGACGCCGAGACCGAGCTTCTGTCGAATGAAGCGGCCTTCGATCACGAGCTGATCGCCGGGCTGCACGACGCGCTTGAAGCGGGCGTTGTCGATGCCGGCGAAGTAGAAGAGGCTGTTCTTGCGGTCCACGTCTTCGGGAAGACGGGCGAGAGCCATGATGGCGCAGGCCTGCGCCATGGCTTCGATGATGAGGACGCCGGGCATCACGGGAACCTGCGGGAAGTGACCCGTGAACTGCGGTTCGTTCACCGTCACGTTTTTGATCACCACGACGCGGTTGAGGTCGTCGGAGAGCTCCACCACCCGGTCAATCAGAAGGAACGGGTAGCGGTGGGGGAGCATGTCCATGATGTCGGTGATGTCAAACTTGGTCGTCATCGTAATGCCGAAAGAAAAAGTGAAATCGTTCAAAAGGCTTCGGGACGACCGTGCGTTCGTCCCGAGGAGTTCGGGTGTTAGTGTGCCACGAAACGAAGTGCTTCGTGTGAAAAGTGGCTTCGGACCTACGGATTAGCCTGCGGCAACGTCCCCGCCCCCCATGAGAGATTCTTACTTGCTCGGCGGACGACGGTCCCTCCGGTCATGCGTCTGCGCAGCCGCTCCCGAGGACACGAAATGGAAAACACTTTATTCTAGGCAGAAATTCCTAGGCAATTCCAAATATTACGTCATTACGAGGATACCCGGCGCCATTAGAAAATAAGATTCCAACGACCGGACCGGAATCTATGAATACCGCTCCTCATTTTCCATTGCCGTCCAGCATGTTACAAAAAAAAACTCCTTCAAGATTCTCTCTCACCCAATCTAAGCAATTCATATTAGCCGGACAAAATTTCGGCATTCATTCAAAAAATCGGAGAGATTTTTGATGTATACAAGAAAACAGAAGTCGGCGCGGTCGATTCCCGACTCCGACCTGTAAGAATGAAAATCGAAAAAACAAAAGGTGCATCCATGGCGTCCCCCTCTCGAACAAGATTCTTCCCCATCGGTCTCATGCTCTTCGCGCTCTTTTTCGGCGCAGGCAATCTGATTTTCCCCGCCTCCATGGGGCAGGCCTCCGGCACGGAAGTCTGGTGGGCGCTTCTGGGCTTTTGCATTACCGGCGTCGGACTTCCGCTCCTCACGCTGGTGGCGGTCGGCTACTCGGGCCTGCCGGGACTGCAGGAAATCGGCAGCCGCGTGCATCCCTGGTTCGGCATCTTCTATGCCAACGTCTGCATCCTCGCCATCGGTCCCTGCTTTGCCGTGCCCCGAACCGGCACCGTTTCCTGGGAAATCGGCATCGCCCCCTTCCTCGACCCTTCGCAGCTCGAAGTCGGCATGCCCGTCTTCCTCGCCGTTTTCTTCGCCGTTTCGGCCTGGCTTTCCGCTTCGCCCTCGAAGCTTGTAGACCGCGTGGGCAAAATCTTGACGCCGCTTCTCGTCATTTCGCTCGCGATTTTCATCGTGAAGAGCTGCCTCGCTCCGATGGGAGACCCCCAGACGCCCGCCGCTCCCTACGCCACGCCATTCATGGCGGTGGTTCAGGGCGTTTTGGACGGCTACAACACGCTTGACGCCATTGCCGCCCTCATCTTCGGCACCTTGGCCATCGGCGCCGTGCGCGAAGCGGGCTTCACGAAAAAGTCCGACATCGCCCGCGAAGTGTTCAAGGCGGCCATGGTCGCCGGTCCCTTGCTCGCGGTCATCTACATCTTCATCGCCAAGGTGGGCGCCGAAAGCGTGACCGCCATCGGGCTGCAGGAAACCGGCGCTCCGATTCTGGCGTTGAGCGCGAAGCTTCTTTTCGGAAGCGGCGGCGCGATCCTTCTCTCCGTCATGGTTATTCTCGCCTGCCTGACGACCGCGATCGGCCTCATCAGCTGCACGTCGGTGCATTTTTTCAATCTTTCGCACGGACG
Source organism: uncultured Sutterella sp. (assembly GCA_900545275.1). Lineage (GTDB taxonomy): Bacteria > Pseudomonadota > Gammaproteobacteria > Burkholderiales > Burkholderiaceae_F > Sutterella. The sequence continues at coordinate 90,814 of UQYG01000010.1, forward strand.
CCTCTCCTATAAGGTCTGGGTCGTCATCTTCTCGGTGATCTCCTACCTCATCGGCCTCTTCGGATTGAAGACGATCATCGTCTCGACGATCCCCGTGCTGATGTTCCTCTATCCCCTTTGCGTGGCGCTCGTCATTCTTTCCCTCCTGCACAACAAGATCGGCGGCCGCCGCTGCGTGTGGGCGTGGACGATCGGCTTCACTTTCGTGATGGCGACCTACAACGGGCTGCAGACGGCCAAGATCGCCATGGGCGGACTCGAAGCCGTGCTTGCGCAGTGGGTGCCGCTTCACACCTACGGTCTCGGTTGGATTCCCTTCGCCTTGGTCGGCTTCATCATCGGCATGATCCAGAAGTCGCTCACGAAGGGCCCGGCGCAGCCCTAAAGCAAGATTGACGCAAAGCCAAGAGGCCGCCCTTAAGGGCGGCCTCTCCTTATTGGTATTTGCGCGTTCCGCCCCGAGCCGGGCGGCACCGGGCGCATGACCAAAGGCCTGAGCGCCCGCAGCGAACCTCTTCCATGCCCGGATCAGGCCTTGGCTTCGAGCGCCTTGACGGCGCGCGCGAGTTCGCGAAGCTGCTTGCGCATTTCGGGAAGCCGAGAAATCGAAGCCGCCGTAAGAGCGAAGTTCTTCGGATCGAGCGCCGGATAGAAGCCCGTTTTCGTCATCGCTTCCTTCCCCCACCCCGTGATCGCCGTGGCGGGCCCCACGTTCGAGCCCGAGGGAATCGTGATGTGGCCGTTGATCATGGCGGCGCCGCCGATCATGCAGTGGTCGCCCACGGTCGTCGAGCCCGCGATGCCGACGTTGGCGGCCATGACGCAGTGCTTGCCTATTTTGTCGTTGTGGCCGAGCTGAATCAGATTGTCGAGCTTCGTACCCTCGCCCACTTCGGTGTCGGCCAAAGCACCGCGGTCGATCGTGGTGTTGCTGCCCACTTCAACGTCGCTGCCGAGGACGACGCGGCCCACCTGCGGAATCTTCACCCATTCGCCGAGGAAGGGGGCAAAACCGAAGCCGTCGGCGCCCACCACGGCGCCGGGCTGCAGAATCGAGCGGTCGCCCACCACGGTCCCCGGACCCACGTAGGCGCGGGGTTGCAGGATCACGTCCTCACCCACCTGGGCGCCGAAATCGACGTAGGCGCCCGACTTCACGACGGTGCGCGCGCCGATCACGGCGCCCGCCTTCACGACGGCGAAGGCTTCGATCAAGGCGTCGGGGTGAACGGTCGCTTCGGGCGAAACGTCCGCGCGCGGATCAATCCCCGTTTCACCGGAAACGGCCGGGAAGAAGATCTGCGAAGCAAACGCGAAGAAGGCGTAAGGGTTGTCGCAATAGAGCACCGCGCGTTCGGGGGCCTTGTCTCCCCAAAGTGAGGCGGCGTCCTTTTCTCGCATCACCAAAAGCGCGGCCTTCGAAGCCTTCATCGCCTCGGCGTAGGCGGGGTCCGTGAGGAAGCTGATGTCTCCCTCGCCCGCCGCCTGCGGAGGCATGAAGCGAGAAACTTCAGGGTCGCCGCCCGTCAAATTCATCTTCAGTCGACCGCCGGAGCGCTCGAGAACCATTTCGACGAGTTTGCTGCTCGGAAATTTCATTGTCATCTCCCAAAATGCGAAGGTCCGCCGTTGCTTCCGAGCGGACCTGCGAGATACCGTTATTTGGTCGTTTTCTTAGCGTCTGCGACGTCCTTGTCGAGGATGTCGATCACGCGCTTCGTCAAATCCACCCGATCGCTCGCGTAGAAATATTCATAGAGCACGAGGTCGAACTTCTCCGCCTTGGCGATGTCCTGCACGACCCGCGCAGCGCGGCTCTGTAGAAGCATTACCTCTTCGTTGCGGCGCTGATTGAATTCGTCGCGGGCCTCGCGGTTGCGGCGCGTGATGTCGCGCTCCGTTTCGGCGAGTGCCCGGCGTTCGGCGACGCGCTCGGATTCGGTCATGGAGGGCGCTTCCTTTTCAAAGCGCTCGAGGCGCTGCTTGAAGCGGCGCGTCATGGCCTCGATTTCGTCCTGACGCTGACGTCCTTCGGCGTTGAGTCGGTCGCTCGCGATCTGCGCGACCTTGGCGTCGCGAAGAATCCGCTCGAGGCTCACGACGCCGATCTTGAGGTTGTCCTGCGCGAACGCTCCGGCGCAGGCCAGAGCGAAGGAGGCGGCGACGGCGCCCGTCAGCACCGCACGCGTGAAGGAAAATCGTGTCATAACAGTTCTTACAAAATGAATGACGGGCGGGAACGACTCCCGCCCGAACGATCAGAAGCCCGTGCCGATCTGGAACTGGAAGCGCTGAATGTCGTCGCCTTCCTTGTCGTTGAGCGGCGCGGCAATCGAGAACTTCAACGGGCCCAAGGGCGAAATCCAGGCAATGCCGATACCCGTCGAGTAACGAAGATCCGAGAGACTCATGTCGGCACGGCGGTACTTGCCGTACTCTCCCGGCACGCCCTCGTAGCCCCAGACCGAACCGAAGTCGAGGAAGCCGAAGATTCGCAGAGTGCGGTCTCCGCCCGGGAGCGGAGCGAGAAGTTCGACCGAACCCGTCCACTTGCGGTCGCCGCCCAGGTTGTCGCCGTTCGTATCTTGAGGACCGATGGAGCCCGATTCGAAGCCGCGCACCGAGCCGATGCCGCCCGCGTAGTAGTTCTTGAAGAACGGGAACATCGAAGTGCTGCCGTAGGTGTCGCCCCAACCGATTTCGGTATTGAAGGCGAGCGTCCACGTCTTCGAAAGCGGGATGTACTGCTGATACTGATACGTGAACTTGTAGTATTCGATGTCGAGACCCGGCAGAGCGAATTCTCCGTTCACGCGCTGATAGACGCCGCGCGTCGGAGCGAGCGAATTGTCTCGCGAGTCGCGCGACCAACCGAGCGTCAACGCAAAGGAGAGCGGGTCCTTGCCAAACTCGTTGCGGTAGGTCTGATAGCGCTGCGGCGAATTGGCGTTCGTCATCACCTTCGTGCGTTCGATGCGGCCGCCCAGGAACACGCGGTCCGTTTCGGTGAACGGAATGCCCCAGGCAATACCCGCACCGGTCGTTTCGTATTCGACGTCCGCAACGTCGAGTTCTTCCAGGTCGACGCGGCGGGTATAGAGGTCATAGGAGCGCGAGAGGCCTTCCGGCGTGATGTAGGGTTCCACGACCGAGAGCGCGTAGGTGCGCTGCGACTTCGAGGTGTTCACGTCGACCGAAATCGAATTCCCGGTACCGAAGACGTTGTTCTGCGCGAAGCCCGCCGAAAGAATGATGCCTTCGGAGGTGGAGTAGCCCGCGCCGAGCGAGATCGAGCCCGTCGGACGCTCCTTCACCTTGATTTCCAGGTCGACCTGGTCGCGCGTGCCCGGAACCGGCACCGGATCGGCCGTCACGGAGTCGAAGTAGCCGAGTCGGTCGATGCGGTCGCGCGAAAGCTTCACCTTGTCGCTGTCGAACCAGGCCGACTCGTACTGACGGACTTCTCGGCGGATCACTTCGTCCTTCGTGCGGCTGTTGCCGGTAATGTTCACGCGGCGCACGTAGGCGCGGCGGCCCGGGTCGACCGTGTAGACGATGTCCACCGTACGGGCGTCGCGGTCGGAAACGGGATTGGCGTTCGCCGTCGCGAAGGCGTAGCCAAGAGTCGAGAGCTTGTCCTGAATGGCTGTCGAGACGTTCTTCACCTCTTCGGCGTTGTAGAGCGTCCCCTTCTGCAGCGTCACGAGCTTCTGGAGCTCTTCGTCGATCCCGAGAAGGTCGCCCGTGAGGCGCACATCGTTGATCGTGTACTGCTCGCCTTCCGTCATGTTGATCGCGACGTAGACGTCGGACTTGTTCGGTGCGATCGAGACCTGAACCGAGTCGATGCGGAAGTCCAGGTAGCCCTGGTTCAAATAGAAGGAACGGATCGATTCCATGTCCGCCGCAAGCTTTTCGCGCGAGTAGAGGTCGCGCTTCGTGTACCACGAAATCCAGTTCGGGGTGCCGAGCTGCATCAGATCGAGCAGGTCTTCCGTTTCGAAGGTCTCGTTGCCGACCATGCGGATTTCCGCGATCGAGGAGGCCTTCCCTTCGTCGACGTTGATCGTGATGCGCACGCGGTTTCGCTCAAGCGGCGTCACGGTCGTTTTGATGTCGACGCCGTAATAGCCCTGCGCGAGATACTGGCGGCGCAGTTCCTGGTCGGCGCGGTCAAGCGTCGCCTGGTCGAAGATGCGCCCTTCGGCCATGCCGACGTCGCGCAGACTCGTTTCCACGGCTTCGCTGTCGAAGGCCTTGATCCCGTGCGTTTCGATCGCGGCCACGGCCGGACGTTCGACGATGCGCACGACGAGGACGTCGCCGTCCTGCGCGAGCGAGACGTCGCGGAAAAGACCCGAGGAATAGAGCGAATGGATGGCGCGCGTGCCCTTTTCGGTCGTGAATTCGTCCCCTACGCGGAAGGGGAGGTGCGAGAACACGGTGCCAGGCTCGGTTCGCACCACGCCTTCGACGCGGATGTCCGAGATCGTGAAGGCCGAAGCGGTGCCCGCCAGGGTAAGGGCCGCGAAGAACGCGGTACTGAACTTGGTGAGTTTTGTAATCGTCACGACGAAAACTCTCTGAGAAGATTGTCACGGCAAAGCCCGCCGAAAAAGGTCCGTATCGCGGCGGGCATGGGTAGGGAGAGAATACCAAATTTGCACCCAACGGTGCGCAGGCTCTCCGTCCGAATTCGAACGCCCTGCGCCGCAAATCGGCGGACACAGGGCGAAAGAGCGCCTTCCTTCGAAAATGTCACGAGAAAAGTCGCGTCAAATCGTTGTTGAGCGCAAAGACCATGATGAGAAGGACGACGAAGAGTCCTCCCTTCATAATCTTCTCCTTGGTTTGGGGAGCGAAGTCTTTGCGGCGCAGAGCTTCAAGACTCATCACGAAGAGGTGTCCGCCGTCGAGCCCGGGAATCGGGATGAGGTTCATGAAGCCCACGGCGACGCTGATGAGCGCAACGAAGTCGACCATGGCGCGAAGACCCGCGCGCACGGCGGTGCCCGCCGACTGCGCGATCCCGACGGGACCGGCGATCTGATCGGTGCCTTCGCCCTGGGCGAGCTGTCCGACGCTCATCACCTGAAGGCGCAGCATTTCGACAAGCTTCACGGCCCCCATGCGCACCGAGTCGATCGGACCGTAATGCACGACGATGGTTTCGGGAAGGCGACCGATCGAAACCGCCACGGCGGGCTTGGGCTGCGCCCCCTCGGTCTTGTCGAGCGTCATCATTTCAGGGTGCAGCGTGAGCGTGCGGCGCGAGCCGTCCGCGAGCGACTCGACTTCAATCGGGAAGTCGCGGTCCGCGTATTCGGCGACGATCGCGCGGAAATCCTCTACGGTCGCGACGGGACGTCCCGCCATCGTGAGAACCTTGTCTCCGGCGCGCAACCCCGCCTTTTCACCGGGACCGTCCTTCATAACGTTCGCGATCACAAGAGGTCCCGTCATCTGCGGAATGAAGCCGAGCTTGGCGGCGACGATCGTCTGCGCGGCGTCCGTGAGACGCAGAGTCGAGAGGTCAAGCTGGGTTTCGAAACTCCCCTCCCCGCGCTTCAAGGTCACGGGAACGGTCTCTTCGCCGATTCGCCCGAGAAGCGAGAGATTGAGGTCCGTGTAGCCGCGGATCTCGACGCCGTCCACTTCGGTGACGAGGTCGCCCCCGACGACGCCGGCCTGAGCCGCCGCGGTCTTGGCGGGCGGCTCGAGAAGCCGCACGGGAAGGTCCTCGACGCCGATCGCGCCGAGGAGCACGTAGCAGAAGAAGGCCAGCACGAAATTCATGAGGGGGCCCGCCGCGAGAATGAGCGCCCGGCGGGGCTTCGACTGCGCGTCGTAGCTTCTCGCCCGTTCTTCGGGCGTGACAGGCTCGTCCGCGCCGTTTTCCCCCGTCATCTGCACATAGCCGCCCAGGGGCACAAGCGAGACCGCATACTCGGTTTCGCCCCACTTTCTCTTCCAGAGAACCGGACCGAAACCGATAGAAAAGCGCCGCACCTCGACGTTCAGACTCTTGGCGGCGAGGAGATGCCCCGCCTCGTGAACGAGGACGATGATGCCGATCGTGACGGCAAAACCCAATAGGGCCCAAAGAAAACCCATGTCGTATTCCTGTGGCGTGGGAGGTTAGGCGAGACCGAGCGCTTCGCGCGTCTTCGCGCGCGTTTCGCGATCGATCGCGAGGATGTCGTCGACGCTCTCGGGCGCAGCCGGACGGTCCTTCTCGAGACGTTCGAGAACGGTCGAGAAAATGTCGGTGAAGCCGATCCGTTCGTTCAGGAAGGCTTCGACCGCGATTTCGTTGGCGGCGTTCAGAACGACGGTCGAACCCGCACCCATGGCTAGCGCCTTGTAGGCGGCGTCAAGAAGCGGGAAGGTTTCGCGGTCGGGTTCCTCAAAGGTGAGACGTCCGATTTCGGCGAGGCGAAGCGGACGGATCCCCGCGGGCAGACGGTCTGGATAGCCCATGGCATAGCCGATCGGCTCGCGCATGTCGGCCGACCCCAACTGCGCGAGCAGCGCGCCGTCGGCCAATTCGATCATCGAGTGCACGACCGACTCGGGGTGAACGACCACTTCGATGCGTTCGGGCGGCACGTCAAAGAGATGACGCGCTTCGATCACTTCGAGGCCCTTGTTCATGAGGGACGCGCTGTCGACGCTGATCTTTCGGCCCATCGACCAGTTTGGATGCGCGACCGCCATGGCGGGCGTGATGCCCGAGAGATCCTTTCTGCCGCGGAAGGGACCGCCCGAAGCGGTGAGCCAGAGCTTCACGCGGGCGCGCTCCGAAGCGGGAACGCCCTGAAGACACTGAAAGACGGCGCTGTGTTCGCTGTCGACGGGAAGAAGCGTTGCGCCGCACTCCTTGACGCGGCGCATGAGAAGTTCCGCGCCGCAGACAACGCTTTCTTTGTTTGCAAGAAGAAGACGCTTGCCGCTTTCGACCGCTCGGAAGGTGGGGCGAAGCCCGGCCGCGCCCACTACGGCCTGCATGACGCTGTCGACCTCCGGCGCGCCCGCGAGCGCTTCGAGCGCTGAGGCGCCCGTTTCGGCGCGGGTCGAAAGCCCCGCGGCGTGCAGGGCGTCCTTCAGTTCTCCGTAGCGCGATTCGTCTGAAATCACGACGACTTCGGGGTTGAAGCGCCGGGCGATGTCGACGAGCTTCGCTACGTTCGAGTGCGCGCTCGCGCCGTAGAGCGAAAAGCGGTCTTCATGCCGCGAGAGGACATCGAGGGTCGACTTGCCGATCGAACCCGTGGCGCCCAAAAGAGCCAAACGTTCCATGATGATTCCTTTAGCGGGAGGACTTTCCGCCCGCCGTCAAAGTCAAAAGCGTGATTTCCGAGGGGACGCCGAGACGCATCGCAAAGCCGTTCCAAAGCCCCGAACCCGGGTGCACGAAAAGACGCATGACGTTCCCCGCCTTGCGGGCGACGTCGTAAAAGCCCGAGACAAAGCCGCCGTTTTGCATCGCGACCACGAGATTCATCCCGAGAATCTGACCGCCGTGCGTGTGCCCCGAGAGCTGCAGAAGCGCCGACGGATCCTCTTCGGCCCAGCGGCGGGCTTCACCCGGACGGTGCACGAGAAGAATGTGGGGAACCCCGTCGGGAATTCCGGAAACGGCCTTTCGCAGATCGGGCGCCTCGCGGCCGAAGCGCGCGGCCATGCTGTCGGTGAGGCCTACAAGCGCAAGGGGCTTGCCTTCACGGTTCAGAAGCGTGTGCTCGTTGCGCAGAAGCCGGATTCCAAGCTTCGGGAAGACTTCGAGCCACTCCTCCAGGCCCGAATAGTGTTCGTGGTTCCCTTCGCAGCCCCAGACACCGTACGGAGCCGAGAGTTTCGCAAGCGGCTCGGCGTCGACGTAGCGCACCGGCACGCGTCCGTCGACGAAGTCCCCCGTGATGAGGACTACGTCGGCCCTGAGCGCGTTCGTGCGGGCGACGAGCTCCTCGAAGTGCCCGCGTCGGAAAATGGAGGAGACGTGAATGTCGGAGAGATGCGCGATCCGAAACCCCTCCCACTCGGGCGGGAGGTCGGGAAGCGTCACCGAGCGCCGCACGACGTCCGGCACGCGCGTCCCCTCGACGATCCCGACGAAGGCGAGGCCCGCCGAAGCGGTGAAAAGCGTGAGCGCCGTACGCCGTCCTCCGGAGACGCGCTGAACGTCCCGCCACGTGAAGCGCCGCACGATCCAACAGGTAAGGAGCGCAAAGTCCCTCAAAAGGGTGAAGATCGTAAGGAGCGTCAACACGCCCGAATGGAAATTCATCCAGATCCCGGCCCAACGCGGCGAATTTGAAGAAACGAAGCCGCCCCAGAACGCCTCCGTGATCATCGGATACGTGGCCCCGGAAAAAACGAAGACCGTGAGCAACGCCTTGCTCCAAAGGGGGAGACGAGCGGGCCACACGAAGCGCAAAAAGAGATAGAGCGAAATCGCAAAAAGAAAAAGCGAGAAGCGCAGAACCGCGGTCGATGGCGTGTACATGCTCTGGGTGCGGGAAAGAAGAGTCGGACGGGACTTCGATTGTAGCGAAAACGGGATGCGAAGCTCCCGCACGCTTTTGCAACAAACGTTTCTAATCGTCGAGCTTCTCGACGATCGCCTCGCCAGCAGTGATGTCCGTTACCGACGCGACGAAGGCGGCCTCGTTTTTCGCCGGCACGCTCACTTCGAAGCTCGCGTCCCAGCGGAAGTCCGAGGAAAGAATCCGCACGCCGGCTTCGCCCGCTGCGTGCTCGAACCACCCGGCAAAAGAGGGATCCAGCGAAAAAAGGTAGCGCACGCCCTCCTCCTTTCTCACGGTCGGCAGGGTTTCAAGCCCCAGCTTCACGCTTCCCTGATAGGCGCGTACGAGCCCGCCCGTCCCGAGGAGAATCCCGCCGAAGTAACGCGTCACGACGACCGCCACCTCGCCGACGCCGCTGTGAAGAAGCGCGGTCAGCATGGGGCGTCCAGCCGTTCCTTTGGGCTCTCCGTCGTCGCTTGCGCCCACCTGCGCGGTCGACCCGGGTTCGCCGGCGACATAGGCCCAGCAGTTGTGCGTCGCCTGCGCGTGCTCGGCGCGGATGCGCTCGAGAAAATCCCTTGCCTCCTCGGTCGAAGAGACGCGCGCAAAGGTCGCGATGAAGCGCGAGCGCCGGATGACGTCCTCCACGCGGTGGATTTCGCCCGGCGCCAGATCGGGTACGAGATAGCCTTCGCCCATGCGTCAGTTTCCGTGTTGCGGTTCAGATAAATCGGGATGAAAAAGGCGGCCGAAGCCGCCCTTTCGCCTCTCCTCGGAGATCAGTGCAGGAGCTGCACCCAAAGCACGATCCAACAGGCCGCGGGGAGAACCGGAAGCGACGCGTCGAGCCGGTCGAAGAACCCGCCGTGGCCCGGGAGCAGATTCGAAGAGTCCTTGATCCCGACCAGTCGCTTCAGCATCGATTCCCACAGGTCCCCGGCGATCGAGAGCGCAACGAGGCCCGCGAGGATGATGACGCCCCAGAAGAAGCCGATGTAGTCGAAGACGAGGTTCGTGAAGACGTTTTCCTGCACGCAGAACCAATACGTGAGAAGGAAGAAGACGATCACGATCACGTAGGCGCCGACCGCGCCTTCGATCGTCTTGTTGGGGGAAATCGCGGGGGCCATCTTGTGCTTGCCCCAGGCTCGGCCGCAGAAGTAGGCCGAAATGTCGGCGCCCCAGACGATGAGGAAGACCGAGAGCACCATCACCCAGTCGCCCACTTCATAGAGGTAGAGAAGCGAGAGATAGGCGGCGGGAACGAAGGTGACCGCGGCCCAGAGGCAGGGCGCGACCTTCACCTTGAAACCGGTTTCGCGGTGAAAGAGCTCGGCAAAAAAGATCACGAACCAGGCGACCATGATGCAGCCGTTCACAAGGAAGAGGAACCACTGCATGCGCGGAAGCGCCCCCGCCCAGTAGAGCGAGAACTGCGTCACCATTTCGACGGCCGCGACGAGAAGGGCAGGACGGGGCCCGAGGCCGGCCATGCGGAGCCACTCGAAGAGAACCGCGCCGAAGGCGATCGCCATCACGCCCGCAAAGGAAAGCGGCCCGAAGGCGATGGCGGCGGAAAAGATGATCAGAAGGACGATCGCGGTAATGACGCGCTTCATCAACATGGGGAGGGACTCCGTGTTTGCTGTATAGGGTGAATTGTAGCGTTTGCGGCCTTATTCCTTCGTGAAGGAGGCGTTCTTTTGCTCGGCGTTTCCGCGGGCTTCGCTGGCCTTGCGCTGCAGATAGGTGAAGTAGGAAGCCGTGTTGAGTTCGACCACGTCGATCGTGAGTCCCTTTTCGGGCGTTCCGGTGATCTTGGCGCCGCCCTTGGGGACGCCCCACTCGAAGGGGAGGAAGCGCACGGCCTCGACGCGGCGTCCCCGGGCGTTCACTTCCCACATGAGAACGAAGGGACAGGCGCGGGTTCCCGCGTCGGGTGCGAGCGTCGTCACCTTCGCCCCCGCATTTTCGGCGCCGCGGCGGATCGCCGCGAGAAGCGGATCCTTGTCGTCGGCCTTTACGGGGAGGAGGCACACTTCCTTGTAGTCGAGGTCGTGCTTCACGGGCGCGGGGGCCCCCACGCGCGCCTCGATCGATGCGGGGAGCGAAGGCTCCGTCTCGACGAGTGCGCAGCCCGAAAGCCAGAGCGCGGAGAAAAGAAGGGGTAAAAGAAGCGAAAGACGTCGCATTCTGAGGTTTTGCACGGCAGATGTCCGAGTTTTTTTGGATAGAATGGACGTTATTGTACGGGATGCGCGCCCTTCTCAGGACGACTGCCCCGGGTCCGGCCCGCAGGCTGTCGTTCTTCGGCGCCGCACTCCCCTAAAATTCGATTCAAACCCCCTCGATTCGACCCTCAATCATGTTCGACGCAAGAAATTCCAATAAGCCCCTCGTTCGCGTCATCGACGACGACGACGCGATGCGCAACTCCTGGTCCTTCATCATCGAAGGCGAAGGATGGGACGTCGCGACCTATCCCGACGCCCTCACCTTCCTCTCGATGGGCAACTGGCAGCGCCCGGGCTGCATTCTGCTCGACGTGCGCATGCCGCACATGTCGGGGCTCGAACTGCAGTTCAAGCTCCGTGAAATCGGGTGCGACCTGCCGATCATCTTCATCTCGGGCCACGGCGACATCGACATGGCCGTGCACACGCTCAAGCACGGGGCAATGGACTTTCTCACGAAGCCCGTGAGTGATCAGCGGCTCCTCGAAGCGATCGAAGCGGCCGTTTCGCGCAACCTCGCGCACCGCCGCAACAACGAACAGGTCGCGAACTTCCGCGCGCGCCTCGAACAGCTCACGCAACGTGAACGCGAAGTGATCCGCATGGTGGCGCACGGTTACTCCAACAAGGAGGTCGCCCGCGAATTCGGCATTTCGGAAAAGACCGTGCAGGTCCACCGCGGGAGCGCCTACCGCAAACTCAACATCCACAACGCCGCCGAAATCGCGCGTCTTTTGATCCTGTCGGGCGACCCGATCTGATCGTTTACCGCACAAAGGGGACGCGCGCGTCCCCTTTGTCTTTTGCACGGCGAAGAGGCGCATATCGCCGTCGGACGCCTCCCGCAGAGCGGACTCTTCTCCATAATTCGGGCCCTCTGCATTTTCCATCCAACCCGCCCACGGAATTCTTATGAAAAAGTTTCTCGCTGAATTTCAGGCCTTCATCAGCCGTGGCAACGTGCTCGACCTCGCCGTCGCCGTGATCATCGGCGCCGCCTTCAACGGCATCGTCACGAGCCTTGTCAAGGACATCGTCAACCCGATCGTGGGTTTCCTCGTCGGAAAGCCGGACTTCACGAACCTCTTCTGGGTCCTGAAGCGCCCCGACGGCTACACGGGGCCCGAAACCTACGAAGCCCTCACCGCCGCGGGCGCCACGGTCTTCGGCTACGGCGCCTTTCTCACGTCGGTCGTCAACTTCCTCCTCTTGGCCTTCGTCATCTTTTGGCTCATCAAGGTGGTCACGACCGCCCGCGTGAAGTTCGAACGCGAAGCGGCGAAGCTTTTGAAGGACGAGGAAGACAAGAAGGCTGCCGAAGCGGCCCAAAAGCCTGCCGCGCCCCCGCCCACCCCGGAAGACATCGCCCTTTTGCGCGAAATCCGCGACCTTTTGAAGGCGCGCTCCGAACCCTGATCGATTTTTCATCTGCTTTCCGGTCCCGCGGCCCCAGGCCGCGGGACTTTTCGTTTGTCCTCCCGCGTCAACGAAACTCCGCAGAAAATCAGGATTTTTCCCTACCCTCTCTCCCCCGTTGAGGCATACTAACGGCACCTCTGCAGGGCCGCGCACGGCCCCTTCGCACCGGCGTCCGGTCGAGCCCGAGGCTCCCGGTCGGCGTCCCGTCACGATTTCCTTTTGTCATTTCACCTTTTTGGAGTATTCCCATGCTCAGCGACATTGAAATTGCCCAGGCAACTTCTCTCAAGCCCATTTCGGAACTCGCGGCGGAAATCGGCCTCACGGAAGCCGAATTCGAACCCTATGGCCGCGACAAGGCGAAGGTGGCGCTCTCGTGCGACCGCAAGGAAAAGGGCCGCCTCATTCTCGTGACGGCCACTTCCGGCATGCCTGCGGGCTCGGGCAAGACCACGACCTCGATCGCGCTCGCCCAGGGGATGAAGAAGATCGGCAAGAATGCCGTCCTCGCTCTTCGCGAACCGTCGCTCGGTCCCGTTTTCGGCATGAAGGGCGGCGCCGCGGGCGGCGGCTACAGCCAGGTCCTCCCTATGGAAGCGATCAATCTGCACTTCACGGGTGACTTCCACGCGATCACGTCCGCGAACAACCTTCTTGCCGCCATCATCGACAACGCCCGTCATCAGGGGCAGGTCGAACTTCGCGAAATCTTCTGGCGCCGCGTCATGGACGTGAACGACCGGATGCTGCGCAACATCGTCACGGGCCTCGGCGGCCCCGCCAACGGGATTCCGACCGAAGCGGGCTTCGACATCACGGCCGCTTCCGAACTCATGGCGGTGCTCTGCCTTGCGACCGACCTTACCGACCTTCGCAACCGCATCGACCGCATCGTCGTGGGCCTTCGCCGCGACGGCACGGCCTGCACGGTGAAGGAACTCGGCTGCACGGGTGCGCTCGTCGCGCTCCTCAAGGACGCCATGAAGCCCAATCTCGTGCAGTCGATCGAAGGCAACGCCGCCTTCGTGCACGGCGGCCCCTTTGCGAACATCGCCCACGGCTGCAACTCCGTCGTCGCCACGCGCGCGGCGCTGAAGCTCGGCGACTACGCCATCACGGAAGCGGGCTTCGGCTCGGACCTCGGAGCGGAAAAGTTCTTCAACATCAAGTGCCGCGCCGCAGGGCTCGCCCCCGCCGCGGTGGTGCTCGTCACGTCCACGAAGGCCCTCAAGTGGCACGGCGGCGTGCCGCTTCCCGAAATCGGCAAGCCCAATGTCGAAGCCTTGAAGAAGGGCCTCGTCAACCTCGACGCCCACATTGAGAACCTCAAGAACTTCGGACCGAACGTCGTCGTCTCGCTCAACCACTTCCACACCGACACCGACGAAGAAATCGAAGTGATCCGCGCCCGCGTCGCCGAACTCGGCTGCCGCTTCGCGGTCTGCGACGGCTTCGCCAAGGGCGGCGAAGGCGCGAAGGAATTGGCCAAGGCCGTGGTTGAAGCGGCCGAAGATCCCAAGCCCCTCGTTCACACCTACGACCCCGACGCCACGGTCCTCGAAAAGGTCGAGGCGATCGCCAAGAAGGTCTACGGCGCGGGGTCCGTCGAATGGTCGGACGCTTCGAAGAAGGACTACAAGCGCATCTGCGATCTCGGCTTTGAAAAGCTTCCCGTCTGCATCGCGAAGACTCCCTTCTCGCTTACGGCCGACCCGAAGGCGCTCGGCGCCCCGAAGGGCTTTGCGCTTCCCGTTCAGCGCCTGATTCTGAATGCGGGCGCGGGCTTCGTCGTCGTGACGACGGGCTCCATCATGCGCATGCCCGGCCTTCCGAAGGTCCCCGCCGCGATGAACATCGACGTCGTGGACGACCGCATCACGGGCCTTGCCTGATCCACGGGTTCATTTGATTCGACGCCCTTCTCCGCCCGGGAAGGGCGTTTTCTTTTCATGGAGTCCCTTACACGGCAAAGGCCGGCGAACGCGGTGTTCGCCGGCCTTTGCTTTGTGCGGAAAGCCCTCTTCTTATTGTTCCGAACGCAGGACGAAGGTGAGGAAGGCGTAGAGAAGGCCGCCGGTGAGCATCGCCGCGACGACGCCGATGTTGGCGGTCGCAAAGACGCTCGTCTTCGCTTCGTCGGAGAGAAGGAAGCTCGTCACGTAGCCGATGTAGGGGTCGGACGAGGTGATGGTCCCGAGCCCCACGACACTTGCGACGAGGAGCGAAAGCGTCGCCGTCCAACGGCAGCCGCGGCCCCCTTCGGAGGGAGGAAGCGCCATCTTTACGTCCCAGCCGAGACGCTTCTGACGCACGAGGTCGACCATTTCAATGGCGCCCCAGGAGCCCATGATGACGGAGATCGCCGCCAGAAACGACGTGAAGGTCGAGAGGAACGAATCCGACACGAAGGTGAGGTAGAAGGACCCGAGCGCGATCATGACGGCGTTGAGAAGCGTCGTCCCGAGGCGCGTCATCGGCACGCCCAGGGCGAGAAGCGCAAGACCCGAACTGTAGACGCCCGTCATCCCAGCCGACACGAGCGAGATGATGATCACGACCGAGAAGGGCACGTAGAACCAGAAGGGAAGAATGCCCGTGAGCGCGGCGAGCGGCTCGTGCGAAGCCTTTTCGAGGAGTTCCGGATTGCCCGCCGAAAGCATCACGCCGAGGATGAGGAGAACCGAGACCGGCAGCGCGATTCCGACCGTCGTCCAGAAAATAACACCGCCCGCAGGAGTCTTTCTCGGGAGGTAGCGCGCGTAGTCTCCGCCGTAGTTGAGAAAGCCGAGTCCCACCATCGTCATGGCGAGAACGATGCCGCCCAAGAAGGTCCCGAAGCTTCCCGACGGAACGTCGTTCAAAGTCGAAAAGTCGATCTGCGGAATGAAAAAGAAGAGGTAGACGAGCGTGAAGAGCCCCGTCACCCAGGCGATGAGCTTTTCGACGCGCAGAATGACGCCGTGGCCGTAGACGGCGCCGATCATCGTGAGAAAGATGACGGCGACGAAACTTCCGAAGAGGCACGGCGTCGAGGGCGTCCCGGCGGCCGTCTGCATGACGGGAACGAGTTTGCTGACGAGGTCGGCGAGCGTCGTCGACGCCATCGAGAGCATCGTCACCTTCCAGCCCATGTTGGCGACATAGCCGAAGAAGGTCGGAATTTTGTTGGCGTGGTAACCGAAGCAAAAACGCGACTGCACGAGCGTGGGAAGTCCCGTCCGCACCCCGCCCACGGCGAGGATGCCGACCAGGGAGCACGAAAGAAAGTACCCGATCACGCCCGCCGCCATCGCCTGCCAGACGGAGAGCCCGAGCCCGAAGACGTAGATGCCGCAGGTGATGCCGAAGATGGAAATGTTCCAGGAAAACCAAATCGGAAAGAGATCGACGGGGCGTCCGTAGCGTTCGCTGTCGGGCACCGGATTGACGCCGTTGGTCTCGATTTTGCTTGTCGTATTTTGCGAGGACATTTTCTCGTTGGGTTGTTGAAGGAAAAAATCGTTGTTCTTTATTCGTAGCGGGCGAGCTCTTCGCGCGTGGGCGCCGTCGCGGCGCCTTCCGAAGCCGAAACGTGCGCGGCGACGGCATTCGCGAGAAGCACGGCCTCTTCGATCGGAAGTCCGCAGAGAAGACCCGCGATGACGCCGCCCGTGTGAGCGTCGCCCGAGCCGATCGTGTCGACGAGGCGGATCGCAAAGCCCGGAATCCGTTCGGCCGCGAAGGCCCCGTCCTTTGCGCGGGAGAGAACCGCGCCGCGGGCCCCGTCCGTCACGACGGCGGGGTTCCCCGAGCGGCGCGCGAGCGCCAAGGCCGCGTCTTCGGGCGTGTCGGTCTCGGTCATGATCTGCGCTTCGTGGGCGTTCACGGTGTAGAGGCACCCGAGACGCTCGAAGGCTTCGAGGCGCTCCGCGGGAATCGACGTCACGCGGGGCCCCGGGTCGAAGACGACGAGGGCGTCGGGACGCTTTCGCGAGAGAACGTCGAGAAGGACGGCCCCGTTCTCGCCCTCGGCCTGATAGCCTGAAACGTAAAGATAGTCGTAGTCGGCGAAGGAAAAACGATCGAACCACTCGGGGCGCATTTTGCGCTCGAGCCCGAACATGGAGATGAAAGTGCGCTCGCCCGTATGGTCGGCGATCGAGAGGCACCAACCGTTGTCACCCGCCCCGGTTTCACGGTACACGGGGTAATTGCGCTCGGCGAGCGCCCTCTCGACGATGCGGGAGAATTCCCCTTCGCCCACGGGCATGTAGCTCTCAAAGGGAAGACCGAGCTTGTGGAGGACGTCCGCCACGTTGAACGAGCAGCCGCCCACGACGGTCTTGCGGTATTCGCCCTCGACGTCGGCGCCCGCGTGCGGCATTTCGTGCACGTTGATCACCATGTCGACGAAGGCCGAGCCGATCACAAAGGCCTTCTTCTTCGGAATGAGCGACGCGACAATTTCGGAGAGCATGCGCATCAGGCGTCTCCGAGTCGGAATTCGCCGCGAAGCGCGACGATGCGCTCGGCCATCGCACGGAAGTCGAGCCCGTTCGTCTCTTCGAGGTAACGCACGGTGTCTTGGTCGAAGGCGTCGAGCCCGACCGCGGCGCCGCAGATGGCGGTCGCCATCGCTCCGATCGTGTCGGTGTCGCCCCCGAGGTTTGCGCAGAGTTTCGCGCAGCGCATCGGTTCTCGGCAGTACCAGGCGATTGCGAGCGCGGCGCTCACGGATTCGCTCGTCATGGTGCCCGTGCCGAGCACGTCGTAGACCCAACGGCTGAAGTTTTCTTCGTCGGGGAGATTCGGCATTTCGCGAAGCGCGAGTTCAAAGCGGCGCGCGATGGAGGCGGCCCAGGTGGGCTCGCCCTTCACGAGCGCGCAGTCGTGCGCGCGAAGAGCGTCCGAGGCCATCTCGTCCCAGGTCTTACCCGCGACGGCCGAAGATACCGCCTGCGCGACCATCGAAGCGCCCGCCAGCGCCACGTCGGTGCCGTGGGTCACGACGGAAATGCGCGCCACCGTCTCGGCGAGGAATTCCGTATCGTCGGCGCCCACGATGCACCCCACGGGCGCGATGCGCATGGCGGCTCCGTTCGTAAGGGCGGTCTTCAACTGCGGCGACGGATCGCGCCCTTCGCTGTGCGCAAGAAGGCTCGCCTTCGAGCTCGGTCCCAGGAGATTGATTTCGAATCCGTTCATCGACTTCACCCAATCGATCAGGCGGTCGGCGAGAACGCGGACGGGCGGAACGGTTTTGTAGTCGAGTAGCGCATGGAGGACCACGAAGGCCTGGGCGGAGTCGTCCGTGTAGTGGCCCGCCTTGAAGTAGCAGGCGACGATGTTGTCTTCGGGACCGTCGAGGAAGGTGTCGATCGTGCCGAAGCGCTCGCGCACCTTGGCGCGGGGCCAGAGTTCTCCGGGAACGCCGAAAGCGTCGCCCAGAACCATGCCGGCCAGGGCGCCGGCGACGCGGTTGCAGAGTTTCGTGTCAGACATGGTGGACGAAAGGGAGAAAAACGCAGAAAGGGGGAAATTTTACTGAAAATCCAGAAGTTTTTCGAGCCTTGCAAAAGGCTCCACCGTTGGATGTCCCGCCGTCCCACCGGAGGCCCCCCTTTTACGCCCCGATCTGCGTGCGGCCCGGGAAGAGTCGGTCGAGAACCCGCGCGAGGTAGCGCGAGAAGCGGATGAATTTCGTCTGCGGCGTGTAGAGACGACGCGGATCGAAGCTTGCGTTCGCGAACTTTCGCCCTTCTACGTAGAGGTCGAGATTGATCGCGTGCTGCTTGACGTAGGCGGGGAGATAGTACTGTTCCGTGTCCCAGGAGTAGATGAGGGTCTGCCGGCAGACGCCCGGCTTGGTGTCGCTCGGATACTCGATCACGTCGAAGTTCTTTTTGCGAAGGAGCTCGACGAGCTTTTCATGGATGTCGGGCTGCACGTGCCTCGGTACGACGAGGCAGAGCTGATCGTCGGCGGTGCGGTAGGAGCCGTTCACGCGCACGGGCGAACACCCCGAGACGAGGAGCGATGCGGACAGAGCGAGCGGGAGGAAAAGACGAAGGGACGGCATGACGGTCTCCGAATCGGATGTGCCGACATTATCGGCGCTTTTTCCGCACTCTTGCCACATACGATGCCGGAGCACAAAAAAAGTCCCCTCCTCCGGACCAGGGAGAAGGGGACCCACTCTAACACTCGGACGAACGCTCTGGGAGCCTCGTCCAGCAACCGAGCCCAATCAAGAGAATCAGGAACCGACTGATTTTTATCACCCGAAGGCGCTCTCGGACCGGGAAAAGACCGGGAGTGACCAACTCCCTCGCCTTCTCGACTGCCACAAAGGAGAACCGCAGAAGTTGTCTTCTGACGGCAGGTAATGCCGGGGACCAGCCGGCACCGCCCAATGACCACCATCTTCGGCATTGTGAAAAGGAGAGAAAAACACAATGCTTGGAGGTGACTGCTGTAAGGGTTAACCCGTTCAACAGACAAACGAAGTATATAGGACATTTCACTGATAAGGTATACCCTAAGCGAAAAAACACTCCATTTAAATGTTTCCATTTGTTTCTGTTTTCGGTTTTACGAAAACTGTTTCCCGAAAATTTATTGCGGCGGTGAGGTTTTCCTTTCCTTTTCGCCCCAAGGGTTAACCCCTGAAGAAAGAAACGGCGCGGTGCCGAGAGGACGCCGCGCCGTGAAAAACGGAATTTTCGACTTCTTTAGAAGACGACCTTCGAGAAGCACCAGCCGATCACCGTGCCCGAAACCACGAAGACGAGGCCCGGACGCAGATAGGAATGGTTGATCACGAAGGAGCCGAGCTTCGTCGTGCCCGTGCGGTCGAAAGCCGTGCAGCCGATCTGCGCGCCGCCCGGGACGAGGAAGTCGCCGTAGCAGCAGGCCCAGGTGCCCACGAGGAATTCGGGCGGGAGGCCGAGCTTGAGGCCGATCGGCATCATGATCGTCGTCGAGACGGTCGGCGAGAAGATCACGGTCGAAAGACAGAAGGCGACGATGCAGAAGAGCCACGGTGCTTCCTGAGCGGCCGACGAGAAGACGTCGGAAAGCATCTTCGTGTGCTGATCGAAGAAGGTGCCCGTGAGCCAAGCGATGCCGAAGACACCCACGACGCCGATGAGGCCCGAGCGGAAGACCGAGCCCGAAGCGAACTTGTGCGAGGGCACGCGGCACAGAAGAATGATCACGAAGGCGGTCGCGAGCATCACCATCTGGATGAGCGACGGGATCGGGAGCTGCGAAACCTTTTCGCCCACCGTCCATTCGGGGCGCAGGCCCGGAACGGAACCGATCAGGATCGAGCAGAGGATGCCGATCAGGAAGATCGTGACGGAGAGCTTGGCATAGGGTTCGGGCTTGAAGTTCGCGGTCATTTCACCGCCCGCGAGCCACTGGTAGTCGCCGTTGGCGAGACGACGCTGGAATTCGGGATCGTCTTCAAGTTCCTTGCCGCGCCAGAAGACGGAGAGCGCCGCACAGGCGGTGGCGCACAGGAAGGTCGGCACCGACACGGCGAGGATCTGCCAGAAAGCGACGCCCTGCGTGCTCATGATCCCGACCATGGCGGCCATGGCGGCCGACATCGGAGAGGCCATCACGCCGATCCCGGCGCAGATGACCGAAGCCGAAACGGCGCGCTCCGGACGAACCTTGGCGGAGGCGGCCACTTCGGCGACGACCGGATAGACGGCGAAGGCCACGTAGGCCGTGCCGACGAGCATCACGAAGAAGGAGCAGACGAAGGGACCAACAAACGTAATCGCGCGCGGCCACTTGCGAAGGAGCTTTTCCGCGAGGCGAACGAGAAGATCGAGACCGCCCGCACCCTGCAGCACGGACGTACACGCGATCACCGCGGTGATGATGAGGAGAACGGAGACGGGGGGCGATCCCGGCTGCACGCCGAGCACAAGCACCATGATGCACACGCCGAGGCCGCCGGCAGCGCCGAGGCCGACGCCGCCCAAACGTCCCCCGACCGCGACGCAGAACATCACGACGAGGAACTGTAACCAGAACATCGGATCCATTTTTGTCTATCCAGAAAGATTGAGCTTCGCCCCGGAGGGCGATGAGGGAGAGTTGGGTCCGCAGGAGAGTGCGGAATTCAAATTGACGGAAATTCTATCAATCGGATAGACGGTTACCAACGGATACAACACCCTTCTCTTTTTGAGGAAACGCAAGCTTTGGAGAAATAATCGCTTTTGTCGACAATATGCCCGCAAACAGTTGCGATTGGTTGAAAAGAGGCTCCTTCAGCGCCCTGAAGAAGCCCTCTTTTCCGCCGTCTCTTTCGATCTCAAATTTCTCGGGCCGCCCGCACGAAGGCTTCAAAGAGCGCCCTGTGCCGGGACATCGTCTTCGCGAGCATTTCCGGGTGCCACTGCACGCCGAGCACGAAGGGAAAGGCGGGGTCTTCGAGCGCCTCGACGACGCCGTCGGGACTCTTCGCGACGCCCCGAAGGGAAGGAGCCGGCGTCTTCACGGCCTGATGGTGCTTCGTGTTGACGGCGAGATTCTCCTCCCCGACGATCGAGGCGAGAAGCGTGCCGGGAACGATTTCAACCTCGTGTACGGTTTCAACGTAGTCGCCCTCCTGACGGTGGGCCGTAAGGGGGAGGCCGAGCTCTTCGGGAATGTCCTGGATGAGCGTGCCGCCCGCGACGACGTTCAGCACCTGCAGTCCCCGGCAGATCGCAAGGACGGGAAGTCCTTCGCGCAACGCCGTGCGGGTGAGCGCACACTCCGCTTCGTCGCGTTCTGGGAGGATCTCCCCGCACTGCTCGGACTTTTCTTCGCCGTAGCGTTTCGGATCGACGTCGGCGCCGCCCGTGAGAAGAAGCCCCGAAGCGCTTTCCACAAGCGCTTCTATCGACGCTTCGTCGAGTCCCACGGGCACCTGCACCGGGAGGCCCCCGGCCTCGATCACGGCGTCGAGGTACTGTCTGCGGATGCCTTCGCGCACGGGATCGCCGAACAGATCCGTGGTGACGAGGATGAGCGGGCGGGAAAGAGTGTCGGACATGATCGAAATCCTGAAAAGTTCGCAAAAAAGCCGGAAGATCCGCAACGGAGGCTTCCGGCTTTGTCGAAGTTCTGAGGGCCTTAGGCGGCGCTCTTCTTTTCACGCAGGGACTTGCGGATGAGAAGGAGGCGCATCAGGTTGGCCGAGAATAGCTTCCCGAGGAGAATCACGCCGAGGCACATGCCGATCGAAGAAGGAACGGCCGGCAGGTTGTCGGCGTTGACGAGCGTAAAGATCACGACGCCCGAGGAGAGGAAGTTCCCGACCGCGGCGCCCGCCGTCATCTGGAAGGCGGCGAAGATTTCCACTTCGGTTTCCGTGAGGCGCCCTTCGTCCTTCAGGGAGCGCGTGAGCGCGGCGCCAGCGTCGGTCGACTGCAACGAAGCCACGAGGGCAAGCGCCGTGTAGCCCGGAAGCCCCATGAGGGGACGGAGCACGAAGTTGAGGAGGTATCCGGCTGCGCGGATGGCGCCGTAGTATTCGAAGACCGTGATCATGGCCACCGAGAACATGATCGGCGGCACCAGGGTCAGGGCGAACATGAAGCCGTCGATGGCGCCCGAGCCGCCCTTGCCGCGGAAGCTCGACGTGGCGGTGATGAGTTCACCCGCCTGATCCTTGACGCTCGAAACGAGTTGCCCGAAGCTGCCGTTGACGACCGTAAAGTCGAAAATGCCCCACCACTCCTTGGTTTCGCACAACCCGGAGAAGAAGACAATGGCAAGAATGAAGGAGAGGTAGCCCCCGATCCCCGGCTTTTCCAATGCCGTCGGGTCGGCTGCCGGTGCGTTGGCAGTGGTCGTATCAGCCATCGTTGAGTCCTTTTGAGAGTATGTCGTCGAACGGGCGAAGGGGAGAGCCGCGTCCGGCGGAGATTATGGATTTTTGAAAATTGTATTGAATTCCGTCGGATTTGGAGTCGGTAATTTTGCTTATCCGAGACGATCAGAGGGAAAAAAATGCGAAAAATCCCGGCAGGGACCGGGATTTTTTGTACGGGATGACTCGCAATCAGGCGTCGAAGGGTTCGCGCGTCACGGGCGTGTCCCCCAAAAGCGGCAGGAAGACCGAGGCGTCGTCCACGTCTTCGAGCGTGAGGAAGAGTTCGGCGAGACGATCGACCGTGTCGGCGGAGAGCGACATCATCGAGACGCTGCGGAACTTCTGCAGGAGCGCTTCGTCCGAGACGGGATTCGTCGGGGCGCCGAGCGGCATCGGAACACGCAGCGAAAAGAGCCGGCGGTCCTTGAGCGTGACGCGCACGATCGGCTCGTCGTCGTCCTTCTGCGTTTCATCGACCGTCATCTTGATGCGGCGCATCATGGGTTCGATGCGCGGATCTTCGCGGCTCGTGCGCGAGAAGCTCGGCAGCTGCGCCGATCCGAAGACAAGGAAGGCTGCGACGCTGTAGGGAATCGAAAGCTGCGCGGCGTTCATCGGATTGCGGTCGTAGGCGCCGCACATGCCGTAGACGAAGGGGTTGATGAGAACTTCGATCTCTTCGATGTCGTCTGCCGCGAAATGGAAGTCGCGCATCATGTCGTGCACGGCGTCGATCGAGGAGTGCGTCGAGCGGCAGCTCGCATGCGGCTTGATCGACACGCGGTGAAGTTTCCAGGGGTGTCCCAAATCGGCGGTCCATGCTTCCGGAACGCTCGACGTGGGCGCGAAGCTCTTGTTGAAGCCGCCCCAGACCTCTTCAAAGATCTGATCGGGCCCCGTGAAGCCGTTTTTCGCGAGGAGCGCGCTCATGAGACCGCCCTGCGCGGCATGACCGGCGTGAAGGCGCTTGTTCTGCGCCCCGTTGTGAACGCACGCCCAAAGGCCCGCCGAGAAGGAGGAGGCAAGACCCAAGGCCATCGTCATCTGTTCGACGTTGAGGCCCAGAATGCGGCCCGCGGCCGCGGCCGCGCCGAAGGGACCGCAGGTCCCCGTCGAATGAAAGCCCGCCGCGTTGTGGGGTTCGTAGGCGCCGCAGGCTTCGAGAGCACGACGCGCCACGTCGTAGCCGAGAAGCACCGCCGTGATGAGTTCCTTCCCGGTGATCACGCGGTCGACGAGCGTGAGGGCCGCGAAGACGGCCGGCACGACGACGGCGCCCGAGTGGTCGCACCCGCCCGTGTCGTCGAGTTCGAAGGCGTGCGCGGCCGTGCCGTTCACGAGCGCCGCGACGAGCGGCGTGCGGCGGCGGTCGTCGCCCCAGAGCACCGCGCGGCCCGAGCCTTCGCCCGCCATGTCGAGCGTCGCCATGAGGCGTGCGACTTCAACGGAACGGGCTCCGGCGATCCCGGCGCCGACGGAATCGAGAATGTGGCGCTTGGCCTTTTCCACCATGTCGGTGGGAATGGATTCGAAGGTCGTTTCAACGACGAACTTCGCGAGGACTTCACTTTTCAGAGTCATGGTTGCGCTTTTGAGGGGATTGAATGGAAGACGGATCATTATCGCACCGAAATCCGCGTCCGAGCTCAAAGCCCGTCGCACCATCACCGAAAAACCGCCGGGGCGCCCTTTTCATCGGGAAGCGGATCTTTATTCCAGGCGCCCCCGACTTTTTGAGGCAATTTTCAGCCGAACGGCGGGAAAAAGAATTTTTTCCAATGAAATCCCCTCTATTGACGTAAAAATCTTTCCTTTACAATAGAGAGACAAAAGTCATAAACCCTGCGCGCTTCGCGCACCGACCCTTTTTTCCATCCATTCTGCTAAACGGCAACTTTATGCGATTCACTCGATTCACCGATCTGAGCATGCGGGTGCTGATGTACCTCACGTACGAAAAGCCCCGCAACATGGTAACGGTTGCGGAACTTTCGCACCGCTTCAACTGGTCGCGCCACCATGTCGTCAAGGTGGTGAACTTCATGTCCCGTCAGGGCTGGATCGCCGCGCACCGCGGTCGCGGAGGCGGCGTGATGCTCGCGCGTCCGGCCAATGAACTCCTCGTGGGCGACATCGTGCGCACGCTCGAGGGAGACCGCCCCATCAATCAGTGCGACAACCCCGAATGCGCCCTGAAGCCCGCCTGCAATTTCCTGCGCGCTTCGCAGGAAGCTACCGACGCCTTTTACGCGCACCTCAACAAGTATTCGCTCGCGACCCTCACGGGCACGCCTGAAATGCTCGAACTCATCGAAGGGCTCCATACCCGTCCCTTCAACGCCCGCGTCTTCGCCAAACAGGAGGAAGCCCGCGCGGCCTCGCGCCGCCGCCGTGCGGCCCGCAACGCTCCCACGGCCGACTTCCACGTGGAAGAGGAAGACGTCTTCACGGCGCCTCCCATCCCGGTCGAAAAGGCCTGATCGGTCTTGAATGGTGAAAGGGCCCGCGGCTTCTGCGCCGCGGGCCCTTTTTGCGTTTTTGGTCAACACCCGTTGGTCAGTCGCGCACGACTTCCGTCACGACGTCGACCGCGCGCAGCACGGCCTTGGCGACGGCGTCCTTGAGTCCCTCGAAGTCGATCGACTCGGCGCTCTCGCCCATGCCGGCCGCGTGATTGACGCTCACGCAGAGCCCCGCGTAGGAGAGACCGAGCTCGCGCGCGAGCGCGCACTCGGGATAGAGCGTCATCCCGATCATGTCGGCGCCGTCGCGACGCATGCGCTCGACTTCGGCCGCGGTCTCGAGGCGCGGCCCCTGCGTGGCGGCGTAGACGCCCTTTTCCTCCACGGCGACGCCGAGGCGTCCGGCGGCCATGACAAGGCGGCGCGAGAGCGAACGATCGAAGGGCCAGGTCATGTCGACGTGACGAACGCCCGTTTCGGGCGAATCGAAGTAGGTCACTTCCCGCCCCCAGGTGTAGTCGATCAGCTGATCGGGCACGGCGAGCGCCCCCGGTCCGAGCGCGGGCGCGATGCCGCCCACCGTCCCGATGGCGATGACGCCCGAGAGCTTCAGCTTCGAGAGAGCCCAAAGATTCGCCCGATAGGGCACGCGGTGCGGCGCATATTCATGCCGAACGCCGTGGCGGCGCAAAAAGGCGATCTCCACGCCGCCCAGCGTCCCGAAGACGATCGGCGCCGAGGGCGCCCCGTAGGGAGTCGTCATTTCGACCTCTTCGGTCACTCGGATCACGTCGTTTCCTTCAAATCCCGATCCGCCGATGAGTGCGTACATGTTCTTCTCTCCTCAAATGGAAAACAGCGACAGTTGCTCGGGTTCTTCGGACGAAGTTTTTTCGTCCGTCCCCGACGTCTTTTCGGCCGCAGCGACCTCGGTCTCTTCAGGCGCCGCCGGCACGGGATCCGCCCCGCCCTCTGCCTTTGCGAGCATCGCGAGAAGGCCCGCCTCGTCGAGAATGCGGATCCCGAGCTGCTCGGCCTTGGTGAGTTTGGATCCGGCTTCGGCCCCGGCCACGACGAAGTCCGTCTTTTTGCTTACCGAACCCGAAACCTTGGCACCCACGGCGAGAAGACGATCCTTGGCCTCGTCTCGCGTCATCGTGGGGAGCGTGCCCGTCAGAACGAAGGTCTTTCCCGCGAGCTCGCTCGTGCGCCGTTCGACGGCGGGCCAGGAGACGCCTTCTCGGACGAGTTCCTCGATCACGGCTCGGTTGTGGGGTTCGCGGAAGAACGCAAAGACGCTCTCGGCGATGACGCCGCCCACGTCCTCGATCGCGGTGAGCTCTTCGAGTTCGGCCGACTCGAGCTTCGCGAGCGTACCGAAGTGCTGAGCAAGCGCGAGTGCCGTGGCTTCGCCCACGTGGCGGCAGCCGAGCGAATAGAGAAAGCGCGCAAACGTCGTGTGCTTGGAGCGCTCGATGCTGTCCACGAGATTCTGCGCGGCCTTCGGACCCATGCGCTTTTTTGGCTTT
This sequence comes from uncultured Sutterella sp., assembly GCA_900545275.1. Taxonomy (GTDB): domain Bacteria; phylum Pseudomonadota; class Gammaproteobacteria; order Burkholderiales; family Burkholderiaceae_F; genus Sutterella. The sequence goes on from UQYG01000010.1 coordinate 116,845, forward strand.
TCCCCTTCGGAAAGCGTCGTCATCGGCTGCGTAAGCGCCTCGACCGTGAGTTTGTAGAGGTCGGCGGGCGTGCGCACGAGCCCTTCGTCGACCAACATCTCGACCACCTTTTCACCGAGTCCGTCGATCCCCGCCGCGCGGCGCGAGGCGTAGTGCACGAGGCTAAGCTTCACCTGAGCTCCGCAGTAAAGCCCCCCGGTGCAGCGGCTGTCCTTTTCCTCTTCGTCCCGGATCACGGCCGAGCCGCAGACGGGACAGCGTTCTGGCATCTTGAAGCGAGCGGCGTTTTCGGGGCGACGTTCGGGGATCGTGCGCACGATCTCGGGAATCACGTCTCCCGCTCGGCGCACGACGACGGTATCGCCGATCGCGAGATCGAGCGAGGCGATGTGGTCTTCGTTGTGAAGCGTCGCGTTCGAAACGGTGACGCCGCCCACGAAGACGGGCGCAAGACGCGCGACGGGCGTGAGCTTGCCCGTGCGGCCCACCTGAATGTCGATCGCCTCGAGGACCGTAAGCGCCTCTTCGGGCGGATATTTGTGCGCGCACGCCCAACGGGGCTCGCGCGAGAGAAAGCCGAGTTCGCGCTGCAGCGCAAAGTCGTTCACCTTGTAGACGACGCCGTCGATTTCAAAGGGAAGCGAAGGACGTTCGGCCAGGGCCGCCTCGTGAAAGGCTGCGAGCGCTTCGGGGCCCTTTACAACGCGGCGGAACTTCGCGACGGGAAAGCCCATTTTTTCAAGACGTTCAAGCATCGCCGACTGCGTGGGCGCAAAGTCGGGATCGCTCACTTCGCCGAGACTGTAAGCGTAAAAGTGGAGCACCCGCTCGGCCGTCACGCTCGGATCGAGCTGGCGAAGCGAGCCGGCTGCGGCGTTGCGCGGATTGACGAAGGTTTTTTCTTCGCGTGCTTCACGAAGCGCGTTCAACTTTTCGAAGTCCTTCTTGTGCATGATGACTTCTCCGCGCACTTCGAGCACTTCGGGCGCACCTTCGGGGAGGTAAAGCGGAACCGATCGGATCGTGCGCACGTTCGCCGTCACGTCTTCGCCCGTCACCCCGTCGCCGCGGGTCGCGGCCGAGACGAAAAAGCCCTTTTCATAGCGGAGGTTCACGGCAAGGCCGTCGAATTTCAATTCACAGTCGTACTCAATGGGCGCATCGTCGTCGGCGAGGTTGAGAGCCTTTCGCACGCGCTGATCGAAGGCCGCGGCCCCCGCCGCCGTAACGTCCGTTTCCGTGTGAATCGAGAGCATCGGAATCTTGTGGACGACCTTCCCCAAATCTTCGCGCACGGCGCCTCCCACGCGGGTCGTGGGAGAGACGGGGCTCTTCAACTCCGGGTGTTCGGCTTCGAGCGCTTCCAAGGCCTGCCAGACCCGGTCGTACTCGGCGTCGGGCACGCTGGGCGTATCCAAAACATAGTATTCATAGGCCCAGCGGTCGAGATCCTTTTCCATCGCCCGCATGCGCGCGGCGACTTCAGCTTCTTCGGGCGTAAGGGTTTTGAGCATTCGGTGTCCCTGCAGTCGAAAAACCGGCCGAAATCGTTTCTCGGCCGGTCGGAAGTTTGGGAGGCGGATTCGTCAGCTCGCCGACGAGAAGAGGAGCCGTGCGCGCTCGCTCCCCGCGACGACGCCCGCCTTCTTCATGGCACGCATTCTCTCTCTCGCAGCCTCTTCGATGTACATCGCCTCGGCCGTGCCGATGGGCTTGCCGTTGCAGTCGGAAAGCGCCGCGTGGAGATGTCCGCAGAAATGGTTTGCAAGGCGCAGGAAGGTCGAAAAATCCCCGCGCCCTTCGTGCACAAGCGGAAGGTCGAGCGAGAGGCGAAGACCGCGCGTTTCGGCGGCCGTGAGCGAAAGCGTGATCTCGGGCGCGAGGCTCTCGGCCGACGCGCGGTATTCGAAGCCTCCGCGGTTTTGCTCGAATCCCGACGCGAGGGCAAGTTTCGCCACGGCGTCGAGCGTGAAGTCGACGCTCGGATCGAGCGGCACGACTTCGAGTTCGAGACGGTTGTCGTAGTACCGGATGAACTGACGCAACGTCTTCGCGCTCGCCACGGCCTCGGGGATTTCCTGCGAAAGACGCACGTTGATGTCGTACTGAGTAGCCACCGTTTCAAGGACCTGCAGCACCGAAGACGCCGTCAGCTCGTCGAGCTGCGCCGCGCGGTTGGCGAGCACCACGGCGACCACGACGTGATCGGCGCTCTTTTGCAGACGGTCACACTCGTAGTAGAGACCGTCTTCGGCGCTCCGCGTCCAGACAAAGAGCGGAAGCTTGAGATTGAGCGCGCGCAGTTCGCGGCGCAGACTGTCGAGCCCGCCCATCTTGAAGGTGGTGTTGTCCGGCGCGGAAATATCGAGCACCCATTCGAGCGCCGTGTCGACGGCGGGCCATTCGGAGCCGGTCGGAACGGGCGACGCATCGGCCTCTTCGGCGTTCGCGCGGGCCGCCTCTTCGGCGGCGCGCTTGCGTTCCTCTTCCTCTTCGATCACGTCGTAGACAGGCGGAATGTCCGAGGGCGCGGCGTCCGCCGCTGCGGCGGGAGAGATCGATTTTCCTTCCGCTTCGGGCGCGAGCGTGGGTTCGGTCTTGCGCGGCGCCTCCTTTTCTCCCGACTTCATCAGGACGTCTTCGACCGCATAATCTCCGCGAATCTTGCCGGTCTTCTTTGCCGTGCGCACGCGTTGGCGGGAGCGCCAAATGAAAAAGACCGCCACCACGAGGACGACCAACACCAAGAGGACGATTTCCGTTTGTCCGAGCATGATTCCTGTCCGAAAGGATTTTTTATTCGATCGACCGCTACGCCTCCCGAGCGGCCCCAATTCGATGCATTGTACCGTGTTCGAAGTGCGCCCGAACTGCGCAGATCGGGCGTCCGCGACCTTTTTTACCTCTTTTTCGAGTTTTTCCGCCAAAAGGATCCTAGTACAACGTTCGTCAAATAACGCTATTTATTAGTTCATGAACCTCGTCCAT
>UQYG01000011.1 GCA_900545275.1 uncultured Sutterella sp.
CAACCCAAGGCACTGACATGCCTTCGGCAACGAAGCGCCGTTGTTCACAGCTTCCGTGATCAGCTCGTAGGCTTCGCGGCGATCTTGGTCACTGATCAGTTTTCCTTGTCCCCCCAGATCGCCTGCGCTTTTTTTTGTCTCCAAGATTGCTTAGTGCTCCTGGAAAGACATTCTGACAAATAGGGGCCGTGTTCACTTTTACGTGTCCGATGTCCGAAGTCGTGTTCAGTTTTATGCGTCCGAATTGTTCACGCATTAACGTCACTTAACATTACGGGAGGAAAAGCCCCGGGAAACAGGTGATTCGTATGGCGCTTGTTTTCGATGTCGAGAACAAAGGCTTTTCGGCCTGGAAATGTCTGTGAAGAACTCGGGGCGCTCGAAGCAGTTCGGCGCCGCGAATGCTTTCCTCAGGCTGCAGCCTCAAAGTAGCTTTCAGAGAAGATAAAGAATCGCCGCAACGAGAAGAAACACAAGGCCTGCGGCCATTTTTCGGCGTCGCGGCTTATATAATCCCGTGCAACCTTTTTCCTTTAACTCCTATCCCGGCCCGGATCTCCTCGATCGGCCGGATTACGAGGATTCATTTGCAATGAACCAACAGAACGGAACGGTTTTCGAACTCAAGGGCGGTTTGGCTCTTTCGGACTTCCGCGCGGCCCGTGCGCTCGCGTCTTTGCGTAAGGTTACTCCCCTTGTCGAAGCGGTCTCGGGCCGCTTCGTGCATTTTGTGCACGCCGAACGCGCTTTGACCGACGACGAACGCAGCCGACTCGAAGCGCTTCTGACCTACGGCGACCCCGCCGTGTCGGTGCGCGAAGACCTCGCCTTCATGGTGGTGCCGCGTCTGGGCACGATCTCTCCCTGGGCGTCGAAGGCTTCCGACATCGTCAAGAACTGCGGCATTCAGGGCGTCGCCCGCGTTGAGCGCGGCACGATCTTCTCGCTCTCTCTCTCCGCTCCGGTTTCGGACGAACTTGCCGCGAAGCTCGCCGCCGTTCTCCACGATCGCATGACGGAATCGGTCGTGCCCGTCGACTTTGACGCGTCGAAGCTCTTTGAAACGCTCGAAGGCCGTCCCATGGCGACGGTCGACATCGTGTCGGGCGGCCGCGCCGCGCTTGAAGAAGCGAACGTTTCGATGGGTCTTGCGCTCTCCGACGACGAAATCGACTATCTTGTCGATGCCTTTACGAAGCTCCGGCGCAATCCGACCGACGTCGAACTCATGATGTTCGCGCAGGCCAATTCCGAACACTGCCGCCACAAGATCTTCAACGCCCGCTGGACGATCGACGGCGAAGACCGCGAAGAAACGCTCTTCGGCATGATCCGCCGCACGCACCAGATGGCGCCGCAGGGTACCGTCACGGCCTACGCCGACAACGCGGCCATCTTCGAAGGGGCCGAAGCCGCCCGTCTCTATCCGCGTCCGGGCACGGACAGCGTCTTTGGCGACAAGTACGAACGCAACGTCGAAATGACGCACACGGTCTTCAAGGTGGAAACGCACAACCACCCGACCGCGATTTCTCCCTTCCCGGGCGCCTCTACGGGCTCGGGCGGCGAAATCCGCGACGAAGGCGCCACGGGCCGCGGCGCCCGCCCGAAGGCGGGTCTCTGCGGCTTCACGACGTCCGCGCTGCACTTGGCCGACGCCCCGCAGTCCTGGGAAAACGACTCCGACACGGTGACGGGCGAAAAGACCGACGCCCTCTACGGCGCGCCCTCGCGCATCGCGACGCCGCTTTCCATCATGACGGACGGCCCCTTGGGCGGCGCCGCCTTCAACAACGAATTCGGCCGACCCAACATCCTCGGCTATTTCCGCGCCTTTGAGGCGAACGTCGGCGGAACGCGCTACGGCTACCACAAGCCCATCATGCTTGCGGGCGGCATCGGCAACATCCGCGACGACCAGACGAAGAAGGAAGTCCCGCCTGCGGGCAGCCTTCTCATCGTCCTCGGCGGTCCGGGCATGCGCATCGGTCTGGGCGGCGGCGCCGCGAGCTCGATGGCGACGGGCGCCAACTCCGAAGCGCTCGACTTCGACTCGGTCCAGCGCGGCAACCCCGAAATGGAACGCCGTGCGCAGGAAGTGATCGACCGTTGCTGGGAAATGGGCGCGGAAAATCCGATTCTCGCCATTCACGACGTCGGTGCGGGCGGGCTCTCGAACGCCATGCCCGAACTCGCCGACCTGTCGGGGAAGGGCGCGACCTTCGACATGACGAAGATTCCCGTCGAAGAGTCCGGCATGAGCCCCTTGGAAATCTGGTGCAACGAAAGTCAGGAGCGCTACGTGATCGCGCTCGATCCCGCGAAGCTCGAAGTCTTCACGGCCTTCTGCGAGCGCGAACGCTGTCCCTTCGCGGTGCTCGGCACGATCACCGAGGAAGCGCACCTCAAGCTCACGAACGCCCCCGAACCCGACTGCGTCGACATGCCGATGGAAGTCCTTCTCGGAAAGGCCCCGCGCATGCACCGCGACGTCAAGCACGTCGAAAAGAAACTCGCTCCCTTCACGACGGAAGGCCTTGACTTCAAAAAGGCGGCGCTCGACGTTCTCCGTCATCCGACGGTCGCCTCGAAATCCTTCCTCATCACGATCGGCGACCGCACGGTGGGCGGTCTCGTCGCGCGCGACCAGATGGTCGGTCCCTGGCAGGTCCCGGTCGCCGACTGCGGCGTGACGACGCTCGACTACGAAGGTTTGAAGGGCGAAGCGATGTCGATGGGCGAACGCACGCCGGTCGCCGTCATCGATTCCGCCGCCGCTTCGCGTCTTGCGATCGGCGAAGCGGTCACGAACATGGCCGCCGCGGACGCCAAGCTTCCCCGCATCAAGCTTTCCGCCAACTGGATGGCCGCCTGCGGCGCCGAAGGCGAAGACGCTCGTCTCTTTGACGCCGTCAAGGCCGCGTCCGATTTCTCGGTCGCGCTCGGCATTTCGATTCCGGTCGGCAAGGATTCGCTCTCGATGCGCACCAAGTGGGAAGCCGAGGGCGAACAGAAGTCCGTCACGTCCCCGGTGAGCCTCATCGTCTCCGCCGCCGCGCCCGTCGAAGACGTCTCGAAGACGCTCACCCCCGAACTCAAGCGAGATCCCGCTTCGGTCCTCGTTCTCGTGGACCTCGGTGCGGGGAAGAACCGTCTCGGCGGCTCGATTCTCGCGCAGGTGACGCAGCGCTTCGGCGACACGGCGCCGGACTGCGAAAACGCGGCCGAACTCGCCCGTTTCTTCGTGACGGTGCGCCGTCTGACCGATTCGGGTGCGCTTCTCGCCTATCACGACCGTTCCGACGGCGGCCTCTTCGCGACGCTCGCCGAAATGATGTTCGCCAGCCGCCTCGGCGTGAGCCTCAATCTCTCGAGTCTCCTTGAGGCCGAAGGCGCCGACCTTTGGAACGTTCTCTTCAACGAAGAACTCGGCGCCGTCCTTCAGGTCCGCGCCGACCGCGTCGAAGAACTCGTCGCCGCGATGTGCGAAGAAGGCCTCTCGCACCTCTGTCACTTCATCGGCGAAGTGACGGAAGGGGAACTTCTCACGATTTCGAGCGACGACTGCCCGAACGCGTGCTTTACGCGCGAAGAACTGCAGACCGCCTGGACGGAGGTCTCGCATCAGATCGCCCGCGGCCGCGACAATCCGGCCTGCGCCGATCAGGAATTCGCCCGCATCGCCGACAAGACGGACACGGGTCTCTTTGCGAAGACGACCTTCGACGTGAACGAAAACGTGGCCACTCCGATGATCAACACGGGCGTTCGCCCGAAGGTCGCGGTGCTGCGCGAAGAAGGCGTCAACAGCCAGAACGAAATGACGGCCGCCTTCCTGCGCGCGGGCTTTGACGCCTACGACGTGCACATGACGGACCTTCTTTCGGGCCGCATCGAACTCGCGGGTTTCAAGGGGCTCGCCTGCCCGGGCGGCTTCTCCTACGGTGACGTCCTCGGTGCGGGCGGCGGTTGGGCCAAGACGGTCCTTCACAACGACCGTCTGACGGAAGTCTTCCGCACGTTCTTCCACCGCGACGACACCTTCGGGATCGGCATCTGCAACGGCTGCCAGATGATGAGCCAGCTTCGCGACCTGATTCCGGGCGCCTCGCACTGGCCGATGCTCGTTCGCAACCTCTCCGAACAGTTTGAAGCCCGCGTGGTGAATCTTGAACTCCTCGAATCGCCCTCGATCTTCTTCGAAGGCATGGCGGGTTCGGTTCTTCCGATCGTTACTTCGCACGGGGAAGGGCGCGTGCAGTTCCTCTCGCCCGAAGACGCCGCGCTCGCCCGCACGGCCGCGCGCTACGTCGATCCGCTGGGCCGTCCGACGGAGGTCTATCCCTTCAATCCGAACGGTTCGGCCGAGGGTCGCGCCTCGTTCACCACAGACGACGGCCGCTTCACGATCATCATGCCGCACCCCGAACGCAGCCACCGCGCCGTGCAGCTCTCGTGGCACCCGGCCGAATGGACGGACGTCTCGGGCTGGATGCGCATGTTCTGGAACGCCCGCAAGTGGGTGGGCTGATTCCGAGTGTGACTCGTGACTGAAAAGAGCGGAGCCTTTTTCACGGACGGAAAAGCGCTCCGCTTTTTCTTTGAGGAGATTTTCGATGCAGTTTCCGAAGACGCGGGAAGAAACCGAAGCGCTTGAAGGCATGATCGCCCAACGGCGCGACTTTCACGCGCACCCCGAAGAAGGCTGGTGCGAATTCCGCACGACCGCTGCGATCGTTCGCGTCCTTGAGAACCTCGGCTTTGCGGTTCTCACGGGAGAGGACGTGATCGCCCCCGACGCCCGCATGGGCGTGGTTGGGGAACGCCTCGCGGCGGCGAGAAATAAGGCGCTCGAAGAAGGAGCCGATGCGACAATTCTCGACCGCATGGGCGATTTGACCGGATGCGTCGGCGTCTGGAAGACCGGACGCCCCGGCCCGGTTACGGCGTTGCGCTTTGACATCGATGCGCTTCGAGGCGTCACCGAATCCTTGTCGCCCGAGCATCGGCCCGCGGCACTCGGCTTTGCCTCTCCCGTCCCGAACGTCTGTCACGCCTGCGGGCACGACGCCCACACGGCTGTGGGCTTGGGTGTCGCCCGTTGGATTGCGTCGCACGCGAACGAGCTGACCGGCACGGTCAAGCTTCTCTTTCAGCCCGCGGAAGAGGGTGTGCGCGGGGCCGCCGCGATGGCGAAGAGCGGCGTCGTCGACGACTGCGGATGGCTTTTCGGTTCGCACGTGGGCTGCGAATTCGGTCCCGACGAAATCGGGATTCTGACGGAAGGCTATCTTGCAACGACCAAGATGGACGTCTTCTTCGAAGGAACGCCCGCCCACGCCGGGTCGGACCCCGAGAAGGGGCGCTCGGCGCTTCTTGCCGCCTGCGCGGCCGCGATGAGCATTCAGGGCTTGCCGCGTCACTCGGGCGGCGACTCTCGCGTTTCGATCGGACGCATTGAAGCCGGTGAGGGCCGGAACGTCGTGGCGGCGCACGGGAGGCTTGAACTCGAAGTCCGCGGCGCCACGAAGGAAGTGAACGACTTTCTCACTGACGAAGTCCACCGCATCGTGCACGGCATGGCCGAGGTATACGGCGTTAAGGGAAAGGTCGTGAAGACGGGCGAATCCTGCCGATACGTCTGCGACCCGGAAGCTGTTGCGATTCTCGAAGACGTGGCCAAAGCTTTGCCTGACAAAACCAAGGCGACGGTTTTCACGACGGAGCGCGGGAGCGAAGACTGCGCGGTCCTGGCCGAGCGCGTGCGAAGCCTCGGCGGCAAGGTCGGGTTCTTCTGTTTCGGAACGCGCCACAAGGGGCACCATCGTCCCGACTTCGACGTGGAGGACGAAGACGCGATGCTTCTCGCCTGGCGGGTCTTCACGGGGGTGCTCGCACGTCTTCATCACGTCTGAGGGAGCGGCCGCTCTCGGAAAAGCGGTCGGGGCGCCTCGGGGCGCCCCGATTTTCGACGGGAAATCGTCAGGGCTTCTCCGGCCACCACTTGGCTTCGTGCCCCGAGAGGTCGGCCAAGGCGAGCCGTTCGCCGATTCGGGGGAGAACGAGCCGCACGTCGTTTTTGCGGGCCTCGTCGTACGCCGCATTGAGCGGATCGATCCAGCGGTGCACCGAGAGGTCGTACTTCGCGTTGTGGCAGGGCATCGTGTAGTCGGCCCTGAGCGTGCGGGCCGCCCGGCCCCAGTCGTCGGGCATCAGGTGAATGTCCGCCCAGTCGACGTTGTACTGACCGTCTTCGAGCGCGGCGAGCTGAATGTTCGGAAAGCGTTCGGCCACGTCCGCAAAGTGCGGACCGATCCCGCCGTCGCCAGAAAAGTACCCGCGCCAGCCCTTTACGTCGAGCATGAAACCGCCCCAGAGCGTTTGATTCCGCTTGAGGCTGCGGCCCGAGAAGTGAAGTGACGGCGTGAAAGTAATCTCGACGCCCGGCAGCGGCTGCACGGACTCCCACCACTCCAATTCCGTGATGAGGTCGGCGGGCCATCCCCAGCGCTCGAAATGCGCTCCGACGCCCAGGGCCGTCACGACGCGCCCGACGCGGCCCTTCAGCGCGTGGATGACGCGCAGGTCGAGGTGATCGTAATGGTCGTGCGTGATGAGAAGAAGATCGACCGCGGGAAGATTTGCGGGCGAAAACACGTCCGCCCCGGCAAAGGGTTTCACGACGCCCGGCACGGGCGCGGCGAAGGTGAGGGCCGGATCGATAAGGATCGATACGCCTTCCACTCTCAAAAAGTACCCGGAGTGCCCGAGCCAGACGAGTTCGTTTTGCCCGACGTCCGCGAGTCTTGTCTTCACGTGCGGGACGACGCCCGAGGGCTTTCGCCCGTCGTTCGAGCGGAAAAGAAAGTCGACCATGTTCCTCGCGAAGGACTTCTCCGTGGGACGGGGTTTCAAGGGATAGAGATTGCGGAATTCCCCGTCCTGCCAGTACGGGCTTGCGAGAATCCGTTCGAGTCTGCGGCCGCTCGGCGCTCCGCCGAAGTCTTCACGCGCGAGAACGCCGCCCGTCCCCGCAAGAAGGGTGCCGCCAAAGAGTAGAGAAATCGTTTTGCGTCGCGTAAGGGCCATGGTTCGAAGAACGGATGGATTGAGTACATCCTAATCCTACGAAACTTGGCCGGCTCAATGAAAAACGTTCGTATCGAATTCTTGCCCAAAACCTTCGGCCGTTACCGTCTGAAAAGGATTGACGGAGAAGAAGATCGATACTCGAAACGTATGGAAGTCGATGAGGAATCGGCATTGGCGCCGCAGTGTCCGCTGAGCCTACCATGACTTCATCGGACTCGAAGGAGTCGATTTTTTGCAAAGGGAGAAAATGATGTCGAAGAAGAAAGCGCTGATCGGAGCTGCGTTGGCGGGCGTAATGGGCGTCGTGGGCGCCGCGGAGATTGAATTCGTGGTGGGCGGCAAGGTCTATCCCGGCACCTTGAACGACTCGGGTGCGGCGCAGGCACTGCTCGAGCGGCTGCCGCTGGAAGTGACTTTTGAAGATTTCGGGTCAAACGAGCGCATCGCCTACGTGAAGCCCGAGCTCTCCCTATCCGGAAAGGCCGATCACGGAGCGCCGAAGCCCGGGACGTTCGCGGTGTACGAGCCCTGGGGAAATCTCTGCGTTTTTCGCGTGCCCTTCCGTGCGTCGAACGATCTCTTCATCCTGGGAGAGGTAGCGCCCGAGACGCTCGACGCGATCGTGAAGAGCGGGTCGGAGACCGTCACGATTAAGGTGTCGGGGCGCTGAAGCGACAACCTTTGAAGGAAGTCGGACGGGGACTCGGGTGAAGGCATTCGGGGCCCCTTTCGATTTTGACAAGTTCGGAGTCGGCCGGAAATGTAGTGTTGATCAATGGCGGTTTTTGGGGTGTCCCAACGCATCAACCTCGGCGTGAAGTTGGAGCACGATGCGGTGGATACGATTTGGGCGGAACCAGAGGTGAATTCTCGGTTGGCGGTACCTACCGCGTCTATGAGTAGACGTCCGCCGACGAATCGCTCATGACGTCGACGAGCACGCCCGTCCACAACCCCGGGCAGGTGGGCGCATGACGGCGTTAAGGATTCCGACGCTCGTGCGTCGTTCTCGACCGTTCTGTTCTCTAGAAGCTTGATCGTGCTATAGGGAGTGATTGTGTGTGTTGGACTCGGAGCACGCAAAGTTCGCGGCGCTGCGTTGGAATCAACGTCAACCTTGCGAGGGTTCGAAGAGAGAAGCCCGGGACCTTTGAGATAGGGCCCCGCACAACTGGAGCACAAAGGAGATTTTTAGAGTTCATAGATATCTGTTGCTAAGCAACGGATTTTAAAGGGAAAACTGCGCGTAAGAGCAGGGCCTTCAAAAGACCCCGGGGCATGGTTTATTCGATGCAGAGTCGTGCGGATGTCGAGGTCGAACCGCACGACTACAGCGGCGACAATGAGTCGGATCAGTGGAACATCCAACGCAGGCCGGCGTTGAAGTTCCACGTGTTGTCGAGGTCGTTGCCGAAGACGTACTCCGCATCAACGAAGAAATAGGTCTTGTCGGTGATCGGCGACTGCACGCCGAGGCCCACGTCGAACCAATTTCCCTTGTTGTCGATCGAAACGTCGGCGGCCCTGTTCCCCGTGGTGACGTCGGTCACACGGATTCCCTGGTGTCCGTGCCATTCCTTCAGCCAGTCGGCCTTCGCATAGAAGAGACCACTCTGCTTTTCACCGAAGTTGCGGCCGATGCGAAAGCCAAGTCGTGTGATCGTGGAGTTGATCTTGTCCTGATCAACGTGTGTTCCCTGGTTCGTGCTGTAGGAAGCTTCCGTTACCATCACGTGCTGGATCTGAGCCTGCGGTTCAAGGAACCAGAGTGAATTTTCCTTCGTGAGCTTGCGGCCGAATTCAAACGACGCACCAAGCACGTGGTTGTCGTAGTCGCCGTCCACATAGACGCCCGTGTCCGAGGTGATGCGGAAGGAGTTCGACAAAACGCCCCACTTGCCGACGAGGTCGTAGTACCAGCCGTCGTCGCCGAGCCACGTCATGTATGCGGTGACGCCGAAGCGATCGGTTGCGCCCGTGCCTTCGACGTCACGGTAGGTCGTATTGCCGTCCATGTAGTCGAGCGCGGCGCCGAAGAGGCGCTTCCCGTCGTCTTCCTTCTTGGTGTGGTCGTATCCGAACTGGTAGGCGTAGTTGCGCGAGCGGAAATCGCCGACTCCGGCATCAGTGCCGATGCGGTCGTTGCGTACGCGCACCCAGAAGCCGTCTATACCACCGTCGGCGTGACGGGCGTCACCGAGGCGCTTGTTCAGACGATCGATTTCCACCGCGTTCCAGTAGGCAGCACGTGCCGTGGCAAGAATGGTTTCACCGCCGTCGGACGTCGAGTCGCCACTCTTGTCGCGAACGAGGTACCAGTTCTGAGACTCCTCGTTGCTTCCGTAGTAGTCTTCGACGTACTCCTCGCCCGGCTTGGTTTCTGAAAATTCTTCGCCGTCGTAGTCGTTTTCAGTCTGATCGTCGACACGCGTTTCGTTCTCAATACGGAATCCGACATCAAAGAATCCCTGATCGCGAACCAGTGTCCTTGACATGCGGTTGCCGAGCGTTGCGGTGCCAACCTCCAGATCCTCTTCAGAAACGAAAGAAAGCGAGGCTTCGGAAGCGTTCACGGTCGCAAAGCGGATGCGATCGTTGTGTTGCATTTCTTCAAGGCCTTCGAGGCTGGCGATCCTGATAATTTGTTGCTCGGCTCCTTGTGCCACATTATTGACGTAGAGCATGTCGCTCAATAGGTGATCGGCATCGTTGAGCTTTACTTCAAACACGTGTTGACCTTCGAGGTGCTGAATATGCAACGCATGCGAAGAAAGATCTTCTCCGGAGCTCTCGGAAACGGAATTGGTGAGAACAATGGTGCCGCCGTTCCCCGTGAGATTCGTGAGCCAACTCTGTCCCGTAACGTTCCACGTCGAACCTTCACCCATCTTGAGCGTAACCTTTCCACCTTGGTAAATCGTCGAACTGAAGGCAGGATTGAAGAACGTTGCGTGGTCGTTTCCGTTTGTCGTCGTCCCCGCATCGACATAGTCATCGGTTCGTCCGGTGATTGTGCCGCCTTTGCCGAGATCGACCGTAAGCGTACCTCCGTTGCCGGCGAGGAGGTTTCCGTTAACGTTGAGTCCAGAATCGCTATTCTTGGCCGTGACGGACACTACGCCAGCATAGGCGGAGAGAATATCCCCTGAGATGGAGCTGTATTCACCGGCGTCGTTTTCGTACTGAATTTCAACTTTCGAAAGTTGGGCATCGTTTGTAGGATAATTTTCCCCGAAATCCGTCTCATCGAGACCGACGGCCGTACCTGCGGCAATCGCTACGTCGGCGCTGTTCGGACTCTTGTCGTAGCTGTCGGTGCTGATCAGCGTCCAACCGTCAAGAGAAATGTCTGCGCCATCATAGGCCCAGACGGTGCGTTCGAGTTGGTTAGGATTCTCATGATCCGCGTAGGACAAGATCTGGTTGCGGCCGGTTAGTTTGATGTCGGCATCGCTGCCTTCCGCATAAAGAGCGGAGATTATGCTCTTTCCATCAAATTTCTCGTCAACATTAAGATCCCCCGCACCGTCGATGGTGGCGGACGAAGCAACAACGTTTTGTTTAGCACTAAGGGAAATTAGTGTGCTGTCTGTACTGTTTGATCCAATTGCAGATACAGAACCTAAAATAGTATTTTGGAAACCGGCATTAAGTACGACAGAAGATGCTTTGGTTCCGTAAATGGCGATGCCGGAACCGAATTTGTCGCTAGGCTCTTCGGGGTCGGAATGATTGGAGGTATTGGAGTTTGCAATAATCGAGATGTTATTTACAGCATCAATCTGAATGTCTGTTGTGCTGTTGTAGGCATAAATTCCATAAGCATTACCGGTAAGAGAGGTTGCCGTAAAAGAAACGTAGCTCTTTGAATCAATATCGGTCAATTCTCCCTGAGAAAGTAGCGCATAGGATGTCCCATTTGTGCCGGTCGTTTGCGCAGTTATTTCTATAGCATCACCGTGTATGGCGGTCTCTTCGCCATAGATTCCTTGATAAATTGCAGTGGCTTGTTTGTGCTTTGATTCGGCAGAGATTTTAATTAAACTAATATCCTGGTTGCTTTGAACAACATTATTTTCGTTGCCTATAAGAGAAACCTTGCCATAGTTATTGAGAATACCGTATGCAAAGTATGTGTCATCACCAATGGAAGAAAGAATGATATCTCCAACTCCTTCTGTTTTTAATGAAGTCGAAATTGTCTGCCCTTCTAAATATGTGACATTATTTTGTATGGCAGATACGGTATAGGCTGAAGAATCATTTTTATAGTTTGAATCTTCCCCAGAGACTGATAAGACAATGTTCCCATTGACCGAGGTGATTTCAGCCTTACTCTCACCAGTTTTATTCCCTGTAGTATAAATTCCATCAACGGCGCCGTAACCACCGGTTTGAGAGGCTGACAGAATAATGTTCTTCTCGGCACGAAGGATCGTACTAGTGCTTGTTTGCAAATCGCCTCGGGTATGTATCATGCTCACGGAACCAAAGTTTGCGGAACCGCTTTGTGCGTCAACTGAAAGGGAAATCCCCCCTTTGTTGGCTATAACATCAAGCTGACCTCCCTCTTCGACTAGGGTTCCGAATAGGATGCTTCCGCCGCCACTGTAGGTGGCTGTCAATTCAACGTCGGAGCCGGCTGATAATCTTGTGTCGGAATTATTATGGACATGAAAAATAGCGCGATTACTGGGGTTATTTACGTCTGATGAGGAGAATTTTAAAGAGATGGAGTTAGTTGCGTCGAAAGTTATCGATCCAACATCGCCATTGGAAACGAATAAATAGAGGTGTGATGTGGCTGATTGATATTGAGAGTTTAAGTTTATATTTTTACCTAAGAATGAAAATTCATTCTCTGCGAAAAATAGACCGGTAAAGCGACCGTGACCGGAACCAGATGATGGCGAATAATAGGTTAATTCAGTTTTGTCAAAAGAGAAGTCTTGATCGATGGAGCCAAATTCAGTCGCAAAAGCAACAGATGAGTTGAAATTCATCAGAACGATGGACAAAGCCATCACCGAAGGGCGAATCTTGACTCGGTTATGCGTTAGTCGCTGAATTATGGGAGATGAATAGAAGTTGTCGCTGGGAACGCGAACGTGTAAGAAGGGGGGGGGTAAACATGTATGTAATACTTCTTAGTAAGGTTGGAAAAGCAGGAGAAACTCTTCTGTTAAAAGTACCCATTGTTTGTGGGCACCATGCCGTCTTCACAGAGAGACTTTGTCAATGAACCTTCCTCCTTTACGACAGGAGACAGGAGGGTTCATTAAACAGCAGATATGTTATACGGAACACCCGATATCTGCAGGGAAGTTTGGAGGCAGAAAGAGAAGAAAATCACTGAAGGTCAGAATGGGCTCGACGGCGATGGAATTTCCAAACTTCCATACCCGATCCACTCAAAAGGGACATTATCTCGATAACAGTACTGATACAGAGGCAAGGGGATCGTCTATGAGGTACAGGATGCTCCAGAGGCATTATTGGCGAATGCCATGCATAGAGCAAGCGGTCATGTTCACAGCGTCACTCACCCGCTTAAAGTCGACGGCTTCTTCGGCGATGGGGCTGGCTCGTGCGCGTAGGCTTTAAATCGGTCTAAAAGAGGTCCCCTATGTCCTCAAATGCTCACGAACTTTCATAAACAATCGCCGCCCCTCTGCGCAGGAAGGGCGGCGATCTTAATTAAAGTCAAACAATCACACAGACACAGAGCCGTGAGAGATCGTTATGCTTTTGATCAATAGTTTTCCTTGCGGACTTCGAAGTAGGCCTGGGAGTAGCCGCAGACGGGGCAGACTTCCGGCGCCTTGCGGCCGACGACGAGGTGACCGCAGATGCGGCATTCCCACATGCATTCGCCGGCCTTCTCGAAGACCTGCTGCATTTCGACGTTCTTCAGAAGCTTGAGGTAGCGGGCTTCGTGGGCGCGTTCGATGTCGCCGACCAGGCGGAACTTCGCGGCGATTTCCGTAAAGCCTTCGGCTTCGGCTTCTTCCGCAAAGGTCTTGTACATGTCGGTCCATTCGTAGTTTTCGCCTTCGGCGGCGGCCTTGAGGTTGGCGGCCGTACCCTGGATGCCGCCCAGCGCGTCGAACCAGAGGCGGGCGTGTTCCTGTTCGTTGCGGGCCGTCGTCAGGAAGATTTCGGCGAGTTGTTCGTAGCCTTCGCGGCGGGCCACTTCGGCGAAGTACGTGTACTTGTTGCGGGCCTGGCTTTCACCGGCGAAGGCGGCCTTGAGGTTGGCTTCGGTCTTCGTGCCGGCGAGCTTGTTGCCGCAGGCGGCGGGAGCGGCCTTCACTTCTTCAAAGAAGGAAGCGTCCTTGTGGCAGAGCGGGCAGATGTAGTCGGCGGGAAGTTCGTCGCCTTCATAGATGTAGCCGCAAACTTTGCAACGATACGACATTTTAGAGTCTCCTAATTCGCCAGAGGCGTTGTGGTAGTGAGTGTGAAGCATCTCGTGAGCGGTTTCGGAGAGGGGTTCTCCGAAGAACTCTTCGTAGAGACGCAGGATTTCGGGATTTTCGTGCGAGCGGCGAAGCGTGAGTTCACCGTCGCGCTTGTAAAGGGACGCGATGCGGGCCGAGCGCGCGGCGTTCTGCGCGGCGTCGCCCATGTGCTTGGGCTGACCGCCCCCGCCGATGCAGCCGCCCGGACAGGTCATGACTTCGACGAAGTGATAGGGAAGGCCGCCTTCCTTCTTCATACGTTCGAGAAGTTCGCCCGCGCGGGCCGTGCCGTAGAGGACGGCGACGCGCACGTCGATGTCGCCCATGCGCACGGTCGCCTCCTTCATGTCGCCTTCGAGGCCGCGCACCGGGGTGAAGGAGAGGAGTTCCGCGGGGGCTTCTTCGCCCGTCACGTAGCGGTAGGTCGTGCGAAGCGCGGCTTCCATGACGCCGCCCGTGTTGCCGAAGATAACGCCCGCGCCCGAGGCTTCACCCAACGGATGATCAAAGCCGCAGGGTTCGAGCGCCGCGAAGTCGATCGCTCGGGCTTTCGCCCAGGCGGCGAGTTCGCGCGTCGTGATGACGGCGTCGGTGTCGCGCATTTCAGGCGAGCCGATGCGGCGGCCCGCGGCGTTCATTTCCGGACGGCGGATTTCATACTTCTTCGCCGTGCAGGGCGTGACCGCGACGTGGAAGATCTTCTTGGGATCCAAGCCCTTCTTTTCCGCGAAGTAGGACTTCACGACGGGGCCCTGCATTCCGATCGGGCTCTTCGCCGACGAGATGTGGGGAAGGACTTCGGGGTGGAAGAGTTCGGCGTATCGCACCCAGGCGGGGCAGCAGCTCGTGAACTGCGGCAGGGGAGCCGTTTTCTTCACGATGCGCTCGACCAATTCGCTTGCCTCCTCAACGATCGTGAGGTCGGCGGCGAAGTTCGTGTCGAGTACGTAGTCGGCGCCGAGCGCGCGCAGAAGGGCCACCATGCGGCCTTCGACGAAAGTGCCGTCCGTGAGTCCGAAGGCTTCGCCGAGTCCCACGCGCACGGAGGGGGAGGTCGAGAAAACGACCGTGACTTCCGGATCGGCAAGGGCGGCTTCCACGGCCGCGACTTCGCTCTTTTCGACGATCGAGTCTACGGGACACACATTCGCGCACTGGCCGCAGTTGATGCAGATCGCGCGGTCGCCGGTCTTCGCGAGGTCGTAGCGCCCCTCCACGCCGATGTAGTCGCGGCAGACGGTCTTGCAGAGGCCGCAGAGAACGCACTTTTCTTCAATGCGTTCGATCGCGAAATTGTCGGTGTCGATCGGTACGCGCCGATCCGCGTGCAGATGTTTCGTCAACGTCGGGTCTCCTCTAATCGTTGCGGGTATTCGCGTTGCCCACATTGTAGAGAGTATTGCCGCAAAAGAAAGGCGGATTTTTCCCGCAAAGCCCTCTCGGAAAAGCTTTGCAAAAAATTCGTGATGAGAATGACTCTCAGAAATATGGGCAAGGGAAGAAGCCTCTTCGGCCTTGCGCAAGAAGGATCTAGGTCGACGAGCTTTGTTTCCGAATCTCTTTATGTTGAGAGCGATTCGCAAAATCGGACGGCAGCCGAAAAAGGAAGACTATCGAGCCGATCGAAACCCTTGGGGGCGAGGGGCGGGTAAACAAAATGCCGACGCCCCGGGGAAGGGGTGTCGGCACTCTGCGGCAAGCGGGAAGAGTCAAAGCGACGTCGTGTGCGGAGCCGCCTCGTTTTCGAGGGCGCGGACTTCGTTTTTCAGACGTTCCAGCTCTTGGCGGGCCTTTTCGGCCTTCACGTTTGATTCGAGCGTGCGGCTTTCCGATGCGGCGCGGCGCTCGAGAAGATCGAGTTCCTTGAGTTCGAGCTCGATTTCCTTCATGCGGGCGTTGTAGGCGTCGATTTTCTTTTGCTTTTCGGCCCTGGCTTTCGAAGCCTTGGCGTTGGCGTTCGCGCGGGCGCGGTCAGCCTTGGCCTTGGCGGCGGCTTCGTCGGCCGCCTGCTTCTCGAGTTTTTCCTGATAGGCGGTTTCGGTCTGACGGACGACCTCGATGTTCTGCATCGACTGATAGGCCGCGGCGTCCATCTGCGCGCGGGTGGGTTCGGTCGACTGGCAGCCCGCGAGCAATGCGGCGCCCGCGAGGACGACGCCTCCCGTCTTAAGAATGTTCTTCACCATTGCGGTTTTCCTCGATCTTCAAAATCAGCGGTTGCAGCCGTAGGGGTTGTTGGGCTGGATGCGGGTTTCGCCGCTGCGGCCCGAAGCCATGATGGCCGTGCCCGTACGGAATTCGCACATTTCGCCCACTTGGGTCGACTGCATCATGCGGCCGTCGGGGAGTCGATAAACGAGCTGCACGCCGTTGACGTATTCCTGACGGTCGGAAAGCGCGCTGCCGGCGATGCCGCCCACGGCGCCGCCGGCGAGGCCGCCCAAAACGCGCGAGGACGTGGAGTGGTTGCCGTGGTTGCCGATCGCGGCGCCGGCGATGGCGCCGAGGATTGCCCCGACCGCCTGCGAATCGCGGCGGTTGTCGGAATTGTCGACCACGACCTGAGCGGGCTGAATCGCGATGATCTCGACCGTCCGTACTTCCTGGGCGCGGTTTACGGCGCTCGGATTGTAGACGTCGGCGCGGTACTGATGACCGCCGTTGGCGGCGCATCCGGTGACGAGCACGGCGCTCATGAGAAGGGTCAGGGGAAGAATTTTGTTGCGCATGGTTGTTTTCCGTCTTCTCTTGGGACTGGATTTGTCAATGGAGAGAATGCACTCCCCGATCTTGTACAAAGACGATAGCACGGTTTTCCCATGCGGGGAACGTCGTCACGGCATCGTGACGTAAAGCGGTGTTTCGATATTTGTCCGCCGACACGATTCTTTGCAGATGCCGCCGCTCCCTCCCGTTTCGCCGGGCTTTTCAAGCTTCATCCGCGCGCCGGCCGAAGCGTTTTCAAAACATGCGTTTCGCCAAAACGCCCCCTCCCGCAGGTCCCACAAAACGCGGTCAAGTCGGTAGAATGTTCCCGTTTCGCGCCCTGTTCGGGGCGCCGTCAGAAGAACAACACCGGAACTCAAAATGCTCGAAAACGCCGTTCAGTACCCCGATCTCGACGAGATCGTTCAGAAGAGCGAACGCAAGACCGTCTACAAGAAACTGGTCCGACGCACGAAGCTCGACCGCCGCACGCAGATCCTGCAGGTGGTCCTGGAAATGCTCCAGGAGGACGACTACAAGCAAGTGTCGATGTCGCGCATCGCGGAGAAGGTCGGCATCAGCGAGGCGGCGATCTACCGCAACTACCGCAACAAGTCGGCGATCTTTTCGTCTGTGGTGGACTTCGTCGAGACGACGCTTCTCGACCTCTTCGGAAAGATCCGCGACGACAAGACGACGTCGCCCCTCGTGCACGTGCAGCAGATGGTGAACGTGCTCCTCGAGTTCGTCGACGCCAATCCCGGTCTCTGCCGAATTCTTCTCTGTCAGGACCAGCTGATGGAGGACCTGAAGTTGCGCCGCCGCATGCTCGAACTCCTCAAGACGCTCGAGACCCGGATTCGCCTCGAATACCGCGCGGCGATGGAGTCGGGGCTTCTTCCGATGCACTTCAACGAGGACGCCCGCGCCCAGATGGTGATGTGCTTCATCGAAGGGCGGTGGTTCCGCACGATGATTTCGGGCTTCAAGGACAAGGCGGGCGGGCTCGGTCCCTCCTATACGGCGCCGTTCTTCGCCTACACGCAGGTGTGACGCCCGAAGGGAAGAGAGAGGAAAACGGTCGCGGCTTCGGTTCGCGGCCGTTTTTTGTCGGCGGCGCTCCGATCCGTCGGCGAGACGACCGATTGAGATTGGAAGAGGGCGCACGCAAGAGAGCGACGTTTGGCGTTCCGGGGCGTTTCGCCGTGCGGCTTCCCATCCTTATCCGCAAAAGGTATTCTGTAGCGGCCGACTCCGCGGCGCCGGATCGGCGCGCAACGACGCCGCACATCCGGTTGGGCATCCGCACGTTTCCGATCCGCACGGACGCGAATGCCGGGCGGACGAAAGTGCCCGAACCGTTTATTGACGGCCTGACATTTAGGGAGATTGAAAATGACCGGAAAGGAAAAGGCTCTTTTTCTCGCCTATCCGACCGTCTGGACGTTTTCCGTAGTCTCCTTCTGGTGCTCTGGAAGCGCCTCCGACGCGCTCGGGTTCACGCTTTTGCACCTCTATCTTCTGCATCCCGCTGCGATCGTCGGCATTTCGACCGCAGCAGCATGGAATGCTCCGTCCCTTCGGTCGCTGCGGATGCTCCCGATCGCTTTGGCAGCGGGTTACATGCTCTGCGATTTTTTTACCTTTCGCGTCGCCAATATGGCCGCCTTTTCGCACGGGACGCCGCCCGAATGGATCATGCTGCCGGTCGGTCTGGCGCTCTCGCTTGCGGGACTCCTTCTCGGGCGAATCCTTCGCCGTTTTGTCTCTGGAAAAGACTGAGAGCCAATCGACCGCAAGAGCGTGGATGAGCGCTTCGTATCCCGCTGAACCGGTCGATTTCCTTTTTTAATCGTTCTTGATGAGACGAATTCTCAGCTTAAGGCATGCTTAAGAGGTAAGAAGAACCTCATTGAGAGAAGATCATGGATACATGTTGTTACAAAATGACGTAGCCCCTTGGTCAGGATCATGCAGTCTGAAGACTTTCTTAAAGTTCCCGAAAGAATCGCGTAAGGATCTCGTTTTCGTTGCAGTACAGTAGAACATCCTTTAAGGATGCGAAAAGATTGTCTTCAAATCCTAAGGTTGGCTTAAGGAAGGGATTAGGGGGTTTTATGGGGGAGGTTTACCCTCAACCAAAACGTAAAATTTTCTGAAATTCGCTTGAGAACCCTTCGCGAATCCTGTAAAGTTCATCTCAACGGAAGACGCGGTGTTCCACCAAAAGAGATGAGGGGTCGTCTCGGAGCATCGAGCTGCAGTTCCAAAGCTTGGTCTGGTGCTGCGGTACCTGTTCTTCGAAACTTACGGGGCTCGTTCTTAACAGGGGACGAGCCCTTTTTTCCGTCTGTGTGCCGACGACGGCTTCGGAACATGCCGGTCGTGCTTTCCTTCATCCTTGATGAAGGTCGCTCAAACCTTCATGTCTCTCCGAGCCCGGGTGGAGGAGAGAGAAATCTCTTCCCTTCGTTTTTGACGCAGTGTGAACGCATCGGGCGCGCCGCGTCACAGGACACGGCGCGCCCGCATCATTCTGAAAAAAGGCTGTACGAACTTACGGCAGGCGAATCCATTCGCGCTCAAAGGCCCAGGGATCCGAAACGTCCTTCACCGTCACGTCAAAGAGACGCGTCATGCGTCGGTTCGTGTCGAACGGGGCCCAGCCGGGGTTGCCGGTCTTCGCAAAGCGCACCCAGGCGCCGTGCATGGCGTCGGCCAGGGCCGTCGGTGCGTAGGGGCCGTTCAGGGCGATCGCGGGCTTGGAGTCGAGCGTATGGAAGACGAAGGCCACGTCGTTCGAGTGTGCGGCGCCCCGGGCCTTGCCGGACTTCCCGAGGACCGGACTCTTCCAGTCAAAGGAATACGCCCAAACCCTGTTGCCCGCTTTCGAGAGATTTTCCAGCGTACGGTTTGCTGGCATGCGGAAAATCAGATCCCCCTGAATGCGCGTGAAGATCTCTCCCGGCGTCGAACCGTGTCCGGCCGCCCGATAGCGGTCAAGGAGCTTTGCATCCCATCCCATCGCGCGCACGAGGCGCTCCGTCGCTTCGGGACCGATCTTGTCGATCGCGCCCGAAGGAACCGTATAGTTTCGCCATTCCTCGCGCGTGCATCCGACGATGACCTCCACGCCCGCGGCGGCGCCCGCGAGCAGGGCGTCCACGGGCCTGGCCTTGAGCACCTCCCCGTCCACGTAGGGTTTGAAGAGCGCCGAATTGCCGTGCGAGAAGGCGAGCCACTCGGGGTCGGAGGCGAGGCTTCCGACAAACTTTCCGAAAGTAAAGAGCTTCTCGTTCGAGAGGCTCATGAAGCCTTCGCGCGTGGGGGCGACGCCGAAGAAGTCCGCGAGGCGCTTCGTCGCCGTGCGGGCCTCTTCTTCGTTCGTCCACTGAGCGATCGCCGAGGGACTCTGGAGAATCGCGCGGCGGAAAAGTCCTTTCGTCTTGGGCGAAGCCAAAAGACTCGTGATGTGCGTCGCGCCGGCGGACTGTCCGAAGACCGTCACGCACTTCGGGTCGCCCCCGAAGGCCGCGATGTTGTCCCGCACCCATTCGAGCCCGAGGATCATGTCGCGAAGGCCGTTGTCGGCGTCGCCGTCTTCGAGCTTCAGGAAGCCGTCGACGTTGACGCGGTAGTTGATCGCGACGAGCACGATTCCGTCCTTGGCGAAGGCCGTGCCGTCAAAGCGCGGATCGTTGTTGTCGCAGCGCGTCGATCCGCCCCCGGGGATCCACACCATGACGGGCGCGTTCTTCGCCTCTTTGGGCGCCCAGAGGTTGAGGACGAGGGCGTTGCCGCCGCCGATCATGGAGGGCGTCTTGCGGTCGGGCTGCAGGGGGATGGCGCCCGGCTTCGTGGCGTCCAGAACGCCCGTCCAGGGCTTTGCCTTCAAGGGCGCAAGAAAGCGTCGTTCGGCAACGTAGGGATCCTCTCCGAAAGGAACGCCGCGAAAAACGCGGATGCCGTCCCCTTCGAGTCCGCGAATGCGCCCGAGCGGCGTCGAGACTTCTACGGGGGTGTGCGTCACGTCGGCCGCGGCGGCCCGAAGAACGCCGGGAACGGACAGGGCGGCGAAGGCCGCGCCCGTCCCGTAAAGGAAGCTGCGTCGGGAAAAAGTCTGCATGATGGTGGGTCTCCTCATTCGGTTGCAAAAGCCCGCAGGCGTTACAAGGAGAGATTTTCCCGTCTCGGATTACGCGCGTAATTTGCGCAGAAACAAAGAAGAATGATTTTTTCGTGCGGGAGAGGAGAAGATGGGTTCTCAGGAGAGGTTTCCGACCGAGAGCTGCGTTGTCGAAGGAAGGGAAAGACGGCCATCCGGCGCCTCTCTGCGGGAGATGTCGGAAAAACCTCGCCCCGAGGTCCTGCGTTCGACTTCGGGGCGAAGGGGTTCGTCAGCGACGGTCGTCCCGCCGATCATCCCGGCGGTCACGCCGATCGTCGCGGCGCGGATCCGGACGGCGGTCGCGTCGATCGTCGCGCCGGTCATCGCGCCGAAGATCACGGCGATCGTCGCGCCGGTCATCGCGCCGAAGATCACGGCGGTCGTCACGACGGTTGTCGTGTTTGGCTTTGCGGTCGCGCTTGGCGCGCCAGTCGCGGCCGGCGCGCTCTTCGTCGTAGCGCCAGCGAAGTTCCTTTTGCCATTCGTCGCGCGTGTAGCGTTTCCCGTCCTCACGGTCCCAGAAGTACTTGCCGTCCCAACGTCCTTCGTCGCGGTTCTTCTCGTACCACTCGCGTTCTTTTCGGTCCTTAATGCCTTGGAGAATGCCGCCGAAAATGTCTCCGGCTTCGGCGGCGAACGTCACGGTCGGGGTCAGGGCCGCGGCGGTCAACGCCAGAATGAGCGATCTGCGGTTTGTCATGAAGCCTCCTTTTTTGCGTCATGCAAAGGTGATGAATCACAAGTCGGAGACGGCGGAACGCGCGTTCCGCGTCCCCTCTCTGTTGATCTCATCATAATCGCGGGTCGGTAAAGAAGATAGAAGGGTTTTGTTGCAGATCGCTAAACGAAGAGCGGACGAAAAAAGAAAAGGTCGTTCCGGAGCGCCGCGATTCGCATTTTCGGTTACCATTCGGGGGCTTCGGAGTCGCGCAAAGAGAATCTCTCCGAAGCGGCCGTGCGGGACGACCCGCGCAGCCGTTCGTACATCAATGGGGACGGCCCCGCAGGGAGACAACCATCATGGCCTGGGCATACGTTCTCATCGCCGGCATTCTCGAAGTCGTCTGGTCTTTTTCGCTCAAGGCGAGCGAGGGCTTCACGAAACTTCTTCCGTCCCTCGCGACGGTCTTCTTCATGATTCTGAGCTTCGTCGTCCTCTCGCAGGGCATGAAGTCGCTTCCGCTCGGGACGGCCTATGCGGTCTGGACCGGGATCGGAGCGGTGGGCGCCGCGCTCGTCGGGATCGTCGTTCTCGGAGAATCCGCGTCCCTCATGCGCGTTGCCGGCATCGCCTTCATCGTCGTCGGAATCGTCCTCCTGAAGCTCGCCGCGCACTGATCGGCCGTCGCCAAAAGGAAACCCCCGCCGCGTTGCCGTGACGGGGGTGAATCCGAAAGAGGAGAGGACGGGGCGCTCGGCCCCGATTCCTCTCTCATGCCCGAGCGGGATCAAAGCTTCATCTTGAAGGTCTTGCAATCCATGTGCTTGGCGATGTAGCGGACCTTCGGCTGCGTGCCGGCGGCTTCGTTCATCGCGACGGCCTTCTCAATGAGGGGCTTCGTCTTTTCGGTCGGCTTGTCGTAGTCGACGAGCGTGATCGCATGGATGCCGCAGGCTTCCACGCAGGCGGGGAGCTGACCCTTTTCGAGACGATGCGAGCAAAGCGTGCAGTGCGCGGCCTTGCCGGCCGGGTGCGTCGTCCACGCTTCGAGCGGACGTTCGTAAAGAGGCTTCTTGTCGCCGTAGTAGCTCGTGACGCCCGACGGGAAGACCGGCACGCCGTAGGGGCAGGCCTTCTCGCACATGTGGCAGCCGATGCACTTTTTCTGGTCGACGAGAATTTCACCGTGCGGGCCCTTGGAGATCGCCTTGGCGGGGCAGATCTTCATGCAGGCGGGATTGTCGCAGTGCTGGCAGGAAGCACGGTAATAATTGACGACGTTGTCTTCGATGTTTTCACTACGAAGAATTTTGAGGAAGAAGACGCCGGGGGGAACCTGGTTTTCTTCCTTGCAGGCGATCGCGCAGGCTTGGCACCCAACGCAGCGATCCACCTCAACAATGATGCCGAATCGTGACATGACGGGTCTCCTTTACGCTTTCGTGACTTTGATGCAGACGTCGTTGTAGGCGGGGTAGCCAGAAATCGGGTCCCAGTTCTTGCGCGGGATGAGAACCTGCGTTTCCTGGTCGCCTCGCCACCCGTACTGGGCGTCGACGGTGCCGGGCTGCGCAAGAATCGTCGCGCGCACGCGGGCGCGGACCTTTCCCTTGTAGTAGGGGGATTCCATCCAGATTTGGTCGCCTTCCTTGATGCCGAGCTTTTGGCAGTCGGACGGGTGCATGTTCACGGTCGACTCGGGTTCGAGTTCGAGGAGGTACGGCTGGTCCGCACGGGTCTTCGAGTGCGTGATGTAGGGACGGCGCGTACCGTTGATGAGCTTGAAGGGCCATTCCTTCGTGGGCTTCGGAGGCGCGACGTATTCCGGAAGACCGGGCTGGCCGTGCTTGGCCTGAATCGACGAGAAGAGCTCGACCTTGCCCGAGGGCGTGCGGAAGCCGGGTTTACCGTCAAAGCGCAGCAGTCCCTTTTCGTGCTTGGCCATTTCCTGCGGCGGGAAGAATTCGCAGACCGTGATTTCGGGGAGCGTGGACGCCTGTTTTTCGTAGGAGGTGCCCCAGCCGTTCAGGATCGAGTCGCAGGCCTTCACCGGATCGCCTCCGAAGAAGAGCTTTTCGTCGATCAGGGCGGAACCGATCGTGCAGGAGATCTTCCAGTCTTCCCAGGCTTCGCCCAGGGGCTTCACCGGACGGCGGGCCGAGACCTTGCGGCCGTGCACGCCGAAGGGGGCGTAGCGTTCGAAGTTCATCGCGGCAGGAAGGACGAAGTCCATGTCGTGATGCGTTTCGTCACGGTAGAAGTAGTCCGTCGAGAACGAGAAGTCCATGTTGCGCACGGCTTCCTGGTATTCCTGCGGGCTCGGCCAGATGAGAAGGTTGGCGCCCCAGCCGCAGAAGGCGCGGATGCGGCCCTCCTTCACCATTTCGGGGAGGTTGTTCGGGCTGCAGAGCACCTGCATTTCATTCCAGATCGGAGCGAATTCGCGGTCGATGCGGGTCTTGCGCTGCTTTTCCTCACGGAACCAGGGTTCGTCGATGAAGGTGCGCGTGTAGCCTTCGTCCCAACGGATGTAGTCCTTGGGCCAATTGGCGATCGAGCTCGCACCGGCTTTCTCGGCGTTGCCCGTGAGGGCCATGAGAAGCGACATGGCGCGCACGTTGTTGCAGCCGTTGTGCTGATGCGGCACCGACTGACCCGGAAGCTGCATCGCCGAGGGACCGTCGGCAAACATGCGCGCGGCGGCGACCATCTTTTCGGCCGGAACGCCCGTTTCCTTTTCGACGTATTCCGGCGTGAAGCGTTCGCAGTACTTCACGAGTTCTTCATAGCCGACGCACCACTTGTCGATGAATTCGTGGTCGACGAGGTCTTCCTTGACGAGGACGCGGATCATGCCCCAGGCGAGCGCGCCGTCGGTGCCCGGATAGGGCTGCAGATGAATGTCGGCCTGTTCGGCGACCTTCGTGCGGCGGACGTCGACGACGATCAGCTTCATGCCGCGGGCCTTCTGTGCGAGCAGACCGCGGAAGAAACCGTGGGGCTGGGCCCAGGAGCCGTTCTTGCCCATGATGAGGAGGCACTTGGCCTTCGGGTTCGGGCCGCCGGCGATTTCCTGACCCCAGGAGAGTTCTTCGGCGTGCACGTAGGCGAGGTTGCAGGCGGCGGAACTTTCGCAGCAGTAGTTGGGGCTGCCGTAGTAGCGCGCAAGGCGCATGACGGGCGGACGCGGTTCCTTCGGGTCGCCGCAGAAGAACATCACCTTTTCGGGACCGTACTTCGCCTTGATTTCGGCAAGGTTTTTCACGATCGCCTTGATCGCTTCGTCCCAGGAGCAGCGCACCCAGCCCGGATCCTTCGAGCCCTTGGGGTTCGTGCGCTTCAGAGGATAGAGAAGGCGGTTCGGGTTGTAGAGGCGCTGCAGCGTCGAAATGCCCTTGGAGCAGAGCGAATTGTTCGGATGCTCCTTCCAGTTTTCAATCTTGATGACGTGATTGCCGCGGGCTTTGAACTGCAGACCGCACATCGGCATGTGGTTGCAGCTGTCGCAGATGGTATAGCCCGTCCAGACCTCGTCGCTTTCCTTGGCCGCCGCGAAAACGGGGGCCGACGAGAGTCCGAGCGTGCCCGAGGCGAGAACACCCTTGAGGAGGTTTCTTCTCGAGAGCGACAACGGTTGGGTCATGGTCGTCTCCTTTCGGATTGGATGGATGGTTGGCGTGCGTGACGGAGCGCACCGATTGGTTTTCTTTTCGACGGGGACCGATGCTTTTCCAGGGGCCCCGACGTCGCCGCCCGCTGATATCGATGTTTTGTAGAGTGTCTTGACGGAGCGGCTTTGTAACAAAGGATAACGCTCTGATTTTCGCCCCCTCCATCTGGAAAACCCGAGCCGGGGAACGCATTTCGTTATGCTAAATATGAATAGCGGTGCCGGTGTTAAGGAGGGAAGAAACTGCGGGAATGGGAAAACAAGGAAAAGGAACTCCCCGTGGTCTTTTGTTTTTCAGGGAAAAGGGATTTTCCCTGATTTCTGAAAAGATATCGTGCGGCCGGGGCAAGAGAGGGAGGTTTCTTAACGTTCTTTCAAAGAATCGGGCCCGCATTGTCGGCGGCGAGGCGTTCGGCGACGAATCCGAGAAATCGTCCGGCCGGAGAGTCGGGCCAAGATTGTGCAGGACTCACCGCCGGAAGAGGTGCGCCTTCGCCGCTTCACTCGGGAAGGCCGCGAAGGAGGGCGTCCGACGGACGTGCATCCGCTCGTCGAGCGTGAGGCGTCTCCCGCTCGTCTGCGGCGTCTGACAGAGAACGCCGAAAAAAGCGCTCCGCACGTTGGAGCGTTCGGCCTGAGGCCGAAGCGGGGCCGATGAAACCTAACGTCCGATCGGGACCGGGATTCGTCGGGGAACGATGGGCGCGTGCTATCATCCTTCTTTCCTCAATATACGAACGAAAGAGACAACACGAATGTCCAAAGCCCTACAGGATGCCTACCGAATCGTTCACGTGCACAAAGGCTCGTGCCTTGCGCTCGACACGGAAACGACGGGCGTGAGCATCGAAGACGGCGACCGCATCATTGAAATCGGCATCGTTGTCATCCACCGGCGCGAAATCGATCCGAAGGAGGAGAGCCACTTTCAGCGCTACATCAATCCCGGCTTCGACATGAACGAAGAAGTGACGAAGGTGCACGGGATCACGAACGAATTCCTGCGCTCGAAGCCCACCTTCGAAGAGATCGCCGACGACTTCATCAACATGATCAAGGGGCAGGTCCTCCTCATTCACAACGCCGAGTTCGACGTGAAGTTCCTCAACATGGAGCTCGAGCGCATCGGCCGCGGGCACATCGAAGACTACGCCGCCGTGATCGACACGATGGCGCTCTATCAGGCCGAACATCCCGGCCGCACGCCGACCCTTGACAACTTCGCCCGCACCTACGAACTCAACCACATCGACCGAACCTTCCACGGCGCACTTCTTGACTCGCTCATCCTCGCCGAGTGCTGGCTCGCCATGACGGGCGGTCAGCAGGCGATCGACGTCGACGCGCTCCTTCTCACGGAGCCCGTGCCGATGAACGATCAGTCGACCCTTCGCGTCCCGAAGCCGAGTCCCGAGGAATTGGCCGAACACAGCCGCATTCTCGACATCGTCGAGAAGAACTGCAAGGCCGTCTGCCGCTGGCGCTCCGTCTACGGCGACGAACGCCAAAAGGAGGAGGCATGACGCTACGTTTCACCTCCTACACGACGGACTGCATCGTGCGGCGTTCGGCCGAGCTCGAGGCGCTGCGGCGCATGTCGCTTTGCAAGACCTCGATGGCCGACTGCAGCATGACGGTCGCCGCCATCTGCGGACGCTCCTGGGAGCGTGACCTCGGCGTCGCCGAACTCACGGCTCCGAACGGCAAGCCGCTCTTCGTCTTTCGCGACAACTACCTCCTCGGCGAAGCCTTCTACCGTTTGATTCAGGAAGGACTCACGGACAATGCGCCCTTCACCGACGGAGAAAAGCATTTTTACCGCGGGATTCTCAAGGAACTCGCCGAATTTGAGGCCGCGCGCGGCCGCACGCTCCAGTTGGGGGGCGTGAAGTCCGAAGTTGAAAAGCTTCTCGCAAAGCTCGGACTCGAAGGTACGTGCTTTACGAACGAAGACCTCTACGACTACTGCTACAGCCGCGAGACCTTCGCGACGCTCGCGGGGCGCCCCATGGCGAAAAAACGCAACTTCTGCCGCCGCTTCGAGCGAAATCACCCGGAAGCGAAGTTCGTTTATTTCGAAAAGAGTCCCGACGACAAGACACTCGAGCGTTGGAAGGTCTTTCTCGCCGAGTGGTACGACGCGAACCAACCGCTCGATGAAACGCTCTTTTTCGAGCGCAAGTTCCTCGACGTCGTCCTCTGTCGATGGGACGAGTGCGGCGTGACGGGCGGGATGCTCGTCGAGGGCGACGAAATCTTCGGCCTCACGCTCGGCGCCCTCGTCACCCCCGACACCTACGCGGTTCACATCGAAAAGTCCCGCCGCGACGTGGAAGGGGGCTACCCCTATCTCGCGCATTCGCTCGCGAAGGCTCTGCCCGAAACCGTCAAGGTGCTGAACCGCGAAGAGGACCTCGGCGTGCCGGGCCTGAGAAAAGCCAAGCACGACTGGTTCCCGCTCTATCAATTGGAAAAGGGCGTCTACGAAATCGCCCCGTTTGAGCCCTGACGGGCTCTGCAAGGAGAAACACATGAAAGGATTCGCCGCGTTTACGCCCACCCGCATTCTATTCGGCGCGGGCTCGCTCTCGCAGCTCTCCGGGAAAGACATCCCCGCGCGCAAGGTGCTGCTCGTCACGGGCGTCGGAGGAAGTCTCCGGCGAAACGGCACGCTCGCCAAGGTGGAGGCCATGCTCGCGCGCGAAGGAGTCGAATTCGTCGCCTTCCCGTCGGTCGAGCCCAATCCTTCGGATGAAACCGTCATGAAGGGGGCCGAGGCCGCTCGTGAAAACGGCTGCGGCGCGCTTCTCGCCGTGGGCGGCGGCTCCGTCATGGACGCGGCCAAACTCATGGCCGCCATGGCGACAAACGTCGGAACCCTTTGGGATTACGCACAGGCCGGCACGGGCGGAAAGAAGGCTTTCGCGAACGATCCGCTTCCCTTGATCGCCGTCACGACGACCGCCGGGACGGGTTCCGAAGTGGACGCGGGCGGCGTCATCACGAACCACGTCACGAAGGAAAAGCTGGGCTTCGGCGATCCGCGTCTTTTCCCGACTGTGGGCGTCGTGGACCCGGAACTCATGCTTACGGTTCCTCCCGCCTACACGGCCTATCAGGGTTTTGACGCGCTCTTCCACGCCGTCGAGGGCTATGTCTCGGGCGTCGCGACGCCGATGTCGGACGTCTTTGCGAAGGAATCCGTGCGGCTTCTCGCCGCGCATCTTCCCGTTGCGGTTCGCGACGGATCGAACCTCGAAGCGCGCTCCAAGGTGGCGTTTGCCAGCACGCTCTCGGGGCTCGTCATGGTGACGGGCGGTCTGACGAGCCAGCACGCGCTCGAGCACAGCCTCTCGGCCCTGCACACGGAACTTCCCCACGGCGCGGGCCTCATTCTCCTCTCGCTTCACTACTTCGGGAAGATGATCGAAAAGGGCGCCTCGCTCGAGCGCTTCGTCACGATGGCGAAGTGCCTCGGTCACCCCTGTGCGGAACGTCCCGAGGACTTTCTCGTCGCGCTCGCAAACCTCGAGAAGGCCTGCAGCGTGCTCGACCTTGACGCTTCGGCCTGGGGCTTTGCGCCGGACGACGTCGAGTGGCTCGTCGAAAACGTTCTCGCTACGGGCACCAAGCAGTTTAAGCGCGACGCCGTGCCCTTTGCGCGAGAAGACCTCGCCGACATCTATGTGAAGACGCTCGCGAAGAAATCTTGTTTCTGAGATAAAGATCCGATCGGGAGCTTAAAAACAGGCGGTCGCTTCATTCAGCGACCGCCTCGAGTTCCCGGCGCCGTTTCGATTTGCGCCGTGTAGTCCTGTCCCGAAATGACGGTTACGTTGAGGGCTTTGGCGTCGATCGTCACCGTATCGCCGCGGAAATAAAGTCCCAACGTGCCGTTCGAAAAGAGCGCTTGACAAATACCGGCTTCGTGTCGCCGCGTACGTATTTGTTTTTCTGATAGATACGAACCAACCACTCATTCAACGCCTCTTGTAAAGCGGCAGGGGTCGAGATTTTCAAATCCGGTCGCGACTGAATGTATGGAATGGCGTTCTCCTTTAGCGTGCGACCGAATCTCTCCACAACCCCCTTGGTCTCGGGTCTGGCCGGGCGGCAAACTCTCGGCGAGATGCCGACCTCGCGCAACAGCC
Organism: uncultured Sutterella sp.; assembly: GCA_900545275.1. Classification (GTDB taxonomy): domain Bacteria; phylum Pseudomonadota; class Gammaproteobacteria; order Burkholderiales; family Burkholderiaceae_F; genus Sutterella. The sequence goes on from UQYG01000011.1 coordinate 28,910, forward strand.
ATACCAGCGAATCATTGAATTGCGCAGGACGATCGCGCCGTTTGGGTTGGGTTACAAGGCCACGATCATTGTCCATAAGAAGTGTGCTCGGGCATCCGCATCGGGCAATGCACCCTAAAATGCTTCGGAACCAGGACACTTGTTTCATGTCCGGACATACGCGGACATAGGCCTTGTGAGACCAGGGGAAAACCGCCTCGAAGAGAGGGACTTTGGTCAGGAAATCGTCGCCGGCGAATTGAAATTTCGTGAGGACGAAATCAATCTGTACCTGAGCGCCGGGCTCGTAATGGGCGTCACCGATCGGAACCGGCTGAGAGCGCTTTGCATATGCAGCAAAATCGCTCCTTATGAATCGACGGACCGTACGCGAGGATACCGTAAACCCCTGCGGTAACCCGTATTCCTGAGGAAACTCACAGAGCACGCGAGCAACAACCTCACTGTTGCTGCGACTGGTCAGGAGCAAATGGAGAAAGGCATCGCGATCAACGGATTGAAGCCTGTTGGCTCGGTCAGGCGTAGCGCGCTGTTGTTGCTCGTTTTGGATCGGAAGCGTAACGGTATGCCGTGGCGACCGAACAACCGACGCTTGCGGCTATCTGTCGATAGGACTGATTTGTCTCTCGGTGCAGGCGCTGAATCCGCTTGGCCTGCGCACTTAACAATGTCATGGAAAACTCCCTAAGGTGTTTCAAAAAGCCTGTCCGCCTTAGAACGGGCATCAGTTTCAGAATGCACCTCTCGGGAGAAACATGCGTACCGTGAAGTACTTGGCGTTTTAGTCTTCAATCAGGGAAAACCAGAATATTTTTCAGTGTTGTTCGGTCTGTATCCGTTTCAATCCACTTGTCCGCGTTTCAGATTCGCCTGACCGAAATCTTTCTTTTTTGACGTCCGCCAACAGTTTTTGAAGAGATTCCTTAAGAAAGCCGCTCCTAAAATTGTCAAAAACGCAAAATTACATTGCGCAAAACACTCTATAAAAGTTTCCTTTGGTATCTAAAAATGACTTCAAGCGGTAAACACCTTCAGCCGCGTAGGAGTCATTATGAAAACAAAGTTTGCATTAGTTGCGGCGACTCTGCTGTTCGCAGCAACGATGTCAGCGGATGCACTTGAGACAAGCGTTAAGCCGGCAGTTACTGATTTAGGAATCACACCTCAGTCGTACATGCTCGTGGGTAACTCGTTCACGTTCTACTCGTGTGGCATGCACAACATGATCAACCGTCTTGCACGCGCAGACGGACAGAAAATCCGCCGCAATCGTATGGTGACCATTGGCGGTGCGGACCTCGGTTGGTTCAATGTATGGGATCTCGTTCGCCCGACCGGTATCGCTTCAACTTATGTCGACCATAAGGACGGCGGCAAAATCAAACGCTTCGACTTTACGAAGGAAAAGGTGTTTGACGTCGTTGTTCTGCAGGACAACAGCAAGGGACCGATTGATCCCATGCGAAAGGACACCTTTAAGCAGGCGCTCGAGCGTCATACCGTCGATCTGACTGCTATCGGTATCAAGCCGATGGTCATGATGACCTGGGCCTGGGAAGGCAAACCGGAAATGACGAAGCAACTTGCGGATGCCACGACGACTGCGGCCAATGAAAACAACATCATGGTAGTCCCCGCCGGACTCGCATTTGCCGAGGCACTGCGTCTGAACCCCAAACTGAAGCTTTATCGCCCAGACCATTTCCATCCGTCGGCGATCGGTACTTATCTCGCCGGTTGCGTGCTCTACGCCACTATGTTCCATCGCACGCCTGTCGGCCTCAATTTCTACGGAGTCGACCCTGTGGAACCTGAAACAGCCAAATTCCTGCAGCAGGTCGCCTGGGATACCACTACGGAATTTTTCGGTTGGAAGAAATAACAGAGAGAACACACCATGCATCTGAAGAAAATTGCTGCCTCCATCGCCGCTCTCGGTGCAGTCACGTTCGCACACGCCGCCAACGTAGAGTTCTACGGTTCGATCGACAACAGTGTTTCCTACATAAAGGCTAAGGGCCAAAACGGTCAGGCTTCTATGTACGCATCCAACGACAGCTCCCCCAAGCTCGGTCTCACCGGCAAGGAAGACATCGGCAACGGTCATTTCGTCCGCTTCAAGCTTGAAAACGGCTACTCTGCCGATACTGGCGAATTAGCCGTGAACGGATCCATCTTCAACCGCGAATCGTCGCTGACCGTCGGCGGCAGTTGGGGAGAAGTGACTTTCGGCCGCCTCGGTACGTTCTTCACGGGTATCGGTACCTACGGTCAGATCGGTAAGATGAGCATCAATCCATGCGGCACCAACTGGCATGATGCGGCTATGAGCGGCGCTTTCACGACAACCGGTCAGGTAAGCAACGCGATCGTCTATCAAGGTGACATCAATCCCAATCTGACGTTCCTTGCTCTCTATTCGAACGGGGCGGAAAAGAATGACTGGGCCGACGAAGATCATCTCTATCAGCTCGCTCTTCGCTATAAGAACGGCGACCTGACCATGGGCACGATATACACCATGACCGATTACGGCAACGCAACGACGACTTCCAGCTCGGATTCAAAGAAGGGGCACAACCTCCTCTTTACGGCGAGCAAACAGGTCTGGGGTTCCACGCGCATCTATGCTGCCTACCAGCACGTCTGGGACAATCGTCAGATCGGCGGCGGCAAGTCCGTCTACAAGGCCTCCGACATGTTCTCGACAGCCGACGTGAAGAACAGCGGCTCCGCTCTTGACGCCGATGCCTTCATGCTCGGCATCAAGCATCCGTTCCTCGGCGGTAGCCTTGGATCCAAGGTCATGGTGGTTCATGCGAAATGGAACGGCTCGCACGCCGCCGACAAGGAAACTTCAGGCACGCGCTGGGTTGTTGCGAGCAAGTATCGTTATGACCTGAGCAAGCGTACCTACGTTTATCTGCTCGGCTCCTGGGCCCACGGTGACGGTATGTTTACCAACACCGATAAGGTTGAAGCCACCGCGTCTCGCTACATGGCTGCTCTCGGTATGACCCATAAGTTCTGAGCTTCAAACTGAGTCTGATTTTCCTCTCTGACAGAGTCTTTTTTTAGAGATCCCGTTGTCTTTACGGGATCTCTTTTTTCACCGCACTCTCTGCTAACTCCATAATTAACACTGTCTCCCTCCTCGAGAATGAAAGTGACCGTTCTTTAGGAAGCTCTTCAAAACCCCCATCTCTGAGCGATCGGGCAAGCAGTTTTATTTAAGGGCTCCTGACTAGGGGCTGAAAAGCGTCGAAAGTTCCCCTGAACGGTAGCGGTATTTGTCAAGCGATCTTTCCGAAAATGTTCAACTGTTCTGAGCCATTAAAACTTCGTACAGGGGCTTTGCCCCTACGCTTCGCTACACCAGGATATTTTTAAAACATGAATAGGGAGGGCTCTGCGTGCGCGCAGGGCCCTCCCTATTCAGTCTCGGGCGCGTCGGGCTTGTCCGGGTTCAGCCACTGGCTTCCAGAGGGCGTGCAGTCCCATACGCGGCCCCTGATCCAGCGATCAGGGTGACGCTCACGTGCTCGTTCAACCACCTGCTACGAGCCTTCAAGACGGCTTCATCGGTCCCGTCGAAGCGGCTCTTGGGAGTGACCCAGTTGACGCCGCTGTGATAGCTCTGTTCGTTGTAACGCGACAGGTAACCTTCGAGCCACTGCTGAGCAACCTCAATTGATTCAAATCCCTTGCGAGGGTAACGACCAGTGTACTTCAGCGATCGGAAGAACGACTCTGAGTAAGGATTGTCGTTGCTGACACGTGGCCGACTGTGGGAGCTGATGATGCCCCATTGCTCGAGTAATGCCTTCGTTTCATTGGCCTTCATGGAGGCTCCGTTGTCGGAGTGAACGACCAACGAGCGCGGTCGTATACCGTACTTGTGGATGGCCTCGTTCAAAAACGTCCTGGCGTATTCAGCGTTGTCTGCGTCGTAGACCTTGGCGTGCACGGCAAGGCGGCTGAAGACGTCCACTATGACATAGGCGTAGAAGAACTTCCCTTTGTAACGTGCGTCCCGGAGATAGGTGATATCCCACATCCACACCTGATTGGGGCCCGTTGCTTCGAAGCTGGTCGGCTTGTGACGCTTTACGCCCTGGCGTGTGCCGTCGCGTCGCGCATTGACTCCCGCGTCTTTCATCACGCGGTAGATTGTCGAGAGCGAACCGTAGTACTCGCCCTTGTCGAGCAGGGTCCAGAAGGCTTGCGCGTAACTCAAGTCGACAACGTCGGGGCGCGTCAAACGCTCGATCAAAGTCTTTCGCTCTTCCTCGGACAAAGCGTTGCGCGGCTTGAAGTTGGAGCGATCCTGCCGACCGTCCTTGAGTTCCTTGCCCTCAGTAATCTGCTTGCGCCAGTTGCGGAAGGTACGGTCGGTCAACCCAAGGCACTGACATGCCTTCGGCAACGAAGCGCCGTTGTTCACAGCTTCCTTGATCAGCTCGTAGGCTTCGCGGCGATCTTGGCCACTGATCAGTTTTCCTTGTCCCCCCAGATCGCCTGCGCTTTTTTTTCATGAAAGTCGGGTGTCGAAGGCGCGTCCTGGCCAGGGAACGGATGCAAAGGGACGAAGTGCCTTGAAACTCGCAGCTTCAAGCACGACCTGACGTATAGGAATTTAGCTCAGAGGCCTATGTTTTAGGCTCTGGCACAATCTTCTACGTCTACTAGAATTTCTCCGGTCTTTTCAACCACAAGCAGGCCGTCGCGGAGCGTCAATCCGGCCGTTCTGATCGCGGTCGTCATCGCAGCGGTCACTTTCTAGACGTTGACGTCTCTCAGCGTCGTTGAAGAGACTTCGCGGTACGGAGTGCGACTTTCGAGGATCGAGAAGATGATTCGCGCCAACAGATGAGCCATCGCCATAACCCCTCTCAGCCTGCCTTTCTTGATCGCGAACGCCTGGAATCTTTGAAAGAGTGCATAATTGGACGGGGCTTTCGGCATTTCTGGTTTTCCATATCAAAAAGACTCGGGGGCTCCTCTATGTTGCCTCACAGGAGGTACCGTTTCGCCTGACGCAGAACACCGGTGCGCGAGAAAGAACGTCTGCGGCGTCCAACCTGCACCATCATCTCGGAGAACCCCGGTACTCGGTTTCCAACGAATTTTGCAGCCGCAAGGTTCCTGTATGGGGACTTCGGCCTGTAGGCCCGCGACCGGCAGAAATGCCGATTGCGAATACGACAAGGCCCGGTGCGGGAACACCGGGCCGAGTCATTTCTCACAGAGAGGTGATAATGGTTCGACTACCTGCCCTCTCGCAAGAAATAGTACTTCCGATTGACTATCAGAAACTGTAGCGCACGCCCACACGGGCGACAACAATTTCTTCGACAACACCGCCAACGGCGAAGCGAACGACATCCAGAACGAAGGCAAACTGACGGTTGCCGACGGAACGACGACTCTCAACAGCGGCATCGTCAGCAATGGTTCGCTCACTTTGACGAAGGCGACGCTTGGTCTTGGTGACACCTCCTACATTGAAACGTTGGACGCTACGGAAGCTACGCTTGCTCTGGATACGACGGACTTCGAAGTCGTCAACAACCAGATCCAAGATTTGTCTCTAACGACCACGGGTAGCGTCAATGATGCACTCAACGGCGATGTGGACGCGCTCAGGGCAAAGATCAGTGGAGAAACAAAGAGCCTAAAAAAGCTTCGACCGATCGGAAAGAGTTCGAATGAAGAACGATCGTACGGGCATGAATCCTATCGGAGGTAGGATGACACTCACCCGAGACCGACGTCGAGGGCCATCATGAGGACGAACCCCGCGACGACCGAGAGCGTCCCCGCGTCGGAGTGTTCGGTGAGATGCGCCGACGGAATCAGTTCCTCGACGACCACGTAGATCATGGCCCCCGCCGCAAAGGCTAGGAACCACGGCAGAAGCGCTCCGGTCGTGCCGACGAGCAGCACGGCGAGCACGCCGAATACGAGTTCGGCGAGCCCGGAAACGGATCCCGCAAGGAAGGCCTTCCAGCGGGGCATGCCGTCCTGCATCAGGGGCAAGGCGACGGCCGCGCCTTCCGGAATGTTCTGAATCCCCATGCCGAGCGCCAATGCAAGGGCGCCCGCTAGAAGCGACGGATCGTCCGCGGCCATGCCGATCGAAAGCCCCACGGACATGCCTTCGGGGATGTTGTGAAGCGTAACGGCGAGAAAGAGAAGCGTCGAGCGCGCCAGTTTCGTCTTCGGGCCTTCCGACTCCTTGGCGCCCGGGTGCAGGTGCGGAAGCAGCCGGTCGAGCGAAAAGATGAAGAAAACGCCCATGAGAAAGCCGCCGACGGCGGGTAAGAGAGGAGAGTCGCCGCGCGCCTCCACCATGTCCATCGCCGGGATGAGGAGCGACCAGACGGACGCGGCCACCATCACCCCCGCGGCAAATCCGAGCGAGACGGTCTGCATGAAGGCGTTGTGCACGCGTCCGGGAAGGAGCACGACCGCCGCCCCCACGGCCGTCATGAAGAAGGTGAAGCCCGTGGCGCCCGCCGCCGCGGCGACGGGGGAGGCGTGCGAGAGAGTGTCGAGGAAAAGCGAATCGAGCATGCGGGAAATTTATTGAGAGAGATTCTTATCTGTAGTGTATCGATAGACTACCGCAAAGACGGGCGATTCGGCGGAAAGGACGTCATCCGCCTTTTTATCGGAGAGATTGAAAATGACAAAGTCGACGACGGGGATGTGGACGGGATTCTCCGTCTTTCGCATCCGGCTCGATTCCGGGGCGTCGCATGCCGTCTCCGCGTCGCCGAGACCGGCAGGCCCGTCTCATCGGACCTGCCGTGTCCCGAGCGCAATTCCATTCTTTGAGGCGGACCGTGCGCGAAGACGCGGTCCGTCCTTTGCACGTCCTTTTCTTCTTTCGTCACTTCTCGATGACAGCGGCGTTCTTGAGGATATCCTCGGGAATCGTCAGTCCGATCGCCTTGGCGGTGGCGAGGTTGATGAGGGGCTTTTGCGCGTCCTGCGTCTGAATCGCCATGTCGGCGGGCTTCGATTTCCCTTCGAGAATGTCGGCCGCCATCGTGCCCGACATGCGCCCGAGGGTGTAGTAGTCAACGGCGATCGTCGCGAGACAGCCGCCGCGGATCAGGGCTTCGTCGCCCGGAATCGTCGGGATCTTGGCGTCCTTGGCCGCCTTGGCGAGGATGGACGTGCCCGCCGCCAAAACGTTGTCGGTCGGGAACCAGAGACCCGCCACCTTGCCCGAAAGGCTCGTCACCGCCTGCTGAATGTCGTTCACGGACGAGACCGTCGCTTCCAAGACCTCCACGCCCTTGGCGGCCGCGGCCTTTTTGAAGATTTCCACCTGGAAGGCCGAATTCACTTCGCCCGCGTTGAAGAGGACGCCCACGGTCTTGGCGTTGCCGGTAAGCGCGAGGAAAAGGTCGAGCTGCCGCGCGATCGGGCCGATGTTGGAGACGCCCGTGACGTTGGTGCCGGGCTTCTCGTTCGTCTTCACGACCTTGGCCGCTTCAAAGCTCGTCACGGCCGTCGCGACGATCGGAATGTCGCGGGTCGCCCGCGCCATCGCCTGCGTGGCGGGCGTGGAGACGGCGAAAATGAGTTGAGTCTTTTCGGAGAGGAAGCGCGCGCCGATGTTCTGCAGCGTCGCCTGATCGCCCTGGGCGTTTTGACGGTCGACAGCGATTTTCTCGCCGTCCTTGAAGCCGCGGGCGGCGAGTTCGTCGAGAAAGCCCTTCACGGACAAGTCGAGCGCTTCGTGTTCGACGAGTTCGCAAATCCCCACGGGGATTTTGTCGGCGGCGCCGGCGGCGCTCGAAGCGGCGGGTGTCGCCTGCTTGTCGCAGCCTGCGGTGAGGCCCGTAACGAGCGCGGCGCAGCAGAGAGCGGCAAAGCGGCGGCGCGTAAAGGCGAAGGAAGAAAGAGAGGAAGGAAAGTCGTGCGTCATGATCTGGTTCCTGGTCGATGGAGGCTTCCCGAAGGAGGCCGGATTGGGAATCAAAGGACTTGCGCGACTTTTCGCAGATCCCAAAAACTGAAAAACCCGCTCAAGTCGCGGGTCGGTTTCGAATCTTTGGGGACGAACGCGTCCAACCCGCTCTATTGGAAGAGAGGGTAATAGTAATAACCGCAAACGGGGCGTGTGATCGTGTTCGTCATCATGACAGACAAGTTAGCACGAGCCGTTCCTTTTCGGAATAGGGCGATTTGCGTAGAGACGCGAAAGCCCGGCCTTCGGGGACCGGGCTTTCGATGAGGGCGATTCGGAGGATCAGCCGACGAGGAGCGCATTGAGGCGCTTCACGAACCCGGCCGGGTCCTTCAGGGTGCCCTGGTCGGCAAGGAGCGCCTGGTCGAAGATCACTTCGGCCCAGGAGGCGAAGCGGGCTTCGTCCTTTTCCGCAAAGGCCCGCTTGATGAGCGGATGCTGCGGATTGATTTCGAGCGTGTAGCTGTCTTCGGGCAGAGCGTGGCCGGCGGCCTCCAACATGCGGCGCATCTGCGGCGTCATCATCTGGTCGGCATCGCCCACGACGCAGGAGGGGCTGTCGACCAAACGGTTCGAAACGCGCACGTCCTTCACTTTGTCTCCGAGGACCTTCTTGAGGCGAGCCACGTCGTCGGCCGCTTCCTTGGCGGCTTCTTCCTTGGCCTTTTCCTCTTCCTTGTCGGCGAGGTCGCCGAGTTCGAGGTCGGCGGCGGTCGCGCTCACGAAGCCGTGGCCCTCGAATTCGCGCAGTTCCGACATCATCCACTCGTCGATGCGGTCCCAAAGGAGAATGACTTCGACGTCCTTCTTCTTCAGAGCTTCAAGGTAGGGCGAGTTGACCGCGCCGTCGCGGTTGCCGGCGATCAGGTAGTAGATCTTCTTCTGACCTTCGGGCATGCGCTTGACGTAGTCGGCAAGCGAGACGAGCCCCGGCTCCTCGGCGGTGCCGAGTTCCTTCGTCGTGGCAAAACGAAGAAGCTTCACGATCTTTTCGCGGTTCGAGGCGTCTTCGACGACGCCTTCCTTCAGAACGCGGCCGAACTGCGTCCAGAAGGTGCGGTACTTTTCGCCGTTTTCCGCGAGTTTTTCGATCATGTCGAGAGAACGCTTCGTCACGGCGCGCTTCAACTTCGAGACGACGCGGCTTTCCTGCAGGAGTTCACGCGAGACGTTGAGCGGAAGGTCGTTCGTATCGATCAGACCGCGAACGAAACGCAGGTAGTTCGGAAGGAAGGCGTCCGCCTTTTCCATGATGAAGACACGCTGCACGAAGAGCTTCAAACCCTGCTGATGGTCGCGGCTATAAAGATCCCACGGCGCTTCCGAGGGGAGGTAGAGAAGCGACGTGTATTCGAGGTCGCCTTCCACGCGGTTGTGGGCCCAGGCGAGCGGATCCGAATAGTCGTGGGCAAGGTGCTTGTAGAAGGCCTTGTACTGTTCTTCCGTCACGTCCTTCGGGGCCAACGTCCAGAGGGCCTTGGCGTCGTTCACCTGCGACCATTCGCCTTCGGGGACGACTTCGTCCTCCTTTTTGTCGGCGGATTCGGGCGCCTTCGTCCAGAGATAAACCGGCGTTGCGATGTGGTCGGAATACTTCGTGATCGTGCTGCGAAGAGTCCACTCGTCAAGGAAGGACTTGTCTTCGTCCTTGAGGTGCAGGATCACGTCGGTGCCGCGCGCGTCGCGGTGGGCGGGTTCGGACTCAAAGGTGCCGTTGCCGTCGGACGTCCAGCAGACGGCTTCGTCGGCGCCCGCCGTCGCGCTGCGGCTCACGACCGTAACGCGGTCGGCCACGACGAAGGCCGAGTAAAAGCCCACGCCGAACTGACCGATCAACTGACTGTCCTTGGCGGCGTCGCCCGAGAGCTTCGAGAGGAACTCTTCGGTGCCGGACTTCGCGATCGTGCCGAGGTGCTGGTTCGCCTCTTCAAGCGTCATGCCGATGCCGTTGTCCGACACCGTGAGCGTCCCCGCTTCTTTGTCGGCCTTCACGCGGATTTGGAGGACCGGATCGTCCTTCGTCAGGTCCGGATTCGTAAGGGCGAAAAAGCGCAGCTTGTCGATTGCGTCGGAAGCGTTCGAGACGAGCTCGCGCAGGAACACTTCCTTGTTGGAATAAAGAGAATTGGCCAAAAGCTTCAGAAGTTTCGAAACTTCCGTCTGAAAACCATGGACTTCGGCAGCCATTTTCGTTTGTTACTCCTCATCGGACGACACGTCGTCCTTCATCTATGACAAGGAGAAATATGGGGGCATTTTGCCGAATTTCAAGAGTCGCCGACGCGAGTCGTCGTTTTTGGGCGACCGTTTCTGTCGCATCCTCGTGCTAGATCGACGGCGACAACCAACCGCCCGCACCCGTCGAAAATTTCCTCAAGAGACTTCCCGCCTACGGCAACGTAACCATGGGACGGGTTTTCGGCAACTGGTCGAAGCCTTCTCTCGCACCGTGGTCGGATTTTTGCCGTCGAACCGGATTCGGCGCCCGACAGCAACTCGACTACGTGAAGGGAAAAACGCTACGGACATCGCGCTTACGATCGATGCAATGGAACTCGCCTTCGACCGCAACGTGGAAGGATTCGTCCTGATATCGGCGGACAGCGACTTCACGCCGCTCGCCGTGCGGCTTCGGGAGTTGGGATTCGTCGTCATCGGCGCGGGCCGCGCCGGGGCGCCGTCGCTTGAGGCCGCCTGTACGCGATACCACCATCTTGAAGGGGAACCGGTCGTTTGCGCCGATTCCCCGGGGCCCGCCCCGGGACGCATCGCGGACGCATCGACAATCTCGACGGTGCCGCCGGAAAACCAAGCTACGCAGAAGTGGTGCATGGAGCGTACGGAGGAAATCGCACGGCAGCTGAACGCACGGAAAGCCGTTGATTTCCAGAGGTTGACTTTGGGATCGGACAACATCCGAAAACTTGCGTATCACAAGGTTTTGGGGGAACTCTGGGCGCACTGTCGGATGGACGGATGAACGCCTGTTCAGGCGGTTGGTTTCTACGTCTGCCGACGACTGGGTTCCTTCCCCAACAAGTGGATCGGCGTGAAAAAGATCACGCAGTTCTTCAAGAGGAATCACAAGTTGTACGAAGTGCGGGGGTCTTATTACCGCCTTCGCCCGGCTTGGTACGATCTTGCGCCGCTCGCAGACTTTCCTTTCGTCTTGCCGCAGCGTCCCGTGGAGGAAACAGGTGGGGGCGGCGGCGTGCGGTCACCCGGCGCCGGCGGTGTGCACCGAGGCTGCTGAACCTTGCGTCGTACCTTTCGAGTCTGCCTCGGTGCAGGCGACGCTTTTTGAGTTTCCCGAGGAAACGTCCCCTGAAGCGGCAAAGGTGAAGCGGTCGGTCCATCGGGCGTCGCCTCCGATGATCGAGCCCGTCCTTCCGGGATTGGATTTCGAGAGGGACGTGCCGGAAAGCCTCCCGACTTTGCCGGCAGTCGACTGACGCCTTCCCGCCCGACCTTGTCGGAAGGAAAGGCGAAGGACCATGGAAAGAGGATCCTTGAGGAGACCTCTTCGGGACGTCATGGTTCAGGCAAAACCGATCGTATTCCTGGGACCGTTGACGGTCTTCACTTCTTCCTCGGCCTTGAGCCGCACCACCAGGTCATCGGCGTCGCAAAGCGGACGGAAGCGCGCCTGGCGGGCGACGGCGCAATAATCTCCGGGGGTCAGCTTATCAAGCGTCGCCAGAAGCGCTTCGGCGCTTTTCGTCCACGGAAGCCGGAACTTCTCGGCGTAGCGCTTCGCAAGCGTCAGACGGGCTTCGGGGAGAAGGAACCCGAAGGAAACCTTCCAGTCGAAGCGCCGCATGGCCGCTTCGTCGAAGTCGCGCATCAGGTTCGTCGTCGCGAAAAAGACGCCGTCGAAATCCTCGAGACGTGCGAGCATTTCGTTCACCTGCGTCGTTTCCCAAGAACGGGTGCTCATCTCGCGCGAGCGGAAGAACGAATCCGCCTCGTCGATCAAAAGAACGGCTTTGTCGCGTTTCGCTTCCCGAAAGACCTTCGCGATGTTTTGTTCCGTTTCGCCCACCCAGCAGCTCGCAAGATCCCCGTAGGTGCGGCGAAGAAGCGGACGTCCGAGTTCCCGCGCAACCCACATGGCGAAGGCGGTCTTTCCGGTCCCGGGCGGTCCGTAGAGGCAAAGCCGTGCGGACCCCGCACCTTCGATGCCCTTTACGAGTTCGTCGGGACGGATTTCGGACGTGATGAGCGTCGGATCGTAGACTTCCGGCAGAATGCCGATGCCCGGCGCCACGTCGCCGAAGCGCTGAGCGCGCAGCGTCTCGGAAACGAGCGAGAGAACCATCTCGTCGGACGGCTTCCCGCCCCACGGTCCCACCGTGTCCACGACGCGGGTGACGCGGGCCATGACGCCCGGCGTAAGCGCACTCGTCTGCACGAGCCGTTCCTCCGCTTCGTCCGTCAGACGAAGCGCCGTCATGTCCCGTATGAAGCGGCGACGGCCTTCCATGTCGGGGCCGGTCATTTCAAGCACGATGTCGAAGCGGCGGACGGTGGCGGGATCGATTTCGTCAATCGAATTCGTGATCCAGAAGGTCGGCACCGGACAGGTTTCGAGCCAGTGGTGCAGACGGCCCTTGCGTTTCCCGTACGAAACGCTGACGAATTTGTCCGAATCGCCCTTGCGCGCGGACATGCGTTCCGAAAAGGCGTCCTCCGCCTCGTCGAGCGCGAGGAGCGTACGACCGCTGCGTTTCAGGTAGACGGAGGCGGTGCGCCAGGAATTGAGACGTCCCTCGTCCGCATCGGTTTGGATTTCATAGAGATGGGCGTCCAGTTCATCCGCGACCAGACGCGAGAGTTCCGTCTTCCCCGTCCCGGGCGGCCCGTAGAGAAGAACGTTCACGCCCGTACGCTTCTCTTCGAGTGCGGTGCGCAGGTACGGCAACAGCGTGCTTTCCACGAGCGGAAGGTGGCGAAAGTCCTTTTTTCCGAGTTCACTCATCGGAGCCGCGCGGACGAGGTCGCCGAAGATCGCCTCTTCGGAGAGCTCACGTTCAAAGAAGCGATTCCACGGAATGCAGCCGCTAAACTCAAGAAAGTCGAAGGTGATGCGGTCGCTCTCCGTCACGCAGAGAATGAGTCCCGATGCGACGAGCGGACCGTCGTCCGCAAAGAGGGCTTCGACTTCGGAACGTTTGACGTCGAGTGCGCAGGCGATCGTGTCGAGTCCCTGTGAGTAGGTCTTATAACAGGAGTTGTCGAGATCAAGCACCGCCTGCAGCGCCTCCGACTTTTCGGCAAGATGAAGAAAGGCAATCGCCTCCACCATCAGGGGCGAGAGCAGAAAGGCTTCGGAGACGACGGAAAAGTTCTTGTGCAGGAAGGACGGAAACGCCTTATCGAAACGGGTTTCCGGGGTGTTCCCGTAGTCGCGTTCGAGGCGGGCGAGCCAATCGGTCAGGGCCTTGGGCGTTCCGCGTCCGTGAAGTTTGAGCCAGAAGTTTCCCAGATTGTCGACTCTGCTTTGGTTGAAGAGGATTTGTCCGGATTCCAGGTACTGCCGGTGGTCATGGAGAAAGGCCTTGAGAAACTCGCCGCGCTCGGATTGGGCGAGCGGGGGAACGATTTCGGCTTCCGAACCGTCATCGTCTCGGATCCGGGCGCCGGCCGAACGCGAGCCTTTGATGTACTCCCGGGCGTCTTCTTCATCGCAGTGGAAGAACTCTTCGACGAACTTTCGAAACGACGGGGCGGAGCCGTCTTTCAGAAAGGCCTTGGCCTTGCGGTCGGAAAAGACTTCGGTGATGTTCAAGACGAGAGAACGGACGACGACGGAGGTCGTGATGTCTTCGGTCACCATGCAGTTGCGAAGTTTGATCTGGCGCCACAATCCGTTTTGGAGGAGCAGACGTGCAATCCACGTTTCAATGAGGGGAGAATACGGATCCTTGAACGTTGGTGTCTTTCGAGTCGCAGCCATTTTTGTGATCTCCTTGCTTGTCGGTAAGAAGATCGTAATCGGATGGTACGTCAGATATTGACGCACAGAAGCGGAGCCGAGATCTATCGGCTTCATTGAGAAGCACAATCGACAATCATTTGCATCGGTTGAAAAAACGCGGGAAAATGACGATCGGTGAGGTCCTCGGTATGCTTTGCATCCGAGACACCGGAGGCGTTCGTTCTCGGAGGTTTCGGCCAAGGAGAGCGAACGCCTTCTTTTGGACGCGACCGCCAGGAATGGAAGGGACGGCGCGGTTTTATTCTTTAAGATCCCGCTCGGAAACCCTCTGCGAAGTGCGGCCTCCTTATGCGGCGACGGAATCCGCAGCTTGGTTGGTTGTGGCGCACGCAAGCTGCCGATGAACCTCGTTGACGACGACGTCTGTCGGAAAGGTCTGAAGGCACAACGCCAACGAGGCGTCGGCCGATCGCGGGCATCGCGTGAGATGTCCACGCCGACACTGACGGCAGTCGGCCATGGAAGGATTTTTCAGGATCGTCACGCAATTCGAACGCTGCAACACCGCGATGTCGCTGTAGAGACGATGTCCTCGGTTCGGAACCGGTCCCCAGCGCGAAATCGAACCCGGGCTAAGAGCGCGATCGTCTTGATGCCGACGGCCGCCGCCACGTGGGTCGCCGACGTGTCGACCCCAACGTAGAGAGACGCTTGGCGAAGCAGGGCGCCCGTGCGGCCGAACGAAAGCTTTCCGGAGAAGTTTCGCCATGAATCGGGCGGCAGTTCCGAAGTTGCGTCCTTGATCAACACCTCCTCCTTTGTGGAACCGCCGCCCGTGAAGGCAATGCGAAAGCCCTCCGCGACGACGCTTTTGGCAACCGCCCGCCAGACTTCCCGGTTTATGTCTTTGTCGGAGCATTTCCCGGACAAATGGAGGACGACGAAGGGATTTTCCCGGCACCACGCCGAATCCTCGTCAGACAACGCGGCGTACGGTGCGTAAGGATGAACGGCGGGAGGCTTTTCCCGGTTTCCACGGCGACGGGTGCGAGGAGGGCGGCAAGTCGGTCGAGCTGATGAGCGGAATCGTCGAGCGCGACCGGGTTGGAGAAGAGCGTTCTGCGCAGCCTGTCTTGCGTTTCGTGCATGACCTGTTTCCTGCCGGCAGCGTAACCGTAATAGAAGGCGCGGTCGCTCGTGAGCCTGCAGAGGGACCATTCGAAGCGATTCCAGAGACGGCGCAGATCCGAGAGAAGTTCGGGTAGATTCGGCTTGTCCTCGACCGTGATCACGCCGTCGAGCCCCGGGATGCCTTCAAGAATCGACGCGTTTCGCCGAAAGGTCAAAAGCCAGATCTCGGAGTCGGGGCGAAGAAAACTGAGCGCCGGTCCGAGGGCGGCGGCAAGCAGCGCGTCGCCGAGATCGCGTAGCGTTACGACCAGAATCCGGGGTTTGCTCGCGGGAAGGGTGGAGAAGACGGCGGGGGAAAGCGTGGGGATCACGGTCGGCTCCGTAGACAAGTTCTTTCACTGTTTCGAAGCGAGTCTGGGAAGAGGATCGTGAAGAAGGCGTGACATAAGCAAACAGCTTTGCAACTCAACTGCCGTAAGGAGAATAAGATTTGAGCGGCACGAATTTTTGTCACGAAGCGTTGACGGCGACGTCACGGAAGAGACACGCGGAGGAGGGGACGCTCGAGGCGGTTCTTTCTTGCCGATCAGCGTCAGAGTCGACCCCGTACGGACGTTATTAAAGAAATCGACTAAAATCTTTAATAACGATCATTCCTATTAAAGATTTTGATGCCGATGAAGCACGAATCCACGCGATCCGGTCGGGTGCGGACCAATCTCACCGGGAAACTCGCATACGCCTCTTTTGTGCCGGCCGACCTCCCGCCGGTGCCTCCCGTGGCGTTGGACCGGGACATGCAGAAGCTTCTGAGCCTGTCCCGCGAGAAGCTCGCCGCATTGCAGGCCGAGGCCCGGCACATCCCGAACGTTGAGATTTTCCTTTCCATGTACGTTCGAAAGGAGGCGCTTTTTTCCTCTCAAATCGAAGGAACGCAGGCCACGCTCGACGACATCCTTGATCCGAGCATCGACGAGAACGGCAACCGCGACGTGGCGGAAGCGTCCGACAATGTTCGAGCCGCACTCTACGCGATAGGTCAAATCAAGAGCCCAAACGGTCTCCCGCTGAGCCTTCGCCTTTTGAAGGAAACCCACCGCGTATTGCTCACGCATGCCCGCGGCGCGGAGAAAAGTCCGGGAAGCTTCAGGACAACGCAAAATTGGATCGGCCCTGCCGGCTGCGGCTTGCGGTCGGCCTCCTATGTCCCGCCGAACCCCGAGGACATGACAGAGGGACTCTACGCTCTGGAAAGCTACATTCACGATGAATCCGACCTGGATCCTCTGCTGCGCGCCGGCCTGATCTACTACCAATTTGAAACGATCCATCCTTTTGCCGACGGCAACGGACGAATCGGGCGGCTTTTGATTCTGCTCTTTTTGCTTGAGCAAGGCGTAATCTCGGAACCGTATCTTTACGTCTCATACTTCCTGAAACTCAATCGAACTCGATACTACGACGCCCTGATGAACGTACGGGAAAAGGGCGATTACGAGAGCTGGCTGAAATTTTTTCTCCATGCCACATACGCAGCGGCAGAGGACGCTTTGCATACCATTGAAAAACTTCGTGACGTGAAAGCGAAGTCCGCGAATGCCGTTCTGGCCGGGTGTTCGGGAACCGCCCGCCGCGCCAAGCGCCTCGCGTTTTTGGAATATCTTGAGAAAAGGCCGATCATTGAAATCGGTCGGACCGCCGAGGAGTTGGGTTGGAGTTTCCCTACCACGTCCAAATACGTGAAGGACTTCATGGCAGCCGGGATTTTGACCGAGACCACCGGACGGAGAAGAAGCCGTATCTTCTCATACGAGCCGTATCTGACCGTTCTGCGAAAAGATACCGAACCGCTCCAGCTAAGGCATTGAGTTGAAGGCTCGCCGACCGTACGGAGTTTGATGCCGGTTATTAAAGAAATCGAATGAAATCTTTAATAACGTATTGGCTTATTAAAGTTTTTGAGAAGAAGGAGAGGGCGATGTTCCAGCACGAGAGCGATTTCAACGAAGAGATCTACGCGTCGTTCTACGTGCCCAAAACCGGTGCGGACGGCGTGTGGGAACTGCCGTTGGTTCTCGAAACGGTCTCGGAGGCGAGCGGGACGACGATTCCGTTGCCGCTGCCGTACCGCAGACTCAACGCTGAGGTACTCGAATATCTCGAGGATGTTGCGCAGCTGGTTCCGAAAGACGAAGAGGCGCGGATCGTCGTGTATCTGCCGATGGAGCAAATTCAGCCGGGGTTCGAACAAAAACTCAACAAGGTGTTGAATATCTACGGAAGCGTTCGGTTCGCGAAACTCAAACGAGAAGAAAAACGCGCCATGGGGGCTTCGTTGTCCGCCTTGGCGTGGGGCTTTGCCTTCATGCTCGTCTGCCAGATCATCGGCGTTCTCGCGGATTTTCCCGAACATCCGACGCTGACGAACACGATCTCGGAAGGGTTTCTGGTGTTGGGTTGGGTGGCGCTCTGGAAACCGTTTGAGACGTTGCTTTTCGATTGGAGACCCTCGGTGGAGCGCCGAAAACTGCACGAAAGGCTGGCGACATTGCCGGTCGTGTTGCGGCCGCTGCCTGCGACGCTCAAAAGTCGGTTGACGATCGACGGATACTGAATGAAGCGGGAACAGAATCCGGGACTGGTCAAAGGCGAAAAAGCCAAAAATTTAATTCAACATAATAGCAGTTATGAAGAATAACGAGCAAAGAACGTAAAATCGGGCCTGATTTCTGGATCCGATCCACAGCATTTTGTTTACGGCTTTTTAAGTGTCCGTTCGGGAATCTTTCGATCGCCTGACACCGTTGTCCCGTGCTTGGTTCGTCGAATCTTCGTCCCGCGTCGATCTCTCTCATTCTTCGGCTCCCGCAACGCCCCGACTCTTCGGCGGGTCTTCCGTGCGACCGACAGGAGTCTTACGTCTTCTTCGTTATTTCCGGATCGGGGCCGTTCGGTTTTTCCCATAATTCGACGGATCTGCGGGTTCGCGGTCTTGGACTTGGCAGCCTCCGGATCCGTCGCACCACGAGATCCGCGAATACGCCGTTTCCGGCTGCCTCTTGTGTCGTGTTCCGCGCCGTTTACGCGGTTCGATTGACGAACGGTCCGTTTGCGTCGGACTGTTTCTCTCTTGTCCGTTCACGGCCGACATCCAATGCCGTACGGTTCTTGCGTCCCGTCCGGTCCGTTCCAATGCGTACGTCGTCGACGCGACGGCGCGTCGTCCTTGCGCCGGTCGTCGGAACGAAGCTTTGCGCCCTCGAAGATCTCTGCGCTGATTTCCGGCCGACCACCCTTCCCTACATTTTTAGACGTCGTTTTGAATAGGCTGTGTTGCAATGAATTTCCGTATTAATGGATTGAAGAAGAGTTATTCTGCCGTCGGAACGGCAAAAAGGCCGCTTCCTCTCGGGAACGCGGCCCTTCAACAAAAGCTTCGCCGGAGCGCGAACGCGGCGTCATCAATAGGAACTGCTTCGCTCGATCCAGAGCTCGTGAATCTCCTCCATCGTCTTACGCGAGAGCTTTCCTTCGAATTCTTCCCGCGTGAGCTCGTAGGCCGTCCAGACTTTGCGTTCGTTGCCGAAGAAAAACGAGAGTTCGAGCGGCGTCAGATCGTCCGAGCGAAGTGTGCCCACCCAGGCGGCGAGAATTTCCGGATTCGGCGTCAGGGAGATTTGCTCCCATTCATAGATTTCCTTTTCGTCCATCTCGCCGAACTCTTCCTGCTTTTCCGCCGGAATCCAGAAACCGGGCTGTTTGTACTGACGCGTAAAGACGCTCAATTCCAGAGATTCGTCCTCCAGTCCGTACGGCAAGGCCCAGACACCGCGCAAAGAGCGAATCGTCTTCGAGACGGTGAGCGGCCCGAAGAGCGCGAAGCCCGTTCGCCAGGGAACGGGAATGCCGTTTCCCCCTACTTTCCTCGGGTACTTCGCGGCAAAACGAAGCATGGACATGGCAAGGAAAAGAATCTGCGGAGAACGTACGTTGAACTGTTGCGCGACGATGGACATGGAGTTTTCGAAGTGATGTACGGAACGATCGGGGCAAACGCCCCGGCAACATATCAAGAGGGAACCTCAATTATGCCGACTTGCGGAGCGTTTCGGGGACGAGACTGATCTTTCATCACACGTACTTTGGGCGGTCTGCCGAACGAAACTGTCTGTGCGGAAGCTTCCAAAAATGACGAGGGGCACGAACCCCATCCGGTTTGTGCCCCTCGCTTTTGGAAGGAATCGGGATCAGTCGACGGCAACCATCACGCTCGAGGCCTTGATGACGGCGTAGGCCTTGTCGCCGACCTTCAGGCCGAGGTTCTTGGCGGAGTTCGTCGTGATCGAAGAAACGATTTTCTCGCCGGCCGCCGTCTCAATGGTCACTTCCGTGGTGACGGGACCTTCCTTGATGACGACGATCTTGCCTTTGAGGCAATTGCGGGCGGAAATTCGCATGGCTTTTACTCCTTGAAAAAATGATGCGGACCCAACGGTCACGGGATAACTGTATTGATTTCGGACCTCTCTGACAACAATCGATTTCCCTATGCGGAATAACGGAAGGCTACGGACTGTCGTTTACACTATGCCGCAACGTAAACATTGCAACCGTATTACGGCTTTGAAGAAGGACGGGTGCGTTGCGCCGACCGTACGACAAGTTCCCGTCTCGGAAGAGACCTCTCTTTTCGAAACAAGGGAATCGCTCGGAAAGACTGCGGTTGCGATCTTTTGCGTCGCCACAACGCCGCTCCATGGAAAGCCGTTGACGGCGCTACACTTGTCGCATCATTTCTGGACATCGAGAAACGCTCGGCGCCCGGTCGGAATCGACAACAAGGAGAAGAATCAATGCAGTACGACTTTGCAACGCTCACGCAACGTCGCGGAACCAATTCGATGAAGTGGAACGGGCCCGAAAACGAACTTCCCGCCTGGGTGGCGGACATGGATTTTCAGACGGCGCCAGCGATCACCAAAGCCGTGATGGAGAAGGCCCGCAAGGGGATTTTCGGATACTCCTGGATCCCCGAATCACTCCTGGGGACGGTCGCCTCCTGGTGGACCCGCCGTTACGGCTGGACGATGCGGCACGAGTGGATGCACTTTGCGACCGGCGTGATGCCCTCGATCCACTCGATCGTGAAGAGCCTCACGGCGCCGGGCGACGGCGTCGTCGTCATGACGCCCGTCTACCACTGCTTCTTCCATGCGATCGAATGGAACGGCCGCGTTGTGCGTGAAGCGCCGCTGGCATTTGAAAACGGCGCCTATCGCTTCGACCCCGCCGTTCTGGAGGCGGCTCTCAAGGAATCCTCGACCACCCTCCTCCTTCTGTGCAACCCCCACAATCCTACGGGTGAACTCTGGACGCGCGAAGAACTCGCCGAAATCGGACGTCTCGCCGCACAATACGGCGTTCCCGTCGTGTCGGACGAAATTCACTGCGATCTCACGGATCCTGGCTCGGTCTACACGCCCTTCGCGTCGGTCAATGAAGAGTGCGCGCAAAACGCGATCGTGACGATCTCTCCCTCGAAGACCTTCAACATCCCCGGGATCAACACGTCCTTCGTCGTGATTCCGAACCCGGCGCTTCGCAACCGCGTCTTCTGGGGACTGGACCGCGACCAGGTGGGCTTCCCGAGCGCCATCGCGATCGAGGCGACCGAAGCCGCCTACGGCGAAGGCGAAGCCTGGGTGGAGGAAGTCCGCGAAGTGCTCGCACGCAACAAGGAGCGCGTCGTTTCGTTCATTCATGCGGAACTGCCGCAGCTCAAGGCGACGCACCGCGAAGCCACCTATCTCGTCTGGGTCGACTGTTCCGCCGTGACCGACGACGCAGACAAGCTCGTCGAGCACATCCGCAGGACGACGGGCCTTGTCGTTTCGCCCGGAAGCCAGTTCCGCGGCAACGGCCGCGCGTGGATCCGCCTCAATCCCGCTACGCAGCCCGAACGTCTCGAAGAAATCCTCCGGCGCTTTGCCGAAGGCGTGAGGACCTTTGCCGCCTGATCTTCGGGCGACCCGATTCGAACCGAAAGGAGAATTTGCATGACCCATCGTTTCGATTGTCAGTACATCAACGGTCAGTGGATACCGTCCACTTCCGAGGCCAAGATCGAAGTTGAAAACCCCGCGACACGTGAGATCTTCGCGACCGTCCCCGACGGCACCGTCGAGGACGTCGACCGCGCCGTTGCCGCCGCCAAGGCGGCGCAGCCCGCCTGGGCACAAGTTCCGATGGCCGAGCGCGTCGCGCTCATGCGCCGCGTGATCGACTGGCTCAAGGCGCATGCCGACGAAATCACGGAGCTTGAAGTGAAGGAGCTCGGCGCTCCGGTCACCTTCACGCGCAATCTACACGTCAACTACCCGATCGCACGAATCGTCTCCTTTACGGACCTCGCCGAGAAGCTTCCCGATCACTACGACTTTCCCGAGTCCACCTGCACGCGGGAACCCGTCGGCGTGGTCGCCTGCATCACGCCCTGGAACTATCCGTTGGGCCAGGGCGTGCAGAAAGTGCCGCCCGCTCTTCTGATGGGGAATACCTGTATTCTGAAGGCGAGTCAGCATACGCCGCTCACCGCCTACTTCCTTGCCGAAGCCTTTGAGGCGGCGGGTCTGCCGCCGGGGGTCTTCAACCTCGTCTCGGGGCGCGGCAGAAGTCTCGGCGACCGTCTCGCCACGCATCCCGACGTGGACATGGTGAGCTTTACGGGTTCGACCTCGGTCGGCTCCATGCTCGGTCAAAAGGGGCTCGCCACGCTCAAGCGTCCGCATCTGGAATTGGGCGGGAAGTCTCCCTTCGTATTTCTTCCCGGAATCGACAACCTCGAGCCCGCCGTCAAGAAGCTCTTCGATTCGATCTTCCTCAACGCGGGCCAGACGTGCACGGCGCTCTCGCGCCTTCTCGTCCCGGAAGCGGAGTTCGACCGCGTCGTCAAGGAACTCCTTCGTCAGATTCCCACCTACAAGACCGGCGATCCGACGGACGAAAAGACGGCCGTCGGGCCGCTCTCGTCTCTCGCGCAGTATCGGAAGGTTCGTTCTTATCTGAAGCTCGGCCTTGAAGAAGGCGCGACGCTTCTCTCGGGCGCCGTGCCACCCGAAGAACCCGAGGGCGGCTACTTTATCGAACCCGCGATCTTCACGAACGTGAGAAACGACATGCGGATCGCCCGCGAGGAAATCTTCGGGCCGGTTCTCTGCGTCCTGACCTACAAGACGCTCGACGAAGCCGCCTCGATCGCCAACGATACGATGTACGGTCTCAACGCGGCGGTCTGGGGCAAGAAGGACGAAGCCGTCGCGATGGCCAAGCGCATCCGCGCCGGCAACGTGTACGTCAACGACGGCCCGCGCGACATTACGGCGCCCTTCGGCGGCATGAAGGCGAGCGGGCTCGGCCGCGAAGGCGGTCCGGAAGGACTCTTTGCCTTTACGGAATGGCGCGCAATTTTCGACAAGGGCGTGCTCTGAGTCCGAGGATAAATAAAGACCCGTACGGGAGTTAAATAAGGGGAGGGACGTTCGATTGCTGTCGGACGCCCTTCTCTCTTTCGGATGCCTTCCGCCCGCGCTCTTACGGCGAAGCCCCTGCGGAATGGCTCGGTTTCATGAGAGAAAAGTTGTGACTTTCATCATGTAGGGTGAATGTCGCGACTTACAGCAATTTTTTTTCATTCTTATAGTCATTGCTGACTCTGTCGGTACGTGGAAGGTCGAATATGAACGGGTTGCGGGATACTGCAAATTGCAGCATCATTAGCCCGTCGAAATACAATACCCGCGTCCGCTATGACTGCCTTGACAGTACGGTTAAACGAATTTGATGCAGCAATTTTGGAAAATCTTGTTCAGATTACGGGTGAAACCAAGACCGCTCTTGTGATCGACGGACTTCGTTTTCTATACAACGCCATGCGTGACGAAGATCGAGTCACTCGTCTTTCGACCGATGAATTTGATGCTTTTTTGCGTCAACTCGAAGAAGGCGAAAAAGATCCTCAGGTGTTTTTGGCCCGCGAACGGCTTGTGAACATCAAGCCTGTTTGGGAAGATTGAAATGGTGCCGTTTACAAGACCGGTTCGATTGAAACCGGAACATCGCGAAGCACTTAAAGAATTCGAGTGTGGCGAGCGAGCGCTTGACCTATGGCTCAAAACCAAAGCGTTGTCCAATGAAATCGCTGGAGGAAGCCGAACTTTATCTCTTTTTCAACGGAAACGGGGGAATTGGCCGGCTAATTTTCTCTGTCTTTCCATTCCGTTGAGCATGAAGAACTGCGGGCAAAGCTTCGACGAAATCAGCCAGCCCCTTTGCCGGTCATCCTGCTTGGCCGTTTAGCCGCGAGCAAGCGATATCAACGGTATGGACTGGGAGAGTCTTTGCTTAGCGAAGCAGTTGGAATTGCCGGACTCGCTTCGGAATCAATCGTGGTTGTCGCTCTCGTTGTTCACCCTATTTCGAAGGAAGCCTCGGATTTTTATCGGAAACATGGCTTTTCCATCGCCAAAACAGAAAAGCCCATGTTGTTTCTCGGATTGCATTAGGAAGCGGTCTCGGAAATCCCATGCTTAACAACCGAAACCTTTTTCACGAGCGAACGTCGCCTCTTCGTTTCTCCAAAGCGAGCAACATCAAGCGTCTCGCTTCATCGGACATAAAGAGCGGTATGTTGAGGAGATCACCGTCGAGACTGAGGTTCTGCATGGAAAACCGAACGCGCAAAGGGGTCTGCTCGCCGTATTTGTCCATAAAAACACGCAGACTCGGCGACTTAATATTCGTAGCGGCTTTGACCTCGATCGGAACAACCACTCCACCGAGTGATGCCAGAAAATCCACCTCGGCCTGAGGCCTGGCATTCGACCAGTAACACAGAGGTTCCTCAAACTGAGAACTCAGACTTTGCAGAACCAGGTTCTCAGCCATTGATCCTTTCATTTCGCGGAAAAGAGTCGGAGAGTCCTGCAAAACAGAAGGCTCGATGCCGGAGAGTCGAGCGAAGAGACCAATGTCGACGAAATACACTTTGAACGCGCCCGTGTCTTCGTAGGCGGACAACGGAATACCCGGCAACGAGGCACGGTGAACGCAACGAGCCATGCGGGCATCAACGAGCCACTGAAGAGCATCGCCGTACTTACGTGCATTCGAGCGCGCCTCCACTTCGCTGAAACGGAACCGGTTGTTTTCACGGGAGAGCTGTCGGGGAAGCGACTGCCATACTCTTTGGATTTTTGGCGCATCGATGGCGCTGGCGTGGCTGAAAATATCCTGTCGATAGGCTTCCATGATCGACAGCTGAATTTCCCTCGCCAGGCGCAGATCCTGCTTTTCGCACCACGCAGAAACAGCCTCCGGCATTCCGCCGACGGTTTGATAGTGCCGTAGCTTCGTGCTGAGTGGCTCGAACAAATACTCCGGAAGCGGTTCCAACTCAGAGGAGTCTCGCAGACAGTCGACCAGTCCGTTTTCTCCCTGAGCAAGAAGAAATTCGCTGAAACTCATCGGTTCGAGCGTCAAAAAATCAACCTTGCCAACCGGATACGACTTGGGATGCGCGAGCTGCAGACCCAGCAGCGAGCCCGCCAAGAGAATAAAAAGGTCGCTTCGGAATTCGCAGAAATATTTCAGCGCATGAATAGCCTCGGGACAAGCCTGCGCCTCGTCGAAAATGAGCAAGTCGCCCGGTGCGACAGGACGCCCGCTGCGGTATGCCAGAGCCTCCAAAATGGCTTTTGGAGAGCGCGATTCATTGAAGAGCCGGCACAAGGCGGGATCCATATCAAAGTTCAGATAATGGAAATGCCCTTCAAAGTGTTTTTGTGCGAACCGCGTCATCAACCAAGTTTTTCCGACCTGCCGAACACCCCGAATGATGAGAGGTTTTCGATGCGGTGACAGTTTCCATGCCTCAAGTTTGTCCATGGCAGTTCGGTGCATCTTTTCTTCTCCTGCTGTACGGGTAGGTGATCCTCAGTTTACGGGATTTAATGCAAGACTGCATCGAATCCTATGGAATAGGATGCATTAATGCATCAAATACTGATGAATTTGATGCGTCGATGCATCAAAAACCAATGGATTTGATGCATCCGTGCATCAAATCCGCATTGTCTGATGATATCGCATGACGGACGAAGCTCTCGGATTTGCACCGGACGGTGTTTGAGGACTTCCGGACTGACCGCAGACTCGGCGACCGTGCGCTCGTCGCGGGCGTCGTCCCCTTCCCTAGACGCCACGGCACCGTCGGAATCCGTTCGGGAAGTTTCTTAGGCAAGTGTCGCCACGAGCAGAGCCTTGATGGTGTGCATGCGGTTTTCCGCCTGTTCGAATACGATCGAGTTGGGCGACTCGAAAACCTCCTCCGTCACCTCGAGGCCGTCGACGAGATTCGGATGACGTTCGCAGATCGCCCGGGCGACCTTCGTTTCGGCGTTGTGAAAGGCGGGAAGACAGTGCATGAACCGAACGTCGGGGTTCCCGGCCGCAGCAAGGAGACCGGCATTTACCTGATAGGGATAGAGCGCCCGGATGCGCTCGTCCCAGACGTCGGCCGGCTCGCCCATGGACACCCAAACATCCGTGTGTAGGAAGTCGCATCCCTTCACGGCCTCCAAAGGATCCTCGGTGATCGTCACCTTCGCGCCCGAGGTCTTCGCCATTTCCAGGGCTAAGTCGACGACTTCGCGCCGGGGCCGACAGATGGCCGGCGCGCCGATGCGCACGTCCATGCCCATCTTGGCGCCCGCCATCAAAAGAGAATGCCCCATGTTGTTGCGTGCGTCGCCCAGGTACGCGAACGCGATGTCCCGCCAGGGTCTGCCGCTCGCTTCCCGCATCGTCATGAGGTCGGCGAGCATCTGGGTCGGGTGCCACTCGTCGGAGAGACCGTTGAAGACGGGAACGCCGGCGAACTCGGCGAGCTCCTCCACGGTCCTCTGCGAGGCCCCGCGATATTCGATCGCGTCGAACATCCGTCCGAGTACGCGCGCGGAATCCCGGACGCTTTCCTTTAGACCGAAATGCGATGTATGGGAATCGAACACCGTCGTGTGCGCGCCCTGATCGTGCGCGGCCACTTCGAAGGCCGCACGCGTGCGCGTGGAGGCCTTTTCGAAAATGAGGGCGATGTTCTTTCCCCGCAGGCACTGCCTTTCTTTGCCGAGGCGCTTCGCTTCCTTGAGTTCGACCGCAAGACGTACGAGATGATCGACTTCTTCTGGCGTGTGATGCACGAGCGAAAGGAGACTGCGGTTCTTGAGGCGGACGGACATGGGACGATTCCTGCAGTGGAAAGGGATTCTCGAAAGAAAAGAGAATACCAAAGCCCGGCAAGAGGTTCGATCCGTCGACGGACATAGGTCAATCGAATCCTCCGATTCATCCGATGGACTACCCGTGAACGCAGCGAGGCGAAGCCCGGCGGTTCGTCGCTCCCTTCCCGTACGGGTCCCAAGCTTCGGGAGGTGTTTTTCGAGGAGCTCGCCGGCCTATCTTCTCCGACCGTTGTTCCCGGGCGAGCAGCCTTTCGCCGGCTACGCC
Organism: uncultured Sutterella sp.; assembly: GCA_900545275.1. Classification (GTDB taxonomy): domain Bacteria; phylum Pseudomonadota; class Gammaproteobacteria; order Burkholderiales; family Burkholderiaceae_F; genus Sutterella. Next base: position 55,525 of record UQYG01000011.1, read on the forward strand.
CGACCGAGTCGAAAAGGAGCCGAAAGGCGACCCTTTCCTGCCGCATGACGCAAGTTGAACGCTTTCCTCCATGACAAAGCCGGGCGCGAAGCCCGGCCTCACCCCGCGGGTCGGTGCCCGTCAGGAACGCTTTGAGGGCTTGCGCACCGCACGCAGACTCGGGGCTCGTTTAGAGGGCATGCGGGCGGCGGGCGCCGCAACGGTCTTGGGCTTCTCCGGGGCGAAGAAAGCGAAGTTCTTGTCCGGATGAATCGCATAGAAGTCTTCCATGCGGATGCCGCGCTCGAAGAGAGCGACCTCGTCGGGCAGAAGCGGAATCACTTCGAGGAGCGCGCGCCCGCAGATTTTACCCTGGTCTTCTTCGACAAGGTTCATGAATTGATCTTCGGGGAGATGTCCCTCGGCTTCAGGCTGGAAGAGAATCGCGGGATGAGCGATTCCGCGGGGAATGGCGCATACGTAACCCACGTAGTCGTATCCTTGAATCCACTTTTCGAATCCTTCGTCCGAGAAATGGCGCATGGAAAACACCCAGTTCGTCGCGGCCGGAGGGGCGGGAAAGCCCGCACGGATTTCCGGAAGGACAAGCTTTTTGATGAGAGAGAGCAGCGCCTTCTTCGCGGTGAGGGCAGCGAAGGAGTCGACCTTCTCACCGATGGGCAGAAGGTATCGGGAGCCGTACTGCGGATTCGTCGTGACGAAGCCGTGCGCAACGATCACCCAGCGTTCGCCCGTATCGTTTCGGCGCCGAAGAAGCGCCGCCTTGACGCCGCGACGAACGGTGAGCCAGTCGAGCACTTCGCAGTCGTTCCACTCGGCGATGCGTCCGACGGCATCGCAGTCGACTTCGAGGTGTTCGTCGACAAGCGCGTTGTCGTCCGCGTCAAGGGTAAAGTCGTCCGGATCGCAGCTCGGAGCGCGGCGAGTAAACCAACGGTAGAAGAACTCCTTGTCCTCATCGGAAAGGTCGCTTTCGTCGATCGCTTCGACCGCTTCCTCGCAGATTTCGCGCAGATCCTTGTCCGAGATGTCCTTCGATCGGATGAGCTTGTCGATGAGGGCGATGCGGTAGTGGATGCTCGATTCGTCGGCGCAGACGTCGAACGGAGCCGAAAAGAGGAGTGACGCCGCCTCTTCAAATCGGAAGGGTTCGTAATCCGAATACAGATAGAAGTTCGTCGACCAGACGGACTGCAGAATTTCGCAGTGATCCGTGAAGTCCGCGTTCACGAGGTCGCCGTCGTAGAGGTCGATGAGAAGGCGAAGTCCCTCGGAGCGCTCCCGCAGGACCTCTTCGACGTCGGCGGGATCGATGTAGGTGGAGAGGAACCAGTCGGAGAGTCTTCCATAGACTTCAAAGACCTTGCCGCGCTTTTTCGTGAGGGTGAGGCTCTTGATGAAAAGACGGGCGAGACGGACGGTTTCGGCGTTTTTGAGCCCCTCTTCCTCCACGGCGACCGCGCAGGCGATGCCCACCATGGCGCAGCAATAGGGAGGAATCGTCTCCCAATCGACGTTTCGGAAGATTTCGAAGAAATTGCGGTAGGTCTGACCGTCCCACGAAGCAAAAAGCGCCGCGAGGACCTCGCGTTCGGTCGCGGTTTGCGCGAGCGCCTTGGGCACGGCCGGAGCGTTTCGCATGACGGGCGGTTCCCAAACAACGTTCAGGTATTCGATGAAGGCCGAGGGTTCCGACTTCGGAATTCTCGCCTTTGCGACGATCTCTACGGCGCGGTCCACGGCGCCTTCGATGTCGCCCGAGAGCCATTTTTCGCGCAGAAAGGCGGCTTCCGCGTCGGGAACTGCATAGGGCGCGTCGTCGAATGAACGGACGTGAAGGTCTTCGCAGCTCTTCACGAACCGCATGAGGAATTCGCTTTGCGCGGGGCATTCCTTTTCGCGGTAGTCCGGGGAGTAGAGCGACATGTCCTCGAAATCGCCGAGGACGCTCTGCAGAAGATCGTATCGGAGCCGATCGAGCTTTTTTCGGGTCGCTTCGAGCGAATGAAGGATCTTCTCCCAGCGGTCGATCGCGTCCTTGCCCATGCCGAATGCGAGCACGAGGCCGAGCCGGAAGAATCCGAAAGCCTCCTGCGAATCCGTGAAATTCGCGTCGTAGTCGCATCCGTTCTCCTCGTATCGTTTGGCAAGAGCCTCCCAGGCGCGGCGGGCGTCTTCCTCGCGGTCGAGTTCCATGAGATGGGAAATGATGGAGAGAAGGACGCTGCACTTCATGTCGAGAGGCTGATTCAGACGATCCCAGATGTTGACGACCACCTCCGAGTTCTGCGACATCTGCGCCGCGCTGAAGATGTAGGCCACCTCCGACGAATCGTAGGGGAACTCGGGGAAATCGAGCCAGAACTGGCAAAGTTCCTCGAGTTCGCCGTTCGTGAAATATTCGTGCAGGATGGAACGGGCCTCGGCGACCCAGTCGTTTTCTTGTTCGGACACCAATCGCTCCGCTGTTGTGATTTTGTAGAGGGAGCATTATCGCAGAGCTGTCGAGAAAAGGAGAGGCGATCGGTCCGGGAGAAAATCCGCGCCCCTCCCCCATTCTTCTCAGAGACGCTTGAGGATTCGGAGGCTTCCCGAAACGCCGTTGCGAACGCCCGCGGCGCCCGACAGATCGAACCCGTAGGAAAGGCGCCCCGCGTCGCGCACGCCCGACCACCCGAACGTAAAGGTCCCGGTGAGCCCGTCGAGATCCTCCTCACCGATCCCGTGATCGGCGATCCCGTCCGAGGCTCGTCCCGAGACGCGCGATCCGAAGGTTTCCTCAATAGCCGCTCCGAGGATGAAGCGCCCCGATCGCGACGTCGGATACGAGACGTGCGTCCCCGCACGTACACGGTGCGCGTCGCCTCGTCCGAAGCGGACGTCGGCGCTTTCGACGTCTCCGACGCCCTCTATGCGCACTGACCGGCCCTCGAGCGCGTCGTAGTGGTAGGCGACGTAGGGACGAAGCGTCCAGCGCCCCGCCGCAACGTCCCCATACGCTCCGAGATGCGCGCCCCAATAGAGCGCGCTTCGATCGAAGTCGGACGAGGAGGCGTCGACGGAGAGAAGCGGCGCACGAAAGTCCGACGAGACGACACCTCCCTTCAGGTAGCCCGTAAGCGTGAGGCCGATCGCTTCGACGGGATGGTCGACAAAGACGCCCGCTCCCGCGTAGTTGTGCGTTCCGCTCCCGTTGATGACCCCGTCTTTCGTTCCCGTACGGGTTTTTATGTGTCCCGTTCCCACTTCCAGAAAGGCGCCCGATCGGATGTCGGCGACGCGTCCGGCGAAGCCGAGAAGACCGGAGACGACGTTTTCGGTCATTCGGGAGTCGGCATCGATTCCCCATCGCCCGGCGCGGGCGGCGGCGAAGGGCCCCTCCTTCTTTGCGGCCGGATCCGCGGCGAGAATCGTGTCGACGAGGAGGTCGTCCGCCGTGAAAAGCGTGCCGAAGGTAGAGAGAACGGAAGTCGAGAGCGACTCGAGCCGAGCGTTTCCCCGGGTTTGAGGAACGACCTCGGCGTCCGCCAGGATGTCGGCGACAAGCAGATTCTCGCTTTGCAGATGCAGGGCGTAATCGTCGGGCGAGAGGGCCAGGTAGGTGCGCGACGCAATCGACGGGCGGCTCACTTCGAGCAGACCGCGCTTCATGTCGTTGAGGTCCGCGTCGGCGGGAAGAAGAGCCCCTCCCTCTTCGCGCACGAACCCGGCACGGCTTTCGAGAAGCTCGACCGTTTCCCCCTTTTTCAGGTTTCGGCCCGCGAGAACAGCCACGCCCGAATCGGCGTTTCCCGAAAGCAGCACGGGCGTCTCGCCCGTGACGGTCACGACGACGCCGTTTACCGAACCTTCCGCGGGCGACCCGTCCGTCGCATCGGGTTCTCCCACCCAGAACTGAAGCCTGGCGTTGGCTCCGAGCCGAAGATTCGTCAGCGTCGACTTCGGAAATGCCGTCCAATAGGAGGTTTCAGACCGATCGGAACCGATGGTGAGCGAGAGCAGTCCGGCGTCCTTCGCCGCGGTTTCGCCCGTGAAGCGTACGATGCCGTTCCCGGCCTCGTTCACGACGATTCGACCGCGGTCCGAGAGGATGCGCGAAGAGCCGAGGGTTTCAAAGTCCCGCTCGATGACGATGTTCGACTCTTGGTACCAGTTGTGTACGGTTTCGAGCGCGGTGTCGGCGCTGACCAGCAGCCGTTCGGTGACGCGGGCGTTTCCGCCTTCCACACGGATCCCCGACGATTCGGTTCGATTGTTCGGCAGGAGAAGTTCTACCTCCCCGGCGTGGAAAGCCGGATTTTCCCCCCTGTTGTTGACGGAGAGATGAACGCCGTACGCTTCCTGCGCGTCGGGTGCGGCGAGGCGCAGGCTGCGGACCTCCAACGATGAAATCCCAGCGATGTAGAGACCGGACACCTTTTTTGCGGAGGATACGTCCATGTCGAGGCTTGAGAGGAATCTCACGCTTTGCGAATCTCTCACGAGGACACCCTGGAAGAAACGTATGGGGTCGCCCGAATCATCGACATGACGGATGGAGACGGGACCCTCAAACGTCACGGGAGCGTCGGACGGATTGCCGAAATCCCCCGTCGATCCGATCCCCCGAACCCCAAACTCTTCCTTGCGGAGAGACCTTTCGGTCCGGAAAACTATGTCGACCTTATCGTGAAAGAGGGCGGAACTCTTTCTGGCCAGCGTGATCCCATGAGCGAAACGGTCGCCCTGCGCCGCCTTCAAATCGATTTCAACCGGCCCGTCCGCTTCCAGGAACGATTTGTCAATGAGGTTGACGGCTTCTAAGTCTGACACCCCGGTATCGGGAAGCGAGCTTCGGTCGAGGTGTACGGCGAGCGCTCCCGTGAAGAAAATCTGACCTCCGAACGCCGCGTAGATTCCTCTTGACGCGTTGCCTTGGAGCGTCGTGGAAAGATTTTCGAAACGAACGGGCTTCCTTACTCTAAAGAGGCCCATCACATATTCGTTTCCGTAGAGAGACTCAGTCTGATCGCGTTCCACCACAATAGACCCGCCGCGAAACGTGAGCGTGGATGCGGTGTTTCCCATGACGTGCGAGAGATTGATCGCCGCCGGAGCGCTGTTCGGACCTTTGGGGTGCTCGGCCTGCCATTGGGCGGAGGTACGGGAACGAATCGTAAGGGTTGCATCGGGAGCGACGTCAAAAACTACGTCCGAGTCCGGCTTGGCGGATACGGCGAACGCTCCGTCCACGTCCACGAGGGTGTCCTCGGCAAAGCTGCGGGAATCCGTCAGCGCTTCATGCAAAATTTCGGCCGAAATCGGGGACGAGCAGAGCTGTGCGAGGCTTGCGGCGAGCATCGTCGGAACGGCGCGGCGAAGAACCGAAGACCCGGCCTTGGGAAAACGGGGATGTTTCATATGGGCATTTCCTCGAGGGGTAAGAAAAATAAAAAATGTTGTGAAAGCATCCCGTAGAAAGAACGGTCCGATCTTGGCGGGACGGCACAAACGGCCGCGAAAGACCGCACTACGTCTTTCGAAACAGTGAACAGGGCAAACCCTTATTCCAACATGGATCGAACCGAGAGTTTCCGCAGCGGAATCCTCCGCGGGGACCCCGTCTCTGTTAAGCTCGTTTCTTTAAACCGAGACGGCTGGAGAAATGTTTAGAGGTAAAAGGCTCGTCATTTTCGATTTGGACGGAACGCTCATCGATTCGCTAGACATGTGGGACCGCGTGGACGTAAAAATCGTTCGCCTCGCAAGCGGCACGGAGCCCTCGCCCGAAGAAATGGAGGCCTTTCGCAAGGAGGTGCTCCGCAAGGTGGCCGACCGTAAGGACGCCTATGTTCTCTATTGCGGCGCGATTGCGAAGCGCTGGCATCTCGACATTTCGAAGGAAGAACTCCACGCCAGGCGCTACGAGGTGGCGCGCGAAATGCTCGTCTCGGGCGTATCCTGGCGCGAAGGCGCGGTGAGCTTCGTGAAGGCGCTTCGCGACTGCGGTTTTCTCACCGCGGTCGCCACGACGACGAAGCGCCGAAACGTCGACGTCTACTCGGGAGAAAACGAAGGGATGCGCGAAGAAGGGGTTCTCTACGACCTCTTTGACGCGGTCGTGACGCGCGAGGACGTGGAGGAGATCAAGCCTTCTCCCGAATGCCACGAAACGCTCATGCGGCGCTTCGGCGTCCGTCCGGAAGAAACGCTCGTCCTCGAAGACTCGCTCATCGGTCTGGACGCCGCCCGACGCGCGGGCCTCGCCGTCGGCATCATTGACGAGCCCCACAACGACGCCGAACGCGCCGAACTCAACGAAAAGGCCGACTTCACGTTCGGCGGCTGGCCCGAACTCGAAGAACGTCTTCTCAAGGAAATGACGAAGGGAGACCGGCTGTGACCGACCGCATTGAACGATCGAAAGGAAAACTTCGCACGCTTTTCGGCGGGACGGACCGCGTCTTCGCCGAAACCGATCCCGTCTTTGCGAAGCTTCGCGACCGCTTTGTCTTCGGGGACATCCAGGGAGGCGTTGCGCTTTCGGACGCCGTGAAGGCCCTCGTGTCGCTCGCCGTACTCGCGACGATCGGCGAGCGCGAGACGATCGCCGCGCACGCGCGTGCGGCGCTTCGTACGGGCGCCTCGCCCGAATCCATCAAGGAGACGATCTATCACATCGCCCCCTGGATCGGATTTCCGAAGGCGCAGGCGGCCCTGCGGGAAGTGAACGGCGCCCTTTCGCTCGCGGGTTTTCCCCTGCCCCTCCCCGATGCGGGGCGCGTCACGGAGGAAACGCGCATGGAGGCGGGCGAAGAGATTCTTCGTCATCTCGGTCTCGCGGCCGAGACTTCCGACTCGCCCGCCGTGACGATTTTGAACGAAGCGGCCCTAAAGGGGTTTGCCTGCGGCGACATCGCAAGCCGCGGCGTGTTGTCTCTTCCGCTCCGAGGCCTCATCTGGTTCGTAGTGGGCGCGGCCCTCGGAGCCGACGCCGACACGACGGACGAACTCGTCGAAATGAATCTGCGCCTCGGAAACCGGGAGGAAGAACTGCGCGCGGCGCTCGTGCTCGCGGTTCCCTACGTCGGCGTCCTGCGGGCGCGCGAAGTGATGCGCTACATCGACACCCGCGAAGAAAAAGCGCCGCAGGACTGACCACGGCGAAACTCCTATTTGTTCACTGCCCAATCGGCCGCAGTCTTTTCGCGGCCGTTTTCCGTATGACGTCGCCGAGCCGCATGAGAAGCGCCGAGCGAATGGCCGAACACTGCCAGAAAAGCGGAACGTCGATCGTGCGCCTGGGGACGAATTCGACGAGCTCCCCGGTTCGGATGAGGGAATGCGCCAACGAATCGGGCGCCATGCACCAGCCGAGTCCCCGAACGGTGAGTTCGATCATGGCGGCGGGAGACGGTGCGTAGTGAACGACGCCCGGACGTTCACCCGGCCCGATGCCAAAGCCCGCCAGAAAGCGTTCCTGCAGCGAGTCTTTGCGATCGAAACAGAGGACGGGAGCGTTCCGAAGCGTTTCGTTCGGATCGCCCCGGAGAAAGGTTTCGGCGAAGTCGGGCGACGCAACGGCAACATACCGCATGACTCCGAGAGCGGTCGCGCGGGCGCCCGGAACGGGGGCCGATTCGGAGGTCACCACGGCGACGGCCGTTCCGTTTCGCAGACTCTCGAGCGCGTGATCCTGATCGTCCGTGCGCACGTCAAGAGCAACCCGTTGTCCTCCTTTCTCCGACGATCCGGCGTGAAGCGCGAAATCGGTCAGCGCTTCCGGAAGCCAGGTTGCGAGCGAATCGTTGTTGACGAGAATCGTGAGGCGTGCCACACGATCGGTCTCTTCGCCCGGGCGAAAGTCGGCGAGCGTCTCCGATTCGAGAAGGCGCATCGACTGCGCGCGCCGAAGAAGTTTTTCGCCCGCGGGCGTGGCCGCGGCCGGTACGGAGCGGCGCACGAGCACGGCGCCCAGCCGGTCTTCGAGCCCCTTGATGCGTTGGGAAAGCGCCGAAGGCGTGATGCAAAGGCGCCTCGCCGCCCTTTCAAAACCGCCCTCTTCGATCACGGCCAAAAAGGCTTCGAGTTGGGGATGGAGAAGCGCCACGACGGATTTCCTTTTCTAAAGACTTTAGTTTTACTTCATTTGCTGAATCTTTTTTCATTTTACTGTATGCAGGAGGATCGGTAAGATACGTCCGTCTCTTCACTGCGACCGACCGATGAAGCCGGACGGTCTATGATTCTTGCGAGGTAACTCATGAACTTTTCCGCCGCGCTTGCGGGTTTCGGTACGGGTGCCGGTCTCATCATCGCCATCGGCGCGCAAAACGCCTTCGTTCTCCGTCAGGGGCTTCGTCGCGAGCACGTGGGACTCGTGGTGCTCACCTGCATCTTCGGCGACGTCGTCTGCATCCTGGCGGGCGTCGCCGGCATGGGCGCCGCCGTAAAGGCGCACCCGCTGGTGCTCGAGATCTTCCGTTGGGGCGGCGCGGCCTTTCTCGGCTACTACGGATGCCTCGCGCTCAACCGGGCCCGCAAGGGAGGCGAAGCGCTCGGCGTCGCGTCGGACTCGGGAAACGGTCCCGTCGTCTCGCCGCGACGCGTTCTGGCGGCCTGTCTGGCCTTCACCTTTCTCAATCCCCACGTCTATCTCGACACGGTCGTGATGCTCGGGAGCATTTCGACGCAGTTTGCCGGGGCCGACCGTTGGCTTTTTGCGCTCGGCGCCTGCACGGCGAGCGTCACGTGGTTCACGTCGCTCGGCTACGGCGCGAAACGGCTGCAGCCGCTCTTTCGCAAGCCCCGCTCCTGGCAATGCCTGGATCTTTTCATCGCGCTCGTGATGTTTTCGATCGCCCTCACGCTCGTTCTCAACCCGCTCACGGACCTCGCAGGCTGAGAATCAGAGGGCGCAGCTTCTGGCGAGTGCGAGCCCCTCGCCGGCAAGCCGTCGAATTCCTTCGGGACCGATCAGCCAGGCGGCCGGTTCAAAAGGTTCTTCGGGGCGCCCCAAAACCCGAAGCCGTGCCGCTCCCGCTTCGTTTACGCGGAACGACTCGTCGGCGCACCAAACCGTCGGAACGGACGATGCGGCCAGACGCGTCCGAATCTCGGTGAAAAGCCGCTCGTCCTTGTCGGCGTAGGGAACGAAGACCGCGATACCCTCAAATGGATGGGAGAGTATGGCGTTCCAGGCGATTTCCGCCGCGGCCTCTGCGGGATAGCGGTGAATGCCGCGGCTCAGCATGGAGAAGGCGATGGAATGAAGATCCCGTTCGAGCGCCAGATCCAAAGCCGAGCGATAGGCGGAAGCGAGAAGTTCGGCTTCGCCCCGGCGGCCGCCCGTCCAGGCGGGCGCGACCGTATGGACGACGAATTTTGCGGGAAGGCGAAAGCCCGGCGTGATCTTGCTTTTGCCCACGTCGCATCCTCCCAAATCGGCGCAGGCCCATAGGAGTTCGCGGCCCGCGGCGCGGTGGATCGCGCGGTCGACGCCCCCGCCGCCCAGAAGAGAACGGTTGGCGGAATTGACGACGGCGTCGACGGCAAGCGTCGTGATGTCGGCACGTCGGACAAAGATGTTTTGAATCTGCATGGCGAATCCTCCTCAGGAGCGTGTTCTGTGAAAATCATCGCGGAGTAGTGCGACGGATTCCGTCGCAGGCAGACGGCGCCCCGGCGTCGTACCGTCCGTCGAGGAAACCGGGATCTGCCCGCCCGTATCTTTTTGGTTGTCTCCACGCAATGTACGCGTCGTCGGGTCTTCTGGTTTTCTTTCGCGTCGTGGAAATCAAAAACTAAACGCAGCCTCCGGCGATTTCGGTCGTTTTCGTCTCGTTTGCGAGCCGATCGGGCAATGCCGGGGCGAGGTGCGTCGTTAAAGTGAATGAACAGCACTCCGCTGTGCGCACTGTTCTGAAAACCGTTACCCTACAGGAGTTTCATCATGCCGCGCCTCTCTCGCCGCACCTGCCTCAAAGCCGCCTCCTGCGCGACGGCGCTCTCTTTCTTCGGCGCCGCCCGCGCGGCCGAAAACGCAAACGCCAAACTTCTGACCGTCTACTTTTCCTGGTCGGGAAGTTCCGAGACCGTCGCCGAAGAGGTCCGTCGTCTCGCGGGCGGAGACATTCTTCGCCTCGAAACGGTCGAACCCTATCCCGCGGAATACCGCCTCACGACGGAGCGGGCAAAGAAGGAGCGGAAGGCAAACGCACGGCCGGCCCTCAAGACCGTCCTCCCCGACCTTTCTGCCTACGGCACGATTGTTCTCGCGCATCCGATTTGGGGCGGTCACATGCCGATGCCCGTGCGTACCTTCCTCGACGCCGTCGACTTGTCCGGGAAGCGCGTCGCGCACGTGACGACCCACGGCGGAAGCGGACTCGGCCAAAGTCACGGGGAGCTAGCGCAAATCGAACCGAAGGCCTTGCTGCTCGATCCTCACGACGTGTACGGATGGCAAGGCGTTCGGGATCTCGAAAGCGTGGGCGTTTGGCTCAGGCGAATCGGTCTCGTCGAGTGAGCTATCCGCCTTTCGCGGCGCTTTCGCTTCCGCTCATCGCCTCCGTTCACCCGGGGACATGTCGGGAAGCAGGTCCAAGCACCTGAAGTTGGCCGTACAAATCGTCCGAAAGGTTTCTGCAGCGCATCGTGCAGGTCCTCGAACGTGTTGCGTCGATGCGGATGCGGTGCAGAACGGACGGATTTCGGATGTCCGAGCGCTTCGCCCGAATCGTAAAGACGTCTCTCGAGAGTGCCGCGTTTCTATTCTGTCGGAAGAAAAACCGGGGTGGCTTCAGTTCCTGCGAGATCGGCACTGCCTAGCGGAAAGCCCGAACCCGCCGCCTGCGGTGCACAGCACCGGGATCCGCAGGATCGGCGAAAAGCGCAGCCTGCCGAAAAAACCGCTCGGCCAACGATTTCGCTTGGATGAAACGGCATGGCCGGACGTCTTCTTTTTGGACGTCACGAGCGGGGCCGAGGACCTCGAAAAAGAGCGGCCGCCGATTTTGCGGAGAAAAGACGGAAAAGGGGCGGAACCCTCAGGCGCCGCCCCTTTCCCCGACAAAGCACGCTCCGACGGCCGGTTGCAAAGGACCGCCCGCCGGTCGGATCGTCAGTTGCCGAACCACTTGCGGTAGATCTTGTCGAACGACCCGTCCGCCTTCATGGCGTCGAGCGTCGAGTTGAGCTGCGCAAGGAGTTCGCCGTTTTGCTTGTTCACGGCAAAGCCGTACTGATCTTCGGAGAGAACGTAGGGCATCTCGGTGAGTCCCATCCCCTTCGACGACTTCTGAGCGAGGAAGTACTCGTTGACGGGCCGGTCGTTCACCATTGCGAAACACCCGCCCTGACTCAATTCCATGAAGGCTTCGGCCGCGGAATTGAAGGTGCGGATGGTCGCGCCGGGAATGCGCTTCATGTAGACGGCGCCGGCGGACCCGATCTCGGCGCAGAGGCACTGGTTTTCCAGGCTTTCCGGGCCGGTGATCTTGGGGGCGTTGGCCTTCGTCGTCATGATGGTGAGACCCGCGTCGTAGTAGGGTTTCGTAAAGTCGACCTTGGCCGCGCGCTCGGGCGTGATGGTCAGGGCCGAAACCGCCACGTCGACGGATTTCGCGAGAAGCGCGGGAACGAGCGCGTCAAGACCCATCGAGACGATTTCGATCTCGCGGTCCATCCGCTTTCCGACCTCGCGGATGAGGTCCATGTCGAAACCTTCATACCGACCGCTCTCGGTATCAAGATATTCAAAAGGCGGATAGGCCGTGAGCGACCCCACGCGCAACACCTTCTGGGCGGCGGGTCGGGCAACGTCTACGGGTTTGGCGAACGCGTCCTGCGATTCGGTGGAGAGGGACGCAAAGAGGGAGCCGATGAGAACGGCGGAAACGGCTGCGACGGCAGCAAACATTTTGGTGTTAGCCATGATGAAGGGCCTCGATATAACGGGCGGATTGTGCAGCCTGTACTCGTCCCTCTGGGTATCGTTCACATGCTTTGCGGTTTCGACAAACGGAAACCGCGCCGCGGGGACTCTCATACAGCCGGACCCTCCTCGGGTGGCCGTTCCGTTCAGTGCCGGACACAAGCGGCCTCAAACGGAACTTCAAGTGCGGATTGTCTATGTACGGAGACGGGATCGTCCGTCTCCGGAAGGCTCGGTCGGGCGGAAGCACTTCCGAACTCCTTCCCTCGGCCGGGTTTTGACGCCCGTCCGGGTCCTCAGCGCCTACACGGGCGTTTCGGACGGATCCATCCTACTTCGGTTTTTGCGCAAAGCGATCGAAGAATCCGCTCTTTTTCGTGAAGAAAAGCGTGTTTCTTGATTCACATCAAAAACTGCTCTCCCAATCTCGAGGTGTCGACGCGTAAGTTTGCCGTAAGCCTTTGCCTCGGGCCGACCGTTATCATAGGAAACGTCGCCGGCGCACCGAACATTGGGAGAACGGTGTTCGGCATCCCTGCGGGGAGATACGAACGGTCGGCGTCGTAAAAACAAATTCCAAGGGAGTCCACATGAACTGCAAAAAGTCCCTTTTGACCGCGGCGCTCGCGCTTGTCCTACCCCTTTCCGTCATGGCCTCGGGCGGTGCCTCGGGCACGAAGATCGACTGGATCGTCGAGGGCGAACTCGGCACGGTCGTCATCAATCCGTACGACATCGCGCCGCTCACGGCCGTGATCCGCAACGGCGGCTACGTCCTCACGAAGGCGTCGGTGCGCATCGTCCCGAAAAAGGGAGGACAGGAAATCCGCTACGACGTGGGGCCGCAGACCCTTCTCACCCACGGCGGGATTCCCGTCTGGGGCCTCTACGCCGACTACATGAACACGGTCGAAGTGCGCTACACGCGCGTCTTCCAGGGAAAGAGCGAAGAAAAGACCGAAACCTACAAGATCCGCACGGCGCCCGTCTACTTTGAAGCGACCGGGAACCGCGTGCAGTCTCCGGGCGCCTTCGAGATCGACGTGAAGACCCGTCCCTCGAAGGAATTCCGGGACCGTCTCTACTTCATCAACAACCTCCTCTCCCCGGGTCCGAAGAGTTCGCAGGTCGTCTGGAACAATCCGGTGGGCGGCGCTCAGGAATGGGCCAACTATCCGCAGAACGCCGTCGTCGACACGACGGGCGAAACCCGCTGGTTCATGAAGCCCGACGCCATCTACGATCCGCGCGACCCGTTCAAGTCGGGGATCATGATGGGCTTCCATCAGAACGACGACGGCACCCTCACCTGGGGCTACGGTCAGCGCTACGTGAAGTACGACATCATGGGGCGCGAAGTATACAACCGCCTGATCTCCCCCAACTACAACGACTTTTCGCACGCCTTGAGCGTGGGCGAAAACGGACATCAGTTCCTGCGCGTGGCGTCGTCGGACCTTCGCCGCGCCGACAACACGCACGTGCGCACGGTGCGCGACGTGATCATCGAAGTGGATCCCGAATCGGGGAACGTCGTCGACGAATGGCGTCTCTTTGAGATTCTCGATCCGCAGCGCAACATCGTCCTGAAGTCGATCGATCAGGGGGCCGTCTGTCTCAACGTCGACCTCTCGAAGTCGGGCCAGACGCTTACGGCCGAACAGCTCGCCAAACTCGAGGCGCAGCACGCCTTCGGCGACATCACCGGCACGGGTGCGGGCCGAAACTGGGCGCACGTCAATTCCGTCGACTACGACCCCGAAGACGATTCGATCATCATTTCGTCCCGTCATCAGTCTTCCGTCGTCAAGATCGGTCGGGACAAGAAGGTGAAGTGGATTCTCGCCGCCCCGAACGGTTGGCGCGACGAGTGGAAGGACAAGGTCCTCACCCCCGTCGACAAGGACGGAAATCCGCTCAAGTGCCGCCTCGGCAAGTGCGAAGGCGACTTCGACTGGACCTGGACGCAGCACACCGGTTGGAAGATCAACGAAATGAGCAAGGGCGACATCATCTACGTGTCGGTCTTTGACAACGGCGACGGACGCGCCTTCGTGCAGCCCGACGATCCGAAGGAAAAGTACAGCCGCGCGGTCGTCTACAAGATCGACCAGAAGAAGATGACGGTCGAGCAGATCTGGGAATACGGCAAGAACCGCGGTCACGAACTCTACGCACCGATCACGTCTTCGGTCGAATACCAGAAGGACAAGGACTCGGTCGTCGTCTACTGGGCTTCGATCGGCCTGGGCTCGAAGGAGGGTCCCGCTCCGGTTCTGACCGAATTCAAGTGGGGCGCTTCGAAGCCCTCGATCGAACTGAAGTTCCACAATACGCTCGGCTACCGCGCTCTGCCGATTGACGTGCAGAAGGCCTTCGCCAAGTAATTTCCTCTTTTCCGCCGGGCGTCTTCGGGCGCCCGAAACGAAAGCCTCCGCGGCCGCTCCCTTCGACCGTCGGAGGCTTTTCGCAACAAAGCCATGTCCGGATTTCGTCTCTACAATCGACATCTCGACGCCTTTCTCGCCTGCGCGCAGACGGGAAGTTTCACTCGGGCGGCGCAGATTCTCTACGTGACGCCCACGGCCCTCATCAAGAGAATCAACGCCTTTGAAGAAGGGCTCGGCGCGAAGCTCTTCGATCGCACGACGCAGGGCGTCAAGCTCACGTCCGCGGGCGAGCGTCTGCGCCGAGAGTCGGACGCCCTCATTGCGCTTACCGACTCGATCCGCCGCGACGTGCTTCGTGCGGGCGCGGCCGACTCGGACGAAATCCGCGTGGGCGCCTCGACCGTTTTTCCCGGCCACTACGTGTTCGACCGCTTCGAAGAACACCGCGCCGCACTGCCCGACGTGAAACTTCGGCTCATTTCATACGGAAACACGCGGCTCGAGGTGGATCGAACGCTTTCGCGCCTCGGCGAAGAAGTGGACCTCATCGCGGGCGTTTTCGACGAACGGTTTCTCTCGCGCTACGGCGCAGACGGCATCGTGATCGAACGCGTTCCGATCGGCCTCTCGGTACCCGCGCACGATTCCCTCTCGGGACTCGACAAAATTCCCGTTCGGGAATTGAACGGCCGCACGGTTCTGATTCCGAAAAGGGGTATGCTCGAAGACTTCGACGAAGCGGCCGGAGAGCTCTTTCGAGGCGCGCCCGACGTCAAGACGGTCGAATTCGAGCTTCTCGACGTGGAAACCTTCAACCGCGCCGCCGAGATCGGCGCCCTCATCCTCAACATCGCCTGTTGGACGCAAACCCATCCCCTCTTTCGGCACGTTCCGCTCGACTGGACGTCCGCTGCGCGCTTCGGCTTCTTTTACGCAAAGAACGCCCGCGACGCCGTGCGGCGCTTTGTCGACGCCGTCGCAAACGATGCGTGCGCCGCCCGAAATCCCGAGGGGCCGAGAGCTTCGGCCGTGGTATGATTGCTTCGCATTTCGGGGGCGCATCCGCCCTCTTTTCAATGGATTCGGACAGTTAAGGAGCCTTCCGTGACGAAAGTTCTTCTCATGATTCTCGACGGCTGGGGCATCGGCCGCGGCGACAAGGCCGACGTGATCGGGACCGTGCGCCCGCCCTTCATGACGAAGCTCGCCCTCGAAAATCCCCATGCGACGCTTCGCACCGACGGTCTCGCCGTGGGGCTTCCCGAAGGTCAGATGGGGAATTCCGAAGTCGGCCACCTCAACATCGGTGCCGGCCGCGTTCTTTACCAGGACCTGGTCAAGATCAACCGCGCGGTTGCGGACGGGAGCCTCGCCAAGGTACCGGGCGTCGCGAAGATGCTCGAATCCGCGAAGAAGTCGGGTCGCCTTCACGTCATGGGACTTCTCTCCGACGGGGGCGTGCACGCCTCGCTCGAGCACATTCTTGCGATCGTGCGCCTTGCGCGCGAAGCGGGGGTTGAAAACGTCTTCCTGCACGCCTTCATGGACGGGCGCGACACGGATCCCAAGAGCGGAATCGGGTTCGTGCGCGAAACGGTCGACGCCTTGAAGGCCTCGGGCGCGCACTTCGCGACGATGACGGGCCGCTACTGGGCCATGGACCGCGACAAGCGTTGGGAGCGCATCCGCGAAGCCTACGGCGCGCTGGTTCTGGGCGAAGGCGTGAAGGCCGAAGACCCGGTCGCCGCTCTGCAGATCTCCTATGACGAAGGCGTCACGGACGAATTCGTAAAGCCCGTCGTGATGACGACGACGGACGGCCGTCCCGTCGGGACGATTCGGGAGGGCGATACGGTCGTTTTCTGCAACTTCCGCAACGACCGCGCGAAGGAACTCACGATCGCGCTCACGCAGCGCGACGTCGAAGAAGCGGGGATGAAGCGCCTTTCGCTCGACTTCTACACGATGACGCCCTACGATCCGACGTTCGCCGGCCTCACGGCCCTCTTCCCGAAGGACGAAGTGAAGAACACGATCGGGGAATACGTGTCGTCCCTGGGGCTCACGCAGCTTCGCATTGCGGAAACCGAAAAGTACGCGCACGTCACGTTCTTTTTAAACGGCGGCCGCGAAGCGCCTTTCGAAGGGGAAGACCGAATTCTCGTCAACTCCCCGAAGGTCGCGACCTACGACCTCGCGCCGGCAATGAGCGCGCCCGAAGTGACGGACCGTCTCGTCGAGCGCATCCGTGAAAAGGCGCCCGACCTCATCGTCCTTAATTTCGCCAACGGCGACATGGTGGGCCACACGGGCGTCTACGACGCCATCGTCGAAGCCGTCAAGACGGTCGACGCCTGCGTCGAAAAGGTCGTGACGGCCGCACGCGCGGCGGGCTACGACGTCCTGATCTGCGCGGACCACGGCAACGCCGACAACGCGGTGAACGCCGACGGCTCGCCCAACACGGCGCACTCGCTCAACCCCGTCCCGATAATCGTCGTGTCCCACCGCGTCAAGAACGTCCGCGACGGCGTCCTCGCCGACGTGGCGCCGACGGTCCTGGACCTCATGGGCCTTGAAAAGCCCGCCGAGATGACCGGAACGTCGCTCGTCGAGAAGGCCTGATCGGGTCTTATCAAACACAACCCTTCAGGGCCGGCCGGATCTTCCGCGTCGGCCCTTCTTCTCCCGTCTTCCTTCACCATGAGAACGGAAAAGCAAATCGGTCCGCGCTTTTGGCCGGGCTTTCTGAAAACGCTCCCGCCGCTTCGCAACGTCACCTACGTCGTCTTCTTCGCGGCGGGCATGATCAGCGCCCTCTGGGCGGGACTCATTCCGAGCCTCAAGTCGGCCCTGAACGTCGACGAGGGCGTCTTGGGGACCATGCTTCTCGGCCTCGGAATCGGTTCGCTCGTCATGATGCCGGTGACCGGGAGGCTCGTCGCCCGCTGGGGCTGCCGCGCGGTAATGCGCGCAAGTCTCCCCTTCATGGCGGCGGCCATCACGGCGCTCGCCTTCACGACGAACGTGTGGCTTGCGGCGGCGCTCGTGATTCTCTTCGGCGGAGCGCTCGGCGTCACCGACGTCTCGATGAACGTGCAGTCGGTCGTTGCGGAAAAGCGCGAGAAACGGGCGATTCTCTCGGGCTTTCACGCAGCCTATTCCTTCGGCGGCATGTCGGGCGGCTTTTTCTTTGCGGCGCTCGTAGGAATCGGTCTCCCCGTCTGGGCGGCCGTGGTCTCGGGGGCGGCGTTGATGGTCGCGGTCGCAACCGCCTGGAGTCCCTGGTCGCTCGGACCCGGGGAAACGGAAAGGGACGGCGCCGAGACCGAAAACGTGCGGGAGAAATGTTCGAAAAAGCCCCTCATTCTCTACGTCACCGCCTTCTTTTGCTTCGCCTTCTTTCTTACGGAAGGAAGTCTGCTCGATTGGAGCGCCCTCTATCTTCGCGACTTGAAGAACGCCGACACGGCCGCGGCCGCCTTGGGTTACTCGGTCTTCTCAGGCGCAATGACGATCGGGCGCACCTTCGGCGACCGGATCATCGCGCGCTTCGGACGTCGCCGCGTCTTTCTTACGGGCACCTTCTGCGCGATTCTCGGCTATGCGGTGCTCCTCGCGATTCCGGGACTCCGGAGCGCTTACGCGGCGCTTTTCCTGATGGGGATCGGCTGCTCGAACCTCGTTCCGATCGCCTTCTGGCTCGCAGGGAACACGCCGGGCGTATCCGTCTCGAAGGGACTCTCCTTCGTGGTGTCGACGGGCTACGCGGGAATTCTCGCGGGTCCCGCCGCAATCGGCTTCATCGCGCGGCATACGGGACTCGACACAGCCTTCCTCATGGTCGCCCTCATGACGGCCGTAGTGCTCGCGATGAGCCTCAGGATCTTTCCGAAGGACTGACCGCGGCTCCGCTCACGGACACCGCCCCCGAGAGGTAGGAAGGCAAACGGGATTCGGGCAGAATCTTTTCTGCGGACGAAGCGCCTCCCGCGGGTTTTGTCTCCTTTTCACCTCGACAGGGTTCGGGCGTCGTGCGCAAACCGGGTCTCTCCTTTGGCTCCTCGAAGAGCCGGACGCCATCCAAACCGGGCGTCCGGCTCTTTTTTCATCAAAGCATTTGAATTTGATCATGCAAAGGGAAGGCGGGGACTTCTCGGCGATTTTTATGACTTCCCGTCTCATTGCCGCCCGTTAAATAGCGGATGCTCCAAAGCATGCCGTTCCCCAACACGGCGCGGGGCGGTTTGTCGTCGCCTCGGGCTTGTTTGCAAATCCCGAGCGCTTTCGGCAAGAATTAAAAGTAAACGGAGAAGACCGGCCGGTCGCCTGCGGATAGTCTGAAAGGGATGGTTCGAACCGAACCATCGACCGAATTTCCCATCGAACCGAAAAAAGGAATCGACCATGCAGCGACGCACTTTTCTGCAGACGACCGCGGCTCTCGCGCTCTCCACGAGTCTTCCGACCCCGGCGTCGGCCGCGAACGACAGCCCCTTCCCCTACCCGCTCACGCATGCCGTCACGGACGCGTCCGCACCGGAAGTCTTCTTCACGAAGGACATTTCTCCCGCCGGGCTCATCACGATTTACGAGCGGCTCGGCCAGAAGCGCCGGGGAAAGGTCGGGGTCAAGGTGTGCTTTGAAACACCGAACGGTCCCCATCTCGACCCCGATCTCGTTCATGCGTTTGCCGACCACGTAAACGGGAAGCTTCTCGACTGCACCTACTATCCGCCCCGAGACACGGTGGAAAAGCACCTAGAAGTCGCCAAGGGGAACGGCTTTGATACGTCCCGCATCGACATCATCGATGCCGACGGCACGGTCGACCTCCCCGTCCGGGGCGGCAAGCACCTGAAGTTCTCGCGCATCGGCTCGCACTACAACGACTACGACACGATGATCGGACTCATCCGATTCAAGTCGCACCACATCGAGTTTTACGGCGGGATGCTCAAAAACCTCTCGATCGCGATCGCGCCGATGCAGGGCAAATGGCTCATCCACAGCGCCGGCAAAACGGACAGCGGTTTTTCGCCAAGCGACAATCACATCGAAACGCAGGCCATGGCCGACTACGTGAAGGGCGTGACGGACGCGAAAAAGGACCGCTGGGTCTTCCTCACGGTGCTCGACGCTGTCGATCCGACGGACGGCTGCGAAGGCGCCAAGAACCTTGGAAACATCGGGATTCTCGCGAGCGCGGACCCCGTCGCAATCGACCAAGCCGCCATCGACATCACCTTCGGCGCGGCGGCGACGCCGGAGCTTCGCCGCGAATGGGAAGAGCATCACGGGACTTATCTCACGAGCGACGCAGAAGCCGTGGGCGTAGGCAAGACTCACTACCGCTTCACCTCGATCGACTGAGAGAATCCCGGATAGTTTCATTCCCTGTCGGGAACGTTAGACAAGGGGTCGCCCTCTGGCGACCCCTTCGTATTCGTCCAATTCTCCGGCGCTCTCAGACGGCCGGCGCCACGCCGAGAAGCGTGAGAACCAGCGGCACGCCCGCGGCCGAGAGAAGCGTCGAGAGAAAAATGGCGTTGCTCGCGGCCCCCTCTTCCGCCTCGAATTCGTTCGCCATGAGAAAGACGTTGATCGCGACGGGGAGCGCCGAGAGGAGGACCGTCGCATCGGTTTCGAGTGCGCCCAGCCCCATCGCGCGGCAGAGCCCCCAGACGAAAAAGGGCTGCACGACGATCTTCACGAAGGTGACGACCGATCCTTTGGGGAGCGACGCAAAGAAGCTGTGACGGGCCAAGCCCATGCCGACCGCCAATAGGCACATGGGGGTCGTGCTCGCGGCGACGAGCCCGACGGTCTGATCGACCACCTTGGGAAGCTGCCAGCCGGTGAGCCCCCAGACCGTGCCGCAGAGAATCCCGAGCACCACCGGGTTTTTGACGACCTTGAAGAGCGACTTGAGGATGCGCTCCAGATCGGGCTTTCCGTCCGCGCGTCCGAACTCGACCGACGCAATCGCAAGCGTCCAGAGAAGCAGAACGTTGAAGACGATCAAAAGCGAAATCGTCGGCATGGCTGCGGGCCCGAGGCTCACCTCGACGATCGGCACGCCCAACTGCACGTTGTTGCCGAAAATCCCCGCCATGGCAAGCACCGTCGTTCCGGCCGCCCCGCAGCGAAAGAGCCTGGCGTAGACGCCGCGCGTGAAAAAGAAGAGAAAGAGGCAGGATCCGAAAAAGGGAATCAGCACGCGCCAGTCCGCGGGCGGCATTTCCGAGAGGTGCGAAAGCATCTTGAAGAGAAGCGCCGGCATCAGGAGTTTGAAGGTGACGCTTCCCAGGGCCTTTTGCGCCGCCTCGGGAATGAAGTGAATCTTCGCGAGCCCCCAGCCGATGAAGACGAGCGAAAAGAGCGGCGCGCAGAGTTCGAGGTGGTAGAAAAAGAGCTGCATCGACGCGTCCCTGCGGTCAGTCGGAAACCGCAAAGGCCGCAGCCTTTTCGGCGTGAAGGATCGTCGTGTCGAAGACCGGCAGAGGCGAGTCCTTCTGTCGGACGAGAAGACCGATTTCCGTACAGCCGAGCACCACGGCTTCGGCGCCCTTTTCCTTCAGATCCCGGATGATGCGCACGAACTCTCGGCGCGACTCGTCGCGGATCACGCCGAGGCAGAGTTCCTCGTAGATCACGCGGTTGACGGCCTCGACGTCCTCCGGCGTCGGGATCAGAACGTCGAGTCCGCGCGCGAGAAGCCGGGACTTGTAGAAGTCCTGCAGCATCGTGTACTTCGTGCCGAGCAATGCCGTGCGGCGAAGCCCCGCCGCAAGGAGCGCGTCCGCCGTCGCGTCGGCGATGTGCAAAAGCGGCACCCCCGCGGCGCGTTCAACTTCGTCGGCGACCTTGTGCATGGTGTTGGTGCAGATGACGATCGCGTCGGCCCCCGCCGCGACGAGTCCCTTGGCGGCGCGCCCGAGCAATTCGGCGCTTCCCGCCCAGTCGCCCTCGGCCTGTTGCTCTTCGACCTCGGCGAAGTCGACGCTGTAGAGGAGGATCTTCGCGGAATGCAGGCCTCCAAGCGATTTCGCGACGCGTTCGTTGATTTCCTTGTAATAGGTGACGGTACTCTCCCAACTCATGCCGCCCAGAAGGCCTAGCGTTTTCATGACAATCTCCCAAAAAAAACAAACACCTTCATCATCCCGCAAACACAAAGAGGCTCACAAGAGGAATAAGGAAAAGACGGTAGCGGAAAGCCCGAACCCTGCTGCGAAGCCCACCGTTTCGCTCAAGAAGAAAGGGGAACGAAAACGCCGCTCCCCTTCCCCTGCTGCGCCGCCGACACCCCGTCGGGCGACTCGGCGCTTACGCCTTAAGGTCCTTCGTCCGGAAGTCCACCGAAGAGCTCGCGTAGCGCACCTTGGGTCCGGTTCCGGCCTTTTCGGTCATTTTTTGGGCCGCGTCCCAGGCCTTGCGCTCCCCGGGGTTTTCGAGGTCCACGAGGCGCAGGGCCCCCGTCGGACAATGCTCGACGCAGGCGGGCTTGCGGCCCTCCTTGAGGCGGTGCGAACGGAGCGCGCAGTGTTCGGCCTTGCCCGGCGTTCTTTCCTGATGCGCTTCGAAAACGCGCTCGACGAGCGGCGCCTTGTCGGGCCAATAGCTTGTGACGCCCTTCGTATTGAACTGCGGAACACCGTAGGGACAGGCTGCGAGACAACGCTGACAGCCGATGTACTTCTTCACGTCGACGAGCACTTCCCCGAAGGGCCCCTTGTAGACGGCCTTGACGGGACAGACGGCAAGGCACGCCGGATTCTCGCAATGCTGACACGACGTACGGAAGTAGTGGATGCGCAGGGCCTTGGGGTCTTCTACGCGCTGAATGCGGTTCCACGCGATACCCGGAGCATTTAACTCCTTGGAGAGGACGATTGTCCTTCCCTCAAGGTAACGCCCCGATCCTTTCTTACGCAACCGCATGAACCACGACCGGTTTGTCAAATTCTAGAAATCGCCGGAGGTGAAAATGACGTTTTTCGCGCAAGGAATAGCGCCCTTTTCCGGGCAGTTGTCAAGAAAACCTTGACAACCGACGCCCGGCCGGCGCCCCGGCATTCGAAAGGCTTCACCGCGAACATTGGCCGAAGCTCCCGGCAAACTACCGAGAAATCCTCGGCAGTTGCCCGTCCGGTCGGCTTGTGGCCTTCGACGGGTCCTTTTCCGGTCACTCGACCGAACCTCTCGGCCGCGAGCTTTTCCCTGCGTAGAACGACGTTTCGCGGCGGCGAGGCGATAGAATGTGCGGCGTCCCGCTCTCCCCTTTCGATTTCCATGCGCTTCTCGGTCCTCCTTTGCGCCCTCCTGGCGGCGCCTCTTCTCTCCCAAGCTTCCCGTGCCGCCGACTTTGAACTCACGATCGTGCACGCGAACGACACCCATTCGGCTGCTGCCGGGATTGACGATCGTTATGCCGCCTGCCGCGAGGACGTCGCCTGCACGGGCGGCTACGCCCGCATCGTGGCGCAGGTCAGTGCGCTCCGGAAGGAAAATCCCGCGCTCCTTGCGCTCGACGCGGGCGACTTCTGGCAGGGAACGCACTTCTTTCGCACGGGCGGCCCCGAGTGGGCCCTGGCCGCCATGAAGCGCATTCCTTGGGATGCGGTAACGCTCGGCAACCACGAGTTCGACGCCGGGTGCGCCGAGACGCTTCGATACGTCGAAAACCTTCCGATGCCCGTCGTCGCGGCCAACATTCTCCCGAGTCCCGAGTGCCCGGCATCGAAAGCTCCGTTCAAGCCCTACATCGTGAAAACGGTCGCGGGCGTGCGCATCGGCATCGTCGGGATCGCCAACGACGAAGGGCGCGAAGTCTCCGCCGCCTGTCCGGCGACGAAATTCGAAGACCGCGCCGAATCTCTCCGAAAGGCCGTTTCCGCACTCGAAAAAGAAGGCGTGCGCCACATCGTCGCGTTGACGCACGTGGGCTACAAGGCGGACATCGAACTCGCCGAAGCCGTCCCCGAGGTCGACGTGATCGTGGGCGGACACACGCACAGCGTGCTCGGCGGCCATCCGAACTCAGAAGGTCCCTATCCGACCGTCGTAAAGCACCCGAACGGGAATAAAACGCTCGTCGTTCAGGCAGGACGCTCGACCCGATATCTCGGCGTGATCAAGGTACGTTTCGACAATGAAGGACACGTGGCGGACTACACGGGCGACCTCACGGAATTGACGCCCGAAATGCCCCGCGACGCTGCGACCGAGCGCTTCGTGCTCCGTTCCGGCGAAGCGGTGGAAAAGGAGCGAAAGCGCGTCCTTGCGACGAATCGGGAGCGCTTCTTCGACGGTCTCGACGACTGCCGGGAGGGCGAGTGTCTCGCCGGCCTGTGGACGGCGGACGCTCTTCTCGACTGGGGACGGAGTTTTGGCGCCGAAGCGGCCTTCCTCAACGGCGGGGCGCTGCGCGCGCCCCTTCCGATCGGCCCCGTGACGCACGCCGACATTTTGGACATTCATCCCTTCGGAAATCACGCCGCGGTCGTGGAGATGACGGGAAGCGTCCTCCTTGCGGCGATCGAGCACGGCCTCTCGGAACCGGACCTCAAGAGTCCCCGTCTTCTGCAGACGTCGGGGCTTCGCTACCGCGTGGCGCCCGAACGTCCGATCGGCTCGCGCGTCGCGGCGGCGGAAATCCGGCGCGGCGGCGAATGGTTCCCGCTCGAACCGCAAAGAACCTACCGCATCGTCACGACCGCCTATCTCCTTGACGGGGGCGATCAGTTCAGTATGCTCAAAGCCCTTCCCCCGGCGCTGGCGCGCGGTCCCCTCGAAGCGGAGCTTCTCGAGCGTTTCCTCGAAGACCGCCGCGACGCCGCGGGCGAACTGCGGCTTCCCGAAACCGGGCGCATCCTTGGAATGCCCTTTCGAGAGAAAGTCGGGGCAAAACCCTGAAAATGACGAAAGCCCCCTGGAATTCCGAGAGAATCGGACAATTTCGACGCACCTTTTCTCAACCTTCTCCGCCACAGGGCCGCTAGACTTTTCTGCGTCCACAAGGCCTCTATTCCAAGGAGAAAAGAAATGGCTTACGCAGTGCACAACTTCGACTACAACACGCCGACCCGTCTTCTCTTCGGGCGCGGCAAGATCGAACGCCTCCCCGAAGTGGCGGCGGAATTCGGAAAGAAGGTTCTGCTCGTCTACGGCGGGGGATCCGTCAAGAAGCTCGGCATCTACGACAAGGTGAAGACGCTTCTTGCCGACTGTGAGATCTACGAATGCGCCGGCGTCGAACCCAACCCGAAGGTGACGAGCGTCAACGAGGGGGCCCGCCTTTGCCGCGAGCACGACGTCGACTTCGTCCTCGCCGTGGGCGGCGGCTCCGTAATCGACTGCGCCAAGGCGATCTGCGCGGCCCGCTACTACGAAGGCGACGCCTGGGACATCGTGACGGATCCCTCGAAGATCACGAAGGCCCTTCCCCTCGTGACGGTCCTCACGCTCTCCGCGACGGGAAGCGAATACGACGCCGCGGCCGTCATCTCGAACATGAACGAAAACAAGAAGATCGGCGTTCTGACGCCCGTCTTCTATCCGCGCGTTTCGATCTGCGACCCGGAATACACCTTCACGGTTTCGAAGAAGCAGACGGCCGCGGGCTGCGCCGACATCATGTCGCACATCTTCGAGCAGTACTGCGTCAAGGATTCGAACCTCGTCTCCGACGGCCTGTGCGAAACGGTGCTGCGCGCCGTCCTCGGAATGGGCAAGCGCGCCTACGACAAGGGCGACGACTACGAAGCCCGCGCGACTCTCATGTGGGCGAGCTCGCTTGCCTGCAACGGCATCTGCGTGACGGGAAACTCCTTTGCCGCATGGGTGTGCCACGGGATCGAGCACGAACTCTCGGCCTTCTACGACATCACGCACGGCGAAGGCCTCGCGATCGTGACGCCCGTCTTCTTCCGCTACAGTCTGAACGACGAGACGGTCGGCCGCTTCGCGACGCTTGCGAACCGCGTCTTCGACGTCCCCTTCGAAGCGGACCTCTACGCGATGGCCGAAAAGGGCTTCCAAAAGCTCGAAGCCTTCTTCGCCTCGATCGGCCTGCCGTCGAAACTCTCGGAGGTCGGCATCACGAGCGACGAACACTTCGAAGCCATGGCCGAGAGCTGCATGAAGCTCTGGGACTTCTCGCAGGCGATCCGCCCGCTCAGTAAGGACGACGTCGTGGAAATTCTCAAGCGCTGCCTCTGACCGCAACGCATTGACGACGCTGAATCCGCTTCGCCCGTTCTCCCCGCGGCGAAGCGGTTTTTCTTTTTCGGAATACCAAAAATGGCTATGAAGGCGACGCCTTCACCCTTCATGATGAAAGTCAAACTCTTTCTTTCATGAAAAAAACGGGTGAGCCGAAACGACCCACCCGATCCAAGGAGACCCGAAACGGCCGGGCTTTTACACCCGGTTGCGCCGCTCAACCCGACCCCTCAGGTTCCATCCTTGCGGCGCTCCGTTTCCATGGAAGAGATAATACAGCAAATGAGAATCGTTTGCAATATTGAGAACGAAAAATTTTGTCATCTCGAGGAGATCGGTGTCCGACGCGCGCAAAAAACGGGCGGATGCATCGGTCTGTGGTTCGCAGAAAGAGCGTTTCAGAAATTTCGCCCGTTCGGCTGAGGAGCGTCGGCAATGTTCGCATAAATGAACACACAACCCCTGCATTTTCTAGGACAAATCGCTTATTTCCGCAGGTTTCGCTCCTCTTTTCTTGACGGGATTCTGTAAAATCCGTAGAGTTTCTTACTGTGCAATAGCTCTTCTTCTGCAAAAAGAAGAGAACCGCAAAAAACCAGGGTGCCGAGAACGGCACCGACGCCATGGAGTCAACATGACACAAGATCCCGATCACATTGTAATTTTCGACACTACCCTTCGAGACGGAGAACAGGCGCTGCACCAGAGTCTCTCCCTACGACAGAAGCTGCAGATCGCCGAAGCGCTCGAAGAGCTCGGTGTCGACGTGATCGAGGCGGGATTCCCCATTTCTTCGGAAGGCGACTTTCAGAGCGTCAAGGCGATCGCCGGCACGCTCACGCGCTGCGTCCCCTGCGGCCTCGCCCGGGCCCTCGAAAAGGACGTGGACGCCTGCGGCGAGGCGCTCAAGCTCGCCAAGCGCCGCCGCATCCACACCTTCATCGCCACCTCCGAAATTCACGTGCGCGACAAGCTGCGCAAGGACTACGGTCAGATCCGCGACATGGCGGTCGCGGCCGTGAAGCGCGCGACGAAGTACACGGACGACGTGGAATTCTCCTGCGAAGACGCCGGACGCACGCCGCTCGACGAACTCTGCCGCATGGTGGAGGCCGCGATCGACGCCGGAGCGACGACGATCAACATTCCCGACACGGTGGGCTACACCCTCCCCGACGAGTTCGGCGGGATCATCCGCCACCTCAGGAACACGGTCCCCAACATCGACAAGGCCGTCTTGTCGGTTCACTGCCACAACGACCTCGGAATGGCCACGGCCAATTCCCTCACCGCGGTGCAGAACGGCGCGCGGCAGATCGAATGCTGCATGAACGGGCTCGGCGAGCGCGCCGGGAACTGCTCGCTCGAAGAAGTGGCCGCGGCCATTCATCTGCGCCGCGAATACCTCAAGGGCCTCAAGACCGGAATCGACCTCTCCAAGATCGCCCGCACGGCCAACATCGTCTCGAAGATCACCAACGAGCCGATCCCCGCGCACAAGGCGATCGTGGGTTCGAACGCCTTCTCGCACAGCTCCGGCATTCATCAGGACGGCGTCCTCAAAAACCGCGAGACCTACGAAATCCTCACGCCCGAATCCGTGGGCTTCACGGGGAACGTCATGCACATGACGGCCCGCTCGGGCCGTCACATGATCAAAGCCTGCCTCGATCAGATGGGCTATCCCCCGGGATCCTACGACCTCTCAGCCCTCTACAAGCGCTTCCTCGCGCTCGCCGACCGCAAGGGCCAGGTCTACGACTACGACCTCGAAGCCCTCCTCTTCACGATGCGTCAGGAAGAGGACGACGAAGCCTTCGTGCTCGATCAGTTCAACGTCGTCTCGGGCTCGGGCGGCGTCATTCCGGTCGCGAGCGTCCGTCTTTTCGCCGGACGTCGCACCCGTACGGAATCCGCCTACGGCAACGGCCCGGTCGACGCGATCCTAAACACCATCGTGCGCCTCACGGGCATCAAGACGAAGCTTCTCACCTACAAGATCGAAGCCAACGGCGAAGGCCGCGACGCGCTCGGCCGCGTCAACGTCACGGTCGAGTACGACAACCGCATCTTCCACGGCATGGGCCTTTCGACCGACATTCTCGAAGCCTCGGCGCTCGCCTACATCAACGCCGTGAACGCGGTCGTGCGGCATCTTCGCGTCCAGGCGGCGCGCAACGGCAAGACCTTCAAGCTTCCCGCCATCGGAACGCTTCTCTGACGTCCTCCGCCGTTCACCCGACACCCCGTCGGAGGGGTTCCTCCCTCCGACGCAAGCCTCACTCACTCTCATTCCAAGGACATCGCAAATGACCCGTACCCATCGCATCGCCGTACTCGCCGGAGACGGCATTGGCCCAGAAGTCATGACGGAAGCGCTCAAGGTCGTAAAGCGCGCCGGAGATCTCTTCGGATTCGTGCTCGAAACCGAAGAGGCCCTCGTCGGCGGCGCCGCGATCGACGCCTGCGGCACCCCCTTGCCCGAAGCGACCCTCGCCGCCTGTGACAAGGCAGACGCCATTTTGTTCGGAAGCGTGGGCGGCCCCAAGTGGGACCATCTCCCGCACAAGGACCGGCCCGAAGCGGGCGCCCTGCTGCCGCTTCGCAAGCGCTACAAGCTCTACGCGAACCTGCGTCCGGGACGCTTTTATCCGGGACTCGAGGCCATGTCTCCGCTTCGCGCGGACATCGCGGCGCGGGGCTTCGACATGGTGATCGTGCGCGAACTCACGGGCGGGATCTACTTCGGCGAGCCCAAGGGGCGCGTCACCGAAGACGGCGTAGTGCGCGCCTTCGACACCGAAACCTACAGCGTTCCCGAAATCGAGCGCATCGCCCGCATCGCCTTCGAGGCGGCCGGGGGCCGCCGCAAAAAGGTCACCTCGGTCGACAAGGCGAACGTTCTTGCGACCTCCGTGCTCTGGCGCGAAACCGTCGAGCGCATCGCGAAGGACTATCCCGACGTCGCGCTCGAACACATGTACGTCGACAACGCGACGATGCAGCTCATCAAGAACCCCGATCAGTTCGACGTGATGCTCACCTCCAACATGTTCGGCGACATCCTCTCGGACGAATGCGCCATGATCACGGGCTCGATGGGCATGCTCCCCTCCGCGAGCCTCGGCGTGGGCGGCTTCGGTCTTTACGAACCCTCGGGCGGCTCCGCCCCCGACATCGCCGGCAAGGGCATTGCCAATCCGATCGCCCAGATTCTCTCGGCCGCGATGATGCTCCGCTATTCGCTCGGCGAAACGGAAGCGGCCGACGCGATCGAGGCGGCCGTCACGAAAACTCTGGCCGACGGCATCCGTACGGGCGACATCGCCTTGGGCGGCCCCGCGGTCGGGACGAAGGAAATGGGCGACGCCGTTGCGGCCCGCGTAACGAAGGCCTGAAGAAGACCCTGGAAAGGAGAAAACGAAATGGGCAAGACACTCTATGAAAAAGTCTACGAGTCGCACGTCGTGCGCCGGGTCGAGGGAGAGCTGCCGCTTCTCTACATCGACCGCCATCTCGTACACGAAGTGACGTCGCCGCAGGCCTTCGCGGGCCTCAGGGCCGCGGGCCGTCCGATGCGCCGCCCCGACCTCACGCTCGCCACGATGGACCACGACATCTCGACGCAGGTGCAGACGCTCGACGCCTGTTCGCCCCAGGCCTATGCGCAGGTGACGACCCTCATGAAGAACTGCGCCGACTTCGGCGTGACCCTCTACGGGCTCGGTCACCCCCACCAGGGGATCGTACACATCATCGGGCCCGAAACGGGGTTCACCCTCCCCGGCACGACGCTCGTCTGCGGCGACTCCCACACGGCGACCCACGGCGCCTTCGGGGCGCTCGCCTTCGGAATCGGAACGTCGGAAGTCGAACACGTCCTTGCGACGCAGACCCTCAAGCAGGGAAAGTTGAAGACGATGAACGTGAAGACGGTCGGAAAGCTCCCCAGGGGACTTTCCGCCAAGGATCTGATCCTCGCGATCGCGGGGAAGCTCACGACCGCGGGCGGCACCGGCTACGCCATGGAGTTCACGGGCGAAGCCGTGCGGGCGCTCTCCATGGAAGGCCGCATGACGCTCTCGAACATGGCGATTGAAGTGGGCGCAAAGGCTGGGATGATCGCCCCCGACGAAACGACCTTCGCCTACCTCAAGGGCCGCGCCTTCTCCCCGAAGGGAAAGGACTGGGACGAGGCCGTCGAATACTGGAAGACCCTTCGCACGGACGAGGACGCCGCCTACGACAAGACGGTCGAAATCGACGTTTCGAATCTCGCCCCGCAGGTGACCTGGGGTACGAATCCGGGCCAGGTGATGGGGGTGGACGAACGCGTCCCCGTTCCCGCCGACATGACGGACCCGGTCGAGCGCGCCGGCGCGGAAGCGGCGCTTCGCTACACGGAACTGAAGGCGGGCGCCCCCATTCTCGGCACCAGGATCGACACGGTCTTCATCGGATCCTGCACGAACGGGCGCATCGAAGACTTCCGGGCCGCCGCCGAAATCGTGCGCGACCGGAAAGTCGCGCCCGGCGTGCGAGCTCTCGCGGTGCCGGGAAGCGGCGAAGTGAAGCGCCTCGCCGAAGAAGAAGGCCTCGACAGGATTTTCCGGGACGCCGGCTTCGAGTGGCGGCTTCCGGGTTGTTCCATGTGCCTGGCAATGAACGACGACAAGGCCGAGCAGGGGTCACGCGTCGCGTCGACCTCCAACCGCAATTTCGTGGGTCGTCAGGGCCGTGGGAGCCGCACGCACCTCATGGGCCCCGCCATGGCGGCCGCGGCCGCCGTCACGGGCGCGATCGCCGACGTACGCACCTTCTTGGGAGAACACTGATGGAAGCGCTCAAAACCCACACCGGCATTGCGGCCCCCTTCGACGCCGCGAACGTCGACACGGATCAGATCATTCCGAAGCAGTTTTTGCTCGCTGTCGACCGCAAGGGCTTCGGCAAGCACCTTTTCCACGAGCGCCGCTACCTCGACGCGGCCGAGACGATGGAAAATCCTGATTTCGTACTCAATCGGGAACCGTATCGAAAGAGTTCGATCCTCGTTGCTCGAAGCAACTTCGGCAACGGCTCGAGCCGCGAACACGCCCCGTGGGCGCTCCTCGACTGGGGCGTGCGGGTCGTGATCAGCGAGAGTTTCGGGGACATCTTCAAGAACAACGCCCTCGGCAACGGCCTTCTCACGGTGGAACTTCCCGAGGCGCAGATTTCGGAGATCTTCGACACGCTCTACGCGCATCCGGGGATGACCGTCACGGTGTCGCTCGAAACGATGACGGTTGAAGCCGCGGGCAAGACCTACCCCTTCACGCTCGATCCCTTCCGCCGCCGCTGCATCATGGAGGGCCTCGACGCGATTTCGCTCACGCTCGAGCACGAGGACGAAATCGCGGCCTTCGAAGCGAAGCGCCCCGCCTGGGCGAACCGCAACGAGTAAAGCCGAAAGGAAGCGCTCCGGCAAAGAGCGCTCCCGTTTGATATCGACAAAAAAGAACCCCGAGCGGATTGGATTCCCGTTCGGGGTTTTTAGCACCCTTGCGAATCAGACGAGATGGGTGCGGTAGAACTTTTCGATTTCGTCAAACGGAATCACGTCCTTCTTGTCGTAAAGGTCCGTGTGCACGGCGCCCGGAACGAGGAGAAGACGCTTGTTGTCGCCCTTAAGCTTCGGGAAGACGTCCTTCGAGAAGTAGACCGAGTGCGCCTTCTCGCCGTGAACGAGCATCACGGCGTTGCAGATCTCTTCGGGACGGCCCAGAAGGGTCGACATGACGAAGGGGAAGAAGGACGTCACGTTCCAGCCCGCGTTCGAGTTGAGAGAACGCGGATGGTAGCCGCGCTTCGTCTTGTAGTAGTCGAAATAGTCCTTCACGAACCACGGTGCGTCGTCGGGGAGTTTGTCGGGCACGCCTCCGGCGCGGGCGGGTTCGCCCTTCTTCGCGTCGACCGTGCGCTGCGCATTCATCTTCTCGAGCATTTCCCAGCGGCCCTCGGCGTCGATCGAGTCGAAGTAGCCGTTTCCGGTGGCGCGGCACATGTCGTACATGGTCGACGTGACGGTCGCCTTGATGCGCGTGTCCATCATGGCGGCGCGAAGCGCAAAGCCGCCCCAGCCGCAGATGCCGCAAATGCCGATTTTCGCGGGATCGACGTCGTCGCGAAGCGAGAGGTAGTCGACGGCCGCGGAAAAGTCTTCCGCATTGATGTCGGGCGACGCTACGTTGCGCGCAACGCCGCCGCTCTCGCCCGTAAAGGACGGATCAAAGGCGACGGTCACGAAACCGCGGATAGCGAGCTCCTGGGCGTAGAGCCCCGAAGACTGTTCCTTGACGGCGCCGAACGGCCCCGAAACGGCGATCGCGGGGAGTTTTCCCGCGAGGTTTTTCGGACGATACAGGTCTGCGGCGAGTTCAATGCCGAAGCGGTTCGCAAAGCGGACCTTTTCGTGCGCGACGCGTTCGTCGAGCGCAAAGGTCTTGTCCCAGACTTCAGCGGATTTGGCCTTGGCGGCCGGTGCGGCAACGGTCATAAGCGTGGCTCCCAAAACGGTGGATCCCAAAAACGTTCTTCTCTGCATGGCGGTCTCCTAAATAGCGTAGCGGTAAGGATGGATGAAACACGCTGCTGATACGGATCCTACGACGCCCCGATGTTCTTCGCGAATGGTATTTCTTGCTAACATGTCATTCCGAAAAGGAATGCCTTTGCATCCGCCGTTTTTCCTTCTCCCTGCACGCAACCCTTTGGAAATCATGGATCTGACGACGCTTCGCTACTTTGTGGAAATCGCCCGGGAAGAAAACATGACGCGGGCGGCGAACCGCCTCCACATCTCTCAGTCGGCGCTCTCGAAGCGCCTTGCTGCTCTTGAGGAACGTCTCGAGACAAAACTCTTTCGCCGCCGGAGCTTTTCGATCGAACTCACCGACGAAGGGAGAAGACTTCAGGAGCGTGCCGAGGAACTGTTGCGTCTTCACGACAAGATCGAGTCGGAATTCCGAGATCTGCGCGAACACTTGGGCGGCACGCTCGCCTTCGGAATGGCCGAGGCTCGCGCCGTGGAACTCGTGGCCCGGGCCGTGAGGCGTTTGAAGGAGTCAGCCCCGCAGCTTCTGTGCCGAATCGAAAGCGGCGATACGGCGATCGTGACGATGCTCCTCGAAAAAGGGATCCTCGACTTCGGACTCGTCGTGGAAGCGCCCGACACGGAAAAATTCAACGCTGTCGAACTCCCCGTCGAAGACCGCTGGGTGCTGATTCTCCCCAAGAAGCATCCCCTGTCGCAGAAGACCGCACTCACCTTCGAGGACCTGAAGGGGCTTCCTCTCTTTTGCTCGATGCAGGGTTGGCGCGGCGACATCGAGAGATGGTCGCGCGGGCGCTCCGAAGAATTGACGCTCGAGAGCCACGTGACGCTTCCCAACAACGAAGCCGTTTTCGTGCGCGAAGGACTGGGCTTTTTGCTCACCTTCGAAGGCCTCGTCGACACGGGAGAGTCAAGCCCCCTCGCCTGCCGTCCGCTTGAGCCCGCGCTCACCGTGCGCTCTTATCTGATTTGGCGCAAGAACGCATCGGTGACGCCCATTGCCGAACGATTCCTCGGCGTCCTGCGCGAACTCGTCGCACAAGAAAAAGGCGCAGCCGGAGAAAAGGACGGCGCAAGAAACGTTCCCGAACGGGAATGAAAAAACACCCCGCGGCGGCGATCTGCGGGGCGTTGTAGAAAGGGCCGTTTTCCGAGAGCGGTCACTCGAGCGTGCATCCGAAGGCGTCGGCCTTGAGGATCGCGGCGCGGAAACTTTCGGGCGTCACCGTCACGCCTTCGGGAACGCAGGTCCATTCGCGAAGCGTTTGGGCGCGCTCGATGACGGGATCGAGATCGTCGGGCGTCATGTCGAGATCGGCGAGTTTCACGGGAAGACCCAGAGACTTGTTGAAGCGGGCGAGACGTTCAAGCCCTTCGTCATTGCCGTCAAAGGCCATCAGCACCAGGCAGCCGAAACTCACGGTTTCGCCGTGCAGATGCCTGTGCCCCGCGGGAAGCACCATGGTCGAATTGTAGAAGCAGTGCGCGAGCGACGAATTGAAGTAGTGCGCGTGTTCCGTTGTGAGAAGGTTCGATGCGATCCCGGTCGAAATGATGATGTCGAGCACCGTTTCCGAGAAAGCTTCCGTGACGCGTCCCGCGCGGAAGTCGTCGAGCGCCGCCTTGCCGTAACGAAGAAGCGGCCCTTCGCAGATCGCGGCGACCTGAACGCCCAACATCGGGGTATGTGCGAGCGCCTTGCCGCGCGAAGAGAAAGCAGATTCACACTCCTTTGAAAGGGCATCGCCGATCCCCGCCCAGAAGAGCTCTTCCGGACTGTCGAGAACGACCGTCGTGTCGATGAAGCAGTGGTTCGGACAGCGCTTCGTGAAGTGATAGCCGTCAAGCGACCCGTCCTCCTTGTAGAGAACCGCGATCGCCGAGACCGGAGCGCAGTTGGAAGCGAGCGTCGGACAGGTGAAGAAGGGCTTGTCCATCAGGTCCGCCGCCGTCTTCACGGTGTCGACGGCACGGCCGCCGCCCACGCCGAAGATCATGTCGGCCTGCGCCACCGCGGGGTTCGTGCGGATTTTCTCCACGTTTGCGCGCGTCGCGTCCTTCCCGTAGACCTCCACGCAGGAGACGGCGAGCCCCGCCTTTTCGAGCGCGGGCAAAAGACGGGGCGAGGCCTTCTTCAGGGCCGTTTCGCCGCCCACGACGGCAACGGTCTTGCCGTAGAACTTCGTGACGAACCCGATTTCCTCATAGGCGTCGGGACCGACGCTGTAGGAAGGGAGAAATGTAGTGGACATGACGGTCTCCTCCTTATGCAAAAGACGAAATACCATTCTACGCAGACCGTTTCGATCGGGCTTCGCTGAGCGGAAAATATCCGCTCGCCTTTTGCCGTATTCCGAACCCGCTACGCTGAAAGCCCTATGCTTTCCCGTCGAAGAGTCTTCCCCAAAACGGAAAACGCCCCGAACGTCGTGTCCGAGGCGTTGCCGCCCGCCCCTTTCGACGGGCGGGCGTTCGGGAAGCAATCAGATCCAGCCCTTCTTGCGGAAGTCCTTCAGAACCTTGACGAAGGCCTTCATTTCGCCCGGGGTCCCGAGCGTGAGGCGGTTCCAGTCGTCGTAGGGCGGGAAGGAGCGGCCCACCATGATGTGGGCTTCCGCCATCTTGGCCTTGTAGTCGACGCCCTTCTTCGTCTTGTGGAAGATGAAGTTCGCCTGGGTCGGAAGGTATTCGATTCCAAGTTCGTCGAAGGCGTCGGTGACGATCTTCTTCGAGAGTTTCGTCGCTTCGAGCGAGAGCGCAAGATAGGTCTTGTCGGCGAGCGTCGCGCTCGCGGCGGCCGCACCCATTGCGTTCGTGTTGTCGATCGAGGCGAAGGCGTCGACCGCCTGCGCGGTCGCAGCCGTGCCGATGCCGTAGCCCACGCGCAGACCGGCAAGGGCGTAGAGCTTCGAGAAGGTGCGAGAAACGATGAGGTTGTCGAGCCCCTTCTTGACGAGCTCGATCCCGGAGACGAACTTCGGGTCGTCCGCATATTCGCCGTAAGCTTCGTCGACGAGGAAGAAGACGTTCGCCTTCTTCTGAGCCGCCTCTTCGACCCAGGCGTTGAACTCGGTCGCGGGCGAAACCACGCCCGTCGGATTGTTCGGATTGCAGAAGTACACGACCGTGAGACCGTCGAAGGCCTCGGCCTTGGCCTTGAGGGCGGCGACGTCGGCCTGGAGGGTCTTTTCGACGAGCGGTACGGGAACGTAGGGGACGCCCGCCGCTTCCGTGTAGGCCTGCGCGACGCCGAAGGTGGGATCGGGCGCGATCACCTGCACCTTCTGTCCGGCCTCGGCGGCCTTGTGGAACTGCGCTTCAAGCGCCGCCTGAATGGTTTCGGAAGAGCCGTTGCCGAGCGTGACGTTTTCGGCCTTCAGACCGTAATGCGCTCCGATGTCGGCGATGAGTTTCGAGCGCACTGCGTCGGGATAGCGAAAGGCGGTCGAGATCTGCTTTTGAATCGCGTCCTGCGCGGACTTCGCGAGCCCCAGGCTGTTTTCATTGAAGTTGAGAAGGATCGGCTTCTCGGCCGTAGGCGTCACTTCCCTCGTGGCGAAAGCGGGAACGGCCGCAAAGACGGAAGGAGAAAGCGTAAGGCCGGCGAGGGTGCCGGAACCGGCGAGGAAGAAGGCGCGGCGATTGAGCATGGTGAATCCTTTGTTCGAGTCTTCGGGAGTTTGGCGCGGCATCTCCGCCGCATCCGACGCTTTCAACATATCGGAAGACGAACCCTCTCGCCTAAGGCGTTTTCTCTATCCGATTCCCATTCTCTCAGAAGGAAGAAAGAAAAACTCCAATGGTTAAAATTTTGCCTCTCATTGGTCGACGAAAGGTCGATCAATGAGGGAAATTTGGTTCCCGTACGGGCTTTGGCGTCGCCCAAACGAACTTGACGAAGGGGGCTACGCCACGGAGTTTCGCCGCGGTTTTTCGGTCCGTCCCGAGAAGCGCAACCGAAAGAACGTCGTCTCCGACCCGCAGGACGGGAAGGAAGGGACGGTCGAAGGCGGGTACGCCCCGTTCGGCCCAGAGGTCCTTGAGAATCCGCCCCGGACCGTCGGGCGTTCGATGAAGGCGATCCCCTCCCCTGCGGGGTCCGACGGTAATCCCCATCCGCTTGATGTAGGAGAGAGACACGGCGTCCGGATCATTTTCCCTTGCCTCCTCCATCGCCAGGGAGAGCGTTTGGTCGGGATTCGTCCACAGGACGCCCGAGGCGGGAACGAGCGCCGTTTCTTCGAGCGCCGCCCGATGCGCGGGACGCACCCAAATCCGTCCGCGATGAATGTGCACGGTTTGCTCTCCGAAGCTGCGAACGCGCTGCGCCGTTTTACCCGAAGCGAGAAGCGTCTCCCACTCGTCGGTAAGAAGGCTCGAGGCCGTCACGTCAAAAGCGGTCGAAAGCCACCGGCGCAGTGCGTTCTTTCGTCGTGCCGGAGAGAGGCCGGAAAAGTCGAGCGAGCCGTCATCGCGGCGGGCGCAGGCGATGTCCTCGTCCGCCCTCTCCGCCAGAATTTCGGCCGCCTCGCCGCACCAGCGCACGCTTCGGGCGGCCGGCGCCTCGGCATGGGGAAAGGCCGCCTTGAGGACGGGAAGGACGCGGTTTCGCATGCGGTTTCGGTCGTAGCGGTTGTCGGCGTTGCTTTCGTCCTCCACCCACGGGAGGTTCGCTTCGATCACAAAATTCGTGATCTCCTCACGCGACAATGTCAGGAAGGGTCGGCCAAGAAGCAACTCGGGCGCGCCCCAACGCGAAAGCGTCGAAAGGATCGGCATGGCGGAGAGCCCGTCGATTCCTGCGCCCCGCACCCACTGCAAAAGGAAGGTTTCGAGAAGATCGTCCCGATGATGCGCTGTCAAAAGAATGCGGGCGCCGTGACGCCGCATCGCCCGGATCAGCGCTTCGTAGCGGGCCCGGCGGGCGGCGGCTTCAAGCCCCTCCCCCGTTTCGCGTACGGAAACGCAAAGTACTTCGACGGGGACATCGAAGCGCTTGCCGAGATCCTCCGCAAAGTTGCTCCACTCCCCCGCATGCGGGCTCAGTCCGTGATGCACGTGCAGGCCCAGGACGCGCACGCCACGTTCAGGGTGCGCGCGCACCCAACGCACGAGCGACGCAAAGAGCGCCACGGAGTCCCGCCCGCCCGAAAGTCCCGCGGCCACGACGGGGGCGGCGGGATGGTGCGGATCGGAGAAGAAGGCGTCGAGTGCTTCGATCGGGTTCAACATGGAGAGGCGAATGGAAAAAGGTCGGAGAGGGAACGATAGCACGTATGACCCCGTAAAGCTCCGTTGAACATTGCCTTCAGAGGGCCGCATGCGTCCGGAAAGTGTCTCTGCAGACTCGCGCGGCAGAAACTGGAAGAGTACGTAGAAACCGCAAACATTAGACAATTTGGGATTACAATCCCAAAAAAGTCAAACATTTTGGGATTACAACACCAAAATGTTTGACTTTTCCGTATTTCCCCGCCAATTCGAGCAGGACCTCCGAGCGCCCGGCGCAGCTCGTCGGGCAGAAATCATTCCGGGACCGCGACAGGTCGGAAAGACTACGCTCCTCGGGAAACTCGTGGAAGAGAAACGGCATATTGTCCTCATCGGCGAGGATGAGGACAATCTGGCTGTCCTTGCCGATCCGAAAGCCTTCCTCAGGAAAGAGCGTCACGAAAATCAAGTTGTCAACTCTCCTCTCGAACCTCCCGCCAGAACGCCGTCGCCCTCGCGATCCAACCTTCCGCAGCGGTCCCCTTTCCGAGACCAAAGCCGTGTGGAAGTCCGCCGAGACGCTCGTACCGGGTCTTCACGCCGGCGCGCTCGAGCGCCCGCATTCTGCGGTCCGTCACGGAAATGGGAGCGATGCCGTCCCGCGTTCCCTGGATCATGTAGGTGGCGGGATCGGTTGCCCGCCACTCCGAGAGCCCCGTGTAGGCCATGATGACGGCGGCGGGCCGAGGCGCGGCGGGACGCCCGAAGGCCTCCGTCCCGTAGGAGCCGAGCCAGGCCGCCATGCGCGCCCCCGCGGAACTCCCAGCCAAGGCGTAGCCGTCGGGATCGACGTCGTCCGCCGTACGGACGCGAAGGATTGCGTCGGCGAGATCCTCGCAGGCCCAACGTCCGCTTCCCGTACGGTATTGGAGTACGAAGGCGTTCATTCCCTCGGCTGCAAATGCTTCGGCGTAGGGAAAGCCTTCGTGAATCGACCCCACGTAGGAAAACCCTCCGCCCGGGCAGACGATCACGAAGGGTGCTCCCGTTCGCCCCGGAAAGGAAAAGAGTCCGACGTCTTCCCGTCCGAGTCCGATCCAAAGCTTTTCACCCCGCCTAGCCCGCTCGGAAAGTCGGTTGAGAATAGCGACCGAAGCCTCGGGGTCGACGCCCGTGTGATAGGGAAGAAGACGCGGGATGTCGCGCATGGTCCAGTCGTCACGGTATCCGAATTCGAGCGGAAGCAAATTCTCGGCATAACCTTCAAACTCGGGACGGCGAAGGAGTTCGCCGATCGTGGTGTCGAGGGAAATCGGACGGTCCGCCCCCTTCCCTTCCATGACTTTCTCTCCCGCTCGGGAATGAAAGGAAACGCCCGCGGCCATGAGGCCGGCCGCCCGCAGAAAATTTCTTCTCATCATTCGTACCGCTCCCTGCGCCCGCCGCCGTGATGCAAAGAGAACGTGCCGAAACGACGCAATCGAAACACGCGGCGGGTTTGTCTTGCGGTCATTTTCTTCGTTTCCACCTCGCCGCGCGATGAAATCGGACCGCAAAAAGGCCTCTTGGAAGAATTCGGCAAAAATCGGCCAGAATCCCGCACGAAGCGCCGGGCCTCCCTTTTTAGGATGTAAACGTCGAAAACGAATCCACTCATGGGGAGAATGACCATGTTGCAGAGCAAGCGAAACTTTCTCAAGACGGTCTTCATGACCGGCTGCGCTTTCGGACTCGCGTCCCGCGTCGGCGCCGCCGAAACCGCGACACCCGCCAACACGCGGCGCATCGCCGTCGTCTACTTCTCGAAGACGGGCAATACGCGCAAGGTGGCCGAGACGATCCGTTCCCTCACCGGAGCGGACCTCTACGAGGTGACGACGAAGGAACCCTATCCCGAGGAATACGGGCCGACCACCGAAATCGTGAAGGAAGAAATCGAAAAGGGAATCGAACGCGAAATCGTCGCGCCGAAAATGGACCTCTCAAAGTACGACGTCGTGATCCTCGGGACGCCCACTTGGTGGCACCACGTCGCACAGGCGCTGCAGACCTGGATCAAGTCCGTCGACCTCAAGGGAAAGACCGTCGCTCACTTCAACACCCACGGAGGCGGCGGCCGCATGCACACGGAAGAGGACTTCCTGAAGATCCTTCCCGACAACGAGCATCTCGGACACCTCACCATCCGCGGCTCCGCCTGGGGTCTCGAGGGAGACGTCCGCGACTGGCTCAAGGAGATCGGACTTCTCTGACCGCAGTGCGCAAGATTCCCGCCTTTCCGGACGGATCGTTCGGGAAGGCGGATTTTTTTTCGATTGCGAAGACAAGCTTCAGTACCAGTCGTGCTTTTCGCCCCGATCAAGCTTTGCCAGCCGCCGCATTTCGTCGGGCGCGAGCTCAAAATCGAATACTTCCGCATTTTCCTTGATGTGAGCGGGATTGCTCGAGCCCGGGATCACCGCGACGTTACGCTGCAGATTCCAGCGCAAAATGACCTGGGCAGCGGTCTTTCCGTGAGCGCGGCCGATCCGGACGATCTCTGGGTGCTCGAGAATGGGGGCGGTCCAACCTCGGCCGCCGAAAGGAAACCAGCTCTGCACGACGATTCCCTTCTCCTGCAAGAAGGGAACGACGTCCTGTTCCTGGTAGAAGGGATGAATTTCGTTTTGCACGAGAGCGGGCGTTGTGTCGACCTTCGGCAAAAAGTCGGCGAGTTCCTTCACGTACCAATTGGAGAGTCCGATCGAGCGCACGAGCTTGCGCTCCACCGCCTTTTCGATCGCACGGTAAGCCGCAACGTCGCGCTTCCGGGATGATGAAGCAGCATGAGGTCGACGTAGCCGATGTCGAGCTTCGCGAGCGACTCCTCCAGCGCCTCTTCGGGACGGTCGAACTGCGGGGGATATAGCTTCGTCGTCACGAAGATCTCCTCTCTCGCGAGGCCGTTTCGCACGGCTTCGCGCACCGCCCGTCCTACCTCCCGTTCGTTGCCGTAGATCGACGCCGTGTCGATGATCCGCATGCCGCATTCGAGCGCCGCGCGAACCGAGCGCACGCAGACGCCTCCGTGAAGAGAATAGGTTCCGAGTCCGAGAATCGGCATCTTCCAACCGCTGTTGAGTTCCACGTTTTTCTCCTTCAGATCGAATTCTCTTTTCCCGACGGCGTCGGCGGCCGTCGTCGGCCGAAGCGGCAACGCCGCCGCGCACAATCCGAACGCGCCCAAACGCAGGACGTCTCTTCGCAACATGACGGGTCCTCCTTCGAAAATTCAGGCAAAGGTCGGCGATTTCCAATGAGGAGAGCGTAACGGCACGTCGCATACAGCGTCAAATGCCGATGAAGACAGGTAAACTATGCCTTCAAGGCATGGAAATCGTTTTTCTCGGGAGGACTTCATGGACATCCGCGTTCTGCGCTATTTTCTTGCGGCGGCCGAAGAACAAAGCATCACGGGAGCGGCGCAAAAACTCCACGTCACGCAGCCGACGCTTTCCCGCCAGTTCATGGAGCTCGAAGAAGAGCTCGGACACGCGCTCTTCATCCGGACGAACCGCAAGCTTCGCCTCACGCCCAAGGGAGAGCTCTTCTACGAGCGGGCGCGCTCCATCGTGACGCTCTTTGAGCGCACCAAGGCGGAAATCCGCGCCGAGGACGAACTCGCCGGCGAAATCCGCATCGCCGCGGGCGAGACGCCCGCGCTCGCGAGTCTCGCGCGCGCCATCGCCCGACTGCAAAAGGAAGCCCCAAAAGTCAAATTCCACATCACGAGCGGCGCGGAAGCCGAAGTCAAGTCGGAACTTCACTCCGGTCTCACCGACTTCGGCGTCTTCGTCGGCACCGCCGACACGGTCGGCTACAGCGCCATCAAGTTGAAGCAAAAGGACGTCTGGGGCGTACTCACCCCAAAAAACGGTCCGTTCGCGGGAAAAGACCGCATTGAGGCGGCCGACCTGATCGGCGAACCCCTTCTCTGTTCAGAACAATCTCACCGGCGCAATGAATTCGACGGGTGGCTCAACGACCTCAAGAACGACCTCGACATCGTCGGGACCTTCAACCTTCTCTACAACGCCTACGTGCTCGCGTCAGCGGGCGTGGGCCACGTCATCGCGCTCGGCGGCGTCGTCAATCCGGCGCCCGAGTCCGGCCTCGTATGGCTGCCGCTTTACCCCAGACTCGAGTGCGACATCCTCGTCGCCTGGGACCGCACGCGCCACCTGTCGCCGGCGGCCGAACGCCTGATCGCCCTTCTCAAGGAAGAGGAAGAGAGCGAGGCCGTGCGCTAAGGCAAGTCCCCCTTTCTTATGTCCTACGGGCATGGCTAACCGTAAAAAGAAAGTATTTGTTATTGCAAAGAGTCTTCCGTAGACTTTTCGAACTTCGGGAGACGCTTCGTCTTCCGCTTTCTTTCGACGTTTTTCTCATGACCCGCAAAATCCTCAACGAAAACCTTCTGATCGGCATCCTCACGCTCGGCGTCTTCGGCATCATCAACACCGAAATGGGCGTCGTCGGGATCATTCCCCAGATCGCCGAGCGCTTCGGCGTTTCGATTTCCGCAGCCGGTTGGTGCGTGAGCATCTTCGCGCTCGTGGTCGCGGCCGCCGCCCCCGTGCTGCCCCTCCTCTTCTCCGGCGTCAACCGCAGACTCATGATGCTCGCGGCGCTCTTACTCTTTGCCCTCTCGAACCTCGTCGCTGCCGTCACGGATTCTTTCGCCCTGCTGCTCGCGTCGCGCGCTCTGCCCGCTCTTCTTCATCCCGTGTATGTGGCCATGGCCTTCACGCTTGCGGCCGAGGCTTCAAAAGACGATCCCTCCCCCGGCATCGCCCGCGTGTTCGTGGGCGTGTCCGCCGGCATGGTGCTCGGCGTTCCCATGACGACCTTTGTCACGACGCACGTCTCCTACGAAGCGGCAATGGGAATTTTCGGGCTCATCAACACCGCCGTGCTTGCGGCCACCTACCTGCTGGTTCCGGACATGCCCGCCAAGCGCATGAACCCGGGACATCAGCTGCGGGTTCTCAAACGCCCTTCGCTATGGCTCGGCGTCGCGGCCTTCACCAGCATCAACGGCGCCATGTTCGGGTTCTTCAGTTTCATGAGCGATTTTCTGCACCGGGAGAGCGGTTTTTCGTTTGACGCAGTCGGCACCGTGCTCCTCGCCTACGGGCTCGCCAACATCGCGGGCAACATGTTGGGCGGGCGCGTCTTCGGACGCTGCCGCAAATTATTCACGCGCGTCGGCCCCGCAGTGATGCTCGCGCTCTACGCCCTTCTTTATGTTTTTGCCGAGGACCGGACCGCCGCGGCGATCCTCGTCGTTCTTCTCGGCGTGAGCGCCGGGGCGATCAACATCAGCGGTCAGTACATGATCAGCGCCGCCGCCCGCGAGGCGCCCGACTTCTCGAACGGCCTTTTTCTCACGGCCGCGAATTTCGGCACGGCCGCGGGTACCTTTTTGTGCGGGCTCTTTATCGACCTGGTCGATTCCCGCGCCGCGCTCTTTGCGACGGCACTCCTGCTTCTTGCCGCCGTCTTCCTGTCGTACGCGCGGACCGTGAAGGGGCACGCCGACTACGC
The DNA here is from genome assembly GCA_900545275.1 of uncultured Sutterella sp. Classification (GTDB taxonomy): domain Bacteria; phylum Pseudomonadota; class Gammaproteobacteria; order Burkholderiales; family Burkholderiaceae_F; genus Sutterella. The sequence continues at coordinate 98,447 of UQYG01000011.1, forward strand.
CCTTGGCACGCCGGCGAATCCGGCGTAAGGCCATTCTTTTTCGAAAAGAGATGAAAACGGGCGCGGTCACCCCGCGCCCGTCTTTTATCGGGTTTCCGATCGGGTCAGAAAAAGAGTCCGTCCCGATCCCACCACGGATCGATCGTGTAGCCAACTTCGGTTACGACGCCCTTCATGTCGAACTGCACCCAGCAGGCCATGTGGAAGAAGCCTTCGTCGAGGAACCGATACATCCAGGCGTCTTCGTTCACCAGCGCGAAGTGGCTTTCCTCGGCGCACTTTCCGAAGAGGTTCCACACCGTTTCCTTTGTATCGACGCCCGGGCGGATGAGTGCGAAATGTTCCCGATCGAGCACGTTTTGGCGCGAGACGACTTCGCCCTTTTCATTGAAGTCGATCCACCAGACCTGCTCGCTCATGGGCTGAAGCGAATAGACAAAACGCATGCCGCCCGTCTCGAGCGCCACCTTGGCGTCCGGAGCGCCAAGCTCCGACTCCACCGCCGTGAGGCTCATGCCGGGCTCCATGAGCTGCGGATGCGCGCAGCCTCCGAGGAGAGCGGCGCAGGCGAGCGTCAGAGCGAAGCAACGGAATTTTTGCTGAAGAGACATCTGATCCTCCCTTTGTGTTCGGGATTTTCGATCCTTTTCAGATCCCCGTCAACGCTTCCCTTCAGGAGGAAGCGCTTCGGCGGGCGCGGTCTTTTCCTCGTAGTCGCACTCGAGCGAGTCGACGAGCTCGTGGAGCTTCGCCTTCCATTCGGCCTTGGCGACGCCGAGAAGCACGGCATCCTCAAAGAAGTCTTGGAGCGCCGTTTCGGTTTCCTCCCAGGCTTCGGCGAGGACCTTCACGCTCTCCGTGCAGGAGACGACCGTACCGTCCTTTCTGAGCCAGCGCTCGGGCGACGTCATCGGGTTTCCTCCCCTTCCAGAGCAGGCTGCCTGCCGTAGGTGCGGAAACGCCCGATCACCGTCGCCATCTCCTCGTCGGAAAGAAGACGCGGCTCGCCAAGACCCCGCACGATCACATACTGTCGCGCGAGGTTTTCGATTTCGGCCGCAAGATCGAGCGCCTTTTCGGGCGAGGGTCCGATCGCCACGACGCCGTGGTGCTCGAGGAGACAGGCGTTCTTCTCCCGAAGCGCTTCGGCCGTGCGTTCGCCCAGAAGTTCCGTCCCGAAGGTCGCATAGGGCACGACGTCGATCGAAGAACCGCCCGCGACCGCCACCATGTAGTGAAAGGCGGGAATTCCCATGTTTTGGCAGGCGAGCGCCGTGGCGTAGGCCGAGTGCGTGTGCACGACCGCGCCCGCGTCGGGGCGGGCGGCGTACACCGCACGGTGAAGCGACCATTCGGAGGACGGCAAAAGCGTCCCTTCGCGGTCCTCGACCGAAGCCGCGCAGAGCGGCATCCAGACGAGATCTTCGGGCGTGAGCGACGCATAGGGGACGCCCGTGGGCGTCACGAGAAACCCCGGACGGCCGTCGCGCTCGACGCGCACCGACACGTTTCCGGACTTGTTCACGTTGATGCCGCGCTCGTTCATGCCGCGCGCCGCGGCTATGAGGCGTTCGGAAAGGCTCGATTCCCGCATCTGAAATCCTTTACTGATACGCGCTCAGCTGATCGGCGAAGCCCGAATAGAGATCCTCGGGCTTGAAGACGCCGCGCTCCGTGAAGAAGGCCGTCACGAGACGCGAAGGCGTCACGTCGAAGGCGGGATTCGCCACGGGCGTGCCCTCCGGAGCGAGCCGCACCACGGCGGGCTTGCCGTTCTTGTCCACGCCGTGGACGCCGAGCACTTCTTCTGCGCCTCGGTTTTCGATTTCGATTTCCCGCCGGCCCGAAAGAAGACGCCAGTCGACCGTCGACGAAGGCGCCGCCACGTAGAAGGGAACGCCGTTGTCGTGGGCGGCGAGCGCCTTGAGATACGTTCCGATCTTGTTGGCGACGTCGCCTCGGCGCGTGATGCGGTCGGCTCCGACGATCACGGCGTCCACGTCTCCGTGCTGCATGAGGTGTCCGCCCGCGTTGTCGACGATGAGGGTGTGGGCGACCCCGTGCTCGCGAAGCTCCCACTCGGTGAGAAGCCCCTGATTGCGAGGACGGGTCTCCTCGACCCAGACGTGCAGGGGAATCCCTTCGTCGTGCGCCTGATAGACGGGCGAAAGAGCCGTCCCGTAGTCGACGGTTGCGAGCCACCCGGCGTTGCAGTGCGTGAGGATGTTGAGCGGCCGGCGCTTTTCCTGATACAGCTCGCGCAGAACCCCGAGTCCCGCCTCGCCGATGCGGCGGCAGCGCTCGACGTCCTCCTGCGTCATCTCTTCGGCAAGACGCACGGCCGTAAAGAAGCGGTCCTTGGGCTCGCGCGGAAGGAGCGCTCCGAGCATACGCGTCACCGCCCAGGAGAGATTCACCGCCGTGGGGCGCGCGCTTCGGATGACTTCGGCCGCCTTCAAAAGCGACTCGTTGTCGCGGCAGGTCTTGAGCGCGAGCACGACGCCCCAGGCTCCGGTGACGCCGATGAGGGGCGCCCCGCGCACCCGCATGCTGCGGATGGCTTCGACGGCGTCCTCCCAGGTCGTGAGAACGCGGCGCTCAAAGCGGAAGGGAAGAAGCGTCTGATCGATGATTTCCACCGATTCGCCGCCCTCGAGGGAACGGATGCTGCGGGCGGGAAGACCGTGAACTTTCATAGAGGGAAAAAGAAAAAAATCTTGGTAAAAAGGGCGCCCGAAGTGCGGACGCCCCTCCATAAGGAAAAGATAGCAGGTTCAGAAAAGAAATGGAGACTGCGACGCGAATCACTTCTCCTTGCCGCCTTCGCCCGCGGCCTTGGCGTCGCGCTCGGCCTTTTTGCGCTCGCGCTCTTCGCGCCGCAGGTCGACGACCTTCACCTTGCAGGCGACGGGAGAGATCTTCTTGGCGCCGATCGGACGTCCGCGGCGGATTCCGTCCCCGGACTCTTCCCCGGGCAGATCGGGAAGCCCCCGCTCGAATTCGGCCTCCCAGACGACTTCGCCGCGCTCGACCGTGGCCTCGCGCAGATCTTCCTCCGTGAAGCTCGCCCCCGTCCCGGTGAGCGCAAGCCCCATGCCGAAGGTGTCGAGCACCTGCAGAACCTTCGCGAACTGCGCCGTGGGCTTCCCCGACTCCAGGTCGAGGAGAAAACGCCGTCCCACGCCGCAGCAGATGGCGGCGTCGCCCAGGGTCATCCCGAGCCGCGCGCGACGCGTGCGGATGAGGGCGCCGAGCTCTTCAGCGTCCCCGAAGCGGATGTAGCGCGTACGCATGACGGAGCGCTGGGGCGCACGACGCCTTTTGGGCGCAGACGTCTCCGCACCCCGCTTTTCCTTCTTCTCAAAGCGCAGCGTCATGTCGTACCAGACGGCGCCTCCGTGAACGCTTTCCGAAACGCCCCGCTTTTCAAAGCCGAAACGCTCGTAAAAGGGAATGAGACGCTCCTTGCAGGTAAGCATCACGCCGCGCCGCCCCTCCCGTCGGGCCTTTTCGATGAAGGCGGCGAGCAGATCGCTCGCAATCCCCCGACGACGCCAGTCGGGATGCACGGCCAGGCCGAAGACGCTCTGCCAGGCCCCCTGCGGATCATGCAGACGGGCGTCTTCGTAAAGACGGTCTTCAATCGTTTCGCAGTTCGTCACCATCCCGTCGATGAGTCCCACGGGCGTACCGTCGGCTTCGGCAATCAAAAAACCTTCCGGAAAGGCCTTCAGGCGAGCCTCAAAACTCTCGCGGCTCGCTCCTTCGGCGGGCGGAAAGCTCGCCGCCTCGATCGCAGTCAGCGCGTCGAGGTCGCGAAGCGTAGCAGCGCGCAATGAAATCATAAGAACCCCACAAGCGTCCCTTCGCGCGCACGGACCCGATCCGGCGCGAAGCGAAGAGAAAACCCTAAGTCTGAAAAATGGAAGGCGGCGCCCGCTTCTTCTCGCTCGGCAGGGCCGGGAGAGTTTTTCAAAAAGGCGAACGCCGTCGATACATGTTAACCCGTAGTCTACCCGAGTTTAAGCAAAGGATTGTATTGCGGGATTAGGAAATTGTCCGAACGAAAAAGAAACGCAGAAAACTACGCGGTATTACCTAGCTTTTCCGCGGATTCTCTTTCGACTTCTCCGAGAAATCCCGAACATCCCGGGCAGGACTTAGGAAGTCATTATGCACTTTTGCTTATGGCGGTGCATCTCCCCGTCCGTCGTGCATTTTTATTTCCCGATCGGGAACCCTCCGGCAACCCCCGAAGAAACCCGAAAACGTGTCCGAGCACACGGACGCGCAGGCTGCGCACCCCTACTCTTTGCGTATGGGCTCCCGGTGAGCCTCGACCAAAGGAGAAAGTCTTATGAAAATCACCCGTCGTCAGTTGATCGGTTCGGCCGCCGCCGGTGCGGCCCTCTCGGGCGTCGTGCCCGCCGCGCTCGCCGCCGTCGTGGAAAAGAAGGTCGACCTCGTCATCATCGGCGGGGGCTTGGGCGGCCTTGCCGCCGCGAATGCGGCCGTGAACAAGGGCGCCAAGCCCCTCGTTCTTGAAAAACTCGCCTTCCTGGGCGGCGCCGGCCTCTTCCCGGAAGGCTCCCTCGGCGTGAACACGCGCTATCAGAAGGAACACGGCATCAAGACGACCGTGCAGCAGGTTTTGGACGCCGCGCTGCAGTTCCATCACTTCCGCGCCGATCCGTCCGTTCTTCGCGTGCTGATCGAAGAATCGCAGAAGACGATCGACGAGATCCAGGACATGGGCATTGAATTCCGCGGCATCCGCACCATGTACGACAAGCACGAATCGCTCATGACGTGGCACCTCTTCAAGGGCGGCGCCGCCGAAGTCATCAAGCGCTTCGTCGACAACATCAAGGCCCGCGGCGGTGAAATCCTCACGAAGACGCGCGCTCAGAAGCTCATCACCGAAAACGGCGCCGTCGTCGGCGTCGAGGCCGTCAACGAAAAGGGTGACAAGATCATCGTGCGCGCCCGCAAGGTGATCATCGCCACGGGCGGCTTCGCCGCCAACAAGGAAATGCTCGCCCAGTACGTCTTCGACTCCTCCGCCCTCGGCATGGTCGAACCGATTTGGCTGCGCGGCCCGGTGGTCGACGGCCGCACGGGCGACGGCATCAACATGGCCCGTCTCGTCGGCGCCCACGTGGCCGGCATGCACGCCGTGGCCGGCAACGCTCCGTACCTTCCGGACGTTCCCCCGATCAATCAGTTCTCGGGTCCGGACGAACTCAAGCAGGGCCGCTGCGCCCTCGCCCAGCCCTGGCTCTGGGTGGACCACACCGGCCGCCGCTTCTTCAACGAATCCCGCGGCTCCGTCTTCGTCGACGTCTACAACGCCATGACCACGGCGGGCGGCGTTTCCTACACGATCTTCGACCAGGAAAAGATGGACCGCATGATCCAGAAGGGTGCGGTACTTCCCTTCAACGCCATCGTCCTCGCCGACACCCCGCTCAAGGCGCTCCCGAAGACCTGGGAAATCGGTCAGCAGCGCGGCTGGGCCTTCAAGGCCGACACGATCGAAGAGCTTGCGCTCCAGATCGGTGTACCCCCGAAGAACCTGCGCGAAACGATGAAGAAGGTGAACTCCTACGCCGAAACGGGCGTCGACCCCGAATTCGGCCGCAAGAAGGAACACCTCGTGAAGTTCAACCTCGAAAAGGGCCCGTACTACGCCCTCAAGGCGATCCGCGCTTTCTTCCTCACCCTGGGCGGCGTCACCGTCACGCCCAACTTCGAAGCGAAGAACCCGCAGGGCGACGTGATCCGCAACCTCTACGTCATCGGCCAGGACATCGGCGGTCTCTATGACTCGTCCTATGACCTCCGCTGCGAAGGTTCGGCCTCGTCCTTCGCCATGACTTCGGGCCGCGTGGCCGCGCTCCACGCCCTCAAGGCCATCGAAGCCGGCGAATAATCGACGAGCCCGCCCCGGGGCCGGACACCACGCCCCCGGGGTCGCCCCGTCGATCGGCGGCCTTCCCGTTCTCCGGAGCGGCGAAGGCCGTTTTTTCGCCTTCCTTCGGACGGCGCCCTCCGTAGAATTTCGCATCGTAGCCGAACGGTCCACCCGATAGAATGACCGTCAGCTCTTTCCTCACTCCGCCATGACGAACGTTCCGAAGCTCTCCATCTATTCCGACCGCGCCTGGCTGTACGAAGCCGCTCCCGAAGCGGTCGAACGCCTCTTTGCCGACGCGCCTTTGAAAACGATTTCCGCCCGGACCCGCATTCCCTTCGGTTCGACTCACGAGGTCGTCCTGGTCGAAAGAGGGCTTTTTGCGACCTACGCCGGTTTTCAAGGGGAATTTCGGCTTCTCACAGGGCTTTTCGGCCCGGGCTCGATTTTGGGCGGCATCAAGGCCCTGACGCACGCGGGGCGTCGAATGCCACTCTCTCTCAGAGCCCTCTCCGACACAACCGTGCGGGTGATCGACGCCGTTCGGTTTCGCGAAGCCCTGGAAGCCGACAAGACGCTTGAAAAGGACGTTCTTTCCTATTTCCTCGTGATGCACGAACGTCAAATCGACGGCCTCCTCGTCATGGAGTACCTGCCGCTTGCCGACCGCCTCGCCATGCTGATCGAGACGCTCTACTTCGCCACGGGAGAGGAACCGTCGGAGACGCCCGTCGAGCTCCCGCTTTCCCTCAACGCAAGCGACCTTGCCGACATGCTGCGGGCCGAGCGCGCATCGGTGAGCCGCGTTCTTTCGCGCTGGGGCCGCGCCGGCATCTTCCGCCGTGAAGGCCGAGCGCTCTACTTCGCAAGCGCCCGTCTTCGCGAACAAAACGCAAGCGGAGTCGCATTCCCGTGAGCCGGATTCTCCTTCTCGTCCTCTCGACGGCGCTCGTCATGCGCGCGCCGATCAACGCGCTCGGCCCCGTCGCCGAAGACGTGATCGAAACGCTCGGCTTCGGCTACGCGGCCTACGGCTTCGTCGCGGCGCTCCCGATCTTTCTATTCGGTCTCATGAGCCCCTTCGTAAGTCGTCTGCTGCGGCGCTTCTCGGGCGAGCGCCTCTTCCTCGCGGGGCTTCTCCTTCTCATCTTCGGGTGTTGGGGCCGCGGCGCGCACGACTCCCTTCTGTTTATCGCAGGGACGCTCGTCATGGGCTTCGGGATCACGCAGTTGAACGTCCTCATGCCCGCCGTCATCAAGACGGGATTTAAGGAGAAGTGGCCCGTCATGATGAGCGCCTATGCGGCCTTGATCGGCTTGAGCGGCACGGCGGGCGTGGCGCTCTCGACGCAGCTTTTCGCCGTGACCGCCGACTTTTCCGCGTCTCTTCGCGTCTGGGCCCCGGCCGCCCTGCCGGCGCTTTTTCTGCTTCTCTCGCTCAGGAAGGGATTTGTTCCGAAGGAAACGGCCGCTCCCGAAACGTCGGGCCGAATCGCCTCTGCCCGGCTCCTTTTCGCGCTCGTCGCCATTACGGGGCTCCAGGCGGCCATCAATTCGACCATCAGCCTGTGGCTTCCCTCCGCGTTGGCGGCCGACGGCTTCACGTCCGCGCAGGCCGGAGCCTTCGTCACGACGCTCCTCATCGCCTCGATCGCGGGAAGCTTCGCGCAGCCCGCGCTCTCGCGGCTTTGTCCGGACTTCACGGTCCGCGTCGCGCTTTCGGTTGCCGCCTTTGTTCTTCCCGTTCATTTTCTCGACAGTCTGCCGCTCGTCTTCACGGCGCTCGCCGCGGGCTTTGCGCAGGGGATCTTCGTTGCGGAATCCTTCGCGATGCCCGCCAGGAAAACCGACGGTTTCGAGCCTCTCGTGGCGCTGACGGGACGCGTGCAGTGCGGAGGCTACGTCCTCGCGGGCGTCGGCCCCTTTCTGACGGGCGGCGTCGTGGAGATCCTCTCGGTCTCGGCCGTTCCGACGCTTCTGACGGTTTTCGCCCTCCTCTGGGGGCTCTTTGCGGTGCTCGCCGAACGCGCAGAGTGACCCCTACGCGAAAACCCGCAGAAAACGGCGGGGCGAGGTCTTTCTCCGTGCTATAGTTCCACTCCCGCCGCAGGATCCGCGGCTTTGTCCATACGGAAATTTCCATTCAGCCATGACCGTACGCATGCCCGAACCCCAAGGTACGCTTCTCGGTAAAGAGACGACCTACGAAAACCAATACGATCCGTCTCTGCTCACGCCGATCCCGCGCAGTCTCGGCCGCGACGCAATCGGCCGTCACGACTTCCGCGGGGTCGACGTCTGGCGTCTCTACGAAATCACCTGGCTCGACCTTCAAGGCCGTCCGCACTACGCCGCGGGGGAGCTCCTCGTTCCGGCGAACTCGCCCAACATCGTGGAGTCGAAGTCGCTCAAGCTCTACGTCGGAAGCTTCACGCAGACGCGCGTCGGGGACCTTGCGACCCTCTCGAAAACGATGGAGCGCGATCTCGCGGCGATTCTCGGCGCCCCCGTCAAGACGCGCTTTGCCGAACTCGCCGACTGGACCTGCCCCGTGGAGAAGACCCCGGGCGTGCTCCTTGAGCGCGAAACCGCACCCGAAGGGGAGCTCGCGTTCGAGCCCGAACCCGCTCTTCTCTCGCTTTCGGAGGAAGAGAATGCCGTCGAGGAGACGCTCTCGACCGATCAGCTCCGGTCGCTCTGTCCGGTGACGGGCCAGCCCGATCATGCGACGGTCGTGATCCGCTACCGCGGACGGGCGTGGAACCATGAAGCCCTTTACCGCTACCTCCTCTCCTATCGTCTCCACCGCGGATTTCACGAACAGTGCTGCGAGCAGATCTTCCACGACCTCACGGAGAAGCTTGCCCCGGAATCGCTCGAAGTGCGGTGTCTTTTCACCCGGCGCGGCGGGATCGACATCAGTCCCTACCGCTCGACCGATCGGGACGAACCCGAACGCATCTGGCGCGCCATGCGGCAATAAGCGAAGCGGGAGGGCGAACGGTCGTATAATGGTATTTTCGACTGATTTTCCTCCCGGACCCTACGCATGCTCAAAGAAGCTCCACCGCGTCCCGGCGAAGTGCTCGCCCGGACCATCTCGGGACACCGACTCACGCACGTGGCTCACTGCCTCGGCGTGAACGTTTCGACCCTGCAGCGCGTGATCCGCGGAGATTTCCGCGTGACGCCCGTCATGGCCTACCGTCTCTCCGTCGCACTCGAGACGCCGATGGAATACTGGCTGCGCCTTCAGTCCGAACGCGACGTCTGGGACGTCCAGCACGACAAAAACCGTCCGACGGACGTGAAGTCGATCTACGAACCCGAAGCTTCGGACATTCCCGAGCAGGAAACGCTCCCCTTCGACTGGGGCGAAGAATAACGGCGACGAAAAGCCGACCGCCCTCCAACATCCCGCCCCTCGAGGCGGGATTTCTTTTGCCCGCCGCACCCTCCCATCCTCTCCGCTCCGCCGCGGCGAAGCGCCTTCACCCTCGGGGCCCCTTCCCAGGCTCATTCGCTGCGCAAAGCATAGATAACGTTTCCCATTTCGTTCCCGATGCGGAAGTTTAGGGGTTTTATCTTGGGTGATAACCCTGTTACAGATTGTAAGAAAAACTACCGAATGTTCTTTTGCTTTGGCAAAATCCGTTTCTCTTTCAACCGATGCGCCCTCCGATAAAGAACAAGGCGGGGCGCTTTATGAGGATAAGTATGGAGTTCGTAGAACTGCTTTTGCTCTGCGTCGCCGTTCTGCTTCTCATCTTCAAGCCCGAGCAGGAAAAACTTGCCTGGTGGCTGACGGTGGGCGGCTGGTTCGTCGTTGTGTTCATGTACGTCGGCCACGTGTCGACGGCCATTCTCGGTTCGCTCAATCTCTAAGGAGGCTTTTCGATGACTGACTACTCGCAGCCCGTCAACGAGGGCGACATCAAGAAGGCGAAAACCTTTTACGACATCATCTGCTGGGGCGGTCTTCTGATCGTTCTGCTCCCCGTGGGCATCGCCAATCTCATTCTCGGCTACCTGCTCGGCGACTCCCCCTGCACGCTCTGCTGGGGCCAGCGTCAGCAGATGGCCTATATCGGCGTCGTGGCTCTCTTCATGGTCCGCTACGGTTTCAAGCCCAAGTACCTCGCCACGATGCTCGTCATGGCGGCCGTGGGCCTCTACTCGTCCTTCCGTCACCTCGGCAATCACGCCGCCCGCGACGTCGGCCAGGGCTTCGGCCTCGACATCTTCGGCATCCACACCCAGATGTGGGCGGAAATCGTTTTCTGGTGCGTCGTGATGCTCTTCGGTCTCGCCACCTTCCTCGCTCCGCGCTTTGACGCGCTGATCGCGGAAATGCGCGGCCGTCCGTGGCGTCCGCTCACGACTTTCTACAAGATCGCCTTCGGCATCGTCGCCTTCATCATCGCCTCGAACTCCTTCCAGGCCGCCTGGTCGACGGGTCTTCCCCCGAACTGGGGTCAGGGCGATCCCTGGCGCTTCTCCTGGGACCGCAAGTACATCACGTACTCGGCCGACTCCTGGGAAGGCATGTGGGCCGGCATCAACTTCCTCGGCCGCCGCGACGTGAAGGATCCCGACCTCGCCTACAAGCCCAACGCCAAGAAGCTGGGCATCACGTGGAACCACAACGCCGCCGAAGCCCCGATCGCTCTGAACGGCACGCTCTCCGTCTCGAACACCCGCGAGATCAAGGGGATCGACGCCAAGCTCAACACGCTGCAGAAGATCCGCGGCGAGTACGTCGTGACCTCGAAGTATGACTTCTGGTTCCTCAACGACGACCTCACCCCGTCGATCCACGCCGCCATGGACCCCTGGTTCTCCGCGAACGTTCTCGACCTCGTCGGCGTGACGCCGATGGGTGAAGACGCCTACGTCCTCATGGGCATGAACAAGTCGATTCTGCGCATCCGCAAGAATCCCGAAGCCGACGACGTTCAGGGCTGGGCCAACTTCACGGCCGGCCGCGACCAGGTCGAAGCCGTGGGCGGCAAGGGCCGCGCCCGCATCGACACGACCCGCGCCAAGATGTTCTACATCCACTCGAGCGCGACGGACGGCAAGTACGTCTTCACGGCCACCGTTCCCGACAACAAGGACAAGAAGACCTTCGTGATCTCGAAGGCCCTCATGGCCGACTGGACGCTTTCGGGCGAATTCAAGCCCGCCGCCGCCCTCAAGGAAGGCCGCACGCTCGGCGAACTCTACGTCACGGGCATGGTTTACGAAGACGGCAAGCTCTACGCCGTGTCGAAGAACTTCAACGTCCTCGTCGTGATCGACCTCGCGACGGAAGCCGTGACCGAAGCCTGGGGCCTGCCCGCCGAATTCACGGACATCCGCGGTCTCGTGAAGACGGGCGACACCTTCGAAGTGCTCGACGGCAACCGCATCGTGACGCTCACGAAGTAATTCGAAGCGAGTCGACCGCATGAATTCGGACCGTTCTCCCTCGGGAGAACGGTCCGATTTGTTTATGGATCTCCTCCCTCTCCCGATCGGCTTTGCGGGCGGCGCAAGCGTTGGAAAACGCCTTTGCAGGCATTTTTCGGGAGCCGGCCGCCGATATAATGAGCCGTCTCACCGTTTCATTGAGAGAGGAAATTTCCATGTTCGCGCGTTGTGCGCCCGTCCTCCTTGCCCTTCTTCTCGCAGGTTGTCAGAACTTTCCCGAAGGAAGTGCACCCGTCGCGAAGTCGACGCCCGCAGCGCCTTCCTCCGCCCCGGAGAATTCTGCCGCGAAGAGAGAGCGTCCGCACTTTCCCTGCCTCGACGCCCCGCGCTTTGATCTGATGTTCGACATCGGGCCGTCGATCGCGGTGGGAGACGAAGAAAAACTGCATCTCGCCCGAAGAGCGGCGGAGCTTCTCCTCGAGGACCTCGCCGAATACGACCATCCCGTGGCGATCTTCACGGCGAGCCCCTACGCGGTGCCGGGCGGCGACGAAACCCCGCGCCCGGCGGCCCTTGCCCGCGTCATCGACAATCTCAAGGCCCTGCCGCGCAACAATCCGAAGCTCGAGCGCGCAATCTCGGCCTACGCCGCCACCTACGGCTGCGCCCCGAAAACGCGCGGCGCCTTGGTCCTCTTCACGGACGGTGCGTGGCTCGACGACGGGAAGGTCATGCGGGCGGCCGAGCGCTTGACGCGGCTCGCCCCGTCGGCGGGACTCTTCGTGGTGGGACTTCGTCCCAATGAGTCGGACAAGGCGAATCTTCTGCGCCTCGTCAAGCTCGTTTGCGAAGCCAGGGGCGAATCGGGCGGCGCCTACATCGAAGTCGACCGTCTCGAATACGACCCCGACGCATTCCTTCTTTTCTCCGACAAGCTTCACCGGTGGCTTGCCGACGACACGGAGTCCCCCGCCCCCGAAGAGGAAGAAACGGCGGTCTGAGGCCTTCCAGCCCGCAAATATGAGAAGGGCCGGGAATTTTTCCCGGCCCTTCGGCGCATTTCGCGGATTGGTCGTCGGTCAGGCGACGGCCTTTTCGAACAACGCCTTGATGGACGCGATGTCCTTGGGTTCGACGAGCGTGTCGACGAGTTCGCCCTTCTTGTAGAGCTTGAAGGTCGGGATGCTGCGGATGTCGAGCTTTTCGCGAAGTCCCGCGTCGGCGTCGAAGTCGGCGTTCCCGAAGCCGACGCGCTCGCCGTAAGCTTCAAGGAGCTTCTTGACGAACGGTTCGACGCGGCGGCAGTCCGGGCACCAGGGCGCGCCCATGACGAAGATGAAGGGCTTTTCCGACCGGAGAACCGTTTCGTTGAAATTGGCTTCGGTGACGTGGATCATCATGGCGATCTCCTCCTAAAAGATTGGGTTTCCTTATCCTACGACAAGGAAACCCATTTCCTGAGTGAATCGCTCGGTTTTTACGGGCGTTTACGTTTACGCAAAAACCTTTTCATGACGGCGCACGGCAAAGAGGCTCGCCGTGAGCAGACAGACGATCCCGAGGAAAGCGCCCTCCAGCGACACCGCGGACGAGACCGCGCCGATCAGGGCGGGGCCCGCGAGAAGGCCGCCGTAGCCCACGGTCGTGACGGCCGTGATCGCCTTGACGCTTTCCATCTTCTTGTCGCGCGAAGCCGCCGAGATGAGGATCGGCGCGAGGTTCGCGATGCCGAGCCCCATCACGAAGAGGCTCGCGAAGACCGCTGCGGGCACCGGAAAGAGGACCATGACGCTGAGCGACGCGATGATCATGGCGACCCCGGCCAAGAGAACGACGTTCGGGCCCACCTTTTCCGTCACGCGGTCGCCGAGAAGGCGCGACACGGCCATGGCGATCACGAAGAGCGTGTAGCCGAAGGCGCTCGCTTCCTGCGGAACGCCCGCGGAGTCGCGCAGATAGATGGCGCTCCAGTCGAGCATGGCGCCCTCCGTAAGAAAGATCACCGCACAGAGCGAGGCGAGGATCAGCACCGAACCCGAAATGCGGCGCGAGCCCCCGTCGCCCGAAGTCGTGCGGCCCTCCTTCTTTTCGCTCTTGATTTTTTCGTTCGTGATGCGCGAGAGAATCGCGACGAGCACGAAGGCGAGGACCGTCATAAGGGTGGTGATCGTCATAAGCGGCGTCAGACCCGAAACGAAGCAGAGCGTGATGAGACCCGCCGACACCACTTCGCCGATCGAATAGGCGGCGTGCAGCCCCGACATGATGCGGCCCTTGGATTTCTTCTCGAGGTGCGTGCCGTAGATGTTGACGCTCACCTCAAGGCAGCCGAGCGTGATGCCGTAGAGAAAGAGCGCCGCGCACTCGAAGGCGTAGCTCGGCATGAGCGTGAGGCAGACGAGAAGGAGGCAGGAAAGAAGCCCCGAGAGGCCGATGGCGTTGCGGCAGCCGATTCGCTGCGAGAGCGTGCCCGCAAGCGGCATTCCGACGAAACTTCCGACGCCGAGGCCCAGAAGGAGCGTTCCGAGGAGCATGGGCGAGAGTTCCAGCCCCGACTGCACGAAGGGGATGAGGGGCGCCCAGGAGGCAACCGTGAAGCCCCCCGTAAAAAAGCCGATGCGCGCGGACCAAAGTTCCGCCTTGGTGGCGGACCCGGCCTTGGGGCTCGCGTCGGTTTTGTCACGGGAAATGGAGCGGGAGGAAGCGGAATCGCGAAGCTTCGGCGTCGTGCCGGCAAAGGTCTTCGGAGAGAGATTTTTCGTTAATTCGCAGGACATACAAGAAGAGAATCGTGGATGACGCTAGAATTTTACCATCGAGTTTTCGATCTTTCAAAATGGATTCCATCAGGAAACTGATGGTTGGAGGTACGGCATGAGCATCAAAATCGACGAAATCCGCTCTTTCGCAGCGGTGGCGGAAACGGGTTCCTTTTCCGCCGCGGCGCGACGGCTCAACCGTGCGCAGTCGGTGCTCTCCATGCACGTGGCGGGCCTGGAGGCCGACCTCGGCTACACCCTCTTTCACCGCACCCCCAGGCCCGAACTTACGGTGCGGGGACGAGAGCTTCTTCCGTCGGCGCTTCGCCTCCTCGCCGAGGCGCAGCGGCTCGAGGCGCGCGCGGCGGCGCTTGCCGACACGGCGCAGCCCGCGCTCTACCTCGGAATCGATCCGATGCTCGAAGCCCCCGTCATGATCGAGATCCTGCAGCAGTTCGCGAAGAGCTTTCCGAGCGTACGGCTGCAGATCGAAAACATCACCGGTTCGGAAGCGCAGTGGTTCTTCAAGAAATCCGGCATGAACGCGGCGCTCGTCTTCTCGTCGGAGCCCGCCGTCGAGACGCGCGAACGGGTTCTCGGGCGCTCCCCCGTTTCGGTCGTGGTGTCGAAGACGCACCCCTTGGCCACCCTTCCCTCCCTTACGACCGACGACCTGCGTCGACACCGGCAGATCATCGTGCACGCGCGCGACAGCGAGTCGGCGCCCCCGAACATCATCAATCCCGACCATTGGGAAGTCGACAGCGGCCCCTGGGCTCTGGGACTCGTCGCCCGAGGCGTCGGTTGGGCGCTCCTGCCGAAGTCGCTTCTGACGGGGCGTTCCGCCGCGAATTCGGGCGTGACGGCGCTCGAGCCTCCGTTTTCGATCGAACCCGCGCGTCTCACGCTGCGGAGCAAACCGGGCGAAGTCACGGAGGAAATCCTCGTCTGGTGGGAGAAGACCGTCGGCAAGCACAAGCTTCGGCTCGGGCTCGCCGCCGCGCCGAAGGCGGCGGGCGGCTCGGCAAACTGATTCCTTCGGCGCCAAAATCGCCGCTAAGTCGCCGTTTTCGCCCGACATGACGAAAAAAGAGAAAAATGCCGGCCCCCTCGTGAGGCCGGCGATGCGGAAGGAAACTTCTCTCAACTGTGATCAAACTGGCTTTCCGTGAGCGGATCGGCCCGATGGCCCATCAGATCGATCTTCGCGAAGGCCTCGTCGAATGCCGCCCAGTCGGCTTTCGACAGCTTGAGGTCGGCCGCCTTGAGAAAGTCGTCAAGGTGTGCGGGATTCGTCGTCCCCGGGATCGGAACGATGTCGTCGCCGCGGGCGAGCACCCACCCCAGCACGATCTGCGCGGGCGTCGAATTCGTCTTTTGCGCCCACTCGGCGACGAGCTCGACAAAGGGCCAGTTGTGGCGGATCGCCTCCGCCGTGAACTGCGGGAGCGTTGCGCGACGGTCGGTCGGTTCAAACTTCGACTCGGGCGTCACAGTGCGAAGCGGATAGGCGCGGCAGAGCGGACAGTACGGCACGAAGCCGATGCCGAGTTCGCGGATCGTCTCGAAGACCTTCGTTTCGGGCTCGCACCACCAGATCCCGTACTCGGACTGCAGTGCCGTAAGCGGCGTCACGGCGTGCGCGCGGCGAATGCTCGAAGCACTCGCCTCGGACATTCCCCAGTGGAGGACTTTCCCTTCCTTCATGAGGTCCGCGACCACGCCCGCCACGTCTTCGACTGGAACCTCGGGATCCACGCGGTGCTGATAGAGCAGATCGATGCGGTCGGTGCGAAGACGCTTAAGCGACCCTTCGACGGCACGTCGGATGTGGTCGGGCCGGCTGTTGAGTTTCTTCGGTTCATTTTCTTCGACGCCAAAGCCGAACTTCGTGGCGATCACGACCTTGTCGCGTACCGGTGCGAGCGCTTCGCCCACCCAGGTTTCACTCGTGTGGGGACCGTAGACTTCGGCCGTGTCGAAGAAGGTCACGCCCGAATCGTAGGCGCGGCGGATGAGCGCGATCATGTCTTCCCTGCGGTATTTTCCGCCGTAGTAGCCCACCATCGGAAGACAGCCCAGACCGATCGCTGAGACTTCGAGCGACCCGAGGCGGCGCTTTTGCGTCACCCGCGAAAGAGGCGCCGAAGCCGCCCCGGAAGGAGCGGCCGGCGCTCCTCCGGCGGCCCGCACACCCTGCATCGCCGCCATGCCGAAGAAAGCCGCGGTCATCGAAAGAAAATAGCGTCGGTTGAGTCCCGATTGCTCTTGCCGTTGTTTCGTCATTGTTCAACCCCTTGAAATATTTGGAAGCGAAGCTGTCCTTCCGCTTCCCGTCGACATCATGCTAGGGACTCTTTTCTCTCATTACCAATATAAAATTCCGATATCTTT
>UQYG01000012.1 GCA_900545275.1 uncultured Sutterella sp.
GCGGGCGGCAAATTCGATAACAACGGCTACAAGATCTCCGGCGGCCTGCACGGCGTCGGGGTTTCCTGCGTCAACGCACTTTCGACGTGGCTGCGCCTTACCGTGCGCCGCGACGGGGAAGCACGCCTTCTGGAATTTGAACGAGGAAAGGTGAAGGACCGCCAACTCGAAACGCTCGTGAATCCTCATACCGGCGTTGCCGAGGTCGTCTCTCCCATGCGTTTGCTCGGTCAAACGGCCCGCCGGGGAACGGAAGTGCACTTTCTTCCCGACACGCAGATTTTCGAGCAGGTCACGGAATTCAACTACGACACGCTCCTTTCCCGTCTGCGCGAACTCTCGTTTCTCAATTCCGGCGTCGCCATCAATCTGGCGGACCAGCGTACGGGTCACCATGCCGAACTGAAAACGGAACGCGGTCTCGTCGCCTACGTGGAATTTAAGAATCAGAGCCGCACCGTCCTGCATCCGAAGATTTTCCATGCCCGAGAAACGGTCACGAGCAACGGCTCGCCCATTGAGGTGGAAGTCGCCATGCAGTGGCACGACGGCTACAATGAATCGCTCTCGGCCTATACGAACAACATTCCCCAGCGCGACGGCGGCACTCACGTGACGGGGCTGCGCGCTGCGATGACGCGCGTTCTGAAGAACTACATCGAAAAGAACGAAATCGCCAAAAAAGACAAAATTACCTTTGAAGGCGACGATATGCGCGAAGGTCTCACATGCGTGCTGTCGGTCAAGGTTCCGCAACCGAAATTCAGCTCCCAGACCAAGGATAAGCTCGTCTCGAGCGAAGTGCGCCCGGCCGTCGAAGACGTCGTTGCGCGCGAATTCGAGCTTTACCTCGAACAGAATCCCGCAGACGCAAAGATCATCTGCGAAAAGATCGTCGCTGCAGCAAAGGCACGCGATGCCGCCCGAAAGGCCCGCGATTTGAGCCGCAAGAAGTTCTCCGGCGGCGGGTTGCCCGGCAAGCTTGCGGACTGCCGCGAGAAAAATCCGGCCAACAGCGAACTCTTCCTGGTGGAGGGGGACTCGGCAGGCGGCTCCGCAAAGCAGGGGCGCGACTCCCAGTTTCAGGCCATCCTTCCTCTGCGCGGCAAAGTGCTGAACGTGGAAAAAACGGCCCAGGACAAGCTTCTGGACTCCGAACAAATTCGCATGCTCACGCTTGCGCTCGGTACGAACATCGGCAAGAACTTCGACATCTCGAAGCTTCGCTATCACCGCGTCATCATCATGACCGACGCGGACGTCGACGGAGCGCATATCCGCACGCTTTTGCTCACGCTCTTTTACCGTCAGATGCCGCAACTCATCGAAGGCGGCCACGTCTACATCGCGCAACCGCCTCTCTACAAAGTGCAACGCGGCAGAAATGACAAGGGTACCTTCCTCAAGGACGAAAAAGAGTGGAACGACTACATCCTGAAGCTTGCTCTCGAGGGCGCTGTTCTCTACCCCAACCAGGCGGCCTATGACGCCAAGGAAGGTGTTCGCGGTACCGAACTCGAAACGCTGACGGACGAATATCTCGAAGCGCACGACGTCATTGCGCGCCTGCAGAACGTAATCGACCGCGACGTGCTCATGGCGATCGCTTCCGGTGCGGAACTCAATCTTGAAAACGCGTTCACGACGGAGCGCTCTGCCGCAACGCTCAACGACATGATTCAGGATTCGAACCTCAAGATCGAACCCGAATACGACGAAGAGCGAGAACGGCATCAGCTCAAACTTCATCGTCTGCGCCACGGGAACTACAAGACCTATACGGTTCATCCGGAATTTCTTCTTTCACACGACTACGATAAGCTTCGCACCTGCGCCAAGATGCTCAAGGGCGTCATCGGCGAAGGCGCCCGCATGACCCGCGGTGGCAATGAAGCGACCATCCGCGACTTCGGCGAAGGCGTCAACTGGCTTCTCAAGCAGGCTGAGCGCGGACTCACCCGTCAGCGCTACAAGGGACTTGGCGAGATGTCCGCCAAGCAGCTCAAGGAAACGACCATGGATCCGAGCGTGCGCCGCATGCTGAAGGTCCGTATTGAAGATGCGGCCAATGCCGATGCCATCTTCTCAATGCTGATGGGCAACGTGGTCGAACCGCGCCGCGACTTCATCGAAGCGAACGCGCTCTTTGTGAGCAACATCGACACCTAAGAAAAACGGAGGGGAACGGTCAGCCGACCGTTCCCTCATTTCAAGAGGGGAAACCGCATGCAGGAAGGCTTAGAAAAAACTCCGGACGAACTCGTTGTGGCGATTTCCTCCCGGGCCCTTTTTGACCTCGAGAATGAACACCGTCTTTTTGAAGAAAAGGGCTACAGCGCTTTCCGTGACTACCAGCTCGCTCACAAGAAGGATGTGCTCGAGCCGGGCGTAGCCTTTCCCTTCGTCCGTCGCCTTCTCTCCCTCAACGAGCGCTTCGCTCCGTACCGTCCCCTTCGCGTCGTGGTTCTTTCAAGAAATTCACCGGAAACGGCGCAACGCTTCTTTTATTCCTGCCGACACTACGAACTTCCCATTCTGGCGGGCGCCTTTACGTCGGGGCATTCCACCTTTCCCTACATCCGCCCCTTCAACGTGTCGCTCTTTCTGAGCGCAAACCGTGAGAACGTGAAGAGAGCGATCGAAGCGGGGCTTCCCGCCGGCTTGGTTCTGCCCGGACACAAAGAAATCGATGACGACACCGATTCCTCGCTTCGCATCGCCTTTGACTTTGACGGCGTGATCGCTGGTGACGAAAGCGAGCGCGCCTTCCAAAAGGGAGGTCTTGCCGCGTTTCATGAATGGGAGGAGAACAATGTAGAACGCCCCCATCAGGCGGGACCGTTGCGGGGTTTATTCGAGAAGCTTTCTTCTCTTCAACGACTCGACTACGACTTGCACGGGCGTAACGATCCCTATTTTCACCCTGCCCTGCGGATATCCATCGTCACGTCGCGCGGAGCACCGAGCGAGGAGCGCCTCATCAAGACGCTCAAGACCTTCGGCATGAGCGCCGCCGAACTCGTTTTGCTCGACGGATTAAACAAGCGTCCCGTTCTCGAAGCCATACGACCGCACATCTTCTTTGACGATCAACTGCGCCACCTTGAAGACACGGCGTCTGTGGTCCCGAGCGTTTTGATTCCCTTCGGCATTCACAACGAAGTGAAGTCGGAATAATTTAGTAACCCTTTGATAGTACAGACATAATAAAACAAAAATCACCCGCTCGCATAAACTTACCAACAGCTTGCCAACAAGTTGTACTCCGGTCCTTTGTCTCGAAAATTCCTTCTTTTGTCTTCTCTATTTTCTTATCTCAAACTCATCTTTATCCATTTCGGACGCTTTCCTTGCCTTCCATCCTCCACTTATCCATACAATAGATACTATTATTGATTTTTTAATAATAGTAGTAAGTAGTAAACAGGCAGACGCGTTTTTGTGGAAAACTCACTCAACTTGTTGTTTTCAAAACTTCTTGAGGCTAGGAAAAGTACGTGGACAAGCCTGAGGAAAGCGGGTGGATTGTTTGTTGAACATAAAGAACAACTTTGAATTGGAACGTGTTCGCGACGCAGTTATCCACAAACAAGAAAGTTTACTTTTAAGGTTTCAACATAGTTATGCACCAAAATAAACAACATTTTTGTTCTCTTTTCAAGGGGCGTCTCTCTGTGCTGGCGGTCATTCTCGGTTCCGCAGTTATGCTCCAGGGGTGTGTGTTGGCGCCGATCGTCGTGGGCGGAGCTGCCATCGGTACGGCTTCCGTCATGACCGACCGTCGTTCGGCCGGAACGATCGTCAACGATCAGGTTCTTGAGTCCCGCGTGGTGTACGAGATCAACCGCGTCCTCGGCGAAAAGGAGCATCACATTACGGCGACGAGCTATGAGGGCAAGGTACTTCTCACTGGAGAGGTGAAGACGGAGGAGGCCCGAAAGACGGCCGAACGGATTGCGAGCCGAAGCCAGGATGTGGTCGCCGTGGTCAACGAGCTGGCCGTGATGGATCCTACTTCTCTTTCCACGCGTCTCTCCGACTCCATGTTGGCAACCAAGGTGCGTACCGCTCTCTTCGGAACGGAAGAGGTCCAGCTCAATCAGATGAAGGTCACCGTGGACCGCGGGATCGTCTACCTGATGGGGATCGTCACCCGTGAGGAAGCCCGACGTGCGGCCAACGTGGCGGCGGGGGTTTCCGGCGTTCAGATGGTGGTGACGGTGTTCAACATCGAATCCGAAGAATACATTCGCGAGCGTCTGAAGAATCTCAACAACGCTCAAACGAAAACGGACGCCCATTGACGTCCGATAGGGGGAGGTCCGTCGGTTTGTCGCCGGCGGACCGAAGAGTCATTCGCGCGGACAGCCTCTGAGGCTCGTCCCCGTGTGGCGCGCCGCCTCTTTTTCCAACCATCGGATGTTTTTTTCATCGAGTTCGCGGAAAAGGAGGTCAACGAGCGTTTCATTTTGGTTGCCGAACTGCAGAATGCTGAGCCTTTTTACGCCGTGCTTCGTAGCGAGCGTTCGGGCAGTTTGCTGGGCTTCCTCTTCGTTGCTGAAGCGACCGAAGAGAATGCCCCATCCTTCGTCCTGAAAATACGTGACGACGTGTCCGGTGACGCCGTCTTTCTCGAGCGTCTTCCAACGGCGCTCCGCGGCTCCGCGCGTCTGTCCCACGATCGTGTAGACGCCGAATTCACTTGCCAGCGAGGTGCGGACCATCTGCATGTGATTTTCCAGTCCTTTCGGACCGAGAAGTGTATGCAGACGAGGCAGATCCCGTTCGCTCCAGGGGCCCCAGATCCGACAACGTTCCATCGGAACGGCCTCTTCCTTGGCGGCTACCTGTGCTTGCGGCGGCAGGGGTGCCTGATCCTTTTCTGAGTTTTCTTCAAGAGGAGAGGTTTGTTCTTCCCGGACGGCGGGAGCCTGCGGTGTGACGTGCGACATCTGTACGAGTTCGGGGCGCTGAAGCGAGAAGTTCCTCAGGGTCACCGAAACCTCTTCGGATTCGACGGCGCGCAACGGTTCATCGGGTGAAACGTACAGCGCGGCGGTGAGACCGGCCCATGCGAGCCATGAAACCAGAGCGAACTCCTTCATCTTTCTTTTACCTCTTTGATTCCCGAGCCTTTTGTGCCAGACCTCCGAGCACGAGATTGTGCCGAACGATGAGCGTCGGATGCAGAGCCCTCAAGCGGGGCGCCAAAAAACGGGAGGAACCGCCCGCCAAAATGATCTTCGGGCGCTGTCCCGCTTCGCACATGCTTTCGTAAGCCTGCGCGATGAGACCGACTTGAGCGTCAATGATACCCGTCGTAATGGCGTCAGACGAACAAAGCGGAAAGTCCTTGTGTTCCGTCAGACTGCTGTCGAGCGTAGGCACCGCCGACAGTAGCGCCTTGTGCATCAAAGCGGGCCCCGGAGCGATGCGCCCGCCCATGAAGCGGTATTCTCCTAGTCCCGTCATAAAGACGCTGTCCACTGTCGTGGCGGTGCCTGCATGCACGACCAAGAGGGGTGTGCCGCGAAAGAGGGATAGAGCGCCGATGGCGGCGTACCAGCGGTCGGGGCCGAGCTGTCCCGTTCTCTCGTACGCGTTGGTGAGCGTGAAGCCAACGGCTCTGTGTGTAGATTCGGATCGAACCCATTCCCACGGAATGCCGTGATCATTGAAGAATTTCGTGGCGGAAAACGCGAGCGTCGGGGAGGCGACGGTGCAGCCGATGACGCGGCTCGGCCTCAGAGCGAGCCAGTTTCGGTAGAGCTCGTCCTTACCCTGCGTGCTTCCCTGATGAACGACGGTGTGCGGCGTGTCCGCCTCTTCTGGAGTCGTCCATTTTAGGGCTGTGTTGCCGAGATCAATCAAAAGAGTCGTCATGGTTCTGTCGGGCAAAGGCTGCCGCTTCGGAAAGTCCGCATCCCGTCCGAAGTTTCGAGACACAGGGCGCCTTCTTCCGTAATGCCGCGCACGACGCCGCGCACGGCACTGCGTCCGTCGAAATCGCAGAGGCGTACGCTTCGGTTGGAAAAGGCGTCCACCGCATGCCACAATGCCGGCAGACAGTGCACGGGCGTTTTGGGAAAAGCACCCAGGGTGTCGAGTAGATCTCTTGCGATGATGCCGAGCATGTGGCCCGCTTCAGCGGAGCGGCGGCGGACCAACGGTCCCCGATCTCGAAGCGAACGCACCGGCCATCCCTGCGTCGTTACGCCTGCGTCTGCGTCGAGGTTGATGCCGATGCCGATGACGGCGCATCCGTTGAGCTGTTCAAAGAGAATGCCGCCGGTTTTTCCGTTCGCTAGCCATAGATCGTTGGGCCACTTCAATCCCACGGGATAACCGAGACGCTGCAGGGATTCCGCGACGGAAATGCCGACGACGATTGGCAGACGAACACATTCGTTTCCTTGCGTTGCGTAGGGGAGAGCCAGCGTAAAGAGCAGGGATTCGCGCGGAGTTCTCCAGGTTTTTCCTCTGGTGCCCCGTCCTGCGGTTTGCCGTTCGCTTGTGCGCAGGACCGGACGCGCAAGGGGATGTTCTCGGATGCGTTCTTTCAGGTCGTCGCTCGTGCTGCCGGTTACCTCGACGCATTCCACCGAGACCTCGGTATTGAGCAACGCCCGTCGAAGCGCAACGGTAAACTCCGTCGTTTGCAGCATAAAAATCGGATGAGGAAAAAAGGGTTGGGTACAATATGAAGCTTCCGATTTTCCGCATTGTGCGGATCACGGAAGCGTCCGTTCATTTTGTCATATTTCCGCTTTTCACAACGATGCCTCTTCGGAGACTTCTGATTCCCCGACTTTTGTTCCTGTTGGGACTTCTGTGCCTCTCCCTGACTCCCTGGTGCGTGCGGGCCCAATCGGGCGTGCTCGTGGATTTGGTGAGCGGACAGGCCATCCTGGAGGACAGGGCCGACGAACGAGCATCAGTGGGGGCGCTCAATCGCTTGGTCGTCCTTGACGCTTTGTTCTCCGAGTTGGAGAGCCGAAAACTTTCTCTCGCGGATACGTTGGACGTGCAGGAGGCGCATGCCGCGCCCCTATCGCTCAAGGCGGGTGACTCGGTGAGCTATGAAGTCCTTCTGGTCGCTTATGCAGCGCAGGGAAACGAAAGGGCGGCTCGCGAGGCGGTTCAGGTACTTTTTCCTAATGACGCAACGTTTGCCGCTGCGCTTGCCGCCGGTTTTGGAAAGGTCGGCGTAAAAGATGCCGGATTCGAGCGAATGGAAACTTCGCTTTTCCCGGTCCCGACCGTGTCGCCGAAAGACATGGCGGTCTTCATTGAAGATTTTTGGAATCGTCGCCCCGAGGTGAGACGCTGGTTGACACAAATCGACATCGAGGTGGGAGAGCGCATTTTCCACAACAGCAATGCGGTTCTTCCGAACGATCGAACCGTCAGCGGTCTCGTGATCGGAGGTGAGGAGAAAAACTGGAGCGGCGCGGCCGTGTTGGAAAATCCTCTGCCGGACGGTTCCGTACGCCGGTTGCTTTCGGTTTCCGTCGCACAGGCCTCGAGAAAGATGTTGGTTTCCACTTTGGGAGAATCGCTTCAGGCAGGACTGCGGCAATTCGAGACCGTGCCCCTCTACCGACCGGGCGATCGGATCGGAACCCTTCACGTGTACGGCGGGGAACGTCCGGAATTGACTTACACCGTGCGGGACGAAGTTCACATTACGCTCTCGCGAGAAGAACTGATGGACAACGGGCTTTCCGCTCTGTCGCTTCGTTTGGTGCATCCTACGCCCTTGATGGCCCCCGTTCGCGAGGGAGACGTTTTGGGAACGCTTACCCTCACGTACAACGGAGAGATCTTCCGAAAGATTCCCGTCGTTGCGCTTGAGTCGCTCGAAAAGGGATCGTTCTGGCAGCGACTGCGCGATACCGTTCTATTGGCCGTTTCCGACGAGAGCGGCCGCACTGAGGAATGAAAATGCAAAAAGAACAGAAAGTGATGGAATTTCCGATGGAGTTTCCCATCAAGGTGATGGGGGTGAACGACGAGGCGCTGCTCGCAGAAATGAATGCGTTGGCCGGCGGGCACTTTCGGGAATTCGACGCAGCCCGCACTTCTACGAACCTTTCGCGGACCGGTAAGTATATGTCCGTGACGCTTGTGGTGCTCGCGGACTCCCGCGAGCAGCTTGACGATTTCTATCGCCGCGTCGTGGCGCATCCTCTGGTCAAAGTGGCTCTCTAACAGAATGCAAACGCAAAACACAGAAAACGCGCCGGGGCGGCTCGCGTCGTGGCTTGCCTACGTTCGTCCGAAAACCTGGGGCGTTGCCGTGGCGCCCGTTCTAGCTTCGCTTTCCCTTTACGTGAGCGAGCACCACAGTTTTCGCTGGGACGTGGCCTTCTTCACGCTTACCATCGCCGTGCTGATGCAGGTCATCACGAACATGCAGAACGATCGGGGATACACGCAGCGGAAGTTGGAGAAGGGCAACCGACGGGGACTGCCACGCGCGACGGCCAACGGTTGGATTTCCATGAAGGCGGCGCGCTATGCGCTCCTGGGAGCCATTTTGCTGGCTCTGCTCAACACTGCCGTTCTCGTTTGGTACGGAGGAATCGTCTTTCTGGCCGTCGGCGTTGCTTCGGTCCTGGCGGCCTACGCCTACATGGGCGGCCCCAAGCCCATTGCCTACACGCCTTTCGGTGAGTTGGTCGTCCTGATCTTCTTCGGCCTTACGGCCGTGTGCGGGACTTACTATCTGCAGGCGGGAGCGCTTTCCTTCAACTCCGTGCTACTCGGCGTGGCCTTGGGGTCGGTCGCGGCGGCCGTGCTGGCCGTGAACAACTGGCGAGACCACGTCCATGACGCGAGCGTGGGACGCAGAACGCTTGCCGTGGTATGTCCGCCGAAGCTCTTTGTCATGCTCTACGAGGCAATGCTCCTGCTGCCGTATTTCCTCGTGCTCGTCATGGTGCTGAGGGATCTTTCCTATTGGCCGTACCTCCTCGTGATCTTCACGCTGGCGGATGCTCTGCATCTGCCGCCGCAGCTCACGAGAAAGCGCCACGAAGAGCTGAATGGAACCATGTTCTCGACGGTGCTTCTAGAGGTGAAGTTTGCGCTCTTCTTTACGACGGGCGCGCTTGTCCAGGCTTTCCTATCGAGCACTTCGCACGGATTTGGTCTCTAAAGACAGAGTTCTTTGTCGAGAATGCACGCAAGCCGTGCGGCCAGGTGCCGCACGGCTTGTTGTCATCGAGCTCTCAGCAATCGGTCTAGCGCGTCGGGAAGACGCTCCAAGAAAAGTTTCGAAGCCTTCGCTCGTTCTTTCTGAATGTCCTTTGGAACCTCACGAACGGGCTTGCCCCAAGGATTGTCCGGAAAGACTTCGTCGTCTCGCCAACGGGCGGTAAGGTGCCAATGCAGATGAGGCACCATGTTGCCGAACTGAGCCCAATTCACCTTGTCGGGATGCAGAAGATCCCGCATGAGCTCTTCCGATGCGTCCATGATGGCTCGCAGCTCTTCGCGTTCGGCCTTAGGCAAATCCGTCATTTCGGCGACGTGAGCGACGCTGACGATCCGGATATAGGCCGGAAAGCTCTCGGATCCCGCGTCGAGAATGTAAAAGCGTTCGTTTTTCCAAATGACCCGATGACTGTCGGGACGGCAGAGTTCGCAGTCCTGCATGATCTCTCCTTAATCCACGAGTCGAAGGACGCCGCTTTCGTCCTCTTCGATTCGATAATCCCACTTCTTTTTTCCCGCCATGTCTTCGAGCCAGGCGGCGTCAGGCTCTCCGAGCTCGTCGATCATGGCGTTGATGTAGCGTTCGGCCTCAAAGGGCGTGGCAAAATTCTCCCATTCCCCGTCTGGCCAACGCACGATGACTTGCGTGACGCAATCCCTTCTCATGCAACCTCCTTACCGTCGTTTTCTTCGGGCAGTGCGGCGAGCACGTCGGAGAGCGCACGCGTGAGCTTTTCCCAATAATCGAGGTCGAGTGACTCGTCCGGACCGTGTGCGTTGCTGTTGGGGCCGAGCATGCCCGTCATCAGGAAGGCGGAGTCGGGGAAAGCTTTGCGGAAGTGCTCCAGAATGCCGATCGTGCCGCCCTCAAAGAAAACGCCGGGCTTGTGACCGAAGAGTCGTTCGCTCGCGGCGCTCCAGACGCGTTCGAGCCACTCGGGCGTTTTTCCTGCGTAAAACCCCGGACTGTAGCTCGCCCGTGAAATCTCCACCTCGGCTCCGTAGGGCACGTCGGTCGAAAGGGCGCGGATCATGGCGTCGAGCGCCTTTGGGGCGTCGGCCGTGGGAGCGAGACGCATGGAAAGCGACAGGGTCGTGTAGGGGCGCAATTGCGCGCTCCCGGCAGAAAGCGGCGGCAGCCCCTCCTGCGCGACGACGCTGAGAGCGGGTTTCCAGGTACTTGCCAGAAGCTGTTGAGCGGGCGTTTCGGTCATGGGACGGGTGTGACCGACCCAGGGAAAGTCCACGGACTGCGTTTCGCTTTCAAGTTCCCGCCGCACGTCTTCGGGAATGACGCCGTGGCACTCGGGAAGGAGGATTTCTCCCGTTTCGGCGTCTTCGATGCGATCGAAGAGGCGCCGCAGAATGCGAAACGAGCTCGGCACCGTTCCACTGGCCGAACCGGAATGGACGCCGTGCCGCAGAACCGAAATCTTTACCGTGACCTGCGCGATGCCGCGCAGACTGCGTGTGGTCCAGAGACGCTCCCAGGTGCGCACGCCCAAGTCGAGGATGCAGAGCACGGCCGGAGAGCCGATGCGGGGGGCAACGGCTTTCAGATAATCCGGAAGATCCCTTGAACCGCTTTCCTCATCTGTCTCTATGAGTCCGGTGATGCGCGGGGATCGGCCCGTGCGGTCGCGAAGAAGCCGCACGGCCGAAAGGGCCGTGTAGAAACTGTAGCCGTCGTCCGCGCCTCCTCGTCCGTAGAGTTTTCTGTCGCGCACGACGGGCTCGAACGGGGACAGTCCCTCGGACCATCCCGTTGCTTCAGGCTGTTTGTCGAAGTGACCGTAAAAAAAGGCGGGATGGCCGCCGCGGCCTTTGGCGGGAATGTCAAAAAAGAGGGCGGGGGTCTTTCCCGGAAGGGAAAGAATTTCAAAGATCCCTTCTGGGAAAATTTTTTCTCCCCACTGCGCTCCTTCCCGGAGCGCACGCATCAACTGACCGTTTCGTTCCCAGTCGGGGTCGCAGAAGCGACTCTTGGAAGGGATACGAATGAATTGCATGAGGGCGGGAAGCGTCACCTCGTTCAGAAAGCGCCGCTCCTCGTTAAGTTCTTTCGTCGTAATCATTTTTTGATGATGAAGGCTTGACCGCCGAGCACCTGCACGACGGCTCGCATCAGGGAGCGCGCCTGCGCTTCAGGAAGATTGCCCGACACGATGACGCGCCAGAGGGAGCCGTCCCGAACGATGCGCACGGGTTCGTTTCTGCCGTTCGAGCTCAGCACCGCCTCGGTGTGGCCGGCAAAGCGCAGGGCGTTGCTCTCTTCGGTAAAACTTCCCACCTGAATGCCCCAGCCGTTCGTGGCGATGGGGGACGCGGTGGACGCGGCGGGAGCGGTCGTTGCAACGGTCGTCGCGGGAGTGCTCGGCGAAGTGCGTCCGCCCTCAATGTCCGCAGCCGTGAGGCGTTCCACCCGAACTCGGGCCGTACCCTTGTCGGCGTAATCCAAGGCCTTGGCGGCGGCATACGAGAGGTCGATGATGCGGTCGTGAAGGAAGGGGCCGCGGTCATTGACTCGGACAATGACGGTCTTGCCGTTTTGCAGATTCGTTACCTTCGCGTACGAGGGAAGCGGCATCGTCGGATGCGCGGCGCTCATCTCATACATGTCGTATGTCTCGCCGATCGACGTCTTGTTGCCGTGAAACTGCTTTCCGTACCATGACGCGATGCCTGTCTGCACAAGGGGCGAATCGGTCGTCATCGGAACATAGCGCTTGCCCATGACCGTGTAGGGGCGCAGGGACGCCTGGTGAAAGCTTTCCACGCGCGGCGTCGCGCTTTCCGTCTCCGTGCCGAAGCCGAAGGTGGGAGGACCGTCTTGGTCGTAGTAGGGGGAGTTGTCGAAAATGCCGCAGCCGCTCAAAAGCGCCGCGGCGGCCAGACTCAGGGAAAGTGTGCGAAGCTGCATGGGGAAAATCGGTTTCAAAGGGTGAGAAAACCCGGAGGATCCACAAAAGCAACCCGTACGGGCCGCCGGCGGGTCGTCCGCAGCGTAAGGACAAAATAACACCGATCGAAGAACGGCGGGCGCGCTCAGGCTTCTGAATCGATGCCCACGGAGAGAAGGACGCCCGAGCACATTCCGAGAATCAGCAGCGCCGTGCCGCCGTAACTCATGAAGGGGAGCGGAACGCCCACGACGGGCAGGATGCCGCTCACCATTCCCATGTTCACGAAGGTGTAGGTAAAGAAAATCACTCCAATCGAGGCCGAGAGAAGCCGTGCGAACCGGGACGACGCCGTCGCCGCGATGAAGAAGCTTCGTCCGACCAGCAGCGTGTAGAGAACAAGGAGCACGATGTTCCCGATAAAACCGAATTCTTCACTGAAGACGGCAAAGAGAAAGTCGGACGTACGCTCTGGAATGAAGTCAAGGTGCGCCTGGGTTCCTTCCATCCATCCTTTTCCGAAGACGCCGCCCGATCCGATGGCGATGAGAGACTGCAGGGTGTGGAATCCCCGTCCGAGCGGATCGTTGGTGGGGTCGATGAGGGTTAGAATGCGCTCGCGTTGGTAGTCGTAGAGATAATTCCAGACGACGGGAAGCGACACGAGCACGCCCGTGACGCCAAGAGCGATCACCTTCCAGTTGAGGCCTGCGAAGAAAATGACGGAAAACCCCGCAATGGCGACGAGCACGGCCGTCCCGAGATCGGGTTGCTTGAGAATGAAACCGACTGGCACGGCCAGGAAAAGGAAGGCTACGATGTGGTCCCACCAGGCAACGTGTTCTCCGCGCACGTGGTAGTACCAGGCCAACATGAGCGGAACGCCGAGCTTCATGATTTCAGAGGGCTGAATGCGGATCCCCACGTTGAGCCAACGGGTGGCCCCCTTGACGGTGACGCCGAAAAAGTGCGTGGCCAGCAGCAGGAGGCAGCCCGCAAGAAAGATCGGAAGCGAAACCTTTTTCAGAAGGCGGATCGGAATCATCGCGAAGAGGAGCATCACAGTCCCCGCCACGAGGATGTTGCGCAACTGGTCCTCAATGCGCCACGGAAAGCTGTAACCCGCCGAGAAAAGTGTGATGAAGCCGATCGTCGAGAGCGTCATGACGAGGCTCACGAGCATCAGGTCGCAGCGGATCAGTCGGCCGAGCATGTAGCGAAGGAGGCCCGATCCCGAGTTCAGTAAATAGTTGCTCATGATTTCTTGCGGGGTTGGGGCGCTGAGGTACGTTGCGGCGGAATGTGTCTCGGGGGCGGCAGACCAAAGCGGTTTTTGCCCGTCAGCCAGTAGTCCAACACTTCTCTGGCGACGGGAGCCGCGGTTTTGGCGCCGAAGCCGCTGTTTTCCACGAGCACGGCGAGCGCGATCTTCGGGTGATCCACGGGGGCGAAGGCGATGAAAAGCGAGTGGTCGTGGTAGCGACGCTCGAGCTTTTCTTCGGAATACTTGTCGTCCTGCGCGATGGTGATGACCTGGGCCGTTCCGGTCTTTCCGGCGACGCTGTATGACACGTCCTTGAATACGTGGCGGGCCGTTCCCTTCGTCGTGACGTCTCGCATGCCGCCGATCACGGCGTTCCAGTAAGTACGGGGGAGATCAATCTTGCGCACGGGCGAAGCGGCGACCTGCGTGGATTCTCCCGTCACGGGATCCACGATGCGGTTCACAAGATGCGGCGTCATGACGGTGCCGCGGCTCGCAAGCGTAGCCGTGGCGCTCGCCAGCTGCAGAATGGTGAAGGCGTTGTAGCCTTGTCCGATGCCGATGGAGGGCGTGTCACCGAGATACCACGGTTCGCCGAAGCGCCGTTCCTTCCACTCCCGGCTCGGCAGAACGCCCGACTGTTCGCCCACCAGATCGATGCCGGTCTTCTGACCAAATCCCCAGAGAGACATGAAGTCGTGAATGCGGTCGACGCCGAGCTGCATGGAAAGCCAGTAGTAGTAAACGTCGGAGGAAACCTGAATGGACTTTCGCACGTCCACGCGCCCCTTCCCTGCGCCCGTCAGATCGCGGAAGCGGTGTTTTCCGACTGTGAAGACGCCTGTGTCGTTGAAGACGTAGTCTACGGTCGTTTCATTCATGGCGAGACCCGCCAATGCCATGAAGGGCTTGTAGGTCGAGCCGATCGGATAGAGTCCGCGCACCGCTCGGTTGAAAAGAGGCTTTCGCTCCGATGAACTTAATTCGTTCCAGCTCTCCGGGTCGATGCCTTCCGGAAAAAGATTCGGATCGTAAGTGGGAAGGGAGGCAAACGAGAGAATGCCGCCCGTTCTCGGATCGATGGCGATTACTACGCCTTCGCGTCCTTCGAGCGACTTCTCCACAAGCCTCTGCAGATTCATGTCGATCGTGAGTTCGAGATTTTTCCCCGGTTTGGCTGCTTTCGCTTCGAGTGTGCGAACTGAACGGCCGCTCGCCGTTACTTCGAGGGTCTCGAAACCCGGTGTGCTGTGCAAAATGTTTTCATAACTGCGCTCGAGCCCCACTTTGCCAATCTGGCGGATTCCTTCGTAGAGGGGAAGCGTGCCTTCGGACTCGAGACGGCGCTTGTCCCCCTGCGAGATCGAACCGATGTAACCGAGGAAGTGACTCCCCGTCGAACCCGCCGGATAACGGCGGTATTCGTGCTGATTCACCGAAACGCCCGGGAAACGGTATTGCTGCGCAATGAATACAGCGACCTCTTCGTCGGTGAGGTCGAGTCGGATGGGAATGGAATCGTAGCGGTTCAGGTCTTCGCGAAGACGACGAAATCGTCTGCGGTCGCTCTGCGTGATCGTGATGACGCGGGAAAGCTCGTCTATCGTGCGAGAAAGATTCTGCACCTGGTCCGGAACGATTTCCAGGGAATATCCGAGATCGTTGATCGCCAGAGCCTCTCCGTTGCGGTCGAAGATCAGACCGCGCGAGCCTTGCGTAGTGACAGTAACCGTGCGGTTTCGTTCGGCCCGTTCGACGTAGGCGTCGCGGTTGAGGATCTGCAGCCAGGCAAAGCGCGCAATCAAGACGAGAAAAAGGACGAGAACAGTCCCGAACGCAAAGAGCAGTCTCTTGCGAAAAGGCGTCAGGCCTTCTTCCTTTTCCTGAAAATCAAACTGCACTGAAACCTCAAGCGATCAATGATTGCGCTGTACCGCCGTGTAGCGGAAAAAGCGAGAAAGAATGGCGACCCAGACCGGCCACAGGATCGCTCCCGCGACGCTCTGCAGAAACCATCCGAAACCCGGCCAAAGACCGTCGAACCACAGACGAAACAGAAGCACGATCATCTGCGCAAGAAGCAATAGAGGCAGAACGTGCAACGCTTGTCCAACGAGATTGAACCAGGGCAGTCGTCGATGCAGCGAGAAGGCGCAGTACGTGAGAATGACATAGACGAGCGCCTGCTGTCCGAGGACGCTGCCGTTGTGCACGTCCATCAGAATGCCGCAGACGAAGGCGACTGTCATGCCCACGCGACGGGGTTGATGGACGACCCAGAACACCATGCTGAGCGCAAGAAAGTCCGGCGTCCAGGCGTAGCGCGAAAGCGACAGGTTGAGGAGATAACTCAACACGAAGGTGAGGATGATCCAGGAGACCGGCGCGGGCGTGGCGAGCTCCGTGGTGTTTTGCGGAATCGCGCTGACGAGCTTTTTCATCGCTCCCTCCTTCTGCGCAGGGACGAGTCCTTCTTGTCGGAGGCCTCAAGTTCTGCCGTCGGATTTGGGTCCACAAGAATCACCGTGACGAACTGCGCATCGTCATAGTCGGGCATTGCAACCTCCACCCGGGCGTAGGTTTCGCCGGGTTGGTGACTGATGGAACGAACGGTGCCAGCGAGAATGTGCCGCGGGAAAATGTGGTCGAGTCCGGAGGTGAGGAGCGTGTCGCCCTCCTTGAGATCGGCGCCGGGCAACACGAAAAGGAGATTCGTCCGTTCGGACCCGTTTCCGCCGAGCACGTAGTGTTCCCCCGTGCGGGCGACGAATACGGAGAGCTGTTGGCGGTGGTCCGTGAGGAGATTCACCTCGGCGCTCTTTCGCACGACTCGGGACACCTGTCCCACGACGCCGTCGGCGGCAATGACGGGCATGCCCACGAGGAGGCCGTCGTCGCTGCCGAGATTGATGCGCAGGCGCCGCGTGAAGGGGTCGGGCATGTGGCCGAGCACCTCGGCCGTGACGACTTGGCTTGCGGTTCGGGGAACGGCGTTGACGAGCCGGCGCAGACGTTCGTTTTCCTGCTGCATTTCCGTGAGGTGCGCCACGGCGAGCGAAAGACGCTGGTTTTCTTCGGCGAGGCGCTGGTTTTCTTCGCGCAGCCGCGCCTTAGATACGAAGTATTCCGAGGCAGAGGACACGGCCTCGCCGGGCCATTCGAGTGCGCGCACCATCGGAGCCGTCACATCCGAAATGGCACTACGGAAATCGTCGAGTGCACGAAAGCGTCCGTCGATCAATATCAGAAGGACGGAAGCGAATAAAAAGAGAATGAACCTCAGACGGGCCGGCAGGCCCTGTCGAAAGAGCGGTGGAGGCCCGTATTCTTCCATAGAAATTCGAGACGAAATCAACCGACGGCGAAGGCCGTGTGAAGCTTGTCCATGTTTTCAAGGGCGATGCCGCAACCCTTGACAACGCAGTTGAGCGGCTCTTCGGCAACGTAGACGGGGAGGCCGGTTTCTTCGATCAGCAACTGATCGAGACCGCGCAGGAGAGCGCCGCCACCTGTGAGCATCAGCCCGTGTTCGGCGATGTCGGCGCCGAGTTCGGGGGGCGTCTTCTCCAGGGCGTTCTTCACGGCGACCACAATCTGATTGAGCGGTTCGTTGAGGGCTTCGAGAATTTCGTTCGAATGAACGGTGAAGGTGCGGGGAACGCCTTCAGCGATGTTGCGGCCCTTCACTTCGATTTCCCGCACCTCTTCGCCCGGGAAGGCCGATCCGATTTCCTGTTTGATCAGTTCCGCCGTGGGTTCGCCGATCAGCATCCCGAAGTTGCGGCGGATGTAGTTGATGATGGCCTGGTCGAACTTGTCGCCGCCTACGCGCACGGAGCCCGAATAGACGAGCCCGCCGAGGGAGATCAGCCCCACTTCGGTTGTACCGCCGCCGATGTCGACGACGAGCGATCCGGCCGCCTCATTGACAGGAAGGCCCGCCCCGATGGCGGCGGCCATCGGCTCTTCGATCAGGTATACGTTCGAGGCGCCGGCAGCGAGGGCGCTTTCCTTGATGGCGCGTCGCTCCACCTGTGTAGAGCCGCAGGGAACGCAGATGATGATCCGAGGGCTCGGAGCGAAGAGTCGGGAGGGACTCGCCATACGGATGAACTGCTTGAGCATCTGTTCGGTCACCGTGAAATCGGCGATCACGCCGTCCTTCATGGGACGGATGGCCGTGATGTTGCCCGGCACGCGGCCGAGCATCTGCTTGGCCTGCTTGCCCACGGCGTGAATCGTCGTTTTTCCGTTGGGACCGCCTTCCTGACGAATGGCCACCACGCTCGGTTCGTTGAGGACGATCCCCTTTCCGCGTACGTAGATCAGCGTGTTGGCGGTGCCGAGGTCGATGGCGAGGTCGTTGGAAAAATAATTGCGCAGGAAACCGAACATAGTGGTGCGAGGTAAGATTGAACTGGCCGTGCGAGACCCATGCAAACCCGTGCGGCGAGCCGCTTTCCATCAATGTGAGAAGGTGCTTTTGTGAAGGTTTGCTGGCGCTTTTTTCAAGGCGAACATAATAGCATAAGAGCCGTGCCCCCCCTTTTTGGTGGGGCTTTCTCCTTACGAACGATTACAGTGCGGAGGCCGATGGATCCTCGCCCCGCGCAGGATTTCCGGCGGATGCCGGTCCGGCCCTTCTGTTACACTACGCAGATGCTTTTTTCTGCCGTCCTCCAAGGGGACGGTATCCTCATCAATATTAAACCCTGTCTTTCCGTGGCCAACAAGCGGTCTCAGGGAAAGAAGACGGGTCCTTTCAGGTGAATTCGAATGTCTCTGACCCTTGAGGACATTCGCCGCATCGCCGATCTCGGCCGAATCGAAATTTCGGACGAGCAGGCCGTTGTGATGCAGGGCGAACTCAATGACATTTTCCGCATGATCGAGCAGATCCGTTCCGTGGACACGACGGGGATCGAACCCATGCCCAACCCCCATGACGGCGTGCAGCGTCTTCGGGACGACGTGGTTACGGAAACGAACGCTCGCGAAGAGAACATGAAAAACGCGCCGGAACAGGAAGGAGGTTGCTTCCTGGTTCCGCAGGTGATCGAGTAATCCCCGTTTCGGAAAACGCTATGGAAGATCTTACGTTCAGCTCCCTTACGGAGCTCTCCCGCAAACTGCAGGCGCGTGAAGTTTCGGCCGTCGAACTGGCCCGCCACTACCTCGATCGCATCGAGGCGCATCGCGACCTGAATGCATTTCTTGACGTCCGTCCCGAGGCGACGCTCGCCGAAGCCCGAGAAGCCGATGAGCGCATCGCGGCGGGCAACGCCGGCCCGCTCACGGGCATTCCTATCGCTCACAAGGATATTTTTGTGACGAAGAATTGGGCGTCGACCGCCGCGAGCAAGATGCTCGAGGGTTACATGAGCCCGTTCGACGCTACGGTCGTGCGCAAGCTCCGTGAAGCCGGCATGGTGTGCCTGGGCAAACTCAACTGCGACGAGTTCGCCATGGGATCGGGCAATGAAAACTCCGCCTACGGGCGTGTGCACAATCCTTGGGATCCCAACGCCGTTCCCGGCGGCTCGTCGGGCGGCTCTTCGGCCTGCGTGGCCGCGGGCCTCGCACCCATCGCCACGGGAACCGACACGGGCGGCTCCATCCGAGAACCTGCGTCCTTTACGGGACTCACGGGCGTGAAGCCTACCTACGGACGCCCCTCCCGCTTCGGCATGATCGCGTTCGCCTCTTCGCTCGACACGGCCGGACTTCTTGCGCACAGCGCCGAAGACTGCGCTGCCGTGCTCGGCAGCATGGTGGGCTTCGATCCGGCCGACTCGACGAGCGTTGATCGTCCGACCGAAGATTTCTCCCGTTCGCTCACGCAGGGGATGGAGGGCATCCGCATCGGCGTGCCCCGCTCCTGGATGGGCAAGGGACTCGATGCGGAAGTCGCCGCCTCGATCGACAAGGTACTCGACACTTACCGCGCCATGGGTGCGACTGTGGTGGACATCGAACTGCCGATGGCAGAACTCGGCGTTCCCGTCTACTACGTCGTCGCCTGCGCCGAGGCGAGTTCGAATCTCTCGCGCTTTGACGGCGTGCGCTACGGTCACCGCGCGGCCGAGTACGAGGACATCCTCGACATGATCAAGAAGTCGCGCGACGAGGGCTTTGGGCCCGAACCAAAGCGCCGCATCATGATTGGTACCTACGTTCTTTCGCACGGTTATTACGACGCTTACTACCTCAAGGCCCAGCGCGTGCGCCGTCTGATCGCGAAGGAATTCCACGAAACCTTCCGCAAGGTGGACGTGATCGTCACGCCGGTGACGACGGGTACCGCTTACGACTTCGGCGCTAACGCCGATCCGGTGTCGGCCTACCTCTCCGACCTCTATACGGTCCCCGCCTCCCTCGCCGGCCTTCCGGGCGTAGCCATGCCCTGCGGCATGCACTCCAACGGCCGTCCGATCGGCGTGCAGTTGATCGGAGAAAATTTCACCGAAGCCCGTTTGCTCGGCATTGCCCACGCGTGGCAGTCCGTGACGGACTGGCACTTGCGTCATCCCGCCGGTTACTGATAAGGAGCACGATTCATGCAGTGGGAAGTTGTCATCGGCTTGGAAACGCATGTCCAGCTCTCGACGAACTCTAAGATCTTTTCGGGTGCCGCCCGCCACTTCGGCGACGAGCCCAACGTGAACGCCTGTGTGGTGGATCTGGCTCTTCCCGGCACGCTTCCGGTTCTCAACCGGGGCGCCGTGGAAAAGGCGATCCGCTTCGGTCTCGCGATCAAGGCAAAGGTCGCCAACCGTTCGGTTTTCGACCGTAAAAATTATTTTTATCCCGATCTTCCGAAGGGGTATCAGATCAGTCAGTTCGAACTGCCGATCGTTATCGGCGGAGAACTCACTTTTCCGGTGCACCCGAAGAAGGGGGATCCCTACGTGAAGACCATTCACCTCACCCGCGCGCATCTCGAAGAGGACGCGGGAAAGTCGATTCACGGGATCATCCACGGACATTCTGGGATCGACCTCAACCGTGCCGGAACGCCCCTTCTGGAAATCGTGACGGAACCCGAGCTGCGCAGTTCGGCCGAAGCGGTCGCTTACGCCCGTGCGCTTCATGCACTCGTCGTGTGGCTCGGCATTTCGGACGGCAACATGCAGGAAGGGAACTTCCGTTGCGACGCGAACGTTTCGGTGCGTCCCGTCGGCTCGACCGAGTTCGGTACCCGTTGCGAAATCAAGAACCTCAATTCCTTCCGCTTCCTTCAGGAGGCCATCGACTACGAAGTGCGCCGTCAGATCGAACTGATCGAAGAAGGCGGAAAGGTGGTGCAGGCGACGCGCCTTTACGATCCCGACAAGGGGGAAACGCGTCAGATGCGCAGCAAGGAAGATTCGATGGACTACCGCTACTTCCCCGATCCCGACCTGCTGCCGCTCGTCATTGAGGATGAGTGGATCGAACGGGTTGCGGCGGATATGCCCGAGCTTCCTGACTCGTTGCGCGCCCGTCTGGCGGCTGAGTACGGTCTGCCCGAGTACGACGCTTCGGTCCTGACGTCTTCCCGCGACGTGGCGGACTACTACCTCGCTGTCGTGGCCGACGGTGCGGAGCCGAAGATGGCTGCCAACTGGGTGATGGGTGAAGTGTCGGCCGCTCTCAATGCGAGCGAAGACGCTTCGTACGCCACGGCGCCCGTGACGCCAGCGCTTCTTGCCAAGATTCTCGCCCGCATCGCCGACGGCACCGTCAATCAGAAGGGGGCCAAGGCCGTCTTCGCGGCGCTCTGGGCCGAAGAAGGTACGGAAGTCGACGCCCTGATCGACAAGCTCGGTCTCAAGCAGATTTCCGACACCGGCGCTCTTGAGAAGATCGTCGACGAAGTGCTCGCCAACAATGCGAAGTCGGTTGAAGAATTCCGCGCCGGCAAGCAAAAGGCCTTCAACGCGCTTGTCGGTCAGTGCATGAAGGCGACGAAGGGAAAGGCAAATCCCGCTCAGATCAATGCCATGCTTCGCTCGAAGCTCGGCTGCTGATTCCGGAGCGGTTTTCCCTACCAACAAAAAACCCGCTTTCTCACCGAAAGCGGGTTTTTTGACGTCTGTGCCGGGACTTTGTTTTTCAAAAGTCCCGATTCCGGGGATCATGCACCGTAACGGTCGCGGTAGGCGCGCACCGCAGGACGGAATTCCGAGACGGTTTGAGCTGCGGCGGAGTCTCCGTTCATGAAGGAAAGCAAGTCCGAGAGCGTGATGATGGAGGCGACGTGGAAGCCGAAGGTCTTTTCGACGTCCTGCACGGCGGAAGTTTCCGTGAGCACTTCCGCATTGCCGCCGCGTTCCTGGCGGTCAAGAGCGATCAGGACGCCCGAAGGTTCGGCACCGCACTGCTGAATGATCTTGACGGATTCGCGGATCGACGTACCCGCGCTGATGACGTCGTCGATGATGACGACCTTGCCCTTGAGGGGGGCGCCGACAATGATGCCGCCTTCGCCGTGATCCTTGGCTTCCTTGCGGTTGAAGGCCCAGGGCACGTCGCAGCCGAGGCGAGAAAGGTTGATGGCGACGGACGCGGCGAGCGGAATGCCCTTGTAGGCCGGCCCGAAAATCATGTCGAATTCGATGCGGCCATCTTCCTTGGCGGCAAGCAGGGTCTTCGCGTAAAACTCACCGAGGCGGTCCAGAAGGGAGCCGGTGTTGAACAAGCCGGCGTTGAAGAAGTACGGAGAAAGACGCCCGGCCTTGGTTTTGAATTCTCCGAAGCGGAGAACGTTGGACTGAAGCGCAAATTCGATGAATTGTTGCTGAATCGTCATGGCTGAAAGGTCTGCAAGAACCGTCTTCCCGCAGGGGCCGACGGAGAGGGAAACGATTAAAATCCAACCATTCTAGCGCTTTTTAATTTGATTCATGTTCACCGTAACTTCCTTCAACGCCAACGGCATTCGATCCGCCGTTACCAAAGGCTTTCTTCCCTGGTTCCTTTCGCACGACGTAGACGTGCTTTGTCTTCAGGAACTCAAAGCTCAGGACGCGGATCTCGCGGGCGACGTCCGTTGTCCCGCCGGATACGAACCTTTCTTCCACTTCGCTGCGCGCAAGGGGTATTCGGGCTGCGCCGTCTGGACGCGCCTTCCGGTCGTGTCGGTGGCGACAGGATTCGGTGTTCCGGAATTCGACAACGAGGGTCGCTACGTTAGGGTGGATTTGGAGAAGCTCAGCATCATTTCCGTCTATTTTCCCTCTGGTTCCATGAACGAAGAACGGCAGGCGTCGAAGTTCCGCTTTCTCGAAGCCTTCCTGCCGCATCTGGAGCGCCTTCGGGAAGAAAAGAGGGAGTTTCTCCTCTGCGGCGACTTCAACATCGCCCACAAGGAAATCGACCTGAAGAACTGGAAGAGCAATCGCGATCACTCGGGTTTTCTGCCCGAAGAGCGTGCCTGGATGACGAAGCTTTTTGATGAATGCGGCTGGGTGGACGTCTTCCGCCGTCTGGATCCGAATCCCGACCGCTACACTTGGTGGAGCCAACGCGGCCGTGCCCGGGAGAAAAACGTCGGATGGCGCATCGACTATCAGGTCGGAACCCCGGGAATTGCCGAAAAAGCTCGGGAAACGGACATTTACGCGTCGGAAAAGTTCTCCGACCATGCACCGCTCACGATCCGTTACGACTGGCCTCTCTAATCGGGGAATTCGCATGATCCTTGAAGACATCCTTTTTACCCAGGGTTTCGGCACGCGTCACGACTGTCGGGCATTGGCACGAAGCGGTCTCGTGGAGATCGAGGGCGAAGTCTGCGACGATCCGGACATGGACTTCGAAGCCGACGGTCTCACCTTCGTTGTGCGGGGAGAGTCCTGGCCGTATCGTGAAAAGGCGATTCTGGCCCTTCACAAGCCCGCAGGATACGAGTGCTCTCTAAAGCCTTCGGCGCATCCCTCCGTCATGACGCTGTTGCCCGCTCCCCTGCGTCGCCGCGGCGTTCAACCCGTCGGACGACTCGACGTGGATACGACGGGCGTTTTACTCTTCACCGACGACGGCCGTCTTTTGCACCGATTGATTCACCCGAAGCGTCACGTCTCCAAAGTCTATGAAGTGACTTTGAAGCACATGGCGACGGAAGAGTTTTGCGAAAAGCTCCGCACGGGCGTCGTACTTGACGATTCTCCCAAGCCCGTGTGGGCCAAGAATGTGGAACTGGTAGGTGAACGCCACATCCGCATGACCCTCACTGAGGGAAAATACCATCAGGTCAAGCGCATGGTGGCTGCGGCTTCGAATCGGGTGGAGGCGCTTCACCGCTCGGCCTTCGGAGCCTATCGTCTGCCCGAGGATCTCGAGCCCGGAAAGTGGGTCTGGCTCTCGGGTCCCGAGGCGGTGCTGGGAGGATGAGGTGCAGAGAATCTCCGCGTATTTCCTCTCGATCTGGCGCCTCTACGGAAACCGACCGTCGATTTTGATGCTTTGTCTCGGCTTCAGCACGGGACTGCCGAACCTTCTGATTTTCGGGACCCTCAGCTTTTGGATGCGAGAAGCAAGCGTCGATCTCGCCACTATCGGTTTTCTTTCCTGGGTGGGGATGGTATACGCGCTCAAATGGATGTGGGCCCCTTGGGTTGACCACAAGCGCATTCCCTTTCTCACGGCGCGCTTGGGGCGCCGCAGAGCGTGGATGCTTCTCTCTCAGGTAGGGGTCGTCGCGGGACTCTGCGCTCTCGCTGCAAGCGACCCGGCCGAGGGTCTGACCCTGACGGCCGTCTGGGCGCTTTTCACCGGCTTTGCTTCGGCGACGCAGGACATCGCGCTCGACGCCTACCGCATCGAATCGTCGGAAGTGAAGAACCAAGCGGCGCTTGCCGCCATGTATCAGGCGGGGTATCGCCTCGCCATGATCTGGTCGGGCGCTGGTGCTCTGGCGATTGCGGCCTGGGCATCGACGGGCGAAGGTTATGATCCCGCCGCCTGGCAGGTGAGTTATGCCGTCATGGCGGTATCATCCGTCGCGGGCATCGCGGCGACTCTGCTCTCGAAAGAAGCGCCCGCTGCGTCGACGCCCGTCCCGGTACGACGTTTGCGGGAGAAATTTCGAGAGGATTTCATCGCTCCGCTCAAGGATTTTGCGCAGCGTTACGGAAAGATCACCGGACTCGTGCTCGCCGTCGTGGCGCTCTATCGCATCGCCGACGTGGTGATGGGGGTGATGGCGAATCCCTTTTACGCCGACCTCGGTTACACCAAAGAAGAAGTTGCGGCGATCTCCAAGGTGTTCGGCGTGCTCATGACGCTCCTGGGCGCCTTTGCGGGCGGCGTGGTGACCTATCGACTCGGCGTGCTCAGGAGCCTCATGTTGGGAGGCGTTCTTGCGGCCTGCACGAACCTGCTCTTTTCGTTTCTGGCCACGGTCGGACCGAGCCGCTACGGACTCATCGCCGTCGTCTGTGCGGACAATCTGGCGGCGGGGCTCGCCACCGTCGCCTTCCTCGCTTTTCTGGCAGGCCTTACGAGTCGCGCGTATTCGGCGACGCAGTACGCGCTTCTGAGTTCCGTCATGGTGCTCATACCAAAGTTCCTCGCGGGTTTCGCGGGGGTGGCCGTCAACGTCCTGGGATATTCGGGATTCTTTCTCTTCACCGCGCTTCTGGGACTACCCGTCGTCTTGCTGATCGCGCGGCTCGCCAAGGCGCTTCCAGACTTTGACGCTCAGCGTCTGCCGTGACGGACGGGTCCCTTTCTCACGGGTTTCTTTGGCGTTCGTTCGTGAGCGTCGAGCGAAATGCCGCGCGTGACCGAAGCGATTTCTGCCACGCTCACGGCGATGTCCTCTACTGTCTGATCCAAGTTTTCCAAAGGGCTTTCAAGTTCGAGGTCCTGCTTGACTTCCAACAGGTCTCCCGCGAGCTCGTCGGGGAGATGGCGCAGAATGCCGAGAAGCGCGCTCTGCACGAGGGGATCCTCATGATCGAGCAATCCCGGCCAACGGTCGGCCGCTTCCCAAAAGCCGACGGCGAAGGGTTCGACCGCGGCGATGCCTTCCCAACCGCGCACGGCGTGTCCGCGCTCGTCTTCGATTTCGTACAGGATCGGGTCGAGCGGCTGGCGTTGACAAATCGTGCGGTCGATCGAACGATAGCGGCGGTATACGAGTTCTTCGAGACGATCCTGATCGCGCTCGTCCGTGAGTTTCGCTTCGGGACGTCCTTCGGCGTCGAAAATCCAGGGCATCCAGGTCTGAGGACTCGGTTCCTCGGGCAAGAGCAGGAGAGCCGTGAGAAAACCGTCCATGCGGTCGGGTTCCATGGGTTCGTAGGGCTCGGGAATCGAAGCGAGCAGTTCGCCGATTTCCACGAATTCGTCGTCGGTAAGGGGCTTGTCGAAGGGATTTGCCATGAGGATCTCGAAAGTCGTCAGAGAGGGCCATCAGGCCTACAATACAGGCCAAGTGTACTGAAATTTAAGGAGGAGATATGGCGTTGATCATGTTCAGTTGCCGTGCAACGGGTCCGTTCATCATTTTTGAAGATGTGGTCCGAAAGATCTTCAAAGAAATCGAGGAACCTTGGCGAAACGAAGGTGCTTGGTCCGCAGAAGAGCTTCCCGACGTGTTGCGTCGGCTTGACGAGGTTTTCGAGCGGGACAGGGAGCTCTTTCGTCAGAGTGAAGCGCAACGCGAGTCAGAGCGTCGTACGGCGAGCTTTGAAGAGGAGGAGCGCATGAACGAAGAGGATCGTCAGAACGCCCGTAAGGAAATTGTTCAGCTCTTTCAGCGCATGCAACCCCTTCGCAGCATGATCGAGCGCGCCATCCGTCACGATGAGCCGGTGATGTGGGGAAAGCCTCATTGAGGCCTCCCCGAGGAGCGCGGGCTCAGGATTTCTTGTTTCCGGTGGTTTTGCGAGAGCGTGTGTTTCGGGTCGCACCGCCGGATTTTTTGTTGTTTCTCGCGGCGGCCCGCTCCTGTTCGCGCCTTTCTTTTTCCGCTTTGGCTCGTTCTTCTCTGAGTTCTCGGATCCGTCCGTTGGCCTCCTGATTGAGTTCCTTCGGGATGATGCCGAGCCGTTTGAGCCTGCGGTAAAGGTGCGTGCGCTCTACGCCGACGCTGCGCGCCGCCTCGACCACTCGTAGGTTCGCCTGCAGGAGGTGCGTGAGGAAGTAGCTGCGCTCCACCTGATCGCGCACCTTGCGCACGGGCATGTTGTAGTCGAGCAGAAGATTGTAGGCGCGCACATAGACGAGCGGCATCTTCGGGAGCACCGTCATGGCGACGGCGTCGCGCAGTTGCCTGTGCAGGCTCTTGGGGTTGAGTTCCGGGAAGGTGAGCGGCGTGGGGTAAAAACGTTCCGAGAAGTCGACGCAGAACTGATTCTTAGTGTCGAAGAGTTCGTCGTCCTTGCGGTCATCATCCTTTACGTCCCGAACCTCGGCGTAGCCGCGTTCGGATTCGGCGTTGTACACCGGTTCTGGCAGAACCGTGATGTCCCTGACGCCAGGCAGAGGCTCGTCGATCCGGTTGATGTTCGAGAGGAATTCCAGCGATCGCTGCAACGCCAGTTCGGGTTCCGACGGCAGGCCGAGATCGGAGCCGTCTGCTTTCGTGCGGATCGCCTGGTCATGGTAGAGTCCGAGCGGAAGGCCGATCTGACGGGACTGCATGCGGTCCTTCATGATCGAGAGAAAGCGCGAGAAATACCGGCGCTTGAGGGCACGATTGGCGGAGCTGAGCATCCAGTCGGCCGATTCGTACTCGGGGTGCGCACACACGAGGTCGCGCAGAAGTCCGGCGAGCATCTTGAGGATGTAGTTCGGACCGCCTCGCGTTTGTTTGCGCCGTTCCGTGATTTCACCGTACAGGTCTTCCGCGGAGCGGGAGTGCGTCAGATCTTCGTTGAGGCTGCGGCGAAAGTTGTTGAAGAGTTGCCGCAA
Source organism: uncultured Sutterella sp. (assembly GCA_900545275.1). Lineage (GTDB taxonomy): Bacteria > Pseudomonadota > Gammaproteobacteria > Burkholderiales > Burkholderiaceae_F > Sutterella. Next base: position 27,286 of record UQYG01000012.1, read on the forward strand.
CTTTTTGTCGGAGCGCACGGGAACCTTTTTGCCGTTGATCGTAAAGTCGCGCACGGCGGGATGCCCGGGCTGTGCCGGAGGGAGAGTCGAGGGGCGGGCGGCCGTTTGTCCCGGGGAACGGAAGGGCTGGGCGGAGGGCATCGTTGCGGGCTCCGCTTTCGGAGAGGCGCTCTGGGCGTGCGTGGCGATCCACTCCTGAATGACGCCGTGCACCGTTTCCAGGAGGCGCTTCATCGAAATGGGCTTTTCCAGGAAGTCTTTGGCGCCGAGTTTGACGGCCTCCATGGCCGTTTCAATGGTGCCGTGCCCCGACATAACGACCACGGAGGTGGTACGCAGCAGATTGCGTCCCACCCACTCCTTGAGCAGCGTGATGCCGTCGGTGTCGGGCATCCAGATGTCGAGAAGGATCAGGTTGAAGGTTTCCTGGGCGAGCATCTGTCGCGCGTGCGTCGCGTCGGGCGCCTCGTACACGAGAAATCCCTCTTCGGAAAGAATTTCCGAGAGCAGGGAGCGGATGCCGCTTTCGTCGTCAACGATGAGAATCTTGATCATGGTCGTCGCAGAACTCGAAGAATTCGATTTTACCAAAAGCGCCGTAAAGTCCTGTCTCCTCAGGGCGGTGAGGATGTCAAAGTAAGGTGTGGTCAGGTTCGGTTTCGTTCGCTCCGTCGCCAGACTCGTTCTGCACGGCCTGGACGATGATTTCCACCTGAGCGCCGCACGGGGCGTCCGTGCGGTTGGATAGATGGATGGCGGCCCCGTGGTTGTCCAAAATCTTTTTGACCATGGGCAGTCCGAGTCCCGTACCCGTTTCCTTGGTGGTGACGTACGGTTCAAAGGCGTGGGAGAGAATCTTCTCGCTGAATCCGGAGCCGTTGTCCTTCAGAAGGAGGCGGATGGCGTAGGGAACGGATTCGTTGTCCCGAAAAAGCGCTTCCGTTGTGATGACGATCCGGGGCTTTTCCACGTTTGCCATAGCGTCGACGCTGTTGTTCACAAGATTGTGGAAAATCTGCTTCCATTGTCCGGCGTCGATCATGACGCGGCACCGGAGTGCGCCGGGGCGGAAAATAACGGGCATGCCCGCCGAGTGATAGAGAGACACCACCTCAAAGAGGAATTCGTCGAAAACGATCGACTTGGGACGGGCGTCGGGAATCCTGGCAAATTGCCGGAAGTCGTCCACCATGGTCTTGAGGGCGTCGACCTGTGTAATGATGGTGCCCGTCGTGCGCTGCAGAAGGGAAAGGTCTGCCGGATCGGAGAGCTTTTCGGCGAGCTTCCATTCGAGGCGTTCCGCGGAGAGCCGGATGGGCGTGAGCGGATTTTTGATTTCGTGTGCGAGACGCCGGGCCACTTCTCCCCAGGCGGCCGAGCGTTGCGCTTCCACGATGGGGGAAATGTCGTCGAACACGACGACGAGTCCCGTCTGAGCGCCAAGCGGCATGGGCGCGATGCGCAGGAAGAGAGGCATGTTGTGCGGCGTTCGCTGCAGTTCGAATTCAAACGAGAAGGACTCGTCTGCGCGGCGTTTGTCGCGCTCGCGACAGAGCGATGCGGCGAGCGTCGGTTCCGTCTCCCGCAGTTGCGACCCGACGGCGCAGCAACGGTCGCCGAGCATGCGGTGGGCGGCGTCGTTGCTTGTCACGAGCGTGAGATCCGCGTCAAAGACGATCACGCCCGAGGAAATCGTAGCGAGGACGCGCTCGAGGTAGGCCTGGGCCTGTTCGGCCGTTCGGCGTTGGCGCTCGAGCGACTGATGGGCTTCAGAGAGCTGTCCGATCATCGTGTTGAAGGACTGGGTGAGCGTGTTGATCTCGTCGCTTCCGGAAAATTCCCGGATCGGTTGAAAAACGCCTTCGGCTACGCGGCGCGTGCCGCGTGCGAGCTGTGCGAGAGGTTGGGCGGCGCGCTTCGCGAAGGAGATGGCCGCGACGATGGCGCCGAAGGCGGTGAGGAGCAACGTGATCGTGAGAGTCGTGCCGTAAATCGTGCGAAGCGAATCACGGGAGAAAAGGAGTTCCTGATAGTCGCGGTACCCCGCGAGCAGTTCAGCCGCGTTCTCGGTAACGGAGGATTCGACCGGTCGGATGAGCTGCAGATAGAGCTGTTCCGTACGGGCGTTCCCGAGAAGGCCGCCGCCGAACGAGTCCGAGAGATAACCGTCGCTCGGAATCGGCACGATGACGCGGATCGAGAGGGCGGCATCGGGATTCTGTTCGCTCGCTTCGAAGATGTCGCCGTCCACCGTCGAGTAGATGCCCGTATTTTTGGCGGCCTGAATCTGCAGGTGCCCGGGCATGCTCGGGAGAATGAGGTCGAGCTTTGAGCCCGATGCGGCCGCTACGGCGGTGAGATTGCCTGTTAAGACGAGGGCGTCGGCACCTTGAAGATGTTCAACCTGACGCAGGAGCTCTCCCATCAGTAGCGACTGTGGAACGTTGCGCAGGGTCTGGGCGATCCGACGGGCTTCTTCTTCCGTGTCGGCCCGTTGCCTCGCCAGGATGCTTCGGGTGATGGTGACGCCGCTTTCGAGCGCGCGCTCGACCCGCACGTCGAACCACGCTTCAATGCTTCGCGCAATGAAGGCGCTTGAAATGAAGAAGAGCACGATGGTCGGCACCACCGCGAGAACCATGATCGATAGCGTGAGGCGGACCGTGAGTTTGGAGCCGAAGATCCCCGCCCGGTAGCGGCGTAGCAATTGCCACCCCATTGCCACCACGATGCCGAAGAGCGTGATGACGAGAAAGACGTTGAGGATCAGAAGGACGGGGTAGTATCCGTCGAAAAGAGTCGGATCGGCGCTCGAGATGGCGAGGCCGAAGAGAGCGATGCATCCGAAGGCAAGCGCTGCGGCAACGGCAAAACGAAGCTTGTGATGCATCGACTCACTCCGTTTCGGCAACTTCGGGAGGAATCTCGATGGGGGTCCACTCGGAAGTGAGGGTCCACTCGTCGGCCCCCGCCGTCGTCACCTGCATGGGTTTGGGGAGTTTACTAGCGTCGAGTGAAAAACGAACTTCGGCGGTGTAATCGTTGGGATCGCGGATGACGTCGGACGGTCCTACACGCCAGCGGCGGATGTTCTTGACGAGCGGCAGGGCCTGCTCGTAAGTGTCGAAGCTCTGTGAGAGACCGCCGTAGGAGACGCGGTAGCGCTGCGTGAGGGGATCGTAGGAGAGGCGCACGAAAAAATGGCGCTCTTCGAGCGTGCGGTCCAGCCAGTACCAACGTTCCTGACGCAGTTGAAAGTCGTGTCGGAAATAGAGCGCTATGCCCCGTTGCAGGGCTTCCCGCAAGGGTTGCGGCAGGTCGAATTCGTAGGAAGCCGCCAAAAAGAGCCCCGGGCTCTCTCCGGGTTCGTCCCGAGTGAGCTGCGCACGCATCAACGTAGCCTCGGCCGCCAGGGCGGCGGACGAAACCAGAAGCGTTCCCGCCGCGGCGGCGGCGAGAACGAATCGGCGAACGTTTTCTCGCTCGGGCATCAGCATCTCACTTCTTTCGAATCAGCGCGTAAAAGAACCCGTCGTGAATCCCCGGACGTTTTTCATCACCCGTCCAGGGCTCTTCCCAGGGAACCAAGGGCATCATACCCTCGTTTTTCTCCCCGAGTGGCACGAGCTCGGCGTCTTCGTTTTCCTTGAGGAAGGCTCGGATCTGCTCGGTCCCTTCTTCCGGGAAGACCGAACAGGTGCAGTAGAGAAGGTGGCCGCCCGACTTCAGTACGGGCCAGAGCGCGTGCAGAAGGCGTCGCTGTTGGCGTGCGAGCGACGCGATGTCTTCGGGACGGCGGATCCAGGGAACGTCGGGCTGACGGCGAACGATGCCGCTGGCGGTGCAGGGGGCGTCGAGCAGAACGGCGTCAAAGGGCCGTCCGTCATACCACTTCTCCGTGCGGGCTGCGTCGATCGTTACCAGTCGCGCCGAGAGACCGAGGCGATCGAGCGTTTCTCGGATTTTCTCTGCGCGCTTCGGATCGATTTCGAGGGCCGTCACTTCGCAGTTGTAGCGCTCGAGCAGATGCGCCGTTTTTCCGCCTGGGGCGGCGCAGGCGTCGAGCACCCGATCGCCTGCGCGGACGGGGAGCAGATGGGCGGCGAGCTGCGTGCCGGCGTCCTGTACGGACACGAGCCCTTCGACAAATCCCGGCAGTGCGGTGACGGGGACGGGAGAGGCGAGCGTGAGTGCCTCCGCGCCGCTTTGAACCGAAGCGAGGTGATTTTGGGCCAGCAGAGATCGATAGGCGTCGGGCGTCGTTTTGCGCAAATTTACGCGCAACGTCATCGGAGGATGGCGCTGCACGAGCGTAAGAACGCGTTCCCAGTCCTCGGGCATGGCGCGCTTCATGCGCTCGATCCACCAAGAGGGTGCGTTGAAGCGTACGGTTTCGAGACGCTGCGCACGTGCGAAGCGCTCCTTTTCTTCCCGCACGAGCCGGCGTAAGACAGCGTTGAGAAAGCCCGCCCCTTTTTGCGTGTCGGGGCGGCGTTTTGCCGCCGTGACCAGTTGATCGACGAGCGTGAAAGGCGTGAAGGTCTTCTCGCAAAGGGCGGCGATTCCGAGATGAAGGAGGGCCCGAAGAGCCGGATGCGGGGGACGTTCGACCAGATCTTCTGTCACGGCGTCGCAGAGTGCCCGGTGACGAAGCGTCAGATAGAGGAGCGCCTGTACGGCCGAACGGTGCGAGGAGGGAACCCCCTCGAGGGCGCCTGCAAGGCTTCGTCCCTCGCCTAGACGAAGCTGGGCCTCGACCACCCAGCGGGCTACTTGGGAGAGCGGGAGCTGTTCACTCATGCAAGAACCTCGCCGACCAAGATGGGAAGACTTTGCAGGAAACTGTCCGCCGGCATGCGGGGCTTTCCGGGACGCTGCAGGACGGTGGCGCGCAAGGCTCCTTCGCCGCAGGCAACACTGAAGCCGTCCTTCACGGAGAGGACGGTGCCAGGGGCGCCTTCACCCGCGATGGGTTCGGCTTCCCACACCTTGATGTTCGTGTCTCCGTGCACGAAGTAGACGCTCGGGAAGGGCGTGAAGGCGCGGATACGGCGGGCGATGACTTCAGCGCTCTGCGTCCAGTCGATGCGCCCCTCGCTCTTGAGGAGTTTTTCCGCGTAGACGACGCCTTCTTCAGGTTGCGGCGTCCAGGTGAGGTCGTAGGGGTGTTCGAGAGCTTCGACGAGCAGATCCGCTCCGATACGGGCGATTCTGTCCATCAGCGTCGCGTTCGTGTCCTCCTTCGTGATCGGCGTCGAGCGAACAGAGATCATGGGGCCCGTGTCGAGCCCGAGCTCCATCTTCATGAGGGTGACGCCCGTTTCGGCGTCGCCCGCTTCGATCGCGCGCGCGACCGGCGCCGCCCCGCGCCAACGGGGGAGAAGGCTGCCGTGAATGTTGATCGCCCGAATGTCACGGTTGCGTCCGATACCCTTTGCGCATTCGAGAACGGGGGCGGGAAGGATCAGCCCGTAGGCCGCCACGATGAGCACGTCCGCCTCGAGATTCCTCAGGGTTTCATGCACGGCGGCTGCTCCCTCCGGGTCCCGCTTGAGGCTCAGCGTTTGAGGCGTCAGCACGGGAAGCCCGTGTTCGAGGGCCAGGGTCTTCACGGGCGAGGCCGTGAGCTTCATCCCGCGGCCGCTCGGCCGATCGGGTTGCGACAACACCAGGGCGATTTCATGACCCGCGCGGATCAGGGCTTCAAGCGCCACCGCGGCAAAGTCCGGAGTACCGGCAAAAATCAGACGCATAGAGATTCCAAAGGAAGGTTTTCAAGGGCTTTCCGAAAGCCGACAACAATTTATCATTCCATTATGCCGTGTTGCGATCCGCAACGGCCTGTTTCCAAGGAGTCGCCGTGCCCTTCTTCGAATACAACGAAAAACGTTTTCACTACGAAACCTACGGATCCGACGACGCACCATCTCTGATCCTTCTCATGGGGCTCGGCATGGCGGGCAGCATGTGGCCGGAAGCCTTTTTTGTGCCATTTCTGCGCGCAGGCCTGCGGGTGATCGTCTTTGACAACCGAGATTCGGGGGAGAGCGTGCACTGCACGGAATCACCCGTGACGGAACGGGACGTTCTGACGGCCATCGGCAGGGCCGTTCTGCGTCGACCCGTTTCTGCGCCCTACGCGCTCGAAGACATGGCGATTGACGTGGAGCGCCTGATGGATCACCTGGCTGTCCGTCGGGCCCATGTGGTGGGATTTTCCATGGGCGGTATGATCGCGCAGGTGCTTGCGACGCACAGTCCCAACCGCGTGGCAACGCTCTCGAGCCTTTCGTCGGCCGTGGGCAATCCTTCTACGGGGATCGGAAAGTTCATGACGATCTACACGCTTCTCAAGGCGCCGGGCGAGAGTCCGGCAGAGAGAAAGAGTTATTACCGAAAGGTGTTGCGCTCGTTGGAGGGAAAGCGTTACGCCGCTACGGAAGAACAACTCGAAGCACAGGTCGCGATCGCCTCCGAAATGCCCTTTGACCCTGTCGCGACGAATCGTCAGCTGCTGGCGATTCTCGCGAGCGGCGACCGCAGTCATCAACTGCGGCAAATCACCGTGCCTACGCTCGTTGTGCACGGACGGGACGATCCGCTGCTTCCCTTCGCCGCGGGCGAGGAAACGGCCAGGCTGATCGAAGGAGCGAAGCTCATCGGCATCGGTGGCCTCGGCCATCAGATTCCCGAGGCGCTTTTCGGGACGATCGGCCAAGCCATTCTCTCCCACGTCTTTGCTCACCCCGCGTGAGGCATTAGCCCTCCTGTTCGTGTTCGCGCTTGCGGCGGAGCTTAACGAGCTTCATGCGGGCGCGTTCCTTTTTCATGCGGCTCAGATGATCGATGAAGACCTTGCCGTCGAGGTGATCGAGTTCATGTTGCACGCAGACGGCAAGAAGGCCGTCCGCTTCGAATTCGAAGGGATTGCCGTCAAGGTCCTGAGCGCGCACCTTCACGGTGGCAGGACGCTTGACGTGTTCGTAGAGTCCCTTGAGAGAAAGACAGCCTTCCTCGTGGTCGACGAGCTCCCCGTCCGTAAAGAGAATTTCCGGGTTGACGAGAACCATCTGGCCGCTTTTGTCTTCGCTTACGTCGAGCACAACTATGCGGCGTAGCACGTTGACCTGATTGGCCGCAAGTCCGACGCCGGGCGCCGCGTACATGGTTTCGAGCATGTCGGCCGCAAGGGTTTTGAGGTCGTCGTTGAATTCGGTCACGGGCGCGGCTTTGGCCGCGAGGGTGGGATGCGGATACTGAAGGATGTTGAGAAGAGCCATGGCGTGCGGATTCTCGATAAAAGGAAACTGTTAACCGTTGGGCGGTCGAAAATTATAACTTTTTTTGAAAAGGCCCCTGCCGTGTTTCCCGGGCATTTGCTATAACGGCCTCAAACGGTATGAGGAGGACGGGATCGACATGACTGAGAACGGCGCTTGGATTCGGGCCTGGTGCGCATTCGGCTCTGTTTCGGGGTTGCCGATGGGGGATTTTCTGCGTCTTATCCGGGAGACGGGCGGTCCCGAGGAGGCGGCTGACGCTCCGTATGCGACGCACCTCAAAATTCTTGGGGCGAAGGGAGCGGACGCACTGCGGCGCGCACGCGACGAGAATGTTTTCGAAGCCACACGGGCCTGGCTCGAGCGTTGTCCCGACGCGCATGTCTGGACGGTGCTCGACGAGGATTTTCCCGTGCGTTTTCTCCATGCCGAGCGCAGTCCTCTCTGTCTGTTTGTACGCGGAAACCGCCGGCTTCTCTCGGGTACGGTGCTCCTTGTGGCCGGAGATGGTGCAGACGAAGAGACGCTCTACAATACGGCCGAGTTCTCTCGAAGCGTTCTTGAGGCGGGATATGTTCCGTCGTACGCCAATCGCAGTCCCCTTGAAAAAGTCGGCATCCGTGCGATAATCTCATCCCCTTCTAGCCTCGCCGTCGTCTGGACGCAGGGGGCGCCTGACCGAATCGCCGGATCGGACCTGCCCCTGTGTACCCAACTTTTGCAAAAGGGCGGTCTCTTCGTCGGTTTCCGACCTCCCGGATTCGACGGTGACAAGACCGACGATGAAACCTTTTATTTGGACGTCGCGGCGGGAGCCGACGCCCTGCTTGTGCCGGGGTGTGCAAGAAATTCTTTCGTTCGGGAAGTGGCGGCCGAAATGACCCGTTGGGGACGCGACGTGTTTGCGGTTCCCGGTAGCATTCACGCCCCTTCGAGCAAGGGACCCCACCTTCTAATTCGCCAGGGGGCGAAGTTGGTGGAGTCCGTTCGTGATTTGACCGAAGAGCTTCCTGTGAAAACCTTCCGTATCGAAAAGGAATTTGTATGAGCCTCACGCTCGTTATTGCAGAAAAACCGTCCGTCGCGGGCGACATTGCCCGTGCGCTCGGAGGCTTTAAGAAAGACGGAGATTTTTGGGTCAGCGAAAACATGATCATCGGCTCCGCCGTCGGTCATCTGTTGGAAATGAAAGCGCCCGAAGAGTTCGAAGCCAAACGCGGCAAGTGGACCTTTGCGCATCTGCCCGTTCTGCCCACGTACTTCGATCTCGAGCCTCGGGCCCGCACGAAGGAGCGTTTTGAAAAGCTGAGCAAGAAACTGCGTAGTCGCGCCGTGACCGACGTCATCAACGCATGCGACGCGGGGCGTGAGGGCGAGTTGATTTTCCGTCGCATCATGAAGGCCGCCTTCCAGGGGAAGAAGGAGAAGCCCTGCCGTCGCCTGTGGCTGCAGTCCATGACGAAGGCGAGCATCGTCGAAGCCTTTTCCCACCTTCGCAGCGACGAGGAAATGAAGCCGCTCGAAGCGGCCGCCTGGTGCCGCTCCGAAGCTGATTGGCTCGTCGGTATCAACGGCACGCGCGCACTTACGGCCTTCAACAGCAAAGACGGAGGCTTTTACCTTACGACCGTCGGTCGCGTGCAGACGCCGACGCTTGCGGTCGTCGTGCAGCGTGAGGAGGAGATCAACGCCTTCGTTCCCCGTACCTACTGGGAGGTGCACGCCACCTTCGAGTGCGCCAGCGGTACGTACGAGGCCAAGTGGTTTGACGCGGACTTTAAAAAGGATCCTTCCGACGAAGAAGCGAAGGCCGAACGTTGCTGGACGCCCGACGAGGCCGAACGGATCGTTCGCCGTTGCACGGGCCGTCCGGGTCGGGTGACCGAAGTGAAAAAGCGCACCCGTCAGTCTGCGCCGCTTCTCTTTGACCTGACGTCGTTGCAGCGCGAAGCGAACAGTCGCTTCGGCTTTTCCGCCAAGACGACGCTCGCCGTGGCGCAGTCCCTCTACGAAAAGCACAAGGCCGTCACCTATCCCCGCACCGATTCCCGGGCGTTGCCCGAGGACTACCTCGCGACCGTGTGTGAGGTGCTCGGAAAATTGCCGCAGATCTCTTCGTCCTACGCGTCCTTCGCGGAAAAGATCCTTAAGGAAGCCTGGGTGAAACCCAATCGCCGCATCTTCGACAACCAGAAGATTTCGGATCACTTCGCCATCATTCCGACTGGGGAAACACCCAAGACGCTCACGGAAGTCGAGCAAAAGGTATACGACCTCATCGTGCGCCGCTTTCTCTCGGTCTTCTATCCGGCCGCTGAATACGACGTAACGACCCGCATCACGGTCGTTGAGGACGAATCCTTCCGCTCCGAAGGCAAGGTGCTCGTCGATCCGGGTTGGATGGTCGTGCGCGGACTGCCTTCGAAGCCGACCAAGGGGGATCTTCCGCCCGTGAGTGACGGAGAAGCCGTGCAGACCGTCGAGGTGCTCGCGGTGGAGGACGTAACGCGTCCGCCCGCCCGCTATACGGACGCCACGCTTCTTTCGGCCATGGAACACGCCGGCCGCAAGATTGAGGAGGGGGAGCTGCGCGACGCCATGGTCGAGCGCGGGCTTGGCACGCCGGCTACGCGCGCCGGAATCATTGAGGGCCTTCTCGAGCAGAAGTATCTGCGCCGTGAGGAGCGCGAACTCATCCCGACGCCCAAGGCCTTTCAGCTATTTACGCTTCTGCGGGGCCTCAAGCTCGAACAGCTGAGCGATCCCCGTCTCACGGCCGAGTGGGAGCACAAGCTCTCCCTCATCGAGAACCGTCAGGTCGAGCCCGAGCAGTTCATGAACGATATCCGGGAATTGACGACCTCGATCGTCGAAGTGGCGCGCCGCTATGACGGAACAACAATCCCGATGATCAATCCGATCCACATTAAGACGCCGTGTCCTGTGTGCGGGGGTAAAGTCGTGGAAACCTACCGGCGCTTCGCGTGCACGAATCCGTCGTGTTACTTCGCCATCTCGAAGCATCCAGGCTCCCGGATCTTTTCGGCGCAGGAAGTCGAAACGCTCCTTTCGACGGGGCGCGTGGGACCGCTGTCGGGCTTCGTCGCCCGCCAAGGTTTCCCCTTTGATGCGGAACTCGTCCTCTATCACGACGAGGTGACGGGAGAGCTTCGCATGAAGTTCGATTTCGACGACGCCAAGAAGGAAACCGTCGACGAAGAGACCCTTGAAAAGGCCCGCGTGCTCGGAACCTGTCCGATCTGCGGCGGGAAGGTCCGCGCCTTTGAAAATTCCTACACCTGTGAAAATGCGTATCGGGACCGCAACAAGTGTGACTTCCGCATGGGCCGCGTCATTCTGCAGCGGGAAATCACCGAAGAGGAGGCCGAGGAAATCCTTGCGAAGGGCTCGAGTCCTCTGCTTTCTGGCTTTGTCTCCAAGCGCACCAACCGTCCCTTTTCTGCCCTGCTGAAGCTGCACCCCAAGAAGGGCGTCGTCTTCGAGTTTCCGGAGCAGGAACGCGCGAAGAAAACCGATGGCGACGAACAAAAGGAAGCCAAGTCCCGCGGCCGTACGGCCCGTAAGAAGACCGAAGCCTGATGACGTGACGGTCTCTGAAACGAACGAGGCGCCCTGCGGGGCGCCTCGTTCGTATGTTCGCTCGGACAGAGGGGGGTATCAGTCCGCCTTCTCTGCGGCGTCCCTTTGCGTCGGTTCGGAGGTCGAGGCGGCCGCACCGGCATTCGCCTGCGGGTCAGAGACGAGGGACTCCGGCGTGCGCGTCACGAGCACCTGGTCGATCTTGTGGTTGTCCACGTCGAGCACTTCGAAGGTGTAGCCGTTCCAGGTGACCTTGTCGGTGATCTTCGGGATCTTGCGCAGCATGTACATCATGAAGCCCGCTACGGTTTCGTAGGTGGAGTCTTCCGGGAAGTCTCCGAGCTGCAGGGCGTGCTGCACGTCGTCCACCGGGGTGGAGCCGTCGATGATCCAGGAGTTTTCGTCGCGGCGGATGATCTGCTGTTCGTCGGCGGTGATGACGAGATCTCCCATCACCGTGCTCATGATGTCGTTGATCGTGATGAGTCCCACGACGAGCGCGTATTCGTTGAGGATGATGGCGAAGTCGGACTTCGTGCGCTGGAAGACGTCGAGCGCTTCCGAGAGCGTGAGCGAGTCGGGAATGAACTGACAGCTCTGCACGAGACCGTGTTCCTTGAAGACGATCGGTTTTTCATCGAGCACGCAGCGAAGCAGGTGCTTCGAGTCGACGAATCCCACTACGTGGTCGAGATCCCGGTCGCACACGAGGAACCGGTTGTAGGGAACGGTTGCAATCTTAGCGCGCACGCTACTCTCTTCTTCGTCGAGCGTGAAGAAAACGATGTTTTCACGCGGCGTCATGGCGGAGGGAACAAGTCGGCTTTCGAGCTCGAAAACGTTCTGAATCACCGCCTCTTCCTGCGGAGCGATGATGCCGGCTTTAGCGCCTGCGCCCACCGAGGCGAGAATGTCTTCCGGCGTGATGGAATCCTGACGCTGCGTCGGAAAGCCGCAGGCTCTCAGGACGCTGTCGGAGAGTTTGGACAACAGAAAGACGATCGGGCGCAGACAGCGGATGAAGAGCCGCATCGGACGCACGACGAACATGGCGACGGGCTCGGGCTTGATGAGCGCCAAGCGCTTCGGGAGCAGATCCGCGAAGATGACGAAAAGCGACGTCGACAGGATGAAGGAGAGGATGAATCCGAGGTTCGGGAACTGTCCGGGCTTCAGGACATACGAGAGGCACCAGTCGAAGAAGGGGGAGAACGCCGCGTCCCCCACGATGCCGCCCAAGAGCGCTACCGCGTTGACGGCGACCTGCAGCGCCGAGAAGAAGGGACCGGGGTGTTCCTGCAGATCCAGGACGAGTTTGGCTCTTCGCTCCCCGTCTTCGTAGAGCGACTGCAGTCGCGATTTGCGGGAGGCGGCAATCGAAATCTCTGCCGAAGAGAAGAAGGCGCTGATGCACACCAGCGATAAGAGCAGAAAAACTTGTCCGAACGAGACCATAAGGAACCCTCAGGAAATGGCAACCCGTTGATTTTATCACGGTAATGTTTTTTGTTATTTGTGCGGAAATTCTTCATAGGGGCAAACTACCAACTCCTATGCTTTCTCGTAAAAAATCCTTCATTTTCGGGGCGCTCGCCGCAATGCGGGCGGCGGCTCTGTGTAGACTGTTGAAAACGGACGCCTTGTCTCCAAACCCCCCCACTCAGAACAAAAGGACACACCATCATGAAGAAGATCGCCGTGTTCGGCGCCGTGAGCGCCGCCTTGCTTTCTTGGTCGCTTCCCTCCCAGGCCGGAGCCGTTCTCGACGCCGTAAAGTCCCGCGGTTTCGTGCAGTGCGGCGTGAATACGTCCGCGCCCGGTTTTTCCTCGGCAGACAGTCAGGGAAAATGGAAGGGGCTCGACGTCAACGTCTGCCGCGCCGTGGCGGCCGCCGTTTTGGGTGATTCCGAGAAGGTGAAGTACGTTCCCCTCAACTCGCCGCAACGGTTTACGGCGTTGCAGTCGGGGGAAATCGACATACTCGCGCGCAACACGACTTGGAATATGACCCGCGACGCCAGTCAGGGCTCCGTCTTCGTGGCGGTCTCCTACTACGACGGCCAGGGCTTCCTCGTGCCGAAGTCGCTCGGTCTCAAGAGCGCCCGTGAGCTCGACGGCGCCACCGTGTGCGTGCAGACCGGGACGAGCTCCGAAAAGACGCTCTCCGAATATTTCGACGCCAACGGCATGAGCCTTAAGACCGTTGTTTTCGACACGACCGAGGCCACGCAGAGCGCCTTCCTTTCGGGGCGTTGCGACGCGTACACGACCGACATGTCCGACCTCGCGGGCGCCCGTCTGCGTTCGGGCAATCCGCAGGACTACGAAATCCTCCCCGAAACGATCAGTAAGGAGCCCCTCGGTCCCGCCGTTCGCCGCGGTGACGACGAGTGGTTCCAGATTGTCCGTTGGACTTTCGCCGCCATGCTCGGCGCCGAAGAGCTCGGCGTGACGAAGGCCAACGTTGACGAAATGCGCAAGACGAGCCAGAGCGCCGACGTGCGCCGTCTCGTCGGCGTCGGCGAGGACATGGGGCAGATGATCGGACTCGACAAGGACTGGTCGTACCGCATTATCAAGCAGGTCGGCAACTACGGAGAGTCGTGGACCGAATTCTTCGGCCCCGAATCTCCCCTGAATCTGCCGCGAGGCCTCAATCGTCTCTGGACGGACGGCGGCCTGATGTACGCCGTGCCAATTCGCTGAGAAACGTTGCGGGCAAAGGCGAAGTCCGTGCAAGACTTCGCCTTTTTCAATGGTTTGACAAGGGTTCCGTGAAGGATCCCCTTTTCTTGGGACATCTCTGAGAGTGTTGATTCGAGACGGTTTTACGTCGGGCGGCGACGCAGCCTGGCGACTGCGGGAAAGCGTCAGAAAGCGTCGGGAATATACGTTGCAGGCGGCTTTGCTTCTGCTTCTCGTAGCAGTCGTCGCTGCCATCGTCATGACGGTAGGCGCCAATTTGGAAGAGCGCAACATCCGCAGCGGCTTCGATTTCCTCGCCGCCCGGGCCGGCTTTGAAATCGGCGAGACACTGATTCCCTTTTCGAGCGCCGACAGCTTCCTGCGCGCCTTCGGCGTGGGGACCCTCAACACGCTCTACGTGTCCGTATGGGCGATCGTGACGTCGACCGTGCTCGGTTTCGTGGTGGGGCTCATGCGCCTTTCCAAACACCCGATGCTGCGTCTGCTCGGCACGGCTCACGTCGAAGCGTACCGAAACATTCCGCTTCTCGTTTTGCTTTTTGCGATCTACCTCGTAGTGACCGAATGGTTGCCCGCAGGGAACCGCGCCTGGCACGTCGGCGACTGGATTTTTCTCTCCAAGGCGGGCCTTCAGTACGCCAAGCCCCTTTGGGGATGGTGGGCCGTTCTGGGTGCGTTCGTCACAGCGACCGCAACGGCGGTTGCCGTGCGTTGGCGGCGCGCCAAAAAGACGACTTCCCTCAACGCATCACTTCTGGCCGTGGCCGTTTTTTTCCTCGTCTTTGCGCTCTCCTGGATCGCGGCGGGCGCGCTCGGCGGGTGGGAACACCCGAAGGCCACGCGCTTTGCACTGCGCGGTGGCGGCCAGTGGACGCCGGAATTTCTTACGCTTTGGCTCGGTCTCACGCTCTTCACTTCTGCCGCCATCGCCGAGATCGTTCGCGCTGGCGTTCTCGCCGTGAAGCCCGGTCAGTGGCTGGCGGGGTATGCGCTCGGACTCACCCGCGCCGAGACGGTGAGCTACATCGTCGTTCCGCAATCTTTGCGTCTGGCGATTCCGCCGCTCGCTAGCCAGTACATGAACCTCACGAAAAACTCGTCCCTTGCTGTTCTGGTGGGGTATCCCGACGTGGTGAGCGTGGGCAACACGGCGATCAACGTGACGGCGCAGGCCCTCGAGGTGATCAGCCTCATCATGCTCGTGTATCTTTTTCTCAATCTCGTCACGGCCGTTGTGATGAACCGAATCAACCGAGCCGTCATGAAGAGTTCCTTCTGAAGTTCGTCTGGAGTCGACATGGAAATTCACACGATCCGCCGTCCCGGACGCTGGGAAACTTTTCGGGAGCGCTACTGTTATTCGCCCTGGGCGACGCTTCTGACACTCGTCGTTGGGACCGTCGTCTGTGCGGTGCTTTTCTCACTCTTCCGCTGGGGCGTGCTCAACGCCGAATGGGCGGCCGATCCTACGGCCTGCGCGAAGGCGGACGGCGCCTGTTGGGGATTCGTTACGGAGAAGTGGCGCCTCATCCTTTTCGGTCGTTATCCGTATGAAGAACAATGGCGTCCGGGCGTCGCCATGGCGCTACTTTTGGGAATGACCGTCGCGAGCGCCGTGCCGGCCTTCTGGACGCGCAAGGGCGTGCGCGGCTTGTCCGCGGCCTGGGGCGTGACGCTCGTCGTCTTCTTTTCCCTTCTGTCGGGCGGCGTCGGAGGGCTTTCGCTTGTTTCTACGGACATGTGGGGCGGTTTGCCCCTTACCGTGCTCCTCACGCTTTTCGGCATGACGCTTTCCGTTCCCCTCGGCATTGCGCTCGCCATCGGACGACGCAGTCACATGCCGATCGTGCGGCTTCTCGCCACGGGGTATGTGGAATTGGTGCGTGGGGTGCCCCTCATCACCGTCCTCTTCGTGGCGGCCTTCATTTTTCCGCTGGTGATGCCTTCGCAGATCCAGATCGACGCCTTCTGGCGAATCACCGTGGCGATCGTTCTCTTTCAGGCCGCGTACATGGCTGAAACCGTTCGCGGCGGCCTGCAGACAATTCCGAAGGGGCAGTTCGACGCCGCTTATTCCCTGGGACTCACGAAGCGCCAGGCGTACGTAAGCGTGATTCTGCCGCAGGCCTTGGTCGCCGTCATTCCCGCCTTCGTCAACAGTCTTCTCTCCTGCTTCATGGACACGTCGCTCGTGACGGTCGTCTCGATGTACGACCTGACGGGAAGCCTGCGCCTGGCGCTCGGCGATGCCGTGTGGCGCGGTTATTTTGTAGAAGGATACGTCTTCATCGCGGCCGTCTATTTCGTGTCGAGTTTCGCGATGTCGCGCTACAGTCAATGGCTCGAGGGTTATCTTACGGGCGCCAAACGGAGCGCTTCGGCTCTCGAGGTGCGCTAAGGAGTTTTGATGGATACGAAGGATTTTCGAAGGGTCGCTCTGAATCCCTACTACGAGTTTTCCGTGGAGGTGCCGCTTTCGCGCTACGGTGTCTGTTTTGAGGACTACCGAAAGGCATTTCAGGCGGGCTTTCGCACGGCGCATCGATATTGGGACGGCATCGAGGACGTGACGGTCGTCTCCGAGACGCCGACGCTCCTCGTGCGGCGACTTCATTTCGGCGGTGGAGCTTCGGCCACGGACTGCATCGAAGGGGCGAACGAGTGTTTCACGCACTGGATTCTCGACGCCGAAGGTAAGGTGCATGGGCGCAATGAAATCACGCTCGAACGAAAGGGAAAGGATGCCTGCGTGACGCACGTCTGTTCGCTCGTTCCTTCGGCGAAACTCCCCGATGAAAGGATCGAAGCGATTCGAGAGAAGGCGTATCGCGCCAAGGATGAGGCCTTTGCGCTCGGCGTTCTCGCCGACCTTCTCGAGGAAAGGGATCGTCACTGAAGGCTTGAAAAAGACGTCGGCCCGACTCAAATGAGCCGGGCCGACGTTTTGGGAGAAGGGAAGGTGCGCGTTAGTGATTCCGGCGATTTTCACCGAACTGCATGATGGCGTTCAGAAGGATGGCGCCGAAGGTGGCCGTCCCGATGCCGCCCAACATGAAGCCGCCGAGATTGAGCGTGAAGTCGCCGCCGCCGAGAATGAGCGTCACGGCTGCCACGATGAGGTTGCGGTTGTCGCCGAAGTCCACCTTGTTAACCACCCACACGCGGGCGCCGGCCACGGCGATGAGACCGAAGACGACGATGGAGGTTCCGCCGAGGATGGCCTGCGGAATCGTCTGGATGACGGCGCCGAATTTGGGCGAGAAGCCGAGCACGATCGCAAAGAGTGCGGCCACGGGGAAAATGAGGGTGGAGTAGACGCGCGTGGCGGCCATTACGCCGATGTTTTCACCGTAGGTCGTCACGCCCGTGCCGCCGCAGGCGCCCGACACCATGGTGGCGATGCCGTCGCCGAGGAAGGCGCGGCCCATGTAGGGGTCGAGATTACGGCCTGTCATGGCCGTGACGGCCTTGATGTGGCCGAGGTTCTCTCCGACGAGAATGATGACGACCGGCACGATCAGCGCGATGGCGTCGACGCTGAAGACGGGTGAGGTGAAGGAGGGCATTCCGAACCAGGGCGCGTTGGCGATGAGGGAAAAGTCGATGGGCTTGCCTCCGATGCCGAGCACGTTCGAGAGGATGGCGTAGATCAGATAAGAAAGGGCGAGCCCCACGAGGATGAGGAGCTTCTGCAGGAGTCCTCGGGTGAAGACCGCGACGCCGCCCACGCAGAGCACCGTAAGAACGGCCATCCACGCGTTGAAGTCGGTACCGCCGACGCTGCGCACGGCCGTAGGGGCGAGGTTGAGCCCGATCACGGCCACGACGGCGCCCGTCACGACGGGCGGCATGAGTTTTTCAATCCACTGCACGCCCGTGAACATCACGATGAGCCCCACGCAGGCGTAGACTGCGCCGCAGGCTATGATGCCACCCAAGGCGGTCGCTATGTTGGGATTGGCGCCCGTTCCCGCCGCATAGCCTGTGGCGGCGATCACGACACCGATGAAGGCAAAGGAGGAGCCTAGGTAGCTCGGCACATGACCGCCCACCAAGGCAAAAAAAATGAGTGTTCCGATGCCACTCATCAATACAGCCAAATTGGGGTCGAAACCCATCAAAATCGGTGCCAGCACGGTGGAGCCGAACATGGCCACAACGTGCTGCAGACCCAGTGCGATCGTCTGTCCCGTCGGAAGTCTTTCGTCGGGGGCGATGATGCCTTCTGTCTTCAATTTCCAGGTCGGAAAATAACTCATCTGTAAACTCCGGTTGAGCGTCCTGAGGGGATAGGACGTTTTTTCAGCGAAATCGTTCCATTGTAGGACTCTTTCCTCCCTCTGTGTGAATCGGTTTCGAGAAGCGCTACTTTGGAACGGAAGATTCGGGACCGCAAATCGAATCCGAACGATCGGATTTCTATAGAATGTTGGCTCTCCAAACCGCCAGACGCGCACGTGCCGCGGAAGACAGGGTTCCCTTCGTGCGCAAACGGCGCGATGCTTCAGGACGTCGGATCCGAGAAGGTGGGTCCGACGAATCTTTTTCAACTATTTCTATAGGGCCGCGGCGCTTTCGGGCGACTTCGCGGATAGTGGCTATGACGAGTCCGAATCCGGCGCTGGTGCGCGACGTGGAAGAACGCCGCACTTTCGCCATCATTTCCCACCCCGACGCGGGGAAAACCACGCTGACGGAAAAGCTCCTTCTCTTCGGAGGCGCCATTCAGATGGCCGGCGCCGTGAAGGGCCGCAAAGCCGCGCGCCACGCCACGTCCGACTGGATGGAAGTGGAAAAGCAGCGTGGCATTTCCGTGACGAGTTCGGTCATGCAGTTTCGCTATGACGGGCACGTGATCAATCTTCTCGACACGCCGGGGCACGAAGACTTCTCTGAAGACACCTACCGCGTGCTCACTGCCGTGGACGCCGCCGTCATGGTGATCGACGCCGCCAAGGGCGTGGAAGCGCAGACCATCAAGCTCCTCGAAGTCTGCCGCATGCGCAACACGCCGATCATCACCTTCATCAACAAGCTCGACCGTGAAGTGCGGGATCCGCTCGATCTGCTCGGGGAAATCGAAAACGTGCTCAAGCTCCAGTGCGTGCCGATCACCTGGCCGATCGGGATGGGCAAGACCTTTCGCGGCGTTTTTTCGCTCCTCAAGAACCGCCTGGTCCGCTTCACGCCGGGCGAAGAACGTTTAACGCAGGATCAGGAGGTGATCGAAGGGCTCGACAATCCCGAGCTCGACCGTCTCTTCCCGATGGAAATGCCTTACGTGCGCGAATCGATCGAGCTCGTTCAGGGGGCGACCGAACCCTTTGATCTGCGAAAGTTCCTCGCCGGCGAACAAAGCCCCGTCTTCTTCGGCTCCGGCGTCAACAATTTCGGCGTACAGGACGTGCTCGACGCTCTCGTCGCCTGGGCGCCGTCGCCGCGTCCGCGTCAAACGACGACGCGCTTCGTGGAGCCCATCGAGGAACCCTTCAGCGGCTTCGTCTTTAAGATTCAGGCCAACATGGACCCGCGCCATCGGGACCGCATCGCCTTCTTCCGCGTCTGCTCGGGCCGCTACAGCCAGGGAATGAAGGTACACCACGTGCGCGAAGGGCGTGAAATGAAGCTCGCCAATGCGCTCACCTTCATGGCGCAGGACCGCGTCGTCATGACCGATGCCGTCGCAGGCGACATCATCGGGATCTACAACCACGGACAACTGCACATCGGCGACACGCTCACCGAGGGCGAGAACATGCTCTTTACGGGCATTCCAAATTTCGCTCCGGAACTCTTCCGCGCGGCCCGTAGCAAGGACCCCTTCAAGGCCAAGCAACTCCAGAAGGGCCTTCAGGAACTCGGTGAGGAAGGGGCCATTCAGGTCTTCACTGGGGAATTCGGGAACATCCTTCTCGGGGCGGTCGGTCAGTTGCAGTTTGAGATCGTCGCTCAGCGCCTCGCCACGGAATACAAGGTCGATGCGATCTACGAGAGCACCGACGTCTCGACGGCCCGGTGGCTCTCCTTTCCGGACGACGCCACCCGCAAAGATTTCGAGCGCGAGCAGGGGGCGCGTCTTGCGACCGACGTAAACGGGAACACCGTGTATCTCGCCACGTCGATCTACAACCTGGAGACCACGATGGAGCACTGGCCTCAGGTGAAATTCCACACCACGCGTGAAATGACGCAGCGCTTCTAAGCCAATGGCCGCCGAATCGAAATTCGGCGGCCATTGTGTCTCTTGTGCGGCGCAATCAGTTCGCAGGCCGTCCCGTGCGTTCGACCCAGCGTAGCGAAGAGCCGAGGCGGTTGAGTCCGAGCGAGCGGCGAGCGATGCGAACGATGTCGTTTTCCACGAGGATGTTCGACTCTGCCCCCACTTCAGTGCCCGCCTTGTTGTCGTAAAGCTGATAGGAGGCTCTCGTCATCTGCGGGGTGATGTTTGGCATGACGACGTTGCAGCCGTGCAGAATCCCCAGGATGCGGCCCCGAGTTTCGAGCGTTTCGAGAGCCGTGGCCGCCGCGATGTTGACGTTGCGTAGAACAAGGCGCGTTGCGGCGATCATATTGAGAGAGAGTCTGAGAAGATCGTCGTGCGGCATTTGTCCGAGCGACACCATGTCGGCGCCGAGGCTCGTGAGGTAGGGCCCCATGCCGATCATGTCGGCCCCCACCTTCTCGAAGGTTCGGATGTCCTGCACCAGATCCTCGACTGTCTGTCCTGGCAGTCCGATCATGACGCCCGTTCCCACCTGATAGCCGGCCTTGCGAAGGTTGGCCAGCGCTTCGTAGCGGTGTTCGAGCACCTTTTCGTGTTTGCCAGGCGTGCAGTGAAGCCGGTGAAAGAGTTCGGGATTGCTCGATTCGATCCGCAGCAGATAGCGAAGACCATCGGGATTGCCGCTCGCCTCGGCCCAGTATTCGTAGACTTCGAGCGACTGTTCCCCGAGCGAGAGCGTGATGCCGAGCCCCTGAGGAAGCGCCTCCGTGCAGCTCATTTCGTGAATGTCCCGCAAGAGGTCGCCGATGAAGGTCACCCACTTCGGATCCCGGCGTTCCCCCGCCTGAATGGCGATGGAGCCGTACCCGTTCTCGAGGGCGATGCGGGCGCACTCGAGAATCGTTTCACGCGGGAGCGTGTAGCGCTCAACGCCGTGGTTGGCCTTGCGGATGCCGCAGTAGCGACAGTTGGCCGTGCAAACGTTGCTGATCTCGATGAGGCCGCGTAGATAGACGTTGGGGCCCATTTCCCGGGTCGTCAGGTCATAGGCGCGGCATTGCAGAAGGTCGGCTTCTTCAGGCGTGCGGATGCGCAGAATCCTCGCGATTTCCTCATCGGTGAACTCGGTTTGCGCGAGAAGGTCGTCAAGAGTTTTCACAGGGCGTTCCGTCCTTCTTGGAGAGCGTTTCTATAGGCCTGCAGGGCTTCTGGGTGGCAACTCAGAATTCTTTCGAGCACGCCCTGCAGATAACTGATGGTGAGGCCGTAGTTCGTCATCGGAACCCCCTGCTCGTGCGCCTGCCGCAGGCGGGCGAGCATGTGCTGGCGCGTCACGACGCAACCGCCGCACTGAATGACGATGCGGTAGGGCGTGAGATCGTCGGGAAAATCCTTGCCGACGGCGACGTCGATCTTGAGATCGGCGCCTGTGCGCTCGCGCAGCCAGCGGGGAATCTTCACGCGGCCGATGTCGTCCTTTTGCGGGTGGTGACTACAGGTCTCGCCGATGAGGACGCGGTCGCCGTTCTTGAGGAGCGAAAGCGTGGCGGCGCCGCGCGCCATCTCGACGATGTCGCTCTTGCTGTACGCCATCTGCGTGGAAAACGTCGTGAGCGGAATGCCTTCTGGCGTCTGTGCGTTGACGGTCTTGATGACCTGGGAGTCCGCCATGACGAGTTTCGGGGGGTGCTTCAGGTCGGCGATCGCCTCGGCGACGCGGTCCTCCTGAACTACGAAGCACTTGGCGTGTGCGTCGAGAAGTTCGCGGATCGCCTGCACCTGCGGCAGGATCAGACGTCCCTTCGGAGCGCCCGTGTCGATCGGTGTCACAAGGATGACCGTGTCCCCCGGACCCGCGAGGTCGCCCACGAGCGGACGGTCGGGGGCGATGCGGTCCTGAGCGAGCCGCACCATGACCGCACGGAGCTCTTCGAGCCCCGTGCGTTCGCGTGCGCTTGTAAAGACGACGGGAAGTCCCGTCTTCTCCCAGGCGGCGCGATCAAGATCCGGCGTTTCGTCCGTGCGGTTGACGACGAGTACGGCGGGGGTTCCGAGCGCGCGGGTACGCTCGATGATCCCTTTTTCCTCTTCGTCGAAGGTGGCGGGCGTCGTGACGATGAGCGCCATGTCGACCCATTCGAGCACCGAGAGCGAACGCTTGACGCGGGCGAGTCCGAGGTCTCCCACATCGTCCACGCCGGCCGTGTCGATGAAGACGACCGGTCCGAGGGGCAGAAATTCGCAGGCTTTCTCGACCGGATCGGTCGTCGTGCCCGGAACGTTCGAGACGATCGAGATCGTTTGGTTCGTTAGGGCGTTGATGAGAGAACTTTTCCCGGCATTTCGTTTGCCGAAGAGCCCGATGTG
Source organism: uncultured Sutterella sp. (assembly GCA_900545275.1). Classification (GTDB taxonomy): domain Bacteria; phylum Pseudomonadota; class Gammaproteobacteria; order Burkholderiales; family Burkholderiaceae_F; genus Sutterella. The sequence goes on from UQYG01000012.1 coordinate 49,462, forward strand.
AAGCCGCAGGCCCTTGGGCGTGTTGAGTAGGGACATGTTTGCGTCACCCGAAGAAAAAAAAGAAAAGGTCGGACAAACATCTTATCCGACCTTTTCGGGTTTATGCGCCCCTCAGAAGAGGTAGCTCGAAACCATTACTTTTCGATGTTGGTGCGAATGACGTCGCGTTCCAGCCAAATCGGAGCATGGTGTTCAGCGGCTTCGTACGAAATCGTACCCGGGCCGAGACGCCAAATGCCCTTGAAGTGTTCCATCGAAAGGAGGGCGAGCGGGATGTGGGCGCACACGACGAGGACCGACACGATGATCGAGCCCCAGACGTGGAAGTAGAAAGTCCACGCATAGACCTGCTTGCCGATGAGCGGAGCGCCGATCCAAAGCATCCAGCCCGTCACAGCGAGCGCGGCGATCATGCCCATGAAGAGCAGGTAGGACGCCTTCTGACCGCCGTTGTAGCGACCCTGCGGGGGAACTTCCACCGGACCGAACGGGATCTTGAAGAAGCGGCGGGGATAGCCGCCGAAATTGCGGAACCAGTAGATCGTGTTGCGGTCCCATTCCAGGCAGGCGCGAAGAATGAGGGCAAAACGGTCGGGAGCCACCACGATGAAGCCGAGCAGATTGAACGTGAAGATCGCGCCGAGGATCAGGTGGGCGATCATGTTCGCTTCCGCGGCTTCCGCGGAGGGTTCACAGAAGTACACGTACGCACCCGTAAAGAGAAGGGCAAACCACGTGATCGCGTTGAGCGAGTGGAAGACCTTGTCGGGGGCATGGAAGCGGAGAATGCGATTATTAGCCATGGTTAGCCTCCGAGGTCGTGGCGGCAAGCAGAGTGCGCTGATAGTAATGGGTGTGGAGCAGTTCGTGCATGGTATGGTCCACGGGCTTGGTGTTCAAGTCCTTGTAGACACGCATGACGACCGAGTTCTGGTGCGAACTCGTCAAACCCATGCTTTGGCAGAGCTTGTCGTCCTTGTAGAGACCGGCCTGACGGGCCTTGATGATGACGCCGCGGCGGGCGATCAGGTCACCGATGGCCCAACCGCAGACGGCGACGGCGCCGACGCAGAGACCGCAGACTTTCAGAAAGCCGCGACGACCCAAAATCAATGCAGCGGGGCGCTCGGCGTAATCATAATTTTCAGACAGCATTTGTATAACCTCGCGTCAGGAATTCTTAAACACGCAGCGGCAGGGGCATCGTGGGATGCAGCCAGGCCGTGCCCTTGGGCTGAACCGGCTGACCGCCGCCGTTGACGCAACCGCCCGGGCAGTTCATCACTTCAATGAAGTGATAGCGATTCTTGTCGACGCGGACGCGGTTGAGAACTTCCTTGAGGCCCTGGTTGGCGCCGTTGACGACGCAGACGCGGACTTCGAACTTCTTGCCGCCGAGCGCCTTGACGGGCACGGGGATGGTAGCTTCGACGATGGCGTTGTCATAGCCTCGGACGATTTCGATGTCGGCGTTCTTGAGCTCTTCACCCGAAAGAGCGAAGTAAGCCGTACGGAGAGCGGCTTCCATCACGCCGCCCGAGCAACCGAAGATCGTGCCGGCGCCCGTGTAGACTTCGAGGTCCTTGCGTTCGCGGGTCTTGGGCATGTTGAGCGGGTTGATGCCCTTGCGGCGCATGAGTTCGGCGATGTCGCGGGCCGTGAGCGAGGCGTCGATATCCTGGAAGGAGGGCGTGTCGGCCGGGATTTCCTTCGTGGCGACGAGATAACGCCAGGCAGTGTTCATTTCGGGACGCGAGGCTTCAAAGATCTTGGCCGTGCAGGGCGTGACCGAAACAAAGAAGATCTTGCGCGGATCGACCTTGAGGATGTGCTTGGCAGCCCAGGTCTTGGCGAGCGTACCGCCCATCTGCAGCGGCGACTTGGCCGTCGAGAGGTGCGGGAGCATGTCGGCGTGATACGTTTCGGCGTTCTTGATCCAGGCCGGGCAACAGGACGTGAAGTGCGGGAACGGATGGTGAGCCATTTCGTCGACTTCCGGACCGCGTTCGCCGAGGACCCAGTACTGGATCTTCTTCACGAATTCCGTGCCTTCTTCAATGATGGTCTGGTCGGCCGTGCTGTTGCAGTCGTAGACCGTCATGCCCAAGGCTTCGAGGGCGTTGTTCATCTGTTCGGTCGAAAGGTCGCCGGGTTCGCCGCCGAACTCTTCACAGAGCGAAACGCGGACGGCGGGCGAGGGATGCGCCACGACGATCTTGTCCTTCTGATCGAGGACGTGTTCGACCTGGTCGACGAAGCTCATCTGTTCGATGGCGTCGAACGGGCAGGCGATCAGACACTGACCGCAATAGAGGCACGCGTCTTCCGTGATTTCGTGTTTAGCACCGAGACCGCCCTTGATGGCGTCGGTCGGGCAGAACTTGCGGCAGGTGTCGCAGCCGACGCAGTTCTCCTTGTTGATGTGGATAATCCCGCGGAGTTCGCCCTTGCGAAGATTACCGACATAGGCGGGACCGTCTTCCCCGTGCGCGTTGGCGCCCGGCAGGAAGGTATGGACCGTGATCGTATCTTTGGACATTGAAAGTTCTCCAGAGTTGAGGTCGGAAGGCGGGTGAAACCGTTTCCAGCGTCCTTTTCCCACTGTCCGACAGCCGCAGAGAGGGACGGCGGGGGTCGTCGGAAGTTTCGGAAAAGAACAACGCTCAATTTTGTGAAACGAAGGCGGGTCGTCCGCGCCAAAATGCCGGGCGAGACCTTCGAGGATCAAGCTTGAATTTTACGGGGAATCCCCGTGAACTGACATCGTCCGAGGGGGGGCGGAGATCTAGATCGAAAGGGGTAGTCTTAGGGAAAACAGGATACTTTTTTGATGATAATTGATTGAAATCAATCAATAAGAAAGCTTCTTTACAAAAAATCGAATGCCTTGCTGTTGTTGAGATTCCGAGTAAAATACTCGGTTATTTCAGCATTTCCGATGCAGGAAAAAGCGCCCTCCGGGAGGAGGGCGTGGGAGCGTTACATGTCGGCTTCCTTGAGCGGGGCGCGCAGTTCGGCACGGACGTTGTCCATGCCCGAATAGAAGGCCTTCATCATGACGAGGCCGAGGAATTTTCCGGCGTCGGTCACGATGATGTGGTCGGGATCGTTCGGATCGTCTTTAATGGCGCCCGCAAGACGCAGACCGAGCATTTCCTTGAAGAGCGCGCAGTCCACGTTGATGCCGTGCACTTCGCGGAAGTAGCGTCGCGAGAGTCGGTGCGAGAAGAGACCGAGCATCAGGCGGTACTGCCAGATGGCGTGCGCGTCGAACTGACGGCGGCGCTCCACCCCGGTGTTGCCCTGCGCGATGCGTTCGGCGTAGCGGCGCAGACTGAAGGTGTTGACGTAGAGGCTGTCTCCGAGGAAGGAGAAGGCGCCTGAGCCAACGCCAAGGTATTCGTCGTAGTCAACCACGTATTCGTCGAAGCCCTCGTCGTTCGTGCGCCCGAAGGTCCAGGACGTCAGATGGTTGTAACGGCTCCCGAGCGTGTCGAGAATTACACGGTACTGATCGGCAAGTTGATTGCCCTTGGCGGCGATGTCGTTTTTCACGCTCTTTCGCGTCTGGGACGTGACCATGAGCGGGTAGGTCGTGACCTGGCGCGGATTGAGCTGCCAGATCTTTTCCATGTCCTCATGGAGCATGTCGAGGGTCTGGCCGCGAAAGCCGAACATCATGTCGACGTTGCAGGTGGGAAAGAGTTCCTGCGCATACTGCAGGCGCTCGAAAATCTGTTCGCCAGAGCCGAACTTTTCGTAGCGGTCCGAGAGCTTCAGGATTTCGTCGTTGAAGCTCTGCACGCCGATGGACATGCGGTCCACGAGTCCTTTGAGGTTGCGGAACTGCGGCGTCGTGATGATCTGCGGATCGGTTTCACAGCTGATTTCCTTGATCGACGGAAAGAGCTTCTTGGCGTGCTCGATCGTCTTGATCAGTTCGTCCTCGAGAATCGTCGTTGTACCGCCGCCGATGTACATAGAGTGGAAGTCGTAGCCGAGAGCGTGGACGTACTCCATTTCCTTGCGCAGGTTGACGAAGTATTCGCGCGCCTTGTATTCCTTGAAGAGGAAGCGGTGGAAGGTGCAGTACGTGCAGAGCGTGTGGCAAAACGGAATGTGCGCGTAGAGCAGGTAGCGGTGTCCCTCCTGCGGCGGCGGAGGATTCTTGAGGATGATGGGATCGCAGTGCAGATAGCGCTTGATGTAGTAGTCCATCACCCGGTCGGTGGCCCCGATCATCCAGTCGGGGAGGAGTTTGCGGGGACGGGGAACGTAGTTCGAAGTGGTCATGGATCGCGTCGCATGAAAAAAACAAGTCCCCGCATTGTACTATTGTGCGTCAGCTTTGCTTCTTAAGAAGCTTGACCTCGTCGGGCGTAAATGTGTTCGATGTTTTCGGCGAAGTGCTCGAAGAGCGGTCCCCGCTTGAGCTTCAGGGTCGGCGTCAGAAGACCGTTGTCGACGGTCCACGGCTCGAGCGTGAGCACGACGGCGCGCGGAAGCGCGTAGTACGGGAAGCCCTTCGCGGCGGTCTTGGCTCGCTGCAGCGCAAACGTCTTTGCGGCCGGAGCCGAAAGCGATGCGGGATCCTGCGGGTCGAGTCCGAGTCCTTCGGCCGCCCGTTTCCACTCTTCCGGTTGCAGCACTGCAATGAGCGTAAGGAAGGGGCGGTTTTCGCCCACTACGTAGGTCTGTTCGAAAAGCGGATCCGTTTCCAGGGCGTTTTCAAGATCGGTCGGAGCGATCTTTTCCCCCGTTGACGTCACGATGATCTCTTTGATGCGGCCTTTGATGCGCAGGAGTCCTTCGGGAGTGAACTCCCCGATGTCGCCCGTTCGGAACCACCCGTCTTCCGTGAAGGCCGCCTCGACGGCGTCGGGGCGGTTCCAGTAAGACTTCGTCACCGAGGGCCCCCGCACCTGAATTTCGTTGCCCTCGCCGAGACGCACTTCAACGCCTCGGAAGGGACGTCCCACCGTGTCGGGATGATTTTCTTCGAGCGAGTTGCCGGCGATGATGGGGCTCGTTTCCGTCATGCCGTATCCCTGAATAATGGGGAGGCCCAGCCCGCAGAAGAGTTTGGCTACCTCCATGTTGAGTGCGGCGCCGCCCGAAATGGCGATACGCAGTTTGCCCCCAAACTGTGAGAGGAGGAGTTGCGAGACTTTCGGCAGGATAAAGGTACGCACGAATCCGTCGCGCCAGGCTCCCGCCGTGTCGCAGGGAATGTTGTTGCGTCGGGCGAAGTCGCGCCACCCCGTCTCCGCGGCCCATTCGAAGAAGGCGCGCTCGAAGAGTCCCGCCTTTTCGAGGCGCTTGCGGATTCGCCCGTAGATCTTTTCGTAAATCCGCGGTACCGAGATGATGACGTCGGGGCGGATCTGTCGGAGATCCTCCGCAAGGAGCAAAACCGAACGATTGTAGACGATCGTGCAACCCGTGGCGAGAGCGAGATAATAGCCCGCCGTCCGCTCAAACATGTGCGAGAGCGGCAAAAAGGAGAGAAAGACGTCTCCGACCTTGGGAGATACGCAATGCAACGTGGCACGGACGTTTGCGACGATGTTGGCTTGCGACAGAATCACCCCCTTGGGGCGCCCGGTGGTACCCGAGGTGTAGATGACGCATGCGGGGGCTTCGGAGGTGGATGCAAGAGGCGGTTCTCCGGCAAAGGCTTCGCCGAGATGTAGGAAGTTCGCGAGAGGCAGAATGGGCAAACGGTCAGAATCGATTTCTTCGTTCTCCTCTTGGGTGAGCACGACGTGGCGCAGGGAGAGTTCTCCCTCGGGCACTGCGCGGATTTGCTCCCAGCGGTTGCGGCGGTTCGTGACGAGAATCTTGGCGCCGCTGTCGGAAAGGACGAAGCGGCAGGCTCCCGGCGTATCAATGGCGTGCAGGGGAACCGGGACGAGACCGTTCGCCATGGCGGCCATGTCGGCGCAGACGTGATGCACGCCGTTGGGCAACAGAATCCCGACGCGGTCGCCCGCTTCGAGACCGAGCGCGGCAAAACTCCGTCTCCAAGCGTCGACGCGGTTTGCAAGTTGTGAATACGAGACGGACTGCCACTGAGCGCTCTTTCGGTCGTACTCCCGAAGGGCTTCCCGTGGTCCCCACGTCTTGCAGGCAGAGAAAAGCAGTTCCGGCAAGGTGTTCTTGCCGTTCAGTTCTTGTGCACGATCCATTTGTATCCCAGCGTATGTGACCGCCTTCCTTTTGTCGGCGGCCGTTGTCTTTTTCTTTTATAGGTCTTTTCCCTTCCTCACGGAGCATGTGAGGAAGGGGATTTTCTCAGTGTTACCCCTCATTCGGAGAGGGTTGGGTGTGCGTCGGATCTTCTTTAGGAACCCGAAGCCTCTTCGATTTGACGGCGTTTTTCTTCTAGTGCCTCCCAGCGTTCGAAGAGCGCTTCCGTTTCCTTTTCGATCTCCGCGGAACGCGCAGCGTCGGCCTTCTGTTCGGCGACGTCGAGCAGATGATACTCGGGACCGCTCATTTTTTCGTAGAGTGCCTTTTGCTCGGCCTCGAGATTTTCGAGACGGGTCGGGATCTCTTCGAGGTCCCGGGCTTCCTTGAAGCTCAGCTTGAGGGTGCGTTGCCGCGTGCGCTCCACGGACTTCGGAGCCGCCTTGACGGGGGTGGGTTCCGCTGGCGCAGGACGCTGGCGCAGCCAATCCTCGTAGCCGCCCACGTACTCGCGCCAGACGCCGTTTCCTTCCGGGGCGAGCACTTCGGTCACCACGTTGTCGAGGAAGCGGCGGTCGTGGCTCACGAGAATGATGGTTCCCGGATAGCTCAGAAGGGTCTGCTCAAGGAGTTCCAGCGAGTCGATGTCGAGGTCGTTCGTTGGTTCGTCAAGGACCAGAAGATTGGCGGGCAGGGCGAAAAGGCGAGCAAGAAGCAGCCGGTTTCGCTCTCCGCCCGAGAGCGAGCTCACCGGAACGTTCGCCCGACGCGGCGGAAAGAGAAAGTCTCCAAGATAGGCGACGATGTGCTTTTTCTCGCCGCCGATTTCGACCCAATCGGAGCCCGGCGAGATGGTTTCGGCCACAGTCTTCGTGAGATCGAGCTGCTCGCGAAGCTGATCGAAGTAAGCGATCTTCAGATTGGTGCCGAGCCGGACCGTCCCTGCGTCGGGCTGCAACTGCCCGAGAAGAAGCTTGATGAGCGTGCTCTTTCCGGCGCCGTTTCGGCCGATGAGCCCGAGCCGGTCGCCGCGCATCAGGGTGAAGTTCAGGTCACGCACGACGGTCTTTGAGCCGAAGGATTTGGAGAGATTTTCGACTTCGGCCACGATTTTCCCGCTCTTTTCTCCCGCATCGATCTGCAGACGGATCGATCCCATTCGGTCGCGGCGTTCGCTTCGTTCCCTGCGCAGACGCTCGAGTCGGCGCACCCGACCTTCGTTGCGTGTGCGGCGCGCTTCGATGCCCTTGCGGATCCACACTTCTTCCTGTGCCCAGAACTTGTCGAAACGCTGTCGGGCGAGCTCTTCGGCGGCGAGTTCCTCCTCCTTTCGGTTTTCATAGGCGGCGAAATTGCCGGGGTAGGAGCGGAGGATTCCGCGGTCAAGTTCGACGATGCGCGTCGAGACGTTGTCGAGGAACTGTCGGTCATGCGTAATGACGATGAGCGAGCGCTGATTACGACACTGCGCGTTGACGAGCTCTTCGAGCGTCGCGATCGCGCGGATGTCGAGGTGGTTCGTCGGCTCGTCGAGCAGTAGCAGATCCGGCTCGAGAGCCAGAGCGAGCGCCAGAGCTGCGCGTTTTTTTTCTCCGCCCGAAGCCTTGGTCGGATCGGTGTCGACCTCGAGATCAAAGCGGTGCAGCATCTCTTCGATGCGGGCGCGAAGCCGCCAAACTTCGCGTTCGTCGGAAATGTCCTGAAGACGACCGCGCAGAACCAGGCTTTCGAGTACGGTGGGCGCCTCGGGGAGAAGTGGTTCCTGTTCGACGAACACCGTACGCAGACCGTCGGTGAACTGGAGTTCGCCGTCGTCGAGCTTGGTTCGTCCCGCCAGAACGGAGAGAAGCGAACTCTTTCCCGTACCGTTTCGACCGATCAATCCAACGCGTTCTCCAGGATCGATGGTGAGTTGGGCGCCGTCGAGTAGCGGCAAATCGCCCCAGGCGAGATGGGCATTGAGCAGGGTAAAGAGAGCCATGAGAATCGTTCGGAAAGAAAGGGGCGGCCGGTATCGGTGACCGTCCGCCCACAGGAAAAAGCAAATGTCTGCGTTTGTCAGAGAACGCTCGGTTCGGAAAGGGGAGCCTCCCCGTCGGCAACGGGTGCATCCGCAATCGGCTCGGTAGCGGCGGCGGGTTCTTCAAAAGGCGTTTCGAAGGGACGCGTTTCGATGCCCGGAGACGTCGCTTCCGGCGCGGCGGGAACATCGGGTGCCGTGCGGATCGGAACGGGAAGCATTTTACTCGGCGCTGGCTGTTCCGGACCGATATCCTCGATGATGACGGGCACTACCGTGACGGACGATTTGGCGGGCAACACCTCCTTGACGCTGAGCGTTTGACGCGAAGGAATCGAAACTTCCGGGAGAGGTCCGGGACGGGCTACGCTTTCGGTGGCGACTTCAATCAAATGCCCTTGCCGCACGAGAACGGTTTGGGGCGTGCGTTCCACGATGGGCGAACGATCGCGATCGAGAACCAGGCGTCCTGTCTCCCCTTCCATTTCGAAGGAACGGTTCGACTGCGCCCAACGCTCGGCCACGCCGAAGGCGTCCACACCGAAGGCAAAAAGCCGTTTGGCCGCGGGGGAATAGGGCTGGGCGGCGGCAAAGCGCGCCGTGAAGCTCTGCGCATCGTAGCGCAGTAGGAGAGGACACTCGGCAAAGACGAGACCTTCAAGATCGAAGGCAAGGGCCGTGGCGGCGGAACTTGCCGCGGGGTCGCCCGGATTGGACGTGGACGTGCCCCAGACGCGGCTCTTTCTCGGAAGCGAACTGCGCACGATACTAGCCGACTGGGCGTCGAGCGCGAGCAGGATGCCCGCGTAGGGCGGCGTGGACTCGGCGCGGCGCACCGCCATGTCGGAATCAAGCCGCTTGAGGGCTTGGTCGCGGATGCGGCGCTCGCTTTCGGTCGCACCCGGCCGATGACGAAGCTCCTGCCGGCGTTGAGCAAATCGTCGTTCATCCTCTTCGGAGAGGGCGGGCGCAACCTTCTCGCGAAGGCGCTTGAGATCCATGTCGTCGATTCGGTACACCTCAAAGGGCGTGCCCGAGGCCGTCAGGACCTTGGCATAGCTCTCGGCGATGCGCGTCTCCCAGGTGCCCGATTGCGAGAGAATCAGAATTTTTTTAGGTTCGGACGTTTGCACGGCGGCCTCTTCACCCGAAAGAGGCTCGATCGCGTCGGGCAGTGCCGGCGCCGGAACGGCCGGAGCGCTCTCTTCGAGCGCCGCGACGGCGAGCCGTGCGATATATTCGGCTTCGTTTTCGGTCGAAAGAGACATCATCACGAGGTTCGACGGAATTTCCGCGTCGGGAATTGCTTCCGAGGGATGATTGAGCGCCACGACGGGCAGGGGAAGCGCGCCGATTCGGATGAGTTCCGTAACGCGTTCCTTCTGCAGAGGGCCCACCACCACGTCGGCGCCCGACACCACGGCGCTCTGCAAAACTGCCGTGAGGGACGTTGATTCGGGAGCCTCCACCAGAAGCACTTCGGCGGGCTTGCGGCTTGTCTGGCTGGCGGCGAGTAGCCCGTTTCCGACGATCTTGGAGGCGGCCGTAAAGGGCGAGCCGTCGGGCGGCATCACCAGAGCGATCGTCAGACGGTCCGATTCTTCGGGCAACAGAGACGAGAGCGGCGTTGCGGCGGGGACGCCATCGGCGGCTTCGCCCGTCCGTTCGGACACATCGGACGCCGACGTCTCGGCGACATTCCCCTCGTTGGAACGAGCTTCGAGGGTATCATTTCCACCTGCATCGGGCGGAGTAACCGGTTCCGCAAGGGCGACCGAGCCGACCGACGCGATCAGGCATGCGGAAACAAATCTACGAAGGGTGAACATGGCTTCTTTATCGGAACGGTGGCAAGACAATGTGTTGATGACGGTGGCTGGAGTAGCCGAGCAGGAGTTCCCCGCGGGGGCGCTCTACGTGGTGGGGTTGCCCATCGGCAACATGGGAGACATCACGCTACGTGCCTTGTGGGTTCTCTCCCATGCCGACACCGTAGTAGCTGAGGATACCCGAGAGACGCGCAAGTTGCTTGACAAATTCGGCATCAACGTTCGTTTGCTCTCCGTTCGGGAACATAACGAGGTGAAGGGGGCCGAGCAGGTCGTCGGCCTGCTCGGGGCGGGGGAGCGGGTGGCGCTTGTGACCGATGCGGGCACGCCCGCAGTTTCCGATCCCGGGGCCCGTGTGGTACAGGCTGTCCGTGAATCCGGCCACCGCGTGATTCCGATTCCGGGCGCGAGTGCCGTCGTAACGGCGCTCTCCGCCGGCGGACTTCTCGGCGACGGTTTTTCTTTTGTCGGCTTTTTGCCGCCTCAGTCGAAAGCTCGCAAGTCGGCAATCGCGCGCTGGGCTTCGCGTCATGAGCCTTTTGTTTTCTACGAAGCACCGCACCGCATTGTCGACATGTTGCGCGATCTTGCAGCATCGTTGGATCCGGAGCGCCGTATCGTGGTGGCCAGGGAACTCACAAAGCGTTTTGAAACGATTGTCTCACTTTCAGCCGGGGAACTGCCTGCATGGCTCGACACCCACGAACCGCGCGGCGAGTACGTGATTCTCGTTGATGAGGCGCCTCATCGGGAAGAAGGACTTACCGAACGCGACAGTCGCTGGCTTGATGTCCTACGCGAGCTTTTGCCCGCCTCGAAACTCGCCGCGGCCGCTGCAAAAGCGACGGGAAACGACCGTTCCGTTCTCTACGATCTCCTCACGAAAAAGTAAGCGGAAGACGATCCGCCTCTCAAAACAAACCCCGGAAGAGCCGAGGCCTTTCCGGGGTTGCTTTTCGTAAGGGGCGAGGACGTCTTATTCGTCCGAGCGCAACGCGATTTCGCGGGTCTTCGAAGAGTGGATGTTGCGCACGAGACTGTCGAGAAGGCTCGAGAGTTCCTCCACGAGATTGGAGTTGCTGATCACGCCGATGAGCGCGCCTTCTTCGTCCACGATCGGCAGACGTCGAATACCGAACTCGCGCATGCGGGCGAGGGCCACCACCATGCTTTCGGTGGGGGCCGCAGTGACGACAGGCGCCGTCATGGCTTCGTGTACGGTTACTTTGTTCGGATCCCGATTGCGGGCGACCACTTCGATGGCGATGTCACGGTCCGTGATCATGCCGATCGGGCGATTGTTGCGGTCCACCACTACGAGACTGCCGACGTGTTCGCGGCGCATCTGTGCCGCACATTCCGTAATGTTCTTCTCATCGGTGATGGTCGCCACCTTGTGCACGGCCATGTCGATGACTTTCATGGAACGGGTTCTCATAGTTCTAAATCACCCTTTTGAATATCAAATGAATTGAGAGCATTGTAGCCAAATAGGGTTTCGACGTTTCGGCGTCAGCCCTCATTCTTGCGGATCTTCCGTTTCCTCTTTTCGGGGCACGACCGATGCGAAACTGCGGAAGTCGTAGAGCGACTTGTCCATGAGGTGCGAGGGAGACACCCGCTGCAGACTCATGAAGAGGTTGTAGACGCGTCCGGGAAACTCGCGGTCCCAGCTCCTTATCAACTCTTTGATTTCCTGTCGCTTCAGATTTTCTCCAGCGCCGCAAAGACCTTTGGGAGCAAGGGGGTAGCCGCGCAATTTGGCGAACTTTTCCGTTTCATATTCCCGTACGTAGGCGAGCGGCCGAATGACCGTGTGTTTTCCGTCGTCGCTTCGTAGCACCGGCGGCATGGCTTTAAGGCGACCGCCGTAAAAGAGGTTCAGAAGCAGGGTGCCGACGATGTCGTCCATGTGGTGCCCAAGGGCGATCTTCGTGCAGCCGAGTTCGCCCGCCAGGCGGTAGAGCACGCCTCTGCGCAGACGCGCGCAGAGCGAACACACGCTTTTTCCTTCGGGAATCAGCCTCTGAATGATCGAGTAGATGTCCTGATTCTCGATGTGGTACGGCACTCTCTCGGCTTCTAAGTAGGCTCGAAGTGTCTCGGCGGGGAACTGAGGAATGTGCGGATTCACCGTGACGGCCAGGAGTTCGAACGAGATGGGGGCGCGCTTCTGCAGGGTGCGCAGAGCGTCGAGCAGCACATAGCTGTCCTTGCCTCCGCTCATGGCCACCATCACTTTGTCGCCCTCCTCGATCATGGAAAAGTCCGTGATCGCTTGTGCCGTCTGTCGGATGATTCGTTTCGTCAGTTTCTTTTGCGAGACGCTTTGCTTGTTGCGTTCGTTGTGCTTGAAGCCTGAGGCATCCTCACGGAAGAACGGATTGCTTTCGGAATGAATGGGAATCAAGAGGCACTCTCCTCATAGAAAAAACGCCAGATTTCCACGCCCGCCGCTTCGACTTCCTCGTAGGCGTCGGGTTTTTCCGATGCGACGCGTACGGCGAGAACGCTCGACAGTTGGCCGAGACGTTCGGCGATTTCCGCGACGAGCGTTTCCTGCAGGTCGTGATGACGGGCGAGCGCTGTGCTTTTAAGCACTTCGACGATTTGGTCGTAGTTCAGGACCTCATCGATCGAGTCTCGGTAAACGGGCGTATCGGGCACCCAGACGTCACACGAAAGGATCAGACGTTGCGGCGCTTTTTTTTCGTGTTCGTAGGCGCCGATTGACGCGGTAATCGTTACATTACGAATAAAAAGGCGCCGGGCGCGCAAAAGGCGGTTCGGAAGCATGAACAATTGGGAGTGAATGAAAGAAGAGAGCTACTCTAGCAGAACATTTCTCTTGAGAAAGGAAGATTATGCGTTGGGCCCTAGTCATTTTCGTACTGTTTTTTGTGCTTCTCACCTGGATGCCGCAATTGCGGCGCTTCGGACTCGGACGTCTGCCCGGAGACATTCACTTTGAAGCCTTCGGGCGCAAGGTGGAGCTCCCTCTCATGAGCACGATGTTGCTTGCCGTGGTGGGCCTCCTCCTCATAAAGCTTTTTTGACGTGTTTCACGTGAAACATTGCGCCACCGCCGCCCTACGGGCGGCGAGAACGGCTTCGGGAATGTCGCGCTTGGAGGGACAACTACGGGCGATGGCTCCAGCATCCACACTGTTCCAGGCGGAAAGCCCCCGCAGAATCCGTTCATCCTTTCGGCCCGCGCAGAGCGCCCAGAGACGCGCTGCGGATCGAACCCTTTCCGGACGGCGAACGGCATCCGCGCGGCGGTAAAAGCGGCAGAGCGCATCCGTGTCGAGGGATGCCGTCAGCAATTGTCGGGCGCAGAGAAAAGCCTGCGCCAGATCGGCGCTTTCCCGATCCGCCCGAACGGACTTCATGAAACGTGCAATCGTCTCCTCGTCCCGAGCGGCGAGCGTCAAGGCGGCAAAACGTTCTGGATAGGGCAAATTCTCCTGGGCCGTCTTATTGAGAAGCGCCATGGTCTCAGTCGTGCAGGGGAGATCAGGGGCGAAACTCTCCCAAAAGCCGATTTCCCTGAGCGTTTCGAACATTTTCTCTGGAGCCTTCGTCATGAGCCCCTTTTTGAATTCCGCTCCGATGCGTTCGGGAACGAGTGCGCGGGTTTCTCCGTCGGCCACCATTTTCCGTAGAAGAAGAAAAGTTTCGGGCGCGATGGAGAACTCCGGAAAACGCGCCTGAAAACGCGCGATCCTCAGTACCCGGACGGGATCCTCGGAAAAGGCGGGACTCACGTGACGCAAAATACCTTCGCGCAGATCTTTTTGTCCTTTGAACGGATCGATCAGATGCCCGTCCTCGTCCATGGCGATGGCGTTGATCGTGAGGTCTCGGCGCCGAAGATCCTCTTCGAGCGTTACGTCGGATGCAGCGTGGAAGACAAAACCTTTGTAGCCCGGAGCCGTCTTGCGTTCAGTTCGGGCGAGGGCGTATTCCTCATGCGTGACGGGGTGAAGAAAGACTGGAAAGTCGGCTCCTACGGGCTGAAAGCCTTTTTTCAACATGGCTTCAGGCGTCGAGCCCACCACGACCCAGTCTCGGTCGCCCGGTACGATGTCGGGATGGGTTTCGTGAAGCAGGGTGTCGCGGACGTAGCCGCCGACGGTGTAGACCTTGGACATCTTCTTTACGGCAAATGGGTGCGCGATGCCGGACTCGGTCGGATGGTGCCGAGCATTTTGCTGAAGTTCTGGGCTGAACCGTGCAGCATCAGCGCATAGGTGTGGGTGTTCGACATGACGTTTTTCACGTAGTCGCGTGTCTCAAAGTATGGAATGGACTCGACGAAGGCTGCGGCTTCGATGGGACGCCGCAGGGTCGTGCGCCAGATCCTCGCGCGCGAGGGACCTGCATTGTAGGCCGCGGTTGCAAGCGGGAAGCTCTCGTCGAGCGACTCGTAAAGCGTGCGCAGATAGGCCGTTCCCAGGATGAGATTCATCTCGATGTCGCTGATGCGGTGCGCTTCGTAGCGATTTAGTCCGAGTTGTTTGGCCATCCAGGAGGCGGTCTTGGGCATGAGCTGCATGAGGCCGCGTGCCCCTACGGAGGAACTCGCCTGGGGGATGAAGCGGGATTCCTGCCGAATGAGGCCGTAGACCCACTCCGCGGGGAGTTGCTGCCCTTCAGAGCTTCGTTGGATTACGGAAAGGAGCGGGGTGGGGTAACGAAGTCGGAAGTCCGAGTTTTTCGTCCGGTCGGACGTGTTGATCATTCGGTGAATCAAACCGCGCTGACGGGCGTATTCGGCGAGCGAGGCACGGCCCTCGTCGTTGAGGCCCCGCATAGCCCAGTTCCATTCTCGATGGCCGTCCGCATACCAGTGAAGACGATAAAAAATCTCCGCGCGGTGAATGCCGGCATTTTCCTCCCAACGTTTGACGGCCTCTTCTGCAGGGGGTTCGCGAAGCGTCGGTTTCGGGTAGGGACGCTTGAGGGCGTCGCAGGCGAGTTTCCCGTAGAAGCTCCAGTTTCCCGCAAGGGAGGAGAAGAGTTTCTTCGCTTCTTCGTGATTGCCGCGCACGGCGTGGGCGCGGCCGAACCAATAGACCCATTCCTCCCGCTGGAGAACCTCTTCAGGCATGCCGCGCAGGATGTCGAGAAGGGAGTAAAGATTCCCTTCAAAAATCGCGTTGCGGGCCTCCCAGGCGAGAACGTTTTCAAAGTCCGCCATGAGTTCCCGGGGAATGCGGGTCTTGTCGGCGCGGCGGAACCACTTCGTTGCGTCGGGGCGCCGATCGACCGCGGCGCTGTAGCCGAGTCGGAACCAGAGGAGCGATCGGCGCCCGGCGGATAGTTTCCCTTCGATTTTGTCGAGGAATTTCGCCGCTTCCTGGCGGTTGTAAGAAATGAGGCGCAACGTTGCGAACTCCGCGACGCGGGAGGAAACGGTTGAGGGCTTCTTCATGGCCTTCTGGTACCAATCGTGCGGGTGTTCGAGAATGTTTTCGAGCGCGGTGATGGAGGCGGGAAGGAGCGGGCGGGGAACTGCACGGAGATTGCGTTTGGCTTCCGCCCACTGTCGCTTCTGAAGCGCGAGGAGCACACGATCCCAGGACCAGGATCGGTCAACCCGGGCCAGAAGGTCTCCGAGCCGTTGGAAACTCTCGTCGATCGCCTTTTGGTCGCGAAGATGCAGTTTCACGGTTCTGCGAAGATCTGTCGGCACGGGGCCACGGGCGACGGCGTCTTCCAGACGGTAAAGGTAGAGCCAATTGAGCAGTTCCGTATCGTCACGATTCCACGCGAGAGAGTTGAAGTGTCTCTCATAGGTTTCGAGGTTCAGCACTTCGGCGGCGGTCTTCAGATAGCGAACCGTGGCGAGTTCTCCGAGGTATTCTCCGGCGTGGAGCTGCAGAAAACGCTCAAATTCCGCGTGTACGAGTGGATCGCCAGGCTCCGCCTTAAGGCGCAACTCGAGCGCCCAAAGCGTCCAATAGCCATCGATTGCGTTGGGGCCCGCCGTCTCGGCTGCGGCCATGAGAAGTTCGAGGTCCTTTTTTCGATAGCCTTCACGTGCCATACGGATCCACTTGTCCTCGGGTTCTTCAGGAGGTTGCGCGAGAGGAAAGCGATCCGTATCCTGCGGAGGATCTTCGAGAAATTCCGCCGTGATGCGCCCCGCCGTGGTGGCGGCTTCCTTTTCTTCTTTCGAGCTCTCGCTGGAGGAGGCGGCCTCCTGAAAGAGGGTGTCGACCGAGCGGATGACTTCGGCAAAGTCGATGGTCGCGGCCGTTTCGTCTTCAATGAAGGCGCTCCCCTGTCTTCTCAGATTGTGGAGACGCTCCTCCATCAGTACGGGCGCCCGCCGCATGACGGACGTCCCGTCGGCAGGCGCCGCTTGGGCATCGGACGAAACCGCCGTCGAAAGAACGGGCGTCAGCAGTGAGCCGAGCAACGACAGAAGAAGCCTAGATTTGACCATATCCGTAGTATTTGCGCATCGCATAAGATGGAACAACTATAACGGATGAGGGAGGTTTCCCAATGAGAGAGATAAAAGAGAAACGACTTTGGCGGCAACGTTGTCGGGCGGTTCGCGAGGCGTGGACCCGGGAGGTGGACCCTCGTCTCGTAAAGGTGTTTGAACGCCTGCTCGAAGAGGTGGAAACGGGAACGGTCGGCATTTTTTGGCCTATCGGCAGTGAGCCCGATCTGCGTCCCGCAGCCCTTCGCTGGTGCGGGAACGATCCTCTCCGGCGTCTCGCCATTCCCTCCGTCGAAGAGGCTGGAATGCGTTACCGTCTCTGGAGAAGGGAAGTTCCCCTCACGACGGATCGGGCCGGCCTGACGGTACCCGATGCCGAGGTCGTTGCTCCCGATCTGATTTTTGCGCCGGCCCTCGGATTTTCTTCCGAGGGACATCGGCTCGGTTACGGTGGAGGGTATTTTGACCGCTTCCTTGCCGAAAGCCGCCCGAGCCGATGCATTCTCGTCGCCTCGGAGGCGCAGAGGGTGCCCGCGTCGATTTTTGCGGCGCATGATCTGCGCTTTGACGCATTGATCACGGAAAAGGGCCTTACGTTCTTTGCATGAAAAACCCCGAAGGGTTTGCGTCCTTCGGGGTTCTCGTACGCGAAAGCCGGGGATCAGTAGCGGTAGGCGTCCGACTTGTAGGGGCCTTCCTTGGGCACGCCGATGTAGGCGGCCTGTTCGTCCGTCAGTTCGGAGAGTTCGGCGTTAAAGTTGCTCAACTGAAGGCGGGCAACCTTTTCGTCAAGAATCTTCGGCAAGATATAGACGCCGAGAGGATACTTTTCCGTGTGGCAGAAAAGTTCGATCTGTGCGAGCGTCTGGTTGGCAAAAGAGGAGCTCATCACGTAGGAGGGATGCCCCGTCGCGCAACCGAGATTGACGAGACGGCCTTCGGCGAGGAGGATGATGCGGTTCCCCGAAGGAAGCAGAATGTGATCAACCTGCGGCTTGATGTTTTCCCACGGATACTTGCGCATGGCGGCGACTTCGATTTCGCTGTCGAAGTGACCGATGTTGCAGACGATGGCTTCGTTCTTCATCGCGATCATGTGGTCGTGCGTGATGACGTGAACGTTGCCCGTGGCCGTCACGAAGATGTCTGCCTTGTCCTTGGCGTAGTCCATCGTGACGACGCGGTAGCCTTCCATGGCGGCTTGCAGAGCGCAGATCGGGTCGATTTCCACGACCCAAACCTGCGCGGCAAGTGCACGCAGAGCCTGGGCGCACCCCTTGCCCACGTCGCCGTAGCCGACCACGACGGCGACCTTGCCGGCGATCATCACGTCGGTGGCGCGCTTGATGCCGTCCACGAGGGATTCACGGCAACCGTAGAGGTTGTCGAACTTCGACTTCGTCACGGAGTCGTTGACGTTGATGGCCGGGAAGCGGAGTTCACCGCGGGCGTGCATCTGATAGAGGCGGTGAACGCCCGTCGTCGTTTCTTCCGTCACGCCCTTGATGTGCGGGATGCGCTTGGAGTACCACTTCGGATCGGCTTCGAGATGACGACGGATGGCGGCAAAGAGCGCCTTTTCTTCGTCATTCGTCGGGTGGGCGACGAGGTCGGCGTTTTCTTCCGCTCGAGCGCCGAGATGCAGGAGGAGCGTCGCGTCGCCGCCGTCGTCGAGAATCATGTTGGAGAAGCCCCCGTCGGGCCACTCGAAAATTCGGTGTGTGTATTCCCAGTATTCGTCGAGGGATTCTCCCTTCTTGGCGAAGACGGGCGTGCCGCCCGCGGCGATCGCGGCAGCTGCGTGATCCTGCGTCGAGAAGATGTTGCAGCTCGCCCAACGCACTTCAGCGCCAAGGGCGAGAAGGGTTTCGATCAGTACGGCCGTCTGAATGGTCATGTGAAGCGACCCAGAAATGCGGGCGCCCTTGAGCGGTTGCGAGGCGGCGTACTCACGGCGGATGGCCATGAGACCGGGCATTTCCACTTCGGCAATCTGAATTTCCTTGCGGCCCCAGTCGGCAAGACGGAGGTCCGCGATGGCGGATTCGACGTTAATCATTCGGAATGACTCCTTGATGGGAAAAGAGGAAATGAGCGCCGTTGAAGGAAAGAGAGGTACGTGAACGCGGATGTTTCACGTGGAACAATCCCGAGCCTGGCGAAGGAGGTTCGTCGCAGCGCTCCTCGGGATCAAAAGAAAAGCCGAGGCATTATAGCCTCGGCTTTTCCGAAGAGGGAACTCTTCGCCAAAGGAAATCAGTCATCTCTGAAGGTGTCGAGCGCCGCGCGGAGATCATCGTCCGTGACGCCTTCCGTGCGCTGTACGGGAGCCCCTTCAAGAGCGGCGTACCCTTCCGTCTTGAGGCGGCCCACCCACTGGCCTGCGTCGCGGCCCGAGGCGAAGCCGTTCGAGAGGAGAAGTTCGCGGCCGTTCATCGTGAGTTTGAAGTAGAAGAGCCCGTCCTTTTCACGGTACTGCTTGAAGAGGGCCTTGGTCTGCTTGACGGTCTTTTCCTGCGCCGCGGTTTCCACGGGGATCGTGAAGGCGCGAAGCCCGACGGCTTCCTTGAGGCGAGAGAGGAAGGGAACGGCGTAGGCGCGGGCCTTGCGTGCGCCTTCCTGCAGAATGGCTTCCACGGTTTCGGGGGATGCCATGAGTTCTTCGTAGCGCTGGCGCATCGGACCGATCTCGGCGTCGATCTTGTCCGCCAGGCGTTTCTTGGCTTCACCCCAGCCGAGGCCGGCGCGAAGTTCGTTCTTGAAGGCTTCAAGCTCTTCGGGAGTGGAGAAGGCCGCGTAGAGGACGCAGAGCGAATTGCTGTCGGGATCCTTGGGTTCGCCCGGAAGCTTTGAGTCCGTGACGATGCGTGAGACGGCCTCGTCGAGCGCCTTGCGGCCGCCTTCGAAAAGGGGAATCACGTTGTTGTAGGACTTGCTCATCTTGCGTCCGTCGAGGCCGGGGAGGACTTCCACGTCGGAACCGCCGGTAGCCTGCGGCAGAGCGAAGAAGGGAGCGTCGGGCTTCGCGTAGAGGTAGTTGAAGCGAGTCGCCACGTCGCGCGCCATCTCAAGATGCTGCAGCTGATCGTGTCCGACGGGGACTTCGTCGGCGTTGAACATCAGAATGTCGGCCGCCATGAGAATGGGATAGCAGTAGAGCCCCATCGTAACGTCGGAGTCCGGGTCGCGTCCGGCTTCAACGGCTGCGTCGGTCGCCGCCTTGTAGGCGTGAGCGCGGTTCATCTGGCCCTTGGCCGTGCAACAGGTGAGAAGCCAGTTGAGAGTCGGAATTTCCGGAATGTCGCTTTGGCGGTAAAAGACCACCTTGTCGGGATCGAGGCCTGCGGCAAGCCAGGTCGCGGCGATCTGACGACGACTTCTTTCAATGCGGGCTGGATCCTGGCACTTGATGAGCGCGTGCAGGTCCGCGAGGAAGAAAAAGCTTTGAACGTCGGGATTTCGGCTGTCCCGAATGGCAGGTCGGATAGCTCCGACGTAGTTGCCGATGTGAAGCGTGCCGGTCGTGTTGATGCCGGTAAGCACTCGTTTGGTCATATGTAGTCGTTCCTCTTTAACCCCGTACGGGCAACGAATCCGTCCATTCTACGAAATTTCCAGGGCGTAAAACCGAAGCTTCGGCGCCGAAAGCGTCTCTCGTCGTGCATCACTGGGGACGGTCCAAAAAGAATCCCCCGAAGCAGGGATTGCGTTCGGGGGAGCGCGGCGTCCGCTCAGTGTTGAGGCGGATTTGGAATTGCGTCGGATCAGAGACCGGCGGCGGCGCGCAGAGCGGCGACCTTGTCGGTTTTTTCCCAGGTGAATTCCGGTTCTTCGCGGCCGAAGTGACCGTAGGCGGCCGTCTTCGAGAAGATCGGACGACGCAGGTCAAGCATCTTGATGATGCCGCGCGGACGAAGGTCGAAATGTTCGCGCACGAGTTCAGCGATGCGGGCGTCGGGGATGACGCCGGTGCCGTTCGTGAAGACCGTGACGTTCATCGGTTCGGCCACGCCGATGGCGTAGGCGACCTGAACCTGGCAGACGCGGGCGAGGCCGGCGGCGACGATGTTTTTCGCGACGTAGCGGCAGGCATAGGCGGCAGAACGGTCGACCTTGGTGGCGTCCTTGCCGGAAAAGGCGCCGCCGCCGTGCGGGCAGTATCCGCCGTAAGTGTCGACGATGATCTTGCGGCCCGTGAGCCCGCAGTCACCCTGCGGACCGCCCACCACGAAACGTCCCGTCGGGTTGATGAGGAACTTGGTGCCGACAAGCCATTCGGCCGGAATCACCGGGCGAATGATTTCCTCGACGATGGCTTCCGTGAATTCGGGCTTCATCTTTTTGCCGTCGGACATTTCCGGGGAGTGTTGCGACGAGATCACGATCGTGTCGCAGCCCACGGGTTTGCCGTCGACATAGCGCAACGTGACCTGGCTCTTGGCGTCGGGGCGCAGGAAGGGAAGCGTGCCGTTGCGGCGCACGAGGCTCTGACGCTCCATCAGGCGATGGGCGTAGTAGATCGGGGCGGGCATGAGGGTCGGCGTTTCGTCGCAGGCGAAGCCGAACATGAGGCCTTGGTCGCCGGCGCCGAGGTTGAGTTCGTCGTCCATGGCCTTGTCGACGCCCTGGGCGATGTCCTGGGATTGCTTGTCGTAGCCGACGAGAACAGAGCAACCCTTGTGGTCGATGCCGTATTCGGTGTTGTCATAGCCGATGCGCTTGAGAACGCCGCGGGCGAGGTCGATGTAGTCGACGGTGGCGCCGGTGGTGATTTCACCGGCCATCACGACGAGACCTGTCGTACAGAGGGTTTCCGCGGCGACGCGGCTCATAGGATCCTGCGCAAGGCAGGCGTCAAGGACGGCGTCAGAGATCTGGTCGGCCACTTTGTCGGGATGACCTTCACTGACGGATTCGGAAGTAAACAGATATTCGCTGGCCATTCTTCACACTCCAATGGATTGGGGACAGCGCCTAGCGCAATGAAGCATGAAGTACGTTGCGGCAGACGCTTTAGCGGTATTTCTTCAAATTCGCCCCGCAAGTTGTCTTGTTAACTCGGCGAATTTCCGCATCATACGCTTCTCGTGGGGAAAATGCCAACAAAGTTGTTCGTTTGCGTGAAAAGCGGTTGCCGAAGGCGAGGATTCTGAGGTGTCGGGGGTAAAATGTTCCGTTTGGACGATACTTACGCTAAAAGCATGCAACGTTTTTTCGCCTTGCTGGCCCGTTTGCCTCTTGGGTTTCTGCAGGCGCTCGGAACCCTTTTCGGCAGTCTGACTTTTCGCCTCTCGCGGGAAACCCGCGAGCAGGCCGAAGCGAACCTGCGGCAGGCAGGGCTCTTTGACGAGCGGCTCTACCGGAGCGTCGGGCGCAATGCCGGCCGACAGGCCATGGAAAGCCTTTGGGTATGGTATCGCAAACCCGAAGAGGTCATGACGCAGGTTCGGGTCGATCCCGAGTGTGAACGCCTCATCCGCACTGCGGTCGAGAGCGGTCGTCCGATCGTCTTCATGACGCCTCACGTGGGATGCTTCGAAATTCTGCCCGTGTGGTTCGCGCACACTTTCTGGCGTGAGTCGGGACGAAACATTTCCATTCTCTATCGACCGCCGAAATTCGACTTTCTGCGCCGTCTCGTCGGAGAAGCCCGACAGGCGCCGGGTATCGTCGCCTGCCCCACGACGCTCGCGGGCGTCAAAGAAGTGATCCGCAACCTTCGCGCGGGCCACACCTTCGGTGCGCTCCCCGATCAGGTGCCCTCGCACGGCGAGGGGGTTTGGGCGCCGTTTTTCGGCAAGCCCGCCTACACGATGACCCTGCCAGTGCGGGTGGCGAGGCAGTTTGATGCGATCCGCATCTTTGCCTGGGGCGTGCGCGAGCCGCACGGTTGGCACATTCGCGGCAAGGAATGGAACGAACCGCTCACGGGTGATTTGGAAAAGGACGCTGCTGCGATGAACCGTCAGATTGAGGGCATCGTTTTGAGCGCTCCCTCGCAGTATGCGTGGAGCTACAAACGCTACAAGGCGCCGAGAGCGGCCCGAAAGAAATTAGAGGGAGTGACGAAAAAGTGAACGAATGGATGGCCCGCGGTTGGATTTGGCTCGTTAAAAAGCTTCGCTTTCTGACTGTCGGACAACGCGATCGGCTAGCACGAATCATCGGGTGGGGGCTGTGGTGGTGCATTCCGAAGCGTCGCCGCGTGACGCTCACGAATCTGCGCGTTTGTTTTCCCGAGCTCTCCGACGCCGAGCGTGAGCGCCTGGCGCGGCGCGTGTACGTACGCCTCGGCCGCGCGGCGCTCGACCACAGCGTGCTGTGGGAAGCGAGCGCCGAAGAGATCCGTTCCTTCGTGCGCATTGAAGGAGTGGAGCACATCCTCAACGAGGAAAATCGCCCTCTCATCGTGGTGGCGCCTCATTTCGCCGGTCTCGACGCGGCGGGGATCGCGCTGAACACTTACGTTCGGGGCGTGTCGCTCTATCAGAAGCAGAGCAATCCCGCCTGGGACAAAGCAACGCTCGAGGGACGCCTTCGTTTCTCCAATCCCGTGCTCATTCCGAAAAGCAAAGCGAGCGATCTTCGCCCGGTGATTCGTGAAATGAAGAAGGGGCTTCCCTTTTACTATCTTCCTGACATGGATCACGGGAAAAAGCATTCTATTTTCGTTCCGTTTTTTGGCGTTTCCGCCGCGACACTGCCCATGGTGAGCCGGCTTGCCCGCGTCACAAAGGCAAAGGTGGTCTGGTGCATCGCCACGATGACGGACGAGGGCTACTTCGTGCGCGTGAGCGAACCCTGGGAGAATTTCCCTACGGCCGATTTCGAGGCGGATACGAAGCGCGTGAACCGGGAGCTCGAAGCGTGGATCCGACAGTACCCCGATCAGTATTTATGGGTGCATCGGCGCTTCAAAACCCGCCCCGAAGGGGAGCCTTCTCTCTACTGACGGGAGTATGAAGTGAACGGACACTTCTTGAAAATGCAAGGAGTCGGAAACGACTTCATTTTGATTGACAATCGCCGGAATACCTGGCCGCTCGACTCCCTTCACTTGCGGCGCTGGTGCGACCGCAGACTCGGCGTCGGGGCGGATCAGTTGCTCGTGCTCGAGGAAACGCAACACCCGGATGCGGACTTTCGCTATCGCATTTTCAACGCCGACGGCGGGGAGGTGGAACAGTGCGGCAACGGCGCCCGCTGCATGACGAGGTGGGTGCTCGAGCGCATCTTCCCGGGGGAGTGCGTGCGCTTTGAAACAATGCGCGCCGTCATTCGTGGGTCAATCGGAAAAGACGGTTTCGTTTCCGTAGAAATGGGAATGCCGATTCTTGAATCAAATGACTTACCGTTTCGATCCGAGGGGCTTTCTTTTCGGAATGGTGCGTGGAGTGGATTCGGGATTCCCGGAACTGACGAGCTCTTCGTGCTGGCGGTCGGAAATCCGCACGCTGTGCGTTTCGGTCCCATACCCGAGGACGAGGCTTTCCGTCGGACGGGGGAGTGCCTGCAGCGCCACCCGGCCTTTCCGGAAGGGATTAATTTCGAGTGCGTCTGCCCGCTTTCCGGCACGGAAGCCGATTTCCGCGTCTGGGAGCGCGGGGTGGGGGAGACCCTCGCCTGCGGCAGCGGCGCCTGTGCGGCTGCCGTTGCGGGTATGCTTACGGGTCGGTTCGACCGCACCGTGACTTTTCATACCCGGGGCGGAATCCTGCGGGTCCGTCGGCCCGATCCGGACGGCCCGGTGTTTCTGGAGGGCCCCGCTGAATACGTTTTTGAGGGAGATCTCCCTCTTGATTAGGAATTGCCATGGAAATCATTCTCAAGCAAGGGAAGGAACGTTCCCTTCTGCGTCGTCACCCTTGGGTGTACGACACCGCCGTGCACAAGGTCGTCGGCCACCCGGCCGCGGGCGACACGGTGGCGGTAAAAAACAAGGACGGCCGTTTTCTGGCGTGGGCGGCGTATTCGCCCAAGTCGACGATCCGTGCGCGCGTGTGGTCCTTCCGCGAAGAGGACGTCGTGAACGAAGCGTGGCTTGAGACGCGCCTTCGCAACGCCGTGGAGGCGCGCCGTGCGCTTCACTCTAGAACGTCGGCCATCCGCCTTGTTTTCGGCGAAGCCGACGGTCTGCCGGGCCTTATCGTCGATCAGTATGGTTCCTATCTCGTGACGCAGTTTCAGTCGGCGGGGGTGGAGCGCTTCCGCAGTGTTATCGGGGAAATTCTCATGAAGCTCACCGGCGCGTGCGGCGTCTACGACCGTTCCGATGCGGCGACCCGGCAGCGCGAAGGTCTGGAAATCCGTTCCGAATGCCTCTGCGGCGAAGAGCCGCCCGAGGAAATCGAAGTGGTGGAGGACGGCGTTCGTTACGGCGTGAACGTGCGCGTCGGACATAAGACGGGGTTCTACGTCGACCAACGCGAAAGCCGGCTCGCTGCGCAGAAACTCGCCGAAGCCTTCCGTGCGGAACATGGGCGCGGTCTGCGTGCGCTCAACTGCTTCTCCTATACCGGCGGCTTCTCTCTGGCTCTTCTCAAGGGCGGCGCCGACGAAGTGATCTCGGTCGATTCCTCGCAGGAAGCCATCGAGATGGCCAAGCGCAACCTGCGCCGGAACGATTTTGACGAGTCTCGCGCCAAATTCGTCTGCGAAGACGTATTTTCGTATCTGCGCACCTTGCGTGATGCGGGCGAGACCTTTGATCTCGTCATCCTGGATCCGCCCAAGTTCGCCTCGAATCACCATCACGTGGCGCGGGCCTCGCGCGCGTACAAGGACATCAACTTGAACGGCATCCGTCTGCTTCGCGCGGGCGGGCATCTTTTCACCTTCTCCTGTTCGGGAGCGATCGACGTGGATCTCTTCCAAAAGATCGTCGCCGGCGCCGTTTTTGACGCCGGATCGGACGCCTGGGCGCTCTGCCGATTCGGAGCGGGCGAGGATCATCCGCTGATGATGACCTGCCCGGAAGGCGAATATTTGAAGGGGCTGCATCTTTTGGTGCGGCCGTAAGGAGAAAGAAATGGAAGTGGAAGAACCTCGCGGTCCCGATATCCCCGTCACGATTCTGACGGGTTTCTTGGGGGCGGGCAAGACGACCCTGCTCAACCGCATCCTCACGGAAAACCACAATCACCGCATCGCGATCATCGAAAATGAATTCGGAGCGGAAAACATCGACACCGAACTGATCGTGCAGTCCGACAAGGAGCAGATCATTTCGATGAACAACGGCTGCGTCTGCTGCACGATCCGCGGAGACCTCTCGCGGGTGCTTACGGATCTGCGCCACAAGCGCGATCGCGGTGAAATTCAGTTCGACTACGTCGTCATCGAAACGACGGGCGTGGCCAATCCCGGTCCGGTGGCGCAGACTTTCTTCATGGACGACGCCGTGGCGGCCTTCTATCGTCTCGACGGCGTCGTGACGGTGGTCGACGCCAAGCACGGTCCGCAGACGCTCGACGAAGAAGCCGCCGCGCGCGATCAGGTGGGTTTCGCCGACCGCATCCTCCTCTCGAAGTGCGACCTCGTGACGCCCGAAGAGTGCGAAGCGCTCGAAGCGCGGCTTCGTCAGATGAACGCCCGCGCGCCGATCCGCCGCGTCGACATGGGGAACTGTCCCGTGGACGTGGTTCTCGACATCACGGGCTTCAACATGAACGACATTCTGGAAGTTGATCCGGCCTTCTTTAACGAAGGGCATCATCACCATCACCGCGACGACATCCGGACCTTCTACTACGAAAACGAACGTCCGTTCGATCCCGCCAAGCTCGATCGCTACATCATGTCGCTCACGAGCGTGTACGGAGAGGACCTTCTGCGCTACAAGGGCGTTCTCTACATGCAAGGAAGCGACCGGCGAGTCGTCTTCCAGGGCGTGCACATGCTCGCGGGCGCCGATGTAATGGGGCCCTGGGGCGCTGCGAAGCCCGTCTCCCGAATGGTCTTCATCGGACGCAATCTCCCTGAAGACGCCATTCGCCGGGGACTCGACACCTGCCTTGCCTAAGGTTTATCCCTAGACGGGAGGTGGCGGCGACAAAAAAACGCAAGTTCGCGGGAAAGGGTAAAACCCTGAGCGACGGACTTGCGTTTTTTTTGCTATGCTCCTCTCTCCTCGGGAGGAGTCTCCTTCCGGCAATCGTTTGAAGAATAAGTATGGCTAACAACAAACTGCTGACCGCAGAAGAAATTCTGCAGATGTCCGACGACGACTATATGGACGAACGCCAGCTGGCCTTTTTCCGTAATCTCCTCGTGCAGATGGAAAAAGAGCTTCGCCAGAACGCGGACCAGACGACCGTGAATCTTCGCGAAACGACGGTCGTGCCCGATCCGACGGACCGTGCCACGATCGAAGAGGAACATGCTCTTGAGCTTCGTACGCGCGACCGCGAACGCAAGCTTCTCAAGAAGGTTGAAGCGGCCATCCGCCGCATTGACGAAGGTGATTACGGCTACTGCGAGGAAACGGGCGAACCGATCGGCGTGGCGCGTTTGATGGCTCGTCCGACGGCCACTCTGTCGCTCGAAGCGCAGCAGCGTCGAGAACTCAAACAAAAGATGTACGGGGACTGAGCTTCTTCGCACATCACTCCGAAACCCGGCAGAAGAACGCACGAGAAGAGGATGCGTTGTTCTGTCGGGTTTTTTCTTGTTTTTCGAAAGGAATGCGTATGACGGTACTTCTCGGTCGCGAGAAAAGAGGGATGCCGGCCGCGCCCAAGCGCGGCGCCGTGAAGCTGTGGCTGATCGATCTCGACGATACGGTCCTCCGTTCTTCGGGCGGTCTTTTCGTCGTCCTGCACGATCGGATGAACCGCTTTCTGATGAAGGAATTCGGCTTCACCGAAGAGGAGGCGACGCGGATGCGGCAGCGCTATTGGGCGCAGTACGGCACAACGTTTCTGGGCCTGTGGCGGCGCCATGGCATCGATCCTCTGCGTTTTTTGACGGAAACGCACGACTTCGACGTGCGTCCCTACGTCCGCAAGACGGGAGATCCCGGTCGGGCGCTTGAACGTCTCTCGGGACGCAAGGTGCTCTACACGAACGCGCCTCGCAACTACGCCGAGGCGGCTCTCGCGCACCTGCACCTCACGCACGTTTTCGACGACCTCGTTTGTTCCACTGACACGCATCTCCTCGGGGACTGGGCGCCGAAGCCTTCGGCGCGCATGCTGAGGCATCTACTCTCCCGGTACCGCGTCCGGGCGAGTGAGGCGGCGATGGTGGACGACAGCTTCTTCAATTTGCGAATTGCCAAGGAGGCGGGCCTGAAGACCGTTTGCTGTTACGGACACCACCGCGCTCACGCGCGCTATCCGATGCGAAAGCCCGCGTACGTGGATCGCATGATCGCCCAACTGCAGGATTTGACGAGAACGGGTGCGGAAAGGAGGGACAAATGATCGCTCGACTGTTGTGCGGCTTCGGACGCTTCGTATGGGGCGTCGCCAAGGTCTGCATCGTGCTCACGATGCTCGCGGGTTTCTCTCTGGCGGTTTATTTTCTGCGGCCCGTTCCGGTGCCCGCTCCGCAGGAGGGATCGCTTCTCGAACTTACGCTTACGGGACGCGTCGCCGACACCCGTCCCGTCGCGGGCGGTCTCGCGGGGATGATCCGCGAAGCCGATCCCGTGACGCTGCTCGGCGACGTGACGGACGCCGTGCGTTACGCCCAGAAGGATTCGCGCATCGCGGGCATTCTTCTGAACGTGAGCGACCTTGAGAGCATCGGCGGCGCCTCCGCGCGCGTCATCGGCGAAATTCTTGACGAATACCGTCGGGAAACGGGCAGGCATGTTTGGTGTTACGGGTGGAACTTCACGCAGGCGCAGTACGCCGTGGCGGCGCACGCCGACCGCTTGTGGCTGCATCCGATGGGACGCGTCGATCTGAGGGGGCTCTCGGGCGAAGCCCTTTATTGGGGAAGTTTTCTGAAGCACTTCGGCATCAAGGCCGAGGTGTATAAGGCGGGCGATTTTAAGAGCGCTCCGGAAGTTTTCGAGCGTTCCTCTCCGACGAAGGAAAATCTCGCGGCGCAACGCTCTTATCTTTCGGACGCCTGGTCGACGATGCTTGACGCCTGGAAAGCGGGTCGGGGTTGGAAGGACGACGCGTGGAAGACGTACGCAGAGGCGCTGAGCGCACTCGAACCCATGCCCGAGGGCGAGGCGAGTCATCAGCGCCGATATGGAATCGTGGATGAAACGGGAGACGAGGCGGCCTTTCGAGCTGCGCTTCGGACCGCCTACGCCAAGGCGGGCAGGGAGGTTGCGCTCACGAATTTCTACGATTATCTCGATTCGTCGGACGGCGGTGAAGGGACGGGACCGGGCGTCGCGGTGCTCTACGCGGAGGGCGAGATGGTGGACGATCCCCGTCTGGGGCGTCTCGTGGCGGACGAATTGGTCGAACGCATCGATTTCGTGAAGGAGAACGAAAACATACGGGCCGTAGTGCTTCGCATCAACAGTCCCGGAGGCGATGCGATGGCGGCTGAGAAGATCCGTTCGGCGCTTCTCGAACTTAAGGAAAAGGGCAAGCCCGTCGTGGTGAGCATGGGGGACACCGCCGCATCGGGCGGTTACTGGGTGTCGACGGGCGCGGAAAAAATCGTGGCCGATCCGATGACGCTGACGGGGTCGATCGGCGTTTTCGCCGTCTTTCCGAAGCTTGTTGACCTGCGCGAGGCTCTGTCGGTCGGCTACGGCGGGTACGCGACCGAAGCGGCACTCTCGGACGGCGAGCCGTGGCGGGACACTTCCGCTGTTCGGCGCCACGCCCTCAAGTCGTCGGTCGATTTCGTCTACCGAACCTTCAAATCGCACGTTGCCGAGGCGAGAGCTCTGCCTCTTCCCGACGTCGAACGCTTGGCGGCGGGGCGCGTTTGGACCGGGCGGCAGGCGCTCGATCTCGGTCTCGTCGACGAGCTCGGCACGCTCGAGACGGCCGTGACGCTCGCCAAGAAGGTGGCGAAGCTCCCCTCGCAATCGGCCGTTTATCACTTCGACGTCCGGGCCGTACGCTGGTGGCAGCCGATCCTCTCGGGCTTTCCCGCCGCGCAGACTTTGTTTTCGAAATGGAACGAAGTCGAGGAAGTGTTCGGACGGGAAACGGGGCGGGTTCAGGCCTTCACGCCTCTTCCTTCCTCCCTGTGACCGCACACCGGACAGTGCGGGTCGCGGGAAAAGCGGATCTGGGAAAAGCGCATCGTAAGCAGATCCGCAGAGAACCACTTTCCGCACAGGGGAGATTCGAGTCCCGCCGCAAGTTTCAGGGCTTCGGAGGCCTGCAATACGCCGATGAAGCCCGTAAGCGGCGAAAATACGCCGGCCCTGGCCGCCTTGACGTCGTTTTCGGCGACGTCGGGTTCAAAGATGCAGCGCAGACAGGGGGAATCCTCGCGACGGAAGTCGAAGACGGAGGCTTGTCCGGAAAAACCGACGGCGGAGCCGTAGACGAGTGGAGTACGGGCCTTCACGCAGGCGTCGTTGACGGCAAAGCGCGTGGCGAGGTTGTCCGAGCAGTCGAGAACAACCTCGCATTGCCCGGCGAGCGCCGCGAGCTCTAGCGACGAAACATAACGCGGCACGCTTGTGACCTCCGCAAAGGGATTGATGCGTGCGATCGCGACGGCCGCGCTCTCGGCTTTGTTCATGCCGAGACGGCTCTCGTCATGGAGAAGTTGGCGCGAGAGGTTCGAAGACGACACCTCATCACCGTCGGCGACCGTAATACGGACGGCGCCCGAGGCGGCGAGATACTGCAGGGCGGGAGAGCCTAGTCCGCCAGCGCCGATCACGAGGAAACGCGCGGAGGCGATTCGGTCGCGGCCCTCCTCGCCGATCTGCGGAAGAAGGGTCTGTCGACTTAGTCGTTCAATGAGTTCGGGGTGCATCGTGTGTCTCGTCCTACGGAGAAGAAAAAAGGGCGCACGGGCTGAATGCCGCGCGCCCCGTGGGGTAAGGAGAGGGAAACCTTACTTCTTCTGCGGTTCTTCCTTCGTTTCCTTCTTGTTTTTGTCGCTGTCGGCGTCCTTGGTTTTCTTCGCCTCTTCGGCCTTCTTCTTTTCGGCCTCGGCCTTCTTCATCGCCGCCACTTCCTTGCGGGGCTTTCCGCGGTACTTGGAAACCTCGACCTTTTCGCCCTTGAGTTGACGGACGGCCTGCTGCAGTTGCCAATCCTTTTCGTCCCCGAAGAAGTACGTGTAGTCGGGCATGTCGACCACGTCTTCGTCACCGTAAGGGAGTTCGTCGAGTTTCTTCTTCGCTTCCGTTTCGCTCTCGTTTTCGTTGACGAGATGGTGCGAAAGATCGGATTCGCGGACCTGGAAGGAGGGATAGTTTCCGACGGGCGTGTCGTCCACAAACACGTCGGGCACGATGCCCTTGGCCTGAATCGATCGGCCCGAGGGCGTGTAGTAGCGGGCCGTCGTGAGCTTCACGCCGACCGTCTTGTCGCCGAAGGTCATCGGCAGAATGGTCTGCACGGAACCCTTCCCGAAGGAGCGATCGCCCATGATGACGGCGCGTTTGTGGTCCTGTAGGGCGCCCGCCACGATTTCGGAGGCGGAGGCCGAGGAGGAGTTGATGAGCACGACGATCGGCACGGTCTTCGCCAACGGCGTGAGATCGGCGAGCGCCCGCACGGCGTTGCCGCTGCGGTAGTCAGATTCGATTGCCTTGAAAACGTAGTCGGACTGAGGGGCTCGTCCCTTCGTCGACACCACGTCGGTGTTGGGGGGAAGAAAGGCGGCGGATACGCCGATAGCGGCCTGCAGAAGGCCGCCCGGGTCGTTGCGCAGGTCGAGAACGAGACCCTTCAGAGATTTTGCTTCGGCAAGTTCGTTGAGATACTTGGCAAGATCCTCGGTCGTGCGTTCCTGGAACTGCGAAATGCGGATATAGCCGAACCCCCCGTCAAGCTTTTGCATCTTGACCGACTGCGTCTTGATGATGGCGCGCGTCAGGTGGAAGGTGAGGGGCTTCATTTCTCCCTTGCGGGCGACGGTGAGTTCGATCTTGGTGTCAGGCTCGCCGCGCATGCGCTTGACGGCGTCGTTGAGGGTCACGTCGGCGACTGACTCGCCGTCGATCTTCGTGATGATGTCCCCGGCGCGGACGCCCGCACGGGCGGCCGGCGTGTCGTCGATGGGCGAAATCACGCGCACGCCCGCGGGATCCTTCGTTACCTCGAGACCGAGGCCGCCGAAAGCGCCCTGGGTGCTTTCGTTCATGTCCTTGAAGCCTTCCACGTCGAGGAAGTTCGAGTGCGGGTCAAGCCCGCTCACCATCCCCTCCACGGCAAGCTGCAGGAGCTTGTTGTCGGTTACGTCTTCGACGTAGTAGTCCTTCACGGCGTTGAAGACGCTCGTGAACTGACGGATTTCCTGAAGCGGAAGATCCAGAACCTTGTTTTCGGCACAAGCCTGCAGACCCACGGAGCCGATGGCGCCGGCGACGGCGCCGATGCCGATGAGAGTTAGGGCGCGAAAATTGTTGAACATGTTCGAAGTGGTTCGGTAAGAGTGTCGGACCGCGTTTTATTTTGGCGAGAGCCAGGCGCTGGGATTCACAGGCTTCCCTTTGTAGCGGAGCTCGAAGTATAAGCCCGCGTCCTGATCGCCTCCTGAACGTCCGACGGAGCTAATTGTTTCGCCTTGTTTAACGCGGTCCCCCACATTTTTGAAAATCGATTCGTTGTTGGCGTAGACGGTCATGTAGGTGCCGCCGTGGTCGACGATGATGAGGTTGCCGAATCCGCGAAGCCAGTCGGAAAACACGACCGTTCCGTCGGCGCAGGCGCGTACGTCGGAGCCTTCGGGCGCGCGAAAGAGAAGCCCCTGCCATTTGGCCTGGGCGCCGCGCTTTGCACCGTAGCGCGCCACGATGCGGCCCATGGACGGGCGGGTGAGTTTGCCTTTGAGCGACGCGAACTTTGCGGATCCGCCGCGGTGCCGCACGGGGGACGTTTTGTTCGAGCCGCCGCTTCGGGCCTTCTTCGCTTTTTCTGCCTGTGCCGCGCGTTGCCGCGCTTCGGCGGCCCGGCGTTCGGATTCGATCTTCTTGTCGAGGTTCGCGATGAGGGAGCCCAGACGCTGCTCGTCCTTGCGGAGTTTGTTGATGTCGGCCTGCTGCGAACGGATTTCGCCCTGAAGACTTTTGAGCGTCTTCTCCCGAACCGATTTCTCCCGGACGAGTTCCTGCCGGCTGTCCCGCTCTTCCCGAGCGATGCGGTCGAGATTCTTCTGCTCGTCCTGCGCGGCCTTGGTCAGACGGTCGATTTCCTTTTGACGGCTGTCCAGAAGAGAGAGCGCGCGCGTTTCTTCGCGGGCGAGATAGCGAAGCGACGCCCGTTCCCGAACGACTTCACTCGGATTGGCGCCGTCTAGGAAACGCTGCCAGACAGGCTGCTTGAGGTTCAGGTACTGTGCTCGGGCGATGGTGCGCACGTGCTGCGACGCCTGTGCTCTGCGTCCGTCGACGTTTTTGCGGTCGTCTTCGAGATCCTTGAGACGGGTGTGGGCCTTTTCTTTTTTGGCGTTGAGTTCCCGCAACTTTCGGTTGACGCGGGAAATCGCCTGATCCGCCTCCTTCAGAGCCTTTGCGGTTTCTTCGCTTTTGGCTTCGTTGGCCTTGAGTGACTTCTGCAGGGTGGAGAGGCGCGACTGAACCTTTGACTTTTGCGATTCGGCGTCGGCCTTCTGACGGGTGCTCGAGGGTGCGGCCGCGTTCGACACGTCGACGGCGCCCGGTCCCGCAAGAAGGACGAGGGAAAGCGTAGCGAGCGTGAGCACCCGAAGTATCGGCACGGTGAGACCCCGAAGGAAAAGTGAAGCGATAGGAAAAACTCTAACACGTCGACTTCCCGAGCGTCTCGGCAAAAGGGCGGACGGCGCAAGAAAGCCGATATAATCGCGTGAACGGATCACCCGTCACTCTCAAAGCTAAGAAACAAATGCAATTTCTTCTCGACAACTCCCTTCTCATCATCGTGATCCTCATCACGGTGATCGCCCTCGCAATGCCCGTCATCAACACGCGCCGCTACGCCCCGATGGTGTCGCCCAAGCGTCTGACGGAAATCGTCAACAAGGAAAACGGCGTCATCATTGACGTGCGGAAGGCCGACGACTATCGCCGCACGCGCATCGCCGCTTCGCGAAACATTCCCGCCGATCAGATTCAGAACCGTCTCGGCGAACTCGACAAGAGCCGTCCCGTCGTGCTCGTGGACCGCACGGGCGGTCTCTCCAAGACCGTCGCGCAACTCCTTCGCGGCGTCGGGTTCGAGAAGGTCTACATCCTTGAGAACGGTCTCTTCGCGTGGCAGAAAGAAGGGATGCCCCTCGAATAATCTTGAAATTCGGGGATTCGTCCCCATGTGAAGGAATGCGGGGCGCCGTCGTGCGTCCCACCCCAATTTTCGTTCCGGCACGTTCCGGACACATGAAAGGAAAGAAAAATGGCTGAAAACGAGATTCAGAACGCCGAAAACGAACAGCAGGAAGCCCAGCAGCCCGTTTTCCAGATGCAACGTTGCTACCTGAAGGACGCTTCGCTCGAAATGCCCAACGCTCCGCAGATTCTGATGCAGCCGCAGCAGGAACAGCCGCAGGTCGATATTCAGTTCGAGGTGAGCCAGACGGTCGTTCAGGAAAATCTCTTTGACGTGACCGTCCGCGGCACCATCACGGTCAAGGCCGGCGAACACACGATCATTCTCGTCGAAGGCAAGCAGTCCGGACTCTTCGTCATCCAGAACATCCCGCAGGAAGCCGTTCAGCACGTTACGAACGTCCTCTGTCCGACGATGGTTTACCCGTATCTGCGCGGCAACCTCGCCGACCTGATGACGCGCGCGAACGTTCCGCCCGTTCATCTGCCCGAAGTCAACTTTGAAATGCTCTATCAGCAGCGTCTCGCGCAGCAGGCCGCTCAGGCCGACGCCGCCAAGGCTAGTTGACTTCCGTCTCCGACGCAGAACAAAACCCGCAGTGCCCGAGCCCTGCGGGTTTTGTGTTCTTTGCCCTCGGACAAAGAGGGGCGCATCGGTCCTGATGAACGGAGATCGGGATTGGTAAAATAAAAAAAGTTTGCTCTTCGGCTCCGGAATGACCGTTTCCGGGCCGTGAGAGAGGGCGGAATCCGGACAGGGCGCCTCGCGCGCAAAGCCTCCGGACGGCCGACAGGAAGAACACCAGGATAGAGGCAAGGCATGAATCACATTCGAATTCTTCTCGTGGACGACCACACGTTGTTTCGTAGCGGCGTCAAGGCGCTTCTGCAGCGCCAGGACGATTTCGAAGTCGTCGGCGAGGCGAGCGACGGTTTGGAGGGCGTAAAGCTCGCCGACACGGTGGAGGCCGACGTGATGTTGCTCGACATGGACATGCCGAGCATGAACGGTCGCGACGTGCTCGAACAGGTGCACGAGGCGCATCCGAATCTGGCCATCCTCATGCTGACGGTGAGCGAAGACACGGCGCTTCTGAGCGAATGTCTCGCTATGGGTGCGCGCGGCTATCTCCTCAAGAACATCGATCAGGATTTTCTCCTGCGCGCCGTGCGCACGGCCGCGCAAGGGGAGAGCATCATGTCGCCGCAGATGATGACGAAGTTCCTCGAGCGCTTCAAGGCGACTTTCAGCCACATGCCTCAGCAACCGGGTGTCGCGGCGCCGCAGGCGGCGCCCGCGGCGAAACCCTCCGCCCGCCCGGTGCGATCGACGAGCCTGCCTTCGGCCGTGGATCCCTCCGTTCTGACGCGCCGCGAAAGGCAGGCGCTCGCCTGGATCGCCCGCGGTCTCTCCAACAAGGAGGTCGCACGTGGCCTAAATCTGGCCGAATCGACCGTGAAGGTGCACGTGCAGAGCATTTTGCGCAAGCTCAATCTCACGAGTCGCGTTCAGGCGGCGGTCTACGCCATCGAGCACGGCATCGACAAGGAAGAACTCGGAGAGAACTGATTCTTCCGTTTCGGGCGGCTCAGACGCCGCCCGTGTAGCCGTTTTGACGCCACGCCTCAAACACCGTGACGGCCACCGTGTTGCTCAGATTGAGCGAGCGGTTGCCAGGTCGCATGGGGAGCCGGATGCGCTGTTCGGGCGGAAACGTTTCGCGCAGCGCTTCGGGAAGTCCTTTGCTCTCGGCCCCGAACACAAACCAGTCTCCGTCCCGGAAGGAAACCTCGGCGAAGGGGCGCGATCCCTTCGTCGTCATGGCGAACATGCGCCCGAAGTCCGGGCGGCAGGTTTCGAGAAAGGCCTCCCACGAAGCATGCGTGCGAACGTCGGCATACTCGTGATAGTCGAGCCCCGCGCGGCGCATGTGCTTGTCTTCCATCGAAAAGCCGAGCGGCTCGATCAGATGGAGTTCCGCGCCCGTATTGGCGCACAAACGAATGACGTTGCCCGTGTTAGGCGGAATTTCCGGATGGACGAGTACGACGTGAAACATGGCTTTCAGAGGGAATTTTCTTCTTCGAGTGCGAGGCGCATCTTTTTGAGCGCGTTCTTTTCGATCTGACGGACGCGTTCGGCGGACACGCCGAGTTCGTCGGCGAGCTCCTGCAACGTGACGGGCTTGGCGACGCCGTCGGCATTGCGGTGCAGGTAGCGCGCCTCGATGACGCGGCGGCTTCGCTCGTCGAGCGAATGAAGCGCCGTGTAGATGCCTTCGTCTTCGAGACGCTCCCTTTCCTTGGCTTCGAGTATGGCTTCGGGCGTGTCGTCTTCACGCGTGAGCCAGTCGGCGGGCGTCATCGCGTCGCGTTCGTCGTCGGACGCGGACGACGGAGTTTCAAGGCTCGTGTCCTGTCCGTACATGCGCTCTTCCATTTCGAAGACTTCTTTGGGCTTAACGTCGAGCGTAAGCGCAATGCGGTTTGCCTGTTCGTTCGTGAGCGCGAGGCGCGTGTCTTCCTTGAGCTGCCGAAGATTGAAAAAGAGCTTGCGCTGATTTTTGGTCGTGGCCATCTTGACCATGCGCCAATTGCGGATAACGTACTCCTGAATTTCGGAGCGGATCCAGTGCACGGCGAAGGTCATCAGGCGGTTTCCGCGGTTCGGATCGAAGTGAGCGACGGCCTTCATGAGGCCGATGTTCCCTTCCTGAATGAGATCCGCATAGGGAAGGCCGTAGCCGAGATAGCCGCGCGCGATGGAGATGACGAGGCGCAGGTGGCTGATAATGAGCTTCTGCAACGCTTCGCGGTCGTTGCTCGCGTGAATGGCGAGCGCCAGAGAATGTTCTTCTTCGGGCGAAAGCATGGGCGCCGCTTCGGCAAAGCGCAGATAGGCCTCAAGGTCGCCGATGCCCACCAAAGACGGTGGCTTCGGGGCTCGGTAGGGCACGACGGCCCGTCCCGTCGCTTTCTTCGGAGCGGCGAGAAGCGGGGTCTCCCCGGTCGGAGGCGCGGGGAGAAGTGGCGTGGTGTCCTGTGTATTTTGGCTCATGCGTTCGGGATAAAAGAAAAGTCGAATCTTATGCTACCACCACTGTCAGTGGACCGAGTGCCACGAGCCTAGGGCCGAAAAAGCTGCGATGAGTCCGCCCGCAAAGGCGGAGAAAGCGACGAAATATGTGCACCAGAGGACGGGCGGCAGGGCGAGACGCAGGGGCGTATCGTAGATCGCCGCAGCTTCGGCAATCGGACCGGAGAGAACATGAATGCCCGAAGCCGTGATGAGGATGGCGAGAAGCGCGCCCGCGAACATGACGAGCATACCTCGCCAGGCCCAGGGCCGGATCGCGAAAAGGGGCGTTGCGCCAAAGAGGTAGAGCGCCCGCATTTCGGTGCGCGCAGAAAGGGTCGTCATGCGCAGGGCAGCCCACAAGACGAGCGAAACGAGCAGAAAAATGGTACCGCCGAGAAACAGAAGCCCCGTGCGGGCCACGTCGGCGAGGACCGTGAGTTTGGTGTGCCATTCGCTTTCGTAGGCGATCATGTCGACGCCCTCGAGCTTTTCCATGGCGGCGGCCGTTTTTTCAATTTCTTCGGGTGCGGCCCGGTCGTCCACGGTGGCGACGAGCAGGTCGGGCAAGGGATTGTGCATCTTGCTGCGCTTGACGCCGAGTCCTTCGTTCAGTTCCCGAAAGGCGGTTTCTTTCGGAATGTGGCGGACCGTTTCGATTTCAGGGAGTTCTTCGATCTCTTCGGCAAGCATCTTGACGTCGGCCTTGTCCGTCGTAAAGACACTGATTTCTACGGACGTGGGTAGCGAGCGGATCGGTTCGGAAATCCCGTAGACGACCGTGAAGATGAAAAGCGGTACGGAAAGGGCGAATCCGGCGAGCATCGTCGCCAGGGCGAGCATCCGGCCGTCGCGGCACAGTCCCCGCCAGGTTTCCTTGAAGGCCCATGCGTAGGAGGTAAACATCATTCTCTCCCTGCGGCAGTGTCGAGTTCGATGACGCGAACCTTGAAGTGACGCGGACGGGGAATGCGGTGACTCGCAAGGAAAACCGTGACGCCCGCCTGGGCGAACATGCCGAGAAGGTCGATGAGCGTCTGCGCGTTTCGGTCGTCTAGGTGCGCCGCGGGTTCGTCGGCGAGAATGAGGGCGGGACGGTTTACGACGGCCCGCGCGAGCATGGCGAGCTGTCGTTGACCGGCCGAAAGTTCGTGGGGGCGAAGGTCCGCGAGCGCGGCAAGTCCGCACTTCTCGAGCGCAATACGCGCCCTGGTGCGGGCTTCGCGGAAAGACTCCTCCGCCACGACAGCGGGAATCAGCACGTTTTCGAGCACGCTTCGGTCTTCAAGCAGAAGACCGCCCTGCATCATGATGCCCATGGAACGGCGAAGCGAGCGCCGCTCGAGTTCGTTGTAGTCGTTGATGCGGTCGCCCGCCACGATCACCTCGCCCTTCGTGGGCTTGCGCAGACCGCTCAGCATTTCAAGAACGAGCGTCTTGCCGCTTCCCGTGGAACCGTGAAGCAACACAAATTCTCCGCGAAAGGCGGAAAACGAGAGGTTCTCTAGGCGTACGACGTCGTCGATCGATACGCCGACCTGTCGGAATTCGAAAAGGG
This sequence comes from uncultured Sutterella sp., assembly GCA_900545275.1. GTDB lineage: Bacteria > Pseudomonadota > Gammaproteobacteria > Burkholderiales > Burkholderiaceae_F > Sutterella. The sequence goes on from UQYG01000012.1 coordinate 88,004, forward strand.
GCGGTTCGCTGTACACGGGTTATTCTCGGCAGATGCGAAGGGAGAGTCCGGCGTCTTTCCAACGCTCCTCCTCTTCGTACAGGCATTGATTGGTGAGCGGTCGGCCTTGCAGCCAGGTTGCGGGCAGCGTCAGAGTGTCCGAGGATTCATCGTACCGCATGTCGGGGAAGGAGGGCTCGATGCGGGCCTGAAGAAAGACGAGGGCGAGGCGCAGAGCCAGAACGGCTCGCCAGAAGGGATCGTCTTCGTCGGGACTCGGATCTTCGGGGAGAGGTCCTTCCTGCCACTGCAGAAGGTTCGCCGTTTCGAAGCGGTCCGCGCGCGCGACACCCGCCAACGTCCAGTTCCGCATCAACTGTGCGGCGATCCGAGGGGCGTTGTGACCGGTGATCGCCTGCCCCGCTTCGTGAAGCAAGGCCGCCGCGCGCAAATTTCGACGCAGGCTCTCCGATGCTTCGGGTGCGAGAAGGGAGAGAAGGTGCTTGGCCCAGAACGCAGCCCGTTCGCCCTGATGGATATCGAGCGAAAGACGACGTGCAAGATCGCGAACAGAGTCCTCCCTTTCGTCCCGATAGGGAGGATTTCCGAGGAGTTCGTAGAGAAGGCCCACCCGGACGCCGCCCTGCGAGAGCCGGGCTTCGCTCAGTCCGAGTGTACGGTAGACGGCCTGCAGAACCGTGAGCCCTCCGGCGATGACCTCGTAGCGGTCCGCGCGCATGCCTGGGAAGGCTTGGGCAAAGCGCCCTTTGGAGCGAAGAAGCCGGGCAATGAGTTCCTCAATGTGTTCGAGACGGACCTCATCCTTCGTCCAGCCGAGATTGCGGCAGGTCTCCACGACGGCTCGGAAAGTGCCTGCCGTCATGTAGGCTTCGGACGAGGAGGCGCCCGGAAAGGTCTTCGCCGCGTCTGCGAGCACCGTCATGGCGTGCGCGAGAGCCGCCTCCTGCCGGTCGGGGGTGATTCGTCCGTCGGGGAAGAACCCGATCGAAGCGCTTACGCATCCGACGGGATAACTTGCCGAGCGCCCGATCGTTGTTCCGTGTCCCGACGCCATTTCGGTGCTTCCGCCGCCGATGTCGACGACGAGCCGTTCCTCGGCGCTGTATGGAAGCGAGCGAACCGCACCGGAAAAGGCGAAGGACGCCTCCCGTTCTCCCGAGATGATCTCGATGGGAGCGCCGAGCGCCCGCTCGGCCGCCCGCAGAAACGCGGTGTTCTGCGAGGCACGGCGCATCGCATGAGTGCCGACGACGAGGACGTTTTCGGGCGCCACGCCCAAAAGGCACTCGCGGAAGCGGGTGAGCGCGGCAAGCGCGCGGCTCTCCATGTCGGGCGTAAGCGTTCCGTCGGGGGCGAAACCGCCCGCAAGCCTTACGGTTTCCTTGCGGTAAAGGAGCGAGAGAAGACGGTTTTCTTCGAGCCGGGCGATTTCGAGCCGGAAGCTGTTGCTTCCGAGATCTACGACGGCGAGGAGGTCGGTCGGCGACACGGTTTACTCCGCGGATTCGTCTTCTTCAAGTCCGACGAGCGCGTTGGCGAACGCACGGGCACGGAAGGGCTGAAGGTCGTCGAGCTTTTCGCCGACGCCGACGAAGTAGATCGGAAGGGGATTGTCGCGCCGCATGTCGGCAATGGCCACGAGGACGCCTCCCTTGGCGGTTCCGTCGAGCTTGGTGATGATAAGGCCCGAGAGTGTGACGGCCGCGTCAAAAGCCTTCACCTGCATGAGGGCGTTCTGACCGTTCGTGCCGTCCACGACGAGGAGCACCTCGTGCGGGGCGCCTTCGAGCGCCTTGGCCTGGGCTCGGTGAATGCGGCGCAGTTCTTCCATGAGATGGAGCTGCGTGGGGAGGCGTCCGGCCGTGTCCACGATCACGACGTCGATGCCCCGGGCCTTGGCCGCGTTGACGGCGTCGAAAGCAACGGCGGCGGGGTCGCCCCCTTCTTGGGAAATGACGTCGATGCGGTTCCTTTCGCCCCAGACGGCAAGCTGTTCGCGCGCGGCGGCGCGGAAGGTGTCGCCCGCGGCGAGAAGAACGGTCTTTTCAACGGCTGCGAAGAATTTCGACAGTTTCCCGATGGTCGTGGTCTTGCCGGCGCCGTTGACGCCCGTCATCATCATGACGAGCGGTGCGGGCCGGTCCACGTTGAAGGGCACTTCCGAGGGGGCGAGAATCGCTTCGATTTGATCCCGAAGGGCGCGGCGGACCTCTTCCTGCGTGCGCAGTCCCTTCAATTTAATTTCGTCGCGCAAACGTTGTAGGATACGCGAGGAGGTCTCGACGCCGATGTCGGCCGTAATGAGCGCGAACTCCAACTCTTCGAGGAAATCCTCATCCACGACGCCGCCGGAGAAAAGACCGACGATGTTGACGCGCGTTCTGTCCAAACCTTTTTTCAGTCGGGAAAGCCAACCTTCCGAAGAACCAAAACCCATAAGTGTTCGTTTTTGAATGGCAAATAAGAAAAAATCGGAAAAATCCGGCCGTGAGGTCGGTAGAAGAAGTTTAGCAACCCGTCCGTCTTCAAGGGGAGCGGGCGTCGTGCGGATTTCGGCGGGAATGTGGCGTCATAGCCCGCTCGCCGTGCCCGACGCCGAGGGGCTTCGTCCCACGCCCGACCGCGTGCGCGGGACGCTCTTTGACTGGGTGCGCCATCTTCTCGGCGACCTTGCGGGGTGTCGAGTGCTCGATCTCTTTGCCGGAAGCGGCGTATTGGGGTTTGAAGCGGCGAGCCGCGGAGCTGCGTCCGTGGATTGGGTCGAACGGCACCGGGGAGCGGTGGCGTCGCTGCGCAAAAACGTCGAAAAATTCGGCGCCGCAGACCGCTGCCGCGTGCATGCGGGAGACGCCTTTGAATTTCTTGGCCGCACCCGGGAGACCTTCGACCTCGTCTTCATCGATCCGCCCTACGACGCGAATCTGCAGGAGAAGGCCGTTGTCGCTGTGCTTCCCCGCTTGAGCAAGGCGGGACTTCTCTACGTGGAGACGCCCGACGAATATCTTTCCGAAGAGAAGCTTGCGGCGCTGGGGCTTCTTCGCGTTCGCGGATCGCGGGCGGGCGTCGTGCACTATCAGCTTCTCACCCGCATCGATTCTCCGCTCGCCCCTTTGGCCAAACCCCTCAAGGAGGAGGCATGACGTTTGCCATTTATCCCGGAACCTTCGATCCCATCACGAACGGGCACGTCGACATCGTTCGGCGTGCGGCGGGGATTTTCCCCACGGTGCTCGTGGCCGTGGCAGCAAGCGAAAAGAAGCGTCCCCTTCTGAGCCTAGAGGAGCGTCTCGAGCTCGCTCGCCTCGTGGTGAAGCCCTTTCCCAACGTGAAAGTGAAGAGCTTCACGGGGCTGCTCAAGGATCTCGTCCGTACGGAGGGTGCCAAAGTGATTGTCCGCGGAGCGCGGGCGGTCAGCGATTTCGAGGCGGAATTTCAGATGGCGGGCATGAACCGTCAGCTCATGCCCGACGTAGAGACGGTGTTTCTGACGCCCTCTGACACCTATCAGTTCGTGAGCGGTACCTTCGTGCGCGAGATCGCGCTTCTCGGCGGTGAAGAGGCGGCGCGCTTCGTTGCGCCCGAGGTCTATCGGGCGCTTGTGCGGGCCCGCGAAGGCCGCCGCTGATCAGACGGCGCCGCCCGTCGGTGGTTCGGCGGGCGTCTCCTTCGTCGTGAAGGGGAGCCAGTCGTAGAACTTTTCCTTCAGGTCCGAGAAGTCGGGCGCGGAAAATTCAAAGTTGTCGATTCGGTCGCGCAGATTGAGCCAGGCGCGCTTTGCGCGGCGTTCGAGCGTCTCGAGACTCCAGGGATCTTCTCCCAGGGCGTTTCGCACGGCGGAGGCGGTCTGAGCCCAGGAGAGGCGCCAACCGCTTTCGTTGTGTTCGACGGGCTTTTCAAAGTGCCAGGGAAGTTCCAGAGCCGGCACCGATCCCGAAGCTTCCCACCGGAAGGTACCGAGCCACTGCGGGCGTAGCGGCGGCAGAGAACCTCCGAACTCCGCCCGCCAGCCTTCTCCCTCCATGCGGCCGTCGGTCACGAGCAGATCGGCGGGATGCCCGGCAAGACGGAAGCGCACTTTGCGAACGGTTGTCGACGCATCGTTCGCGAGCACTTCGACGGGGAGCGTGTCGCTTCGCTCTTCAATCAAAAGATCGTAGGCGCGGTCGAGATCAAGGCCGCGAAGATTTGCGTCGGCCACCGAAACCTCCGCCGTCAGGTCGACGGGTTCCTCGGGGTGACGGAAGTGTCCCGAGGCCTGAAGGGTGACTTCGGCCTTGCCGGAAACGGGCGACCTGCCGAAGGAGCGCGCAAGGAAATCAGCGGTTTCGACGTTTTCCGCCTGAATCGAGGCGCTCCAGGAGCCGTCGGAGCGTCTGTGCGCGTCAAACGTCATGGCGCCGCCGTAGAGACGGCCCCGTCCTTCGGAGATCGTGAGGTCTCCGTTCAGGAGCTGGACGGCGGCGGAAAGCTCCCGCAGTGCGTTGTCGCGCTGAAAGCCGGCAATCGACACGTCGCCCGAGAAATCAAAGAGCGAAAGGAAGCCCGATCGCTCGAGCGCCAGCCAGAGAGCTCCCTCCTGGGTGCCGAGCCGGAGCGATCCCTCGAGTCGGGGGCGCGGGCTTTTGTCGAGCGTTTCGGAAAAGGCGCGGGCGATGTCTGCCTCCAACTTTGCGGGACTGCCCAAGAGAGTGCCCGAGAGCGAAATCCGCCCCGTCCGTTCGCGAGTGAGCGAGAGCGCGCCTGAGAGTTCGGTCGCGCCGCTCGGATGGGGGGCAACGAGGCGAAGGTCCGGCCAGTGCAGAAAACCTTTTTCGTCGCGGGAAGGATTCCCCATGGCTCGCCAGTTCACCGCGTCGCCGTTCCACGTCAGGTCGGTCGAAAGGAGGGCTTCCCGGCTCGTCCAGGCGCCGCCCTTCCAGTCCCAGGTGTTGGCGGAGACCGAAAATACTTGGCCGTTGACGTCGGTTCTCAGGTCGGGGCGCGTCATGTGCCAGGCGCGGAAGTTTTCGCGCGTGAGTTTTTCAGCGCTCCATCGCAACTGCCATTCCTTTCCGTTGCGCAGTCCCTTGAATTTTACGATCGGATCTTCGAGCGTGAGGTCGCCAAGTCCCGTTGGCCAGCGTGCATCCGCCGAAAGTTGGAAGACGCCCGAGAAGCCGTTGCGTTCGCAGTGGCCCGAAAGGAAGGCTTGGGCGCCCGTTTCGGAGAGATTCGCGAGGCGCACGGAGAGGTCGCTTGCCATCGCGGGTTTCTCGCTCAGAAGCGTGACGGAACCCGATTCGACGACGAAGGCAGCCATGTCGAAGCCGAGCGTCGAGACGAGATAGGGTTCGTTGAGGCGCGTGAAGAACTCTTCCTCCGGCATGGCGAGTGCGGGCTTGACGACTCGTAGCTCTCGGATCTTGGGAGACTGCGCGAACACGGCCAGAGGATGGAGGGTGATTTGAGCGCTCTTGAGGGAAAGTTGCCAGTCGTCGTGACCGGGTTTCTTGAGCGTGGACTCGGGAATCGTGACAACGAGCTCCGGAAGGTGTCGAACGCTCGGCGACGCGCTCATGGAGAGCTCGAGGCCGAGTTCGCGTTCGACGACTTCCGTGATGCGTGCGGCGATGCGGTCGGGCGTGACGAGGAAATAGAGCGCGGCCACTCCGGCGAGCAGGACCGCTGCAGCGAAGCAGCCGAGGAAGAGAAAGCCGCGCAGAATGCGCTGGACGGAGGTTTTCGTCACGGACATGGGAATGGCAGAGTTTCCGAAGAAAAGTATCTGCCATTGTATCCGATACGTCTTTAGGCCACGTCGTGACGGATCAGGTGCTCAAATGCGCTCAGCCCCGCTTTGGCGCCCTCGCCGAGACCGATGACGATCTGCTTGAAGGGAACATCCGTGCAGTCGCCCGCCGCAAAGAGGCCCGGAGCGGTCGTGGCGCACCGGGCGTCGACCGGAATTTCGCCGTAGGTGTTGAGCGTGACGGCGTCGGAGAGCCACGTCGTGTTGGGCGTGAGACCGATCTGCACGAAGACGCCCTCCACGTCGAGCCGGTGCTCTGTGCCCGAGGCGTCCTCATAGCGAAGGCCCGTAAGAAGGCCGTCGTCGCCCTCGAAGGCGCACGTACGCGCTTCGGTGAGCACCGTGACGTTCGACAGGGAGGAGAGCTTTTTCTTGAGTACGTTGTCCGCCTTGAGGGCCGCGCTGCGGTGCAGAAGCGTAACGTGGGAAGCGACCCCGGCAAGATCGATCGCGGCTTCGACGCCCGAATTACCGCCTCCGATGACGGCGACGCGTTTGCCGCGGTAAAGCGGTCCGTCGCAGTGGGGGCAGAAGGCTACGCCCCGACCGAGGAAGTCTTTCTCTCCGGGTACGTTGAGACGGCGCCAGCTCGCCCCCGTGGCGGCGATAAGCGTGCGCGCGCGTAGGCGCGCACCGCTTTCGGTCACGAGCACCCAAAGGTCGCCATCGCGCTCGACTGAGGCCGCGCGCTCGGCGGTGTGGAGTTCGATCGGATAACTCTTCAGATGGGCCTCGATGTTGTCGGCAAGGCGCGAACCCGGCGTCGAGAGAATCGACGTGAAGTTGGCCACTTCGCTCGTTTCGTGCAGCTGTCCCCCGAGACGTTCGGCGACGAGTCCCGTGCGAAGGCCTTTGCGAACGGCGTAGATGGCGGCGGTGGCGCCCGCCGGCCCCCCTCCGACGACAAGGACGTCGTAGGGAAGTGCGGCAGAAAGCTTTTCGGCTTTGCGGCGGACGGTGTTTTCATCAAGGAGCGCCACGATTTCCTCGAGCGTCTTTCTTCCGCTTAGGAAGAGTTCGCCGTTGAGGAAGACGGTGGGTACGGCCATCACGCGGCGGGCCTTGGCTTCCTCCTGCGCGAGCGCGCCGTCGATCGTGACGACGGTGACGTTTCGGTTTTCCACCGCCATAAGATTGAGCGCCTGCACGACGTCGGGACAGTTGTGGCAGGAAAGCGAAATGAAGACTTCAAAGGAGAGCGGTCCCGAGAGCGAACGGATGGCCTCGAGCGTTTCAGCTTCCGCCTTGACGGGGTGTCCACCCGCCTGCAGGAGCGCAAGCACGAAGGACGAGAATTCGTGTCCCATCGGAAGGGCGGCAAAGTGAATGCCGATTTTCCGCTCTGGCGAAGTGATTTGAAAGGAGGGACGCGAAAGAGTCGGGTCGAGCGTTTCCTCGTAGGAGAGAAGCTCGGAGAGCGCGGCGACCTCCTTGAGGAGCGTTTTCATTTCGCGGGCCGTTTCGCTTTCGTTGAGCGTGGCGATGAGGCGGACAGGGCGTCGCAGCTTGGTGAAGTAGGCGCGCAGTTGATTTTGCAGACCAGCGTCAAGCATGGCGGAATCCTTGATCAATGAGAGGAATGAAGAAAAAGGCCGCCCGAAGGAGCGGCCTTGCCTCAGAAGAGGACGATCAGATCTTGCCGACGAGGTCGAGCGAGGGCGTGAGCGTCGCGTCGCCCGGGCGCCACTTGGCGGGGCAGACTTCGCCGGGGTTGGCGGCGACGTACTGCGCAGCCTCGACCTTGCGCAGGAGTTCGGCGGCGTTGCGGCCGATGCCGCCGTCGTGGATTTCCATCACGACGATCTTACCTTCGGGGTTCACGACGAAGGTGCCGCGTTCGGCCATGCCGTCTGCCTCGATGAGCACTTCAAAGTTCTTCGAGAGCTTCTGCGTCGGATCGCCGAGCATCGGAAAGGCAACCTTGCCCACTGCGGCGGAGCTTTCATGCCAGGCCTTGTGGGTGAAGTGCGAGTCGGTCGAAACGGCGTAGATCTCGACGCCGAGCTTGCGGAATTCTTCGTAGTGTTCGGCGAGGTCTTCCAGTTCGGTCGGACAGACGAACGTGAAGTCGGCGGGGTAAAAGAAGAAGATCGACCAGCGGCCCTTCAGATCCTCTTCGGTAACCTTCACGAACTGGCCCTGATGGAAGGCTTCAGCTTCAAACGGGAGAACCTGGGTGTTCAAGAGAGACATGGGACATTCCTCCAGATGAGAATGTGTTTTATTGCGATTGAATGAATATTAGCACATTTTTATCGATGTGTGCGCCATGTGAAAGACAGTCTATTGCTGTTTGTAACACGGTTCTCGGAGAAGTCGGTGCAGACGGAGAAAAGCGAAACGGCCCTTTCGGGCCGTTTCGTGGAGAAAATCAACTGCGGAAGCGCTTGTTGAATTCCTTGCGCAGGTTCGGTGCGAGCCGTTCAAGCGCATCAATGGTGGTGAAGACCGAGGCGCGCCCCCGCTGCGAGAGCTCCCGGAAGCGTGAGAGCAACTCGTTTTCCTCCTCCATTGGACGGTGTCTCTGCGCCGTGAGAATGTAGAGGACGTCGAAGCCGCAGGCCGAGAGCCGGGGCAGTCGATAAACGCCCGGGTCGCCCTGTCCGGTTTCGTACGTCGTGTACACGTCGAGCGTGACGCCCATGAGCTGAGCGATCTGCTTGGCGGTGTAGCCGAGCCGTTCGCGTTCGCTCTTGAGACGGGCGCCGATTTCCGCGCGTTTCTTGGAGGGGGCCGCAGTAGCCATGGCTCAGTGCCTCGAACGACGTCGATCAGACATTGAAGAGGAAGTTCATGACGTCGCCGTCGCGGACGACGTAGTCCTTCCCTTCTGCGCGCATCTTGCCGGCTTCCTGCGCGCCCTTTTCGCCGCGGTAGTGAATGTAGTCCTCGTACGAAATGGTCTGCGCGCGGATGAAGCCGCGCTCGAAGTCGGTGTGAATCACGCCGGCCGCCTGCGGAGCGGTGTCGCCCTTGTGGATCGTCCAGGCGCGGACTTCCTTGACGCCCGCCGTGAAGTAGGTCTGCAGGCCGAGGAGCTCATAGCCGGCGCGGATCACGCGATCCAGGCCTGGCTCGTGCATGCCCATGTCCTCGAGGAACATCTGCTTGTCTTCGTCGTCAAGATCGGCGATTTCAGCCTCGGTCTTGGCGCAGACGGCGACGACAGGCGCGTTTTCGGCCGCGGCGTGCTCCTTGACGGCGTCGAGGAGGGGATTGTTTTCAAAGCCGTGTTCGTCAACGTTGGCGACGTACATCGTGGGCTTGATCGTAAGAAGGAAGAGCGGACGAAGGACGGCGATTTCTTCTTCGGTGAGCGGAACGGAACGCGCGGCCTTCGCTTCGTTCAGGGCAGGAAGGAGCTTTTCGCAGGCGAGAACGAGTTTGAGGGCTTCTTTGTCGCCGCCTTGGCGCGCCTGCTTGGAATAGCGGTTGAGGGCCTTTTCCACGGTGGCGAGGTCGGCGAGCGCGAGTTCGGTGTTGATCACCGCAATGTCCTCGAGCGGATTGATGTGGCCGGCCACGTGAACGATGTTGTCGTCCTGGAAGCAACGGACGATGTGCGCGATGGCGTCGCATTCGCGGATGTTGGCGAGGAACTGATTGCCGAGGCCTTCGCCCTTGCTTGCTCCGGCGACGAGACCAGCGATGTCGACGAATTCCACGACCGCGGGCACAATGCGTTCGGGCTTGACGATTTCCGCCAGGGCCGCAAGGCGCGGATCAGGCACTTCGACGACGCCCGTGTTCGGTTCGATCGTGCAGAAGGGATAGTTTTCCGCGGCGATGCCCGCCTTCGTGAGTGCATTGAAAATGGTCGACTTGCCGACGTTGGGCAGGCCGACGATGCCACACTTCAAACCCATAATCTTGTTCTCTTTTGAATGGATGTCAATGTTGAATGGGTGCCGCAAGCTGCGTCACACTTTTTTCCGTATTGTAAAGGCGTTGCCCGGCACGGGATTCAAATTTCTGCGGGGAAATCCGTTTCCGAGTGAATCGCGAGGCCTGCGGCCCGTAAGGCCGCAGCGGCGACGCCATCGCCCTCGCGAAGCCTGCCCGTGAAGCTTCCGTCGTAAATACGTCCGATCCCGCAGGAGGGACTCTTGGCCTTGAGAAGAGCCACTTCGGCACCTTCGCGTCGGGCGGTCTCCACGGCCAGACGAGCTCCGCACACGAAAGTTTCCGTGCGGTCCTCGCCGTCGACGGAAACGACGCGCGCCGCGCCCCGCAGGACGTCGGCCCCATCGCCACCTTGGATTTCCGAGGGAGTGCGGGGCACCGGAAGGCCGCCGTCGCACTCGGGACAGACGGGCACGATGCGGATCTTCCCCTTGAGAAGGCTTTGGATGCGGTCGTTTCCTTTCGCTTGGCCGTCGTAGCGGCAGGCTTCTCCGAGAAGACAGCGGCTGACGAGCCAGGTCTTCACTGGGCTACTCCCTCGGTTTTTTTCTCCGTTTTTCCTTCGGGCGTCCTTTCCGGTTCGGCCTTGGGCTTCGGGAGTGAGCCGAATTTGGCGAAATGTCGGCCGGCCCGCTGCCATTCACCCGTCACGAGAAGAGGAATGCCACCGAGCGCCTCCCGCATCATTCGCCGGATGGCTTCGCGGTGTTCGCTCGAGGGAGCGGCGAGAACGAAGTCGAACACCTGCTGCGCCCAGCCGAAGGTGCGTGGGTGCCCGATGCCGATGCGAAGGCGCCAGAAGTCGGGCGTTCCGAGCTGGGCGGTGATGCTCTTGAGGCCGTTGTGGCCGGCGTTGCCGCCGCCCTTCTTGAGTTTCATCGTTCCGGGGAGAAGATCGAGTTCGTCGTGAACTATGAGGATCTCCGCGGGCGTGATCTTGTAGTAGGCAGCCATGGCCTGCACGGCGATGCCCGAGCGGTTCATGAAGGTGGTGGGCTTCAAGAGCCACACGTCTTCTCCCTCAATGCGCACGCGGGCGGTTTCTCCGGAAAACTTCCGGTCTTCGGAAAAGCGTCCGCCGTACTTTTCGGCGAGAAGGTCGAGCATCTGAAAGCCGCAGTTGTGCCGCGTGGCTTCGTACTCCGAACCGGGATTGCCGAGCCCGACGATCAGGCGGATGGATGATGTATCTTGAGGCATGACAAGTGCGTAGTGAATGACGAGATCAACGGCGGGGACCGCGGCGATCCGAGCGGCCGCGCTGCGGGAAGCGGTCTTCTCCCGAACGGATGGGACCATTGTCACGACGGCATTGTACTTCCCGTCCCTTGATGCGCACGCCCGTCATGGCGGCGAGTACCTTCTCGGCCTGTTCGTCGGCCACGTCGACGAGGCTGAAGCGTTCGGTGATTTCGATGTTGCCGATTGCGCGGGCCGGAATGTCCGCTTCGTTGGCGATGGCGCCGACGAGGTCGGCCGGGCGCACGTTCGAGAGTCGGCCTACGTTGAGATAGAGCCTCGTCATGCCGGGCTCGGCCGTGCGGGAGCGTTCGCGGTGCGGACGTTCCTTGGGGGAGCGCTCGCGTCGGGGACGTTCGAACGGCGCGAAGGTCGGAATGTCAGCCGTGTCTTCTTCACCGCTCTCGACGGCGTCGGCAAGTTTGATGGCCGCCGCGGCGATGTCGAAGACATCGTAAGAATCGCCGAGCGACTCGACGATGACGTGGAAGCGGTCGAGATCACCTCCTTCGAGAACGTCTTCGAGGCGCTTTCGCATCGATTCGAGACGCTTGGCGCGCACGTCGGTGGCCGACGGGACGCTGCGGATTTCGATGCGCGCCTTGGTGATTTGTTCGATGGCTCGAAGGTGACGGTGTTCGCGCGGCTCGAGAATCGTGATCGCGGTTCCCGTACGGCCGGCACGGCCCGTGCGTCCGATGCGGTGCACGTAGGTTTCGACGGAGGCGGGAATGCCGTAGTTGATGACGTGCGTGAGGTTTTCGAGGTCGATCCCTCGGGCGGCTACGTCGGTGGCGACGATGGCGTCGATCTGTCCCGAGCGGGCGCGCTTCATGACGCGGTCGCGCGTGGGCTGATCAAGTCCGCCGTGGAGTGCTTCAATGCCGTAGCCGCGGGCGCGTAACGCCTCGGTGAGGTCGTCGACTTCCATGCGCGTGCGCGTAAAGATGATCGCGAGTTCCGGGCTTTCAATGTCAAGAATGCGTCCGAGCGCGGCGAGACGGTAGTTGCGCCCCACCACGTAGGCAATTTGCGGAACTCGGGGCGCTTCCCCTTCTGCCGTCTTTTCGCGGGCGATGCGGATGCGCACGGGGTCGTGGAGATGACGTTCGGCGATGTGCGCGATCTTGGGCGGGAGCGTGGCCGAAAAGAGCGCCGTCTGCACGTAGTCGGGAAGGGACTCGAAAATCGCTTCGAGTTCGTCCGCAAAGCCCAGATCAAGCATTTCGTCGGCTTCGTCGAGGACGAGCGCGCGTACCTGCGAGAGATCGAGCGTGCCCTTCTTGATGTGGTCGAGCGCGCGGCCGGGCGTAGCCACGACGACGTGCGTACCGCGACGCAGGGCGCGGATTTGACGGCCGTATTCCTGACCGCCGTAGATTGGCGTGATGTGTGCGCCCGAATCCTTGCCGAAACTGTGGAAGGATTCGCTTACCTGCAGACAGAGTTCGCGCGTGGGCGTAAGGACGAGCACGAGAGGCAGGTCGGCTTCCTCGCCGACGACGTAGCGCTCGAGGAGAGGCAACGCAAAGGCCGCCGTTTTGCCGGTGCCCGTCGCGGCCATGCCGAGGACATCGCGGCCGGAGAGGAGCGCGGGAATGGCTTCGTTTTGAATCGGGGTCGGTTCTTCAAAACCGAGCTTCGTGATGGCGTCGACGATCGACGCGGAGAGTCCGAGATCGGAAAATGCGGGCATGGTGTCCTGTTCTGATGATGGTCCACTCGCCCGTACACGTCGTCGAACTCGAAAGGAAAAGGGCAAATGGAATGTCGGGGTGCGGCACCCCACAACAAAACGGCCCGTTCAGGGAGCCCCTGAACGAGCCGTCGGGAAAAGTCGGTCGACCGAGGATTATTCGGCGGCCGCGGGAGCGGCGGCTTCTTCGCCTTCGGCGGCGGTGACTTCTTCTTCAACCTTGGCGATCACGGAGGCGATCACGACATCGGGATGATGCACGGAGACGCCTTCGGGGAGCTTGAGGTCGGCGGCGCGCAGCGTCGTGCCGAGCGTCATGCCGGAGAGGTCGACAGCCACGAATTCGGGCAGTTCGCGCGGCATGCAGGTGACTTCGACGTAAGCGGCGGCATGCGAGATGATGGCCTTGTCCACCTTGACGGCGGGGCTTTCTTCTTCGCCCGAGAAGTGCAGCGGAACGCGCATCGTGACCTTTTCGTTTTCAGCGATGCGCTGGAAATCGATGTGCAGAACCTGCGGCTTGTAGGGGTGCATCTGGAAGGCGCGGAGAACGACGAGTTCTTCCTTGCCGTCGAGTTCCATCGTCAGGATCGAGGCGTGGAACTTTTCCTTGCGCAGCGCGTAGAAGATGGGATTGTGTTCGAGCTCGATGGGCGTGGCGGGCAAGCCGGCGCCGTAAACGATGCCGGGAAGCTTGTCAGCGCGGCGAAGGCGGCGGCTCGCACCCGTACCTTGCGCAGTACGCGTAGTGGCGATGATCTTCATGGGAGTGTTTCCTGTAATGTGCCGGCAATCGCGACCAATCGCCGGCGGATCGAAAAAAGCCGTGAGGAGAAAACCTCACAAGCAAAAACCGTCCCGAAGGAACGGTTTGAAGAAAGGACCCGATTCTAACAGAAACATCCCGTTGGTGGGCGGGATGTTTCTGAAAAAGAAAGGATTGTCGTCCAAAGGGGGACGGTCCGCTTCTTATTCGGCGAAGAGGTCGCTCACGGATTCGCCGCGGGCGATGCGGGCAAGCGTTTCGCCAATGATGCCGGCGCAGGAGACCTGGCGGATCTTGCCGCAGGCGCGGGCCGCGTCGGAGAGCGGAATCGTGTCGGTAACGACGAGTTCGTCGAGGGCCGAGTTTGTGATGCGTTCAACGGCGGAGCCGGAGAGAACCGGATGCGTGATGTAGGCGACGACGCGCTTGGCTCCTCGTTCCTTGAGGGCGCCGGCGGCGTTGCAGAGCGTGCCGGCGGTGTCGACGATGTCGTCGGTGATGACACAGGTACGGCCACTGACTTCACCGATGATGTTCATGATTTCGGCGACGTTGGCGCGCGGACGGCGCTTGTCGATGATGGCGAGGTCGCATTCGAGGGCCTTGGCCATGGCACGGGCGCGAACTACGCCGCCGACGTCGGGGGAGACCACCATCAGGTCGGGGTAGTTGTGCGTGAGGAGATCCTTGAGGAGGACCGGCGTCGCATAAATGTTGTCGACGGGAATGTCGAAGAAGCCCTGGATTTGGTCGGCGTGCAGGTCCATGGTGAGGACGCGGTTGACGCCGGCGGCCTGCAGCATGTTGGCCACGACCTTGGCGGAAATCGCCACGCGGGTCGAACGGGGACGGCGATCCTGACGGGCGTATCCGTAGTAGGGAATCGCAGCGGTGATTCGGGCGGCGGAAGCGCGCTTGAGCGCGTCCACCATGATCATCAGTTCCATGAGGTTGTCGTTCGTCGGAGCACAGGTGCTTTGAAGAACGAAAACGTCGCGACCGCGGACGCTGTCGAGGAGCTGAACCATGACTTCGCCGTCGCTGAAACGGGAAACCGTGGCGGAACCGAGAGGAATATTGAGGGAGTTGGCGACGGCCTTGGCGAGCTCAGGATTGGCGTTGCCCGCAAAGATCGTCATGCTGTCCGGCACCTTATGGACCATGATTATGCTCTGTGAAAAAACGGCTTGCGCCGCACATCGGAATAGACGCCGTCAGGGTAACACAGACGGCGCACAAAAACGAAAGGGAGAGCAAAATCATTTTGCCTCCCCGTGGATTGAAAACAAAGCGTTGGCAGGGGTAGAAGGATTCGAACCTTCGAATGCCGGAATCAAAATCCGGTGCCTTAGGCCAGCTTGGCGATACCCCTAGCCGAGTTTTTATCATTCGGTGCACCACGCCGCCAAGGGATGTTCCGCCAACATGCGGCACAGAAAACCCTGCCAGTCGTCCGGGAGATCAGAGAGCACTTTCCGTGCGGCTCGATCAGCATCCGAGACTTCGGCAAAAACGGCGCTGCCGGACCCGGTCATCCGCGCTTCGAATCCGCCTTGGCGAATCCGTGTGAGCGCGTCGCTCACGCGGGGCTCGAGTCGCTCGGCAACGATCTGCAAGTCGTTGTGCCCGAAAAGCGGCGAGCCATGGTGGCGGACAAAGTCGGAAAAGACCTCCATTTTCTCTGATTTGGTATTTCTTGTCAAGGAAGGGTGAGAGAAAATTTCTGCCGTCGAAAGCCCACGCCCCGGCCAGACAACAAGGAATTGCGAGGAAGGAAGAGAGATGGGACGCAATTCGTCGCCGATTCCTTCGGCCCAAGCGTTTTGCCCGAAAAGAAAGAAGGGGACGTCAGCGCCGAGCGTGAGCCCCAACCGCATGAGTTCCGTGCGGGAAAGACCGAGATTCCAAAGCCGATTGAGAGCGAGCAAAACGGTGGCCGCGTCGGAACTGCCGCCTCCCATTCCTGCCTGGCTCGGAATGCGTTTTTCCAGGTGGATTTCCGCGCCGAGGCGCATGCCCGTCGCGCTCTGCAGTGCGCGGGCCGCCCGGACGCAGAGGTCCTTTTCGATATCTCCCACGACGTCTCCCGTCCGGACGATGCGATCGTCATCCCGGAGCGTGATGTCGATCGTATCGCAGAGATTGATGAGCACGAAGGCGGACTGCAGGAGGTGTTTTCCGTCGGGGCGTCGCCCCGTCACGTGCAAAAAGAGGTTGAGCTTCGCCGGTGCGGGCAGACCGAGAAAGGCTTTCGTCATGACGCGGGGGGATCGAGCAGAAGGGTGAGGCGCACTTTGACGCCTTGGTTTTCATAAACGGCAAGGATGCGCGAGGGCGTCGAATCGGGCTGGCGAGCGTTCACGCGAACGCTCCAGTCTCCGTCGCGCCAGGTTTCGGCAGGGAGAGCGTCGGGCCGGGGACGGCCGTCGAGCCAGGCTTCGAGTGTCGAGACGGGGATGGAAAAGCCGAGCGTCTCCTCCATGAGCGCTTCGGGCGAGTCGCCTCGCGCAATGACTTCGTCAAGCCCGCGCGAGATGGTCGCGCCGCGCGACGTCGATTCGATGCGGGCGATGACGCCCGAAAGCGGCGTCAGGATGTCGAGACGCAGTAGGTCCGGACCGGTGCGCAGCGTAAAGCGCCCGGTGAACTGTTCGGGCGCGCCGTATCCCGTTTTCTGCAGGCTGAAGCGGCCGCGGCGCTCCCGCACGCCTTCGGGCAGGGAGGTGCATGCCGCCAGAAGCAGGCCCGCAGGGAGAAGAAGAAGGGTTCTGCGCTTCATCGCTTGAGCCCCATGCGTTCTCCGAAGGCAAGCACTTCGGGGGCGTCGTTCGTGCGCTTTCTCAGATCTTGCCAGAGCGACGCTGCCTCGTCGTGGCGCTTGGCGGCGACGAGCACTTCGATCAGGTGTTCGGCAACCTCGACGTCAAACTGACGCTTGAGACTCAGGAGGATGAATTCCGCTGCTTCGTCGAACTTGCCTTCTCGGTAGCAGAGCCATCCCATCGAGTCGAGCACGTAGGGGTCGAGCGGAGCCAGGCGATAAGCGCCTTCGAGCAGAGCCCGAGCTTCGGGGAGACGCCGGTTCTGATCGGCCCAGAGGTAGCCGAGGGCGTTGGAAGCCTGGACGTGATCGGGATTGATGTCGAGCAGTTCGAGGAGATAGGTTTCCGACTTCTTCGAGTCCCCCGACTCCTGCGCGATCATGGCGGCGTCGTATAGGAAATCGGTGCTCTTGCCGTAACGTTCGTAGGCTTCGTCGATCACGCGCAGGGCTTCTTCCTTGCGGTCGGCTTCAAGGAGCAGTTCCGCCTCGGCGCGGATGAGCGGTTCCTCGTTGCCGTGCGGATCCTGTCGGGCCGTGCGCAGGGACTCGACCGCTTTTTCGATTTCTCCGGCCGCCGCCCAGGCGCGCGCTTCGTTAAGGCGGGCTTGACGGGCAAAAGGCCCGGACTTGAGTTCGGCGAAGGCTTCGGCTGCTTCGGCGGGCTTTTCGAGGACGAGCGCCGTCTGGCCGATCTGAAGCCACACGTCCGTGTGCGAGAGGTCGATCCCGGGGCTTTCTTCGCGCAGATAGTTTACGTAGCGGCGGAAATAGGCGAGGGCCTCTTCGGGGGCTCGGGCCTCATTGGCAAGAAGTCCCGCCGTGTAGAGAAGATTGGGGTTTTCGACGTTGCCTTTCGTGGCGCGGTCCGCCTCCCTGAGGGCGGCGTCCTTCTGCCCCGCTCGGGCGAGAACGCGGCCGTATATGAGTCGGACGGCGTCTGCGTCGGGGTGGCGCTTGAGAAAGCGCTCGAGCATGCTCTGCGTTTCTTTGCGCTCGACCGGCCAGCAGATGTCGGCGGCTAGCGAAACCGTCTGTTCGTCGTCGGGCCGCCCCTTCTGCGCGGATGCGGCG
>UQYG01000013.1 GCA_900545275.1 uncultured Sutterella sp.
GAAGTAGCGGTGCCCCGAAGGGAGTCGTTTGGCCACCAACTTTCCCTCTTTCTCCATCGTCGGATGGTTTGGGGAGTGCGTCCAACTAATTTGGCGAACTCTTGAATACGCAATATCTTGCTCATAATTGTACGTTATAAGCAATTCTAAAAAAGAATGTGGATGCAGTTAAATGCTCCTGCCAAATGGGATGAAACATTCGACGTGATCGTCATCGGCGCGGGCGGTGCCGGTCTGACCGCCGCCATCGTCGCGAAGGAAGCGGGCGCGAAGACGCTGCTTCTCGAAAAAATGGGCTTCCCCGGCGGCAACACGATCATCGCGGGCGGAGGATTCAACGCTGCGATCAAGGAAGATTACGAAAAGGCGGGCATCAAGGATTCGCCCGAACTCCATGCCGACCAAACGTTGGCGGCGGGCGACTTCCGGGCCGATCCCGAACTCGTCCGGATTCTGACGGAGGGCGCACCCGAGTCGGTGGCCTGGCTCAAGAAGCGCGGCGTCAAGTTCCAGGACTACATCTACCAGATTTACGGCGGCATCTATCCGCGTTGCCGCAATCCGATCGATCCGCGCGGCCAGGCCTACATCCAGGTGCTCGTTCCGGAAGCCAAGCGCGTGGGCGTGGATCTGCGCACGAACGCCAGGGTTCTCGGCATTCATCGCGAACACGCGCTCGAGGGACGAGTGACGGGCGTGGAAGTCGAAATCGGCGGCAAGAAACTACACATCCGCGCAACGAAGGGCGTCATTGCCTGCGCGGGCGGTTTCTCCGCCAATGCCGAAATGTGCGGCATTCACGATCCGCGTCTCGAAAAGCTCGGCACGACGAATCAGCCCGGCGCCACGGGCGAAGTGCTCGTGAACATGGTCGACATCGGCGCGGAAACGCGCGGTATGGACTACATCCAGTGCATTCCCGAAAAGCCTTTGGACGTGAAGCACAATCCGGCGCTCTCGACGCAGGTGAACCGCTTCGTCTGCGTGAACCATGAAGGGAAGCGCTTCGTCGCCGAAGACGCCCGCCGCGACGTGCTGCGCGACGCCGTGCTTGCGCAGACGAAGATGGAAGCCTTCCCTGTGATCGACGACGTCGGCTTCGAACTTCAGAAGAATTCGAAGGGTCCGGAAAACGAAGCCGCCCGCAAGGCGGGGACGCTCTTCATCGGGAACACGATCGAAGAGCTCGCGGGCAAGATGGGCGTTCCCGCCGACGCTCTTAAGAAGACGATCGACGAATACAACAAGGCGGTGGACACCAAGGTCGACCCCTTCGGGCGCAACCCGAACATGCTCGTCAACAAGATCGAAAAGGCTCCGTTCTACTCGGGCCGCATCGTCATGGCCCGTCACCATACGATGGGCGGCGTCTGCATCAACGCCAAGACCCAGGTGCTCGACCGTCACGGCAAGGTGATTCCGGGGCTCTACGCCGCGGGTGAAATCACGGGCGGCATCCACGGGACGAACCGCGTGGGCGGAAACGCCATTGCGGACGTATTCACCTTCGGCCGCATCGCCGGAGCGGAGGTGATGAAGAACTGACGGATTTGCCCGTCTTTTGAGACGGAACGGCCGGATAGGAGCGCTTCCTTTTCGGCCGCTCTTTTTTTCAGCGAAGGTCGGGGAAGCGGATGCGCTCGGACGCGAGCCGCCGGCCGGCAACGCACACGGTCTCTTCGTTACGGAAGCCTTGTTCTCAGGTCGTTGTGCGGAGATGTTTTCGACGCATGGCCGTCAACCCTGTCGGAAGTTCCCGTCATCGTCTTTTCCGGAATCCGACGACACCATGTGTCGTTAGAAGATGAAGTTTTAAAAAATGCACTCCCGCAGGAGATTCTGTTTTCCATAAGCGGAAGTGTTCCGCTAGAATCGATGAATCTTCGTTCGAAATTGGCTATGCCCGCGGTTTCCGCAAGGCCGCTGTGGGCGGAGGCCCCGAAGTCTTCAGCTCGGAGGCGTAGGGTGGAAAAAGTTCGGCCTCAAGGAAGTGGCATTCCATTGAGGCCGATACAACTAGGAGCGAGGAGATGCCAACTAACAACCATCTCTTGACGCTCTTCGTGCTCGGCACATTGTCCGTCACTCTTGATCTGGATGTCAAGCTCTGCGGTCAAGTTTCGCTAGGCACTGAAGAGCTTTGCTTCGCGGCAGTTCTCGTCTATACGATTCTGACGCGTAAATAAAGCGCCGCCGGTGGACATTTCGTTCGCCGGCGTTTTTCTTGGTGCGCTCGGCAGCGCAGGTGTGTTCCTTACGTCCTCGGGTGTCGGGGGCGGACGTCGTCGAATCGGTCGCGAGCGATGACAACGAGGGGCCGTCGCTTGGGACATACCCGTCGTGAAAGCGTTGCGGGGCTCAGGCTTCTTAGAGTTGTTGCACAGGAGGGTGATGGTGCATGCCGCCGGCCCGGCAGGATCGTGACGACACCGCGTGTCGTCAGATGCTGAAAGTTTAAAAAATATACTCCCGCAGGAGATTTGGTTCTCCAAAAACGGGAGTGTTCCGATAGAATAGGCAAATCTTCGTTCGAAATTGGCTATGCCCGCGGTTCCCGTAAGGCCGCTTGGGGCAGAGGACCCGAAGTCTTCAGCTCGGAGGCGCAGGGTGGAAAAAGTTCGGCCTCAAGGGAGGGCAATCCGTTGAGGCCGATACAACTAGGAGCGAGGAGATGCCCATTAACAATCATCTCTTGACGCTCTTCGTGCTCGGCACATTGTCCGTCAATCTTGACCTGGATGTCAAGCTTTACGGTCAGGTTTCGCTAGGCACTGAAGAGCTTTGCTTCGCGGCGGTTCTCGTCTATACGATTCTGACGCGTAAATAAGGCATCGCCGGCGGACAGTTCAGTTTGCCGGCGTTTTTCTTTGCAAGTTCGTTGCCGGAACAGGTAGGCGACCGTTTTTCTTCTCCGCGAGAATCGCTTCAGCGGCGGCCCCGTCCCGGTCTTGTCTGTCCCGCCGCCTCGCGGATCGGCTTCATGACGTAATCGACGTGATATTCCGGGAGAAGTTCCGAAAAGCGCTCTTCAATCGTTTTCACGACATCCTCCCTTTCTTCCTAGGGAGCGATTTCGACGGTTTCGATGCCGATGGCCCAAAGCAAAGTCCAAAGACTTTCTGTCGGATCGGGATGCCGGTCGAAGACGGTCCGCTTCCCTACGGCTTCGTCGGTCTCCACGGCCGGTTGGCCGGGCGCTTCGAACGGCATCTTTCGGACGGCTTGCCGTCAGACCGCCCGTCAGGCCAAAGAACGGTCCGGCCTCTTCTTTTCTCGAGCGAACGCGTCGCTTTGCCGCATCGTCCTCGAGACACTCTCGTTTTTACTTAAGTGCCGCAGAAAAGAAGGAACGGTCTCTCTCGGAAAACAGCCCCCGGAAGAGTGTTTACCCGAAGGGGCTTTTCGTTCAAAGCCCCCTTCCGAAAAAGAGTTTCGGATACTTTGTAACGCTTTGCAAAGCTCACCATCACTCATCCACGAAACTCTCATGGAGGCCATTCATGCAAAAGAATCACCTCGCGGCGGCGGTGGCGGGCGCCATCCTGACCTTGTCTGCGGCGGCGAACGCCGCGGTCGTTAACGTCGGTTCCGACAAAACGCTTACTTACGATGTCCCTTCCACGGTTGCGGACAGCCACAACGTCACGTCCGGCACGCTCACGCTGGACGCCGGCGGCAACGACCTGACCTTCACGTCCGCTTCCAAGGAAAACTATGCCGCCCTCAAATCCAGCAGCAGCTTTGTCGTTCAGAACGGCAACGTCGACATCCGGGCCGGGACGCTGACCTTCGAGAGCGCCAACGCCACGACCAACAATCCGGGCAATCCGGCGGGCGACTCTCATTTTTCCGCATGGCTCAACGGAAACGCCGCGCTTACGATCGCGGTCGACAAACTGCACGTCGGCACTGCGGAACAGGGCGGCGACCGCGTCTTCCAGATGAAGAACAGCGGCAACAGCCTCACGATCCTCGCCGATGAAATCGTTTCGTACCAGGGCGACGGTTTCATCAACGCTCAGGGTAACGTTGGCGAGACCGCCAACGTCGTCTCCATCGGATCGGCGCAACACCGGGTCGGACGGTTTGAAAGTCACACCTCGTGGGGCGATCAGGATTACGGCGTTGCGATTCTGCAGACGAACGAAGGAAGCAGAGTCAGCCTCTTTGCCAAAGACGTCGTGCTCGACGGTTCCCATCATGCGCAGGGCGGCGTAATCGGTTCTGGGAGTTTCGGCAGCGTCCTCATCGATGCCGACACGGTCACGATCGACGGCAACATCTGCGGAACGTACGGAACGACCCGGTACGCCGGGAACGCCCTCAAGCTCGCCGTCAAAGCCGACGAGCTCCACATGACGGGCGACGTGAACGTCGGATCGCAAGGCTCCAACTATTCGAAATTCGCGCGGGACACCGTCGTGGACATCGAGGTCGCCAAGAATGCGGTGATCGACGGCGACATCAACGTTTCGAACGACGCAACCGCTTCGGCGGAAAGCAACACGAACAACAACGTCGTAAACCTCGCCTTCCACGGCACGGGCAAAATTACGGGAACGATCAACGTCAACCGGAAGGCGGCGCTCACCCGCGACGCGGCCGGCACGAACACGGTCAATCTCGGCGGCAGTGCCGACATGAGCGCTTCTTCGGGCAAGTTTGCCGTTTCCGGCGGCTCGACCGTGAACTTCGGCGGCACGGGCCTTTGGACCGTGAACGAATGGAGCGGCACGGACGGCAATCTCGGCGTCGATCAATCCGTCACGGTGGAATTGAACACCGCGGTGACCGCGGCTTCGACCGAACTCAAGAGCGGGACCGCGAACTTTGTGCTCAACGAGGGAGGCGCGCTCACGACCGAAAACCTTGCGAGCAGCAACGCAGTCGTTCGCCTCAACGCCGTCGGCGACACGCCGGCCGTGACCGCCGCGAAACTCACCGGTTCGCTCGGCGTCGTCGCTTCGGGCGACGTCAACGACGGCTTCGCCGATGCGAACGCCGCTCTCAAGGCGATGCAGGCCGCCGTCAACGTGACCGCCTCCGAGGATGGGGCCGAGCTTCAGTTGTCCGCCGAAGAAGGCGCGGCAAGCAACGGTTGGACCGCAGAGAAAAATGAAGACGGAAGCTGGACCGTAAAGGACAAGGGAAACCGAAAGCTCGACGCTTTCGCGTCCGTTTCGACGCTCTCCGCCCTTCAGTGGCGTCACGAGATGAACGACCTCGCGAAGCGTATGGGCGAGCTGCGCGACAACCCCGGCGCGGTCGGTGCCTGGGTGCGTCTCTACGGTTCGGAAATGGAATACGGCCGTCAGAACGTGACGGCGAAGAACACGTCCGTTCAGGTCGGTGCCGACCGTCAGGTCGGCGACTGGAAGATCGGCGGCGCCTTTTCCTACACGGACGGCCAGGCTTCGTACGACCTCGGCGAAGCGGACAACAAGTCCTACGCCGTCGCCTTCTACGGGACGTGGATGGCGGAGAAGGGCCTCTTCCTTGACTTGATCGGGAAGTACGGCCGCATCTCGAACGACTTCCGGCTCAACGGAATGGACGGCGGTTTCGACAACAACGCCTACAGCGCGTCGGCCGAATTGGGTTGGCGTTTCGATCCGTGCGGCTACGGCTTCATTGAGCCGCAGGTGGAACTCACCTACGGCCGCATTGAAGGCGACACCTTCACGACGAAGAATGCCGCGCGCGTCTCGCAGGACGACTTCGATTCGCTCATCGGACGCGTCGGCGTTCGCGTCGGCGTGAAGTTCCCGAAGGATCGGGGCAACCTCTATCTGAGGGTTTCGGGAGCACACGACTTCCAAGGTGAAAACAAAGCCGACGTCCGCGCCGTCGACGGAGCGGCCCGCCAAAAACTCTCCGAAGACCTCGGCGGCAGTTGGGTAGAGACCGGGCTCGGCGGCAATTTCCGCCTGACCGACGCCACGAACGTCTACGTCGATCTTGAACGCACGACGGGCGCGGAAGCGGAAGAAAACTGGCGTTGGAACCTCGGCGTTCGCAGCGAGTTCTGACGAAATGGTCGACCCCGTCCCGACCGCCGGAAAAGAACCTCGCCGGTTCTCCCTGAACGGGCGCAGTGCCGGTCGGAACGGGCCGGAGAAGAAAGAGCGAAGGAAGGCCGTCCGTCTGGCGGCGCGTTCCTTCGCTTTCATCGGATGAGGTTTACGCCTTCACGACCGAGTCGGCCGCGACCCAGCCGAGCACCACCGCCGAAATGAAGGCCGTGGCGGAGAGGTAGGTGCGCCCGTGGAAGCCGCCGGCCACTTCGCCCGAGGCCCAGAGCCCCTGAATGACGTTCCCGAAGACGTCGATCACCTGCATCTTGCCGTCGATCTTGACGCCGCAGTAGGTGGCGAGGAGCACGGCCGTGGAGGGGAGGATGTAGAAGGGAGGCGTGGAGATTTCCCGGAGCGCACCGAGGTTGCCCGCGAGGAATTTCCGCCCGAATTCGGTATCGAAGCCCTTCTCGCGCACGTCGCGGTTGTAGCGTTCGACCGTGTCCTTCACGACGTTTGGATCAAGTCCCGCCTTCCGTGCGACTTCTTCGATCGTGTTTCCCTTGAAAACCAGTCCCCGTTCTTCGGATTCGAGCACCGATCCGTTGTTGCGGGCGGTTTTGAGGGAAATCCTGCGGGTGGGCTCGTCGTAGAGGCAGTAGCCGATGCCGCCCTCCTGCTCCAGCACGTGGTCTCCGACGTCTTTCTTCGGAATGGATTCGTCGACGAAACGCTTTCCCGCCTTGTTGACGACGATTCCTCCCTCCCAGTAGGTGTAGTGTGAGTCGTTGATCGAGTGCGGATCCGTGTTGAAGGCGAACGTCGCCTTGATGTAGGGCATGTCGACCACGTCCGCTCCGTAGGCGAGCGCCATCTTGAGACCGTCTCCGTCGCAGCCCTTGCCGCAGATCGTGAGGGTCTTCGCCATGCGCGGGACGTACTTCGCCAAGAGGTCCTTGTTGCGCGCGAACCCGCCCGAAGCGAGAATCACGCCCTTTTTCGCCCCGAAGGAGACGGTCTTGCCGTCCTTTTCGGCAAAAACGCCGACGATCCGCTTTGTCTTTTGGTCGTAGGCGAGGCGCCTGGCTTGAGTCGAAACGAGAAGCTTCGCACCGTGCTTTTTGGCGTGGTCGAGACAGGCCTTGAGAACGCTGTTGGGTTCGATTTCAACGCCGCGGTTCGCGCTCACGCTCGCAAAGAGAAGGTCGGACTGAAGCTTTCCGCCGAGTCCCATGAACCAGTCGTAGACCGACAGATGATTGTCGACGAATGCGTGCACGACGTCTTGGTTGTTGAGGCCGCCGCCTGTTTCGAGGATGTCCTTGAAGAGGAGTTCGTTCGAGTCCTTCTCTCCGGCCTTCTTCTGAAGGTCCGTGCCGACCACGAGCGAGCCGCCCCCGCAGATCGCGGACGAACCGCCCGGGAAGGCCATCTTTTCGAGAATGAGGACCTTGAGGCCCTTTTCCGCCGCATGCGCGGCCGCGGCAAGACCCGAGCCGCCCGCACCCACGACGATCACGTCGTAGGTTTCATCAAATTTTTCGGGACGGTCCGTGGGAAGCGCCATCGCGTGCGAGGCGGCGAGCGCGGCGGAACCCGCGAGCGCACTCTTCAGAAAGTTGCGGCGATTGGTCATTTGTTTCTCCTTGGGAGGATTGGACGCCGTCCGTCGGTTCCGGGAAACGCCCCGCGGGCCCGCGGTTGAGGCGGGCCCGTGGGGGTGTCACCCGTCGGAGAAAAGCGTCCGAGAAAAAGCGTGGGTGATCGATTGCTTCGCCGTCAGGCCTTGAGAATCGTGCCCGCGGCGATGTAGCCGAAGATGAGCGCCTTGCCGAAGGCGGTGGAGCCGAGATAACTTCTGCCGTGGAAGGAACCCGTCACTTCGCCCGCGGCGTAGAGGCCCGGAATCACGTCGCCGAAGACGTCGGTCACTTCGGCCTTGCCGTTGATCTTCACGCCGCAGTAGGTCGAAATCAGCACGGCCGTGGCGGGGAAGATGTAGAACGGAGGCTTCTCGATCGGGCGGATCTTCCCGGAGATGTCGACGAGATGCTTGCGCCCGAAGTCGCGGTCGACGCCCGTCGTCTTCGCGTCCTCGTTGTAGCGGTCCACCGTTTCGCGCACGACCTTCGGGTCGAGCCCGGCCTTCTTCGCGACCTCTTCGATCGTGTCGCCCTTCAAAACGAGGCCCTTCTTTTCGGAGTAGGTGACGCTTCCGCCCGCCTCGTCCATGCCGACCGCGTCCGAACGGATCGCGTCGTCGTAGAGGTTGAAGGCGACGGCGTCGGGCTGATCGAGCACGTAGTCGCCGATGTCCTTCTTCGAGATTTCTTCGTTGCAGAAGCGCTTGCCTTCCTTATTGAGGACGATCGCGCCGTCGCGGAAGACCCAGCAGGCGTCGCGGATGCTCGTGGCCTTCAGGTTGAACGCGAAGGTCGCCTTGATGTAGGGCATGTCGGCGACGTCCGCCCCGTAGGCCAAGGCCATCTTGAGGCCGTCGCCGTCGCAGCCCATGGCGCAGATCGTGCTCGCGTTCTTCATGCGGGGCACGTACTTTTCCAGAAGCGCCTTGTTGCGCGCAAAGCCGCCCGTCGCGATCACGACGCCGTCTTTGGCTTCGACGTTTCTGACGCCCGCCTTCGTCGAGAGCTGCACGCCGCAGATGCGCTTCGCCTTCCCGTCGTAGAGGAGCTTTTCGCCCTTCGTGCCGGTGCGAAGATCAACGCCCGCCTTCTTGGCGAGCTTCGTCCACGCGTCGATGCTCTTTTGCGTGTTCACGCTCAAGTTTCTCGGGACCGAACCCGACTGCGAGAGGTTTTCGGTATTGAGGACCATGCCGTGCTTCATCGCCCAGACGTAGTAGTCGGGCGAGGCTTCGGCGTAGGCGCGGACGACCTCCTTGTCGCAGAGCTGTCCGCCCGTGCGCATGATGTCCTCGTAAAGCGTTTCGACGGAATCCTTGATTCCCGCCTTTTTCTGGAGGTCGGTTTCGGTGACGGCGACCCCGCCCCCGCAGATCAGGGAACTTCCGCCGCAGAAGGCGAGCTTTTCGGCAAGAAGCACCTTCTTTCCGCCTTCGGCAAGACGAATGGCGGCCGTGAGCCCTGCACCGCCCGCACCGAGCACGACGACGTCGAAGCTCTCGTCAAATTTCTCCGGTTTTTCCGTCGGCATAGCCGAAGCCGCGCTTGCAAAACCCGCTCCCGCCAGAAGGGCTCCGGCGGATTGCAAAAAGGTACGGCGATTCGTGGTCATAACATTCTCTCCTTTTCGGAAATTTCCCTCGGGACTAGAAATTTTCCCGCATCGGGTTCCTTCCGATGGTGTTCATTTTGCCTTCACCTCTAGACTGGAATCCATCGGAGAGTTTCACAACGTACTTTCGGAATTTCCGAAAGTGAGTACCATGCTTCACTTTGATGTAAAGGATCTGCGCGTCTTTTCCGCCGTCGCTTTGACGGGAACCGTCACGAAGGCGGCCGAATACATACACCTTTCCCCGAGCGCCACGAGCGATCGACTGTCGGACTTGGAGGAGCGTGTCGGAACCAGGCTTTTTCGGCGAAGTTCCCGAGGGCTTCGCATGACCGAGGCGGGAGAGGTCTTCGCGGAGTCCGCCAAAAGAATCCTCCTTGAGGCGGAGGCCCTGGAGACGCGGCTCGCTCCTTTCGCGCACGCCCAGGAAAAACGGGTGACCGTATGCTGCAACTACAACGCGGGCGTCACCTTTCTGCCGCGGCGGCTCGGGCGCTTTTTGTCGCACTTTCGGGACGTGCAGGTGGATGTCGTGCAGCGCTCGAGTCCGGAAATCGTGCGCCACGTCGCTGCGGGCGAAGCCGACGTAGGGATCACGGCGTTTGAAGGCATGCATCCGCTTCTCACCTTCGAACCCTTCGCAGAGGATCGGCTCGTCGCGGTGTTGCCGCCCGGGCATCCGCTCGCGGCGAAAGGGGAAATTTCCTTTTCGGAGCTTTTCCCCTACAACTACATCGCCGTGGGGCCGTATTCGCCGATGCAGGAATTTCTCTACGACCGGGCCCGCGAGGAGGGAAAGCGCATTCGCCCCAAGCTCACGGCCTCGAGCCACGACGCCGTGATTTCGCTTGTCGAGGAAGGGGCGGGCGTGAGCGTCCTTCCGAGCGGAGTCGTGACGAAGCAGCGAAACGTCGTGGAGTTGAATCTGAAGGAATCCTGGTCGCTTCGTCGACTTAGGCTTTGCCGGTTGAAAGACCGGAGCGCGCACGCCGAGGAGCGCAATCACCTTGTCGATCAGTTCGTGGAGGCTCTGATGAACGACGAGGACGAGATATTGCACAGGAACGAGTAGAATCTGCTCAAAAGAAACCGTTTGGAGCGGAGGGACTCAGGTTTGGCGGCGGACCGGCGTTCGAGCGGGCTTTGGGATCACGGCTGCAGCCACTCCCCCCTTATGGATGTCCGCGAAGAAGACGGCGTTGAATTCGAGGATCTGCACGCAGTGCGTTGCGGTGGAGCGGATTTCTTCTGCATCGGTCCGACGGATTGCCCGGGTGAAATCTCCGGGCATGAATGATCGTCATCCGCACAAACTCTGCCGACAGCGGGGTCTGAAGATCGTTGCGGCACGGCGGCATGCGGACTCGCGACTTGCCAAGTCCTCGGCCTGCGTCGTAGGATCGTAAAGTCTGAACAAATTCTCGTTTCGCGTTTCCGTACGCCGATCCCGGGCATGATCATCTACAAGAGCAGCAAGGCCGAATTTATCGAGGACACGCGCAGCTGCGCGATCGTCGAGAAGTTGACGGCGAATTTCGAGAGGAGCGAAGGCCGGCGGGCGTCGCCGGGCGAAGAGCGCGCCTGGCAGTCGTCGTTGCAGTACGTGGCGAACGCCTTGGACGACGGCGCCATTCCGGATGATGCCGGCGTGGCGGTGGAATATCAGATTCCTTCCTGTGCCAAACGGGTCGACGTGCTGTTGTCGGGGTACGACGCCGCATCCCGTCCGAATCTTGTCGTGATCGAGCTCAAGCAGTGGTCCGACACCGCCGCCACGGATGAAGACGGCATTCTCGCCGCGCCGCGCTACGGGTCGGCTCTCGTACGGGGCCCCCACCCGAGTTATCAGGCATGGTCGTACGCGGAACTTCTTCGGAGTTTCAACGCCGCCTGCGCCGCTTCGTCGAAAGAGGCGGGAAATGCGGCCGTTCACGTCGAGCCGTGCGCCTACCTGCACAACCACGCGCCGCAGGGTGCGGAGAAAACCGTGCTGGATCCCCGTTATGCTTCCTATCTGGAAGCCGCGCCCGTCTTTTTGGCGGGGGCCCGGGAACAAAAGAGGCTCAAGTCGTTCTTGAAGCGGTTCATCGTCGCGGGAGACCGCGGTCAAACGATTGAGCGCGTGGAAAACGGCGAAATCCGTCCCTCCAAGGCGCTGGCGGATTCGGTGGCGGGGATGATTCGCGGAAACCGCGAATTCGTGCTGATCGACGAACAAAAGACGATCTACGAGCACGTGCTTTCTCTCGTGTGCCGGAAGGAGACGTCCGGTTTGGGCGGGAGAAGGCGCGTCGTCATCGTTCGCGGCGGTCCCGGAACGGGAAAGTCCGTCGTGGCGGTGAATCTTCTCGCCGCGCTGACGTCCCGGCAGAAACTCTGCTGCTACGTGTCGAAGAACGCAGCGCCGAGAGCCGTTTATGCGGCAAAGCTTTCGGGAACGCTCAAGAAGACCGTCCTCTCCAATCTCTTCAAAGGGCCGGACTGGGCGTGCGAACTTACGCCCGATACGTACGACGCTTTTTCATGCATCCTCGTGGACGAGGCTCACCGACTCCGCGAAAAGAGCGGCGTGTACGGCAACAAAGGCGAAAATCAGATTCGGGAGCTCATGCGGGCCGCCCCGGTCACGGTCTTTTTCATCGACGACGAGCAGCGCATCCACGTAAAGGACATCGGATCGGTTGCCGCCGTTCGTGAAGAGGCGGAAAAGCTTGGGGCGCAGGTTGAAGAATTCGAACTCCCCAGTCAATTCCGGTGCGGGGGCTCCGACGGATATCTCGCCTGGATCGACCGCATGCTCGGGATCCGAGATACGGCGAACCGGACGCTCGACGGCACGGACTACGACTTCCGCGTCTACGATTCGGCGACGGCGCTTCGGGAAGCGCTTCTGCAGGAAAACGCCAAGGGACCGGCGCACGAGGCGCGCCTTCTCGCGGGGTACTGCTGGGAGTGGATTTCCAAAAATGAGAAGGATCCTTCGTCCAAACCCGACATCGTGCTCGACGGCGGGCGCTTCGCTCTTCCCTGGAACCTGAATAGGGACGGCAGTCTCTGGCTTCTGAAGGACACGAAGATCGAAGCCGTCGGCTGCATCCATACTTCTCAAGGGCTCGAGGTGCCCTATGTCGGCGTCATCATAGGGCCGGATTTCTGTGTCCGCGACGGCGAACCCCGCACCGATCTTTTTGCCCGGGCCAAGAGCGACAGAAGCGTATTCGGCCTCAAGGGACTGAGCCGGAAGGAACCCGAGAAGGCGGGCGAAATTGCCGGACGCATCATTCGCGACACCTATCGCGTGCTGATGACGCGCGGTCTCAAGGGCTGCTTCATCTACTCTCCGGATGAAGAAACGCGAAACTGGTTTCGCAGTCGGATCGGTCGGCCCGCGGCAGGTTCCGACGACAAGAACGGTCATCGGTAACCGGTGCCGCAGGAGGACGGGGCGTTTCCGGCGACGGTCGTCCGGGAACGTTTCGTCCCGGCGCAGGCCGGTCGCGACCATCCGACTTGAAGGCCGTCCGTCGATGCGAAGTGGAGAACTTGCGCGCCGCCCGTGCCGACGGACGTCGACGCGGAGACGGCCGCCGTCGAGGGCTCCGGAAGAAGTCCGCCGTCATTTCATGATCGAGACGGCGCCTGAGGACAACGGCCTTCCTCTTTCGGCAAGACGGGGACATGCGGAAAAAGTCGGAATGCTTGACTCAGGATAATCGTACCTAGGTACGGGCATCGGGAAAATAGGTAGTGGAGAAGACCTGTTCCGCCTTTCGAGGCGGGAGCGGTCTTTGCCGTCAAGCTGAAGTTCCGGTCTGTATGCAGACGGGAAAGGAGAGGAACTATGAAACGCAGAGAATTGTTCACGCTTGGTGCGGCTGCGGGCGCCGCCGCCCTTGTTTCGCCGGTTGCGACCGCCGTTCCGGTGAAGGCTCCCCAAAAGTGGGACGAATCGTACGACGTCGTGATCATCGGCGCGGGCGGCGCGGGTCTTGCCGCAGCGTGCGAAGCCGTCATGAACAAGCTCTCCGCCGCGGTCTTCGAAAAGGAACCGACGGTGGGGGGCTCCTCGGTCATCTGCGGCGGTCAGTGGGCCGTGGGCGGCACGGAAGAACAGGCAAAGCGCGGCATCAAGGACAGTGAAGAGCTCTTCGTCAAGGACATGATGACGACCGGCCAGAATCAGAACGATTTGGAAGTCGTCAAGGCCTACGTCAAGGAAACGAAGGCCCACTACGAGTGGATGACGAAGGAACTCGGCGTCAAGCCCATTTCCGTGACGCTTTCGGGCGGCATGAGCGTTCCGCGCGCCCACACCTTCAAACCCGGCGAGGTCATTGAAGCCATGCGCAAGTACGCCGTCGAGGGCGGCGCGAAGGTGGTGCTGCGCACGAAGGCGGAGCGTCTTTTGTGGGACCACGAAAAGAACCGCATCGCCGGCGTGCGCGTGTCGCGCCGCGGCAAGGTTATGAACATCGAGGCTAGGAAGGGCGTGGTGCTCGCCGCGGGCGGTTTCTCCCGCAACCCGCAGATGCTCAAGAAGTATGCGCCGCTCCTTGAAAACGCGGCGGTCATTGCGGGGCTCGGCACGCAGGGCGACGGCATTCTGATGGCCCAGGCCTACGGCGCCGACATGATCGACACCAACTACATCAAGGCCTCCTACGGCTTTACGCTCAAGCCTTCGACCATCAAGGACATGGCCTTGACGCAGTTCAAGGGCGCCATCGTGGTGAACAAGAACGGCAAGCGCTTCATGGACGAATCGATTTCGTACAAGACGCAGGCCGACATCGCCTTCGCGCAGCCGGAAGGGAAGTCCTGGATCGTTTTCGACGACAACATCCGCAAAATCGCCATGAAGATGGACCCGATGCAGGACGGCATCCTCTGGAAGCCGATTGACGAAGGCAAGTGTCCGGACTACGTCTTCATGGGCGACACGATCGAGGAAGCCGCGGAGAAGGCGGGGCTCGACCCCAAGACCGTGGCGGAAACCGTGAAGAACTACAACGGCTACGTGGACGCCGGCAAGGATCCCGAGTTCGGCCGATCCGGACTTGCCTCGGGCGAAGGAAAGCTCGTGCGCATCGAAAAGGCGCCGTTCTTCATCTTCCCGTCGGTCGGCGCCATGATCGGCACCTATTGCGGCGTCAAGATCACGCCGAAGGCCGAGGTGGTCGACGTCTTCGGCGAACTGATCCCGAACCTCTATGCCGCGGGCGAGATGACGGGCGGCGTGCACGGCGCGTCCTACATGACCGGTACGGCCTTCTCCAAGGCCATGTCCTTCGGCCGACTCGCCGTACGGGCCATCGCTCAGAAGAAGTGATGTCCCTCCTCGGGTGAATTCACGAGGACGCGGGCGCCCGGCTTCGGCTGGGCGCGGGAGCGGATCGCGGTATCGTATGCCCTGGTCCGCTTTTTTTTCGAGTTCCGCCTTATGTCGCTGCACCGCCGAAATCTGCTTTTGGGAGCCCTCGCCGCTTCGTGGGTCCCGCCGCCCGTCTTCGGACGAACGGACGGGGAGGTCTTCGACCTCGTCGTCGTGGGGGCCGGTGCGGCCGGGCTCACCGCCGCCTGTCTCGCTACCGAGTGCGGATTGAAGCGCGTTCTCGTGCTCGAGAGCGAACCCTTGATCGGGGGCTCGAGCATTATTTCCGGAGGGTTCTGGGCCGTGAGCGGCACGGAGCTGCAGAAAAAGCTGGGCGTAGCCGACAGCGACGAAGCGTTTTTCGAAGACATCCTGACGGTCGGCGCCCATCGGAATGACGAGGCGCTCGTTCGCGCCTTCATTCGGGAAAACCGCAGGCAATACGAATGGATGCTCGCCCGCGGCGTTGCGCCGCAAACGCTGGCGCCCGGATCCGGAACACTGAGAGCGCACGTCTTTGATGCGCGCAGACTCGTCGAACGTCTCTATCGCAGGGCCGTTTCTTCGGGCGTCGACATTCGGGTCGGAACGCGCGTGCGCGATCTCGAATACGATCCGCGGCGAGGGCGTGTCGCCGGCGTTCGAACGGACGGCGCGTCCCATGCCGCGCGCGCCGTTTTGCTCGCGAGCGGCGGCTTTTCCCGCAACACGAGGCTTCTCGAACAATACTCGCCCCGGATGCGGTTTGTTTCCACCATAGCGGCGCAGGGATCCCGCGGAGACGGCATCGTGATGGCCCGGAAACTCGGGGCGGGATTGGCCGACATGGAGTGGCTGGAAGCGTCCTACGCATTCATCCGAAATCCGACGACCATCCGCGACATGACGTTCGTCAACTACCACGGCGGAATCATCGTCAACAAATTCGGTCGGCGGTTCGTCGACGAGTCCCTGCCGTACAAGCTGATTGCCAAAGAAGTTCTCAAGCAGAACGACGCCCGGAGCTTCATCGTTTTTGACGAACGCATCCGACGCATCTCCGAACAGCAGCCGATGGACAGGCGTCGTTGGGATCGTGTGCCGCTTGCGAGCGGACGCACGCTTGCCGAGGCGGCGAATCAATGTTCGATCGATCCTTCCGCTCTGGAGCGGACGGTCGACGCGTACAACGCGGCCGTTGCCGGAGGAGAAGACGCGGGACGCGGACCGGTGGCCGTCAACAACGGGCGACTGCTTGTGATCGACAGGCCTCCCTTTTACGTGCTTCCCGTGTCGCCCTGTCTTCTCGGAACCTATTGCGGCGTCAAAATCAACGAAAAGGCGCAGGTCGTGACCGAAGAGGGCGAAGCGATTCCCGGGCTTTGGGCGGCCGGCGAGGTCACGGGCGGATTTCACGGCGCCTCCTTCATCATGGGTACGGCGTTGGGAAAGGCCCAGACCTTCGCCCGCATCGCCGTGCGAAACATTGCGGCCGCCCTCGCGGAGGCGTAAATGAACCGGGGCCGCATCTTTACCGTTTGGGCGACCGCACTCCTTCTTGCGCCGCTCGCTCAGGCTCAGGTTCCGACGTCGACCGTGGAGCTCGGCATTGTCGACGAGGTATCGCAAGGCCGGGAGGGGCCCTTCATCGAAGAGACCGTCGACGCTCTGAGAAAGAGTTTCGCCCGTGAGGAGATGGCGTTGAACGTTACGCGGGGCTCCGGCGAAGAAATTGCGCGGAGGGTCAGACAGAATCGTCTGGACCTCTTCATCGCGCCGAGCGACTTGTATCGCCAGCTTCTTTTGTCCGGCTGCAGCGACATCGCGGTGACGCACGACACCCGTACGGCCAACCCCAATCGGTCTCAGGGAGCCCTTTTTCTTTCGCGCCTCGGCGAGGAACCCGTTTTTGACCGGGCGGTCAAAGAGGGAAAAGTATTGCGGCTCGGGGGCGAGACGAGCTCCGCGAGCATTCGCGGGGAGCTTTTCAACGAAGGCTTGAGCGGAAGGCGGTCGGCGGACTTGTTGGCGAAGATTCCCGTCCGTCCCGCCGGCGACAAGGAGATGGAGGATGCTCTTCGCAAGCTTCGGCAGAGTCGGCTCGATCTGCTGATTCTTCCCGTCTGTCGTCTCGAACGATACTGCGGCGACCATTCGTGTGCGACGGCGGACTTGGGCGTGCTTTGGCCCAAGCAGGACACGGACATGACCTGCTTTCATTCCACGCAGCTCTATCCCGGGACGACGCTCGTGGCCACGCCCGCGCTGTCTCCTTTTGCGCACCGCGAAATCCTGAGCACGATCTTTGCGCTCCAATCGAAAGAGAACGGTCAAAGATGGCATGTCGCCACGAATTTTCAGACGACGGATCAAACTCTGAGGCTTCTCGACGACGACGCCTGGACGCGGATGCGGCAGTCTTCCATCCGCAGCTTTCTGGAGCGCCGGAAGGGATGGATCATCTTCGGGCTGTGCGCCTTGGGGTTCTTCGTCGTACATACGATCGTCCTGCAGATCCTGGTGCGCCGCAAGACGCGGGAGCTTCGTCGGGCGCTCTCGGAGCAGAAAAGGGCCAGAAGGGAGACGGAACTCATTTCCAGACGGTTGGAAAAGCAGCGCCGCCTGCAGACGATCGGACAGATGGCGAGTCTTTTCGCGCACGAACTCGGACAGCCGCTCAATGCGATCGGCTGCTATGCGCACGGCATAGGCAAGGCGACGGAAAACGTCGAGAAGCGCAGGGCCGTGGAGAAGGGGATCCAGGGAATCGAAGAGGAGGTCGGCCGCGCGAGCGCGATCGTGAACCGCGTGCGCGACTACGTGCGGTCCCAGACGATGCGCGACGGGGTGATCGACCTGGAGGCGCTGATTCGCGGGGCCGTCCGGAACTTCGGGCTCACGAGCCTCGGCAACGTTCCCGTGATACTGGAACGAAAGGAACCGGAGCGCGTTCTCCGGGTTCGGGGAGATTCGCTGGAACTTGAACTCATCGTCACGAACCTCTTGAGAAACGCCTCGCAGGCTCTGCAGGCCGTCATGCGCCCGGAGATCCGGGTGACGGTTTTCGGAGGGCCGAATCCCGGGTTTTCCGTCGCGGACAACGGCACCGGCTTGACGGAAGAAAAGCTCGCCGACATCGTAAGGATCGGAGAAAGTACGCGCCCGGAAGGTCTGGGTCTGGGTTTGTCGATCGTGCGGGACCTCGTCGCGCTGCACGGGGGCCGGATCGAATTTTCCCTGACGGGAGAGGGCGGCCTGAAGGTGACGGTGATGTTTCCGCCGGCGCGGGAGTCGGAAAAAGGAGAAGAATCGTGAAGGAAAACGAGGCGCTGATCCGCATTGTCGACGACGATGCTTCCGTTCGGGATGCCTTGCAGTACATGCTCGAACAGGAGGGCTTCAACGTCGTCGCCTATGCGGGCGCAGAAGAATACCTCGTCAACGACATGCCGTCGCGCCCCGGGGTCGTAGTATTGGACATCCGCATGCCGGGCATGAGCGGCATGCGTCTGCAGGACGAAATGATCGCGAGGAACATCGTCACGCCGATCATTTTCCTGACGGGGCACGGCGACGTGGACATGGCCGTCAGGGCCCTGCGCAAAGGCGCCTACCATTTTCTTCAGAAGCCCGTCGACACGGGCGAACTGATTCAAAGCCTCCGTGAATGTCTGGAGAAAACGCGAAACGGACTTTCTTCCGAAGAGGTCCGGGCTCTGCTCGAGCTTCTGACTCCGCGGGAGCGGCAGATCACGAGACTTCTGCTCGAGGGCGTTCCGAATCACGGGATCGCCGTCCGACTGAATCTCTCAGTGCGGACGGTGGAAAATCATCGGACGAGCGTCTATCGAAAACTGCGCGTCAATTCGTACGAAGAGCTGAAGAATCTTTTGCGCGGCTGCGAAGTGTGAGGGGACGACGGAAAAAAACAAGGCACCTCCGAAGAGATGCCTTGTCGAACGTGCGGTGCGGGCAAGCGCCCGCTCGGAACTTACGCCTTTTCAGCCGCGGCGGCCGTCAAAAAGCCTTTGGCAAGTGTTCTACTTTGCATGAAGTTTCCTCCTCGTAGGGAAAAATCTCGATGAGGAAAGCCTATCGCCGGAATCGTGCGAAAAAAAAAAGAGCCAGAATTCGCCTACTTGGAGGTATCTTGCAGGGAAAAACGGTGGAGGGTTACACTTTTGCAATCTCGTTGGAGCCGAGGGAGAAGTAGAACGGTTGGGCGTTACGCTCTGCAAACTAGAGACAAGTTTCCACCGAAACCATCCCCGTTTCGTCGATTCCTGCGGATTTCCCCTGAGGGTGTGGCATTGGCTTTGAGCATAGACAGAGCGCTTGGCTACAATGCGCCCATTCCAACCCGTTTTCGTCCCCGCATGCCGATGCCGTCTCACACTCCTTTGCTTCGCCGTTTTGCCCTCCGGTTGGTGTTTCTCGCCATGGCCGGCGTCACGGCGGTGTGCGCGCAGGAGGCGCTGTCGACGTCACCGACTGAGGAGGCGGCAACGCCGTCCGCCCGGACCTTTTCGTCCGGACCCCCGATCGCAATTGGCTTGGTCGACACGTTTTCGCCCGATTTTTATCTCAACACGTTCGTGCCGACGTTCGAACACCTGATGCGGGTCTTCGGCGAAGACCGCATTCGCATCGTTGAGCTTCCGTTGGACGTGGCGGCCGACGACTTGAAGAGGGCGAATCTCGCCTTTGTCGTGACGTCGGCTTCGGCCTACGCGTCCTTCATCGATTCGGCCGGCACGCATCAGATCGCCACGCGGGTTCCCAAGAGTTCGGAAGACGTCTCGAAGACGGTTGCGTCGCTCTTTGTCACGGGACCGGAGAGCGGGATTCGAGACCTGTCCGATGCCGAGGGCAAAACCGTCGCCATCTCGAGCCGCAGAAGCTTTGACGGCTGGCTGATCGCACAGGGGGAACTCGCCAAACTCGGGTTCGATCCCGACGAGCATTTTTCCGACGTCATCGAAACGAAGTTCAGCATTCCCGACGTCGCGACTTTGGTGCGCTCCGGCATCGCGGCGGTGGGCGTGCTCGGGAGCTGCGAGTATGAAGCGATGCTTCGCGACGGTCTTCTCAAAGAAGGGGATCTGCGGATTTTGAATGAGAGGGCGGTCGATCCGAAACGTCCGGGGAGCTGTCGCCGCAGCACCGACCGATATCCCGACGTCGTGTTCGCATCGCTGCCGGGGGCCTCGTCCGAAACGGCGAACCGCGTTGCAGTGGCGCTTCTATCGATGCCCAGCGACGGCCTTCCCTTCCGGTGGACCATCGCCAACGACTTCGTGCCGACGCTGGAACTTCTCAAAACCCTTCGCATCGGCCCCTTTGAGGAACCGGCCGACTGGACGCCGGAGCGGATTTGGCGAACCTACCGCACGGAGATCATTCTCTTTTCGGGGCTCTGTGTGGCGGTGCTCTTTCACGTGCTGACGCTCAACGTGCTGGTGCGGCGCCGTACGGCGGAATTGCGGGAGGCGTTCGCCGCCAACGTAAAACTTCTGCATGAGCGCAACGAGTCCCGGCGCCGTTTGCTCACGCTCGAACGCTCCAACATCGTGTCGCAGTTGTCGAACATGTTCGCGCATGAAATCAAGCAACCGATCATGAACATCGCCTGCTATGCGGGCGCAATCAAAATGTTGTTGAAGCGCGACGGGGCGCTCACCGAACAGGCGGAAACGCTTCTCTCCAAACTCTCCGCCGAGGTGGACCGTTCGTCCGAAATCGTGGAGCATGTACGTTCCTACGCGAAAAATCGTCCGCGCGAGAGCGTGCCGTGCGATCTCGGCGCGATCGTGGAGGCTACGCTGCGGGATCTGCACGATCCCTCGGTGACGGCTCCCAAAGACCGGCCGGCGTGTCCGATTCTGGCCGATCCCTTCGAAATTCAGTTCATCGTAACGAACTTCATAAAAAATGCTCTCTCGGCGGTCGCCGGGGGGAGGAATCCCGAGGTGACGGTGTCGCTCCGGCGCGACGATTCAACCTGCCGCGTGGAAGTCTGCGACAACGGTCCGGTAATTTCGGATGAAACCTTCGAAACACTGGGAAAAGTCGCTTCGAGCACCAAGCCAGACGGTCTTGGTTTCGGTCTTGCCATCGCCATGGCGCTTTCGGAACGCAACGGCGGACATTTGGTTTTTGAACGGAGAACGCCGGCGGGGCTACTTGCCGCCCTCGTGT
This sequence comes from uncultured Sutterella sp., assembly GCA_900545275.1. Taxonomy (GTDB): domain Bacteria; phylum Pseudomonadota; class Gammaproteobacteria; order Burkholderiales; family Burkholderiaceae_F; genus Sutterella. Next base: position 20,818 of record UQYG01000013.1, read on the forward strand.
TGCCCCTTGAGCCGCAAGGAGAAAAACATGCCTGATTTCCAAAAACGTCCCGAACCTGTCGTACGCCTCGTGGATGATGATCGTTCGGTATTGGACGCACTCGGCACCTATCTCGATCTCGCGGGTTTTTCGACGGTCGCCTACGATTCGGCCGAGCGGTTTTTGAAGGAGGATGATCTCCGCATCCCCGGGTGTGCGGTGCTCGACGTACGAATGCCGCGGATGACCGGCATTGAACTTCAGCATGAAATGATCCGGAGAAAGATTGATCTCCCTGTCATTTTTCTTTCGGCCCACGGCGACATCGCCATGGCGGTCGAAGCGGTAAAGGCCGGCGCCAAAACCTTCCTCGTGAAGCCGCCGAAGCTCGAGGAGCTTGCCGGAACCATTGCCGAGGCCATCCGGGAAAATGTCGAGCGCCGCGCCAAAGAGCGGGATTGGCGGGCGCTTCGTTCGCAGTTCGAAGCGCTGACGCCGAGCGAGGCGGCCGTCGCCGGAATGATTGTGAAGGGCCTTACGAACGCCGTGATCGGAGAGACCCTCGGCATGGCCGAGCGCACCGTCAAGGCGCATCGTGCCGCCGTTTTCGAAAAACTCGACGTGACGAACGCCGTCGAATTGGCGGACTTCATGCACGAAATGGAAATCTACCAAAGGGAGCTTGAAGCGTGAAAACGTCAAGGATCTCGAGAAGAACGCTGCTTGCCGCGGGCCTCGCACTGGCGGGCACCCGTCTTCAGGCCGCACCCGACGAGACGGTGGAGACGTTCGACGTCGTGGTGGTGGGCGGAGGAATCGGCGGCCTCTCGGCAGCGCTCTCCGCAGCGGAGAGGAACGCCAAAGTCGTTTTGTTGGAAAAGAATGGTTTTCTGGGGGGCGACACACTGATTTCGGGCGGCACCTTCAATGCGGTCGATCCGGAGCGTCAGCGTCCGTTAGGCATTGTTGACAGCTTCGAACTCTTTGAGAAGCAAATGCTCGAGTCGGGGCGAGGGTATAACGATCCGAAGGTCGTGCACGTTCTCGCAAGAGAATCCACTTCGGCGCTCCATTGGCTCGAATCCTACGGAATGCGGTTTCTGCCGGAAGTGACGGAAATTTACGGCAGCGGCTACGTGCGTTCACATCGGCCGGCCTATCCGCGCGGGCGTGGCTACATTCACTGTCTTTCCAACGCTTGTTTTACGAAAGGCGTAGACGTTCGTCTGGGAGCGCGTGCGCAGGTCTTGCTCCGCGGCGTAGAGGGGCGCGTCGTCGGGATTCGAGCCGCGACGAAAAACGGAGCCGTCGTCTTTCGGGCCAGAAAGGGCGTGATTCTCGCGTCGGGGGGATTTGCCGCCAATAGGGAACTGCTTCGCCGCTATGCGCCCGCTTATGCGTCGCTTCCGATCGACAGTCTTTCCTCTTCGACGGGGGATATGTTAACGGCCGCCATGGAGATCGGAGCGGACGCCGTCAATCTCGAATTCGTCGAATGCGTCCCCGGTGCGCCGCCCGGCATCGAGTACCAAGTGCGGCTCGACTACAACGCTGAAGACTGCATCATGGTGAATGCCGAAGGACGGCGCTTCACGAAGGAGACGGGAACACGGCGCGACATTGCGGTAGCGGTGGCCGGCGAAAAGGGACCTTGCTACGAAATCGCCGATCAGGGCGCCGTCGACCGCATGAATCCGATCAACCGCAAAAACCTCTGGCGGGGGTACTTTGCCAAGGTCGCCGCCAAGGACGAAACGCCCGAAGGCCTTGCCGAGCGCCTGGGGCTGCCGAAGACCGCGTTGGCCAAAGAGGTTCGGGAGGCCGTGTCGAACGGGCGATTCGCCAAGCCTCCGTTCTGGGGCGTTCGGATTCATCTTCGCATTCACTGCACGCTCGGCGGCCTTCGCATAGACGAAAAGGCGCGCGTGATCGACAAAAACGGACAACCCATTCCCGGTCTTCGCGCCACGGGGGCCCTTGCGGGCAACATCCACGGGATCAATCGCCTCGGGGCGAACGGTCTCAACTGCGCCTGCGTTTTCGGACGCATTGCCGGAGCGGAAGCTGCGCGCGGCGTTTGATTGCGCCGACAGGGGCGTCTCGCCTAGTAGCACGAAGTCGCCCGTTTGTCAATGTCCTTTCGCCCGATGGATGGAAAGCCTCTCTCTCCTTACGCTGAAAATGTCTCGAACGGAAGGACTTGCGCCGGACCGCGCACTTTCTTCGTTCGATCGTTTCTCAAAACCAAAGGAGAGAAAAACATGAGCAATCGTCGCGAGTTTTTGAAGGGCGCCGCTGCCGGTGCGTTCGGCATGATGGGCGCGGGCTTCGCAGGCACGACTTCCGCCAAGGAAGTGAAGTTTGACAAGGAGGCGGACGTTGTCGTCGTCGGTCTCGGCGGCGCGGGCGCTGCGACTGCCATTACGGCGGCCGATAACGGCGCTTCCGTCATCGTCATCGAACGTCAGCCCAAGGACACGTTGCGCTCCAACACCCGTATGTCGGGCGGCATTTTCCATTGCCCGGACAAGACGGGCGACCGCAAGGCCCTGAAGGAATACGCCAAGGCCATGTTCTCGGGCGAGAACATTCCCGGCAAGCTCGAAGGCGAACAGCCCGAAGTGTCCGACGGTCTCGCTCAGGCTTGGGCTGACTATACGCCGGGTCTCTTGGACTGGATGAAGTCGATCGACCCGAAGTTCCAGGCGTTTGCGACGCCGGGCTTCAAGGGCGCGGCCTTCCCCAACTTCCCGGGCGCCAAAGAATGCGGCTACCAGGTCTACCGCGCTTCGTATCCGGACCGCATCCGCGCGCAGCACAAGTCCACCTGGGGACAGCCCAAGGAAGAAACGACGCAGGGCGAAGCCTTCTGGCAGTGCCTGGCGACGGGCGTGGAAAATCGCAAGGACAAGATCACGGTCGACTATGAAACCCGCGGCCGCAAGCTCGTTCAGAACGACAAGGGCGAAGTGATCGGCGTCATCGCCGAGCAGGGCGGCAAGACCGTTGCCTACAAGGCCCGCAAGGCCGTCGTTCTCTGCTCGGGCGGCTACGAATACAACAAGACCATGCGCCAGGCCTTCCTAGAAGGCCCGGGCGTCGAAGGCTGGGCCTTCTACGGCACGACCTTCAACGAAGGCGACGGCATCCGCATGGGTCTCGACGTCGGCGCCGGCATGATGAAGGCGGGCAAGGCTGCGTCCCGCATCATCTTCCCCGCCCCGGTCCGCCACAACGGCATGCGCATGGGCATCATCACCCCGGCGGTCGGTTCCGGGCACGCCATCGTCGTGAATCAGAACGGCCAGCGCTACGCCGCCGAACACAAGGTCACGAAGGACCCGAGCCGCTACTTCTTCTACAAGGAAGCGGTGAAGTTCAACATCGACACGCTCGACTATGCGAACTCGCCCTCGTGGTTCATCTTCGACGAAACGCTTCGCAAGCAAAAGCCTCTGGTCGATCTCTCGATTTCGACGACCGGCTACAAGTTCCTCGAATGGGGTGCTCCCGACAACTCCGACGCCGTCAAGAAGGGTTGGATCCTGAAGTCCGACACGGTCGAAGGTCTGGCCGAACTGATCGCGAAGACCAAGGACAACGCCGGCCGCATGCAGCCGAAGGTTCTCGCGGAAACCGTGAAGCGCTACAACGAACTCTGCGCCAAGGGCGAAGACACCGACTTCGGTCGTCTGAAGACCACGCTGCAGCCGGTTTCGGACGGTCCCTTCTACGCCATCCCGCTCGTGGCGGGCGGCCCGAACACGAAGGGCGGTCTTGCGGCGAATGCCAAGCGTGAAGTGCTCGACTGGGATCTCAAGCCGATCCCCGGTCTCTACGCTGTCGGCGAAATCGCTTCCGCGCTCAAGTTCGTCTACCAGGGCGGCGGCAACCTGACCGAATGCCTGGTCTTCGGTCAGATCTGCGGCAAGGAAGTCGCCAAGCTTCCGAACCGCGCCTGATTCCGAGCGCATAATCGTTGAGAGGACGCCTTTGCGCAAGGCGTCCTCCCGATAAACCGAGCGGCACCGGACAAAGTTCGGTGCCGTTTTTGGAGACCTACATGAAAAAGACAATGCTCTGTCTGAGTCTCGTGCTTCTGGGCTTCGGTCTCTCGAGCGCGAACGCCGAAGAGTTTCTGGCCGACCGTCACGCGAAACTCGGACTTCCCTGCACCTCCTGCCACGTCAAGGACGGCAGTCCCGAACTCAAGCTCGACGACAAGAAGCACGAGGCCTGTGTCGGCTGCCACGGCTGGTACGATGAAGTGGCAAAGAAGACCGTACCGAAGGACCCCGCGAACGTGAATCCCCACAGCCAGCACGACGGGAACCTCCCCTGTACCGAATGCCACAAGGGACACAAGCCCGGTCACAACTATTGCGGCGAGTGCCACATGTACAACTACAAGGTGCCTTGATTCGCGCGAAAATCACAGGAACTCTCGGACGAAGCGGTCCGTCGGTCGCAAAGATTGACGGACCGTTTTCCGTGAGGATGCCGCAGGACGCGGACGGTTTCGCTTATGGCCTCTGGAAAGCGGGGTTCCGGGGGGAATTTGAAATTGTGCGAAATTTCGAGTCTGTCAGGCCCTGGATGGGAGGGGGTGGGAGATCTCTCCCGTTTGTTTTTGACGTAGTGTGATTGCGTTGGGCATCGAGCGCCGACGGGGCGCTTGCGTCAGTCAAGACCCTTCGGCCAAAGCCGACTCTCCGGGTTTCCTCATCCGTTCTCCCGGGCACGTCAAGCACGTTTGCTATCAATGGGTTAACAGAGCACGATCACTCATGTAGAATAGAAACATTAATGTTACTGTTAAACTTTCATTCCATATCAATATGGATCTTCAGTCTGTTCCTCTTTCGGAAGCTCGTCGGAATTTGACGGAGTTGATTGCCGGCGTAACGAAGCCGGACGGTCAACCCGTTGTCATCAGCGTCCGCGGAAAACCTGCCGTTGTTTTGCTCTCCGCCGAGTCGTACGACGATTACCTCAAAAAGAAATATCGGGACGAGTTCAAGGAAATTTTCGACGAACTCGATGATCTCAACAAATCGCTCGTCAACAAATGAATCACTTGACCCCGCTTCAGGTCATCGTTTGCCACGATGAGAATGTTCGTCGCTACGGGGGGCTGCCCGGCATCGTGGATCCCGCCAAAGTGGAAGTGTTGATCGAGCGCGTCCGCAACTACGAAAGATACGTGGGCTTATCGGATGTTTTTGCCTTTGCTGCCATGTATTGCGTAGCCATTGCGCGCGGCCACGCTTTCCCCGACGGCAACAAGCGTACGGCCATCAACTGCACCTATGCCTTTCTCAAAAGGAACGGAGTGCGGACGTTTGTCCCGAAAGATCTTGAAGAAAAAATCATCAAGGTAGCCGTCGGCGAGATGACCGCCGCAGGATTCGCCGACTATCTGCGTTCGGCCTTTTCCGAAGCTGCGTCCCGATAGCGGGAAAACGTCTCCGAGCGTGCGGGCGAGCCCTCGGGCAGGGGGCGTCTTCGCTCCGGGGCGCAGGAGCCCTACGTGTCGGTCCGTCAGCTTCCTTTGCGAAAGGCGGAGAGAAACGTTCGCCGGCTTCCGCCTTGGTCTGCAGAACGTCGGGAACTCAGGGAGACCGAATGCGGTTCGTTTCCATCATATTGTCAGTTGTTCTGATAGTACGATAGAAAAATGTCGGATAAAGGACTGAAAATGATAGAAAAACTGCCGGAATATGAGGGTGTTCGAGTTGAATTTAAGGAGAACTGGAGCGATACGGCAAAAAAGACGCTGATAGCTTTTGCGAACACCTTGGGCGGAGACTTGTATTTCGGCGTGACAGACGACGGGGCGATAAAGGGGCTCGGCAAAAAAGCTCTGGATGAAGTCTCCCGCTCCGTGCTGCAATTTTGTAGGTCGGAGACTGATCCCGTCATGACCGACATCGTATCGACGAGGGTCATCGCCTCGGGCGTCGGCAGCTACCTCTTGCGGGTGTCCGTCGAGCCGGGAAACGACCGGCCGTATGCATTCAAGGGGAAACGCTACACGGGAGGCGCCTACGTTCGGGACGGCTCCGTGTCGGTTACGGCCACGGAGGAAGAAATTCGCGACATGATTCGCGACAGCTCACCCGTGCCTTGGGAGTCGGGGCTGAGCCGGCAGGAGGATCTGTCGTTTGGGGAAGCGGCCGAAATTTTCAGCAAGTACGGCGTACATTTCTCTTCCGCACACTACCTGCGGCTTGGGTTGGTCGACGACGTCGGCCGATTTACCCGACTCGGCGAGCTTCTTTCCGATCAAAATCAAACCTTGACGGTGGTGGGAACATTTTCGCAGGACGCCGCATCTCTCTCCGTCCGTGAGTTTTCCGGATCGCTTCTTAAACAAATCGACAGCGTCTTCGACCTGTTTGTCCTGCTGAATCCCGAATTGATTTTCAAAACGGAGGGACTCGCGAACAAGCGGAAGTTTGCCTGGCCGCCCAAGGCATTGCGTGAAGCGCTGGTCAATTGTGCGGTTCACCGGGACTACGCCCGGACGGAACCGACCAAAGTTTCCGTCTTTCCCAATCGGTTTGATTTTTTGTCCTACGGGAGCATTCCCGGACGGCTCAGCATTGAGGATATCGTCTTGGAAGGCGTCAGCAAATGCCGCAATGAACATTTGGCCGACATTTTCCGGCGGTTGGGATGGATGGAAAACTACGGCTCGGGTTTTCCGATGATCTGGCGGGAGTATGCGAATTCGGGAGCGGAACCGAAGCAGGAAGCGACGAGAAGGGTGTTTCGCATTGTTTTGCCCAAAATTCAGACGGGCGATCGGGGAACTTTGATGGAGCGCTGTACCGCCCTGTTCGAAAATCACGAGATGCTTTCGATGACCGAAGTCATGAGCATGCTGAATGTTTCGAGGACGTCGGCCAACACGGCTGTCAATGCCCTGCTCCGGGACGGACTGGTGGAAAAGGTCGGAATCGGGCGGCAAACCCGGTACCGCTCCTTGCTGCGGTAGTTTTCGGCCGGGGCGACAAACCCGTCGACGTCCGCCTCGTGCTTTGCAACGTCGTGCCGCGGCCGGAAAACGCGCGGCGCCCCGAAGGGGCGATCTTCGGGGCGCCGCGGTACCTCTTTCCTCAAAGGACGAGCGCTTCACGTTCGTCCGTGACGGACCTCATTGGAACTTCTTCGACCATTCGACGACGTGGCAGTCGTTGCAAAGGGCGCGGGAGGCCTTGTGCTCGCTGTGGCAGGTCGTGCACTCGAGCGTGTCTCCATAGTGGGCCGACGCGTGAGGGAACTTCTCGAACTTGTTGGGAGTCGTCTTGATCTTCGACATTTCGCCGTGGCAGCCGATGCAGGTCTTGTCGTTCGGGCGCGCCGTGGGAGTCGCCGTTTCGTGACAGGCCGCGCAGGCGAGCTTGTCGCCGAACGCATTGAGGTGATAGTCCTTCATCGGAACGCCGGCGAGCGAGCCGGCCATGGCCGCGGACGCACAGAGTCCAAAGGCGACGCAGAGAAATTGCTTCAACATGACGGTTCCTCCTCTCAAGCTTTCTTCGAAGCGATTTCGTGACCGGCGATTTGGCCGTACACCATGCAGTCGACCGACGAGCAGCCGCCGAGGCGGTCCATGCCGTGCACGCCTCCGGTAACTTCGCCGGCGGCGTAGAGACCGGGGATGGACCTGCAGGTCTGCGCGGAGACGATTTCCGCCTTCGTCGTGATGCATGCGCCGCCCATGCAGTAGTGAAGTTTCGGCAGGAGACGCATCGAGTAGAAGGGAGGCTTCAGAATCGTCTTTTGGTCGAGAGGCTTCTTAAAGGGATCCGCCTTCTTGCCGGCGACGATCTCGTTCCATTCGTCGATCGAGGCCTGCAGGAGCTTCGGATCGGTCTTGTGAAGTTTCGCAAGCGCTTCGACGCTGTCGCTCTTTTTGACCGTTCCTTCACGGTAGGCCGCGGCAAAACCTTCGGCGCGCTTCGTCGTTTCTTCGCCGCAGAAGCAGAAGGGATAGTTCATGTTTTCCTTCGTTCCCTTGGCGAGCACCACGAGCTGCGCTTCGGCGCGGGTGCGGCGGTCGGCGAGTTCGTTCATGAAGCGCTTCCCCGTCTTCGGGTCGATCGCCATGCCTTCGGCAAAGGCGTAGTCCGCAAAAAAGCTTCCCGGGCCCGCTCCCTTTTCGTCGGGCGACGCCCAGGGACCGAGCTGATACATGTCGAGCATGACGGGCAGGGCTCCGGCATCCAGGAGCGCCTTGATCATGTCGGCGGTCGAACCCGGCTGCGACGTGCATTCGAGGTCTTGATAGGCGGGCATCGTCGCGGCGACGAAGGCGCGGTCCTGACCCCAGCTTCCGGTGGCGGCCACGATGCCGCGCGTCGCACGGATGGTGCGGGTCGAGTCGAAACTTCCGTCGTGCCAGTCGTAGTTCGTCTGCACGACGAGCCCGTCGGCGTGCCCGTCGTTCATGACGACCTGCACGACGTTCGTGCGGTTGCGGAATTCCACGCCCGCCTTTTCCAAGTACTTGTGCATCGGAACGACGATGGCGCCGCCCGAAGGCACCTTCGGAAGATGGGCGCGCGGCACGCTGTGGCCGCCCAGACGAATCACTTTGTCCTGCAGTTCCACGCCGCATTCGATCAGCATGTCGAAGACCTTGTGGGCGTTTTCGGCCATCGTAAGCGCCAGGTCTCGGTGATTGAACCCGCGGCCCGCGGCGAGCATGTCTTCGACGAGGCGTTCGGGCGAGTCTTCAATGCCCTGAGCCTTCTGCATCTTCGTGCAGGGCATGCACATGAGCGCGCCGCAAAGGGCGGAGTTTCCTCCGTAGGCCTCCATCTTTTCGAGGACGAGGATGCGCTCCACGCCTTCCTTCTTGGCTTGATAGGCCGCCGCCAGCCCGGCGAAGCCCGAGCCCACGATCACCATGTCGTAGGTTTCGTCCCATTGATCCACGCGGTCGACGTGGAAGGCCGCCGCGGCGGTGCCCGCACCTGCGGCGAGGGCCGCGCCGAACGCGCCCTTCAGAAGGCCGCGTCGCGAAAGAGTCGATTTCTCCGTCATTTCGGAATCTCCTTGAAAGCAGTGTACGAGGGTGGTTTCTTTGTATCTTTCGTACAAAGAGTATTGTGCACCGAAGGAATTATTTATACTATCGGTATAAGTTTGGTACAAAGAATGCCTTTTCCCCGCTTTCGGGAAGAATGCGAAAGGGAAGGCGACAAGGAGAACGGAGATGAAGGAAAACGAGATTTCCGACGCCGTCGTCAAGCGCGGTTTGGAGAGAAGAACGAACCGCATGGGCGACGCCACCATGCGAAACATCCTGGATACGGCGAAGCGCATTTTGATCGAGGAGGGTGTGTCCCGATTCACGATCGGTCACATCGCAAAGCAGGCGGGCGTCACGAAAGGTACGCTCCTCTACCATTTCCACGACAAGGACCAACTCCTTGCGCATCTCCTGGACGAGTACGTGGATCATCTCGAGGAAAAGCTCGATGAAGGGATCGCCGCTGCGAAGGCAAGCGCCCGGTACGCGCAAGACGCCGACGAAACGGTGGCGGGCTTCATCGAGTGGTACCGGCGGTTTCGCCGGGAGGACGCCTCCTACACGGCCTTCGGGACGACGATTCTCGCCATGTCGGCCGCAAACGACGCGATTCGCCGAAGGGCGCAGGAATGGTACGAGTCGCTCTTCGCAAAACTCCGCGCGTCGAACTGCGGCGACGCGATCGGCATCGTACTCATGCTCGAGGGTCTTTTTTTCCTCAGGCACATGCGGCTCGACGTCACGACGGACGACGAAGCGGCGATGCTCCTCGAGAAGGCGGAGAGGCTGCTTTGAGGGGCCTGGTTCCGGAAGCGGCGCAGGCAAACTCGGCCGGCGGATCTTGAAAAGAAAGGAAGGGCGAAAGATCCGCAGATCCTTCGCCCGCTTCAAAAGAGGAAGAGTGTCGCAACAGAGAGCGGGTTGCTCCTTCGAGGCGTCCGACTTTGGATGAACGAAGGCCGGAACGTCTCGTTTCTACGGGAAGTTCCGGCCTTCGGCTTTTTGTCGGTCCTTGAGCATTGCGCGGCCGTGGGGGAGGATTTCCCCGCCGTCCGTCCGGACGGCGAGGGGTCACGCGCTCAAGTCCGCGTCGGTTTATTCGCCCTTCGCGACATGGATGCCGGTGAGGCGCCCGAACGTGAAGATGTCGCAGATCGTCTTGCCGCCCAGGCGGTTCGTTCCGTGAATGTCGCCCGTCAGTTCGCCTACGGCGTGCAGGTGCGGAATGACGTTGCCGCGGCGGTCGAGAACCTGGGTCTTCCTGTTGATGACGATGCCGCCCATTGTGTGGTGGCAGCTCATCCCGGCGTAGCCCGCATAGAAGGGGGCGCGCTCGATCTTGCGCAGCATGTCGGGGGCCTTGCCGAGCGCATCCTTCCTGGCGTCGACGCCCGCGTTGAAGTCTTCGATCGTCTTCTTGAAGACGGCGGGATCGACCATCATCTTCTCGGCCAACTCTTCGAGCGTGTCGGCCGACCAGGCGTCGCCCGGATCGTAGCCGCGCTCCCGAATCACGCCCTGAAGGATGTTCCAGCCGCCGAGACTTTCCGGCGAATCGGCCGCCACGCTGCGTCCCCGGAGGTCGTCGATCCTGCGAAAACGCGCCTCGTCGGCGCGGACGATGACGGCGGAGCCCACGGATTCGGCGGGGTTCGCGCTCTGAGGACTCGTCTGCATGACGATGTCGCGCATCTCCACCTGATCGGCCGAAAAGACGTAGAAGCCGCTGTCCATAAAGACGAAGTCGAAGCCGGACGATTCGATGCTCAGCAAAAGCGCATCGTCTCCGAGCACTTCCGAGCGAAATTCGAGTTCCGGAAAGGTCTTGCGTAAATACGACATGGTCGGTCCGAAGGAACCCGTGAAAAAGACTGGCTCGAGAGAGCTCTGTACGCCGACGGTGACGACCGCTTTCTTCGGCTCTTCGGTTTTGTCGGCCGGATGTGCGCCGAAGGCACCCGGCCCGGCGGCAAGACCCGTCAGGAGCAGAAAGAGCAAAGTGAAAAGGCGCCCGCAGAGGGAGGCGTTCGAATGGTGGAGCATGGCGGAATTTTTCCAAAAAAAAACCTCTCCGTGTCCACCGTTTCATTCAAGCCGACGTTTCGTCTCGGAGGCGAATCGGTCTCGCGGCGGCTTTCGGGATCGAGCCTGTGCGGTCCGGACTGCGGTCCGTTCATTGGTCGCGAAGGGGGGCGGCGGATTGTCCTTCGGGTAATCGCCCGACCGCGTCGGCCGGACTTTTCGCCATAATGGGGATTTGGAGAGGGGGCGACGAACCGCTCCTCTCAATGTCCTCCGACCGTTTCGAAGATTCTCCGCGACCATGACCGACCTGCAGTTTTTCCACCAATCGATTTCGCCCGAACGCCAAAACCCCGACGCGGCGCTCTACAACGAAGAAACCGCTCGGGCGGTTCGGGCCTTTCACCGCACGATACCAGGCTATGCGCCGACGCCGCTCGCGCACCTCCCTTCGCTTGCCGAGATGCTCGGCGTCAAGGACGTTTTCGTGAAGGACGAAGGCAAGCGCTTCGGACTCAAGGCCTTCAAGGCCCTGGGCGGGAGCTGGTGCATCGCGTCGCTTCTCACCGAAGAGTTGGGGTTGGAAAAACCGGACTTTGCCCGCCTCACCTCCGCGGAAACTCGGGCGAAGCTCGGTGAACGAACCTTCAGCACGGCGACCGACGGCAATCACGGGATGGGCGTCGCCTGGACCGCTGCAAAGCTCGGCCAAAAGGCCGTGATTTTCATGCCCAAAGGCAGTTCGCCGGAGCGTGTGGAGCGCATCCGCGGCACGGGCGCGACCGTGCACGTCACCGACGTCAACTACGACGCGACCGTGGCGCTTGCCAAACGAACCGCGGAGGAAAACGGCTGGACCTTCGTGCAGGACACCGACCGTCCGGGCTACACCGATACCCCGAAGCGCCTGATGGCGGGCTACATGACGATGGCTCAGGAAGCAATTGAAGAAATGAGGGAGAAGGGCGTTCGTCCGACGCACGTCTTTCTGCAGGCAGGCGTGGGGTCCATGGCGGCGGGCGTGGCCGCGTACCTGACGAACGTCTTCCGGGACCGGCCGCCCGTCTTCGTGATCGTGGAAGCCGAAGCCGCCGATTGTCTCCACAAGACCGTGGCTGCGCAGGACGGGAAGATTCACATTGCCGAAGGGGATCTCGCCACGATGATGGCGGGCCTTGCCTGCGGGGAGCCCTGCCGCACGGCCCTTTCGATGCTCGAAGACCTTGCGGAGAACTTCGTCACGATCACGGACCGCGTCTCGGCACGAGCCATGCGTATGCTCGGCAACCCCTTGCCCGGCGACGACCGCGTTGTTTCGGGCGAGAGCGGGGCGTCGGGGTTCGGCGCATTCGTGGAGCTCGTGCGAGAAGGTTCGCCCGAAGCATGGCGAAAGACGGTGGGGTTGGACGAGAACGCCGTGGTGCTCTGCTTCTCGACCGAGGCCGACACGGACCGGGCGAACTATCGGCGCGTGGTGTGGGAGGGCGTCCCTTCGAGCGATCCGGGCGACGGCGGGAAAACGTCCCCGGACGGGGATTGACCGGGCGGCAGGCCGCAAGTGCCCGCAGGCCTTCAGGAGGGAAGGGCGGCGCGGAAGAGACGAACTCGATTCGCGGATGCACGCGTCGACGTCTTTCGCAGGACGAGCCCTTTCTTCACGACCTTCGGGAGGACGACTCCCGTCGTGTCCGGAACGGATTCGAGAGCGGAATGCGGCGGAAAAGGCAACATTCGCCGCCGGTGAGATCCGTTGTCGCAGAGGGGTTGTAACGGAACGCGAAAAAGAGGAAAACTTTTTCACGAGCGCCGTGATCTCCTGAGGAGCCAAGAGTTTCCCAAGTTGCAGAATATGTGACGGGGAAAATCACGATTGAAAGTGATCTTGGAGGGGGTGCAAAATAAAAAAGCTTCTTTTTTCAAGCTTGAGGAGCAACTTATGAAACTTCAAAACATGAGTAATAACCCTACCCCCCCCCTCGAGAACCCTAGACTCAGCTGACAGAGTCTCCCGCACCTTCGCCAAGTTGGCTTTGGCGGGAGCCGTCGCTCTGGCCCTGCAGAGCGCCTACGCTGAAAATATCACGGTCAATGAGGATCAAACCCACACAACCGACATCGTCGGTCAAGATGCTTCCACCAGTTTGACCAACAGCGGTACGATCACCAACAACGAAATCAGCATCAACGGCGGTACGTTTAATAACACCGGAACGATAGAAACCGGAACACTCAATCTGAAAACTCCCGTCAATGGCGCTGTAATAGGCGGCTCCATTACTGCCAATGAAGAGTTTGTCTTTCAGGGCGTAAGCGTTAACAATGGGTGGTTTACCACGGTCGAAGCCGAAGTTGTCGATACTCCCAAATTATCCATTCTCGATAGTGAATCAAGTGCCGGCACGGGGCTCCGCTTCACACATTCAAAGCAGTTGACGGAGGTGGATGCCGTATATGTGGAATCGCACGGTTACCGAACCGGTCTCTATCTTGTTGCCGACGATGAAAACAGCGTTCGATATGACGGCACGGTTACTCTCGTATCGAAGGTGAATAAGGAAGATGCCCGCATTGAAGTCAATGCCGGTGCAGGTCAATCTGCAAGTATCTATGTCGACACCGTGGTGAGTGATGATTCCGGTAAGGGAGCTAGCAATAAACTGCAGACGACTCATGCTTCGGAAACGAGCCTTGTGTTCGAAGTCGGTCACATTATTGTGGAGTCGGGAAAACTCAATCTTCAGACATCCGGGGCCATGGATAAGACTGGCACGTTCCGCTTGAATGAAGTTACCCTCAAAGAGGGCGCTTCGCTTCGGGCGAGTGTGTATGAGTGGGAAAATAAGGATCGCCCGGGAACATTCGATTCCACTCCGGCCTTGCGGCTCGAAGGTGCTCCCACATTCAATCTCGGCACAGGCGCCATGGTCGACTTCGGAGGTTGGAAAGAGGAGATCAACACGGATTGGCGTCCCGACCTCATCACCCTTGCTGCGGAGTCGATTACCATCAATGTGGAAGATTCTTCAAGCGGCAACCTCTTCATCGTGACGAAGGACAACCGCGAAACAAAGGCGTCCGACATCCGTGTTGTGGCGGCTGCCGCCAACAACACCGGGAATGCTGCCGCCGACCTGGAAAAACTCGTCGATGTCGTTCAGACGAATTACAAAGACGAGCAGAAAAAGAATCATCTTGAATGCCTGCCCGACGTTCAGCTCGAACAAGCTGCCAACGACATCTTTGACGGTGCCGTCGGTGTGGTTGGGGCCGGCACGATCGATCCCGATACCGGCGACTGCATCAATTGCGGCGTGAAGGACATCCGTACGATCGACAACCCGAACGTTCACGGCATCGCCGAAATGACGGCGCTCGGACTCCATATCTGGCGCAACGAGATCGACGACATGCACCGCCGCATGGGCGATCTTCGCGACAGCTCCGGTCAGGCGAACGGCCTCTGGACCCGCATCTACAACGGCAAGGCGTCGTTCGGCGGCCAGTCGATCGAGAACAAGTACACGGCCTTCCAGTTCGGTTACGACCATCAGGTGTCACCCGGTCTCTGGTTGGGCGGTGCGCTCTCCTACACATACGGCGACAACGACTTCGACCACGGCGAAGGCGACAGCAACCTCCTTGCCTTCACGGCCTATGCGAGCCGACTCTTTGAAAACGGCTTCTACCTCGACTTCACGGGGAAGGTCGGCCGCATGAAGAATTCCTTCGACATCCGCGTGGGCGACATCCGCTCCTCGGGCGACTATCACACGAACGCCGTGTCGGTGTCGGCCGAAGCGGGCTGGCGCTTCGACTTGATGAAGAACGTCTTCTTCGAGCCGCAGGTTGAAGTCTGGTACGGTCACGTCTTTGACGCGCAGTACGAAACTTCGACGGGCGTCGACGTGGATCAGGCCTCGACCGACTCGCTCGTCGGACGTGCGGGTTTCCGCCTCGGTCTCGAATGCCCGAACAACCGCGGTTCCGCCTTCATCAAGGCGTCCGTTCTGCATGACTGGGAAGGCGAAGCCGACTTCCGCTTCAGCAAGGGCGGCGTCGCTTCCCGAACGCTCACGGAAGACTTGGGCGGCACGTGGTATGAGTACGGCATCGGCGCCGACTTCAATGCGACCGAACAGCTCCATTTCTGGGCTGAGCTCGAACGCGGCGACGGCGGCGAAGTCGACACCGACTACCGCGCCACGATCGGCATGCGGTACGCCTGGTAAGAGAGCCTTTTCTCTTTACCCAAGGCCGACGGTCCTTTGAAGTACGAGCCGGAGCGGGTAACCGCTCCGGCTCGACGTCTTTGAAGGCTTCGGATCGGACGCTCCCGCATCGTCGCAGCCGGTCCGAACGCCCGCGAGTCACACGCGGCAATGCGCGACGGGCGACAGGTCAATCGCCGGGGCGGGCGGGAGGTCCCGCTGCCGGAAACCGACGGCGGGGCATTTGGTTTTGATCGGAACGAAGAAAGGCCGGCACGCCGGTCCGAAGAGCGGCGTGCCGGCCTTTGGCGAAGTGTCACGCGGCTTTGCCGTCAGGGCACTTTGTACTCAAGATTGTGGCAATCTCCACAAATGTTCACGCCGGGCCTGTGTTCCTTGTGGCAGTCCGAGCAGGCGATGTCGATCATGTGGTTCCAGTGGGGATCCGGATCGAGGGCCTTCTTTTTCTTGATCGTCTCGGAGACCTTCTTCAGGTCGCCGTGACAGGCGATGCACTTTTCCGACTCGACACGCGGCACCGCTTGCGGGTTTTCGTTGAGGTGGCAGCTCGTGCAGGTCATGCCGAGTTTCGAGTGGGCTTCATGAAGTTGAGTTTCCGCCGTGGCGGCGCCGGCCGCCAGGGCAAAGGCGGCAAATCCGACGAAAATTTTCGTAGTGACGGTCATCATTTCTCTCCGGTCTTACACACGCTTTTGGGCTCGCTCGGCCGCACTGCGTCCGGCAATGCGGCCGAATACCATGCAGCCGCCGAGTTGGTTGCCGCCGAGGTCGTCGTCGTACCAAATGCCGCCGGTGGATGCGCCGGCCGCATAGAGTCCCGGAATCACCTTGTTTTCGTTGTTCAACACCTCGGTCTTCTTGTTGATGGCAATGCCGCCCATGGTGGAGCAGATGCCTCCCGCAACGGGAATCAGGTAGTACGGAGCCGTTTCCAGGGACTTCGGAGAAGCCACCAAATAAGGCGGATTGAGTTTCGCTGTGGAACCGTTCTTGACGGCTTCGTTGTACTCGCGTACGGTCGCGGCAAGATTTTCCGGAGGGATGCCCGCGGCCTTTGCGGCCTCTTCGATCGTGTTGCCCTTATATACCGGCACGTTCAAACGGGCGAACCGCTTGACGGCTTTGGTGAGAACCTGGTCCTTTTGGTCGGTGGATGCGTCGACGAGCATGAAGGAGAGGTTGTTGCGCGTGAGCTGTGCCACGGCCTTGGCGCGGGGCACCTGCAGCCACGATTCCTGCAGGAAGCGCCGGCCTTCGTCGTTGACCTGAATCCCGTAGCCGGTCTGCATGATGTTGTTCGGATTCGCCGATCCCGTCGGCGTGATCGGTCCGGCGTAAAACTGATCCATGTTGACGAGCTTGGCCATCACGGAGTCGGCCATGCGGATGTCTTCTCCGGTGGTCCAGAGAGAGCCGCGCGAAACCAGACGGGACGCCCAGGCTCCCATGAACTGCGTAACCATGGCCATGTTGCTTCCGAAGCCGCCCGCAGCCAAAACCACGCCGCCCTTGGCCATGAAGTCGCAGCGCCCCGTGTCGGTGAGACAGGAAACGCCCAGGACGTGCATGTCGTCGTTGACGACGAGTTCGACCGCCTTCGTGTTGTAGCGGATGTCGACTTTCGCTTTGCGAAGTGCAGCGAGCATGTGCCGGATGAGCACGGCGCCGCCCCGAGTGTCGCCCGGCACGGAGAGCATGCGGGAGAGTTCGGGATAGGGGAGATTTTCCCAGACGTGGAAGTCAAACCCGTGGTCGGCCAGCCAATCGATGTCGGTACCGCATTCGTCGACGTAGGTCTGCAGAAGTTCGGGATCGGAGTGGTTCTTGGAAACCTTCATCATGTCGGCAAAGAAGGCCTCCTTCGTGTCTTCCGGATGATTTTTCTGGAAGCGGCTCCCGATGGCGCAGATCCATCCGCCTGCGTAGATCGTGTTGCCCTGCGGACTGCTCATTTTCTCGAGCAGAACGACGTTGGCGCCTTTTTCTCGGGCTTCCAGGGCGGCGCACATGCCTGCAAAGCCGGCGCCGACGACCACCACGTCAAAATTTTCGGTGCGTCGTTTGGCGGGGGACTGAGAGTCCGCAGCCCGGGCGAGCGGCGTGATCGTCAGAGCGCCCGCTCCCAGTGCTGTGGACATGAAGTGCCTGCGGGAAAGTTCCTTCATGGAAGATCTCCTGTTGAATGGCCGTAGATTGTTTGATTCATTCGAGAACAATCGTTCGGCAGGGGTCATTTCCTGTGGCAAGCTGTAGCCGGCGCTTATGCAAAGAAAAACGTCTGTAGCAGTTACCTTCCTGAAATGGATCGTATCCGAGACGAAGGCGAATGGTGATGTTGATGCCTGTTGCCGGTTGGAATTAACGGCCTGTCCGAGAATACTCTCCGTTGGAAATTGTATTGCAATGGAAAAACATGTAATAGGGGAGGGTGGGGAAGCTTCTAAGTTCAAGGAGGTGGAGCGCCGCAGGATTTTTTTGGGATGTCATTCTTTTTGAAGTGTAAAAAACTGAATGAAGAATCTCTTCTTTCGTTACGCCACAGTCAAAGAACGATAATTCCTATTTCTGAGGATGAGTTATGTCTCTTTGTCGGGTCAGTCAAGCTGTATGAGTTTTGCGAAAAGCTTTTTCGTAAAATCCGAAATGCAAGTACGGGGCGATGGTTCTAACTGGTCGTACGAGGTTCTTCAGCCGAAGTTTCTCAAGAGCAGCAACAGGACGAACGCCGACAAGAGGGGGGCGCTCGTCAAGCGCAGGATGCTCGACGAGCGGATGCCGCACAATTCCGAGAGTAGCATTGCGGCGCCCGAGTAGGGGGAGAGGAGGCGTCCCAACTGTGCGCTTTGCGTAACGAACGTTCCGGCGGCCAACTGTACGGACGGCGAGAGTGAGGGTTGCGCCGTCACCAATTGGTTGAGAGCGTACGTAATGGCGTCGCTCGATCCGGAAATGGCGGAAAACCCGAAGGCCATCAGCCCGGATGCCGGCAACATGCATTCCCCTTCGGCAAAGGTCTGAAGGGCGCTCCGGAATCCGTCGATCTCTACGAGTCCGTCCGCAAACACCGTGGCGGAAATCGTAATGCCGAGAACATTGGCAAATCCTTGTCCCATCCCCGCAAAGAAGGCCCGAACAATCTGTGTGCACCGGTTCGGAGAAACGAGCGCGGCAAAGACGCCGCCGGCGAGCATCGCGCCGCCGATGCTGATGGGAAGGAGTTTTGGCGCCGCCATGGATAGGAAGAGGAGCGCGGGCGGGATCATCGGCGTGACCGCCTTCCAATTTTGGCACCGCGTGTCTGCGGGCCGCTCGGCGACGCCCGATGTGTCGCCGCGGTTTCCGCACTGTCGAAGGTCGCCCTGAAGCGCCGCAGTGATTTCGAAGACGACGATGACGACGACCAGGGCAAGGAGGGTGCCGGCGAAGTGAAAAGCAATGACCTGTCGAATGGTTGCGCCTGCAATTTGCGCCACGATTGCATTGTGCGCAAGACCGGGACTCAGCATGGAACCGAAGGTGCCGAGTAGGATCGAAGCCGCGCAGGCCTGCGGCGAGACTCCGGCACGCAGCAGGAGAGGAATGAGCGTGGTCGCCACGGCGGCCGCCGCACCGGCGCCGGAAGGCAGCGCGATGTTTACGATGAAGGCGATGACGGTCGCTGCGATCGGCAACAGAATACCGCCCTTTCTTATGGGGGCGGCGAGCCGCTCAACGAGCGCCGCGTCGCTTCCGGTCGTCTTCAGCACGGCGGCGAACCCCATGGAGGAACAGACCGCTTCAATCATCGGCGCGTTCGTCATGGCCCGCGCAAAGGAATCGAACGCAGCCAACGGGTTGCCTTGGACGGTAAAAAGAGCGAATCCTCCGAGCAGCAGACAGAGGCGCGGGTCAACGCGCTTCACGAGCAGCCCGAGGACGGCGATGCAAATCAACGGCGATAATGTGCTCATACGAATACTCGGGAGGATTCACGGGTGAAGGCGCGTTTTCGTTATGACCTTACGGATTTGGCGCTCTTCCTGGCGACGGCGCAGGAAGGCGGTTTGGTGAAGGGAGCCGAGCGGATGCACATGTCGAACGCTAGTGCGTCCCAACGGATTCAGAAGCTTGAGGAGGCGCTTGACGCAAAACTTTTCGTCCGACGCTCGCAAGGCTTGAAATTGACGCCTGCCGGCGAAGTTTTTGCAAGGAACGCCCAAACGATTCTGCGGGCTACGGAAGACGCGGAAACGGATCTCTGGGCCTTTACCAACGAACGCCGAGGCATCGTCACGATTTCCGCCAATTCCAACGGTTGCGATCTCGTTGCCGACCGGATTGCCGATTTTTTGATCGGTCGCGGCGGGGCAAAAGACATCAAGTTTCGAATGCACCAACGGCTCTCGAGCGAGGTTATCGACGACGTACAGACCGGACGCGCGGACTTCGGCATCTGCGTGTGGAATCTTGAGGTCGAAGATCTCTGTCAGTTCGTCTTTTACGAGGACCATCATGTACTCCTTGTTCCGAGGGGACATCCGCTTGAGGGGGTGTCCAGCGTGAAGTTCCGGGAAACGCTCGATTATCCGCAGATCTGCCTCACCAGCGACCACGCTCTGCAACGGGCGGTTTCCTCCATTGCGTCGCTGCAGGGGTACACCCTTGATCCGGTCGTGCAGGTCAGCGGATTTGAAAGCGTCATCCGCCTGGTGCGCCGCGGTGCGGGTTGCGCCATCGTGCCGTGTTCAACCGTATCCGACGACAACGGTGCAACGTGTCGCTACCCGGAAATCAAAGCCATACCCTTCACGGATGCCTGGACAAAGCGCACCCTGCGGTGCTTCTTTCACCATGACGAGCAGAGGCGCTCCCGAATCGCCAACGACTTTCTGCATCACCTCAAGGAAACTGTAGGAAGGGGACACTTTGCTTCGCAAGTTGTTTTGGATTAGACGAAATAGCTTTTCAGTAAACGCGTAACGCTCCCGTTTTTCCGGGAAATATGATTTTCCTGTCTGCAGGCAATTCGTTTTTGACTAAATGAAAGGAAAATCATGAACATCAATCGCCGTTCGTTGATCCGAGGCGTGACCGCCTCGGTTTTTGGGCTTCCGTTTGTAGCCGGCGCTGCGGAAAAAAGCCGGCATTGGGATGAAACCTTCGACGTCGTCGTGGTCGGTTACGGCGGTGCCGGCGCCTGCGCGGCGATTGCCGCTCATGATGCGGGGGCCAAGGTCTGCATTCTCGAAAAAATGAAGGAAGGCGGCGGCAATACGGCTGTCTCCTCGGGAGGAATTCTCAATCCAAACAACGAGGCGGAAGCGAGAAAGCACCTGCGCGGTCTTTTTGACGCGTATCCGACCGACTTCGATGAAGCGTGCTTTGACGTCTTCGTCAAAGAGTCGATGAAATTGGTTGAGTGGATCAAATCGCTCAAGCCCGGTACCGAAATGCGCATCTACGGACACGCCGGCTATCCGCAGGTTCCCGGCGCCGATTCGATGGATAAATGGAGCGTATCCACCAAGGCGCCCGGGACGCGCCGCGGCGGCGGTCCGAACCTGTGGGCGGTATACAGCCACGCCGTGGAAACGGTACGCCAAGTCCCAGTGTATCTGGAAACGAGTGTAAAGCGCCTTTGTACGAACGCTGAGGGCGAGGTGACCGGCGTTCTCGCGGAACGCGCGGGCAAGACCGTGAGCATCCGCGCGAAGAAAGGCGTGATTTTGGCATGCGGCGGTTTCGAGTTTGACGAGCGCCAACTCATCAACAGCATCAAAGGTTCTCCCATTTATGCGCTCGGCAGTCCTGGAAATACGGGCGACGGCATTCGACTTGCCCAGGCCGTCGGAGCCGACATTTGGCACATGATGGGGTGCAATGCCCCGCTCGGCATTCGAATCCCGGGGCAACTCGCAGCAGCGAACTTCCGCTGCAACTCGCCCGGCTACATTCTCGTCGACCGCACGGCGCAACGCTTTGTGGATGAAAAGTCCATCGAAGGTCACGCGGGCATTCTGGCGGTCGACAGCTACGACGGGCGTGATCTTCTCTTCAAGCGGATTCCCTGCTACGCGATCTTCGACCACAAGGGGCTTACGGAGGGCGGTCCGATCTGCAACTTTGCTTCGGGGTATTTCCGCCTGATCGAAAACGGCGGACACGTCTGGTCGCGCTCGAACATGGACGAGGTGGAACGGGGTTGGATCATTAAGGCCGATACGGTTGCGGAACTTGCGAAGAAACTCGAACTCGATCCCGATACGCTGTGCAAAACCGTGGACCGTTGGAACAAGGACGTGCATGCCGGCAAGGACACGCTGTTCGGCCGCGCGATCGAGAACAAGCTCGACAAGAGCAAGGCGGCCTATGACTACCTCTACAACAAGATCCTGAGTCTGCCGCTCGAGCAGGGACCGTTCTACGCCGTGAAGCTCTATCCCTGCCTCCTAAATACGCAGGGGGGACCCCGCCGCAACGCCAAGTGCGAAGTGCTCAATCCGTTCATGGAACCGATTCCGCATCTCTGGAGTGCTGGCGAGCTCGGCAGCTTCTGGGGACCGGTCTATCAGGGTGCGGGCAACAACGCCGAAAGCATCATCACCGGCCGAATCGCCGGGAAAAACGCGGCGGAGGCCAAAGATGTCGCCGCATAAGTTTGTGACGCGTCTCTTCACGTGCTTCGCGGTCATTGCTGCGGCGGGGGCGGCGGACGTTTCCGCGGCGGACATGCTTGCCGACCGCCACGTCGCCAAAGGCATGACGTGCTCTTCCTGCCACGCCGAGACGCCGCCCTCAAAGGCTGTCAAGACGGAAAAGTGCCTGGAGTGTCACGGAAGCCTCGAGAAAATCGGAGAACGCTATGATGCGGCCAAAAACGGCAATTTGCCCAATCCGCACGTGAACCACAATTCCGAGCTCTATTGCGAGGATTGTCACCGGGGGCATTCGCAGGGCGTGAACTACTGCGCTCAGTGTCACGACTTTGCGTACAAGATACCGTAATGATTCGGCTGACGCGGGGTACGCCCTCGTCAGGATGGAATCTCTCCTTGGAAGAACTTCTCTTCGGACTTCTCTCCGAAGGGAGGTTCTTCCGCTTTTCTGTGGGAAGTCATGCTGGCCGCACGGAATTTCGTCTTTCCGACGGTGTGATGCTTCACGGCATGTTCCAGGTATCAAGTGCAGAACTCGCCAACCGGTTGTGCCCGTCCGTCGTGGGCGACGATGTCCTTGAGGCCTGACTCCCGTGCGGACACGGCTGTCGCCATGCCGGCGCCTTCAGAACCGATGACATGACTTTGCAGTTTTCTTCCCAAGGCACGGAATCGACCTTGGCTTGTGCGGATACGGCGGTCCAGGCTGCCGCGGCCGCGAGAGAGCCCGTGAGCAGACGACGTCGATGAACAAGCACGGTCTTCTCATTTTGAAGAACCTGGGTTTCGACAAAAACAAACTCTTCCCCCCCCCCCCCCTGGGAGAAAGTTCTAGCACGTTCTCCACCTGAGCATGAGAGAAAGGGCTCGGGCAAGTTGCTCGTCGGGACTGACGCCGCGATGGCAAGATCAGCTCGTCCGTCGGGACGAGGAAACATCCTGTGTTCATATCTGCGAAGAGGGCGGCATTGAATTCTGAGTCGTTGGCGCAGTGCGTCGTGGTGATGCGGATTTCTTGGGTATCTTGCTCGACGGATTGTCTGCCTGACCGTGATGAGAGCAAAGTCGGATGCGTAAAGATTTGTCGCACGGTTCCTTTACAATGCGGAGAAACTGAGGTCTCGTCCTGGACCGTGCCGCAAACCCAACGATTTGTTTCGGAGGCAGTCGGTCGACGTGATGTGGCGCGTTTCATTTCACTCGGGCGAGAACTCTTTCGTTCGAGCCTCTGCTTAGTAAGTCGACTTGTTCGTGTAATCGTCGCGTGAAGTTGATGCGCTAGTGAAGGTTGTAGGGTAAGGATTCAAGCATTGGTCGAATGCAGAGGGGCGTATGCTAGACTTGCTCGCCTCCAGACGGTCACAGATCTCTTCGCGATTCGAATTAATGCAGGGGTTCCTCTGCGAAGATGGGTTCTATTTTTTCTGCACGAGTACGTGTTTTGTGTTGCGGTATGAGGAAGTTTATGGCGGTTCGTCAGAAATCTTGTTTTTTCTTGGAACGCACATTAACTGGTACTCAGAGGTGTTCGCATGGAATATAAGTATTTCATTAAAAAACTCGGAAGACAGGAAATGGGGTCGAGGGCGAGTAGAGAGGAAACGGCTAATCGTGGGAGATATATTTTAATTCCCAAACGATCCCTAGATCTTTTTCCATATTTGTCCGATACTCAGGAGAATGACTACGCTTTTATTGGGGTTACGCCTGTTTACAAGATGGGTGATGGTTGTTACCCTCCTAAATGTTATCTTGACTTTGTTTATCACAACAGCAAAGTTGTCTTTCATCAGAAAAATGGTCGTAACGAGCGGAGAATTTATTTAAACAGAAACCTGGATGAAGGCGGATTCTTTGCCGGCGATATCATCATTATGCGCCGTCTGAGTGAATTGGAAGTTTTATCGGCTCAAGACGAACGTGAAGTTGATCCATCTGAAGAAACGGAAGAATTTTATGACGATGGTTTTGTTCGGAAGGCGGGGTACGAATATTACATTGATTGGATCCGTTCTGATTTTCAGGATGATGAATGGGAAATCTACGACAGTTGGATAAAAGCCTCCGGAGGAAAGGGAACGTCGACAGTCATCGATGGACGAATCGATATGTTCGAATCTAAGGTTGCCGGTGCCTCTCCTAATGGATTGGTTGTAGACGAAAGGATTTTAGATGAGTTCGACGATATGGGAGGGCGGAGGAAAACGGAGGAAAACGATATCTCTTTCGACGGTCTTGATTTATATGCGGGATTGTTTAATTCGCAAAGTTTTCGTGATTTTGTCTTGACTACTTACGGGAATACATGTGCGGTCACAAATGAAGTTATCTCTTACGGAAATTTAAACAATTTAGAGGCCGCTCATATACATCCTCGTTGTCATGGAGGGTTTTATCTACCTCAGAACGGCATTGCCATGAGGCGCGATATTCACTGGGCTTTCGATAAGGGGATGTTCTATATTGATCCGGAAAGTCTTGCTGTTCACGTACATCCTTTGGTGAAGGGGAGTTATCTTGGTAAATATGACGGGAATGTTATTCATCCAAAAACCGCGCAATTTGCTCCATATCCTGAATTTCTAAAATATCATCGAGCTCATATTTACGGAAGTTTTCAAAAAACGGGTTCGTTAAAGACTTTAAGCTAAAAAAACATATGAATGTGTTGGATTTATTCTCCGGGTGTGGAGGATTGTCGCTCGGGTTTCAGAATGCGGGTTACCATGTTGTTCTCGGCATTGACAACGACAAGGCGGCGTTAGAGACTTTTTCTAAAAATCATACGAATTCATTGGCGGCGGATGTCGATCTTTTTGCATCCGACGCAATTGATAAGATCAATGAACTTCTGGATGGACATTCCGTCGACGTAATTGTTGCAGGCCCCCCTTGTCAGGGCTTCTCTCTTACCGGCCCCAGAAAGTTTGATGACCCGAGAAACAAGCTGTATCTTCGTGTTTTTGACGCCGTCGAGCGTTTTTCCCCAAACGCTTTCGTCATTGAAAATGTCCGGGGAATGGCTTCCTTGTACGGTGGTCAGGTTAAGGACGAAATCATCAAGCGCTTTACCGGGTTGGGGTACAACGTTTCCTGGCGTGTCGTGTGTGCGGCAGACTACGGCGTGCCTCAGCTTCGCTATCGCCTGATTTTCGTCGGTCTTCGCAAGGAATTGGGAGAGTTTGAATTTCCTGCGCCAATCGTAGACAAGGAACACTACATAGGATGTCGTGATGCCATTGGAGATCTTCCTTCTCGTACCGAAGACATCGGCAGTGATTCCGACGTATACACGCAGTCTCCGTTCAGTGACTATCAACGACTGATGAGAGGATCGGCTTCTATCCTTCGCAATCACGTGGGAACCAGACATACGGACTACGTCAAGTCCGTCATCGCGTTGGTTCCGCCGGGAGGCAACTACAAGGATCTTCCTCCCGGAGTCGGAGAAAGTCGGAAGTTTCACGTGGCCTGGACTCGATACCATCCGGATCGTCCCTCCAATACCATTGATACGGGGCATCGAAACCATTTCCACTATGAATACAACAGAGTACCGACAATTAGAGAGTTTGCCCGCTTGCAGTCGTTCCCCGACGACTTCGTGTTCTATGGAACGAAGACTCAGCAGAACCGTCAGGTCGGCAATGCTGTTCCTCCGCTGTTGGGACAGGCGATTGCGGAACAGCTTAAACGGTACATTCGGGAGAAATGACGGTGCGGACTCTCAGTACGATCGATTTGTTCGCCGGGTGTGGAGGACTGGCCGAAGGATTCGAGGCGTCCGGTGAGTTCGAGATGTTGGGGGCCGTTGAATGGGAAAAAGCCCCCCGCGATACGCTTGTACGACGTATGTACGAACGTTGGGGCATGAAGGATGCCAAGGATCGAATTCTCCGCTTTGACATGCAGGATTCGGATCGACTTTTCTCCGGATGGAAGGACGATCCGGTTTACGGCACCGGAGCGGGCCTGGATGCGCTCGTGGGAAGCCGTGGGTTGGACGTCGTGATAGGGGGCCCCCCGTGTCAGGCCTATTCCTTGGCCGGTCGCATTCGCGACGGGAACGGCATGCGGGACGACTATCGGAATTTTTTGTTTGAAAGCTATCTCTCGGTAATTCGTCGGTACAGGCCGAAGGCCTTCATTTTCGAAAACGTGCCCGGTCTGTTGAGCGCCAAGCCCAACGGAGGACTTATTGCGCCGCGAATTCGGCAGGCCTTCCTTGAGGCGGGGTGGGCCATTCCGTCCGATTTGAAGAAGACGTTGGTCGATATGTCCGAATTTGGAATTCCCCAGGTCAGAAAACGTCTGATCATTCTCGGACTTTCGGTCGACGTGTTCGGCGACCAGACCGAGGCTATGCACAACAGGTTTTACGAAGATCTGCTGCCTGCCCGTCACGCGCCCGCCAAGACCGTGGGAGAAGCCATCGGTGACCTGCCGAAGCTCGTTCCGCTTCCGATTAACGACGGCAGGACTTCGCACGCCTCCTCGGAATGTCTGCCTTTTACGTCCGATCATGAGCCCCGTTTTCACAACGCCAGAGACGTCGAAACGTTCCGCATGCTTGCCGACGACATCAAGTCCGGCCGCATGCGCTACACGTCGGCGGAGAGCCTCAAGGAGCTGTACTCCAGACTGACCGGAAAAACATCGAACATCCACAAGTATCACGTTCTCCGCGCCGACAAGCCGAGCAATCTGATTCCGGCTCATCTTCACAAGGACGGTCTTCGGCACATTCATCCGGATCCGGAACAGGCGCGCTCGATTACCGTCAGGGAGGCCGCCAGACTGCAGGGATTCCCCGACGACTTCGAATTCTGCGGTTCGCGGGGTGACAAATATAAGATGATCGGCAATGCCGTTCCGCCGGCTTTCGCGCGGATCGTGGCCGATGCGCTGAAGGAACTGCTGCGCGAACACGAGGAGCTGTTGAACCGATGAAGAACTTCGAGCTCATTCCCGATGCGCGCAATCTGATGGAGTCGACCAGATCCATTGGGTATTCTCTTTCGGCCGCCGTGGCGGATCTGGTCGACAACAGCATTGCCGCCGAGGCGGATCGGGTGGAGATATGGACTCCCGTTTCCGAGGACGATCATCTGATGATTCTCGACAACGGCTTCGGAATGTCGCTGGACGATCTGTTGACCGCGATGCGCTACGGGAGCCGCAACGTCGACGACTGCCGGCGCGCTTCCGACCTCGGCCGCTTCGGTCTCGGACTAAAAATGGCTTCGCTGTCGCAGTGTCGGCGGCTGACCGTTTTGTCGAAGAAGTCGGGCAACCCGATCGTCGGCGCGAGATGGGACCTGGATCATGTCGCGCAGACGTCCTGTCCCTGGGCGCTTCAAATCCTCGAGGACGGAGACTTTGATTCCGTTCCCTGGCGGGACAGACTGGAAAATTTGGAGTCCGGGACTCTCGTTGTCTGGGAGAAACTCGACGTGTTCTTCCGGGGAATCAAGGAAAAGGGCCACGGAACGGCGCTGCTGAACAAGGTGTGCGGACTTAAGACTCACCTGTCTCTTGTATTTCACCGCTACATCGAGAGCGTTGAAATCGGGCCGCTCAGCATCGTTTTCAACGGAGACGAACTGCAGCCCGCCGATCCCTTCCTGCGAAACCGTTCCAAGCGTCCTTTTGCGCCCGACGAATATTCTCTGGCGGGAGAAAAGATCGTCATTGAGCCCTTCATCCTTCCGCATCCGAAGCTTTTGACCGCTGAAGAAAGGGAAACGGCCGGCGATCTGCAGAAGGATCAGGGCTTCTACGTTTATAGAAACAAGAGACTGGTCATCTGGGGTACCTGGTTCAGACTGAGCCGAAAGTTGGGGTTATCCAAACTCGCCAGAGTCAGGGTCGACATCCCTGCGTCGGCCGAGTTGGACCGTCTTTGGGATCTCGACGTCAAAAAGTCCAATGCGAGCATTCCCGAAGAGCTGAAGCAGGAACTGGGCAGAGTGGTCGAGCAGCTTTCGAACAGAAGCGGCCGGGTATGGACGAGACGGGCAAAGGCCGAGCTTACGGAGAAGGCGCTTTGGGTCAGAGTCAGGAACGCCGATGGAACGGTGGTCTACAAGATCAATGAAAACCATCCGTTGGCGGAGGATTTGATTCGGAAAACCCCGGGGCTGAAATCGTTTCTGAGACTGCTCTCAAGCGGACTTCCGTTGAATTCCCTATATTCGGACCTTAGCGGCGACAACGTTGTCGAATCAAATTCGGATGAAGAACAAAAGGCGATCGCCGAACTCAAGAGCCTGGGAATCGATACGACGCTGCTTGAGAAACGCTTTCGTATGTGAGGATCTGCATGAAAATTCATTTTGAAAAATATTCCCTCGCCGTCAGAACCATAATTCAGACCGTGGCCAATCGTGATCCTTCTTTGCCTGAATTGTCGAAAACGATTGAAAATGTTTTCAACAGTGCTAAGGATTTTCTGCTTGAATGGGGTAATTTGCCTGAAGAAGTTAGAAACCCGGAGTATTGCCGATTGTTCCTCAAAGAAATCGAAAGGCTCTACAGTTACGAGCATTCCGTGAAGGTCCGCAGCGGGTCCGTTTTGGGACGCACCGACCACGAACCGTGGGTCCAGAAAGCGTTGGATTGCGGAGATCTTGTATTCGAAAATTACGATTCCTATCGTGAGCGCCGTCTGGTGGCCTCGGGATTCAATAAGGAGAGCCTCAAGGCCGTTGACGATACGACTACGAAGGTTCTCGATTACATGGGCAATCCCAAGACGCCTCACGGATACAAGACCTACGGCCTTTTAATGGGGGACGTTCAGGCCGGCAAAACCGCCACGTACACGGGAATTTGCCACAAAGCCGTCGATGCGGGCTACAAGATCATCATCGTGTTGACGGGGACGAAGAGCTCGTTGCGTTCTCAAACCCAGAGCCGTTTGGATGCGGATCTGGTTGGTACTGCCACGGACTTTGAGGGGCGAAAGCACCAGACCTTGCCTGCAATCGTGTACTGGAATCGTCTTACAACGGTCGACAACGACTTCCGAAAGGAAAGGATCGGCTCCGTCATCAGACCCGACAATAAGAATGAAGTCAGCCTGATCGTCACGCAGAAAAACAGCAGGATTTTGAGCAACATTCAGGAATGGATCGATTCCAATCGGAAGGTCGGCATAGGCAATTTGCCGCTGCTCCTGATCGACGACGAAGCGGATGCCGCTTCCATCAACGTAAACAAGGAAGAGGAAGATCCGACGGCGATCAACGGAAAAATCAGAAACATTCTGGAGTCGTTTGACCGAGCCGCCTATCTGGCCGTAACGGCCACGCCCTTTGCAAATGTGTTCATTGATCCGCAGATGGATCCGAAGACGGGGGAAATGCGTCAGGATCTGCTGCCCGACTTGTTCCCGAGAGACTATATCTACGCCATGCCGACTCCCTTGGGATATCTCGGCGTGGATCGGCTTTTCGGCGAACTGGGGGACGTAGGGGAAAATTTGCCCAAGTATCAGTCCCTTATTCCGATGTATGCCGAGGATTCGGACGAACAGGACGAAGCCTTCGTGATTCAGGGAAAACTGAAATCGACGGATCGTCTGGAAAAACTTCCCGACGCGCTGCGCAGAGCCGTTCTTTATTTCCTATGCGTCTGCGTTTTCCGCGAAGTGACGGAAATGTGCGCGGACAATTCAAGCATGTTGGTGCACATCGCCCGTTACCGCAAGGTCCAGAACCAACTGACCCGTCTGATCCGGGAAACGGTCGACCGGCTTGTTCTTTTTGCCGAATGCGAATCCAAGCGCGACACCCCGGAAACTCGAAGCAATCCCTTCTATAGGGAGTTGGAGTCTCTCTGGAACGACGGTTGCCGGGAGGAACTTTGGTACGAGGATCCCACTATGGGAAAGGCGCCGAAAACGCTCGGGGAGTTGTCCGGCCTGACCTGGGAGGAGATTTGGAAAAAACAATTTGCGAAGGTGATCAAAGGCGTTCGAGTCGTCGAAGTCAACATGGACTCGAAGATCAAAAGTCTTGCCAAGTATTACGAGCCCAAAAACGCGAAGCTGATCGTCGTCGGAGGTGACGCACTTTCCCGCGGGCTGACGTTGGAGGGACTCTGCGTATCCTTTTTCTCAAGACGAAGCTACGCCTACGACACGCTGCTTCAGATGGGACGATGGTTCGGATACAGGAACCGCATGTTGCCGTACATGAAGATCTGGATATCGGATTGTCTTGTCGAGGCGTTCGGCTACGTTTCCGAAGCTCTGAGGGAATTCAGGGAAACGGTCAACGTGATGTTGCGGCAAAAACAGACGCCGAGCGACTTCGGACTGCGCATCCGAAGGGCGCCAACAACCGTCAAGCTGATGGTGACGGCCGCAAACAAGCGGCGGAACTCCAAGCGGGTCCGCGCCCTTCTGAACATTACCGGTACGGCGCATCAGGCTTCGACCATGCCGCTCAGCGCAGATGACGAGCTTGAAAATCTTCGGATGGTCGCTCGATTCATATCTAAGCTTGGCCCGGTTCGGCGCGGTGAGGAGGTTTTCCCCGAACTGGACGGGGCTGCGGGCTCGCAGGATCTGGTTTGGTGCGACGTGACCGGTGAAAAAGTCGGCAATCTGCTGATGGATTTCCGGGTTCCGAGTTGGAGCAAGGACATTGAAATCGCTCCGGTGGCGAAGAAAATCATCGAGCGGAACGACAAGTGGACCGTTCGGGTCATTTCTCTGTTGGAGGAAAAGAACGAAACGGAAGACGTTTTCAAACTGGGATCCGAATACGCCGTCGCCTGTCCGAGAAGAACGCTGATTCGAAAAGCTCACTGGATTCAACAGAACAAGCGCGGGATCATTTCACGCGATCATTTCGTTCGGCATATGAGTCTGGCCAACCGTGCGGAGCTTCGGAAGCGCCGCGGCGTCGACGCCCTCGACGCCAACGTCGTGCTCACCGAGCCGGGAGAAAAACCGCAGCTGCTGATTTATCCGCTTCGTCCTCTTTTGGATTCCAACGTCAAGCTGCAGGGCGAATTGATCCGGGAGGACGCGCCTTTCGTGACGTTGGCTTTCGGTATTCCGGAAGAAGGTAGTTGGGCGAAAGAGAAGGTTTATGTGGAGTACGACGTCAATCGCGTGTATCAGATGCAGGTTGACGACGGCTACTACGATGGGGACGACGAATGAGTGCGAGGAAAGTAGAAGATCTGATCGTCAGGTTGCGTCGGGGAGAGGGGGACCGCTTCATGGGAGTCGAAGGCTACGATCTCCCCATGATGAGTCTATGCGGTTTGAGGCAGGGACTGCCGTCGCTGCTGATCATCGTGCGCGATGATGTTGTAATTCCGGACTTCACTTCGTCCGAAGCCGTAAATGTTTCGGTGGAAGATCACGGAGAAGGCGGAGCGTACTTGTTCCTGACCGTGACGGACGTGGAGTACGAAGATCTTTTTGGAAAATTCTGCGCCGATCTTCTGTCCGTCATGGACGGGGTGACTTCTACCGCCGCGGCTCTGTCGAGGTTGGCCAGGCGCTATGCCGCCTGGCGGTCGTTCTGGCGAAACAAGCACGGGGCCATGTCCGAAAATCAGGTTCGAGGTCTTGCCGGAGAGTTGTTGTACTTTAGAAGGTGTTTGGACGACGGTATGTCTCCGACCAAACTGACGGCTGGTTGGCTCGGTCCTGAAGGCGGCGATCAGGACTTCGTCTTCAAGGATTCCTGGGCGGAAATCAAGACCGTTCGTCAGGCCGCATCCGAGGTGGAAATTTCGTCGCTTGAACAGTTGGTGAATCCGTCTTCCGTCGAGGAGGACGGCGAAGTCGACGGCCGTCTGGTCGTAATCAGACTGCACGGCGCTCCCTCGGGAGAAAACAGTTTCACTTTGTCCGAGTTATACGAGGACGTTTTGAAGAGACTCGCCGACTATCCGAGAGAAACGGAACGTTTCATGACGTCGGTGGACCTGACCGGCGCGGACATGCAAAACGGTGATCGGGAAACGAAACTTCGGCTGCAGGTCGTCGAGTGGTCGGTTTATCAGGTCAACAAGGAAGGTTTTCCCAGAATCGTACGCGACGACAAACTGCCGAGCGCCGTCACGAAGTTGCGGTACAAGCTTTCCATACCGGCGTTGGATCCCTGGAAGATTGAGGACTAAGAGAACATGCAGAACCAGATGAAGGGACTAGAGAACTTCCGGGAAAAAATTAAGTCGGACGTCGGCATCAACCGCTCCATACAGGGGGAGGGGGCCCGCAAGGCGTTCGTCACGACGATGATCGGCCTCATTCCGGACGAGGAGGCGGACAACGTCGAGCCGGTATATTTGGACGAACGCGTAGGAACCCGCAGGGTTGCCGTCGACGGATACGCATACAACAACTCGGAAAATACGCTTCTGCTCGTCATCGCCGACTGGAACGAATTCGACGAAACGCTGCTTTTGACCAAAACTGATGCGGAAGGCTACCTCAAACGGTTGAGGAACTTCTTTCAACTTGCGCGAAAGGGCAAGCTTCAGGATCCCGCAGCCGACATCTTGGAGTGGAGTTCTCCCGAATACGGTCTGGCGGAAACAATCGAGAAGGAATGCATCGAACGCGTCCGTCTTCTGCTCGTCACGGACCGCCGTCTGTCGGACAAGTTCAAGAAGGTCGGCAGCGAACCGATCGAAGGACTCCCGGTCGACGAACAGGTCTGGGGGCTCGAGCGTCTGTACGAACATTTCATGTCGGGCCGCGAACACGAACCCGTCGTATTGGATTTTTCCGACGCACCGATTTCGTTGACGAGATCGGCGACGGGGGAAGGCTTCAGATCCTTTCTCGGTGTGATGCCGGCCACCAAACTTGCCGCCGTTTATCGGGAGCATGGCGGCCGCCTCTTGGAAGGAAACGTCCGATCCTTCCTCACGCTGCGTTCGAGCGTCAACAAATCGATCCGGGAGACGATCCTGCGAAGCCCCGAGCGCTTCTTCATCTACAACAACGGGATTGCATGCACCGCCAAGGATCTGGTCTTCAACGCGAAGGGGCAGCTGGTACAGGCCACCGACTTCCAGATCATCAACGGCGGTCAGACGACGGCCTCGCTTGCGCGTGCCGTCCACAGCGACAAGGCGGATCTTTCCGCCATTCAGGTCGCGCTGAAACTGACGGAAATCGACGACAGTTTGCCCGAGGCGGAGGCAAGCGAGCTGATCCGGAACATTTCCCGTTGGTCGAACAATCAGAACAAGGTGTCCGGCGCCGACTTTTCCGCCAACCATCCCTTCCACGTGCAGATGGAGAAGTTCGCGGCTCGACTTGTGGCGCCCCCCGCGCCGGGGCAGCTTCGCGGATCCTACTGGTTCTACGAACGCAGCCGCGGGAGTTACCTGCAGAAGCAGATGTTCATGACGGACGCGGAACAGAAGGCCTTTGCGGCGCATTCCGACAAGAAGCACGTCATCAAGAAGGAAGCGTTCGCACGGGCCAGGCTCCTTTGGGAGCAGCGCCCCGACATCGTTTCGAAGGGGGCCACCGCACTTTTTGCATACTTCATGCAGGAGATCGACGAGGACTGGGAAAAGTCGAGAGACGCCGGTAAATACGGGGAAGACTATTTCAAGGAAACCGTCGCTCTGATCATCATGTACGACGATCTGCGCGAACTGGTCAGGGCGCAGAACTGGTACGACAAGGGGTATCTTGCCAACATCGTCGCCTACGGCATCTCCGTTTTTTCAAAGCTTTTCCGGGAACAGTTCAAGTCTCCGTTCCGGCACGAACTCGTCTGGAACGTCCAGTCGCTGCCGAAGGACATGGCGGACGTTCTTTTGCCTGTCTGCCGAAAGGTCAAGGATTGCCTTACGGATCCCTCACGAAAAAAGGAAAACGTTACCGAGTGGGCGAAGCTGAAGGCGTGTTGGGATAGCGTGCAGGAGAGTTTTGATGGGTATCGCCTGCCTCCGGAGGCGGCGGCCTGGGGGCGTTCGAAGGAAGAGGTCAAAGAGCGGGCCCGACAAAATCGGATGGACGCCGGGGTGGAAAGCGACGTGGAGTTCATGAAGAAGGCCATGGCTTACGAGCACTGGAAGGACGCGTTGGACTTCATCAAGGATCACCCGGGCATCGTTACGCCCGGGCAAAGGAATTCCGTTTCAAAGTGTTCGTTCATTCCGCAGGTCGTCCCGACCACTCGCGAAATCAAGGTCGCCTTCAAGGCGTTGGATGAACTGCGAAGCGAAGGGTTCCGATTCTGAGGCGGTGCAAAACTGCGTACGCATTTGACTTCCCCTTCAAGGCTGCCGTCCGGGGAGGTTTCCCCGAACGTTCGCCGTTTTGCGCGGGATTCCGTTCCGACAAACCGTCCCGTCGTCTCGACGTTGCGCGTTCGGTGCGGCGTGCAGCAATCGTCCGGAAGTTTGTCTGCCGGGGGCTGCTAGCCGAGGAGGCCGCGGGTGTCAGCGTTTTGGGGCGAAGCTCCCGGCGGGGAAAATGCCGACGGAGGGTTCGACACTTTCGTAGCTCTTCCGCTCAAACGTCTTCAGCAGGGCCTCGAGAATGACTCGGGCTCCGTCGCAGGGGACAGCCATGCCGATTTGTCTTCGAACGCTTTCCTTCGGACCGAAAAACACGAAGTCGTCCGGAAAGGTCTGCAGACGGGCCCGTTCCCGATTCGTCAGAGCACGGTTTTCCGACCAGTGGTAGACGTGCGTGCCTCCCCCGCCGGATCCGGTGACGGTGTAGGCGGGCTTCTTTGAATCAAGGCGCCGATAGATCTGCGAAAGCCGGGCTCCCTTGACGTTGAGCCGCAGACGTTCGGGGATGCGTCCGGCATCCTGCGCCTGCCAGATGTTTTCGCCTTCTCTGATGAGAGCCAGGCGTTCCGAAACGACGCGAGACTGTCGGGTCGGTTCCTGGTTGGGAGCCGATTCCGGAATGTCGGCCAACGCTTCCGCGCTGGTCTTCGTGATCCCGGACGGTTTGGGAACGTTGAAGGTCAAGCCGAGGTCGCCTCTGATGCCGATCAAAATGTAGCGGTGCCGTGTCTGGGGAACGCCGTAGTCCTCGAAACGGTAGAGATGGGCCGTTATGCGGTAGCCGAAAGGGCCCGCATGGTTCAGCGCTTCGAGGATGACGTCGAAGGCTTTTCCGCTGTTGGCGGAACTTAAACCGGAAACATTTTCGGCGAAGAAGAAGAGAGGGTTGGCGCGTTTGATGTACTCGACGCCGTACGAATAGAGTCCCCCGAAGCGGCCGTGCAGACCTTTGGATTCGCCGACAAGCGAAAAGTCGTTGCAGGGGAAGCCGAAGAGGAATCCATCCACTACGGGGAGCCGGCTGATGTCCAATTTTCTGACGTCGGCGCAAATGGACAGGGCGTCGGGTTCGTCCCGCAGGACGTTGTGCTTGTATGTCTGGCAGGTATCGGGGTCGTAATCCGTGGCCCACACGTGCCGAAAGGAAAAATGCTCGCTTCGGGTCCGCTTGAGGGCGATTCCTATCCCTCCCGGGCCGGAAAACATTTCGCCGACTGTCAGGGGAATGCCGGGGACGAGCTCGGGGATCACTGTTTTTCCTCCATCTTTTGTTGTTTGTTTCGGGTTTCGATCATCCGCCGGGCGGGTCCCTTTTAGAAAGTGCCTGGGAAAGCAGAGAGGCAACCCGGATCCGGATTGTATGGACCCAAGGCACCTTCCTGCATCGCAGGGAATCATACACGAGTTGGAAAATTCATACGGAGAGTTCCCGACGGAAGGCAACCGAATTCGAGCCCGATGCCCGCAAACTGTTTGTGCTTGTCGGGGAGGTATCTTTCCGACTTTTTCGTGTCCGCCTCATCCCTCCGCTAAAATATCGACTTCAACCGACGGTGATACGATGGACGTCTTCTCAACCGAAAAACGCAGCGACATCATGTCGAAAATTCACTCGGGAGACACGAAGCCCGAGATGATCGTCCGTCGTCTGCTTTTCGCCATGGGGTTTCGCTACCGTCTGCACGACAGGAAACTCCCGGGCGTGCCCGACCTGGTTTTGCGTAAATACAAAACCGCGGTGTTCGTACACGGCTGTTTCTGGCATGCACACGACGGGTGTCCCCGCGCGACCGTTCCCAAGTCGAACGAAACGTTCTGGCGCGACAAGCTCGCAAGGAACAAGGCGAGGGATGAAGCCGTGCGCAGGGAGCTCCTCGGCGCGGGTTGGCGCGTTCTTACGGTCTGGGAGTGTGCGTGCGGCAAGAAGACGTTGGCTCTGCTTGCCAAAAACGCGGCGGATTTCCTTCGCGACGCGGACCGAACGTCCTTCGAAATCGACGGACGGCTTCTGCGGGAACAATTTCAACTAAATTCACAAAACAATGCCTCAGAAAAGCATTGACCCCTTCGCCGAGATCGCGGCGCGCCTTTGGCGATGGCATCGAGATCGTTTTCGTATCGCAACGGGATTTTCCGGCGCAGACCTATGGGGCGGCCGAAAGGTCGTCAGAATCTGACTCGGCACATTAAGCCTTTCTTGCTGTGGCCGCTGCGCGAAGTTCCTCCGTTACGAATTCGGTCATGCCAGTCCCTGGGTAACGGTCAGCAGGTCATCCTCTTCAGCCAATTTTTGCAGGATGGCATCGGCTTCCGCTTTTGTCTTCCCGTTCTTCATCAGGAGAGACAACGGCTGTATGGGATAAGACGAACCCTGCGGATTTTCCCATTCCGGGCAATTGATCGGATTTTGCAACCGCTCAACAAGCTCCCGGCGGTTCATCCTGCCGTATTCGGAAAATACTTTATCGAGGATATTTTGGTCGGCCAAGGACAGTTCATCAAACGTGTCCAAAGGGTCGTCTTGATTGACCCTGACGTCGGTGTTCAGAGCCAAATCGTAACGGCCGGGATTTTTAATCCAAGAATTCCAGTACGGCTCTTGCCCGCCAATGAAGCAGTCATAGACGGCGGAAAGAACGGGGCCCATGGGCATGGACACCATTTTGTCGCCCGTCAGCCGTTCGCCATGATCCAACAGGAACTGCTTTTCCGCCAGATACATGAGCTTCATGAGCTTGAGACATGACATTTTGCCTCCTCTCTTCCAGAGAAGGTAGGCCGCGACCTGCGCGGCTTTTCTGATATCGAACATAATCTCACCTGTCGAGAGGAAGCATTCTATCGGCAATGGTAACGAAGGACAACGATCGAGGATCCGTTTTTGTGTGGGGCTCAACGTTTTGTACGTGACGCTTGACCGTGATTCAAGCGGAAGGAATGGCACGTCCGTCAAGTCCGCGTACGATTCAAAGGCTGGCGCAGACCTCAGATTGGCGGTCGGCCGCGTCATCAAGGCAAATACCCGGTGTCGAGCGCGAAGTTCGCCAACCGGTTGTGTTCGTCCGTCGTGGGCGACGACCACCGCATCGCTGCGATGGCCGCCAGGGCCGCAGCCCGCGAGAAGGCGGGGTCGAGGAGCAGGTCGGGGAGCACGTCGAGCGGCAGCGTGACCTTCGAAAAGCCCTTGGCGAGCGCCTGACTCACTTCGCGCTCCGCATCCTCGCGCAACGCGAACGGGCTCGGGTAGATCACCTTCTTGTGTGTGGGCGAAAAGGGTCGGTCCGTCTGCACGACGTCCCATTCGACCGAGAGCCACGTGTACTCGTTTTCAAACTCCTCTTTCGTCTTCCCGTTCAAAAGAACTTTGGTCGCCACCGTGACAGAGGCTACGGGAAAGGTCGGCAGTTGCCGAAGAAAGCCCGCCACAAAGAGCGTGTGCACACCGAAGATCAAACGCAAAGCCGGCTGAAAGGAGGTGAGGTTTTGCCGATAGCCGAGCGTCACGCGATAAAAGACGCCGGCAAGCTCTTCGGCCGGGAGGACGGTGCGGAGGTAGCCGCCCGCGATGCGAATGATGTCGACCGCCTTCGGGAGGCGCTTGAATTGCAGCCAGTCCGCACGGTGCGAGTCGCCCGCACCTTGGGCGAGTTGCTTCATCTGCGTCTGGAAGGGAATCTCCGTCTTGAAGCGCTCGAGAAAGGCGTCCTGTTGGTGCGGGGGCACGACTTCGTCGAAGGTGAGAGGATCGGGCTCGACGGTCTTCGGCGCGCGGTTCGCGAGTCGAAAGCCCAAGGCTTCCGCCCGGAAGATCATCTCGTCTTCGACTTCGTCGAGGTCTTCCGGAGCGCAGGGCTTGAAGGCGAGAAAGTCGATCACGTGTCCGTG
The DNA here is from genome assembly GCA_900545275.1 of uncultured Sutterella sp. Lineage (GTDB taxonomy): Bacteria > Pseudomonadota > Gammaproteobacteria > Burkholderiales > Burkholderiaceae_F > Sutterella. Next base: position 58,902 of record UQYG01000013.1, read on the forward strand.
TGAGCGATGTGCGAGGAAACGGTTCGGAATGTTCTTGCTCTGTCCGATGTAGAGGATGTCGTCCGCACGAAACTGCAGATAGCAGCCCGACATTTTGTTCGAGAGGGAGCGGTAGGGAGTGAGAATGCTTTGCTTCCCTTCACAGCGGATGATGTGGGTAAATCCGATCCGTTTGGCGGCAATTTTGGCTTCTTCGTAATTCATCGTATTTTTGCGTAGTGGAATCTGTCTAACGTATTGGTGTGAATTCTGTTTTTGCTTGCGCTTGGTTTGGATTTCTATCTTTGTGTATAATTTAGTCTGTTAATTAAACAACAAAGGATGCCAAAATGAGGGGACAGCTTCTATTGGTCTGGATGCGTGAGGAAAAAGAAGATCACGTCATTTATTGGCAGGTCGATATCTTCAAATGGGACTGTTTTTGGATCGCATATGTCTTGTATTCTCTCTTTAATGTTGTCAGCGGAGCATGGATCCTTCGTAAGCTTGGTCTTCTAAAAAAGAAGGCGCTTATTGAGGATTGGATGCGAAAATATCCTAAGCTCTGGGCTTCTCCGTTGATTATCCCTAGGGAGATTGACAAACATTTCGACTACGAAAAGATGATGCGTCTTCGATTTAAATGTAGGGATTGGGATAGTTTCCCGGCCTGGATGGGATACGGGATTGGTCCTTTCACAATTTGAGCAAATTTGAGAGAGGGAGCGAAAGCTCCCTCTTTTCGTCAGGGTTTTTCCTGCTTTTCTTTTATCCTTTCATGAGGGTCGTCGTATCCAAAGCCGCCGGCGAAAGCGTTTTCTCCAAGCGGAAATACGCCGGTTTCCTCTCTGCGGTACTCTTTGGTAACTTCAACCCGTCGGCCGTGCTCCACGTTGAGACGATCCAGATTCTCCTGAACCATTCTGGCTTCAGACTGCGGTTCTTTTAAGTTCGGCTTTTCCAGGTGAGCCGGTGCGTACCGGCTGAGAATCTCGTTTTCTCGACTCAAAAACTTTTCATCCAGATCTTCCCGCTTTACCTGAGGAATGTCGGCATTGTCGAAGAGACTCCTCTTTTTCTCTTCGTCGGCAATCTTCTGAGTCAATGCTGTCGCAACGGATTTTCCGCCGTACAAAGTAGAAGAACGCAAAACAGATTGAATACCTTCGTGTTGTTCAATACTTTCAAACAAAACAGCCGGACTTTCATCGTACTGAATCGTTCTCGACTTGGTGTCTGTTTTGGTTTGGTTTTTTGTGACATTCTGATGAGACATGTCTGCTTCCATGTGAGCGGAAGTCTTTGAGAGATTGCTGCCTGTTTGTCTACCAGTATTCATTGTTTCGGATGTGGTCTCGGTGTTCGTAGAGGAAATATTTGCTGAGCTTCCTTCTTGATAGGAGAAATTATTTCTTATGCTTGCTGATTCGTTTTGATAAGAAGTCTCGCTAAAGCTAGCTGTATCTCGTAACGAGTTTCCAGTGTGGATAGACAAATTTGGAGCGATTTCACCACTAAAAATCTCAGCCGCTCTTTTTCTATTGTTTGCATGCGCATGCGGTTCCATGCCTCCATTTATCCCAGGAGGGGATAGAGAAATTCCCAATACTTGGGGCGCTCCAAAAACTGAATTTGCAACAGCTTCGTCACCCGTTTGCCGTGCACTGACCGCAGGGAATGCTTGTCCGAAGGGGATGTTTTCCGTTGGTAAAGAAGGGAAACCCTCAATGGAATACGGCTTATCCATAGCTGTGTTCAAACCTCTCCCTAACCGCACTCCAATCCCCTCTCGAAGCGACACCCCCTCGGAGTTCGAAGCGTCCAGGGTGAGATTCGCCCCTTCGCTGACCGTGGTCGTCGTCCCGTAGGATCCGTCCCGGCCGGTATTCGACGACACGCTGTTCGTGAGCGTGTTCCCGACCGATTCGTTTGTCGCGTGTCCGTAGCCTTCCGCCGCGTTCACGCCGCGCGTGTCCGTGTAGTTCGTGCCGCCCGTCGTCGTGTCGGTGTAGGAGATGCCCGATCCCACGGTCTCCGCGCCGCCCGAGGTGTAGGTCTCGCCCCGCGTCACCGAAACGCCGAGGTCGCTTGTGAGACGTCTCGCCGAGGTCACGGTCCCCGACGACATGTCGACCGTCGCCGACCCGTAGGGCGTCGACATCGCCATGAGGTCGCTCGCCGTCGTACGCACGCTCAGGTCGTGGTTGTTCCCGACGGTATTGTTCAGGCTCGTGTTCCCGAGCGAAGCGTTTCCGACCGAAACGTTTCCGGCCGAGAGCGTCGCGCCCTGAGCGTTGGCTGCGCTCTGAGCAGGAGCCAAGACGGATCCCGCCCATGCGGCCGCCCCGTTGTCGCTCACCTTCGCGATCGCAAAGGAAATCACGGGAACCAGCATCATCAGAGTCCCCGCCATCGCTTCCGACGTCGTGCCGGCCTTGCGGATCACGTCCGCGGCCTCCAGCGTCACGCCCCCGTAGAGCTTCACGAGGGTCGAGACCGGATCGGCGTCGGCAAGGGACAAAAAGTTCACCACCGACGCGATCGGGGCCCAGAGCGCGAGCCAGACGAGAAGCACTGCGTAGAAGCGGAGCATCGCCGTCGCCCCGATTCCCAGGGCGAGCGCCATCACGATCATCACGGGAAAGACGCCGATCACGAGCATTTCGAGAAGCGAGCGCAGTTTCGGGAGCGCCGCCTCGGCGAGTTCCGCGGACGCGCGGTAGTTGATCTCGGTCGCGAGATTGCCCTGCGCCTTCGCGATCTCGGCCGCGGCCGCCACGGGCGCGGCGCTTCGCTTCGCAAAGTCGCCGAGCCCTTCCGGCAGGGCATTCAAAAGGACTGCGTGCCGAAGAGACTCCCGAAGACTCCTCGACGTCCCCAAAAAGACCGCTTCGCTCTCGGCCGTCGCCTTTCGCACGGCCTCCTGCATCATCTCGTCACTCGAACCCGAAAGCCGCAGCAGGAGCTTTTCCTCGACTTTGTCGAGATCCTGCTCGATCGCTTCCTTGACGACCCCGGCCGCGGCCTTGCAGGAATAGAGCGTCCCGTCCAAAAAGACGCGTCGGGCTGGGTTCACCCAGGTGCCCGAGAGGAGAAGATCGGAGAGGGACGGGGCTTTTGTGAGCGCCGTGAGTTTCCCTTCGTCCGTGAGAATTTCGGTCGCGACGCAGCTCTCCACAAAGGAGCGGAGCTTCCCGCGCACCGCCGGATCCACGGGACCCGCGGCGTAGAGCGCCTCCACGGCGCGCTGCGGGAAAGCCGCGCCGAAGAGCGTGAAGCGCTCCGCATCCAGGGCGCCGAGGGCCGTCTCGAAGGATTCCGCCGCCCAGACGGACACGCTGTTGGCGGCGCAGGCGGGAAAGGCGAGTCCCAGAGGGACGCGGTCCACGACCCGCACGGTCCCGGCCTTGGGGTCCGTGACCGTCACGGGCACCTTCGGGATGAGGAGCGCAAAGGCGCAGAAGAGCATCACCCCCGCCCAGACGGAGAGGTCCTTGAAGCGGTAGTGAATCGCAGCCCCCGTCATCATGAGGAGAAAGCCGATCAGGGCGGAAGTCTGCAGGAGGCTCTGATAGTCGCCCGTGTTCATGAGGGCGGCCGCGGCTTCAAAGAGTTCGGCGACCTGCTCGCCCGACCAGAAGGCCACGTATTCCAGGGTCTGTTTGGCCATGTCGACTCCTTATCGGGGAAGGTCGGGAGAGAGGGCGGAGACCATGCGCGCGGCGCTCTGGCCGTAGAGACTCCGCTCGATGTGCTCGAGGCTCGCCGCAAAATTCGTGGCGGCCGTGAGCCGCTCGAGAAGCGCCCCTTCCTCCTGGGCGAGCCCTTCGCGGACGACCGCGAGACGCGCGAGAATCCGGGCCGCGTGCTCGTCGTTGCGCTTCGCCGCCCCGCGGGCGGCCGAACCGGCGACGGCCGCTTCGACTTCGTTCGTCAGATTCCGCACGGCCGCGATCACGATCTCCCACGCGACGAGCTCGCCGTAGGTCTGAAGCATGCGGTCGCCCACGTGCGCAAAGCGCGGGTGCGCGGCGAGTTCCGCGATGCGCAGGATCGGAAGCGAGGTCATTCCCGCCAGGGCCGCGAGGTCGTCCTCGTTCGGGACCGTTTCCGTTCTCGAGGCGATCGCGCGCACGTAGCCCGTGAGAAGCCCGTAGACGCGCGCCGTGAGGTCGAGGTCGGACGTTTCGTCTTCTACGGGCTTGAGACACTTCTTCGTTTCGTCGCAGCGGTAGACGTCGAAAACGCGCTTTCCGGCGCTCACGGGCCCCGTCACGAGCCGGAGCGCCAGGTCCTTCGGAGCGAGGTCCACGGCCTCGAGCGTCGCGTTCGAGCCGGAGCCCGACCGGCGGTAGATGCGCGTTCCGACCAAGGTCATCATGAGTTGCCGCAGGTCCGTTTCGAGTCCCGAGGTTCCGCCCGGAAGCAGACTCCAGGTGAGATTCACTTCGCCCGCGTCCACCAGGTTTCCGCCCGAGTCGAAGCGCTCGGGGACGGATTCGATCCGTTTTTCGCCGTCGGTGCGTACGAGACGGTCGGCTTCGCCCGCGTCGGACGCCTCCCCGGAACTCAAGAGCGCGTTTCGCGCGCGGTAGCCCGCCTCGGTCAGGGCGTCGGTCGCACCGGCCGCGTCAAAGACCGTCTGCGCCGCGGTGCAGCTGTCGGAAAACTTTTCGGTGTAGTCGCGAACGAGATCGCGGAAAGCCGAGACCTGTTCGTTGAGGTCCGGAGACAGCGCCTGGAGCGCGAGCTGAAAGGCAAGCCCCGGCATGGCCGTGCCGATACCGCGCAGAAAACTCACGAACTCTTCGCGGCTCGGAATGGAGATCGCGCCGAGGAAGATGTCGATGCCGCCGCAGCCGGCCGACAGCATGGGCCCCTTCATCTGCAGAAGGGGAAGCTCCTTCGGGGGAACGCGCACGGAAAAGGATCCGCCCGCGGCGAGTCCGAGACTGGCGGACTGATAAAGCCCCGCGGGGGTCTGCGCGACCTGCGCGCCCGCGGCGTCGTAGAAGTCTTCGAGATAGGACGCGTGCGCAGGGAGCACGGCAAGGAGGCCGGGAAGCGCGGCCGCAAGAAGGCCGAGGGTCGCCTTCGGGCGCAGGCCGCCTTTGCCGCCGCGTCCGAAAGAGATGGAAAGAAGAGGGTTGCGGGTCATGGGAAAGAAGCGTTTACGTTTTTCAAAAGGTCGGTTTTAAAAGAGGGTCGACGTCCGCGTCGTCGGCGCCCTTCGCGGGGACGCCCGACCATTCCGCGCGAAGATGCGCCGCGCGCTCGGAGGGAAGCGCTTTCGGAAACTTTTCGAGGTCGGGGACGAGGAGAAAGAGGAGCTGTTCGCCGAGCTTCGTCACCGACGCCGCGCCCGTCGCAATGCGAAGGGCTCCTCCCTTTCGCACGATCTCCCGGAGCGTGGGATAGGGGGTCTTCGGGTCGGGGACGAGAAAAAGGGCGGGAAGCCCTCCCGCGTCCGCCGCGCCCAACTTCGCGCCGATCCCCCGGTCGGGCTTCGGGGCGGCGAATATCACCGGATCGAAGCCGATCGGACGCCCCAGCTTTTCGACGACGAGAAGCGAAAACCCGTGCGTCTTCGCAAACTGCCGGATCAAGGGCGCCGCCGCGTGCGCGAGGGGGTTCTCGGCGTCGGCGATCCAGAGGAGGCCCGCTTCCTTCGCGATCGTCGAAAGAAGCCTGCGGCCGAGCTCTTCGCGTTCGGTGCGAAGCGTTCCCGCGACCGAATTGACGAGCGGGTGCGAGGCCGTCCAGTCGATTTCCGGGTGTGCGAGGCGCACGCGCTCCCAGCCTTCGGCAAAGCGCTGCGAGCGCGTCTGAATGTGGTCCGAGAGCGCGAGAAAGGCGAGCATCTTTCCTTCGTCTTCGGGGTGCATGACGGCATCGTTTTTGCGGCGCTCGTACTCTTTTCGCAGCGCCTCCACCGTCGTGAAGCGCGAAAAGTCGTCGAAGCGGGGCCCGGGTTTGGACGGGGTCTTTATCGGAGGGCTGCGGTCTTCTCCGTAGTAGAGAAAGGGCCGGTTCGGATCCGCCCAGACGTCCGCCTCCCAGAAGTTCGCGGGCGCCGCGGCCTTCGCCTCCGGAGCTTCTTCGGGCGCCTTCGCCGTCTGCGCCGGGGCGCCCGGGCCGAAAAGCGAGGAGCCGAGCCACAAAGCGAGAAAAAGCCCGCGGCGCAGGGCGCGGCGCGGCTTTCCCGCCGAAGTCTTTTTCATCGGTCTTTCTCCTTTTTTGCGTGGTTTGCGTCGCAGCCGTAAAGGCCGTTTCGCTTCAGATACGCTTCGATGCGCGGGGAGGGACGCTCCCGGTCCGGGCGCAGAAAGGCGCGCGCGGGGGAACTTCTTTTCCCGCTCTCCACGGGGGTGTCGGTTGCGTACTCGGGGTTCTTCATCGGCCCGAAGATCCCTTCTTCGCCCGAGAGCATTTCCCGGAGTCGCTCCCGAATGCGCGCGAGCGTCACCTCGTCGGCGAGTTCGCCCTTTTCCCGCACTTCCCGCAGAACGTCCTGCACGAAGGCCGTGAAGTCCATTTCAGTGAAGTCGAGCGCCTCGATCTCTTCGATCGTGAAGCCCCGGGCGTCGGGAGTCTCGACCGAGCCCCAGCCGCGCCCGATCTGGGCGCGGCCCTGTTCGTTGATGAGTCGCGCGAGAAGGGAATTGAAGCAGACGTAGACTTCTTCGCGCTTTACGCAGCCGAGCCCGGGCACCTTGTCGACGCAGTGCGTCCCGATGAAGCGGCAAAGGCCCTGTCCGCGCGCCATCGCGACCTTCTGGTCTTCGGCGTCGCAGGTCTTGTGGCGGTTCCAGAACTGGAGAGCCGCCGCGGCCAAAAAGCCCTCGATCGAGAAGCTGAACTGCATTTGTCCTTCCGTCATCGTGACGGACGCGCCCCAAAACGAAAAGGACGGGCTGTAGGCGCCCGACGCCGCGCTTCCGTAGAGGGCGTTGAGGAGCCACTCCGTGTGGTCGCTCCAGGCGAGAAGGTCGTAGACGTAGGGGCTTCCCACGTACTTGACGCCTTCCCAGGCGGCGCCCGCCGCGCCCCAGACCAGGTAGGCAGAAAAGTTCGTGTTGCTCATCCCGGGCACGACTTCGGTTCGACAGCACGACGGCGCCCCTTTGCGGTCCTTGCAGTGAAGCGCTTCGCCCGAGAAGAAGCGGTTTCCCGTCACGTCGCCGTAAAGCCCGAGCTGCCGGCCGATTTCGATCTGCACGATCGCGTCGGCGAGGTCTTCGTCGGCGGGCCCGTCCGTCGCATGACAGAGATCCCCCACGCAGACTTCGCCGCTGCAGGTTTCTCCAAGCTCGAAGGATCCGCCCGGCCGCACGCACTCGTAGGTGCGAAGGGGCCGCAGACACGGGTCTCCCTCGGGACAGACTTCGTTGACGAGCCGGCATTCGGGATCGGCCTCCCACTTGGCGCAGTCGTCGTCCGAAGTCGTAAGACAGGTGTAGGAGACCGACCACGCCCAACAGTCGCGGTAGACGAATTTGCCGTCGACGAACTTCACGCCCGCGCCTTCGGTGCAGACGCGCGAGGTTTCCTTGCAGACGCCCGACGCCTCCTCTTCGGCGCAGCCGTTTGCGGGCTTCATCGTCGTTTCTTCGACGGTTCCGATGTCCTCGGCCGTGTCGGGAACCGACGCGGCGTCGGGTCCGCAGCGAAAGACGGAGGACCACGACAAACAGCCCGAGGCGTCCTCCCGTTCGCAGACGGGTTCGCTCTCGCGCCGGCAGACGCCTTCTTCGGCGAGCGCCTCGAGCGCGGCGCAGCCCTTTTCCCCTTCGCCCCGACATCGGTAGACCACCTCTTTTTCGGCGCAGTCGATCGTCACGGGACGCCCTTCGACCCAGACGGTGTCGCCCGGCTTCACGCAGACCGACGAGACGGCTTCGCAGGCGAGGCCCGCGTCCTGCGCCGCGTCGAGTTCCTTTCGGCAGGCCGAGTCGTCCGTCGCGATTCCGCCGTCGGGCTCGTCGACGGGACCGTCGGTCTCGATCCCGTCTCCCGTCACGGGACTGCCGCAGCGGAAGGTCTGCCGCCAACGCACGCACGAGCCGCCGCGCTCTTCGGCGCAGACGGTTTCGCCCGTCCGCGTGCAGCCCGCGTCGACGAGCTTTCGACAGCTTTCCGCACCGTCCGCCGTCGGACAGCTGACGGTCACTTCGGTTTCCCAACAGGCGGGAGAGGCCGTTGCCGCGTGTCCCGGCCAGTTCTCGACGGCGATTTCGCGCGGCGTCGAATCGAGACACCGCTCCGACTCGATCCGGCAGCCTTCGCCCTGCGTCGCGTCGCCTTCGAGCGTTTCGGAGTAGGACACTTCGACGATCGGATCGAGCGCCGTGATCCCGCGGGCGTCCCTGCGCCGGGCGGAAAGACCGTCCGGCGGATACGCGGGCGTCGGGCGGCTTGCGGGCGCAGCGGCCGTCCCGCCCACGGGGGCGGTGCAGGCGAGGGGCGTTTCGGTTTCGAGGCACCCCATCGTCTCGTCCTCCTTCGTGCAGCGCGACTCGCCCGCGGTGCAGGCGGCGGGCAGGTTTGCGCCCATGCAGGCGAGCGCATCCGCGTGAGGGGCAAAGCAGCGAAGGCGCTTTTCATAGCGCCAGCAGGGCTTGGAGACGGTTTCGCCCTCGATCACGCGGTCGGCGTTGTCGACACAGACGGCTTCGGACTCGATGCAGACGGGATCGGCCGCGGCGCCCGGGGGGAGAAGCATCCCGAGCAGGATCGCGGCAAGCGCTTCTCGCACGGGGGTTTTACGGGGTTTTCTCATCGCGGCGCCTCCCCGGAAAGACCGCGCTTTGCGCCGCCTCTCCGATCGGCCCGAACGGCCCCGGACGACGGCGACGGACAGGTCGATGTCCAGGATTCCTTCCAGCTCGAGACCGACGTGTGGTAGATGTGCCGCACCGTCACCGACCCCGTTTCGCGGACGGCGGATCCGCTCGCGTGATAGACCGTGGCTTTGGCGTCGAGAAAGCAGGTCCCGCCGTCGCAGAGGATTTTCTCGACCTTGTAGCGGCAGGAGCAGGCGGGATTTCCGACCTGCTTCACTTCCTGATAGCCCGTCGAGCGGATCGTCGCGGAGGGAAAGCCCTCGAGCGTGAGCTTCACTCTGGCGGAGCGCGGCACTTCGCCCTCGACGCAGGTTTTTTCCGACGTGAGCGTGACGCCCCCCGGGCAGGGGTCGCCCGCGAGGTCGGCGCCGCCCGAATTCGAGGCGGTCGTGACGCTCCCCGGGGTGCACGCGACCGTCTCCTTTTCGACCGTGAGGACGTCTTCGCAGACGGTTTCCGTGACGACGTACTGCGGGGCCGTGCAGAGCGCGGGAAAGGACGCGCGCGCCGTCGCCGTCGTCACCCTGCGGAAGGTCTTCGCGGGCGCTGCGGCTTCCTCGCCGAAAAGGCAGGTCGAGGTCCAGACCGGAGTCGTCGTGAAGGAGGCCGTCACGCGGCAGGCGACGGACGACTCGGACGCCCCGGCGTCCCGGCAGCGCCAGCGCGTCAGGGTCGCGGCCGGTCCTTCCTCCCAGCCTTTGCGGCAGACGAGGTCGGAATAAAACCCTCCGGCCGAGCAGACCTCCGTCTCCACGGTGTCGGGCGTCGTCACGATGTTCGGGCGGCAGTCTTCGCCCGGGGGACCCGAGGCCCCGCCCGAATCGTTCACGATTTCGTCGCGGCCCGCGAGGTCCTCTTCCGGAACCGTCGGGCGCTCGGGAAAGCCTTTGTCCAAAACCTGAACCGCGCGGCAGGTCGTATCGTCTTTTCCTCGGCAGCGGACGACCTCCGACGAGGCGGGCCCGAAGAGCGCGCCGTAGCCCTCCCGATAGGGGGCCTTTTCCTTCTCGAACCCGTCCGCGGTGACGGGCTCGAAGGACTGCCAGACTTCGTCGCGGTTGACGGAGGCGTCTTCGCTGATCGCCCCGACGTCGGGCGAAGGCGTCTCCCAGGCGAGCGCCGCCGCCTCCCGGGCGGACATCGCGGCATCGGCCGTCCCCGGGGCGAGAAGGGGCGAAAGGAGAATCAATCCCGCCGTCGCCGCGCCCGCCGTCGTGAGGGCGAGGAGCACGTCGACGGGGCCGCCCGCCGCCGCGGCGGGCCGGGCGGGCGCATCGGGCGTCGGGCGGCGCGGGAAGGAACCGCCCTTGCGGCGGGGTTCTCGGACGCGTCGGGCGTCGTCGGTCGGAGTGGAGTTCACGGTCATGTCTTTTTCCAAAAAAAGGTCGCGGCGGGCGTTTTGCGCGGAAGGTTTCAGATGGCGTCGGGACGAGGTCCGGGACGACTTCGGCGTCACTCGGGGGAGAGGATCTTCGCCCGCGGCCGGACGTCCGGTGCGAAGTCCGCGCAGACGAGGAGTTCCTTTCGGGCCTCGTCGGAAAGACGCGCGAGCACTTCGGCGCGAAGTCTTTCGCGAAGGCGGGGAGATTCGCTTCGCGCGAGAAGCTCGCCCAAGGCGCAAAGGGGCGGTCGGTCGCCGGGGAGGACTTCCGCGGCGGGAGCGTCGCCTTCGAGCGTCACAAGCCACAAGGGCAGGGGAAGCGCCCCGGAAAAGCCGTCCCTGCGAAGCGCCGCCTCCAACGCCCGAAAGGGCCGCGGATCGACGTGGACCGGCGTCTTTTCCCGGTTGAAGGGCTCGGTGAGGTCTTCGAGCGTCGTCTCGCGTCGGACGACGTCCGTTCGCGCGAGATCCGCGGGGACGCTCTTCCAGGGAAGGCCCCGAATGGTGTAGGGAAGGCCGATCCCGGCCAAGTCCCGCGCGATGCGCGCAAGCGACGTCTCGGGCAGGCCCAGGGTTCCGAGGTAGAAGAGCCCGAGCGCGGGTTCTTCTCCCTTTGAGGAGGAAGGTCCGCCGCTGGCCGCAGGACCGTTTGCGGACGTCTCCCGCGGGGACGGGTTTTGCGGCGGGGGAGCCGCTTCGCCCAAAGGACGCGCCTCGGCTTGCGGCGCGGCGGGACGCCGTCCGGCGCCGACGGGCGAAAGCGCCCGGACGGGCGGAAGGCCGAGGCTCGTTTCCGTGCGCGTCTCGGAAGCGTCGGGGAGGGCGGCCCGCGACGGGGCCGCAAATGTCCCGCCCGCGAGCACGAAAGCGAGCCCGATCCCGAGAAGCGGGAGAGGACGCGGCGTCGGGCTGCGTCGGAAAGGCAGGAGGGCGGATCCGTCGGGGCGCGTCATTCGCGGACTCCTTCGGCGGGGAAGACCTCGTCGTTTCCGAAGCGGCGGACGTCGGAGCGCCCGGCGCGTCCGGGCCGCACGTTCGTCCCGTCCCTTCGGCGGTCTTCGGGGCGGTTTTCCTCCCGCACGTCCGAAAGGTCGGGCGTTTCGACCGTGATCGCCCGCTCCGTGAGCGTCACGAGCGCGGGCTGGACCGAGAGACCGAAGCGGCGCGAGAGCGCCCCGCGGGCGTCGAACCATACGCGGGTGCCGAGCTCGGCGCCCGCTTCGCGCACCGAGCCCTTCACGAGCACGACGCGGATCGTACGGCGCCGCTCGGGATCGGTCTTGGCGAGCGTTTCCTTCACCCAGCCGAAGGCGCGCGGGTCGTCCGCGTCGACGAGCAGATAGCACCGCTCAAAGTCCGCGAGCGCGGTTTTGAGGGGATGTCCTTCGGGAAGGCGGTCGGCAAGAGGTTCGACCGTTTTCGTGCGTCGCCCGCTTCGAGGGAGGGATAGGCCTTCGGGGCGGTCGGCGGCGAGCGCCGCGCGCTCGCGCATCCTCGTCATTTCACGGGCCCATTCGCCCGAGCGCAGGCTTTCCTTCGCCTTTTCTTCGAGGGCTTCGAGCATGTCCTCTTCGGCGGCTTCGTAGACGGGGCCCGCGGCGCCGTGCATCGTCACGCGCCCGAGTCCGACGGAATCGGCGTAGAAAGAGGATCCGCAGGCGGGGCACGGAGCGGGTTCGACCGCGGGCGCGCCCGCGGCGAGTTCCGTCGCGGCGATGAGGCAAAGCGCCGCCGTCGAGACGGCGGGAAGGGCGGAGTCGTCGGGCGAAAGGTTGTCGTTCGTCATGGCGTCCAATCAAAAAAGAAGGGTTCGGCGTCAAAAGAAAAAGGAAAACATGCGGGTCGGGCGTCTCCGGGCGCGACGTCGGGGCGCCGGGGCCGTCAGCCGCCGGGTCTTCCGGGAATCACGAAGCTCGTGAGCGTCTTTCTCACGCAGCAGTCGCGGTGGCGAAAAAGAAGGAGCGCACCGTCTTCGCCTCCGGGCGCGTAGGTCTTGAAGCGGTCCCAAAAGAGGGTCGAGCGCCCGAGGGGCTGGCAGCAGGTCCCGAAGACCGTCTTGTCGGTCGCGCGCGAGGGATAAATGAGCTGCGTCTTCCAGTGCTCCTTCTGAAGAATCGGCCGCCAGTAGGGACCGCACTGGCCCTTCTTTCCGTGGGCGGACCAGAGCACGCCCTCGCGCGAGAGCTTGAGCGCAAAGCGGTGGGCGAGGAGCTCCCACTCGGCCGCCCAGGTCGGGGCGGACGCCGTCCAGCCCGAAAGCGGGAAGACGCCCCCACGGCAGCCCGAACACCAGTAGAGCGTTTCCACGGGCTTTCGGACGTTGGCCGCCAGACAGTCCGCGGCGCAGGCGGCCTGGGCCGCGGGATTCGCAAAGAGCGCGGCGTCGGGCGCGAGCAGAAAGCCCGCGATCGTGTCGTCCCAGAGGGGATCGAGTTCCGACAGGTAGGCGAGGTCCCAGGGCGCCTGCTCGAGGCACGAGATGTCGGAGACGGCTTCGAGAATGAAAAGCCAGGGGGACGTGAACCAGTGCACGTTTGCAAAACGGGTGTTTCGTCCGCCGCGGCCCCGTCCGTGGTCGGGACTTCTCGTGACGCCCGAATTCCCGGCGAGCGTCACGCCGCCGAGCGTGGGCGAGCACCAGGCGTGGCGCACGACCTCGGCCGTGCGGAGGGGCTCCCAAAACGAGAGGTTCACGCCCCCTTCCACGTTCACGTTCTCGCCGCAGACGCAGAGCGCCGAAGCGTCCGTTTCGGGCGTGTAGCCGTCGTCGGGGACTTTGCCGAGCGCGACGTTCGTCCCCACCACGATCGGAAAAAGGCAGGACCAGCAGACGTCCGTCAAGGGATTCGGAAAGCGGCCGGGACAGTGGGGGTCGGCCGCGGCCGTCCCCGCGAGAAGCGCGCAGGCGAAACCCGCGGCCGTCGTTTTCGCCTGCGTCGCGAAGGCTCGGCGCCCGTCCGGGCCCCTTCGGAAAAAGCGGGGAATCCTCACGGGTTTTCTCCGGGTCCGTTCTTTCGGGCGTCGCAAAGGACGGCCGCGCGAAGGCGGACCGAGCGGGCCTTGGCGCGGCGCGCCCGCGTTTCGGCCGCCGCGAGGAAGGCGAGCACTCTTTCATGAAGCGCGATGAGGGCCTCCCGGTTTTTCCGAAGGAGGTCCTTGAGGACCGGATCGGGCGCCGCGCGGGGCTCCGTCATCGCGGTCTTGAGAATCGCTTCGAAGGTCGTGCGGGCCGTCGCGAGACGCAGGACCGAGGAGCGCGAGAGCTCCGTGATCGAGGTCTTCTCGAGGTCCCGCGAGACTTCGGCAAGGAAGGCCGCTTCGGCCATCGTGCGGAAAAAGGACGGAACGCGCAGGGCGTCGGCCTTCGTCAAATCGAGCCACCCCGTCGCCGCCGTGTAGGTGACGCTCGCAAAGCGGGGCTCGACGAGAACGGGGGTCTGCGTAACGCCCAAAAGCGCCGACACGTGTCCGTGCACGTCCTCGAGGAAGCCGAGGCGAAAGGGCGCGAAGGGATTGCGTCCGAGAGGTTTGCCCGTGTTCACGACGACGATTCTCGGGTCGTGCAGCCACGCTTCGTGAACGAGCTTCACGGTCAAAAGCGTCCACTCGGAGAGAAAGAGGAGGGGCCGCCCGTCCTCCCAGCAGAGGCGTCCGTCGAGGGTTCCCGCATGATGGACTTCCGTGCGGCAGAGGGCGTCCGAAATCCGTTCGGCGCGCTCGGGCGCGATCTGCCGCGCCCAGCGCACGATTCCGAGCCGCCAGGCCGCGGCGCGGCCGAGAAAGTGGCCGTCCTCGGCCGCGTCCCAGGGGATGTCGCCCGTGTGGAGAAGTTCGTCGGCGGCGCGCGCGTCGAGCATCCCTTCGAGATCCGCGCGCTTTGCGTCGCCTTCGGGGAGTTTTCCGGCGCGCTTGGCCGAGCGCTTTCGGTAAAAGCGCACGCCTTCGAGAATGCGGCGCCGCACGGCGTCGAGTCCTTCGGGGGTCGCGGCGCGGTAGAGTTCGTCGGGCTTGGGGAGGTCCTTCTTGTCGGCGGGTTTGACGCGACCCGAGAGGACTCGGAGCGCATAGTCGGCAAGGACGAGCTTCATCTGCGCGTAGGCGGAGAGCTCCACCTGCGAGAGCGGGACGAGCGCTTCGGCGCGGGCGAGAAACCGCTCCCAGTCGGCGAGGTTGTCGGTCCCGAAAGAGGCTCGCGAGCGCTCGCGGCGCAGGGCCGCCGCCTCGTAGGACTGACCTTTTCGCTCGACGATCGCGACGGAACTCTTCTCGTGCGAGGGCGGGGCGCGGCGCACCGTCGGCTTTTCGTCGCAGGAGCCCCGCCGACCGGCCGGGGCGGCGTCTTCGGTCGGACGCCCGGCATGCCGGGGGCGTCGGAGGGCTTCGGGTTCTTTTTCCTTCGTCATGATGATTTCGATGGTTTCAGGGGTTGCGGGACAACAGGCGGGCGCGCTCAGGGGCGCCCGAGACGTTCGTCGGCCGTTTCGCGAAGCGTTCTTTCGGCCTTTCGGCGTTCGATTTCGCGGCGCAGGTCCTCGGCCGCGCGGGTCGCCTCGCGCGCGGACTTTTCGGCTTCCAGCGCCGAGAGGCGCGAAGCGCGGGCCGCGTGCTCGGTCGCAAAGAGCGTGCGCGAGGCGTCTTCGGGGAGGGGCTTTACGTAGGGAACGCCGAGCGCGTCCCCGCCGCGTCCGCGGGCGAGCGGGTCGTCAAACGCCCCCGACCGCCGGACGCGGTCGTTTGCGGCCTCGGTCGAGGAGGGGGTGAGAACGCGCTCCACTTCCTTAGGAAGGTCCGGGGCGGGGACGCGCACGCCGCGCTCGCCCGGCATTCCGAGCCGGTCGATGAGTCCCGTGATCACCTCGACCGTCAGGTCGCGCTCGCGCGTCTCCGGGGCGGGACCCGTGAGCAGAAAGTTCTTCGCGACGAGGACGACCCCGCGCTCTTCGGAAATCCGGTTGAGGACGGCTCGAAAGGCTTCGGGAAAGCCCTCCGCGTCGGGAAAGCCGCTTTTCGCAACGCTCGTCAGGTCCACGAAGGCGAGCCGGTCCGTGTGCAGGAGCCCCGGGTCCGAGAGCGCCGCGCGCCCGCCGAGGAGTCCGCCGACGAAGGCGACGCCGAGAAGGACGGAAACCTGCAGAAGCCGCACGCCCGCGTCCCAGGGGGAGCGCGGAAACGCCCGTTGAGGAAGCGTCCCGGGCGGGGCCGCGCGAAGGACGCGCTCACCGTCTCGGAGGGCGGACCCGACGGACCCCGCGAGCGGGGCGGCTCCGGAGTCCTTGGCCGCGCTGCGGGCGCGTCGGCGGGACCCGACCGGGTCGCCCTTCGTCAAAAGCATCGTCACCGCGGGGTTGGGCGCGGGCGGGGTTTCCGACGTGCGCTCGACGAAGACCCCCGAGTCGTCGAGACGCAGCGGGGCGTCTTCGGGCAGGGCGTCGGAATCGAGTTCGAGCGTGAGGGCTTCCGTAAGGCGCAAAGCGCAGCCCCGGTCGCTTCGCGCGCGGATCACGCTGCGCATCCACGTGGGGCCCGTGCGCAGGTCGGGGAGCAAAAGAAGCTGCGAAAAGAGAATCGAGCGTCGAAAGGCCTCGGGGTCGCGGATTCGATAGTGGGTCGTTCCGTCGGGGTTTCGGACGGGGTCGCAGGCCGTGAGTTCCGAAAGAAGCCGGTTCATCTTGGCGTTCGCTTCCTCGACCGAGCGGCTCGACTCGAGAATCTCCGCGAGGACGGCTTCGACCTCCTCCTCCGCGCGCATCGCGCGGCGGACCGACTCGAGCGAATCGGGATCTTCGGGACGCACGTCGTGCGGGGCTCGAAGCATCTGCGCGGCGCGCTCTTCCGAGGGCGACTTCGGGACGGGACGGCCTTCCTTCCCTGCGAGATGTTCGGCCGTGCGCTCGAGCGCACGGCGGGCGATGCGGCCCATCGAAACGTCCGCGGCGCGCGGAGGCGACAGAAGGGTTTCGCCCTCGGCGCCCCGCTCTTCACTCCGGCGGGGAAGCGAAGCGCGGCGGCCCGGGAGCCGCTCGGCTTCGGGGCCTTCGTCCGCCGGGGAGGAGGCGTCCGTCGGAACGAAAGAGCTCTGCGGCGCAGCGTATGACGGCGTCTGCGGATTTGAAACGTCGGGCTCGACGGCCGTCAGGACCTCGGCGTCGGCTTCGGGAAGGGCGAAGAGCGCCGTCAGAGGCGCCTTCCGGCCCTTCGGTGCCCCGGACTTTTTCGGGACGGCGGGGGCGTCCTCCACGCGGAAGCGAAGACGGGGAGCGGCCTTGGAGGAAGTTTTGGCGCAGGGGCCGGGCTTTTCTCCGGTCTGATTGTCCGACGGGACTTCGGGGCCGTCGCCGCACGAAGGGGCGGACGACGGAGCCGAAGCGGCCTTCGATCCTTTCTTCTTCGCCTTTTTCGCGGTTTTCGCGGACTTTCCGGACTGCGGGCCGGACGGGGGCGTCGGCGCCGGAGCCGGACCGTCGTCGCTGCGGGATTCGTCGGACCGGGCGTCGTTCGCCGATCGGGAGGCTTCGGAGCGCATCGGTCCGCAGAGGGCCGGGGCGTTCCCGGCGATCCCGTTCGCGCAGGAGACCGCCTGCCGCATGCGGGTCGCGATTGACTCCCCGGCCGCAGGGGCGTCGGAGCCGGAGGGAGCGAAGGGATTGAGGAAGATCGGCTTTTCGCCGTCCGGAGGCGGGACCGTGGGGTCGAGCGGAGGAACGGCGGGGGCCGGCGCCGAGACCTCGGCGGACGTTTGGCCGGACGGGACTTCGGGGTCCTTCGGGGCGGCTTCGGGCGGGGGCGTCGAGATCCCGGTTCGGGCCGGTTTCGGCTTCACGGGCCGGCGGGCGCCCTTTTTCGAAGGGCTTTTCGCGGCCTTCGGCGCGGTTTTCTTCGCCGCGCCTTCAGGCGGCGCGGCTTCTTCCTCTGCGCAGGGCGCGGGGATGTCGTGTTCGTCGGTCATGAGGTTTCCTTCTTCGGTCGAAAGGCGTTCAGCGGGTTTCGGAGGCGTCCTCGGCGTCTCCGGGGTAGCGGTTGCGGGCGATCCGCATGACGGCTTCGGCTAGCGTCAGGCCCCGGGCGCGCCAGTCGCGAACGCCCATCACTTCGCGGGCGTGCGAGCTTGCGGCGACGCGCGTGAAGTCGTCGAGGACCAGGCGCCCGATCGCGGGCGGGTGGTCGCCCACCTGCACGAGGACTTCCGACCAGAGGCCGCGCGCGGTCGTGAGACTTGCGACCGCGGTCTTGAGCCAGGGATCCTGCGGGAACTTTCCTTCGCCCGCGAGGCTTTCGAGCATTTCGGCGTCCTGCCGCAGGTAGATGCGGGTGTCGGCGCAGGTCCACGCGGCCCTCGCCGTTTCGGACTGCCAGTAGTCGGCGACCGACTGGGTCGCCGTGAAGAAGGCGCCGTTCAACTTTCTCGCCTGTCGAAACCCCTTTTCGATGAAGGCGGCCGAGCGGCCGCTCTTCATGAGGTCCCAGGCCTCGTCGATGAGGACGAGCTTCGGAGGTCTGCGGTCCTTCTGCATTTCCGCCTCGATCGCGAGCATGACTTGGAGCAGCATCGCGTTTCGAAGCGTCGGATGCCCCGAGAGCCCCTCCATTTCCAGGACCGTGAAGTCGCTCGAAAAGTCGAAGGGCCGCCCCGTGCCGTCCGTCCATTTGGCGAGCGGTCCCCCTTCGGCGTAGGGGGCGAGCTTCTGCGCGGCGTCGAAAAAGCGCTGGTCGGGCGTCCCGTCGGCCTTTCGCACCTGACGCATCGAGGCGATGAGTTCTGGCAGGGTGGGCGTCCGGCCTTCCGAGCGGGCCTTTCGGTGAAGGATCGGAAGCGTCAGCAGAAGCCACTGATGAAGGAGTGCGTCCCGCTCGCCCTCTCCCAAAAATTCTTCGAGAATGGCCGTCACGCGCTCGACGCGCTCGGACTCGTCCGAGAGATAGCGCAGGGGATTCGCGTCCCACACGTTTTCGTCGTCGAAGGTGAGAAAGTCGCCGCCCAAGAGGCCGCAGAGCTTCTCGTAGCTTCGGCCCACGTCGATCACCCAGACGCGTCCGCCCTGCGCGAGAACGCCCAAGGCGAGTTCGTTCATCACGACGGATTTTCCGGAGCCCGGTTTTCCGACGATCGTTCCCGAAAAGCTCCCCGCTCGGCAGGCGAAGGGGTCGACGTAAAAGAGGTGGCCTCGTCGGGAGAGGAGCGCGAGAAGGGGCGTTTCCGCCTTTTCGTGGTCGCGCCGTCCGGTCCCCGAGTAGTCGGCGACGACGGGAAGCAGCGCCGTGATCGTTTCGGCCGTGCGGCGCGGAAAGCGGTCGAGCGCTCGGGCGTCCTTCGCCAGAAGCGGGCCCGCCGCCAAGGGGAGCGACGCAAAGAGGGACTGCACGTGCAAAGCGGCGTTCGGACGCAGTTCGATTCCGTTCTTTCTCGCGAGCGTTCTCGCGGCCTCGACGCAGAGCGCGGTCTGCCGCACGGGCGCAAGGAGCAGGATCTCCGTCTGCGAGGGATAGACGGGGAGTCCCCGCGAGAAGCCGTCCGAAGCGATCATGAGGTCCCTCGCGCGGTCCGAATAGATCGAAGTGAAGGCGGAGACGGGCGTTCGGCTCATCTGCCGCGCGCGGACGAGCTCCGATTCGATCTTCGTCTTTTCGAGCACGGCGTCGGTCACCTGCCACCAGGTCGTCGTCAAAAAGGGACAGGGGATCTGCGAGCCCGAGCGTCCGGGGTCGCCCGCGAGCGAGGAGGTCGCGGCGAGCGTCCAGGAGGGCGGCATCCCCGCGACCGACAAACCCACGGCGCGCACGGCGTGCTCGAGACCGGCGTCGTCCGCGTCCGCAAAAAGGATTCCCTCCTTTTCGATGCGGATTTCCGTGTCGGGCGAGACCGCCTGCAGCCGCAGTTCGTTGAGGGGGTCGAAGCGCTTTTTCATGAAGGTCCCGCGGCGGACCTTCTGGGGATTGAGCAGCGCCGCGAGCGTCGTCAGGAGGTCCGAGGGATCCGGATCGCGGTCGGCGAGATAGGACTCTTCCAAGGCGACGCGCATGGCTTCGCGCGCCGAGCGGGCGGTCTCGCGCGCCTCATCGGAGAAGGGGTTCCTGATCGGCAGCACGACCGAAATCCAACCGCGGAAACGGCGGCAGTAGACGGGCGCCTGCGGGCGCACCTGCTCGCGGGCGGCCCGTCGAAGAAGCGCCGCCCGCTCCTTCGTCATGATCCCGAGGACTTCCCGCGCGCCGGGGTCGAGTCTCGGCGTCTTCGAGAGACGGCTCTCTTCAAAGAGCGTCAGCGCGTCCTCGACGTCGGGGTCCGCAAAAAGCGTGACGGCGACGGTGGAGCCGACGGGCAAAGCCGCAAGCACGAGTCCTTCGAGTCCCTTGCGGATCGTCTCGGTCATCCCGGTCTGCGGACGAAAGCCGAGCACGAAGCCGAGACCCTCGTATTCGCCCGGGCGGGCGGCTTCGAGCGCGACGAAGCCTTCTTCGTCCGCCGCGAGGTGTGGAAGAAGCGGACCGAACCGATCGAAAAGCGTCGCGCCGAGCGCTTCTTCGGCCGTCCCCCGTTCGGGGCCCAACGTGTTCTCGGCGGTGCGAAGGTTCGGCCGAAAGCGCGCAAAACCGAAGAGCTTCGCGAGGAAGTCCGCGCCGAAGGGGCGCCGGTCCTTCACGCCGGAGGCTTTCGCCTCGGGGTCGTTTGCCGCCGTCATCGGACGTTCTCCAGAGTCTTTTCAAAGGCGGCCTTGGCTTCCCGCAGGAGGCGCCCCGATTCGCTCCCGGCGGGCGTTTCGCCGTCCGCGCCGGCAGAAGCGTCGGAAGACTTGTCGAAGGACCCGGCGTTTCCGAGCCGTACGGCGGGCCGCGCCGCGGGCCGGCGCTCGCGCGCCTGGGCCCAGCGGGCTTCCTTCACCGTCACGTAGAGCGTTTCGGCCGTGTGGAAGGTCCCCGCGTCGTCCGTCCAGGGAGCGATCCAGAGACGGAGGATCACTTCGGGAATGCGGCGGGGAAAGCTCCCCGGAGCCTTGCCGTCCAAACGTACGGCGCCGTAGTGCCGGCGGGGATCCTCGCTTTGGGCCGCCTTCACGGCCGCGATCGGATCGGCGGGGAGGGCGGCCTCCCCGGTCGTAAGGGGGCCGGTTGCGGGCGCGTTTTGCGTCGGGGCGGCCGAGAGGGCCGGGGCGCGGGCCTCTTCCTCTCTCTGATGGGGAAGCGTTCTCGCCGCATGCGCGAGAGAAAGCGTCTCGACGCTCGTGCAGGGAACGCCTTGACCTTTGCCGCAGTTGAAGGTGCTGCCCGCGTCGAGGCCCGTGAGCGATCCGCAGGCCGCAAGAAGGGGCAGAAGACCGAGGGGCGCAAGGCGCAGGATCCGAAGGAGGGCCGCGCCCGCGCGCGGGGACTGCGGGCGCGCAGGGCGCCCGGAAGCGGAAATGGGGTTCGTCATGATGATGGTTGCGGAAGATCGGTCGGTGGGGTTCAGGCGCCGCTCTTGGGCGTTTCGAGAAGAACGCCCTGCAGCAGGATCACGTCGACGGGCTGGCCGCCGTCGACTTCGAGGACGGGGAAGATCTTTTCGGCGACCTTGAGGTAGTAGTCGGCGATGCGGTCGAGGGCGTTCGAGGTTCCTTCGCCGAGTCCGGCCTTCAGGGAGTTTTGGTAGACGGTCGACTGCGAGCCCGAGGCGTAGGTCGTGGTTTCCGAGGCGCCGAGCGCCACGGCTTTGCCGAGACCCGAGAGGATCCCGACCGACAGGGCCCGCGCGATCGCCTGGCCGGATCGCGTGACGAGATTGCCGCGCAGGCCCACTTTGCCGTCGGGGCCCGCGACGTAGCCGCGGATGCGGATGTCGAGCGCTTCGCCCTTTTCGCCCACGCAGGCCAAACGCTCGAGGCGCACGAGAATGCGCTCGGACGAAAGATCGCCCGTGGCGTTTCCCGTCATGCGGCAGTCCGTCAAATCCGCCCGATAACCGTTCGGAAGGAGCGCTTCGCGCGCGACGTCGATCAGGATCGGCACGGGCGTCCCCGCGCCCGCGCCGCCCGTCGGGGCGTAGACGCCCGTCAGAAGCGTTCCGCGCACGATCGAGCCCGCCGTCACGTACTCGCGGGCGGTGGCGCCCAAGGCGCGGTTCGCGGCGATCGGGTCGTCGGGGTTGAGGACCGGACGGTTTTCGAGCACCGCGTCCGCCACCGTGGGGGTGCGGGATTCGGGCGCGGCGGCCTTCTTCGTGAAGGTTACGACCGAGAGCTCGGGCGCGGCCGCCGGGGCGGGACGCCCGAAGGCGTCTCGCGCCCAGGCGTCGGCGGAACTTCGGAAGGCCGCGGCGGCTTCTTCGGAACCGGGCGGCGGATAAGGTGGGTAGGACGCGGAGGAAAGAGCGGGCTTCAGATCTCCCGCGAGACGGCGTTCCGCGTCCGAGGGCGAGGGTTTCGGGGAGGCGGTTTCCACGGGTGTTCCGCCCGCGGCGACCGTCGGAGTCCGGGCTTCTTCGGCGCGGCGCGCGAGCGTGTCGACCACCGCCGTCAGTTTTTCTTGGCCGTCCTCGAAGGCGGCCCAACGGGCTTCAAGGTCCTTCAAACGGCGGTCGTACTTCGCGACGAAGACTTCGCGGTCGAAGCTGTCGGCGCGAAGCGTGAAGTCTTCCGTAAAGGCGGGCGAAGGTTTCGAAACGGCGACGGGCTCCGAGAGACGAACGGACGTGTAGACGAGAACGCCGAGCGCCGCAAAGAGGGCGCCCGCCAAGGCCGTCTGGCGCAGACGCCGTTCCGAAGTGGTGAGGTC
Source organism: uncultured Sutterella sp. (assembly GCA_900545275.1). GTDB lineage: Bacteria > Pseudomonadota > Gammaproteobacteria > Burkholderiales > Burkholderiaceae_F > Sutterella. Next base: position 80,850 of record UQYG01000013.1, read on the forward strand.
GCGGGCCTTCGGGTGGAGGATTTTCTGCCAGTTCACGCCGCACCTCACTTCGCTTCAAAGACGTAGAAACGCATGGATTCGGCGGGCTTCAGGGAGGGTTTGCCCGCGGCAAACGCAAGGACGCCGTCGGTCAAAAGCGCCGCTTCGTCGACGACCGCTTCGCGCAGCTTCCCGTTGCGCACGACGAGGCGCGTGACCGTAAGTTCCCGCGTGCGCCAGACGGCGTCGGTCGTGACGGCAAGGGGGGCGAGTCTCGAAACGACCGTGCGTGCGGCGGGCGTCAAGGGCGCCTCTGGGCCGCTTGCGACCGTCATGACGCCCCGAGACGTCCGCCCGTTTTCCAAGTCCGTCAAAAGGCCCGTGAAGAGGTCCGCGTAGGGGACGCTCTTCATGGCGGGCAGATCCGCCCGAAGGTTCGCGGCGGGCTTGGCTTCGCGGTCCTTGAGATGCAGTACGACGTTTCGGGGCTTGGCGTCCTCGCGCACCGTCACTTCGACGGGAACGGTCTCGCCTCGGGCGAGCGTCACGAAAAGCGTGGTCGAGCCCGGGTGTTTGGGAAGGAGAAAAAAGTCGCTTCGGTCCGATTCGCCGCGGACTTCGACATGGCTCGAATCCACGACGACGGACAAAATCCGCTCGTCGGGAAAGTCGATGCGGGAGGGCCGAAGGGGCGGAACCGTGAGCCTGAGCGGCATCACGTCGTCGGCCTCGCGAAAGAGACTCTCGTCGGTCTGTGCGGGCGCGTCGGCGCCGGGCGCGAAGGCGGCGTTTCGAAAGTCCTCTCTCCGGTCTCGGACGACGGCCGGCTCGGACGGCGTTTCGGCGGATGACGGCGTCTCGGCGGGATCGGCGTGAGTGAGAGTCGGGAAGGAAAGGAGCGCGAAGAGCGCGGCCGCGAGCGGGCGCAGAGCCGGTTTCGCGGAGGATCGATGAGATGGGTGCGTGTTGGGGCGGATCGTCTTTGTCGTTTCCGGCATGGCGGTCTCGGGTTCTTATGTGGGAGGACCGCCCCCGCGGACGGGGGCGAACGGCGGGATGAGTTTTCCGGTGCGCCCTCCCTCGAGGCTTCCGCCGGCCGGCTTTTCCGAACGGCCGATGAGAATGCGGAAGTGAAAAGGAGACCGGGGACGACGCACCGGAAAACGCCCTTTGCAAAAGGGCTCGCGGGAAGGGCTTACGGGGCGTCTCTTCGCCGCAGGAGTTTTTCACGGCCCGGAGTCGGGTCGGCCGCGGCACGCTCCCCGTCTTCGCGCGCAAGGCCGAGGAGTTCAAGTCGTCCCGCCGAAACGCGGAAGAGAAAGTGCCAGACGGCGGGGGCCGAGGATGTCACGTCCGAGCCGATGAGGGTCTTCGAGAGGCCCGCAACTGACACGGCCTGACGGTCTTCGTCCGCCGTGACGCGCTCGGGAAAAAAGACGGTCGAGGCGTTTTCCTTTGCGAGCCGCGCAGCCTCCCGCTGCAGTTGTGCGGAGAGGTCCGCGTGGGTTTCGGGCGCCGCGTAGTCGAGAATCGAAAGGAGGCGCTTTTGGGCGGTCGAGGGCGTGAGGCTTCCGAGACGCTGCGCGAGGTCCAGGGCCATGCGCTCGAGATAGGTCCTGTCCGCACGGTCGTCGGTGATACGCCAGGCGCCGCCCGAAGGCGGAATCAGCACCGTCGTCACGACCGGTCGGCAGGTCGCGACGTGCACCCCGAGAAGAAGGTTCACGGCAAGACTCGCGCCGAGGGTCGCCAGGGCGGCGCGGCGCAGTCCCAGGCGGGCGGCGACGGTCGCGGCGACGCCCTCGGAACTTTGCGGAGCGGGGACTTGCGTGCGAAGCGGATCGGTCGTTGCGGTCATGGTCGGTGTTTCGTGGACGATACGGGGGGACGGGGTTCAGCCGACGGTGTGTCGGCGGGCGGACGAGGGAAGACGCTTCAAACCGGCGTCGCCCAGATGCCAGTAGGAGAGGGCTCGAAGAAAGCCTCGTCCTTCCTCGAGCGTCTTGCGGTGCCACCGCCAGGCGAGAAAGGCGCCGAGGAGGCTCCCGTAGAGCATCTCCTCGAGAAAGGCGCCCATCGCCGTAACGGTGAGCCAGACGAAAACGAGATCCGCGCGCCAGAGCAGAAAGCGCGGATGCGAGTCCAGTTCCCGGGGCACGCGGATGGGTTTCATCTTCGGTCTCCGATCAGCCGCCCGAGACCGTGAAGATCGCCTCGAGGATCGTCGGGGCGATCATGAGCGAGAGCGAGGCCGCGATGCAGGTCACCGCCGCGACGATCGAGCCGCGGATGATGCCGAGCGAAAGGCCGATCACGAGGAAGGCGAGCGAGATGGACTTCCCGAGCGTGCCCTTGCACCAGCCCGCGATCGTGGCGTAGAGGGCGTCAAAGGCGTCGGGGGCCATGGAGGTGGCGGCGGCCGCTTCGGTCGAAACGAGGGCGGCGAGCGCCAGCGCGGCGGTCGGCAGCATCAATTTTTTCGTGAGGGTCATGTTGATCCTTTGCGGTGGTCGAGTTGTGAATCCCGATTCCCGTCCCGCTCGACTCGTATCGGAACGGGGAGGGCTTAGGAAACACGCACTCTACCGACTCGGGGGATGGTTCCGCAAGGGCTCGAATTTTGAAGGAAGTAAAGAGATTTATTTTGTTTGAAACGTTACTAAATCACATGCGGCACAAGTTGAATAAATGTCTGTTACGATGGAATTGGAGTGCGCTCCATGGGGAGAATTTTTAAAGGGGGTCTAAAAGTTTTTAAACTAAGGGTAATTCCCTATTTCGTGGGATCGGAACGGTGTCCGAAGCGTGTGTCGAGACGAGGAGAAGAGCCGTCCGACGACATCCGCCGTCCCGATTCGGCGGGGTGGACGGCCCGATGATCGGTTTCGGGTCCGGCAATGAACCGTGTACGGTGTTTTTTTTTTGAATGCCATCTGTTCGATGGTATGTTTTTGGATGAAAAAATCATGCGGAGCTTTGCCGGGGTGAACGTAGGCTTCGCAAAAGAGGATTTTGAAAAATTACACTCTTGACAAGATCCGGTTCAGTCTGTAGAATTCGCTTCCCTGTCATCTTCGAATCTTCATCTCATGAGATGAGGTTGTGGTTTTAATATGTATTAATGTCTGTTAAACAGAATGTTTAATCCGATTAACACGTTGTTAAAACTTTGTTTAAACCGTTTTAAGGAGGGTTTAAAGTTTTTTAACCGATGTTTATACTGGCTTGACATGTTTTGTATGGAGCTGCTGCCAGCCTTTTCAGGCGACTGTAGATTGAAAACTATCTTTTTCCGAACCCATTGAAGGCACGTGCGGTCGAAAGCGGGCGCTTCGGCTGACAACTTGTAATGATTCAACGAAAAACCAAAATGGCTTTCGTCCCCGTTTTGTTAAATACGAGGAGCTTTTCATAGATGCTTAAAGGCAAGATCTCTAAGCGTAAGGCAATGAACATCATTAAAGATCTTCACAAGTGCGAAGATCTTTCCATTCTCTTGTTCCTTATTATGACTGAAATGCTGTTGGAACTTATGCTTTCTGATAAGAAAAGCAAGAGAATGGGATTCTTTCAATTGCGAACCAATGACGATAAGAATAAGACCGAAGATGCTGCGATCGAACTGAAGGTTCACATGCCAAAGTCTTCGCTCGAGGAGGAGGGGGTGTTGATAAAAATCCTCACTTTGTACGAAGCCATCCGTTCGGGAGAGCGAACCGACGTCAAGGCCGTGGAAGAACTTCTCAAACTGCGGTCGAAACTTTTTGTTCGCTGAGAAAATTCATTCTCCTTTGGGCGGATTGATTGACAATCACTTTTTCAATCCGCTTTTTTTTACGGCTCTCATCCTTGACGGAGTGGGGGCCGTTTTATTGATGCGTATCCGAAGGCGAGATCAGCCGGGGGGATTGGAGACGTAGGAAATAAGACGGCGGCCCGGACGTGCCGGGCCGTTGCCGAAAGAAACACCCCCGACGGGCGGGGAAGGGCTCGGCTCAGTGGGAGCCTGGGGACCGCGCGGGTGAGAAGAGTTCACGTGAAGATCTGAGACACACCCCCGTTTATACGGGGGAGGAAGGCGGATCGGGCCGCGGGACTCGAAAGATTGGAAACGGTTTGAGAGATCCGGTCATTCACCGTCGTCCCCTGCGCGGATCGAGCCGATCACGGGCTTGCACCGGCGGTAAAAGTCCGCGCCCCACTCTTCCGGGGTCGTTCCGCGCACGATGATTTCCGGCTGCCATTCCCAGGGGGCGAACCGGGGATTTTCGCTTTCGGCGTCGTCGACGTCGCCGCCCGCTCCGGTCCAACCGGCGATAAAGCGTTCCCGCTCTTCTTCCGTGAATTCGAGCGTGTCGACCGGAATGGGCACTTTGCCTTCGCGGATTCGGTCGAGAAGGAGTCGGAGGAATTCGCTCATACCGAGGCGGCGCAGCAGCTCGTACTGCTCAGGGCGCACCCTGATCGTGCGGGTGATGTGGCCCGTCGGCTTGCGGCCGGCCCCCTCGCGGGCACCGCCGTGAGCATGGACGGTCTTGCTGTCGTCTTTCGCTTCGGAGGCTTCCTTCATATCGTCGACGATTTCAATGTCGTAGCGCGAAAGCATTTCGCAGAAGCTTTCGGTTGTTTTGAGCGTTTTCTCGTGCTTGTCGTAATAGACGCCTTCGATCGAATGCAAAACGCTGCGCATTTCGGCGTTCGAGATTTCGTTGCCGCCGAATGAGGCGCGCCTGATGTTGCCCGTCTTGTAGAGGCTCCATTTGAAACCGAGAACCTTGGAGGCGTCTTCGGGCCTGAGGTAGCTACGGGAGGGGCTGCCCTTAGCTGCCTCGGGTCTGGTGACGGAGAGCAGGGAGGAAAGCGTAATCTGCATGGTCTTCTCCGAGTGTGAGAGAGTTTTTTTTGATTTTTGAAAATGTATATAAAAAATCAAAATAGGTCAAAAGGTTGCGCTTGACATGACAGAGTTCGGAGGCTTTTCTAAGTTGGGTAACTAAAGCGTTGCAGGCATTCTCGATCGATGTTGAAAGAGGAAGTGCTCGGAATGCGTCCTTTCGGAGGGAGAATGCGTTTGTGTTGTGGTTTTCTTGCAACAAATGATTCGTGGTGAAGATTTGTCTTTTCAATGTCGCCAAAGTCAACGACCATCAATTGGTTGCTGTAAAGAAATTAGGGTATACCCTCCCCCCCCCTGAAGAACACTTTCTCATATACCTTCCGTGCGAACGCATTTGGCCGAATTCGGCTGTTCATTAAGGAGAATTTGAGAATGATTTGCGTCAAGAAGGTGTTGACCGTGGCGATTCTGACCGCGGTTTCTTCGATTGGTGTTCACGCAGAGACGATCAACCACACGATTAACGAAACCCTGTTGAACGATTGGTCGAACGGCGTTCTCAGCAGCGCTTACACCGAAATCGTGGGTGCTGACGTGACCTATACGGGTACCGGAAAAGAAGATCTAGTCATGACCCAGATCGAAGGAAATCGCGGGGGGACGGTGCACAACGAAGGCGCCATCATTCACGGCAACGGTCACATGCTCACGATCGACAAGATCCACAATCTGAAGATCGTCGGCCTCGGAGACAAGGAGACCGAAACCACGAAAAAGTGGAATTCCGCCGTTTACACCAATACGTCGGCCGCGTCCGGCATCACCGTCAACGCGAGTGGTGACGTGAGTGTCTCGGGTGCTTCGATGGGGGTGCACGCTTTGGCCGGCGTCATCGACATCAAGGCCGCCAACATTACCGTTGCCGGGGGCAATGCCGTCGTGGCGCAGCAGTCCGGTTCGGTTCGACTTGAAGCTTCGAACGCCATCAGCCTTAGCGGGACGAGCACCGCTCTTCACGCCGCTGACTTTGCAGGCGACGATACCGGAGTCGAGCGTAAGGTTGAGCTCATTGCTCCCGTCGTGACGATCGAAAGTTCCTCGGAGAACGGTTCGGCCGTGAATGCGGATGACCACGGGGGCGTTCTCATTCAAGCCGATCAAGCTACTCTGACGGGGGTGAATGCCATCAACGTTGCCGAAGGCGGCAACTTCAGCTTCTCGGGGCTTGGCGACAAGGGAGGCAGTTTGGTTGCCAACGGCAACATCAAGGTTGACGGCACGATGACGCTCAACTCGGATACGACCGTCACCGTGAACGGCGCCGGCAACACGGCGAAGCTTGCCCGATTGGTCGGCAATGGTGAAGGGGTGACTGCCAATTTTGTTTTTGATCATTTGTCGACGGACGGTACTCCCGTTCTCGAGATCGGCGAGAACGGAGTGTCCGAGACCAAAGCAGACTTTACGGCTTCCGCAATGGGGGATCTTTCTGTCGAAGAGGCCGTCCGTGCTTTGGGGAACGCCGTTGAGTTTGGTAAAGATCAGTCGGGCGGAGAAGCTGCCGGAACCATCACGGGGAATGCCCAGAACTTCACTGTGACGGTCGATGAAAAGGGCAACACCACGGTCACCGGCTCCGACATCACGAAGATGACGAACGACTTGGCCGCCGCGAGCCTCGTCGCCTGGCGCAACGAAATCACGACGCTCAACGACCGCATGTCGACCCTTCGCACGAGTCCCTCGACGATCGGCGTCTGGGCGCGCTACAACGGCGGCGAATATCAGTACGACGCCCGCAGCATGAAGCATCAGTTCAACACGATCGAAGTCGGTGCGGACGCGAAGGTTTCCGACAGCTGGATCGTGGGCGCCTCCTTTGCCTACACGAAGGGAGACGGCGACTACGAACAGGGCGAAACGGAAACGGATACCTACTCGGGCGCCTTCTACGCCTTGTGGACGCACGAAAAGGGTTCCTTTGTCGACTTCGTCATGAAGGCGGGCCGCATGGAAAACGACTTCGACTTCTACAACCTCAAGGGCGGCGCCTATGACAACGGCACGCTCGAACACACGGGCTTCGTGATGGGCATTGAAACGGGTCACCGCTTTGCTCTCCCGATGAACGCCTTCGTCGAACCGCAGCTGCAGCTCACCTACAGCCGTCTCTCGAGCGTTTCGGAAACGACGGCCGCCCGTCACGTGGAACTCGAAGCGATGGATTCGCTCGTCGGCCGCGTCGGCATCATGGCCGGCATCGACTGCCCGAACGACCGCGGCTCAGCCTACGTGAAGATTTCGGCGCTTCGCGACTTCCGAGGCGACATCGGCGGCACCTACTCGTCGGTGACGGGCGGCGGCGCCTACAGTCTCTCGCAGGAACTCGACGACAACTGGTTCGAGTACGCCGTGGGCGGCAACTTCAAGCTCTCCGACAACGCCTATCTCTTCGCCGACGTCGTGAAGAGCGCGGGCGGCGACATCGACCTCGACTGGCGCGCCAACGTCGGTGCGAAGCTCTTCTTCTAAGGAGCTTTGCGCATCCGGCAATGAATGAACGCTCCGGTTTTATCGAGACCGGAGCGAATCACGGGGTCCCCTTCGCAGCGATGTGGAGGGGATTTTCTTTATCCAATTCCGGTCCAGGCGGAAAGACGCAGCGGCCTCTTCCGCTCTCCCAAAGGGGGCTTTCTGATGCCATGCCAGTTTCTAGAGAAACCCGTACCAACGGACTTTCCCTAATGCACAATCGGGGAACGATGTCTGAGAACAAGAGGCGAATACGTTTCCTTCGGACTGATGTTTCGGACACCCAGGAAGCTCCGTGTTCCTGTCGAGGACAAAATAGTAGTCGTGTCGATAATCCTCTGATTTAGTTAAATACAGGGTAAACACCAATTGCGAAGTTGTCGGGGGGGGGCACTGTGAATTTGACTTCCAAGCCAATGGATATTGGGATATTGCGGCTTGTTCTGAGTGCGGTTGCGCTCGACGAACAGGCGAAACAACGCGGGAGGATGTCAAATGACCTCGAAATCTGCTTTTTACCTTTTGACTGTTACCAGCGCAGTGCTTGCCGCACAAGCGTCTGTGGCACAAACTTTTTCTTACCAATCCTCGGCAACTGTGACGGACGACGTCATCGCCGAACAAACGATGACGGGCACGCAGGGCAGGTCCCTGCACGGAATCCTGGCGTCGCAAAGTGACGATATTCGTGTTGAGTTGCTCGGGCAAACCATCTCCTCGTCCATGACGGTGGATCGTTCGTGGACAGATCAGGGGACAACATATACTTTTTCCGGAATCACTGCAGGATCAATGAAGGGAGAAGAGGGAGCAACCCTCATTCTCGGCGGAGATGCTACGGAAGATATTGATGTGACCGTGAATGTCTCCGGGACCGGGGTCGACTCGAGCGGAAACACGGTCGGTCTCGGAGCCGTCGGAATTTGGGCCCTGAACAACTATACGAGCGAGCAAACCAACAACGGCGGTCACATTGAGATCAACGGTCGGAATTTGACGATCGATGTAACGGCCAAGGAGGGCTCCGCGTACGGGATCCTGGCACAAAATTCTACAACCCACACCACAGGTGATCCCTCGACCGTCATTATCCGTACGGATAACACCCGGATAGAAGCCTTTACGCCGACCCAAAGCGGCGTGGCGATCGTTGCAATGTCCCAGGGTAAGGTTGATATTGACAGTAATCTCTACGCAGCGGGCGATTCGGCCATCGTGGCGCGCGGTGATGCGGTGTTGACAATCAATGCCTCCGGCGAGCATTACACTCAACTCGAAGGGGACATCAACTTCAACTACGACAAAGATACGTCGGGAACAGGAGTGGATGCGGATGTCTCCGTTTATTTGACGGGAGAAAATTCGTACTGGAATGGCGCAGCGGTTGTTTCATACGGTACAGGCGCGGCGGAACCTGAGGATTTGCTGGATGTCTCCGGGTTGAATGTCGTCCTTGCCGACGGTGCCCAGTGGAATGCTGCAAATCGGCAAGAGTACGCAGAAGGAGAGACGGGGTTGCAGCAGATTGCCGTCAATTCTCTGACATTGGACGGCGGCATCGTCAATTCCACCGAGGCCGGGCAGAACGTCCGCGTGGAAGCGCTGACGTTGACGGAAAACGGAGGCGTGTTCAATGCTGTTACGACCGTTGAGGAAGACGGGGCGCTCACGACAGCCAAGCTCAGCACCACGTCCATTGCTGGAACCGAAGGCGCGACGCCTGCCATAACGGTGAACTACACGGGAATCGATGCCGACGATCTCACTGACACGAACGTTGGAGGACTGGTCGGCTTGGTTGGCGAGGATGGAGAGGTTGTTGCCGACGCGGCCGTGACGGAGCACGTCGAAGAAGGCAACATCCGCGGCGCCTGGACCCGCACCAACGGCGAAGGTGCCGGTTCGTACGCCGACAACACCAAGCTCGAAGCCTTCAGGGGCGTGAACGCCGTCGCCCTCGTACAGTGGCGCAACCAGATCAACCA
>UQYG01000014.1 GCA_900545275.1 uncultured Sutterella sp.
GGCCGCCCATCTGTTAGAACAATTTTCTTATTGAACTAGTTCTGCACAATTTGGGGCCGTCTGCATGGCGGCCTTCGGGGATTTTTTCTGCAAACATTCATTTTTTTGGGACCGTTCATGCCGATTTCCGTTGTCGATACGCCCCGGGAAGGTTTTCTCCCCGACTGGGTGGACCCCGTTCACGAAAGCGATCTGATCGAGCGCCGCCGCGCGATCCACATGACGCCGGAAGTGGGGTGGTGCGAATTTCTGAGCACCGCACGGGCTGCGGAAGTGCTGAGCGGTCTGGGATTTGAAGTGAAGGTCGGGCGCGAAATCCTTCAGCCCGACTACGTGCGCGGTCGCGACCCGGAAGAGGCGCAGCACGCGGAGCTCTATGCGAAGGATCAGGGCGTGCCCCGTCAGCTTCTCGACCGCATGGAGGGTCTCACGGGATGCGTCGCGGTCTTCGACACGAAGCGCCCCGGCAAGACGATCTGCATCCGCGCCGAACTCGACGCCCTCTACGTGAGCGAACCCGAGGATCCCGACCATCTGCCGACGCGCGAAAACTTCCACTCGATGCGCCCGGGCGTCATGCACGCCTGCGGCCACGACGGCCACCAGGCGGTGCTCCTTGAGCTCGGGCGCTTCATCGCCGCCAACAAGGAGCGCCTCACGGGGAAGATCAAGTTCATCTTCCAGCCCGCCGAAGAAGGCTCCCGTGGCGCCTACGCCTTCGTGCGTTCGGGCGTCCTCGACGACGTCGACACGATCATCTGCGCGCATTTCGGGCTCGATCAGCCGCCCGGCGTCGTCTACACGGCCCCGAGCAAGTTCCTCTGCACGGAAAAGATCGACTTTGAATTCATCGGCCGTCCCTCGCACGCGGGCATGCACCCGCAGACGGGGCGCAACGCCCTCATGGCCGCCGCCAACGCCGCGATCAACCTCATGGCGCTTCCGCGTCACGGCGACGGGATGACCCGCGTGAACGTCGGGAACCTTCATGCGGGCGAAGGCCGCAACGTCGTCGCGGCCCACGCCACGATGCAGATCGAAGTGCGCGGCGCGAACGAAAAGATCAAGGACTATCTCGCGCACGAGGCCGTGCAGCGCTGCGCGGGGATGGCGATGGCGTTTGACGTGCAGATGAAGCACCGCGTCGTGGGCGAAGCCGTCGACTTTACGCCCGACGACAGCGTGAGCCAGCTCATCACGGTGTGCGCCAAGCGCGCCCGCTACTGCCGAAGCATTCAGCCGCATCTCACGGTGACGTACTCGGACGACGCGACGGTGATGTTCCGCCGCGTGCAGCAGCGAGGCGGCAAGGCCGGCTACTTCATTGTGGGCGCCATGCCGACGCGCGACGGCAAGCCCGTCCACACGACGGAAAACGTCGACTTCGACGAACGCTACCTCACGACGCTCTACGACACCTATACGAACGTCATCATGGCGCTTTCGGGAGAGTGGTAAGCGCTTTCGATCCTCTGCGGGCCTCCTTTCGGAGGCTCTTTTCTTGGTGGAGACTGTTGCTCACTTTGCTTCTTGAGAAGAGAAAACGCGAAAACTCGCTTTTTAACAATGGGGGTATCCCCTTGTTTGTGTTGATGTATGTCAACTACTCACTTCTTTTCTGAGAAATTCTTTCCATCCAGAAAGTCCTTTGCGTCGGGGCGACTATGATCGAGAGAAACAGCTCCGTAGAGAGCCTCTCCTCCAACGTTTCCGGGTTGCCCTCGCCATGGAATACCTCAACCATCTCGTATCAGAAATCAACAGCGTCCTCTGGGGCGTATTCTTCCTCGTTCCGCTTTTGTGCGGGACGGGGATCTTCTACACCATCAAGCTTCGATTCGTTCAGATCCGCAAGTTCGGGCTCGCCGCGCGCTACCTCTTCGGCGGTGCGTCCTTCTTCGGCAAACGCGCCGACAAGTCGGGGATGAGTTCGTTTCAGGCGCTCGCCACGGCCATCGCCGCTCAGGTGGGCACGGGCAACGTCGCGGGTACCGCCACGGCGCTCGTTTCGGGCGGTCCGGGGGCGCTCTTCTGGCTCTGGGTTGCGGCCTTCTTCGGGATGGCCACGATCTTTGCCGAAGCCGTTCTCGCGCAGACCTACAAGGGGCATGACGCCAACGGCCACGTCGTGGGCGGTCCGGCCTACTACATCACGCAGGGGCTCGGCAAGAAATTCAAGCCCCTCGCCGTCTTCTTCTCGATCGCCATCATCATCGCGCTCGGCTGCATCGGCAACGCCGTGCAGTCGAATTCGATCTCGCAGGCCATGAACACGGCCTTCGGGGCGCCGCTTGCGGTGACGGGCGTCATCACGGCCGTCATCTCCGGGCTCGTCTTCTTCGGCGGTCTCGGACGTCTCGCGAGCGTCGCGGAAAAGCTCGTTCCGATCATGGCCGCGGTCTACCTCATCGGCGGCACCTACGTGATCCTCGAACATCTCTCCGAAGTCGGTCCCGCCTTCGCGCTCATCTTTGAGGCCGCCTTCAATCCGCAGGCCGTCGCGGGCGGCGCCCTCGGTCTCACGGTCGCCAAGGCCATGCAGTTCGGCGTGGCGCGCGGTCTCTTCTCGAACGAAGCCGGCATGGGTTCCACCCCGCACGCGCACGCCGTCGCCAAGGTCGAACACCCCGCCATTCAGGGCCTCGTCGCGATGTTCGGCGTCTTCGCCACGGTGGTGGTCGTGACCTTCACGGGGATCGTGATTCTCGTCACGGGCGTGCTCGACTTCCAGACGACCGGCATCGAACTCACGCAGAAGGCCTACACGCAGGGTCTCGGCACCTTCGGGATGGGCTTCGTGGCCGTCTGCCTCTTCTTCTTCGCCTATTCGACGATCATCGGCTGGAACTTCTTTGCCGAACAGAACGTGCGCTTCCTCTGGGGCGAATACGCGGTGCTTCCCTACCGCGTGATCGTGTGCCTCTTCATCGGCGTCGGGGCCGTGCTCAAGGTCGACCTCGTCTGGGCGCTCGCCGACCTCTTCAACGGTCTGATGGTGCTCCCGAACTTGGTGGCGCTGATCGCTCTGCACAAAGTGGTGGGAAATTCGCTCAACGACTTTGAGACGAAGCTCGCCGCCTATGAAAAGAAGTCGAAACACTGATTGAAAACGACGACGAAGCGGAACTTCCCACAGAAGGAGGTTCCGCTTCTTTTTTCTCTAAAAAAAGGAATGACCGTGAAAAGACGTAATCTGCTGACGATGTTCGGAGCCATTTCGATGGTCCCTGCGTTCGCGTTGGGGAAGGGGATGCGTACGACGGGTGCCCGGTTGGCCGAACTTCTCGCCGCGGGCGAGTCGGAAACCGTCGCGGTGCTTGCGGAACCCTTCGTCAGGGAAGCGGCTGCGGGAACGCTCGCCAAGGACGCGTTCGCCTGGTACTTCGCGCAGAATCTTCACTACCTCGACAACTACGCGCTCTCTTTCGATCGTTTCGGCGACCGCCTCGAAGGGGACGATCGGGCGCTTTGCCGCCGTTGGGCCGAAGAAACGCGCGCGATGAAGCCGTGGACCGAAGGGCTCTTTACGAAGATCGTGGGCGGCAAGCCCGAGGAGAGTCCTTTCTACGTTCTGCGTCCCACGACCGCCGCCTACATGCGCCACGAGCGGGAGTCCGCCGAACACGCGCCGCTTCTGGCGGGCTTTGCCGCGCTGTTGCCGTGTTTCACCGTCTACGAACGCATGGGAATGGCGATTGCGCGCACGCGCAAGCTCGAAGGCAACCCGTACGCCGAGTGGCTCGCCGCCTACGGCGATCCGGCGTACTCGGAAACGGTCGATCGGGCGGTAAATTTGGCCGCGCGGCTTGGTTCGGAAGCTTCGCCCGAGGAGTGGAAGCGCGCCCGGACGGCATACCGTACGAGTTGCGGGTTTGAGCGTCGACTTTTTGAGGCCGCGTACCTTCTGGAAGAGCCCGATCTTCGCTGACGCGCCGTCCGGACGATGAGAAAGTCCGTATTTCGCTCCGTCCGGCACGAACGCCGGGGGCGCGGACCCTCAACGCCACAAGTGCGCAAAGGGAACCGCCGCCCCAACGCCGTCGTAGCGGCGAACGCTCTGTCCGCAGTAGAAAAGTACGCTTTGGACCGGCTGATCCTCGCCGACGAGCGACCGGAATTTCGCGAGCATCGAGAAGTCTTCCGGGCCGACGTTTTCTTTTGACGAGGTCTGCAGCGCAATGAGCCGGCCGTTCTCCCGGTGTTCGAGCAGCCACTCGACGGTGAGACCGGTACGAAGCGCAAAGTGCCGAAGCGCCCAGGGAGAGTCGTCGTCGACAAGGGCGGCCAACTGCGCCCAGGTCCATCCCGAAAGAAGTCGTCGGACGTCGTCGGGCCTCACGTTCGGGAGGACGTTCGGGTCTACGGCGCACTGTCCGAGCAACCCGCAGAGCCATCCGGAATCGGTAACGACGTGTTTGGGACTGCGGATGCTGCGCTCGAATCGGTCGGCCCCCGACCAAACGGGAACCGCCTCGACGAGATAAAGAGATTCAAGCGCCTCAACGCAGCGCCGTACAAGCGGCCGACCGATATCGAGCACCCTGGCGATTTGCGTGAGATTCAGCACTTCGCCCGAAGCGGCGCCAACCATGCGGTAGACCTTGCGCAGGGTCTGCGGATTTTTGAGGCGGCTGATCACGGGCAGATCGGTGTGGCAGACGGCGCGAATGAGATCATGGAAAAAGTCGTGCCTTTCGTCGGGCGTGCCGTCTCGGCACGTCGGATAGCCGCCTCGCATCGCTTCACCGAGGACAAGGCCTCGGTTGCATTCGTCATAGGAGAGCTTGCCGGGAAAGTCCAGCGTCCCGAGACGCTCGAGAAGGTCTCGTCCGCCGCCCGTCATTTCGCCGCGCGTAAGCGTACGGATGCGAAGGGTTGCCACGTCGGAAAGCCTTTCTGCGGCCGATTCCACTTCGGGGACGCGTACGAACGAGTCCGCTACGACCACCTTGGGCATTTTCAGCTTCTCTCGAAGGTCGGGTTTCCCCGCGAGGTCGAGCATCACGGACAGAAGCTTCGGCGAGAGATGAATGTTGCGCACAAGAAGCGTCGGAAACGGAGCGTAGCTGCTCAAGAGCGAGAGCGGCGCCTCCTCGGCGTCTTTCCGATCTTCGGGGCGCATCAGATCGATCGAAGGCGTTTGGGGAAGAATCTCCGAAAAAAGTCGCTCCCGCCCGGCGTTCCGGGGACCGCAGAGAACGATCAGCTTTCCCCGACTTCCGGAGAGGGCGTCTTTCACAAGCGAAAGAAGGCGGGATTCCGCCAGACGCAAGGAGATCTCCTCCGACGCGCCGCGGGAGTGCGTCGAGCGTTTTTTGGGAAAAGAGCGCCGTGCCGCAGGCACCATCTCTTCCGGCAGCGTGAGATTGATCGGCGAGGGGTCCCGTTCGCGGGCGGCAAAAGCGGCGATACGGTGGGCCGACCGATCGGACGAAGTGTCGGACATGAATTCATAGATGATTTCGGCGCGGAAACCCCTGCATTCATGCAGGGGAGGAAGCGCCGCTCCTTTTATGGTTAGTTGCGTCTTAGTTCAATCAAAAAAGTTCGACGTTTTTCCAATAGACGCAGTTTCTTGGAGTTGACGGCGGCGGAAATCCGCTCTCCGTCCAACGTTCGGATGTCGAAGTACCCCGAAGAGCGACGGCCGAAAATGAAAGCCGTTTTGCCTCGATAAAGGACCTTGTCGTAAAGACGGAATCCTTTGATTTCGTAGGGCGTCTGATGGCGTTTGCGAACGCCGCCCTTGAGGATCGTAAGCTTGTGGATCTGTCGGTTGTGGCGGCGGGTCTGCTTCTGGAAGAAATAGTATCCGAGCCGCTTCGCCTTAAGATTTCCCGCAATGCAGAAGGCGTCCGCGCAGTGAGACTTTTCAATTTTGTTGGCGATACGGGTGTCCTTCGTGAGATAACCGTAGGTGTTTCGTACCTCAATTTCGGGATGCCTCGCCCGCAGTCGCTCGAAAAACGTCCAACGCATGACGCCCATGAAGGTTTCCGCCTGGAACGACCGACCTCGTTTCACTTTCAACTCGATCTCGCCGCGGTGGAATGCCTTGTGGCACGTCTCGCAGAGCGTGATCAGATTGTTGGGAGCGTCGCCCCCCGTGCGTCGGCTCTCGATGTGATGTACGTTGAGAACCCTGTCCTTGGACTTTCCGTGGCAGTGTTGGCACTCGTGTCCGTCACGGAAGAGAACGTATTCGCGGACGTTCCAGAAGCCGAGCTGTTCGCCCTCCTGGTACTCGACACCCTGAACGTCGGGATTCTTCAGACGCTGCACGTCAAAGGACGCCGTTTCCACGATGATCTTCGTCACCGGCAGGATGCGCAGGACCGCCTCAACGCGAGAGACATGTGCGCCGATGCGGTTCTCCACGGACGGCGCAAGCCACCCCTTATCTCTCTTGCGGTTGTCGAACCGCGGAGCGCGATAACGGGTCTTGCGGGATCGACGAGCTCCCCGCAGAGCGCGGCGGGCCGCAAGCAGTTCGGAGATATCCTGACGAAGTTCGATTTCCGACGCATAGAGCTCCGCCTTTTCGGTGGAGGCCGAAAGGCCGATGTGCTCGTACCCGGCGTCGACGCCGAGGTTCACGGGCTGCGTCGTTTCCCCCGTGGCGATCGTAAGCTGGATGGTGAAGGGCGTTCGCCGTTTCACCTTCGCCTTCTTTTCTTTGAGCAGAATGCGCGCCTTGGCCGCAGAGCAGGGCATCAGCGGTTCTCCTCGTTTGTTCAAAACATATACTCTCAAGTTAGTTTCCTCGCGGTCTATTGACCGGTAATGATCCTTCGCCAATGTTGGAAGGGGTTTTCACCGACGGCACCGCTCCTACCTCTCAGAGCTTTTAACCGCCGGCCGCAGGGCGCGGGACTAGGATCTACATTCCGCGGTGCCTATACATTCCCAACCAACGTAGTCCGCCTTTCGGCGGCCTGAGGCTAGTCAATCAAGGCTCGAAAGCCACAAGGGCTATCAAGCCTCTGTCTTTAGACAGGGGTTATTGACGTGCTTCTAGAGACAGGCTTTCAATATAGATGCGAAACGAACGCTCCGAAATATGCGAAACGGTAATTTTGGAATAGGTGTTTATACCATGTTTCGGAGGTCTTTCTGGGAAAGAACATGGCGGATCGTTCACATTTTATTGCGGCGCAATGAAATGTGTGCTTTATTCCCGTAAAACTGGCACATTTCTCCCAAAGTCGGGGGGCCGTGAGTGGGGCGAGCTTCCGGCATCTTTCCGGCCGCTGATTGGCATCGTCGCGGACTGTCTTGGCATCCGTCCGCATTGCGGGTGGTAAACGCGGGCGGTTCGGAGACCGCCGCGGTACCCGATGACCCCTTCGTCGGGGAAGCGGCTGCGGGAACGCTCTCCCAAGGACGCGTTCACCTGGTACTTCGCGCAGAATCTCCACTGCCTCGACAAGAATGCGCTCTCCTTCGAACGATTCGACAACCGCCACGGAGGGGACGATCGGGCGCTTTGCCGCGCTTCACCGTCTGCGAACGCATGGGCATGACGAAACTTGAGGGGAACCCGCATGCGAGTGGCTCGCCGCTTACGGAGACCCGGCATACTGGGAAACGGTCGCATGGGCCCCGGGTCTGGCTGAGGCCCTTGGAGGCGGCGCTTCGCCCGAAGAATGGGAGCTGGCCGAGGTCGCCAACCGTACAAGCTGCACCTTGGAACGAAGCGGCATACGAACTCGAACGGATCCGACGCTCTGAGATCAGACCGGAGCGCCACGGCTCATTCGACGTCGTTGAGAAGCGCCTGCAGTTCGTTGAGGAATCGGCAGGCATGGAAGCCGTCGCATACGCCGTGATGCACCTGCAGAGCGACGGACATGAGCGTGCGGTCGCTTTCCGGAAAGAATTTTCCGAGCGTAAAGATGGGAAGCGTGTAGGCGTAACCTTTCTGTAGGTTGAGGTTGAAACCGTCAAAGCTTGTCCAAGGAAGCATGGAAACGGTGAAACTGTTCTTCGGCAGGCCGGGCTTTCCAATGAAAGCCGCGTTGTCGCCGTAGGCCGCGAGGTCCGCTTCATAGCGACGAATGAATTCGAGAAGATCCGGCGTGTACTCGGTCCAGAGGTTCGAGAAGGTTTCCGAATCCTTGTGGAAGACCGTGTAGCAGGGATGCATTTCGCTGTAGACGCCGAGTTCGTCCGCCTCGTCGAAGGCCGTGCGGAATTCTTCGTGCCGGTTCACGACGGTCGTGATCGAATGGAGCATCGTGGGATAGAGGCGCAGTTGCTTCGCCCGGATGTTCGTGATGTCGAGCTTCGCCGTGAGGCTGTAGGTGCAGGGAATCGTCGAGAAGTAATGCTCGAAGACTTCGTTCCGAGGTCAGGCGGTTCGGTCGATTTTTCGGAAAGTCATGTTGTCTCTCGATGAGTTGGGACGGGTTCGGACTACTGTTGAGCTTCAACGAAGAAGGGATTCCGTTCGGTGCGGTTGGGCACCTTCGTCCGCCGCAAGGTGCGAGGCCTCCCGCCGGAATCGGACGACGAACCCGATGCAGACGAGAAACGACAGCAGTTCTGCGAGCGGCTGCGCCGACTCGATGCCGCGCAGTCCGAAGAACTGCGGGAGGATCAGAATGAAGGGCAGAAAGAAGACGCCTTGGCGCAGACAGGCGAGAAAGGTCGCGATCCCTGCGCGCCCGAGCACCTGGTAGGTCATGTTGGAGACGACGCTCACGGGCATGATCGGGGCGACGAGGCACTGGAGAAGGAGCGCTTCGACGCCGATTTGCACGACGGCCGGGTCTTCCGTGCGGAAGAACGCCACGACTTCCTCGGCGAAAACGAATCCCAAAAGTCCCAACGCCGTCATCAGGGCGGTCGACATCGCAAGCGTCGCGTCAGCCGCCTTGAGTACGCGGTCGTAACGCTTTGCGCCCCAGTTGTAGCCGAGGACCGGCTGATAGCCTTGCCCGATCCCGATCATGGCGGCTGACGTTACCATCATCACGCGCCCGACGATCGACATGGCTGCGACCGCCGCGTCGCCGTATACGCCCGCCATGAGGTTGAGCGCCGAAGCGGCGACGGCGCCGAGAATGTTGCGCGAGAGCGACGGCAGACCGAGGCGAAAAAGCTTTCCGTAAGTGCGCAGGTTCTTCGAAACGAGCAGAGGCGAGAGACGGATCGAACCGCGGCCTGAGGCAAAGAAGGAGAGAAGAATCGCGAAGGAAACGGTTTGCGAGAGGGCGGTCGCCCAACCGGCGCCCGAGATGCCGAGGTCGAACGTGAAGAGAAAGAGGGGCGCGGCCGCCATGTTGAGGATGCCGCCGATACCGAGTCCGATCATTCCGACGAAGGCAAGACCTTCGGAACGAAGGATGTTGTTGAGCGTGAAGGAGGCCGCCATGAAGGGAGTGGCAAAGAGCACGGGCTTTGCGTAGGCGACGGCGTAAGGAAGAATCGTGTCGGTTGCGCCCATTCCTGCGAGAAGACGATCGAGTCCCGAAAGAGACGCGACGGCAAAGAAGGTGCCGAGAAGAAACGAAGTGAAGAGCGCCGTGCTCGCCGTCGCATGGGCTCTCGCGTAGCGTTTGGCGCCGAGAAGGCGGGAGGTTTGCGAGGCGCAGCCCTGTCCCACCATGATGCCCAAGGCCTGGATCACCATTTGGAGCGCAAAGGCGACCCCCATGGCGCCGACGGCTGAAGTCCCGAGGTAGGAAACGTAGAAGGTGGAGACCGTGTTGTAGAGCGCCGTCACGAGCATGGAGAGCACGGTGGGAATGCCGAGCCGCACGATGAGTTTGGCGACGGGTTCCGTGGTCATGCGCTCGAACGTCCGGGCCGCGGCGTTGCGGGCGAACTCGGCGGCGGGTTTGGGCTTTTCGCGTGCGGCGGGCTCCATGTGGTTCGGCGGGCAGTGTCTGAGAAATCCTTTCCAAAGGATAGCGCGGTTCGCCCGGCGGAGCGGTCTACGACAAATAGACTATGGCGCGGATCGCGTCAGTCCTGTATAGTCAAACACATGATGACTGCAAACACCTGCCCCCGACTCCACGCCGGCCTGCGCCGCTGGTGGCGCCGCTTGAACATCAAGCGGGTGCCTGGCAAAGTGTTGCCGTAAAGAAACCGAAAATTTCTTCAACGAGGAACCCGCGGAACGCGGGTTTTCTTGTATCAAGACAGAGCGACGGTTCCGCGGGGTCTCCGAACAAAGACCGAGGTCCATGATATGACGAACCGATCCGATGTCTTCCGCCGCGCCTTCAAGACGCTCCTCGCCGCCGCGATCCTCTCGGGCCTTCATGTTGCATCGGCCGCCGACTTCCGTTGGACGAGCGCCGGGGACTTTCTCACCTTCGACGTCCACGCCCAGAACGAAACGCTCAATTCCTCCGCCTGCGCGACGGTTTACGAGAGTCTCGTGCGCTACAACGAAAAGATGGAGGTCGAGCCCGCGCTTGCGACGAAGTACGAGCGCGTCTCCGAAGGGTTCCTCTTCACGATCCGCGAGAACGTGAAGTTCCACGAGGGCGAAACCTTGACGCCTGAAGACGTGGTCTTCTCGATCAACCGCGCGCTTGCTCCCTTGAGCCAGTTCAAAAGCTCCGCCGCGGGCATTCTCGGAGCCGTCGCGACCGACGACGGAAAGGTGCTCGTCAAGACCGTGTCGGGTTCACCCGTCTTCCTGCGGCAGCTCACGACTCTGCGGATTCTCAACAAGGCCTGGGCCGAAAAGCACGGAGCGCTTGAGCCTCAAAACTACGTGGCGGGAGAGGAGTCCTACGCGGCGACCCACGCAAACGGCACGGGTCCCTTCCGCCTCACGCTTCGCGAACCCGACGTACGAACGGAATTCACGGCGAACCACGACTGGTGGGATGAAGCGAACCGCAAGGGGAACGTCGAACGCGTGATCTACACGCCGATTACCTCGGCCGCGACCCGCACGGCGGCGCTCCTTTCCGGCGAAGTCGACTTCGTTCTGGATCCTGCGGTTCAGGACCTCACCCGACTGTCCCGCAATCCCGACCTCAAGGTCCTCTCGACGGGGGAAGACCGCGTGATGATGGTGGCGCTCGACCTGAACCGGGACGCGACGCCCTACGTGAAGAATTCGGACGGAAGCTCCGCGACGGCGAACCCCTTCAAAGACAAGCGCGTACGGGAAGCCATGTCGATCGCCGTGAACCGCCCGGGGCTCGTGCGCGGCGTCATGCGCGGCAAGGCGCTCCCCACGGGCACGGTGGTCTCTCACGCCGTTTTCGGCTGGAGCGAGGAACTCGGCGCGGCGCCGAAGTTCGACCTGCAGCGCGCGAAGGCGCTCATGAAGGAGGCGGGCTATGAAAAGGGCTTTTCCTTCACGATCGACACGCCCAACAACCGCTGGGTGAACGACGAGGCGATCGTCAAGGCGCTCGCGTCGATGTGGGCGAAAATCGGCCTCAAGGTGACGGTGAATTCCATGCCGCGCGCGCAGTATTTCCCGAAGGTCCTGAGTTTCGACACGTCGGCCTGCCTCGTCGGATGGGGCTCCACGACGCTCGACGCCTATCGGCCGCTGCAGTCGCTTTCGGCCACGTACGACGCCGCAACGGGCGACGGCATCAGCAACGTCGGGCGCGCCTCGAATACCGAACTCGACGCTTTGCTCAAGCGCCTCGCCGTTTCCGAGGATGTGAAGGAGCGCGAAGGACTCGCCCGGGAAGCTCTGGCGGTTGAAAAGCGCGAGGTGCTCCACATTCCGCTTCTCGAGCCGCAGATCAGCTGGGTCATGAAGAAGTCGGTCGATGCGCCGCTTCGTCCGGACAACACGCTCGTGCTCGATCGGGTGCGGGTGAACGAATGAGGAAGTGACCATGCTTCGACTCCTCTCCGAGCGGATTTTGCAGGGCCTGCTCGTCCTTCTCGTCGTGAGCGGCGTCGCCTTCGCGCTCTTTCAATTCGTGGGCGACCCCGTCTCGCAGATGCTTCCGCCCGACGCAACGGCCGCGGACCGCGCGGCGCTCACGGAGGCGCTCGGTCTCAACGATTCGCCCCTCGTGCAGTATCTGCGGTTTCTCGGAAACGCTCTCGCGGGAGACTTCGGGATGAGCCTTCGGCACGGCGCGCCCGTGGCGGACCTCATTCTCGAGCGTCTCCCCGCGACGGTGGAGCTCGCGGGCCTCGCCGTCCTGATCGCGCTCGTTTTGGGAATCCCGATCGGGATCCTTACGGCGCTTCGTCCGGAAAGCGCTCTCTCGCGCTTTGCGCTTGGCGCCACGCTTCTCGGGATGTCGCTTCCGACCTTCCTGATCGGCATTCTCCTCATCATGATCTTCAGCGTCATGACGGGACTCCTTCCCGCCTTCGGGCGGGGAGAAACCGTCTCGATCGGGTTTTGGACGACGGGCCTTCTGACGGCGGACGGACTGCGGCACATTTTGCTTCCCGCTCTTACGCTCGGCGTCTTTCAGACGGCGCTCGTCGTGCGGCTCGTGCGCGGCGAAATGCTCGAAGTCCTTCGGCGCGACTTCGTGAAGTTCGCGAGGGCCCGCGGACTCACCGAGCGGCGCATCGCGCTCTCGCACGTTTTTCGGAACGCTTCGCTTCCCGTCATTTCGGTGATGGCGCTGCAGTTCGGGGAAATCATCGCCTTTTCGGTCGTCACCGAAACGGTCTTTCAGTGGCCGGGCATGGGGATGCTCTTTTTGCAGTCGGTGCAGTTCGCCGACATCCCGGTGCTCGCCGCCTATCTCACCTTCATCGCCTTTCTTTTTGTAGTCATCAATCTGCTTGCGGACCTGGGACACCTCGCGGTCGACCCGCGTCTGCGCAGGGAAGGAGTCTGACATGTCCGCTCTCAACGAAAACCTGCTTCCGGAAGTTCTCTCGGGTCTCGAAGCCATGACGGCGATCCGCCGCGACCTTCACGCCCATCCCGAACTCGGCATGTGTGAAGTCCGCACCGCCAAGATTGCGGCCGACGCGTTGCGCGCCATGGGCTGCGACGAGGTCGTCGAAGGAATCGGCAAGACCGGCGTCGCCGCGGTGATCCGCGGCGGCAAGCGAAATCCCGGGCATCTTGTCACGATCGCGCTTCGCGCCGACATGGACGCGCTGCCGCTCGAAGAACATACGGGGCATCCCTGGGCTTCGGTCGTCGAAAACCGCATGCACGCCTGCGGGCACGACGGTCACGTAGCCGGCGTCCTTCTGGCCGCGCATGCGCTTGTGAAGCGCCGCGAAAATCTCGCGGGCGACGTCGTCCTCATCATTCAGCCGGGTGAGGAAGGGTATGCCGGGGCGAGGGAAATGATCGAGGACGGCCTCTTCGAGCGTTTCCCCGTCGACGAAATCTACGGCGTGCACTGCGCGGGCGAACTTCCGCTCGGCGTGATCGGCTTCACGAAGGGCGCGCAGTGCGCCGCGGCCGATCATTTCCGCATCACCGTGAAGGGCGTGGGCGGACACGGGGCGCGTCCCCACAAGACGGTGGATCCGGTCGTGGCTTCGGGGATTCTGATCGGAGCGCTGCAGACGATCGTTTCCCGTTCGGTCGATCCGATGCGACCCGCAGTCGTGACGATCGCTTCGATTCACGGCGGCGATCCGCAGGGCGTCTCGGTCGTCCCCGCCGAAGTGAAGCTCGCGGGAACCACGCGCTGCGCCTACCCGGAAGAGCGCGATCTGATCGAGCGGCGCATGGGCGAAATCTGCGCGGGCGTCGCCGCGACGACGGGCACCGAAATCGACTTTCAATACGTCCGCCTTTATCCGCCGCTCGTCAATCACGACGAACAGCTCGAATTCGCCCGTCAGGTGGCGCTGGAGGCCTACGGTGAAGAACGGGTGCGCAGTCACGCCGCCTCGATGGGCGCGGAAGACTTTGCGTTCTTCCTCGAAAAGCGTCCGGGGTGCTTCCCGCGCGTCGGCATCGCCGACGAAACGCACACGGCGAATCACCATCATCCGAACTTCGACTACAACGACCTCGCGCTCGGCCCCACGGCCGACTTCTTCGTGCGGCTCGTGGAAAAGCGCCTTGCAGCACTCCAATAAGGACTCATGATGCTCGACCGACTCCTCGCCACGCCCGTTTCGAAAGTCTCCGCTCTGCTCCTCGCCGTCGTGCTGATCGCGGCGGTCGGGGCGCCCTGGCTCTCGCCCTACGACGCGACGGACCTCGCTTCCTTCGACATCGCGGACGCGAATCTCCCGCCCGCGTGGTTCCCGGACGGCAGCGGCGCGCATCTTCTCGGTACGGACGATCAGGGGCGCGATCTCTTCTCGGCCATTCTGAGCGGCACGCGGCTTTCGCTCGCGATCGGGGTGACGGCGGCGTTTCTCTCCCTCGTCCTGGGCGTGTCGGCGGGGCTCGTCGCGGGCTATGCGGGAGGCGTCGTCGACGCGGTACTCATGCGTCTTTGCGACGTGATGCTCGCCTTTCCGACGCTTCTGGCGGCGCTTCTCGTCGACGGGGTTCTGCGTACGGTCTTGGGCGAAGGTGCGGGCGAGGGGACGCTCTACGCGGTCCTTTTGATCGCCATGACGGTGACGGGGTGGGTTCCCTACGCGCGCACCGTACGGGGACTCGCGAGGACGAAGCGCTCAGCCGACTTCGTGAGCGCAGCGAAGCTCTCGGGCGTTTCGGAAGGGAGGATTCTTCTTCGTCACGTGCTCCCGAACGTCATGGGACCGGTCTTCGTCTTGGGAACGCTCAATCTGAGCTCCGCCGTGATGACGGAGGCGACGCTCTCCTTTTTGGGCGTGGGCGTTCCGCCCACGACGCCGTCGCTCGGCACGCTCATCCGCATCGGCAACGACTTTCTTTTCTCGGGTGAATGGTGGATTGCGCTCTTCCCGAGCGCGGTGCTCGCGGCGACGGTCTTCTCCGTCAACTTCCTCGGCGACCGTCTGCGCGACGTCCTCAATCCGGTTCTGAAGGGGTGAACGAGATGTTGGAAGAAAACACGAAGAAAAGCCCGATCCTCGAGGTCGAGGGTCTTACGGTTCGGCGCTCCGACGGGGCGGCCCTTTTGGAAGACGTCTCGCTCACCGTGAACGCGGGCGAAATCCTCGGGCTCGTCGGAGAATCGAGCGCCGGAAAGTCCATGATCGGAAACGCCGTCGCGGGCCTTCTTCCCGCGGGCGTCGTGCGAACGGGCGGACGAATCGCGCTCGAAGGCCGGGAGATTCAGAATCTCCGGCCCGAAGAGGTTCGCCGCATTCGGGGGCCCGAAATCGGGATGATCCTGCAGGATCCTCTCGGGAGCCTCAATCCGCTTCTCACCGTCGGGGAACATTTTCGCGAGACCTTTGCCGCGCACGGCGTGCGCCTGACGCAGCCGGAACTTCGCGCGCGCTCGGCCGCGCTCCTTCGAGAGGCGGGACTGCCGGAACCCGAGAAGCGTCTCGGACAGTATCCCCACGAGCTCTCGGGCGGCCTTCGGCAGCGCGTCGTGATTGCGCTTGCCGTCGCGCTCGATCCGATTCTTCTCGTCGCGGACGAGCCGACGACGGCGCTCGACGTTTCGGTGCAGGCGCAAATTACGGCGCTCCTGCGGCGTCTTGCGAAGGAGCGCGGCTGCGCGGTGCTGCTCATCACCCACGACATGGGGGTGATCGCCGAGACGACCGACCGCACGGCGGTTCTCTATTCGGGACGCGTGGTGGAGGAGGGCGATACGGAATCCCTCATGAAGACGCCGCAGCATCCCTACACGAAGGGACTCATGGGGTCGATTCCCGACACGGAGTCGTCGTCACTCTGGCTCGAGCAGATCGACGGAGTCATGCCCGATCCGGCGAAGCGGCCGTCGGGGTGTCCCTTTCACCCGCGCTGCCGCGCGGCGCAGAAGCGTTGTGAAACGGAGCGCCCCGAGCTCGCGGACTGCGGCGGCTCTTCCGCCGCCTGCTGGCTTGCGGCCGACAACGGCCGAAGCGTTCCCGATTCGGTCGTGCGGTTTCACCCGCCCCTGAAGAGGAGTTGGAAGACGCTCGAAGCCGGGCGCCTCGAAGCGCTCGGGACGGCGCCCGAGATTCTTCGGGTGGAAGACGTGTGCAAAATCTTCACGCTTCGCCGTGCGGGGCTCATCGAACGGCTCGCCGGCGCAAGGGACGACGTGACGGTCGCCGTCGACGGCGTAACCCTCTCGGTCCGCAGGGGCGAAACCGTCGCACTCGTCGGCGAGTCGGGCTGCGGCAAGTCCACCTTCGCACGAATCGCCGCGGGGCTGCTCGCCCCCGACGGGGGAAAGGTGACGGTGAACGGAAAGGACGTGAAGGTGCTCGGTGCGGGTCACGTCAACATGATCTTTCAGGACCCCTACGCGAGCCTCAACCCCCGCATGTCGGTGGCGGCCATTTGGGAGGAGCCCCTGAAAAGTCTGCGTCCTGAAATGGGCGCGCCCGAGCGAAGGGCGAAGCTTCGCGAACTCGCACGCCTCGTGGGCCTCCCCGAAGAGGCGCTCGAAAAATATCCCCACGAGTTCTCGGGCGGACAGCGACAGCGGATTTCGATCGCGCGGGCGGTCGCCGCGGGCCCCGACCTTCTGATCTGCGACGAGCCGACGAGCGCGCTCGACGTGTCGGTCCAGGCGCAGGTGCTGAACCTTCTCAAAACCCTGCAGCTTGAACGGGGTTTGAGCATGCTCTTCATCTCGCACAATCTCGGCGTCGTTCGTCACATCGCCGACACGGTCGGGGTGATGTACCGCGGACAAATCGTCGAGTGGGCGCCGAAGGAGGCGCTCTTCGAAGATCCCTTGCATCCTTACACGAGAATGCTGCTCGATTCCGTACCGAGGATTGACGGCGGAAAACGGTGCACGGCGAAGCAGGCTGCGACGGAAGGGGACGTGCCCGACGGTTGTCCTTTGGCGCCCCGCTGTGCAGAGGCTTGCCTCGAGTGCAGAAGCGGCAAAGTTTTTCTTGAGGTCGTGACGGGTGCGCAGGGCTTGCGGAAAGTGGCCTGCCGCCGAATGCGGTAAAAGATCGCAGGGGGAGGCTCATTCTTTTACGAGACTTTGAGCGTGCTGATAAAAGGGTTCGTTCGGGAACGAAAACCTTGCCTGTATCGTTTGGGTGCTGCGGTTGAAATTACCTCTCGGAGTGAGGTTTACCACTGCGAGTATTGGTTAGGGTACTTGGGAAATTACTGAAAGTGCGTTCCCGTTTCTTCGTGATAGTCTCCGGGGGTGAAATTGTATGAAGACTCCGCAATTTCGCTTTTGGAAGGAGACAATTCATGAACCAAAAACCGAACCCGACTTCGGGCGTCGGCATCTCCCGCCGCACCCTCCTGGGTGCGACCGCGGCGGGCGTCGGCGTCGGCAGTTTTGCCGGGCTCTCGCTCGCTCAGGTTGAAAAGACCGTTGAGAAGTTGAAGGCGCAAGGCTGGGAGGCGCATCCCACGGCCTGCTGCATGTGCGGCGCGCGCTGCGGCCTGCTCGCCATGAAGAAGAAGGGGGCCAAGCCCGGTCCCGACTCGGTCCGCATCTTCCCGAATCCCTCGCATCCCCAGCGCGGCTATTGCGGCCGCGGAGCGCAGACGCTTTGGCTCTGGAACCATCCGCTTCGCATCAGGAAGCCGTTGAAGCGCAAGGGCGAACGGGGCTCGGGTGAATTCGAGGAAATTTCCTGGGATCAGGCCTTGAACGAAATTGCGGCGAAACTCAAGGAAATCACCGAGAAGTACGGTGAAAAGAGCGTCATGCTCACGTCGCACAACTTCACGGGGTATCAGGCCTGGTTTGCGCAGCCTTTCGGCACGCCGAACGTGATCAACCACTCGGCCACCTGCAACAGCGCTTCGACCCTCGGGCGCCGCATGGTCTTCGGTCCCGCCTACAACGGCGTCGGCGCCGTCGACCCCGACTACGGCAACGCGCGCTACCTCCTTCTCGTGGGCCGCACCCTCAACTGCGCCGCGGGCATCTTCGGTCACGCCGCCGCGGCCCGTGAAAACGGCTGCAAGCTCGTCTTCGTCGACCCGCGCATGCCGGAAGGCGCTCTGGGCGACGCCACCTGGATTCCGATCAAGCCGGGCACCGACGGCGCGTTCCTGCAGGGCCTCGTTCACATCGGCCTCAGGGAAGGCCTGTGCGATCTCGACTGGGTCAAGCACTGGACGAACGGTCCCGTGCTCGTTCATGAAGACCTGCGTCCCGTCACGGAAAACGAAGTGGTCGAGGGCGGTTCCGCCCGACGCTTCGCCGTCGTCGACGAAGCCACGGGCACGCTCATGTGGCAGGGGCCGAAACTCAACGAAAAAGGCGCGGTCGTCGGCTTCGACCACGATCCTCTGCAGCCGCTTCTCCTCTCGCACACGACCGACGTCACCTTCCTCAACGGCAAGGTCGAACGCGTTTCGACGGCCTTTGACGCCTTCAGGAAGGTGAACGACCGCTATACGCCCGAAGAGACCTCGAAGATCACGGGCATTCCCGTCGACACGCTCGTCGAAACGGCGCGCGACTTCTTCAAGTTGAAGGGCGTCTGCGACGACGGCTGGTATTCGTCGCGCAACGCCAACGACGTTGAAGCCTTCGGCATGATGAACGTCATCAACCTCTTTACGGGCCGCTTCGACCGCGAGGGCGGTTTGATCGCCACGCAGGGCGGCGGCTACGGCGGAGCGCCGGGCATCAAGCGAAAGGACGGCATGTGCCTCGGCCCCACGGGCGTCACCTGGGATCCGCCCAAGGGGAAACCCCTCGACAAGGAATACTATCCGGAAGGCATCGGAAGCTTCCATTCGACCTTCGAGGCGATCAAGACCGGCAAGCCCTATCCGATCCGCGCGCTCTTCATCACGGGCGGCGCGATGTTCCACCGCGAAGCCAATTCGGCACGCCTGATCGAAGCCTTCAAGGCGCTCGACCTCATCGTCTCGCAGGATCTGATGCCGCAGGAATCGAACGACTACGCCGACTACGTGCTGCCGTCGACCTTCTTCCTGGAAAACCACGAGTACCTCGGCGTCACGTACGCCCGCGACGGATACGTCCAGCGCTCGAGCGCCGAGATCGATCCGCCCGAAGGCGTCGAAGCCCGCCACGACATCTGGCAGTTCCTCGAAATCCTTCGCCGTGCGTATCCCGAACGCGCCGCGCACGTGGGCTACACCGAAGAGATCAAGGACCGCGCCGGTTGGAAGGCCTGGTGGGATCAGGGGCTCGTCGAAGCCGGCTGGAAGAAGTGGATCGCCTCGAAGAACGCCGCCAAACCCGGTGAAGGCGACCGCATTCAGAAGGACGTCGACGAAAAGGGCTGGTCGCTCACGATTCCGAAGAAGTACGACAACGTGCCCTATCGGAAGCCCTTCCCGACGCCTACGGGGAAGGCCGAACTTCTTTCCTTCTTCATTGTTCAGCGTCCGCACTGCAAGGGCATCCGCCCGATTCCGGAATACGTTCCGGTCACCGCCTACACGGCGCCCAAGCCCCTGAGCGACGAATTCGTTCTCGTCTCCGGCAAGGACGGCGTTTCGGGGGCCGGCTGCACGATCTTCACGTGGCCGACGAAGTACCTCGGCGACCGCACCTTCTGGATGAACCCCGTCGACGCCGATCGTCTCGGCATCAAGACGGGCGACACCGTGGAGGTGGAAGGTCTCGACAATCACGTCAAGGGCCGCGTCAAGATCACGGTCACCAACCGCGTGCGCGTGGGTTCTCTTTTTGTTCACGGGTTTGCGGGAGGCGTTCGCACGAAGAAGCTCCCCGAAAACTACGCATGGGTACGCGAAGGCATCAATTCCAACTGGCTCACCGAAGGTGTCAGCCAGGTCGCCTGCGGCAACATGAACAACAACACGTCGGTCCGCGTCAAGCGCGTCTGAAGGAGAAGCCATGACTACGAAATCCAAAAAGCAGCTGGCGCACCTCTTTGACGCCACGCGTTGCGTTGACTGCAACGCCTGCATCGTCGCGTGCGCGCAGACGAATTATCCGGAAATGTTCGAGCGCCCCAATGAAGGTTGGGACTGGTTGGCGGCCAACATCCGCAAGGTGACGCTCGAGCGCGCAAAGCGCCCGGTGCACATGCTGGTTCAGTGCCAGCAGTGCGAAAACGCCCCCTGCATCGACACGTGTCCTTTCGGCGCGAACTACCGCGATCCGGAAACGGGGCTCGTCAAGACGGACGAAAGCCGCTGCGTCGGATGCAACTACTGCATTGCGTCGTGCCCCTACGACGTGCGCTGGTCGCACCCCGACACCGGTCTTCCGATGAAGTGCATGGGACACGGCTGTGAAGAGCTCGTCAAGAACGGCGAGCTTCCCGCCTGCGTCTCTGCCTGTCCGGTTTCGGCCCGCATGTTCGGCGACGTGTCGGATCCCGACTCCGACATCTCCCGCAAGATCGCGGTCTCGAAGACCGAAAAGCTCCTTCCCCACAAGGGAACGAAACCCAACTACTTCGTGGTGGTGAAATGACGTACGAATTTGTTGAATTGACGAGCCAGGCCGCCACGGCGCATTGGGGGTGGACGATCGTGTTCTTCCTCTGGTTCGTGGGCTTGGCAGGCATGAGCCTCTTCCTCAATTGGTGGCTTCGCTCGAAGCGCGTCTTCTACGTGGCGACGGCCGCCGCCATCATCGGGACCCTTCTCGTGGTCTCGCATCTCGCGCGCATGCTGAATCTTCCGATGGCCGCGATCAACGCGCTCATCGAATGGAAGTTCAACTTCGGCAGCTGGATGTTCATCGGCATCTGCATCCTCGCGGTGCTCTGCGTCTTGACGCTTATCCAGTCCTGGGGCATGTGGAAGAACGCACGCTGGGCCGACTCCTGCGGCCTGCTCATGATCGACGCGATTCTCGGCGTCGCCGCGACGGCCTATTCGGGCTTCCTTCTTACGCAGGCCGCGGGCGTTCCGCTCTGGACGACCGCCGTCCTGCCGGTGCTCTGGATCTTCTCGGGCCTCGCCTGTGCGGTGGGTCTCGCCGAAATCCTCGCCTCGACGGGCAAGCTCGAAACCGGTCATCCGCACTGGCTTGCGGGTGCCGCCAACGGCGTGCACATCGGCGAAGCCTTCGTGATCTTCGCCTTCGTGCAGGTCGCGCTGGCCGGTACGCCGGGTGCCGCGGCGGGCGCTCAGTCGCTCCTTTCGGGCGACAACGCCGCGCTCTTTCTGGGCGGCGCCGTGGGCGTCGGGATCCTCGTTCCCTTCCTCATCGGGCTCTTCATGAAGTCTTCGAAGGGCATGGTGGCCTTGGGCGGCGTGTGCGCCCTCTGCGGTGCGCTCGCGCTCCGTGCGGCGGTGCTCTTTGCCGGCTACTTTGACCCGGTGATCTTCTAAGAAGTTTCCGACTCGGCATCCCCGAGAACGACAAGCCCCCGAAGCTTCGGCCGAGGGGGCTTTGCGCATCCGGGGGCCACGGTGCTATGGTTTTCGCATGGCGGGACGCAAATTCGTTCGGGTGAACCTCCGATCCCAAGCTTCCCTGTCCCGGCAAAAGGAGAAGACATGAAGTTTTATTGCATGTACTGCGGGCATTCTTCGAGTTCCGTATCGAGCCTGACCGCGGGATCTTGCCGCAACAGTCCGACGGGCAAACACGTTCCTTACGAGGGCGAGGAAAAGCGAAAGTACTTCTGCAAGTACTGCGGGCACTCCTCGAGTTCCATCTTGAGCCTGACAGCGGGATCATGCCGAAACAGCCCGACGAAAAAGCACGTACCTTACGAAGGTGACGAGAAGAGCCGGTACGTATGCAAATACTGCGGACACTCCTCGAGTTCCATCTTGAGCCTGACTACGGGATCTTGCCGCAACAGTCCGACGGGCAAACACGTGCCGATGTGAGGGAAAAGCGCAATCCGTTGGGGGAAGGGAGATTTTCTTCGCCGTTCCCCGGCGGGTTCCTTCCTTTCGCAAACGGCGGGAACGGTCTTTGACCCGCCTGCCGGAGAGAGAGTGGACGGTGGGATAAATCTGGATTCCGCATCGTACGATTTGCCGGACATTTCGCACCATTTTGCAGGGCGCGCCTCCTTACAATGGGGGTGCGGGCGCCGTGACCCGTTTGTCGGCAGGGCTTGGAATAGGGAAGGATGTTCTCATTACGCGTGAAGTTGGTGATTGCGATCGGCGCGATCGTGTCGACGGCGAGCTTCCCGTTGATCTGGATGGGTTATCGGGACGTCTACGACCATTCGATCGAAGCTGCCCGCAAACGGTTCGTGAGTCTCTCGAGAATGCTCGAAGAGGACCTGCGTCTTTCGGTTCTGAGCGAGCAGAGTCTCGTCACGCAGAAGATCTCGATCGAAATGGACGACATCCGTTCGGAACTTGACGCGATCGAGTCCTGGTGGCGCGCGGGCGTCCTGGAGAAGAAGGACGACGTTTTCGCGTACATGCTCGAGAAGTGGGACACCCATACGGCGGTCCTTCGTCCCGACGGCACTTTCGTGAGAACTTCTCCCGCGGTCGAGGCGCTCTACGGCAGAAACGGCGCCGACTGGCTCGGCGTCCCCTTTCGAACGATCGTCTCCGATACGGACCGCAACTTCCAGCGGGATTTCCGCAGCTTTTTCCGCGTAAGGAACGAAAGGGGGGAAGAAAAGCCCTATCTCACGGTCTTTCGAAAGATCGACGGCGTGATCGCCGTCGTCATGCAGAACGTCGACTATCTCGAAGTCTCGCCGGCGGCGCAGCGACAGCTCTATGCCGAGCGCCTCTCCGACCGGGTGGCTTCGCTCGATTTTCCGAAGGACGCGTCGCTCGCCGTCGTGGACGGGGAGGGGCGCAACATCGTCTGGCGCGGTTCCTTCCCCATGGCCTGGTCGGCCCCTACGGAGCGGTTGGCGCTCAATGAAGGGAACACCGTCACTTCGGGCACCGTGACGCTCGGGGGCACTCCGTATCTGACCTTGGAGCGGCGCTTTCCCGCGCTCAACTGGTCGATCCGTACGGTCGTGCCGGTTTCGACCATTACGGAGCCCGCCTCGCGTCACGCGCTCGAGCTCGTGCGGATCGCGCTCTTTCTCTTCGGCGGGATCTCGGTTCTCGGCATTGCGCTCGTGACGAGAATCCTCAATCCGCTCGGCAGGATCTCCGCAACCGCCAAGCGGCTCGAATCCTATCGGTTCGACGATGCCGGGGGCGAAGGCCTTTCGTCCCTCATGGAGAGCCTTCCGGCAAAGCGCCGCGATGAAATCGGCAACGTTGCGCGCGCCTTCTCGCAGATGCTCGTGGCGCTCGACAAGAACGTGCGCGACCTGAAGGCGTCGCTTGCGAAGCAGCACGGCATCGAAGGCGAATTGAACGCCGCGCGTGAAATTCAGACGAGCATGCTTCCCAAGGACGACGCAGCGTTTCATGCGGAAGGCTTCGATGCGGCGGCGAAGATGGTGGCCGCAAAGGAAGTCGGGGGCGATCTCTTTGACGTAATCCGTCTGCCGGGCGGACGACGGGCGCTCGTGCTGGGCGACGTCTCGGGCAAGGGCGTCTCCGCCGCCCTCATGATGAGCGTGACGCTCACGCTCATCCGAAACGCCTTGAGCAACGGGTTCGAGCCCGCCGCCGTCATCAAGACGGTGAACGACCGATTGGCGGCGAACAACGAAAACTGCATGTTCGTAACGCTCTGGATCGGGATTTTCGAGCCCGACACGGGACTCCTTACCTATGCGAACGGCGGACATTGTCCACCCTATTGGCTCCCGGCCGACCGCGGCAAGCCGCCTCAGGCGGTGCGCAACGTGAGCGGTCCGCTCGTGGGCGTCTTCGAAGAGGCGCAGTACCAGGGCTACGCCCTGCAGTTGAGACTGGGGGACCTCTTCTTCGTTTACAGCGACGGCGTATCGGAAGCCATGAACGAAAACCGGGAACTCTTCGGCGAAGAGGGGATCCTTGCGGCCGCCGAATCCCGCTCTTCGAACGACCCGCGGGCCTTCGTGGACGGCATGCTCGAAGCGGTCGTCGCCTGGCGAAAGACCATGCCGCAGTCGGACGACATCACTATGCTCGCCATTCGGCACACGCAGGAGAAAGAATGATGTTGACGAGACGTGAAGCGCTTCTCTTTCTTTCGCTCCTTGCGGCGGGCGCATCGGCCGCGAAGGCGTCTCAGTCGGGAACGCCCAAAAACGTCATCCTCGTGACGGGCGGCGACTACGTGCGCTACCGGCGCATTTTCGAAGCCACGATCTCCGGACTCGAAGCCCTCGGCCTCGTGCGCGACGTGCCGCACGTGGCGGACTCGGACCGCGAGGACACGTCGGACCTGTGGGAGGCGCTGACGCACGCTTCGGGAGCGCTTCGCTTTCTCCCCGACGGTCACTACAGCTATCAGTGGGACGGGGACGTGCGCGAGAAAGTGAATGCCGACATCGCCGAGCGTCTGAGGACGCGCCGCGACGTGGACATGATCTTCACCTTCGGCACGGAGGCGGGTCTCGACATCCCGAAGCTCACCTCGGAAATTCCCGTTCTCTCGCTCGGAAGCTCGAACCCCGTTCAAACGGGGATCGTCGCCTCGGAAACGGATTCGGGCCGCGAGAACCTCCATGCGCTCGTGCGGCGCGATCCGTACGGAGAAGAGGTGAGGGGCTTTCATGCGCTTCGTCCCTTCCGGCGGCTTGCGCTCGTCGTTGCGGCGTCTTCCGTCGAGAAGGCGGGCGCCGGGGAGGTAGAAGCCTCGTGTCGGAGCCTGGGCGCGGGTTTTGAGTGTATTACGTACTCCGACGACGGCGAAGGAGCCGCCAAGCGCTTCGAGGACATTCTCGAAGCCGTTCGCGAGGCGCACCGCCGCGGATGCGACGCGGTCGTCTTTCACTGGTTCCGGGCGACCTCGGACGAATATGCAGAGCTTACGCGTCTCCTTGCGGAATACGCAATGGCGAGCTTTGCGCAGTCGGGAGAGGAGTTCGTCGAGCACGGAATCCTGCTTGGCGTCGGGAACGAAAGTTTCGAGGGCTACGGCGCCTTTGAAGCGGACGTGATCCGTCGCGTCCTCGAAGGGACGTCACCGCGCAAGTGTCCGCAGGTCTTTGCCGAGCGGACCCGCTTCGTCATCAACCTCGTGAGCGCGCTCGAAATCGGTTGGACGCCGGACTTCGGCGTGCTCGTCACCATGGAAAAGGCTTTCGTCACGCAGAAGTGACGAAGCCCGTCTCCCAAGAAAAGCAAAAGGATCCGCGTCCCGACGGGCGTGCGGATCTTTTTGCGTTGGACCGCGGCGGCGCTCAGATGTGAATCCGGGCCACGGGCTGCACGGAAATCTCGGGCGTCACTTCCTGATAGGCCATGACGGGGAGTTCGTAGAACTTCGACTCGATCAGGCGCCGTACGTAGCGGCGGATGTCCATGCTCACGAGAAGCACGGGCTTTTGGGTGCTCGCGCGGTACTTGCCCGCCGCCTTTTCGAGGGCGTCGAGAATGCGCTGCGAAGAGCCCGGATCGAGCGAGAGGAAGGCGCCGGCCGAGGTCTGGCGCACGGCCTTGCGGATCGTTTCCTCGACCTGCGGCTCCATCAGAATGACGGGGAGCATGTTCTGGCCCTTCGAGTGCATGTAGCAGATCTGGCGCTTCAAGGCGCTTCGGACGTATTCCGTGAGCATCACGACGTCCTTTTCCTTGGGAGCCCATTCGATGAGCGCCTGGAGAATTGTTCGCAGGTCGCGGATCGAGACGCGCTCCTGCACGAGACGTCGGAAGATTTCGGCGGTGCGCTGTACGGGCAAAAGACGCGTCGCTTCGTGCACGAGGTCGGGGGCGCGCTCCTCCATCTTGTCGAGGAGGTACTTCGTCTCCTGCATCCCGATGAAGCTTTCCGCATGACGCGTGAGAAGAAGCGACAGATGGAAGGCGAGAATCTTCGAGTGATTCATGCAGGCGATCCCCGCGGCCGTGAGGCGCTTTTCGTCTTTGGCCGACACCCAGACGGAGTCGACGTTCGGAAGGAAGGGGGCCTCCTCGCGGCATTCGATGTCGAGCAAAGCGAGGTTTTCGGGCGTTTCGCGCACGATCACGCAGTCCTTCACGAGCTGTCCCGTAGCGATCGGAATTTCGTTGAGGTTGAGCGTATAGGCAAAGGAGTGCAGATTCGGGTTCGGCCGCAGGTGAATGCCGGGGAAGGGCACGCCGAGATCGAAGTAGAGCGCGCGGCGCAGTTCGATGAGGTCGCCGTTGAGGTCGTTGTAGTTGATCGATTCGCCGATGTCGGGCGCGATGTCGAGAATGATCGGCACGGTCGGAGAGAATTCTTCCCCCGAGACGGCGCGCCTGGGCTTTGCCTTCGCGCCCACGGGGGCGAGGGTTTTCTCGAGCGCGGCTTCTGGCGCGGGTTCGGCCGCGCGGTTTTCGTCGATGCGGCGAAGCATGTAGCCGAAGCCTCCGACGGCAAAGCCGAGCGTGAAGAGCTGCGGCTTGGGAAAACCCGGAATGAGCGCGAAGAGGAAAATGAGGGCGCCCGCCATTTCCAGGGCGCGGGGCTGACGGAAGAACTGCTTGCCGACCTGGGATCCCATGTCTTCGCGCGAGTCGCCCGAGCGCGTGATGAGGATGCCCGCGGAAATCGAGACGAGAAGCGAGGGGATCTGGCTCACGAGACCGTCGCCGATCGTGAGGACGCCGTAGAGCTGCAGGGCGTCGCCCGCCGACATGCCGCGCTGGGTCATCCCGATGATGGTGCCGCCCACGATGTTGACGAGCGTCACGACCATCCCGGCGATGCTGTCGCCCTTGACGAACTTCATGGCGCCGTCCATGGCGCCGTACATCTTGCTCTCCATCTGCACGTCGTCGCGGCGGCGCTGGGCCTCCTCCATGTCGATCACGCCCGCGCGCAGGTCGGCGTCGATCGACATCTGCTTGCCCGGCATCGCGTCGAGGGTGAAGCGCGCGCCGACTTCCGCGACGCGTTCCGCCCCTTTTGCGATGACGAGGAACTGCACGATCGTGAGGATCAGGAAGACCACGGCGCCCACGACGAAGTTGCTCCCCGTCGCGAATTCGCCGAAGGTGAAGATGATTTCGCCGGCGTCGGCCTGGAGAAGAATCAGGCGCGTCGTCGTGATGTTGAGCCCCACGCGAAAGAGCGTCGTGAAGAGGAGCATGGTCGGAAAGACCGAGAACTCGAGCGGCGTCTTCACGTACATCGCCATCATCAGCATGAGAAACGAGAGCGTGAGGTTCGCGCCGATCAGCGTGTCGACGAGCGGCGTCGGCAGCGGAATGATCATGAGCGCGATCACCACCACGATGAGGACGACCATGGCGACGTCGCTGTGCCGCGCGATCGAGGTGGTCAGGGATCCGGCTTTTTGAAGAAGGGACGGCATGCTGATTCTTAAGTTGAGCTTCTGAGGGGCGTGACGTTTATTGTAGCGTTACGGCGTCTTCGTCTTCGGCTCGCGCCGGGGCGCCGCGCATCGAAAGGAAGGTTTCCCGAGCGGCGCGGGCCTCAACTTTCCGTCCGAGCGCCCAGAGGGCGCGCGACTTGAGCCAGTGAAGCGTCGCGTCCCGACTCGACAGGGGACCGCCCGCAAGGGCCTCACGCACTTCCTTGAGCGCCGTCTCGGCGTCGCCCGCCTCAAGCGCCGCGGCGGCAAGACCCGCCTTCGCGAAGCGGAAGTCGGGCGTTCCCGGAGCGCTCAGCTCCGCGATCGTTTCGTAGAAGCGACGGGCGCGCTCCTCCATGCCCAGGCGGAAAAAGAGAAAGGCAAGGACCGAGAGGGTTTTCTTTTCGTCCTCGGTGAGGGACGGCATTTCGTTTTGCGGCACGGCGTCAACCTCCGAGCATCAGGTTGCGGTAGGCGGTGAGCAGAAGACCGTTTTGAAGGAGCGGCTCGATTTCTTCGTGCACGAGCGCCTGAATTTTCGGATTTTTGCTTTTGCCCAGCTTCTCGAGCACAGCGTGGAGGTCCGCTTCGAAGGTCTCGGGACTCACGAGCGATCCGTCTCCGATGTCGGGACAAAGGAGCGCTTCGAGCGCCGAGCGGCTGTTGGCCGTGCGAAAGAGATTCTCGAGGCCCGACTCCTGCAAGAGGTTCGTGCCGAGGTCGCGGGCTTCGGGCAAAGTCGCGGCGTCGGGCATGGGCAGAAGATCGGCGATGCCGATCGAAGGATTGAGGAGCGAGTCGATGCGCGTGGGCATGGCGTGTCTGGGAGCAGTCAATGGCCGTCAAAAAGAGACGACTCGAGTTGAAGAAGGTACCGCAGGGCGCTTTCGAGTTCCGCACCGCTCACGCGGGAGACGGGAAGCTTGAGTCCCAGAATCCAACGGTCCCGGTGCACGCCCGTGACGAGGGCGTACGGTTGTCGGACGCTCCAGCGGGCCGAGGCGAGCGCAGACCAAAAGGCCTTGCGCGCTTCTTCGGGCCGCGCGGGACGCGAGAAGGAGAGAAGAAAGTCGTCGTCCTCCGACTGAGGGCAGGCCAGCGTCAGCGTGCCGAAGTCGTCAAAGGCGAGCGTGAGGGCCTCTCCTTCGCTCCAGGCGAGGGTGGGAATTCCGATGCGCTCGCCGAAGTCCGTCAATTCGCGTTCCAACATGTGAGCATTCCTTATTCTTGCGAAGCGAGCCACTCGTCTTCGCGTTCAATGGCGCCGTCGAGGGCCGTCTGCACGGCGTCGACGAGCTGCAGGCGGTGGGCGTCGTCCGGGAAGAATTCCACAGGGAGATCGCGCACCGCGCGGAAGAATTCCTGCAGAAAGAGGACTTCGTGCTCGATGTCGCGGGGCCGGGCCCTGACGGCGATTTCGTCGATCTGATGCGCTCCGACGAAGGGCTGTTTGCGAAGCGCCACCAGTTCTCCCAAAAGGGACATGGGGGTGAGGGTCGTTTCGCCCCCATGCACGTTCTTCCAGCGCTCGAGAAGCCCCTCGCAGAGGATGTGGGCGCTGCGCGTGAGGCGGACTTCGCCGAGCTTGCGGTGGACCGATTCGAGGTGCGCGACGTCCATGCTCGGCGAGGCGCTTTCGATGTCGGCGCTGATCGCGGCGAAGAGAAAGTCCATGGCCTTGTCGAACTTCTCGCCGTAACGCGCGGAGATGTCGGAATAGACTTCGTTCACGTCGGTGAATTCGCCCACCGTGTCGCGGTAAAGACTTCCGAGCGACGAGGCGCCGTCGAGGTCTCCGTAGTCGAGCCCCGTGACGGAGCCCCGCATGCCGAGCGCGATGTCGCGGCGGTTCTCTGCGAAGTATTCCTCGGCGACGCGCTCGAGCGTCGCCTTTTGGTCGTTCGTGACGGAGGGATCGTCCGCGAAGGCTTCGCGGGCGGCTTCGAGCACCGCCCAGGCGTCGGCCGGATCCGGGAAGGCCTCTTCCAAGGTCTCCCGGAAGCGTTTGGCGTCGGCGGCGTGCTTGAGCGATTCGATCGTCGAATGCATCGCCTCCGACCTGCCCGCCTTTTCGAGGTGGGCGCGGTAGCGCGCGAGGACCTCGTCCGAAATCCGCGCGGCATTTCGCTCCTTTCTGCGGCTGATCTCGTAGTCCTGCGTCTTGTCGAGCGCAAAACCGATCTCTTCGGCCGCGTCGGAGAGAAGCTTTTCGGGAGTCGCCTCCACCTTTACCGCGTGCCCCATGAAGAGGCCCCGGGAGCCTTGGGCTTCGTGCGCGGCCGAAGCCGCGCCGAAGCCCGCGGCAAAGGGGTTGTGAATGCCTTCGATCGCCATGGATTCTCCGTCAGAACACGTCGCTGTGGCTGTAGCGGTACGACGCTCGGAAGCCCAGGCGGGAAACGGCCGACTTCAGATGCTGCTCGATGACGACCGACATGATGTCGAAGAAGGACGGCGGAGTTTCCCGCATCAACGCGTCCGCCTGACGGCACATCGTGGTGTAGTGGGCCGCCTGCTCGGAGCGGTGCGCCGCGGCGCAGCTGCGCACGAGCCCGAACGCTTCGTCGCGGTTCCCCGCCAGATTGGCGGTGTAGGCGTCGTAGTGCGGTCCGTAAGCCCACATGAATTCCTCGTTCGCCTTCCAAAGCGGGGAACGGGGGCCTTCCTTGAAGACCTTGGCGAAACTTTGCTCGACGAAATTCGTCAGTCCGAATTCGTCGGGAGGGTTCGTTCCCGAGAAGGGCGCGTCGACGCCGGTCCGAACCGAATTGTAGCCGCTCTCATTTCCGACGAAGTCCTCGGACGCGGCCACGTTCCAACCGAGCGCAAGGGGATCGAGC
This sequence comes from uncultured Sutterella sp., assembly GCA_900545275.1. Lineage (GTDB taxonomy): Bacteria > Pseudomonadota > Gammaproteobacteria > Burkholderiales > Burkholderiaceae_F > Sutterella. The sequence continues at coordinate 30,078 of UQYG01000014.1, forward strand.
GCGTCGAAGGTTTCGCTGTGGCCGCCCGCCTTGAAGAAGGCCGTGCGGATCTCCCCCAAGAGTCCCGACATTTCTTCCATCGCGCCCTGAAGACGCATCTGGCACTGCGAGAAGTTGAAGATCGGAGCGGGGAGTTCGAGACCGAGCTTCTGGAGTTCCGAAAGGATGACCGCAATGCGCTTGGCGGTGTCTTCGACCGTGCCGCAGCGCAGAACGTCGTCCACCACCGCGCGAACTTCGCCCTCCTTTTGCTTGAAGAGCCGCTTGCCCGCGTCGCTCAGGAGCTCCCGGTAACCTTGGAGAAAGAGCTGCGAGTCGCGTGCGGCGGCGGAGGCCACCATGCGGGTCACCTGCTTTTGCTCGTCGGCCGAGAGGGTCGTGGCGTTTCCGAAGTCGATCACGGTGAGGCGCCCGTCGTCGATCATCATGTTCCCGGCGTGGAGGTCTCCGTGGTAGAAGCCCTCCCCGAAAATCCCCTCTGTCACCCACTCTTTGGCGAAGTGGGCGAGGAGCTGATAGCGCTCGTAGACTTCGTGATGGAGTTCGAGGAGACTGCGCTGCCGCTCGAGGGAGTCGGCCTGACTGATGCGCTCGTGGGTCCACGTGCGGATCCGTCCCGCGGGGGCCTTCCCCGAAGCGGCGAGCGGATCGATGATTTCTCCGAGCCTTCGGTCCACGTCGGCGAGATACTTGTCGACGGTTTGCCCCGGCGCCTTGTCGATGACGAGCGTGTTGGCCGTGGGTTCGACGAACTCGCAAAGCGACATGCTCGCGATGGCGGGGGGCTTCCCGTCGGCCGACTTGAGGTTGTAGATCTGGCCCTTTCGGATGTTCTCGGCTTCGACGCGCAGATCGAGTTCGTCCATGATGCGATCGAGCTGTCCCTCAAACGTTACGGGCATGCCGTTCACCTGAGCAGCGGCCGAGCGGAAGATCGCCGCTTCGCGCTGCGCGCGCAGCTTGGCGTCGGGACGCAGGATCTTGACGACGACTTCGCGGGTCGAGCGGTCGGAAAGCGTCATGCGGCACAGAAGCGCCTGCCCGACGGAGGCGGCGCCGAGCGAGCGTACGACGTCGATCGAACGGATGCGGCCCTGCGAGCTTTGGACCATGTGGAGGAGATGCGCTCTGACGACGTTTTCCGGAATCGGGGCGAGGTTGCTCTTCATGTCCTGAAGCGCCTCGCGGAAGGTGGGATCCATCCCGGCGATGTTGAGGCCCTGGAGCATCTTCTGCATGATGGGGCCCGCTCCCTTGAGGAGCGCCCCGAGAAGCTGTCCGGGCGAGGCGTTGTCGGGAGAGTAGCGCAGCATCGCGCTCAGCATGGCGCGCTGATCGACCTCGGGCATCGCGTCGAAGTAGCGGTCGAGGACGATCCGCATGAAGCGTCCGTAGCCGTCGCTCTCGAGGTCGACGCCGCTCTTCGAGAGTTTGTGGTCGAGCCACTCGACGGTGCCGTGCCGGGGTTCGGGCGCGGCATCGGCCTGCGCGTCGTCGTCCGCACGGTCGGCCATGAGGTCGGCGAACCGCTCGCGAACGGTCTGTTGAATGTCCGCCGAGGCCTCGGCCGTCGTCCGGGAGATGTTTAGATCGAGTTGGACGAAAATCTGCTTCGTTACGGGGTTGGACTCGTCCGAGAGAATTTCGCTCAGGTGATCGGCAATCGCCTTTTCGGGCATTGCATCCAAGGGGACGTGCGTGAGCATGATCGTCCGATAGCCCGAGACGAGGTCTTCGAGGCCCGGGCGAAGAGGTTCGGGCAGGCTTTGGAGTCCCGAAGGATCCTTGAGGAGATGCGCGAGCGTGTCGACGTGCGCGAGAAGGGTGTGACGGATGCGTTCTTCCGGATGCTTGGCGTGGTGGTCGTAGAGTTCCGTCTCGCGGTTGAGAATGAGGTCCGCGAGAAGGAGCCGCGTCGCCGTGCCCGGGGCGTTCTCCACGTCGGCCTTTGGTTCGGCTCTGCGCAACACGTCGGTATGAACGACGCGGTCGACGCTCGCGGGACCCTTGGCTTGGATCTGATCGTCAAGTGCCTGGAGAAGTTGGATGACTTCCTCGTCGTTGACGCTGTGCGACCTTTCGATTTTGTCGAGGAGACCAAAGAGGTCCGCTTCGTAGCGCAGGTGCCCGCAGGCGGCGGAGACCGCGCACTGGGCGACGAGCGCCGTACTCGTCGTGCTCAGGTCGTCGAGGTCCGTGAGGGGATCGAGCGCGCCCTCGAGCGTAAGAAGCGAGAGTTCCCTCAGGCGGCACTCGCCGGTCGAGACGCGGTCGGCGGGAGCGACGTCGCGGATCTCCCGCGTGAGGATCCTGAGGGCTTCGCGCCGTCCGTAGAACTCGAGGTGCGAAACCATGTCGTTTTCGAGCTGTTTGATGAGCGAGTCCGCGCTGAAGTCCGATCTGAACTGGTACTCCTCTCCATTTTCCTCGATCGTGACCGTGAGGTGCTCGTAAGGCTGAGTCTGTTCGAGCCGGACTTTTTTGCCGCCGATCGTCAATTCAAGCGGCTCGTCCGCGGGCAGGCGGCCGAGCTCGTCTTTGAGATTGATGATGTCGCGGGCGAGATCAATCGCCTTGGTCACCCGGTGCAACTCGACGAGTTCCATCGCGAGTGCTCCGATCCCGAGCGTGAAGATCCCGACGATGACCTTGGCGGCCGTGGAGAAAGACTTGGGAGCAACGTCGTCAAGGTTGACGCGGTGTTCAACGAGAAGGTCCGTGTTGAAGCGGTTTTGTCCGCTCAGTGCGTCGATGCCGTTCATATTGAAACTCTGCAAAAAGAGGGCGGGGGCCGGAACAAAAAGGGACGGACGTCCGTGCGCGGGAAAGCCGCGCACGGCCTTCCGGTTCGCTAAGGATCACCCGAGAATGCGTGTGCGCGCCTGGTTTTCCGACTGTTGGATGGCGTTTTGGGCGCTGGTCGCCTTGTCGACGACTTCGCGAAGCGCGTCGATCAATTCGTTGACCTCTTCGGTCGAGGCGCGAAGCATTTCGATTTCGGCCTGAATGTGGGTCTGCGCCGCCTGGCCGATGCCCGTCGCCAAAGTTTCCCCGGCGCTGAACATCTTGGCGGTGCCCTGAATCGATTCGGCCACAGCTCCGATGCGCTGGGTCTTCGCCGTGAGCATCGCCGCGCGTTCGGCCGCGTCGTTGATGTTTGCGTTTTCCGACATGGCTTTGCCGGTGCCCGCGATCGAGAGGACCGAGGCGCCGATCGAGATGATCGAGGAACAGATCGAACACGCGAACGCGGCCGTCGCCTGACTGCGGATTTCTTCGGCCTGATCGTGGAGCTTGTTCACCGTCGCGACCGTCTGCTCGGCGCGGACCATGGCGTTGGCGCGCCGCTGCTCTTCGCTGATTTCCGAAATCTTGGCGAGAAGGGCGCTTCCGAGGCTCGCGGAGGCGGCCGTAAGCGGCGGCAGCGTGAACTCCGACGAAGAGCCCGTCTTTTCGGTCGGCTGCTTCTCTCCGACGACGGGAGCGTTCATTGCGCTTATGGGGGCGTTGCGGATGGAATTAATCATGTCGGTCTCCTTCTTACGCCGTGGCGGGTGCGTTCGTCAGAACGGCGGCGGTCGTTTGGGCGCAGTTTTGCGAAATTTCCGTCACCTTTTCCATGAGGTCGTTGGCAACCTCGAGTTCGTGCTCGACGAACTCTTCGGAGGTTTCCATGTCGGCGCGCATGCGCTCGAGGATGGCTTCGATGTCGACCTTGCGCGCCTTGATCTGTTCGATGTCGTAGTTGATCGAAGCGAGCACGGCGTTCGAGACGCCCGTGCCGACGCCGACGACGCCCTGGCCGATGTTGGTGACGACCGAAGCCTTGCTCGTGATGTTGAGAAGCTTGGCGCCGATGTCGGTCGCGCTCCTCACGGCCGAGGCGGCCGAACTCGCCGCGGCGCCGCCGAAACTGATCGCGACGGCCGCGACCGTGAGCGCCATGTTCATGCCGAAGCCGAACCATTTCGCGTCGCTGTCGCTCAAGCCGAAGACTTTGCCGAGTTCCGTAAATCCGGCCGAAAGGCTGACTTTGCCGCCCGTCGCTTCCGATACGACGCTGTCGATCGTGAGAAGAAGGGCGGCGACGCCCGCGACGACCAGGGCCGGGTTCCCCATGGCCGAGCCCGCCGCGATGGTCGCGATCGAGGCGATGAAGCCGAGCGCCATGCCGATGCAGCGAAAGACCTTGCAGATCTTGTCCCAGATCGACTGGTTTTCCTTCTTGTCGATTTCCTTGGCGATTTCCGCGAGCTTTTCCGAGTACTTCTGATCGATCTCCTGCGCCTGCGAGTCAATCGCGTCGAGTCCTTCGCGAACGCCCTGACGGCGCATTTCGTTTCCGATCGCCGCGACGAGCCGCTCGATGGACAGGGCGTGCGCGGGCGCTTCGAGCGTCGGAAGGTCCGAGAGGGGGGCGGTTTCCCCGTCCGCGGCGGGGGGAACGTCCTCAAGCGTGCGGTTCGCAAGCCTCGAGAGGGGATCCGTGAAAGTGACCGAGGGATCGAATCCGGCGGATCCGACTTTGTCGATGTTCGTCATTCTGCTTTCCCTCCCTTGAGAAGCGCAAGGAGCGATTCGGCGCGGCGGTGCACGTCGGCGTGACGGGGATTGGCCTCGTCGCCGATGCCGAGAAGACCTTCGAGTCCTTCGACGGCCTCCGCCTTTTTGTTCATCTTCAGAAGACAGCGCGCGGCGAAGAAGAGCGGTTCCGGATCGGAGAGCCCCGTCGTGAGGGCCGCCATCTGATAGGCGTCCGACGCCCCTTCAAAGCGTCCCTGCGCCTGGCGCGAACCGCCGAGCCCCATCCAGTACTTGGGTTCGTGGGGGTTGTAGAGGCAAAGCGCCCGAAAGAGCGTTTCGGCGTCGGCAAAGCTTTGCGATCCGTAGAGATTGTGCGCGAGCGCGTAGAGCTGTTCGAGCGTTTCGGGCGAAGTGCCCGTGATCTGCGCGACGGTCGCGCCTTTGCGCACGGCCGCGACGATTCTGTCGACGACTTCCTGGGAAACGATGTGCTTGGTCAAAGGAATATCCTCCCGTGTCGGTATCGGTCTCAGGGTTTGGGCGCGCCCGAGAGCAGTTCGAGAAGAGCGGCCGCGCGGCTGCGGCATTCGGCCGTGCGCGCGTCCGAGGGATCGCCCGTTCGCAAAACGGCCTCAAGCCCCGCCTTCGCCTCGTCTTTTTTCTTCATCTGCAGGAAGCACTGCGCGGCGTAGAGGAGGGGTTCGGGGTCGCCGAGGCCCGAAGCCAGGGCGGCGAGCTGATAGGCGTCGCTTGCCTCGGAGAAGTGTCCGAGGCCCTGTCTCGCGCCGCCCAATCCCATCCAGAAGCGGCGGTCCTTGGGGTTCAGAAAGGCGAGCGCTCGAAAGACCGCTTCGGCGTCGCGGAAATTTTCGGCCTTGTAGAGGTCGTGCCCGAGCGCATAGAGCGACTCGACGCAGGCGTCGTCGACGGCGGCGATCTCTTTGGCGGTGGGACCGTTTTCGAGGGCTTGCCAAAGGGCGAGCAGAGCCTCGGGGGAAAGTACGGGTTTCGTCACGGTATTTCTCCGTTTGTATGCGGGAATCAACGGCCGGTGAGGATGGCGCGCATCGTGGAGGCGCTTTCCTGAACGGCGGCGTTGGCGCCCTGCAGATAGCTGTTGTACTGACTGATGAAGTCCTGCAGATAGACCATCAGGGTCTGGGTCTTGCTGCTGATCGACTCCTGGTACTGTGTAAGCGAGGCGAGGTTGTAGCTCCATTCATCGCTCGAGCAGCTGCTCGCGCTCCCCTTCATGCCGAGCTTGTTCGTGTTCATGTAGCTCACGACCTCCGCGGGGACGCCCGAGCCCTTGGCCTCGGCGTCGCGGGCCTTGGTGATCATCTCGGCCGCCTCTTCGGCCTTGTCCTGGATCTGCTCGATCTGCCCCATGTAGTTGACGGCGTTCTGCCGGCACTGATTGGCGTAGTTCAACTGATAGAGCGCGAAGCGGAACTGGATGCTCCCCTTGAAGGCGATCTCGTCGGGATCCTCGGCAGGCGCCTGAGTTTGTCCGGCGGATTGCGTGGAATCGGTCGTTTCGGTCTTTTCGCTTTCCTCGGACTTGTCGGGGCCGTCGAGCGGGGAGGCCTTGTTGAGCAGTGGTTGAAACTGCGAGGTGAGTTGCTCGCGCAGCTTGTCCGCGGTGAGCGACGAGGTGCCGTTCGGGAAAAGATTGAGTTCGGAAATGGCCATGAGCGAAACCTCGGAAAAAGATCGGAAAAGGGACTCGGAGCGGACGGTCCGATCAGATGGAGAGGGCGCCGCGGCGGGCGCGTCCCGCAGGACGGGAGGCGCCCAGGCCCTGCATTTCCTTTACGGCCGAGCGGCCCGCTTCCTGAGCGCGCTCGACGCTCTTTTGGAGCGCTTCGCGAAGCGCGGGCGGAACCTCTTCGTCTTGGGCCGGGGGAAGATCCCCTTCGACGCCGAGAGCCTTCTTCGCCTGGTCGAAGGCAACGTTTAGACGGGCGAGTTCGCCCTTCATGCGCTCGAGCGCTTCCTTTTGCTGCAGCAGTTTGTCTTCCGCCATGACGGCTCCTTTGGCTGGATCGTCCCGAATCGAGGTTCGGAAACGATCGTGAAACATGATCCGGACGACCCGGAAGAAATTCCCGATCCGAAAAAAGCGGGAGGGGACTATAAAAGATCATTGTAAACGGTGTGCATTCGCTCCGTTCTTTGCGTTTCGGTCGATTGGGAATAAAAGGAAACGATAGGATGGCCTTCGGTGCGCGGGGGCGTAGGCGGGACGGATTTTGAGGCATAATGGTCGAATGGACGGGAGTAGGCTCAGGCCCCCGCTCCGCGCGCGGTTTGAGAGATCCCGCGCAGCCTTTCCCCGCGGTTTACACGATAGATGCATCCATGAATTTTCAAGAAGCCCTGAAGACCCTCACGAACGAAACCGGTTGGACGATGCCCAAGGCCGGCGCGGACGGGGTCTTTCGCTTTCATCTCGAAGACGGGCTTGACTTCGCTCTTCATTCTCCCGACGGACGACTGTGCATTCTGACCTCGGACATGGGAGAGGCGCCCTCGGAGAACGAACCCGACTACGCGGAAAAGAGCGATCGTCTCGGGACGGTGTGCGCCGCCCTGATGCCCTATGGTCGGGCGCGTCTTTGCGCCGACTCGGGACGGCTGCAGCTCGTGCGCGACTTTTCTCTTGACGGCCTTTCCGGCGACGGTGCGGTGCGCGAGGCGGAGGTTTTTCTCAACGAGGCGGCCCGTTGGAAGAAGACGCTTGAGGGCGCTTCGGGCGCGGCGCCGCGTTCGACCGATTCTCCCTTTTCGCAGTTCGGGTCCGACTGGTTCGCGCCCGGTCTGAAATTCTGAGGGGGCGAATCGTGATGAACCGTCGTTTTCTTTCGTCTCTTCTCGGCGTCGGGGTTGCCTGTCTGCTCGGCGCGGGCGCCGCGTTGCCCGAGACGGTCCTCTCGGCCGAACTGAAGAAGCCTTTTTCCTATTTCGCCAACGGACATGAGCTCCGCACGGTCCTCACGGGCTTTGCGAAGACCCAGGGGCTTTCCGTCGCCTTTGACGGCAACGCGGTGAAGGGAAGGGTGAGCGGGCGCTTTCAGCGCGTCGCTCCGAACGACTTCCTCTCCGCCATGAGCGAAGCCTACGGCGTGGGTCACTACGTTCTCGGGGACACGATTCACTTTTATTCCGCGTCCGACGTTCGCAAGGAATTCCTTACGGTGCCGAGCGGTTCCGCCAAGGCGCTCGTCGATTCGCTCAAGCGGTCGGGCTTCGTCGCGGCGGAGCTCCCCGTCTCGGTGAACGCCGAAGGGAACATGCTTACGTTGAAGGGGCCCGAAGCCTATCTCACGTCGATCCGCGCCGCGGCGGACGCCTATCTTGCCGTGCAGTCCGAGAAGATCGAAATGCGGGTCTTCCCGATCCGCCACGCCTGGGCCGACGACATCGAACTCTCGAGCATGGACCGCACCGTCACGGTGCCCGGGATCGCGTCGATCCTGCGCGGCATGGTGCTCGGACAGTCCGTGGGCGGCACGACCGTCTCGGGCGGCGCCAACGGGCCGGCCCGTGCGGAAAGCGTGCCGAGTCTCGGCGCCGAGGGACTCTCGAGACAAAAGAAGCGCGATGCGCAGCCCGGGCCCGTCAACGCGACGCCCGTCGCTCAGGGGGCGGTGAGCATCATCGCGGATCCGCGCGTCAACGCCGTGCTCGTCTCCGACTTCGCCTACCGCATGCCGTATTACGAAGAGGTGATCAAGAGTCTCGACAAACCCGTCGAACTCGTGGAAATTCACGCGGCGATCGTCGACATCGACACGAACGCAAGCCGCGAGCTCGGCGTCAACTTCCGCGGCAAGGGCGGCGGCAACTGGCAGGGCGGAGGGTCGCTCGGCTCGGAAAACACGCCCGTGGGAGGCGACACGCCCGGCATCTCGACGGACCTCTCCTCGGGCGGGGCGCTCCTCTCCACGATCTACACGCACGGGTCGGACTACTTCATGGCGAGCATCAACGCGCTCGAATCGGAAAACGCCGCGCGCATGCTCGGCCGTCCGTCGGTCCTCACCGTCGACAACGTGGAGGCGGTGCTCGAGAACACCACGACCTACTACATTCCGCTTCGCGGACAGGAGGCGGTGGATCTCTACCGCGTGGAGGCGGGTACGGTCCTGCGCGTGACGCCGCACATCATTCATGAAGGGGGGAAGACCTCGATCAAGCTCGCCGTGAGCGTGCAGGACGACCAGAACGACGCTTCGTCGGGCTATCAGACGGTGGGAGAGTCGGGCGACACCCTGACGGTGAACCCCATCAAGCAGACGAGAATCAACACGCAGGCCATGGTCGAGGCGGGACAGTCGCTTCTGATCGGCGGCTACTACTACGAACAAAAGTCCGAGGGCGACAGCGGCGTTCCGATTCTGAAGGACATTCCGATTTTGGGTCACCTCTTCAAGTCGAGCTCGACGAGCGGCCGACAGATGGAGCGGCTCATCCTCATTACGCCGCGCATCGTGACGGCCGACGGCGACAACGTTCCCGCCCGGGTGAATCAGCCGGGCTTCGGGCGAAACGCCACGGGCGCCGACTACGAATGGAAGGCGCTCCCGCAGGCCGACGCATCCGCCGACAAGGCGGACGGGGAGGGCTGATATGCGCGCGGCCGTATTCGAACTCTTCTCGGGACTGCACGCCGGAGCCCGGATCGAACTCACCGAAGGAGACTGGGTGATCGGATCGGACGATTCGTGCGACCTGATCCTCGCCGACGAGGGCTTTGCGCCCCGTCACGCCTCGGTCTCCGTGAAGTCGGGCGAAGTCGGCATCGTGACGCTCGACGGCAAGGTGACGACGCTCGAGGGCCGCTCCGTCGCAAACGAAGTCTGGCCCAAGGGGACGGTCCTTCTTTTCGGAACGGTCGCCGTCGCCTGGGGCGCGTCCGAGGAGTCGGAGGACTATTGGTCGGATTTGCGCTCCCGCTGGCGCGCAACGCTCGCGCCCGCGGCCCCCGCCGCGGAGTCGAATAACGACGCTGCGCCCGACCGCAAGGTTGAGCGGGACGGTGCGCATCGAGGCGCCGCCGAGACGGCTGTCGAGACCGAATCGAAGCCCGAGGCGCGAAGAAGGGGGCGCGGCGTTCTCGTCGGGACCGCTCTCTTTCTGGCGGTCCTGCTCGCGGGCGGCTGGACGCTTGCGCGCGACGCCGAGCTTCGCCGGACGGTCGAAGCGGATTTCGCGAAGACGAATCCCAACGCCGTGACGGCGCTCTATTCGGGCGTCTTCGGCGCCGACGGTCTTCTCGCGCGGTTCGGGTGGCTCTCGCCCGAGGCGGTCCCCGAAGAAGAGCTCGTCGCGGGTCTGCGCGCGAAACTCTCCGAAGAAGGGTTTGCGAACGTCTCCGCCCGAAAGGCGGGATCGGGCGTGTGGCACCTTTCGGGCCGGGTTGTCAACGACGCTGAACGCGGACGCCTCGTGAAGCTCGCGCGCTCGCTCACGGTTCCCGCGGTACTCGACGTCGACGTCGACACGGACCGCACGGCGCCGTGGCTCGCCGCTCTCGAGGCCCGGGGCTTCCGGTCCGACGTCCGCATGGAAGGGACCGCGCAGGATCCCGTTCTTTCGGTCGCCGCCTTCATGCGCACGAAGGAGGTCGAAGAAAAGGCCTTCGCCGCCGTCGCCGCGGAGCTCGGCGTCAAACCCGACGCCGCGAAGCGGCGCATCCTCTACGAATCCGATCTGAAGCCTCTTTTTGAGAAGGCCTTCAAGGCCGAGGGCGTCAAGGACGTCACGGTCACCTACAACCCCGGGAGCGTAAGCCTTGCGGCGCCGCTCACCGCCGACGTCCGAGGAAGGCTCGAACGCGCCGTGGCGGGTGTCGAGCGCGAAGCCGGGGTGCCGCTTGGCGTCGCCCTCGTGAACCGCGAAGCCCGGAAGTCCGCGCCTGCGGCGGCTCCGAAGCAAAGGGCCGGCAAGGACAGCATGACCCCCAACTTCCGCGTGGTCGGCGTCTCGGGCGGAAAGCTCAAGTTCGTGACGCTCTCCACGGGAGAAAAGGTCTTTGCGGGCGGACGTCTCCCCGGAGGCTTCACGCTCGAAACGATTTCTCACAACCGCTTGGCGCTCTCGAAGAACGGCAAGCGAATCAACTATCCTCTGAAGGTGAGCAGCAAATGAGTGAATTCATCTCCGTTGCCGATGTCTGCCCGACCGGGTTCGCCCGCGAGCAGAAGGAAGTGCGCGACGAAGTGGCGGAAATCGCCTTTCGTCTGCGCCGCGAAATGGACCGCGGCCTCACGCCCGACGAAATGAAGGTCGTGCGTGAAGAGCTCGAGGCCGCCCAAGCCGCAGAGGAAATCCTCTCGCGCATTTTTGAATGAGGAGACAGTCATGACGGACTCCGTGGGATTCAACATCAACACCATGTTTGAACGCGTGGCCGATACGATCGCCGCCAAGGGCGACGAACTCAACGCCACGCTCAACGGCATGGGCGACGAGATCAGCGATCAGGACATGCTCAAGATGCAGTTCCAGCTCAATCAGTACAACACGATGCTCGAAATGGCCTCGACCGTTTCGAAGGCGCTCACTGACGAAGCCAAGCAGATCGCGCAGCGCGCGAACTGAGGCCGGGATTCTAGGAGAACGACATGCTTACCGCATCCGAAATCACCCGGCTGCTCGACGTGGCCAACGCCGGCGTTCAGCGCGGCGAAGTCGCGCTTGCGCGCAAGGTCTACCAAGGGATCCTCGCGGGTCGCCCCGACCACGTGCCCACGCTCGTAAGCCTTGCGATGAGCCATATCGCCGTGGGGCAGTATGGGGAGGCCGATGGGATCCTCGCAAAGGTGCTCGAAGCGCACCCCGAAGACCCCGACGCGCTCGTCTATCTGGGCCTGAGCGCCTTCCTTGCCGGACGCAAGGACGAAGCGCGCGGCATCTTCGCGAAGGTTCCCGAAGGCACGCACGCCCGAGCGATGGCCGACGCGCTTTCGGCCGAGCATTGACGGTTCGGGAGTGACGGACCGTGAGCGGGATCGACCTCGAGGCGTCTCGGCGCCTCATCGAGGCTTTCGAGCGGATCGGGGAGCAAACCCCGGGCGCCGGAGCGGGCGCGACCCGCAGTCCCGTGCCGCGCGAAGTGGCGGACGCCTTCCGCGCGATGGTGGAGGGCGCTCCGGAAGGACCGGAAGGGGCGACTCTCCCGCCGCAGACGGCGGAGTCGACTTTTCACGCGAATGCTCCGCAGGGGGTTGAAGGCGTTCGTCCGACGGACGGGGAGACCCTTCGAGCGCAGGATGTCGGCTCCGTCGACCACGCCGCGTCGTCGGGCGTCGAACCCCTTCGGGAGGCGCAGACCCTCACCCCCACGGAACTCTATCGGCTGCAGTTTTCGGTCAATTTACACATGATGGACGTCAAGGCGCTCTCCGCCATACGCAACCGGACGGCTTCGGATCTCGAGGCCCAGTTGCGGTCGGCGTCGTAACACGAGGAAGTGTGACATGCACAAAACGGATGCGCCCAACCGCATCGGACGGGCCCTGGTTCTGGGCGCCTGCGCGGCCCTGCTTCTGGCGGGCTGCAAGACGGAGGTCTACCGCGGGCTTACGGAAACGCAGGCGAACGCCATGATGGCGGTGCTCCTCAAAAACGGGATCGAGCCCGAAAAGACTTCCGACAAGGAAGGCTATGCGATCGCGGTCGAAAGCGACCGCGTCACGCAGACGCTTGAGCTCATGCGCGAGAACAATCTCCCGCGCTCGGAATTCGACACGATGGGCGACGTCTTCGCGGCGAAGGGCATGATCTCGTCGGCGACCGAAGAAAAGGCCCGCATGACCTACGCTCTCTCGCAGGAGCTCTCCGACACGTTCTCGCGCATCGACGGAGTGCTCACCGCCCGCGTGCACGTGGTGCTGCAGACCGAAGACCTCGCGACGGGGAAGACGACGCCCGCTTCGGCCGCGGTGTTCCTGCGTCACACGCCCGACTCGCAGGCGCCGGGACTCGTCGCCCGCATCCGCGAGCTCGCCGCGAACGCCGTTCCGGGACTTTCGTCCGACCGCGTCTCCGTCATGCTCGTTCCCGTTCGCGAAACGATCACCGTGCCGATGCTCGAAGAAGAAAGTGCGAAGAGCGACTTCCCGCTTCTCTACGGCGCGTTGGGCGCCCTGATCGTGGGGCTCGGAGCGCTTGCGGGAGCGGTCGTGCTCTATCTGCGCGCCAAGGCGCAAAAGGGCGCCGCGAAATCGTCCGAGTCGAGCGCCCGCACGGGCGAACGCGTCTGACGCCTTCGGTCTGACGCGAAAGGACGGTTCCGATGACGACGCCTCCCGCCTTTGAAAGGGATTTCTACCGCGAGCTTCTCGAGGAGAATCCCGCGCTTCTCGCCCGCATCGCCGCCTTCAACCGGGGCGCCGAGGCGTCTCCCCGCGCGCTTTTTGTCGGGGAATTCGAGAGCGTCGCCGCGTCGGACGTCGACTGGGCGGCGCTCCTCGCCCGACATCCGGACCTCTGCGGGAGGGCGCAAATGCGTGCGGGATCCGACGAAAAAACCGCGGAGTCCGGCTACTGGGGCTTTGCCGAGACGAGCGAGCGCTTCGCTCTTCTCTCGGAGGAAGACTTCGGTCGGCTGATGCTGCGCGCCGCCGCGGCCGTCTACGGAGGCGAAATCGCCGTGACCCTCAAGCGCGACGAACGTGAAGCGCTTCGCACGCGCCTCGGCGACGAGCTGCTTCGCTACGCGGTCCTTCGCGGACGCTGGCAGGCGGGGGCGCTTGCGGCGGATCTCAAGCCCTTCTGCGCGGGGCTTCCTTTGCCCGACGCCGTAGAGCGTCTTTCGCACCTCGTCGCCCTCCTTCTGTGGACGGGGTGGCCGGATGGTCTTCGCGAAAAGACCGCCTCCCGTTTCGCGCGGTACCGGGAGGCCGTCGGGGAGACGCCCGACGATCCGCAGCTCAGCCGGCGGGTGCGCGCCTTTCTGTTGAAACTCATTCGAAGCGAAGGAGACGAAGCGTGTCGAAACCTCTTCAGATGAACCGACCCGAACCCTCGGTGGCGCCGGGCGTTAAGGTGGTGAAGCGCGACGAGCGCGCCAGGCTCCTCGAAGCGGGCGAGATCATCGAGGCCGCCCGGGCGCGCGCCCGCGAGATCGAACGCAAGGCCGAGGAAGCTTATAAGGAGCGCTACGAAGCGGGCTATGCCGACGGACTCGAGGCCGGGCGCCTCGAAAACATGGAGAAGGTCATGGAGACCGTCATGGCGAGCGTCGAATTCATCGAAGGCATCGAAGGCACTGTGGTCGACGTCGTCATGCAGTCGGTTCGGAAAATCCTCGGCGAAACGAGCCGCGAAGACCGCATCCGCGCGATCGTGAAGACGGCGTTGGCGAACGTTCGCGGCCAACAGAAGGTGACCGTGCGCGTCGCCCCTTCGGACGAGCCGATCGTTTCGGAAGCGCTTTCCGCCCAGACGGCGGGGTCTTTTCTTACGGTCGTGGCGGACGCGCGGCTCGAACCCGACAGCTGCATTCTCGAGAGCGACCTCGGCGTCATCAACGCTTCGCTTTCCACGCAGCTCAAAGCCCTCGAGCACGCCTTCAGCGCAAAGATTCGGCAGTAAGTCATGGCATTCGAATACATCGGACCGCTTCTTGAGGAAGCCGTGCAGACGACCACGACGATCGACGTGCGCGGACGCGTCGAGCAGGTCGTGGGCACCATCATCCGGGCCGTGGTCCCGGGGGTGAAGGTGGGGGAGCTCTGTCTCCTGAAAAATCCCTGGGAGTCCTTTGAACTCAAGGCCGAGGTCGTGGGCTTCATCCGAAACGTCGCGCTTTTGTCGCCGCTCGGGAGCTGTCAGGGGGTCTCCCCTGCGACCGAAGTGATCCCGACGGGCGAAATCCTCTCGATTCCCGTCGGACCGGAACTCCTCGGACGCACGCTCGACGGTCTCGGAGAACCTTTGGACGGCGGACCCGCGCTTCGCTGCCGCGAACACTATCCGGTCTTCGCGCCCGCGCCCAATCCGATGACGCGCATGCGCATCTCGAAACCCCTCTCGCTCGGGCTTCGCTCCATCGACGGGGTGCTCACCTGCGGGGAGGGACAGCGCATGGGCATCTTCGCCGCGGCGGGCGGCGGCAAGTCGACGCTTCTCTCCACCATTCTCAAAGGCTGCACGGCGGACGTCTGCGTTTTGGCCCTGATCGGCGAGCGCGGCCGCGAAGTGCGCGAATTCATCGAAAACGACATCGGGCCCGAAGGGCGAAAGAAGTCGGTGCTCGTCGTCTCGACCTCCGACCGCTCCTCGATGGAGCGCCTCAAGGCCGCCTACACGTCGACCGCGATCGCGGAATATTTCCGCGATCAGGGCAAGAGCGTCCTTCTCATGATGGACTCGGTGACGCGCTTTGCGCGCGCCCAGCGCGAAATCGGTTTGGCTGCGGGTGAACCGCCCACGCGGCGCGGCTTCCCGCCCTCGGTCTTTTCGGAACTTCCGAAACTTATGGAACGCGCCGGCAACAACGACAGGGGTTCGATCACGGCGCTCTACACGGTCCTCGTCGAAGGCGACGACATGACGGAACCGGTCGCCGACGAAACGCGTTCCATTTTGGACGGCCACATCGTGCTCTCGAGAAAGCTCGCCTCGAAGGGGCACTATCCCGCGATCGACGTGAACCAGAGCGTCTCGCGCCTCATGAACGCGATCGTGACGAAGGAACACAAGAAAAACGCCCAGCGCCTGCGCCAGATTCTCGCGAAGTACGCGGAAGTGGAACTCCTCGTACAGATCGGGGAGTACAAACAGGGCGCCGACCCCGCGGCGGACGACGCGATTGCGCACGTCGACCGCGTGAACGCTTTTCTCAAGCAGGGCCTCGGCGAAAAGAGCACGTTCGAAGAAACCGTGGCGGCGCTCGAGGCCGCGGTACGGTAAGGGAGGGCGACGATGGAAGCCTATCCCCTCGAATCTCTCCTCTCGCTTCGGCGCTTTCGCGAAGATAGCGCCGGCCGGCGCGTTGCGGCCGCGCAAAACGACTGCCGCCTTGCCGAGGAAGCGGTGAAGAGCAAGGAGGAGGCGCTCGAGCGTTGGCGCGTCTGGTACGCCCAGGAGGTTTCGCGCCGCTACGAAGGGCTCATCGGACACAAGACCACGATCGCGGGACTTGAAGTTTTTCAAAAGAATCTTGCGTCGCTCGCTTCGGAAGAACTTGAGCGCGAAATGTCGCTCGAGGAGGCCCGAAAGCGGGTCGAAGCCTCGCGCCGAACGCTCGAGGAAACGAAGAAGGCCGCTCTCCAGGCCCGAAAAAGCTGTGCGAAAATGGAGAAACACCGTTCCCTTTGGATGGAGGAAGCCAAAAAACTCGAAGAGCAGGCCCAGGATCGGGCGCTCGAAGAATTCAAGCCCGTCAACCGCTTCGGGGCGCAAGCCCCCGACGGCGAGTAGACCCCGTACACCGGAAGGGAGATCAAAAGATCATGACGAACACGATTGACAATTTGCGCGGTGCCGGACTTTCGGAGCAACGGCCGGATGCGGGGCAAAGCGTTGCGGAGCGCGGGACCGCATCACGCGACGACGTTGCGGCTTTTCAGCGCGCTCTCCGGGGAGACGCTCAAAAAGAGGGCGTCTCTCGGGACGCGGTGCAATCGCGTTCGGGATCCCCCGACGAGAAGTCGGCCTTCTTTGAAAAAGCCGGCGCGCGGGAGAGGGCGGAATCGTCCGGACACGCCCGTACGGGGGCCGCGGACGACGCTTTGCAGACGGATCTTTCCGCGCAGAAGGCGCAGGACTTTCTCGCTTCGCTCTTTCGCGGGGTGGGCACGGGCGCAACGGAAGCGGCCGCGCAGACCGCGGGTCCGACCGCTTTGGAAGGTACGTCCGCGAACGAAGCGCTCGAAACGCTCGTTTCCCGGATTCTCGTGAGCCGTCCCGAGAGCGGTAAGACCGAAGTGCGCCTCCAAATTCAGGACGCGGTCCTCAAGAACACCGAAATCACGCTCGCGCGCGATGCGGGCGGTCAGCTCACGGTGCGCATTCACACGAACGACGCGGCGGCCTTCCAGACGATCGTCTCGGCCCGCGCGGAACTCGAGGCGAGGCTTTCGGGACGCGAAACGCTCCCCGTTCTCGTGGAACTTCAAAAAGAAACCGATCGGGAAGAAAACGACGCCCGCCGATCGTCGCGCGGTCGCGGCCTTTTCGATGAATCGGGCGAAGGTTGAGGATAGGAGAAATCGTCATGCCCAACACTTGTTCCCTTCCGACCTTCGAAGCCTGGGCCATGCCGCTTCGAAACGCTCTGCTCGAGCGTCTGCCCGTGTCGTTCGCCTTGGGAGAGGACGTCCCGGCGGTTTTGGAAGTCTTTCCCCGCGCGGCCGCCTTCGCACCCGTTGCCGAAATGTCCGTCACGGTCGACGGACACCCCTGGCGCGCATATTTTGAGAACCGCACGCTCCTTACGCTTCATCCCCTTTTTTCGGAGGAGGCGATCCGTGACGTTGCGCCCGAATCCCTGCCCGAGCCGCTTCTCGGCCTCGTCGCCGAAGCGCTCTGCGGGGTCTTCACGAAGGGGTTCTCCGCCCTTTCGGGCGCCGTCGTGACGGCGTCGGACTTTCGAGGCGGCGACGGGCGGACGGTGTCGGCGCCTTTTTCGCTTTCCCTAGCCGCGGGAGACAAGAAGACGCGGATTCTTCTTCGTCCCGAAGAATCTTCGCCGCTTGACGCGGCCCTGGCGCTCGTCGAGCGCCTCCGAAGCGTCGCCGCAAAGGACGCCGACTTTTTGTCGGGCGTGCTCCCGACCCTGCCCTTCCGGCTGGAACGTAGGGCGGGAAGCCTGCGGCTCTCCGCTTCGGCTTATGCCGATCTCGCGGCCGGCGACGTTCTCGTTCCCGACGAATGGTTCGGGGCCGACGACGTGCGCGTCGAAATTGCGTCGCTCGGAAAACAATTGTTGGCCGCCTCGGCCCGAATGGAAGACGGTCGGGTGTGCCTTGCCGAAGAATTTCATCCCTTGGAGGAAACCGTCATGGACGCAGTTGAAGAACTGACCGTGGAACTCTCCTTTACGCTCGAAGAGCGTCTCGTCACCCTCGGCGAACTCTCGCGCATGCGCGAGGGCACGGTTCTGCCGCTCGCCGTCGATCCGCAGGCCCCCGTCACGATCCGCGCCAACGGTCGCCGCGTCGCGAAGGGGCGTCTCGTGGACCTGAACGGCACGCTCGGCGTCGAACTCCTCGAGGCGGCCTCCGCGCCGCAGGCCGAAGTGAAGCCGGAAGGGGAAGCGAATGGGCTTTGATCCCGTATGGCTCATCATCCTCGGCGTTGGGCTGGGGATCATGCCGCTCTTTCTCATGATGGCGACCTCCTACGTGAAGATCGTGGTGGTCCTTCTTCTCGTGCGCAACGCCCTGGGCGTGCAACAGATTCCGCCGCAGATGGTGATCAACGGCCTCGCCATGATCCTCACAGTCTTCGTCATGGCGCCCGTGGGCTACGACACGATGGCGCTTCTCGAGAAGGAAACGGCGGGTCGCGAGACGATCGCGCCGACGGAAGTCTTTGCGGTCGCGGAGAAGGTGTCGCCTCCCCTGAAGCGCTTCCTCACGGTCAACACCGACGAGCGCGTCTCGAACATGTTCGTCTCGACCGCGCAGCGCATCTGGCCCGAAGCGATGCGCGACTCGGTCAAGAGCGACGACTGGGCGGTCCTCGTTCCGTCCTTCACGATCACGGAATTGACGAAGGCCTTTCAGATCGGGTTCGTCCTCTATCTCGCCTTCATCGCGATCGACCTCATCATTTCGAACATTCTCCTTGCCATGGGCATGATGATGGTTTCGCCCATGACGATTTCGCTGCCGTTCAAGCTCCTTCTCTTCGTGACGCTAGACGGGTGGCTCAAGATCACGCAGGGACTTCTTTTGAGTTATCGCTAAGGCCGAACGCTCTCGGCCCCTTGGAAAAACACCATGCAGATTGTGAATTCTCAGGTTTCGGACGTCACCGTCATCGCGCTCTCGGGGAGTCTCGACGCGGCGAGCGTCGCGGACTTCGACGCCGAATGGAAGGCCGCGCTCGACGCGGGCGCAACGAAGCTCGTCGTCGATTTGGGAGGCATCGAATACATCAGTTCCGCCGGACTGCGCGGGATTTTGATGCTCTCGAAGACGGCCAGGGCCGGGAACGTCCGGGTGATCTTCTCGGACCTTCGCTCCATGGTCGCGGAGATGTTCAAGCTCTCGGGCTTCACGAACATCCTGTGCACCGCGCCCGACACCGCTTCCGCGGTCGAGGACCTTGCCTGACGTTCAACCTTTTGATACGGAGGTAACCATGCCTTCCATTCGAGTGCCGGCCAGGCTTGAGAACCTCGAGCCCTGCAAAACCTATCTTCGCGAGAACCTGCCCGCCCGCTTTGCGGACCAGTGGAACAACGTTCAGCTCGTCGCCGAAGAGCTTCTCGTGAACGTCTTCAGTTACGCCTATCCGCAGGGCGACACGGGCGAGGCGCAGATCAACCTCGAGACCGCGCCCGCTCCGGCGGGTGAAGACGGTTCGGATTCCGACGAAGACTGGCTCGTATTCACCGTGCGCGATTGGGGCGAACCCTTCAATCCCTTCGAAGAGGTGCCCGATCCCGATTTGACGCTCGACGTCGAGGCGCGTCCCGTGGGCGGACTCGGGATCTTCCTCATCAAGCAGGTCTCGGCCCGTCAGGACTGGGCCTACGAAGAAGGCGCCAACACGATCCACATCTATTTCCGTCCGACGGAGGCCGCGGCATGAACCCGATGGCGATGGAATATGCGAGCGAGTGTCTCTACCTCGTTCTCATGATTTCGCTTCCGCCCATCCTGATCGCTTCGGTGATCGGGATTCTGCTGAGTCTCATTCAGGCGGTGACGCAGCTGCAGGAACAGACGCTCGTCTTCGGCGTGAAGCTCATCGCCGTCGTCGGGACGATCTTCGTCCTGGGCGGCTGGATGTCGGGGGAAATCCTGCGCTTCGCAAGCGAAATCTTCGACAGTTTTCACCTTCTGCGCTAAGGGGCGTGCGGGATGCTCGACTTTCTGCTGCAGTACGACCTGACGACGCATTTTCAGGCCTTTCTCCTGGGCTCCACGCGGCTCATGGTCTTTGCCGCCGTGGCGCCCTTCATGGGGAACGCCGTCCTGAACATGACGGTCCGTTCGGCCGTGGTGATGGCGCTCTATCTCGTCGTGCATCCTGCGGTGGTTTCGACGATCCCGGTGTTTTCGCCCCTCTCGCCCGGCGCTCTGGCGCTTCTCGGCGGGCTTTTGCTCAAGGAGGTCTTTCTCGGATTCGTTCTCGGCTGGACGGCGGGACTCGTCTTCTGGGCGGTCGAGAGCGCGGGGCTCTTCATCGACAATCAGCGGGGCGCCGCGCAGGCGGTGGGGGCCGATCCCCTGACGGGAGACCAGACCTCTCCCACGGGATCCTTCCTCTTTCAGAGCGTCGCGGTGCTCTTCTTTGCCTCGGGCGCCTTTCTCGCGATGCTCGGCGTCGTCTACAGCACCTACGAATGGTGGCCGGTCGCCGAAGCGATCCCGACGGAATTTTTCCGCAGCACCGCGGCGGCGCTCCATTTCGGCGAGGCCGTGGCGCGGCTCGCGGCTTCGGCCCTTTTGATTTCCGCGCCCGTGGTGCTCGCATGTCTCTTCACCGACATTGCGCTCGGCCTCATCAACCGCTTCGCCTCGCAGTTGAACGTCTACATTCTGTCGCTTCCGATCAAGTGCGCGCTCGCGTCCTTCCTTCTGATCTTCTACTTTGCCGTCCTCATGTCGGACGCCCCCGAGCGCTTCGGGCTCTTCGGCATTGACGTGTCGACGCTGCGCGCGATGATGCCATGAGCGAAAAGACCGAACAACCCACACCGAAACGCATTCGGGATTCGCGCGAAAAGGGCGACATCGCCAAGGGGCAGGACCTCGCGCCCGCGGCGACGGTGCTCGCCTTTGCGCTCTACGCGATCGGAAACGGCGAAACCGTCTGGGAGGAGCTCGTGCAGATGACGACGGTGCCGCTCGAAGTCTTTCATCTTCCCTACGAGGAGGCGCTCGCCAAGTGCGCGGGCCTGATCGTCGACGTATCGCTCGGAATCGTCTTTCCCGTGGTGGGACTCGTGATGGGCGTCGCCCTCATGGTGCTTCTCGCCGAGACCGGATTTCTCTTCGCCCCGAAGGCGGCGGCCCCGAAGCTCGAGAACCTGAGTCCGACCCGCTGGTTCAAGCGCGTCTTCTCGATGAAGAATCTCTTCGAATTCGCGAAGAACATCGTAAAGGTGACGGTGTTGACGGGGATCGTCTGGCTCGTGTTCTCCGACTACCTTCCCGTACTCTTTCAAATTCCCAAGGGCGGTCTCGGCGCCATGTGGGGCGTGATCGGTTCGGCCGTCGGGGAACTCCTTCTCTATTCGGCGGGGGCCTTCGCCGTCGTGGCGGTTCTCGACTATCTCTATCAAAAGTACAAGTGGACGCACGAACACATGATGAGCATCGACGAAGTGAAGCGAGAATACAAGGACTCCGAGGGCGATCCGCAGATCCGCGGTCAGCGCAAGCAGCTCTACCGCGAGCTCATGAACCAGAACGCGCTCGGAAACGTCCGCCGCGCGAAGGTCCTCGTCACGAACCCCACTCACTATGCCGTGGCGCTTGACTACGACGAGGAGAAGACGCCCTTGCCCGTCATTCTCGCCAAGGGCGAAGGGGCGCTCGCACAACGCATGATCGAGGTCGCCAAGGAAGAAGGGATCCCGATCATGAGAAACGTGCCGCTTGCCCGCGCGCTCTACAGCGAGGGCGTCGAAAACAACTATGTTCCGCGCGATCTGCTCGAGCCCGTCGCAGAGGTGCTTCGCTGGGTGAAGAGCCTCGAGCGGCCCAACTGAGGAAAAGAACATGTCTTACGAAACGAACCGCATCGAAGAGTTCCTCACGACCTTCGGGAAGGCCGCGGGCCTCCCCGAGCTCGCCCTCACCGACGAAGGAACCCTCTTTTTGTCCTTGGACGGCACGGCGCTCACGCTTCGCCATTTCCCGGCGACGGACGACCTCGTTCTCGCGTCGACGGTGGCGAAACGACCCGAAGGCGAGGCCGAACGGCTCGCCCTTTGCGAAAAGGCGCTCAAGATGAACGCCTTCTCGCGGGAAACGGGCGAGGGCGTTCTGGGGCTTCTCCCCGACGGCTCGGCCCTCGTCTACAGCGTGTGGGTTCGACTCGGCAAGCTTTCCTACGGCGACTTTGAGGCGCTCCTTCTCAAAACGGCCGACCGCGTCGCGAAGCTCAGAAAGGCCTTCGCCGAGACCGGGGACGTTCCCGCCGAACCCGCCGACCTCTCCTGGATGCAGGGACCGGGCGTGCTGAGCGTCTGACAAAACCCGCACGAGAACTCATCGACCGTTTTTTGGTTCTTGTTGCATTGGTAGGCAAGATGGCCGCGTCGCACCGCATTGGACGGGATTTGCTAAACTGATTTCGCTTTATCTGTGATCCGGATCCCGATTCCGCGGCTCCGATTTGTATGGAGGACTTCTCATGTCTGATCAAAAGAAGAACGTTTTCATCACCGGCGGTTCGACGGGCATCGGAGCGGCGTCGGTGCGCAAGTTTGCGCAATCCGGCTGGAACGTGACTTTCATGGACATCAACGTGGAGGACGGGCAGGCCGTCGCACGGGAAACGGGCGCCCTTTTTGTCGAGGGGAATACGCGAAATCGTGAGGATCTCGAGAAGGCGGTTGCGGCGGCGATCGAAAAGTACGGCGAGCTCGACTGCGTGGTTGCCAATGCCGGGATCCACCGCTGCAACACGATGCTCACGATCAGCGAAGAAGAGCTCGACTTGATGATCGACACGAACATCAAGGGGACCGTGCGCACGCTGCAGGCCGCCGTGCCGAGCATTTTGAGAAAGGGCGGCGGCTCCGTGGTCATCAACGCTTCGGATCAGAGCTACATTGGAAAGGCCAACAGTTTCGGCTACGGGCTCACGAAGGGTGCGCTCGGTCAAATCACCAAGAGTCTGGCCATCGACCTCGGGCGTCAGAATGTCCGGGTCAACGCCGTTTGCGCGGCAACGATCCGCACGCCGTTGGCGATCAATCTTTTCCAGAAATTTGCGGACATTACCCACAACGGTGATGCGAGCGCCTATTGGAAGGCGGAGGCGGAACAGTATCCGCTCGGCAGAGTCGGCGAGGCGCCGGAGGTTGCCGAACTCATCTACTTCCTGGCGTCGGATTCGGCGAGCTTCATTACCGGGGGGCTCTATCTGATCGACGGCGGGCTTGTCGCCGGTTAAGGACGCCCCGTTGTCCCGGGGGACTTTTAGGAAGAAATGCAATGACCAAGGTCATTCCCGCCGCCGTGAGCGGCATCAACGCGGAAACCCTGCAGACGCCCGTCACGGAGGACGCAGGCCACGTCACCGAGTCGACGTCCGTTACGCTCGGCCGCACCGTGGCGACCCGCCCCGAGGGGACGCAGGCTCTTGAGCACGCGCAGCTCCTTGAAGAAATCGGGCAGGCCGCGGACGCCAAAAAGGCGCAGGAGACGGCCGACCCGAAGGCCACCGAGGACGTCCAGGTGGAGTCGCACCCGACCGAGGAGGCCGAAGAAGTGGCCGAGGCGGCGCTTCCTCCGAACACGCCCGAAAGCAAGGAAGCGGCGTCGAAGGCCCTCACGCACCTCTGCGCAACGCTCCCCGACGATCCGGATCCCGGCGAAATCCTCGCGCTCTCGGGCATGACCGACGACGACTGGGCCGCCCTCGCGGCGGCCGAAGAGGACGATTGGGACGACTGGTCGGTGTCGAACGAAAACGTCGACGCGACGCAAAGCGTCGCGCATGCGCAGGGCGAAGTTTCTTCGGGCGGACCGCTCAATGCGGGCGAGCGCGTAACCGCGCCCGTGACCGAGGGGCTCGAAGCCTTTGAAGGGATGTCGCAAACCGAGGTGTTGGCCGACGTCAAGGCGAAGCTTCGCACGGACTTCCGCGCGGAATTCGGGGGCTCCGAAGCGCTCGACCGCGGGGAAGAAGTGCGTCCCGACACGCGCACCTTCTGCGGGCGCACCTACGACACGCTCTCGCGCTGGTGGAGCGCCAAGGCGTCGCGCTACGCCCAGACGGGGCATCCGATTCTCGCCGCGATCTGCCGCACGATCTCGGGCTTTTTCACGCCCCGCGTCATGTCGCCGCACGAACTCAAGTACATGGCGGTGACGTCGCTTCAGAATCTTGCCGAAAACCTTCCCGCCGTTCGCGAAGCCTTCTACCGGAGTTCGGAAGAGGGGATTCGTCTTCTTGCCGACCGCACGGCTCTGACGGTGCATCCGGCGCTGCTCGACGAAATCAACGGGATCGGAAGCGCGGAGGAAGCCGACGCGGCGCTCGAAAACCTTCAGGCGATCTACGGTCTGAGCGACCAGGCGGTCGAGCACGGGACGTCGCTTCCGACGCTGGAAGCCAAGAAGGACTATCTCGTCGGGCTCAAGCTCATGAGTGAACTCGAGCGCTACCTCGACAACATTCTCTCGGCCTGGGGCAAGGCCCAGGGGAACGTGGATTCGGTGAGAAGCTTCTTTGAGGAGGCCCTCCCCACCGACGACGCGTGCTTCGACGCTCGAAGCCGTTCGGCCGAAAACTTCCGCAACCGCCTCTCTTCGCTCGTGCGTCCGCGCGAGACGCTGATGGAAAACGCCATGCGCATTTTGCAGGACGTTCCCGGAACGGCCGAACAAAAAGAATCCTGGTCCTATTGCGCAGATTATCTGCAACGGACGCTCCGCGGTCAGACCGTGGCGGACGGGCGAATCACCGAACCCTTCAGCTTCGAGCAGCTCGAGGAGATCCGAGTGGCCTTTGAGAGGGATAACTGGTACGAGTACAAGCTCGACGATCGGTCGCCCGAGGAAGAGCAGGCGGTCCGGGATGCGCAGGACTACTGAGATCCGCATTTTTGACGGGCGGGGCGCTGTAGCGGCGGCCCCGCCCCCAAACTCCCGGTTAACTGATTCCATTCGAGGAAACGGACAGAAAATCAATGCCGATGTGAACGGGTGCCTCAATATCGGAAGAAAAGAACTCGGTGATGAGTGGCTTAGAAAGCTACTCGAAACCGATGAGGGCCGGTTGATGCGGCCCATCAAGGATGTCAGAATTTTTGTGTTTTGAGGGATAGAACTTCTACGCTTACGGCGACGCCGAGTACCGCTTCGGCAATGATCTAGACCGGACGTGGACCTTCAATTTCGGCGGGAAGTTCGTCTTCTGACGCCGCCGAGTAACAAAAAGCGCCGTGGTGTTGCAGAGAGGCAGTACCGCGGCGCTTTTGTGGTAATGAGCGTGCTTTTATCAAGAAACAATTTGCTTGATGTTTTTCAGGAATGCCGTTGTATCGAGGAAGTAGTTTGGATATGCCTTCTTGATTTCCTTGAGAGCACCTGCCGACATCAGAACGATGGCGATATTCGGATCGTCCTTCGTCTCCATTTCTTTGGTCTTGTAGAAGCTTTCGGCATCCTGCGCTTCCGTGAAGGCCGTCAGCCGAACACTCTTTTCGGAAATAAATAGCTGCATCACGTGATAGCCTGTGTAGTCCTTCGTGACCGTATCGATGTGATGCGCAGACACAGCCACGCCTTCGAGCTGCGCGAGGAAATTCTTGCGCTTGTCGAGGGCAAGCAGGCTGCCGATCAGTTCGTCCCGGGTCGCTGTTTCGAAAGCGGGCGGCAACGGCTGATTTTCTTTCAGTGCAAACAGGGCGCTTACCGTTTTTAGGAATTCCTTCGTTTCGTCATCACCTTGTCCGGCTTTCAGCGAGGACTTCTGAATCATGCCCAGAGTCTCAACGGCCGTGGCCCAAGAGTGCTGCAGTTTTGTGCGAATCTGGATTTCGAGACGAAGACCGTTCAGCTCTTCGTGGCTCTCGTTTTGATAGCGAATCACCTGATGCAGACTGCGATATCCGTCGTTTTTTGGGGACTTGATGTAGTCGTGCGGCGGCAAATCCAATTGGTGCTTAAAGCGCGTGGAATTAAGCATCAGTTGGTGCAAACGATAGATGTCGGCGATATTGTCCACGATAACGCGCAAGCCGCCGATATCCTGCATGCGGTCAAGAGACATATTCTCAAACCGCTTGAGCTTTTCGACGATCGAGGGCGTTCGTTTGAGTCGTTGAGCAACGATCGCTCCGGCGAACTTGTTGCGCTTAAGAACGCCGCGAAGGTAGGCCTGCAGCGTATTGATCGGATAGGCGTGCAAAGCTCTCCACTTGGAGAGAATGTCCATTGCCTGATCCTCGGTCATGACGTCTGAGCGCCCTGCAAGGACGCTTCCTGCCTTCCTGACCAATTTTTTTGCTGGCACAGTAAACACTTCAACCGGCGACATTACGAACTCCTAAGCAATCCGGCAGTTCAATCGATGCCGGATACTCGGCCATTATATCGGGCAAGGCGAAATGACGGACCGATAACGAGTATGTCGGAATTTTTGTGTCTTGAGGGATAATAGTCGCCCACGCAGGGCCATTACCTACAAGACATCATGCAAACCAAGACCCAACGTAAACGTACTCCGAAAACTCCCCGTACCCCCGAACAGGTAGCTCTCGACAAGGCCATCGAGACCCTTGTCAAAGAGGGCATCTTTACCGGTGAAGGCGGTTTCCGCGAGTTGGTCCACGAGGTCTCCAAAAGCTTTCTCCAGGCGACTCTCCGCGGCGAGCTTACCGCACATCTGAACGAAGAGAAAGAAGCTGCGGTCCCTGAGTTGCCCGACACTGTGGGCACGAACAAGAACAAGAGCAACGGCACCTTTGAAGCGAAGCCTCGATTCTCAGGGAGTCGGGGCTTTTCTCATCGAGACCGAAGCGTCACTTCGTTTTGATCGCCTTGAGTGCTCCGCGCGCGGCGATGCGGCCCGTGACGATCCCGAGCTAAAATAGTCTGCTTAATCAATCAAGTGAGAATGCCGTTTTGGTCAAGCAGATGAAGAACACTCCCGCGCAGAGAAAACAGACGACGCTCTTTACTGAAAGCCGTCCGGAACTGTCTTCGGAAGAGAATTTTCAGCGGTTTATGGAAGCCATGAGCCGTTCCGGACACAAGCGTGCACCGGGCTCAGGATACCGCTTCGATCCGAAAGTCTGTGCCATTCCGAAGAACTCGTCCCTTACGTTTTCCGTTCGGGCGACGCAGTGCACCGTGGGGACTCTCATTCACGGCAAAGTTTCCTCCTCCTCCTTCGGAGGCGTCGCCGCGGTGGAGCCCGAGCAGTATGTTCAGCTTCTCTTTCTGATTCGAGGGAAAGCCTTCTTCAAGAAACAGAACCGAACGATGCCCCTTCCGCGCGACGCCGTTCTCATTCGGGATCCGGCGGTGCCCTTCGTTTTCGTTGCCCGCACGGAGTGCGAGTGGTTTTCCATGACGGTGCCCGCCGACTATTTCCGTGCTCACACGAGTTCGCCGCCGCTCGCGTATTTTTCGGACCCGATCGAGCTCAGCGAGTCCTTCGGGCGGCTTCTCAAGCACGTCATGATCCTCCTGTGCACGGCGCTCGACACGCTCGATCCGCGCGACGCGGGGGACACCTGCGACGGACTTCTTTGCTTTCTGCGTCCTGCCCTCATGCAGCGCTACCGCGAACGGCGTCTTGACGAAGGCTCGGGCCGTCACGAGCAGCTTCGCAACGACGCCGAAAACGTCATGATCAAGTGGATGCCGCGGCCCTGCGTAACGATGAAGGATATCGCCGACTACTGCGGCATTTCGCCGAGACTTCTCACGATCATCTTTCGTGAAATCGGTACGACGCCCGCGGCGCACCTCATGCGTCTTCGCCTCGAGCATGCCGCGGTCTACCTGAAGGAGGCGCATGTCAAGGCGCTGTCCGTGAGCGAGGTCGCCGAAATCTGCGGCTTCCGAAGCGCGGCTCACTTCTCCCGCGCCTTCAAAGCGCAATACGGCGTGACGCCTCGGGAGATGAAGACGCGCGCCGTGCTTGATCAGTCAATCTGAAATTGCCTCCAAGGGCAACTTTTTGATAAAAAGTAACCTTTGTCCGCCGCGGTTCCGTAGGATTGGATCACCCCGAAAATGCCGGTGAGGCATTTTGCAAACCGGTTCATCCGAAGGAGATCCCTATGAACTGCCTCGCGAATTGGACGATCAATCGACGTTCGTTCCTTTTCAACGCCGCTCTCGCCGCCACCGCGGCGGGCGGTACGCTGACCCCGCTCGCCCGCGCCGTGGCCGCGGCCGCCGACGACCTGGAAGTCATGACGTGGACGTCGTGCGTCGTCAACTGCGGCAGCCGCTGCCCGCTTCGCGCCTTTACGAAGAACGGCCGCGTCATTCGCATCGAACCCGAAAACACCGGCGCCGACTCGACGAAGATGCCCGCGGAAGTGCCGCACGTGCGCGCCTGTCTGCGCGGACGTTCCATGCGTCAGCGTCTTTATTCTTCCGAACGCCTCAAGTATCCGATGAAGCGCGTCGGCAAGCGCGGGGAAGGCAAGTTTGAACGCATCAGCTGGGACGAAGCGCTCGACACGGTGGCCGCCGCCCTCAAGAAGACGATCGAAAAGTACGGCAACGAAGCGGTGTACCTCAACTACGGGTCGGGCTCCTATCAGCTCGTTTCGTCGCGCAACACCGCGCAGCGCCTCCTCAACATGCTCGGCGGCTACCTTAATCAGTACGGGACGTATTCGTCCGCGCAGATCAACGGCGCCATGCCCTATACCTACGGCATCGGCGCGGGCGGCTCGCAGATGACGGAAGTCGGCAACGCCGAACTCTACGTCGCCTTCGGTCACAACCCGATGGTCACGCGCCAGTCGGGCGGCGGGCAGGCCTGGGAACTCGAATGCGCCCGCAACGGCAAGAAACGTCCCAAGATGATCGTGATCGATCCGATCTATACGGACACGTGCCTTGGCAAGGAAGACGAATGGGTGCCGATCCGCGTGGGCACCGACGCCGCGCTCGTCGAAGGCATGGCCTACGTCATGATCACGGAAAACCTCGTCGATCAGGAATTCCTCGACAAGTACTGTATCGGCTACGATGAAAAGACGCTTCCGAAGGAAGCGCCGAAGAACGGTGACTACAAGTCCTACATACTCGGCAAGGGCCCCGACGGTCTCCCGAAGACCCCGGAATACGCTTCGAAGATCACGGGCGTTCCGGTGGAAACGATCGTGCGCCTCGCCCGACTCTTTGCGACGACGAAGCCCGTCTTCTTTGCGCAGGGTTACGGCTCGCAGCGTCAGGCCAACGGCGAACAGACCGTCCGCGCCATCGCCATGCTCCCGATTCTGACGGGACAGGTGGGCTTGCCGGGGACGAACCACGGCGGCCGAGAAGGCGACATCAGCCTCAAGGAAGCGGGGCTTCCCGCGGGGAAGAACCCCGTGAAGACGTCCATTTCGTTCTTCACCTGGGTTGACGCGATCGACCACGGCGACCAAATGACGGCCGTCAAGGACGGCGTACGCGGCCGCGACAAGCTCGAGCATCCGATCAAGTTCCTCTGGAACCAGTGCTCGAACGTCATGGTGAATCAGCACTCCGACCACAACGGCACGGCGAAAATCCTCGCCGACGAGTCGAAGTGCGAGTTCATCCTCGTCATCGACAATCAGATGACGTCGTCCGCGAAGTTCGCCGACATTCTTCTTCCCGACGTCATGCAGCAGGAATTGAACGACATCGCCGCGGACGGTTATGCGACGGGGACGTCGAACTTCATGGTGGCGCTTCAGAAGGCGGTTGAGCCTCAGTGGGAGCAGCGCTCGGGTTATGCAATCTGCACGGCGCTCGCCGAACGCTTCGGCATCAAGGAAAAGTACACCGAAGGCCGCACGCAGGAAGAGTGGGTTGAGTGGTGTTACAACGAAACGCGCAAGAAGCATCCCGCGATGCCCGACTTCAAGACCTTCTGGAAGCAGGGCATCGTCAAGGTTCCGGGCCTCGGCGTCGGCAAGACCGTCGTCCTGAAGGACTTCCGTGAGGATCCCGCGAAGCATCCCTTGAAGACTCCGTCGGGCAAGATCGAAATCTGGAGCGGCGCGCTCGACAAGCTCGCCAAGACCTGGACGCTCGACAAGGACGAAGTGATTTCGGCGCTTCCGATGTACGTGCGCACCTTCGAAATGCCGGGCGACCCTCTGCAGCAGAAGTATCCGCTGCAGTGCTTCGGCTATCACGGTCACGGCCGCACGCATTCGACGTACCACAACGTGCCGTGGCTGCGCGAGGTGCAGCCCGATCAGCTTCTCATCAATCCGATCGACGCGAAGCCGCGCGGCATCGCCGACGGCGCGACCGTGGAGGTCTTCAACGACCGCGGCCGCGTGCGGATTGCGGCCAAGGTGACGGAACGCATCATCCCGGGCGTCGTGGCCTTCCCACAGGGCGGTTGGTGGACGCCGGGCGAAGACGGCACCGATACGGGTCCCTCGATCAATACGCTCACGACCCCGCGCCACAGCCCGCTTGCGAAGGCGAACCCGCAGCACACCAACCTTGTGGAAGTGAAGGCCCTCTGAGGCGAATAGGAGAAGAAAATGACGCAGTATGGTTTCTATTTCGACGCCTCGAAGTGCACGGGCTGCAAGACCTGCATGGTCGCCTGCAAGGACAAGAACAACCTGTCGGTCGGGATGAACTTCCGCCGCGTGACGGAATTTTCGGGCGGCAACTGGCGGCAGGACCGCGCGACGGGCGCCTGGCATCAGGACGCCTTCGCCTACTACCTCTCGATCTCCTGCAACGAGTGCTCCGACCCCGCGTGCGTGAAGGTGTGTCCGACGAAGGCGCACTTCAAGCGCGCCGAAGACGGTCTCGTTCTCATCGATCCGAAGAAGTGCATCGGGTGCGGCGCCTGCCTCGCGGCCTGCCCCTACGGTGCGCCGCAGCTTGACCGTGAAGCGCGCAAGATGCGCAAGTGCGACACTTGTCTCGATCGTCGCGAAAAGGGGCTCAACCCCGTGTGCGTGGACGCCTGTCCGCAGCGTGCGCTCGACTTCGGGCCGATCGACGAGCTTCGCAAGAAGTACGGCGACTGCGCCGCGATCGCGCCTTTGCCCGACGCTTCCGTGACAAAGCCCAATCTCGTGATTCATCCGACGAAGAGCGCGAAGAAGCCCGGTACAGAAGGCACGGTTCACTGTGCGCTGAAGGACTGATGCTCCGGCAAAAAACGTGATGTGACAAAACCGGTACGCAATGGGAATTGCGTACCGGTTATTTTTAAAGGAAGCGCGGAGGAAAATCCTCTCCTTTCCGTTTCACGGTGCCGCTCCATCACACGCGGCGCCGTCACGCTTCACTTCGCTTCGATCGCCTTGAGGGCTCCGCGCGCGGCGATGCGACCCGTGACGATCCCGAGCGAGACGCCCTGACCGTACTGGTCGGCGGTTTCGCCCGCGACGAAGAGTCCCGGAATCACCGATCCGTCCGTCTTGAGGGCCGCGCCGTCGGCATTGCGCTCGACGCCGCCGTAAGTCGTTTGGCTCGCGGGCGAAATCTTCTGTCCGTAGTAGGGCGCCTTGTCGATTCTCGAGAACATCGACTGCGTGCGCCCGAAGTCCTCGTCCTTCTTATTGTCGAAGAACCCGTGCCAGCGCTCGACCGTGGTCTTGAGGTTCGTCTTGTCGACGCCGAGCTTGTCGGCGAGCTCGTCGAGCGTGTCGGCCTTTACGAAATAGCCTTGCGCTTCGTACTGCTTCATGAGCGCGGCGTTCTCGACGCTCGTACGGTCGAAGATGAGGAAGGCGACGCCGCCTTCCTGCTTCTTGATGTCGGCGCCGATCACGGCGGTGTTCCCGAGTTCGTTGGTGAAGCGCTTTCCGGTTTTGCCGACGAGAATCGCCCCGTTGTAGCGGACGTTCGTGAGCGACACCGCGCCGTGTCCCGTGTCGTAGGCGACGGTCTGGGGACCGGTGAGCGCCATGTTGTCGAGCTTCGCGCCGAGTTTCTCGGCCATGAGAATGCCGTCCCCTTCGGCGCCGACGCTCGCGGTCGAGGGATATCCCGCCCACTGGGGCGAGAAACGCTTGACGAGTTCGGGGTTCGAAGCGAACCCGCCCATGGCGAGAATCACGGCCTTGGCGGGAATCGTTTGCAGGTCCTTCGTCTTGATCGTCGCCTTCACGCCCGTCACACGGCCCGCAGCGTCGGTGACGAGTTCCTGAACGTCGGCGTTCGTCACGACGGAAATCCCGAGCGCGTCGACGCGCTTTTTGAGGACCGGAACGATCATCGCGCCGTAGGCGCTTCCGTCGGCGGGCGTCATTTGCGAGCCGTTGATGACGCGGGACATGTCGGCGCCCATGGCGACGAGCCAGTCGGCGGTTGGACCCGAGAGTTCGGCGAGCTGCCTGATGTTGGCGCGGTCGTGATCGTCCGCCTTCGGGAAGCCCTTGAGAAGCTTCGCCTCGTAGTCCTTCGCCGAATAGTTCGGCTGCAGTTTCGAGCCGCCCGCGTTGTAGGCGGTGGAGGCGAGAAGGGTCGTCCCGCCCACAAAAGGCAGTTTCTCGAGAATCACTACCTTCGCCTTGCCGTTCGAAGCTTCGTGGGCTTCAATGGCGGCCGCCATCCCGGCGCCGCCCGCGCCGACCACGAGAATGTCGGCCGAGAGGTTTTGCGCCCCCGCGACCGACGCGCAGAGAAGCCCTGCCGCAGCGAGAACCGCGGTAAGCGGACGAAGACCGGGCTTGTGAACGGGAAGTTTTCGCATGAGATTCTCCTTTTTGGCTCGAGAGGCTCCGGACCCGGAGGAGAGATCTGTTCCGAGTGTCGGACCCTCGAACGCATGTTTTTCGATTCCTCGATTATCAGGCGTCTCGAAAGAAGTCGACAAGGCTCAATACTCCCGAGGACACGCGGGCGGAAGATACGCCCGCCTAAGCACTTCGCCCGAGGGTAGGTTCGAACAAAGCCGATAGAATGGAAAAATCGTTCACGCTCAAGGATTTCGTCATGTCCCCCTCCGAATGGCTCGCTTTTGCCGGGATGAGCTTCGTCCTAGCCGTAGCGCCCGGCCCCGACAATCTTTTCGTTCTCACGCAAAGCGCCGTGTTGGGTGCCCGAGCGGGACTCTATGTGGTGTTGGGGCTCTGCGGGGGACTTCTCGTGCAAACGATCGCCGCGGCTCTGGGACTTGCGATCGTCATTCAGGAATTCCCCGCCGTCTTCTGGGCGATCAAGATCGCGGGCGCGGCTTACCTCTGCTACCTCGCCTACATGGCGTGGACGCACGCCGAAGACGTGCCGGGCGAGGGCGGGGCGCTCGACCTCAAGCCCTGGCAGCTTGTTCGCCGCGGGGTCATCATGAACATCACGAATCCGAAGGTTCAGATCTTCTTTCTCGCCTTTTTCCCGCAGTTCGTGAAACCCGGCACCGAAGGCATGGCCCTCGCGCTTCAGATGATCGGGCAGGGCGCCATCTTCCTTTTGGCGACTGTCGTGGTGTTTTCCGCCTGCGCCCTGGGAGCGGGCGTTCTCGCCTCGGCCCTTCGCAATCCCAAGTGGGCGGGACTCCTGAATCGCGCGAGCGCCGTGCTCTTTCTCGGTCTCGCCGTTTCGGCTCTCTTTGCGTAACGGGGACTTCGTGCTTAAGTCCCGCGTCGTGGACGTTTGTTTCGGGCAAATCCGTCAGGACGGTCCCTAGTACAACGTTCGTCAAATAACGCTATTTATTAGTTCATGAACCTCGTCCAT
>UQYG01000015.1 GCA_900545275.1 uncultured Sutterella sp.
TTTCCGGTGAAAGTAGGACATTGCCAGGCTCCACCATTCAGAACCCCCGATTCCTCACGGAGTCGGGGGTTTTGTTATTCTTAGGTTCCGCATTGCGCCGCGGACCTTTGTTTGCGGCGCTCAGGCCAGAGGAGACTTTATGAGCGGCGATCTTTTCGACGGACTCTACGATACGGCACCCGCCAGCGAGACGACTTCCGCGGCAAAGGGGAACGACGCCCCCAAGGCCGCTTTTGCGCCGCTCGCCGAACGCATGCGCCCGAAGACGCTCGACGAGGTGGTCGGTCAGCAGCATCTGATCGGCCCGGGTGCGCCGCTTCGCGTCGCCTTTGAAAACCACCGTCCCCACTCGATGATCCTCTGGGGCCCTCCTGGCGTCGGCAAGACGACGCTCGCCCGCCTCATGGCGGACGCCTTCGATCTTCCCTTCCTTTCGATTTCCGCGGTGTTGGGCGGCCTCAAGGACATCCGCGAGGCGGTCGACTTCGCAAAGGCCGAACGAAAGGCGACGGGCCGCCCGACGCTTCTCTTCGTCGACGAAGTGCACCGCTTCAACAAGAGTCAGCAGGACGCCTTCCTTCCGCACGTCGAGTCGGGCCTCTTCATCTTCGTGGGCGCCACGACCGAGAACCCTTCCTTTGAAGTCGTAAGCGCGCTGCTCTCCCGCGCCACCGTCTATCAGCTCGAAAGCCTCAAGCCCGAAGAGTCGCGCACGCTTCTTGACCGCGTCATGTCGCGGGAATTTCCGACGCTCAAACTCACCGAAGAGGCCGTCGAAGTTATCGTGGGCCTCTCCGACGGGGATGCCCGTCGTCTGTTGAACGCCGTCGACGTCGCCTGCACCATGGCGAAGGAACGCCGCGTCGAGGAGATCACGGCGGAGTTTCTGCGAAAGACCCTGCCCGCGACGCTGCGGCGATTCGACAAGGGGGGCGACAATTTCTACGATCAGATCAGCGCCATGCACAAGTCCGTGCGCGGCTCCGACCCGGATGCGGCGCTCTACTGGATGTGCCGGATGCTCGACGGCGGAGCCGATCCCCGCTACATCGCGCGGCGCGTGATCCGCATGGCGATCGAAGACATTTCTCTGGCCGATCCCCGCGCGACGCAGCTCGCCGTCGAAGCGGCCGAAATTTACGAGCGCCTGGGTTCCCCCGAAGGAGAGCTGGCACTTGCGCAGGCGGTCGTGTATCTCGCGGCCGCCCCGAAGAGCAACGCCGTCTACACGGCCTACAACGCGATCCGGTCGTTTGTGAAGAAGGACGGCTCGCGCCCCGTGCCGCTTTACATCCGCAATGCGCCGACGAAACTCATGAAGGAGTTGGGCTACCACGAAGGCTACCGCTACGCGCACGACGAGCCCGGGGCCTTTGCCGCCGGGGAAATCTACCTTCCCGAGGGACTCGAAGACCAGCGCTGGTACTTCCCGACCGACCGCGGGCTCGAAATCAAGATCGGCGAAAAACTCGATCGGCTTCGCGCCCTGAACGAAGAAGCCCGCCGTCAGGGGAAGGGCCGCAAGCGCTGACGGAGGGGGATCGGGCAAAATCCCCGTGAATTTCTCCCCGATCGCTCCTCAAAAAGAGGACAATAAACAGATTCGCTCCCTCTGAACGGAGTATGCATTCAACTACAAGGCAGGAAAACCATGCTCGACCTCAACATGCTGCGCAAGCAGCTCCCGGAAGTTACGGCCCGCTTGAAGAGCCGCGGCTTCGACTTCCCGGAAACCGAATTCAACGACCTGGAAACGCGCCGCAAGGACGTTCAGACGAAGACCGAAGAACTGCAGGCGGAGCGCAACGCCCTCTCGAAGCAGATCGGCCAGGCCAAGCGCGCCGGTGAAGACGCCTCCGAAATCATGGCCCGCGCCGCGGCCATTCCCGAGAAGCTTTCGGTCCTCGAAAAGGAACTCGAAGAAATCCGCACGAAGTTGAACGACCTTCTCCTTCGCATTCCGAACCTCCCGCACGAATCCGTGCCGGTCGGCAAGGACGAGACGGAAAACGTCGAAGTGCGCCGCTGGGGCACCCCGCGTGAATTCGACTTCCCCGTCAAGGATCACGTCGATGTCGGCGGCCCCCTCGGGATGGACTTCGACACGGCCGCGAAGCTTTCGGGTGCGCGCTTCGTCTTCATGCGCGGCCAGGTCGCGCGTCTCCACCGTGCGCTTGCGCAGTTCATGCTCAACACGCACACGACGGAAAACGGCTACACCGAGTGCTACACCCCCTACATCGTGACCGCCTCGACGATGCAGGGTACGGGTCAGCTTCCGAAGTTCGAAGAAGACCTCTTCGCCGCCAAGAAGGGCGGGGCCTCGAGCGACGCCGAACAGATGTACCTCGTCCCGACCGCCGAAGTGACGCTCACGAACTCCGTTTCGGGTCAGATGCTGAAGGCTTCGGACCTCCCGATCAAGGTGACGGCCCACACGCCCTGCTTCCGTTCCGAAGCCGGCGCCTACGGCCGCGACACCCGCGGCATGATCCGTCAGCACCAGTTCGACAAGGTCGAAATGGTCCGCATCGTCCGTCCGGAAGACTCCTACGACCATCTCGAAGAAATGACGCGCAACGCCGAAGGCATTCTTCAGAAGCTCGGCCTTCCCTACCGCGTCATCACGCTCTGCACGGGCGACATGGGCTTCGGCGCCGCCAAGACCTATGACCTTGAAGTGTGGCTTCCCGCGCAGAACACCTA
Organism: uncultured Sutterella sp.; assembly: GCA_900545275.1. Classification (GTDB taxonomy): domain Bacteria; phylum Pseudomonadota; class Gammaproteobacteria; order Burkholderiales; family Burkholderiaceae_F; genus Sutterella. The sequence continues at coordinate 2,707 of UQYG01000015.1, forward strand.
CCGCGAAATCAGCTCCTGCTCCAACTGCGAAGCCTTCCAGGCCCGCCGCATGGGCACGCGCTTCAAGGACGAAAACGGCCGCACGCAGTACGTCCACACCCTGAACGGCTCCGGCCTCGCGGTCGGCCGCACGCTCGTCGCGGTGCTCGAAAACTATCAGAACGCCGACGGCAGCGTGACGGTTCCGGAAGTGCTCCGTCCCTACATGGGCGGCGTCGAAGTTCTTCGCCCCGAAACGAAGTGACTTTCGTAAAGAGGGATATTGACAAGATTTCCAATCTGTGTTAATATTCCTCTTCTCTGGAAGGATGGCAGAGAGGTCGAATGCGCCGGACTCGAAATCCGGTATACGGTTATACCGTATCGTGGGTTCAAATCCCACTCCTTCCGCCAGATTCGAATCCCGGACAGTCTCGCGATTGTCCGGGATTTTTGCATTTCGGACGAACGAAAACGCCGACCCGATGGGCGGCGCTTCAGAACGGGCTTTCGTCACTTTGCAGGCGAAAGCTCCACGAGCCGGTAGCGCCCCGCATGTCCGAGCGCCGCGAGGTTTTCAAGCTGCAAAAAGCCCCGCTCGAGTTTGACGGACTCCGGATACGCGGATCGTCTCTCAACGGGAATCCCGTAGATCAGGTCGAGCGATGCGTTGTCGGCCGCCGCCATGTCAAGGGACCCCACGATCCCGATCGTGCCCTTTCGGACCGTAGCGCCCTCCAAGGGTTCCACGTCGAGATTCGCTAGGACGTTGAGAAAGAGGAGCTTTCCCGCGAGCGCCCGCTCGATCGCGTCGGCCGCTTCCGCAAGGCGTCTGTGAAATCCCGCGTCCTTCGGAAAACCCGGTCCGTGGACGGCGGCTTTGCCCGGAGCGCCCGCAAGTCCGATCCCTACGTTCTTCACCGCGGCGGAATATCCCGAGAACGTAGGAACGTTGAAGTTCACCGTTACGGCGACGAGTCCGTAGTCGGTGAAGAGCGCCTCGGGCACGTCGACCGATTTCAGCCAGCGGCCTTCTTTCGTAGGCACGGCCCGGTATTCCTCTTTTCGATCGAGAATGTCGATCTGCTCGCGCGGAATGCCGCGCGCGACGATCGCGTCAAAGTTGCCTTCGGTCGTGCCGCGCCCCGACGTGTAGCCCGAGGCCCAGTTGCATTCGACGTAGCGGCTTCCCGGAACGTGTTCCTGAAGCGCCTTCCAGAGCGCTCGGTTCTTGTCGACTTCGTCGCCGTGAAGCTTTAATCCCACGAGTCCCCTGCGGCCTGCGGCGCCGAGGTCTTCGCGAAGTTTGTCGAAGATCGCGATGAAGGCTTCGGGCGTCGCCTCGCGGGCGTAGTAGACGACGGGGATATCTTCTTGCGCCCGCGGCCAAGTCGGAAGAAGTCCCGTGAGCGCGATCGCGCCGGTGCGGATCGCAAGATTTCTGCGGGTGATGCGGGTGTCGGACATGAGGAAAGTCTCCTTGTCAGGAAGTGCGCCTCGCAAGCGCCCCATCCAAAGTATGGACGAGAGACGCGACGGCGAGAAACGCGGTCAGAAGGTCGAGCGGCAGCAGAATCGAAAGTTCTCCGGGTTCCACGTAAAGGTAGGCGCTCTCGGCCCGGAGCGCGTAGCCTACGTCTCGGGCGACGAAGGCTTCGGACGTGCGCCAAAGGAGAAGAAGGAAGAGGGCGGTTCCCGCCGCGCGGACGCCCCAAATCCCGATGGTGCGCTCGAGTTTTGCAACGGCAGGCGCGAGCTTTCCCGCGACGATCCCCCCGTGCAGGCCCGCATGCACCGCCGCCGCAAGGAAGCACCAGAGCGAAAGCGCCACGTGCGCCGAGCGGTAGGCGAGATCCATGCGCCAGACATCCGGCGTCGCCGACGCGAAAAGCGTCTGCGAGCACATGAGGCCGCTCACGAAGGCCGCCGCAAAGCTGAGCGTCAGAAAGACGTTCACGATCAGCGACACGACGTCCCGCGGCTGCCAGGACGTGCGGCGCCTCGCGCGCCCCGTGAGCTTTTCAAGGCGTCGCACGTACCAGCGGCGGTTGAGCAGCGCGTGCAAGAGCGCGACGAGACCGACCGCCGTGCCGAGCGCCTCGTGGATCGGATTCCCGGTGAAGCGGTCGCACATCACGACGAAAAAGAGGAGCGCAAAGAGGGCGTCGAGCCTAAGGCGCCTCGTCCAGAGAAGGAGCGGCTCCCCTTTTTCCCAATAGGCGAAAAGCCGGGTCATGACTGTCTCCCTCGGTTCGAACTCAGGTTCGGGCGCAGACCTTCTTGCCGAGTTCGTAGGCAAGCCGCGGGAATTCGGTGCTCTCGGTTTGCGAGCGGGTGCCGCAGCTCGTACCGAGCAGCTGTCCGGCATCCTCCCAACCCATGTAGCGAACGAGCGTCTCGTAGTGATGAGCGAGAGCCGGGAAGGTCCAGTCGTTCGAATTCCAGGCGGCGGCAAGAAGCACCGCCTTTCTCGGGCTGTGGAGTTGACTGTTGATCGCGTAGAACCGGTCGATCACGAGCTTCAGCTGCGCGGAAAAGCCGAAGTAATAGAGAGGCGTCGAAAGGACGATCAGGTCCGCGTCGATCAAGTGGGGATTGAGTTCGAACATGTCGTCTCGGTAGACGCAGTCGGCCGCGCCCAAGCCGCAGTGGTCGCACCCGCTGCAGGCGGTGACGCGCTTGAAGGCGGCGTCGAAGCGGTAGACTTCGGCGCCCGCAGAGAGAAGCGTCCGACGGTCGACTCGATGAAGCGGATGGATGGACATGACGGTCTCCTTTTGGGGGTGTTGTCTGAGGCGGGGCCTGCCCGCGATTTCATTCTGGACACGGCAACCCGCGGAATCCAATGACATTTTCCTATGCCTATCCATGCGGGTTCTGCATGGCGGAAGAAATGGAGAGGACCGGGCAAATCTTCGGCAGTTCTTCTTGCGGGGCCCCGCCGCCTTCGGTATAATCCCGCATCCCTCAAAGCAGGGATGCCCGGCCCGAAAGGGCCTCTCTCCGATCGTTGTGAAACGACCGATCCTCATTTCGACTCCATGCCCCTCTCGCGCGAACACATTCTGGAAGCGGCGCTCCTCACGGCCAAAAAGCCCGTGTCGGTGCGCGAACTTCGGCGTCTTTTCGACGACGAGCTCTCGCATGCGGACGTTCTTAAGCTGCTCGATTCCCTCTCGGCCTTTTGGCAGGGGCGCGGTCTTCGGCTTCGCGAAGTCGCGGGCGGCTGGCGCATGGAAACCGCACCCGAAGCGACTCCTTATTTGTTCAAGCTCAAGGACGAGGACCGACCCAAGCGTTTCACCCGGGCGGCCCTCGAGACGCTTGCCGTCATCGCCTACCGTCAGCCCGTCACGCGCGGGGACATTGAAGAGATCCGAGGCGTAAGCCTGAGTCCGGGAACCCTGCGCATGTTTGAAGAACGCGGCTGGATCGAAACCGTCGGGTGGCGCGAAACCCCGGGCCGGCCCGCACTTCTGGGAACCACCCGTCAATTTTTGGAGGACTTCGGGCTCAAAAGCCTGGAGGATCTCCCCGTGCCCGAAAGCGCCGAAAACGCGCCGTTCGATCTTTCGAGCACCCGCAAAGAGGTCGAAGGAACGTCCGAATCGCTTTTCGCTCCGCAAGGCCTCACACTGGTTTTGGAAACCGAAGGAAGCAAATCGTGAAGAACCGTCCGTTCCGCCCGCCCGTGTCGGGCCAGAAAAAACGTACGCCCTTTCGCCGTCCGGGCGAACACAACCTCCCGCGCCCCGAAGGGCGCCGCAATCGTGAGGCGGGCAACCGCTCGCTCTCGCCCGCCGAGGCCATGTCGCTTCTGACGAGCGAAGACTTTCACGGCTATTCCGACCGACCCTTCGCGAAGGAAATGGTCGAGCGTCTTCGCAAGCGCGCGACGCAAGACCTGCCGACCGAAAAACTGCAGAAGGCGCTCGCCGACGCGGGGGTCGGATCGCGCCGCGAGATGGAGCGCCTGATCGAAGCGGGACACGTTACCGTCAACGGTGCGACCGCCAAGCTCGGCGACCGCGTGACGGCCGAAGACATTCTGCGCATCGACGGGCGTCAGATCCGCCGCGAAGCGACGGGCACGCCCCGCGTCCTCATGTACCACAAGGTGGCGGGCGAAATCGTCTCGCGCGACGACCCCGAAGGCCGTCCCACGGTCTTTGCGCGTCTGCCGCGCCTCTCGCAGGGCCGCTGGATTGCGGTGGGGCGTCTCGACTTCAACACCGAAGGGCTCCTGCTTTTCACGACCTCGGGGGAACTCGCCAACCGCCTCATGCACCCGCGCTACGAAATCGAGCGCGAATACGCCGTGCGCGTGATCGGCGAACTCGAAGCCGAAGCGATGCTCAAGCTCCAACAGGGCGTGGAACTCGAGGACGGTCCCGCCAAGTTCGATCTTCTGCAGGACGAAGGCGGCACGGGGACGAACCATTGGTACCGCGTCCGCATCCGCGAAGGCCGCAACCGCGAAGTGCGCCGCATGTTCGAGGCGGTGGGCGTGACGGTCTCGCGCCTCATCCGCGTGCGATACGGCGCCGTGTCGCTCCCGAAGAGTCTTCCGCGCGGCAAGCGCATGGAATTGACGCCCGAAGAGGTGCGCGCCTGGATCGCCGAGCTCGACGCGATTGAAAAGCGCATCGCTCCCACCGCCAAGGCAAAGGCCGAAGCCGCAAAGACCCGAAAGGAAGAGGCCCGGGCCAAGGCCCGCGCTGAGGGCCGCGCCGTCCGCAGCGGTGAAAAGGTCGAAGCGCCCCGCCGCGCCAAGGACGCACGATTCCGCGACGCCTCCGACCGCACGGGGGTGCCGGTGCACGAAGCGCGCGACCTGAGCGACCGTCCGACGCAGCGAAAGCGCGAACGCCGCTGAGTCCGAGTTTCGGCCCCGCCTTCGGGGCCGGCTCCGAAAGATTTTTTTCGGGAATCGGGGCCCTTCGCTTGCAGGCGGGGCCCCTTTCGCCTAAAATGGCGCTTTCACCGACTGCTTCGGCGCGAGGGAGGCTTTTTCGCCCGTCGCGGTGGGTGTGCGCTTTCAACGGTCTTTTTCTTCTCCGGGAAGAAAATCGGACCGTTCCCTGTGCGGGAGAGGAGCGGAAGACAAATCCGCCGCGCCGCACGCAAAGGGAGTTGGAATGGGCAGTGCGCCCATTTTTTTTTGATTTCAATGTCTGTTGCGCGGCCGGCCGTCTTCTTTTTCCGGCGTGTGCCGCAAGCCTCAGCCTCATGATGAGGACGGGGTGCCGCAGTTTTTTTCTCACTTGAATTAGAGGAAGGGATTTTTCTTCATGACCAATACCGGAGCGCTCACGGAACTCGTCGAACGAACGGTCGAAGGCCTCGGCTATGAATTCGTCGAACTCGAACGCCTCGCCCGCGGTCTCGTCCGCGTCACGATCGACACGACGAACGAGGGCGGCATCACGCTCGATGACTGCGAACGCGTGAGCGATCAGCTCACGCGCCTCTTTACGGTCGAAAACGTTCCCTACGAACGTCTCGAAGTGTCGAGCCCCGGGGTGGAACGTCCCTTGAAGCGCGCCCGCGACTGGGAACGCTTCGCGGGCGAACTCGCCTACGTGGAACTCTATGCGCCGCTCGCAGCGGTTGGCTTCCCCGAAGCCGGCCGCCGCAAGCTCGAAGGCCGCATCGTCGGCATCGAAGGGGAGGCGGGAAGCGAAGTCGTGACGTTCGACTATTTTGAAGTGGACGTCGCCCGCACGCCGGGCATCGCCGCGCGCCGCCGTCAGAATCCGAAGAAGGAAGAAAAGAAGCCCGATCCCATCCGCGTCGCGTTCCCGCTCTCGGACGTCGACCGCGCCCATCTCATCGCCGAATTGAACTTTAAAGGGTAAGACATCATGATCAATTGCCGCGAAATGCTCGAACTCGTCGAAGTTCTGGCTCGTGAAAAGAACGTCGAAGAAGGCATCGTCTTCGGCGTCCTGGAAATGGCGCTTGCGAGCGCCGTCAAGAAGGCCCGCTTCCCCGGGGAAGACGCCGACATCGTCGTGCACGTCGACCGCGACACGGGCACTTTCGAGGCCGCCCGCCGCTGGCTCGTCGTCGCCGACGAAGACGGTCTGCAGGAGCCCGACCGTCAGGAAATGCTCTCGGACATCATCGACGAATTTCCCGACGCTAAACCCGGCGACTTCATCGAACGCGAAATCGACAAGATCGACGTCGACACGGCCGGCCGCCGCTTCGCTCAGGATGCCAAGCAGGTCATTCTCCAGCGTCTGCGCGACGCCGAACGCGATCAGATTCTGAAGGAATTCCTCGCCAAGAACGAAACGATCGTCACGGGCACCGTCAAGCGCATGGACAAAGGCGACGCCATCGTCGAAATCGGCCGCCTCGAAGCGCGTCTGCCGCGCAACCAGATGATTCCGCGCGAATCGATCCGCACGGGCGACCGCGTGCGCGCCTATGTCGACCGCATCGGCGAGTCGACCAAGGGCCAGCAGGTGACGCTCTCGCGCACCTCGCCCGAATTCTTGAAGAAGCTCTTCGAACTCGAAGTCCCCGAAATCGAAGAAGGGCTCCTTGAAATCAAGTCGGCCGCCCGCGATCCGGGCGTGCGCGCCAAGATCGCCGTCTACACGCGCGACCGCCGAATCGATCCGATCGGCACCTGCGTCGGCATGCGCGGCTCGCGCGTTTCGGCCGTCACGAACGAACTCGGGGGCGAACGCATCGACATCGTCCTTTGGAACGAAGATCCCGCGCAGTTCGTCGTGGGCGCGCTCGAACCCGCCAAGGTCCGTTCGATCGTGATGCTCGAAGACACCCACACGATGGAAGTCGTCGTCGACGAGGAAAACCTCGCCGTCGCGATCGGCCGCGCCGGTCAGAACGTTCGTCTCGCCTCCGAACTCACGGGCTGGCAGATCAACATCCTCACCGAAAGCGAAGCGAATGAAAAGCGCGACGCCGAAGTCGCCCGCATCCGCGAAGAGTTCATGACGAAGCTCGACGTCGACGAAGACGCCGCGAACGTCCTCATCGACGAAGGCTTCTCCTCGATCGAAGAAATCGCCTACGTTCCCGAAAAGGAACTCCACGCGATCGAAGCCTTCGACTCGGAAACGGTGGACGAACTGCGTCAGCGAGCCCGCAACAAGCTCCTCTCGGAAGCCATCGCCCGCGAAGAAAATCTCCGTCAGGCCGACAAGGGCCTGATCGAACTCGAGGGCATGGACAACGACCTGGCCGCGAAGCTTGTCGCCAACGGCGTGAAGACCGCCGACGATCTCGGCGAACTTGCGACCGACGATCTCGTCGAAATGACGGGGATCGAAGAAGAACGCGCGCAGAAGCTCATCATGGCCGCCCGCGCGAGCTGGTTCTGAGAACTGAATACGCGGCGCGCCCCCCGCGGGGCGCGCCCATCTGGTTTTTTCCTTGTCCCGACCTGATGCGGCTTATGAGGCCGCAGCGTTGCAAAAACACTGGCCACCCGGAGGACAGGGCGGCGCCCGAGAGCGCCGAAAGGGTGCCGCATCAAGGAGTAGAACATCTATGGCAAGTAAAACGGTGAATGATTTCGCCCGCGAACTCAAACTCGCTCCCGAGCTCCTTCTCGAGCAGCTCCGCGCCGCGGGCGTCGCCAAGCGCGACGTCACGGACGAACTGAGCGAAGCCGACAAATCGCGGCTCTTCGAGAGCCTGCGCGCGCAGCGCACCCAGCAGGAGCGCAAGATCAGCATGACGCGCAAAGAAACGAGCGTGATCAAGCAGAGCGACGCTTCGGGCCGTGCGCACACGATTCAGGTGGAAGTCCGCAGAAAGCGCGTCTTCGTGAAGAACCCCCAGGTCCTCGCCGAAGAGCAGGCCCGCCTGGAGGCCGAGGCCCGCGCCGAAGCGGCCCGTCGTGCCGAAGAGGAAGCCCGCGAAGCCGAACGCCGCAAGGTCGAGGAAGAGGCCCGCAGGAAGGCCGCCGAAGAAGCCGAACGTCAGCGTCTCGAAGCGGAGCGCCGCGCCGCCGAAGAGCGCGCCGAAGCGGCCCGCCGCGAAGCGGAAGCCGCCAAGAAGCGCGCCGAGGAAGAGGCCGCCCGCGCCGACGACGAAGCGCGCCTGAAGGCCGCCCGCCGAGAAGCCGAAAAGGCCAAGCTCGAAGCCGAAGTCGCCGCCGCCACCGCCAAGCGCATGGAGGCCGACGCGCGCCGCCGCGAAGAAGCCCGCAAGAAGGCCGAGGAAGAAGCCCGCCGCATCCGCGAAATGATGAACCGCAAGGCGGGCGTCATGACCGCGAAGAAGGCGCCGAAGGAAGAAAAGCCCAAGGACGCTCCGAAGCCCGCCGCCGACGCGAAGACCGAACAGGAAAAGAAGGCCGCGCAGCAGCAGCGCAAGAACGTCAAGAAGGCACAGCAGGAAGCCCGTCCCGCCAAGCCCGCCCACGCTTCCGACAAGAAGAAGGGCCAGAAGGGCGGCAACGCCGGCAACGACCGTTGGGGCGAAGAAAAGGACCGCCGTCGCGGCATGAAGACGCGCGGCGAAGACGAGTCGTCGGAAAAGAGCGGCTGGCGCACCGCGCGCGGCCGCCGCAGTCAGGACCGCAACCGCCGCGCCGAACCGGCTCCGCAGGCCGCGGAACCCGTAGTGCGCGAAGTGCAGGTGCCCGAAACCATTTCGGTGTCGGACCTCGCCCACAAGATGAGCGTCAAGGCGACCGAAGTCATCAAGACCCTCATGAAGATGGGGCAGATGGTGACGATCAACCAGATGCTCGACCAGGACACGGCGATGATCGTCGTCGAGGAAATGGGCCACAAGGCGATCGCCGCCAAGCCCGACGATCCCGAAGCGATCCTCGGAGAACTCGCCGAAAAAGAGGACTACGAAGCGCTGCCGCGTCCGCCGGTCGTCACGATCATGGGGCACGTCGACCACGGCAAGACGTCGCTTCTCGACTACATCCGCCGCGCCAAGGTCGCCGCGGGTGAAGCGGGCGGCATTACGCAGCACATCGGCGCGTATCACGTCAAGACGCCGCGCGGCATCGTCACCTTCCTCGACACTCCGGGGCACGAAGCCTTTACGGCCATGCGCGCCCGCGGTGCGCAGGCGACCGACATCGTCATTCTCGTGGTCGCGGCCGACGACGGCGTGATGCCGCAGACGAAGGAAGCCATCTCGCACGCCCGTGCGGCCGGCGTTCCGCTCGTCGTCGCGATCAACAAGATCGACAAGCCCGAAGCCAATCCCGAACGCGTCAAGCAGGAATTGGTCGCCAACGACGTGATGCCGGAAGAATGGGGCGGCGACGTTCCCTTCTGCCCGGTCTCCGCCAAGACCGGTCAGGGCGTCGACGAACTTTTGGAAAACGTCCTTCTGCAGGCCGAGATGCTTGAACTCAAGGCCCCCGTCGAAGGGCCGGCCCGCGGGCTCGTCATCGAATCGCGCCTTGACAAGGGCCGCGGTCCGGTCGCGTCCATCCTCGTGCAGTCGGGCACGCTCCACCGCGGCGACATCGTCCTCGTGGGCGCCGAATTCGGCCGCGTGCGCGCGATGATCAACGAAATGGGCAAGGCCCAGAACACGGCGGGTCCGTCGATTCCGGTCGAAATCCAGGGCCTCTCGGGCGTCCCGCACGCGGGCGACGAAGTGATCGTTCTGAACGATGAACGCAAGGCCCGCGAAATCGCGCTCTTCCGTCAAGGGAAGTACCGCGACGTCAAGCTCGCGAAGGCCCATGCGACGAACCTCGCGAACCTCTTTGCCGACGTGGGCGAGGGCGAAGTCAAGACCCTTCCACTCATCATCAAGGCCGACGTTCAGGGGTCGCAGGAAGCGCTCATCCACGCGCTCACGAAGCTCTCGAACGACGAAGTCCGCGTTTCGGTCGTGCACGCGGCCGTGGGCGGCATCAGCGAATCCGACGTGAACCTCGCCTCGGCTTCGAAGGCCGTCATCATCGGCTTCAACGTCCGTGCCGACGCGCTCGCGCGCAAGCTCGCCGAAACCGAAGGCATCGACATCCGCTACTACAACATCATCTACGACGCCGTGGACGACGTGAAGGCGGCCCTGGGCGGCATGCTCTCGCCCGAAAAGCGCGAAACCCCGCTCGGTCTCGTCGAAATCCGCCAGATCATCCGCGTTCCGAAGGTCGGCAACATCGCGGGTTGCCGCGTGCTCGAAGGTCTCATTCGCCGCAGCGCCCAGGTGCGCCTCCTTCGCGACAACGTCGTGGTGTGGACGGGCGAACTCGCCTCGCTCAAGCACTTCAAGGACGACGTCCGCGAAGTCAAGGCCGGCATGGAGTGCGGTCTTTCGTTGAAGGGCTACGACGACATCCGCGAACTCGATCAGCTCGAAGTGTTCGAAGTCACGGAAGTGGCCCGCACGCTCTAAATCCTCTCCGGGAACCCGCGCGGATTCGCGCGGGTCCCTTTTCTTAGGATTCTCTTTTCATGAAACCCAAAAAGCCGGGCCGCTCGCTCCGAGTGGCCGACCAGATCGCCAAGGATTTGGCCCAGCTCATTCCCAAGGAAGTGCACGATCCGCGCGTCGGACTCGTCACGATCACGGGCTGCGACATCACGCCCGACTACGCGCACGCGAAGGTCTACTTCACGGTGTTGGGAAGCGATCCCGAAGCCTGCGCCGAGGGCCTGAACAACGCGGCCGGGATGCTGCGCAACTTCCTCTTTCGCCGTCTCACGATCCATACGGTCCCGACGCTGCACTTCACGATCGACGAGAGCGTCGAGCGCGGCTTCGCGATGGACGCCCTCATCCGCGAGGCGATGAAGACCACCGCCCCCGAAGGGGAGCGTTGAGCGATGCGGCGCCGCGGTGATGCCGTCGACGGAGTGATGCTCCTCGACAAACCGCTGGGGCTCTCGAGCAATCGGGCGCTCCAGACGGTGCGACGCCTCCTGAACGCTCAGAAAGCCGGTCATACGGGGACGCTCGACCCGCTTGCGACGGGGCTTTTGCCCCTTTGCTTCGGAAACGCCACGAAGTTTTCGGCGGACCTCCTTCATGCGGACAAGCGCTACGAGGCGCGCGTCATGCTCGGCGTCGAAACGGCGACGGGCGACGCCGAAGGGGAGGTGACGGCGCGAAGGGACGCAAGACACCTGACCTTGGCCGATCTCGAGGGGGTCCTCCCGCGCTTTCGCGGGGTGATCGAACAGATTCCCCCGATGTATTCGGCCCTCAAGCGAGACGGCGAGTGTCTCTACGAAATCGCCCGACGCGGCGAAACGGTCGAGCGCGAACCCCGCCGCGTGACGATTCGCGAACTTTCCGTCTCCGACTGGGAAGCGACGGACGAAGGAGTCTTCTTCACGATGAAGACGCTCGTCTCCAAGGGGACCTACATCCGGGTGCTCGCCGAAGACATCGGACGGGCCCTGGGCGTGGGCGCGCATTTGAGGACGCTTCGCCGCACGGGCGTGGGCGACCTCTCGATCGACGAAGCGGTCTCGTGGGAGACCCTCGAAAAGGCGACGACCGACATGGCCCGCTCGCTTCTTTCGCCCGTCGACCGGCTCCTATCAACTCTTCCGCGCATCGAACTGTCCATCTCCGACGCCGAGCGCTTTCGACACGGTCAGCGCATTGCGCTCGGAAGTCCCCGCTCGATCGAGCTCCTTCGCGTCTACGCCGCGGGAGAGCTCCTCGGCACGGCGCGCGCCGACGAGCGCGGAACGCTGCACCCCGTCCGTTTGCTCGCTCAAGCGTGAGCGTATAATCGGATCGATTTTTTTCCACCGAGTTTTTTCTATTCACGACAATGACTCGAGCCATTCGAAATATTGCAATCATTGCGCACGTCGACCACGGCAAGACCACGATGGTGGACCGCCTTCTGCAGTGCGCGGGCACCTTCCGCGACAATCAGCAGGTGGCCGAACGTGTGATGGACTCCAACGACCTTGAACGCGAACGCGGGATCACGATTCTCGCGAAGAACTGCGCGGTCGAATACATGGGGACCCACATCAACATCATCGACACCCCGGGGCACGCGGACTTCGGCGGCGAAGTCGAACGCGTCCTCTCGATGGTGGACGGCGTGCTCCTGCTCGTCGACGCCGTGGAAGGCCCGATGCCGCAGACGCGCTTCGTGACGCGCAAGGCCCTCGCCCTCGGCTTGAAGCCGATCGTGGTCGTCAACAAGATCGACCGTCCGGGCGCCCGTCCCGACTGGGTCATCAACCAGACCTTCGACCTCTTCGACAAGCTCGGCGCCACCGAAGAGCAGCTCGACTTCCCGGTGATCTACGCTTCGGCCCTGAACGGCTACGCGGGTCTGACGGACGACGTCGAAGAACTGAAGAAGATCGGCGACATGCGCGCCGTCTTCGACACGGTGATCAAGTACGTTCCGGTGCGCGACGACAATCCCGACGGACCGCTTCAGCTGCAGATCTGCTCGCTCGACTACTCGAGCTACGTCGGCAAGATCGGCGTGGGACGCGTCCACCGCGGCCGCATCCGCCCGAACATGGAAGTCGCCATCATGAACGGTCCCGACGACACGCCGCGCCGCGTGAAGGTCAATCAGATCCTGAAGTTCCAGGGCCTGGACCGTCAGCTCGTCGACGAAGCCGAAGCGGGCGACATCATTCTTGTGAACGGCATCGAAGAACTCGCGATCGGCACGACGATCACGGACCTGCAGCAGCCCGAAGCCCTTCCGATGCTGAAGGTCGACGAACCGACCCTCACGATGAACTTCCAGGTGAATTCGTCGCCCCTCGCAGGCCGCGAAGGGAAGTTCGTCACGAGCCGTCAGATCCGCGAGCGTCTCGAGCGCGAATTAAAGTCGAACGTCGCCATGCGCGTTCGCCCGACGGCGGACGAAACCGTCTGGGAAGTCGCCGGCCGCGGCGAACTGCACCTCACGATTCTTCTCGAAAACATGCGCCGCGAAGGCTATGAACTCGCCGTTTCGCGTCCGCGCGTCCTTCTGAAGGAAGTCGACGGCGTCAAGCTCGAACCCTATGAACTCCTCACGGTCGACGTCGAAGAGGAACACCAGGGCGCTGTCATGGAAGAGCTCGGCCGCCGCAAGGGCGATCTGCAGGACATGCAGCCCGACGGCAAGGGTCGCGTGCGTCTGGAATACCGCATTCCGGCGCGCGGCCTGATCGGTTTCCAGAGCCTCTTCATGACGATGTGCCGCGGCACGGGCATCATGAGCCACGTCTTTGACGAATACGGTCCCATCAAGCACGGGGACGTGGGCGAGCGCCGCTCGGGCGTCATCATCTCGCAGGACGACGGCGAAGCCGTGGCCTACGCGCTCTGGAAGATCCAGGAACGCGGCCGCCTCTTCGTGAGCCCGGGCGACAAGCTCTACGAAGGGATGATCATCGGCGAACACTCGCGTGAAAACGACATCGTCGTGAACCCGATCAAGGGCAAGCAGTTGACGAACATCCGCGCCTCGGGCACCGACGAAGCGATCCGCCTTGTCCCGCCCGTGAAGCTCACGCTCGAAATGGCCGTGGAATTCATCAACGACGACGAACTCGTCGAAATCACGCCGCACTCGATCCGTCTGCGCAAGCGCTATCTGAAGGACTTCGAGCGCAAGCGCGCGGCCCGTCAGGAACAAAACGAGTTCGGCGGCTGATCGTGAAGCGAAGAAAGAACGCTTCCGCCGCGCCCTGCCCCTGCGGGTCGGGGCGCGCCTTCGCCGAGTGCTGCGGCCCCTTCCTCTCGGGAGCGGCCGCGGCGCCGACGCCCGAAGCCCTCATGCGAAGCCGCTACACGGCCTACGCTCTGGGCGACGACGCGTACGTGCTCGCCACCTGGGACGAGACGACGCGGCCCGCCGTGCTCTTTGAGGCGGGTGAAGCGCGTCCCCGCTGGATTTCGCTTGCGGTCACCGACGCCAAGCCCGTGACGGACGAAGCCCAAACGGGAGAAGTGACCTTTACGGCGCTCGCCCGCACTTCGTCGGGCGCAATGCGCCTCTCGGAGCGAAGTCTCTTTCAGAAGAAGGACGGGCGCTGGATCTACGTTCGGGCGCTCTCGCCCGACGAGAAGATCTGAGCTCTTTTTCCTCTCCAAGGCTCGACGGTGCGCACCGCCCGAGCCTTTTTTCTTAAACGGTTTATATGACGAACATCGACTGGCGCTTTACGGTGGCGCCCATGCTCGACTGGACGGACCGGCACTGCCGCGTCTTTCACCGGACGCTCTCGCGCCGTGCGCGGCTCTACACCGAGATGGTGACGACGGGCGCGATTCTGCACGGAGATCAGGAAAAGCTCCTCGGCTTTTCCCCGTGCGAGCATCCCGTGGCGCTGCAGCTCGGAGGCTCCGACCCCGAGGCGCTCCGACGGAGCGTCGCCGCCGCCGTTGCTTTCGGCTACGACGAATACAACCTCAACTGCGGGTGTCCGAGCGAACGGGTGCAAAAGGGCGCCTTCGGAGCGTCTCTCATGCTCGATGCGCCGCTCGTCGCGGAGTGCCTCGCCGCCATGCGGGACGCCACCGACAAACCCGTCACGGTGAAGCACCGCGTGGGCGTGGACGGGCGCGACGACTACGGGTTCGTGCGCGACTTCGTGGGAGTGCTCTACGAGGCCGGAACGCGCGTTTTCATCGTGCATACGCGCTCGGCCTGGCTTCAGGGGCTCAGTCCCAAGGAAAACCGCGAGATTCCGCCGCTTCGCCCCGAATACGCTCCGCAGTTGAAGCGCGACTTTCCCGAAGCGACGATCGTCGTGAACGGCGCGATCGCCTCGCTCGAAGCGTCGCAAGAGCGCATCGCCGACGGGGTCGACGGCGTCATGCTCGGGCGCGCCGCCTATCATGATCCCTGGCTCTTGACGAAGGTGGACGAGGCGCTTTACGGCGACGAACCTTCGACGATCACGCGCCTTGAAGTCGTCGAGCGCATGACCGAATATCTGCATCAGGCCTGGAAGGACGATCTCATGGTCGTGCGCGCGACGGCGCGCCACATGATGGGGCTCCCGCAGGGGCTTCCCGGAGCCCGCCTTTGGCGGCGCTTTCTCTCGGACCCGAAGAGCTTCACGACGCACGGCCCCGAGGTGCTCCGAGCCGCGTGGCGGGCCGCCTTCGGCGAATAATCCCGACATTTTCAGAGGAGAAACAACATGTTGAAGTCGACGACGATTCGATGCGCCGCCCTCGCGGCGGCCCTTACGCTCTCGTGCGGCACGACGGCCGCGGGTGAACCCGAACGGCCCATGGGGTGGACCGACGGCGCCGAAACGATGCGCGTCACCGTCGAGGACGGTCAGATCGACACGATCTCCGGGATCGTCTACCACCAGGTGAAGAGCCTTCGCGCGGCGAGGCAGCTGCGGATGACGCTCATGATTCCGAGAACGAAGGAAAAGAAGCCCGCCGTCGTCTATTTCCCGGGCGGGGGCTTCACGTCGGCCGACCACGAAAAGTTCACCGAAATGCGCTATGCGCTCGCCCGAGCGGGCTTTGTCGTGGCGGCGGCCGAATACCGCACGGTTCCGAACCGCTTCCCGGCCCTTCTCGAGGACGGCAAGGCCGCGGTGCGTTATCTTCGCGCCCACGCCGAAGAGCTCGGGATCGATCCCGAACGCATCGGCGTTCTCGGCGACTCGGCGGGCGGCTACCTCGTCGAAATGCTCGGGACCACCTCGGGCGAGAAGGGTTGGGACAAGGGCGATTTTCTGGAAGAGTCCTCCGACGTGTCGGCCGTGGTGTCGTTCTACGGGATTTCGGATCTGATGACGATCGGCGAGGGGCTCGGCGAAGCCGACGCCAAGGTCCACGCCTCGCCCGCCGTCACCGAGGCGCTCCTCGTGCACGGCGCGGCCTTTCGCGACTTCCCGGGGATGAGCATCCTCTCCGACAAGGAGAAGGCCATGGCGGCGAGCCCTCTCGGGCACGTGGACGGGAAGGAGCCGCCCTTTTTCCTCTGGCACGGCACCGACGACAAGCTCGTGAGCCCGATGCAGAGCGCCCGCATGTTCGAAGCGCTCAGGAAGGCGGGCGTCGACGTGCGCTATCGTCTCGTCGAAGGCGCCGGACACGGAGATCTCGTCTGGTATCAGGCGCCCGTCATCCGCGAGGTGACGGCGTGGTTTGCCGAGAAGCTTGGTCCCGTGGTGCCCGTGGAAAAGCGTGCGGGAAAGACCGCCGGTGACGGGGAGGGCACGCTCTGAGAATCGGGTTTTCTTTGCAACGAAAAGGGGAGACCTCCGCGCGGGGATCTCCCCTTTTTTTCAATGTTTCAGTGCGCCTCTTCGCATTCGAAGTGTTCGAAAAGGGGCGGCGTGGGCGTGAGGTCGTAGTAGTCGAGCTTCTCGACGGGAAGGCGGAAGTAGGCGAGATCCGAGTACGCCTTATAGAGGCGCGGGAGAACCGGATTTTCCGCGTAAATGGCGCGTGCGACCTCGTCGGGCACGTCAAAGACCGCGCGGCCCGTCACGCGTACCGAGAGATTGCCGGCCATGGCGAGAGTCTCCACGTGGGGATTCGACTGCAGCTGCCGATAGACTTCTTTGTGAGGCGCCGTGGCGAAGTAGAGGTTTGGGCCGACGACGCGCATGATCTGGAAGACGCGGATCTTGGGCTTTCCGTCTTCCACGGTGGCGAAGGCCGCTTCGTTGTGTTCGCGCAGAAACGCCAGAGCTTTTTTCAAAACGTCCATTTTTCGTCCTTGCCTTGGAGAAAAACGCTTCGGAGGGCGTTTGCGTCAGCCGTCCGAAGCGTTTGGGTCGGATGATTTCAGGGGGCCGCGAGAGAGCGGCGCTCACTTCTTGGAGGCGGCCCGGCCCTTGGCCTCCCAGGCTTCGCGCCGTTCGCGCGAGGCTTCGAAGATGTATTCGAGCGCCTGGGCGGCCTTCCCGTTGAAGCGGTATTGCAGGTCCGTGATCGGTTCGTCGGCGCGCCAGACGGCGGCCGGAACGACGCGGGTCACGGTCTTCGTGCGGCGACCCTTCTTCTGCGCGCTCTTTTCTTCGGCGAAGGCGACGAGAAGCGCGTCCTTCATCGAAGAGGGAATGCCGTAGTCTTCAGGCGTCACGCGGCGCGGAAAGTCCATGACGAGGACCTTCGTGCCGTTGACGGTCTCGACCTTCCAGTCGGCGTCGCCGCGGTCGTCGTCGTTGGCGCGCGCGCAGAAGATCGTCCCCTTCTTCACGTCGTAGAGCGTCGCTTCGCCGGACTTGGCGTTTCGGGCGCTCGCGAATCGAAAGCCCATGGGCGAGCGGTCCTTCCCCGGGACGTAGCGAAGGCAGTAGGGGGTCTTGTCGTTGAAGCGCTTGATGAAGTTGGCGATCGTGTCGCTCCCCGTAAAGGCGCGGCGGGACGGGACGATCACGGCATCTTCGAACGTGCGCAGTTCCGCCACGTAGGCGACGCTTCCGTGGGGAAAGAGCGCGTCCCCCGCGAAGTAGGAAGCGCGCGAGGGCGTACCGAAGCGGGTGCGAAGGAAGGGTTTCATGGGAAGGCCCGAAACGTCCCAGGCCGTCACCTTGATGTTGAGCTTCATGGGCTGCTTTTCCCAGAGAAGCGACACCGTTCCGTCCTTTTCTTCGACGAGCCACTTGGCGCTCTCCAAGGGGAGGCGCGATCCGTTTTTGAGAAGGTGCGCCGCCCCCGTCCCCCAGGTGAAGCCGTGGGGCGTGTTTTCGGTGAATTCTTCTTCCACGATCCAACGGCCCTTCTTGTCCTTCTTCGTCACGAACATCCGGCTCGCCCGATTGTCGTCGAAGTAGACGACTCCGGCCCCGCGGAAGGCGGCGAGCGTCGTCTGCGCGATGAGTTCGGGTTCGGTCTTCTTCTTTTCTGCCTTTTGGTCCTTGCCGTCGCCCTCGACGGTCATTTCAACGCCCCGGGCCGAGGTGATCGTGCCAGGAAGGAGTTCCGGAGGTTGAGGACCCGCGCAGCCGAGAAGAAAGGTCGGCACGATGAGACTCAAAAGGAAAGGGGAACGCATGAGAGGGATCTCCAAAGGAAATACGCACCTCTTGATTGTGGACCGTGCCGTGCCGCGGCGCAACGGGGGTGGGGAAGGAAACAATGCTGAAACGAAATTTGCCTGACTGCGGACGAAAAAGCGCCCGCCCTTTCAACGGGGACGGGCGCCGATCCGAGCGCAGCCGGGAGGTCAGCGGAGCGCTTCGAAAACGCGCTCGCGGATCGTGTCGATCGAGCCCAAGCCCGAGATCGAACGGTACTGCGGGGCGCCGGGCTTGCCGGACTTGGCGAGTTCGCCGTAGAAGCCCACGAGGGCTTCCGTCTGGTCATGGTAGACGCCGAGGCGCTTCAGGACCACTTCTTCGCGGTCGTCGTCGCGCTGCACGAGCGGATCGCCCGTCACGTCGTCCTTCCCTTCCACCTTGGGCGGGTTGTACTTGATGTGGTACGTGCGGCCGCTCACGGGGTCGACGCGGCGACCCGACATGCGCTCGACGATTTCGGCGTCGGGCACGCTGATTTCGAGCACGAAGTCAAGCGGAACGCCGGCGTCAAGGAGCGCCTGGGCCTGCGGGATCGTGCGGGGGAAGCCGTCAAAGAGAAAGCCCTTTTCGCAGTCGGGCTGCGCGAGGCGTTCCTTGACGAGGCCGATGATGATGTCGTCCGACACGAGCTGACCCGCGTCCATCACCTTCTTGGCGGCGAGACCGAGGGGCGTGCCCGCCTTGACGGCGGCGCGAAGCATGTCGCCCGTGGAGATCTGGGGAATGCCGAACTTTTCGGTGATGTACTTGGCCTGAGTGCCCTTGCCGGCACCGGGCGGCCCGATAAGAATGAGACGCATGGGAGTCGCTCCGTAGTGAGGGTTGTAATTGGAAAATTCGGCGGACCGTCAAAAAACGGGCGCCGAAACGTCTTTGTGGAAATTGTAGCCTGTTCGGGGTCGGAAAAAGAAGACGGTCCGATCATCGACCGGACCGAAAACTTCCGTGCGGCGCGAAGGGCCCTGAGGCTGACGCGGGAAGTCAGGCGGCGTCGGCGCCCTTCTCGCGGTAAATTGCGCGCACGCGTTCGAGGTCGGCCTCGGTGTCGACCCCGGCGGGAAGCGCCGCGTCGAGCGTCAGAACACCGATCTCGTACCCGTAGTAGAGGGCGCGCAGCTGCTCGAGGCTCTCGAACTTTTCGATGGGCGCCTGCCTGAGGTTGGGGAAAGCCTTGAGGAAGGCCACGCGGTAGGCGTAGAGTCCGAGGTGGTGCAGCGCTTCGAAGCCTTCGGGGAGCGAAGCCTTCGTTTCGCGGAAATGGTCGCGCGGCCAGGGAATCGGGGCGCGCGAGAAGGTAAGCGCCCGCCCCGTCGCGTCGCAGGTCACCTTCACGACGTTGGGATTGAGAAAGTCCTCGACGTCCTTCATCGTGTGGGCGGCGGTCGTCATGGCCCAGTCGGGGTGTTCGGCGAGGAGCGCGGCGACGCGCCGCATGACGTCGACGGGCATTAGGGGTTCGTCCCCCTGCAGATTCACGACGATTTCGTCGTCGCCGAGACCGAGCTTTGAAACCGCTTCGGCGAGACGGTCGGTTCCCGTCGGGTGCGAGGCGCTCGTCATGACGACTTCGACGCCGTGTTCGCGGCAGACGCGCTCGATTTCTTCATGGTCGGTCGCCACCACCACGCGGTCGGCCCCCGCGGCGCGGCCGCGTTCGGCGACGCGCACGATCATGGGAAGCCCCTCGATGTCGGCCATCGGCTTATTGGGAAGGCGCGTCGACTTCATGCGCGCCGGAATGAGAATGACGAAGCTCATCGCACGCCTCCTTCGACCCGGAGGCGCTCCTTGAGGGCGCGGACTTCTTCGTCCGAGAGCTTGCGGGCGCGCTCGGCGATCATGACGGGAATGCCCGCGCGCACTTCATAGGCTAGCGCGCAGCGCGGGCAGAGAAGTTCCCGGGCTGCGGACCCCGCGGCGAGCGGGCCCTTGCAGACGGGACAGACGAGATGTTCTGGGATGGGGTGCGTCACGATGCCGATTCCTTCTTGGTGGGTTGAGCGGCCTTTTTGCGGCAGCGCTCGTCAATGAGTTCAATCAGATAGTCGTCGAGCTTCAATTCGAGCCCCACCACCCAGATGCGTTCGTCCTTCGAAAGATCGGGGTGACGCGCGCATTTGACGGCGTCCTTTCCGGTGATGAGGATGAGGTCCGCCTCGTGTCCGGCGAAGGGATTCTTCGCGAAGTCGTAGTGGTCGGGCAGCGGCAGCTCTTCGGGCTCGATGTCGTGGGCGCGGATCATCGCAAAAAACCGTCCGGGCGAAGCGATGCCTGCGGCGGCGACGGCCTTTCCGCCCGACGCGGCGAGCCGCGCGGAGAGTTCGTCGATGCCGGCGGTCGCGCCCGTGGCGAGCTGACGGCAGACGTCAAAGCAGCTCGACGCGGCAAAGCGCGGCGTGCGGCTCGTTACGATCGTTTCGTTCGGGGTGTTGAGGACGATCGCGTCGACCGTATCGAGGCGCGAAGGGGGTTCGCGAAGCGGACCCGCCGGGAGAACCCAGCCGTTGCCGAGTCCCCGAGCGCCCACGACCGCGATTTCAAAGTCGCGCGCGAGCGTGTGGTGCTGCAGACCGTCGTCGCTGATGATGAGGTCCACTTCCGGGTGGAGTTCAAGGAGTTTTTGCGCGGCGCGGTAGCGGTAGCGGGAGACCGCGACGGGCGCCTTCGTTTCCTGCGCGATCAGAAGAGGCTCGTCTCCGGTGAGCATCGCGTCGGCGTTGGGCGTCACGAGACGAACTTCGTCGTCGCTTCGGCCGTAGCCGCGGGAGATGACGCCGGGCGTCCAGCCCTTTTCTCTCAGCGCCCGCACGAGCGCGATCGTGACGGGAGTCTTTCCCGTGCCGCCCACGTAGATGTTGCCCACGACGACCACGGGAACGGGAACGCTTCGGGCGACGCTCTTGCGGCGCTTCCATTCGCTCACCGCACGAAACACGAGGGAAAGGGGAGAGAGAAGGATCGGAACGAGTCCCCGGTGGGACCAGGTTCGATGGAGCCAGGCTTCTATTTGTGCGCTCATGGTGTGGGTGCCGCACGGACGGACCGCGCGAGGAATGCTCCCGAGAGTATGAAGAGATGAGGAGTGTAGCAAAGTCCGACGGAAAAGACCGCAAAAGCCTTCCGTCCCGACGAACGCGTTGAGGGCCTCCGCTTGTGGATAACTTTGTGCATAAAAGACGCAAGGCTTTCTTCGCTTGTGGAAAACTATGTGCGGAAAACCCCGCAAAACGGTGCATAAAGGTCTTCTAAAGACGGAAATTTCAAGGGGTTGGTGTGATTTTGCGGTTAAATTTCGGGTTTATTGACGTTTTTGAGAGATCGGTGGAAAAACGGGGCGGCGCTCACTTGTTCACGGTCCGGGTGGGGAACCCTGTGGATAATTCGTGGAGAAACTCGGCAACCCCTTCTTTTTTCAGCGTTCGCAATCGTTTGATGAAAAAATGTGCATTTTGAACAACTTTGTGGAAGAACGTGGAGGGCGGGGTGTCGGAGGAGGGCGGCCGAACCGCCGGCGCGCGACACTATGCGAAATGTCTTAGGAGGGGATTCGTAGCGGAGGCGGCTTGCGTCAGAGAAATCGAAGAAATTTTGGGAAAGTTGCGAAAAAGTCTTTCATGCAACTTTGAGAACGCGTAGTTTGGAGAATGCGTCGTACAGAAAAGATTCTGTGCGGATACGCGTCAGATTCGGTTTTCTTCGATCCCGCAGCCTTCGTTCGGACTTTCGCGGGGGCGGATCAGGGAAATCCTTCCTTCACCGTTCGGTCGAGGCCGCGGAAAGCATCCGCCGGCGGGCTCAGCGCCGGTCCTTTCCGGTCCCCGATCGAAAAGAAAGTCCCTTGCCGAGGAGAACTCATCATGCAAGCGCTCGCAGCACTCAGTCGATTCGTGAACAAAACATTCGCCCTTTGGGTTCTCGTATTCGGCATCGTGGGCTACCTTTTCCCCGAATTCTGCAAGCCTCTGGGCGGCTGGATTACGATATTGCTCGGCATCGTAATGTTCGGGATGGGCCTGACGCTCACTCCGGACGACTTCCGAGAAGTCTTCCGTCGTCCCCGCGACGTGCTCATCGGCGTGCTCGGACAGTTCATCATCATGCCGTCCGTCGCCTACGTGCTCTGCATCGCCTTTGATCTTCCGCCCGACATCGCCGTGGGCGTGATGCTCGTGGGCTGCTGCCCGGGCGGCACGGCTTCGAACGTGATGACCTTTCTTGCGCGCGGCGACGTGGCGCTCTCCGTCACGATCACGTCCTGCACGACGCTTCTGGCGCCCTTTGTCACGCCCGCCCTCATGTATCTCTTTGCGAGCCAGTGGCTCGCCGTCGATCCGATGAGCATGTTCCTCTCGATCGTTCAGGTCGTGCTCGTTCCGATCGCCGCGGGCGTGTTGATCCACAAGCTCCTGGGCGAACGCATCCAGGTCGCCGTCGCCGCGCTCCCGCTCGTCTCGGTCGTCGCGATCGTCCTGATCGTCGCCGCGGTGGTGGCCGCTTCGGCCGGTCAGATCGCCAACGCCGGTCTCCTCGTCTTCGCGGTCGTGGTGCTCCACAACGGCTTCGGTATGCTCATCGGCTATCTCCTCGCAAAGGCCACGGGCATGAACCTTGCGAAGCGCAAGTGCCTCGCCATCGAAGTCGGCATGCAGAATTCCGGTCTCGGCGTCGCGCTCGCCATGGTGCACTTCGCGGCGAACCCGCTCGCGGCGCTCCCGTCGGCCATCTTCTCCTTCTGGCACAACATCTCGGGCCCGGTCATGGCCACGATCTTCCACGGCTGGCATGAAGAGGGCGAGGCCGAGAGCATGCTCGAAAAGATCGCCGCCAAACACTCGAAAGCCTGATTCCCTCTTTTCCCCTCGCCCGCCCCGAGACTTCGGGGCGGGTTTCGTCCGCATTCTTCAGAAAAACATCCAAAGGAAACCCCATCATGCGCAGTGACCGTCTCACGAAAGGCAATCACGCGGCTCCGCAGCGGGCCATTCTCAAGGCGCTCGGCCTTTGCGACGCCGAACTCGAACGCCCCTTGATCGGCGTCGTCAATTCCCAAAACGACATCGTTCCGGGCCACATGTTTCTCGACAAGGTGACCGAGGCCGTCAAGCAGGGCGTCGCCATGGCCGGGGGCGTTCCGATCGTCTTTCCCGCGATCGCCGTCTGCGACGGGCTCGCCATGGGGCACGCCGGGATGAAGTATTCGCTCGTGAGTCGCGAACTGATCGCCGACAGCGTCGAAGCGATGGCGATGGCCCATCCTTTCGACGGACTCGTCTTGATCGCCGCCTGCGACAAGAACGTGCCGGGACTCCTGATGGCGGCGGGACGCCTCAACGTGCCCTCGATCGTGATTTCGGCGGGCGCCATGCTCGCGGGCCGCATGACGAACGGCCGACGGCTCTCATACTCCGACATCGCCGAGGCGGTCGGCGCCTTCAATGCGGGACGCATCACGAAGGCGACCTTCATGGAAATCGAAAACAAGTCCTGCCCCTCCTGCGGGTCCTGTTCGGGGATGTTCACGGCAAACTCCATGAACTGTCTCTCCGAAGTCCTCGGGATGGCGCTTCCGGGCAACGGCACGATTCCCGCCGTCATGAGCGCGCGCTACCGCCTCGCCAAAGAGGCCGGCATGGCCGTGATGGAACTCGTCCGAAAGGACGTGAAGCCCCGCGACATCATGACGCGCGAAGCCTTTGAGAATGCGCTCGCCGTCGACATGGCGCTCGGCTGTTCGACGAACTCCATGCTGCACCTTCCCGCGATTGCGCACGAGTGCGGAATTGAGCTCGACCTCTCAATTGCAAACGACATCGCCGAGAAGACGCCGAACCTCTGCCACCTCGCCCCGGCGGGAAGCGACTACATTGAAGACCTCGATCGTGCGGGCGGCATTCCCGCCGTCATGAAGACGCTCGAACCTCTCGGTGTTCTCCACACCGACTGCCTCACGGTCTCGGGAAAGACCGTGGGCGAACAGATCGCCAAGGCCGAGGTGCTCAATCACGAAGTCGTTCGACCGGTCGACCGGCCCTTCGGCGACAAGGGCGGCATTGCGGTGCTCAAGGGCAATCTCGCGCCCGACGGCTGCGTCGTGAAGCGCGCGGCCGTGGCGCCCGAAATGCTCGTCCACGAAGGGCCCGCCCGCGTCTTTGACTGTGAAGAGGACGCGATCGACGCGATCTTCGGCGGCAAGATCGTTCCGGGCGACGTCGTCGTCATCCGCTACGAAGGACCCAAGGGCGGTCCGGGCATGCGCGAAATGCTCAATCCCACGTCGGCCATCATCGGCTCGGGCCTGGGCTCGAGCGTCGCCCTCATCACGGACGGCCGTTTCTCGGGCGCGACCCGCGGCGCCGCGATCGGGCACGTCTCGCCGGAAGCCGCCGTGGGCGGTCCGGTCGCCTTGATCGAAGAAGGGGACCGGATCCGCATCGACATTCCCGGCCACCGCATCGAAGTGCTGGTCTCCGACGAAGAGCTCGCGCGCCGACGTGCGGCCTGGACGCCCCGTCAGCCGCGCATCACGACGGGGTATCTTGCCCGCTACGCCAAGCTCGTCACCTCGGGCATGTCGGGCGCGGTGCTCGAATAATCCGCCGTTCCCTGGCTCTCCGCCCGTGCGGAGGGCCGGGAGACGGAATTATGAAAAAGGCGGGACGCCTCCTCCTGAGGAAAGCGTTCCGCCTTTCGATTCGGAGCCTCCGCCCCTTGGCTGCCAGCTGGGCGGCAAGTCGTCGGCGGGCGGATGGCGGAGAACGGGCCGCCGAGCTCCTTCGGCAAATCGGGCGCATGAAAAAAGCGGGCACGGTGGAGAACACCATGCCCGCCTGCGGCGAAAGCCGAGACGTCCGTTCGCGTTCGATTACTTGGCGAAGTTTTCTTCAACGAACGCCCAGTTGACGAGCTTTTCGAAGAAGGCCTTGATGAAGGCCGGACGGGCGTTGCGGTAGTCGATGTAGTAGGCGTGTTCCCACACGTCGATCGTGAGAAGCGGCGTGAGCCCGCGGCGGATCGGGGTGTCGGCGTTCGACGTGTTGAGGATCGAGAGCTTCCCGTCGGCGTCCTTCACAAGCCACGTCCAGCCCGAACCGAAGTTTCCGGCGGCGGCGTCGGAAAAGGCCTTCACGAAGGCTTCGACCGAACCCCAGGTGGCGACGAGCGCGTCCTTGAGGGCGCCCTTGGGTTCACCGCCGCCCTGCGGGGTCATCGAGGACCAGAAGAAGGTGTGGTTGAAGACCTGAGCTGCGTTGTTGAAGACGCCGCCTTCGGCGCCGCGGATGATGTCTTCGAGCGACTTCTGCGCCCAGTCGGTGCCTTCGATGAGGTTGTTGAGGTTGTTGACGTAGGTCTGATGATGCTTGCCCCAGTGAAATTCGAGCGTTTCGCGCGAGATGGCGGGCGCGAGGGCGTCGATCGCGTAGGGAAGTTCGGGAAGCGTAAAGCGGGCCATGTTGGATCTCCTCATGGAATTTATTTGGTAAGACGAGTATATCGGAAAGGAGAATCCGATAAGTTCCGTTTTCCTGTATTTCCGAGAAAATCACTCGGGAATTTGTAAGCAAACGTCAGCCGTTCGTCTTTTGGGAGGCCGTCGGTTCGAGCGATTCGACGCGGGCGCGGGCCGATCCGTCGGAAAAACCGAGCGTGACGAGCTCGCCTTCGGCGAGGTCCGCGAGGCGGGTAAGCACGCGCTTTTTGCCGTCGCGCACGGTGACGTAGCCCTTTTTGAGCGGCAGATCGGGGTTGTGCGAGGCGAGGACCGCTTCGCGGTCCGTGAGTTCCCGACGGCGTTGCGCGAGAAGCCGCACGACGGCGGCGTCGAGTGTTCCGCCGGCATCCTGAAGGGCGTTCCGATTCTCCGTAATGGTTCTGGAGAGCACGAGATCGAGCTGCCCGGCGAGATCCGCCAGGCGCTCCCTTCTGCGGCGCACCCAGTCTTCGGGCGTTACGAGAAGCGAGGCCGCGCGAAGAAGCCGTTCTCTTCGGCTGCGAAGCGCCCGTTCGGGGTCGGAAAGCGCAAAGGACGACCGGTCGACGCGTTCGGTTGCCAGGCGCAGATCGCGCGTCACGCGGTTGACGAGGAGGTGTTCGGCGCGAAGAAGGCGGGCCGTCCATTCGCTTTTTTCCGGTCCCACGGCTTCGGCCGCCGCAGTCGGGGTGGACGCTCGGCGGTCCGCGACGAGTTCCGCGATCGTCACGTCGGTTTCGTGACCGATCCCCGCGACGACGGGGGTTTGGAGGGACGCGATCGTGCGCGCAAGCGTTTCGTCGTTGAAGGCGTTGAGGTCTTCAAAGGAGCCGCCTCCGCGCACGAGCAACAGAAGGTCGGCGCCGCACTCGTCCGCGGCGCGAAGGCCCCGGCAGACGGATCCCGGGGCGTCCGCCCCCTGCACGAGAACGTTCGCGAAGGTGATGCGGATCCAGGGAGTACGGCGCTTCAAGGTCGTGAGAACGTCGTGCAGGGCCGCCCCCTTGCTGCTCGTCAAGACGCAGACGTGCCGGACAAAGACGGGGAGGGGCTTTTTGCGCTCCGGCCGAAAGAGACCTTCCGCTTCAAGCCTGGCGCGAAGCGCGAGAAAAGCTTCGTAGAGCGCCCCCATGCCTGCGCGGCGCACGCGCAGAACGCGCAGCTGCAGGTCGCCCGAGCGCGGGTAGACCATGAGCGACCCCGCCACTTCCAGCTTGTCGCCCGCTCGGATCGCAAAGTCGCCCGTCGATTCGAGCGTCTTCAGAACGCCCGCGAAGAGGACGCAGCGGATCTGCCCGCCCTCGTCGCGCAGGGTGAAGTAGCAGTGGTTTGCGGCCGAGACCTTCGTTTCGGCCACCTCTCCCGTGATCCACCAGCCCGTGGTGAGGGACTCGATGCGCGACTCGACGCGCGCAAGGAGGGCGGATACGGTGAGGAGGTTCGGGGCGTCCGGATTCAACGCTCGTCGTCCTCGTCAAAAAGGGGCGCGTCGTCGGCCTCCTCCTCTTCGTCGTCACCGAAGAGGAGTTCGTCGAGCTCGCGGTGACGCGCTTCGGTAAGGCCCGACGCGCACTCGGCAAGAAGCGTCCCTTCGAGCGGCGTCACTTCCGGACGGCGCTCGGCATGACAGACGATGCGAACGCGCGCGCCGAGCGCATCTTCATACCCCGGGACCTCGTTGGCGATGAAGCCTTCGGCCGAGAGTTCGTCTGCGGCGGGCGTCTGATAGGCGTCGTAGTAGGCGTCGTGAAAGGCTTTGTCGACTTCAATCCAAAGGCCCCAGTTGAAGACGTCTCCCTCGGTGTGGGCGAGCGCAATGTCGAGCGCTCCGAAGAGGTAGTAGTGTTCGCGGCCCTCTTCGTCCGTCCAGCGGGCGAAGTCGTGCGTCGAGCAGCCCGCTCGGTAGCGTTCGTGTTCGGAAAGCGCCCAGAGGGGATCCGGGAGCTTCATCGTGATGCTGCGGCAGAGTTCGGAAAGGGGAAGCATGTCTTGTCCTCGGTTAGTGACGGCCCGTGGAGCCGAATCCGCCCGTGCCGCGTACGCTTTCGTCAAAGTTTTCGACTTCGACGAGTTCGGGCTGCACGACGGGAACGATGATGAGCTGCGCGAGACGTTCGAAAGGTTCGATCGTCTGCTCTTCCCGCCCGCGGTTCCAGCAGGAGATCATGAGTTCGCCCTGGTAGTCGCTGTCGATGAGGCCGACGAGGTTGCCGAGAACGAGCCCCTTTTTGTGCCCGAGCCCCGAACGCGGAAGAATGAGGGCGGCGTAGGCGGGATCCGCCACGTGGATGGCGAGGCCCGTGTGTACGAGCGCCGTTTCGCCCGGCGCCAACGTGAGGGGGGCATCGAGCAGGGCGCGCAGATCGAGTCCGGCCGAACCCGGCGTGGCGTAGCGGGGAAGGTGTTCGCGGATGCGTTCGTCAAGAATGCGGTAGGAGAGCTTCATGGAATTCAAAAAGGAAAAGGATTGGGGAGGAATCGTCGCGAAAGGCGCTCTCAGAGGTCGTCCTCCGGACCGTATTCCTCCTCGAGAAGGTCGACCGCATGATACAGAATCTTACGGGCGACTTCGTCCTTGTCGGCCGGGCCGATTTCGTCGACTTCGCCGTCGGTGACGACGAGGACGCGGTTGGTGTCGCTTGCGAGCGCGTCGCGCGCGACGTTGGCGACGATCATGGCGGCGCCCTTTTTCTCAAGCTTCGCGTAGGCGTTCTCGAGAAGGTCGGAGGCTTCCGCGGCAAAGCCGATCGTGACGGGCCCGCCCGCGCGGTGTCCGACCGCGGCGAGGATGTCGGGATTCTCGACGAGCCGCAGTTGAGGAAGGCCCGCGTCCTTCTTCCACTTTCCTTCGAGCCGGTCGGCGACACGCCAGTCGGCGACGGCGGCGACGCCGATGAAGAGGTCGTAGGGCGTGCGGTCGAGTTCTCCTTCGACGGCGCCCAGCATTTCGCGCGCCGTCGTGACGGGGAGAATCCGCACCCCCGCCGGCCGCTTCACCGTCACGGGCCCGGCGACGACGGTTACGTCGGCGCCGAGATCGCGCGCGGCGCGCGCGAGAGCGAAGCCCTGTCGTCCGGACGAACGGTTCGTGATCCCGCGCACGTCGTCGATCGGCTCGTAGGTGGGGCCGACCGTCATGAGGACGCGCCGCCCCGAGAGGGGCTTTTCGGAGAAGAGCCCGGGGAGAAGGTCGAGAATGTCGGCGGGTTCCGTCATGCGGCCTTCGCCCGTGTCGCCGCAGGCCTGAAAGCCGGAATCGGGGCCGATGAAGTGTGCCCCGTCGCGCTTCAGGTCCGCGACGTTTCGTTCTGTCGCCGGGTTCGCCCACATGTGGCGGTTCATCGCCGGCACGAAGGCCACCTTCGAGCGGTGCGCGAGGATGAGGGCGGAGACGAGGTCGTCGGCGATTCCGCGGGCGGCCTTGGCAAGGATGTTGGCGGTGGCGGGAACGACGAGAAGGAGGTCCGCGTGGAGATTGAGTTCGATGTGGGGCATCGCGCCCTCGGGCGTGTGTTCCCATTCGCTCGTAGCGACGGGGTGACCCGAAAGGGCTTCGAAGGTGACCGCTCCCACGAAACGGGTCGCATTGTGGGTCATCGCCACGCGAACGTCGGCGCCGAGCTTGACGAGGCCGCGCACGACTTCGCAGGCCTTGTAGGCGGCGATGCCGCCCGTGACGGCTACGGTGATTCTGCGGTTTTTGAGCATGTGCGCCCTCCTTGCTGCGCCCGAAGAAAAGTCTTTCTATTGTAGCGGGCGCGCCCGGAGGAACGAGGGCTTGCCGAAGGGAAAAGAAAAGGGCCGAACTCTTGTGGAAGTTCGGCCCCCTGTGGACTCATCGTCCGTGGCGTACGCCCCGCAGCTCATCGAGAATGAAGGCGAAGGCCCCCGTACAGATCGCGATGTCCGCGACGTTGAAGGCCGGCCAGTGCCACCCCTGCCAGTGGAGATCGATGAAGTCGATCACGTAGCCGTGGGCCACCCGGTCGATGAGGTTGCCCGCCGCGCCCGCGGCGACGAGCGTGAGCGCGAGGGCAAAGAGCGTCCTGTGGTTGTAGAGCCACAGATAGCGCACCATCAGGATGATGACGACGAAGGCGAGCGTCACGAAAAGACCGTGTTGCCAGCCACCCGCGTCGGCGAGAAACGAGAACGCCGCCCCGCGGTTGTGCGCGAGCACGAAATTGAAGAAGGACGTCACCGGAAGCTGAATCCCGGGATCGAGATTCCGCTCGAACCAGAATTTCGATACCTGGTCGAGGACGAGAATCACGGTCCCGAGAACGCTCCAGAGCGCGAAGCGCCCGCCCGTGGGGGCGGGGCCCGAGGTTCGCTGAGAAGCCATGCCCTGGGTGCCTCCCTCCGTCAGGCGAAGAGGCGCTTTTCACCCGAACCGAAGAGGTTCGAGACGCAGCGCGGGCAAAGCGTCGGGTGTTCGGCATCGCTTCCGACGCCCGGGACGTAGTGCCAGCAGCGTTCGCACTTCTGCTCGCTCGAGGCGCGCACTTCGACCGTGGTCTTGTCGCCCTCGGCCCGTACGAGTTCGACCGCGCTCATGATCATCACGAAGCGCAGCTCTTCGCCGAGCGTGGCGAGAAGCTCGTAGTCCTCGGCCGTGGCTCGGATCGTGCCGACCGCCTGCAGGGACGAGCCCACCGTGCCCTTCGTGCGTTCCTCTTCGATCGCGACCTGCGCGTCGGCGCGGATCGTGCGGATGCGTTCCCACTTCGCGAGGAGCGCTTCGGCGTCCTTGGGTGCGGGAAGCGTCTCGAAGGGGTCGAGGAAGACCGAGGTGTCGTCGTTCTTCGCGAAGACGGCCCAGCCTTCTTCCGCCGTGAAGGAGAGGATCGGGGCGATGAGGCGCAGGAAGTTCTTCGTGATGTGCCAGAGGGCCGTCTGCGCCGAGCGGCGGGCGTGACTCGTCGCGCCCGTCGTGTAGAGACGGTCCTTGAGGACGTCGAGGTAGAAGCTTCCGAGGTCGGTCGAGGCGTAGGTCTGCAGAAGCGTCACGACGTTGTGGAAGCGGTATTCCTTGTATTCGGCCATGACCGCGTCCTGGAACTTCTGCGTAAACGCCATCGCCCAGCGGTCGAGTTCGAGCATTTCGTCGACCGGCACGAGGTCGGCTTCCGAGAGATCCGACGTGTTCGCAAGGAGGAAGCGAAGGGTGTTGCGCACGCGGCGGTAGTTTTCGATCACGTGCTTCACGATCGTTTCGCCGTAGCGAAGTTCGCCGGAGTAGTCGGTCGAGGCGACCCAGAGGCGCAGAATGTCGGCGCCGTACTTCTCGATGACTTCCTGAGGACGGACGATGTTGCCCTTCGACTTCGACATCTTTTCTCCCTTTTCGTCGACGACGAAGCCGTGGGTGAGAAGCTGCTTGTAGGGCGGAACGCCGTCGAGCATCGTGCTGATGAGAAGCGACGAGTGGAACCAGCCGCGGTGCTGATCGGACCCTTCGAGGTAGAGGTCGGCCGGGAACCCGAGAATGTCGGCGTGGCTGCCGCGCATCACCGTGTAGTGGGTCGAACCCGAGTCGAACCAGACGTCGAGAATGTCGGTCGTCTTCACGTAGTCGGCGGCTTCGGCGCCGAGAAAGTCTTCGGCCGTCGCCTTCGCCCAGGCTTCGATGCCGCCCTTCTCGACGAGGTCCGCGACGCGGTCCATGATTTCGAGGGTCTTCGGGTGGAGTTCGCCCGTCGACTTGTGCAGGAAGAAGGGAAGCGGCACGCCCCAGTGGCGCTGACGCGAAATGCACCAGTCCGGACGGTTCTCGATCATCGAATAAAGACGATTGACGCCCCACTGGGGGAAGAACTTCGTCGCCTTGACGCCCGCGAGCGCCGCGTCGCGCAGGGTGCGCTCTTCGGCGGGGAGGTTGAGAACGCTCTTCGTGTCGGCGTCGGGCGCGTCCATGCGGACGAACCACTGAGAGGTCGCGCGGTAGATGAGCGGCGTCTTGTGGCGCCAGCAGTGCATGTAGCTGTGCGTGAGCTTGCCGTGCGCGAGGAGGTTGCCCGCGACGGTGAGGGCGTTCATGATGGGTTCGGCCGCCTGCCAGATGTTGAGGCCGCCAAAGAGCGGGAGCCACTCGGCAAAGACGCCGTCGCCCTGCACGGGGCTGATGATGTCGTCGTTTTTGAGGCCGTGGTTCTTACAGGAGACGAAGTCGTCCAGACCGTAGGCCGGGGCGCTGTGCACGATCCCGGTACCCGCCGTCGCGTCGACGTAGTCGGCGAGGTAGACGGGCGAGCGGCGGCGATACCCCTCGTGCATGTGATAGAGCGGATGGAGGAACTCGAGTCCGTCGAGCGCCTCGCCCTTGACCTTGGCGAGCACGGTGCCCGTGAGTTCGTAGCGCTTCAGAGCTGCTTCACTGAGGCCTTCGGCGAGGATGAGAAGCTTCGCGCCCGTGTCGATGAGGACGTAGTCGAGTTCGGGATTGACGTTGAGCGCCTGGTTCGAGGGAATCGTCCAGGGAGTCGTCGTCCAGATCACCGTGAAGCAGGGCTTTTCAAGCTTCACGCCGAAGATCGCTTCGACGCGTTCCTTCTGGTCTTCGGGGAGTTCGAAGGCGACGTCGATCGTGGGGCTCGTCTTGTCCTTGTATTCGACTTCGGCTTCGGCGAGCGCGGACTGGCAGTCAAAGCACCAGTTCACGGGCTTGAGCCCGCGATAGACGTAGCCCTTTTCCATGATGCGCTTCAGAGCGCGGATTTCGTTGGCTTCCGTATCGAAGCGCATCGTGCGGTACGGATTGTCCCAGTACCCGAGAACGCCCAGACGCTTGAAGTCGGCGCGCTGCTGCTCGATCTGTTCCGTCGCGTAGGCGCGCGCAAGACTCTGGGTCTTGTCGACGGGGAGGTTCTTGCCGTGGAGCTTTTCGATCTGCACTTCGATCGGCATGCCGTGGCAGTCCCAGCCCGGAACATAGGGGGCGAGGAAGCCTTCGAGCGTCTTTTCCTTGAGGATGATGTCCTTCAAGACCTTGTTGATGGCGTGGCCGAGGTGAATCGTGCCGTTCGCATAGGGAGGGCCGTCGTGAAGAATGAACTTCTTTGCGTCGCGGCGCGCATCGATGATGCGGTCGTAAATCTTGCGTTCTTCCCAGCCGCGAATCCACGCGGGTTCGCGCTTGGGAAGGTTTCCTCGCATCGGGAAGGGCGTATCCGGCAGATTGAGCGGATACTTCTTGTCGGCGGTTTTGTCCTGCGCCATCATGTATCTCCTGACCCCCTCGGGCTCTTCAGTTGATTGGTGGAAAGAATAAAACAGCGTGAATGTCGGACCTCAGCCCGCCCCGGAAAGTCCGAGGATGCCGCGCGCACGCTTCGCGTCGGCTTCTATGGCGGCCGTGAGTTCCTCAAGGCCGGAAAACTTTTTCTCTTCGCGCAGACGCTCGACGAATTCGACTTCGATGAGTTTGCCGTAGGCGTCGCCCTTCCAGTCGAAGACGTGCGTCTCAAGGAGCCACCGGCCGTCGGACGAGACCGTGGGCTTGCGCCCGACGGACGCGACGCCGTTCTGCACGGCGCGCCCGAGCCCCCTGATGCGTACGGCGTAGACCCCGCTTACGGCGGGGCGCGCACAACTTCCCGGCGGGACCGTCGCCATGTTGAGGGTCGGATAGCCGAGCGTGCGTCCGAGGGCCGCCCCGTGAATGACGCGGCCCGTCATCGAGTAGCGGCGGCCGAGCATGAGCGAGGCTTCGACCAGGTCGCCCGCAAGGAGCGCCTCGCGGATGCGCGACGAACTCACGCGAGCGTCCGTGTGAAAGAGCGTCGGCGCCACGTAGAACTCGTAGTGAAGTTCCTTGGAGAGCGTCTCGAGAAGTTCCACGTCGCCCTTGCGGTCGGCGCCGAAGTGAAAGTCCTTCCCCACGGTGATCCAGTGCGCGTCGAGCCCTTCGCAAAGAATGTCCCGCACGAAGGACTGCGCGGGAAGCGAGGCGAGGCGCTTGTGGAAGGGGAGAATGTAGACGCGCTGGATGCCCGTCTCGAGAATGCGCAGCACCTTGTCGTAGAGGGTGGAGAGGCGCGGGAGGACTTCGTCGGGCTTGTGAAAGAGTTCTCGGGGATGCGGCTCGAACGTTACGCATGCGGGCTGGAGCCCCCGGTCGGCCGCCGCCTGCACGACGCTCTTCAGGAGCGACTGGTGCCCCGTGTGCACGCCGTCGAAGTTGCCGATGGCGAGCGCCGTGGGACGCCGCATGAGAAGAGAGGGTAGACCGCAGAAAACTCGCATGAACGTTCGTCTCGAAGAAAAATGAAAAAACGTCTGTCGATTGTATCACGGTCCTTTGCGGCTCTAAGGGGGCGCTAGATTTTCTACCTAGTGCCCCGCCGTAGGGAAGAATGTCAGGCCTTGGTCTTGTCGGTAAAGAGCGGAAGACTTTCGAACACGTTCGCGAGGCGCTCGGCCTCGAAGGGAAGATATTCCGCGATCGTGAAGGCGGGCGTTTCGACCTTTTCCGAGACGATGCGAAGAATTCGTCCGAGCTCTTCGATCGTCATGCGACCGCCGCCGGAGCCGTCGCCCACGAGCTCGGGGTTCGCAAAATAGGTGTCGTGGAAAAACGCCGGGTCGAGCACGTCGATGTCGAGGTGTACGAAGACCTGCGGATGTTCCGTCAGGAAGGCGAGAATCCGTTCGTCCGACACGAAGGCTTCGGTCTGCACCGCATAGTCGACGCCCGCATCGTCGAGGAACTTTCGCTGGTAGTCGTGCAGGCCCTGAAGTCCTATGTAGAGCAGGTCCTTTGCGCCGAAGGCGGGATTCTTCAATTCCTTTGCGAGCGACGGTGCGCCCCGTCCCAGGAGCGCGGCGAGCACCATGGCGTGGGCGTTGGGGTAGCCGTTTTCAGGCAACGACACGTCGGGATGAGCATCGATCCACAGGATTCCGGCCTCGGGATATAGGGCGTGCAGATGATCGAACGACGCGAGCGACACGATGCAGTTGCCGCCCACCGTGACGACGCGCTCGGGCGCTTCCTTTTCAAGCGCCGCGCGTGCCTTGCGGATTCCTTCCAACACGGCGGCTTCGGAGGCGATGCCGTTCGTGATCGTCGGACCGGTTTTGCCCAAGGCGGGGACGTCGATTTTGACGAGCGGTTGGGTTTCATTTTCGGGGAGCGTCGCCGCCATGAGTCGGGCGCCGAGACGGTAGGTCGAGAGTCCGCCGCTCACGCTCTCGGGATAGAGCAGTCGAATCGTTTTTGCCGTGGTGTTCCTTTCAATCGGCATTTGGATGAGAATCATTATGGCAGAGGCGAGGTTCGCACCGCCGAAACCGAATGTTTCCGTTTTCCAAGGAGGATCCGGGCAATGCCTGACACTCAACAACGGCCGCTCGATGCCCGCCGCGGGACTGGGTGCCTGGGCACTACGGGGGCGCCGTGCGCACGGCCTTCGACTGCAGGCTTCGTCTCGTCGATACGGCGTCCTTCTACGAAATCGAACGGGAGGTAGGCCGGGCGGTGCGCGAAGCCGTGCGCTCGGGCATCCGCCGCGAAGACATTTTTGTGCAGACGAAACTCAATCCTTCGCAGTACGGCGATCCCGAGCGAGCTTTGAAGGAAGGGATGATGCGACTTGGTTTGGATTATGTCGACACGGCGATCCTTCATCATCCCGGAGCGAACGATCTCGCCGCCTGCCGCGCGAAGGAAAGGGCGGTGGAGCGAGGCCTTGCGCGCCCGATCGGACTCTCGAACGGGTACGTCGACGAGCTCACGACCTTTCTTCCGGGTTCCGCACGCGTCCGGCGCTCGTTCAAAACGAAATTCATCCCTTCCATCGGGAAAGGGACGTCGTTCCTGTTGTTCGGAAGGAAGGGATCGCCGTGCAGAGTCGGTATCCGCTCGGCGGGCGGGGACGGACGAAGGCGATCTTCGCGCATCCGACGATCACGGGGATCGCGAAGCGCCTCGGCAGAACGCCCGCGCCGGTCGTGCTTCGCTGGCAACTTGAACGGGGCGTCGCCGTGATTCCGGGCTCGAGCGACCCCGGCCGCATCCGCGAAAACGCCGAACTATGCGACTTCTCTCTTGCGGCGGACGACCTGCGCGCGATCGCGGTCATGGACCGGGGCGAAAAGCACGATTGGTACTGAGCGCGAAAGAATCGTCGTGCTAGTATTTCGGGCACTTTTTTGCAAAAGGACTGTTGCATGGCGCCTCGCACGAAATTCGGCGAAACCTGGTGGGGAAACGAGTGGCTCAAGAGCCTCGCCAAGATCGACCACGCCAACCGCCTCCCGCGCGGACGGACTTACTTCAACACGGGACACGTCGAGTCGCTCGAATGGCGTGCCGAAGACCATGAAATCTACGCGACCGTGTCGGGCTCGGCCTATTTTCCCTACGAGATCACGATCGGCATTCCGCCCGCGAAGGAAGCGAACGTCGAGAAACTCGTCGAAGCCGTTGCCGGGCGTCCCGACCTCTGCGCGGAACTCCTCGCGGGACGTCTCCCTGCGCAACTCAACGAGATCGCGCTCTCGGTCGGCGTGGAACTCTTTCCCACTTCCTGGCGCTCCTTTCGCATGCGCTGCACTTGCCCCGACTCGGCCGTGCCCTGCAAGCACCTCGCCGCAGTGATCTACGCGGTCTCGAAGCACATCGACGAAGACCCCTTCTGGATCTTCACGTTCCGGGGCATCCGTCTTGTCGAGCGTCTCAAAGACTACGGCGTGCGGCTCGATGAAACCTCGAGCGTCGCGATCCCGAAGTGGGAGGACTATGCCGCGCGCGTGCGCACCGAGAAGCCCGAGGCCGCACCCTCGGAAGAGGAGGCGCTTTCGCTTCTGCGAAACCTTCCCTTTGCGGCGCTCCCCGAGATGGGGACGCTTCTTGCGTCGCTGTTGGGAGACGCCCGGCCCTATTTCCTCCCGAAGACCTTCAAGGCGGATCTCGGAAAACTCCGGAAAACGCTTCGCAAGCTGGCTTCTGAGCGCCTTGCCGCCCTCACGGCGACGGACGGCAACGTCCGCATTCCGGAGGCGCCGCCCGCGAAACTGCGCCTGGGCGGGCGCCGACGCTTTGAATGGACGAAGGAGGCCGCGCACGAGTGGGAGGCGATTTTTGCGCTTCCCTTTTCGGACATTCGCCGCGCTTCGTCGGCGGTCGCCGCCTGGCACGCGGCCTACGTTGCGATGCTGCAGTTGGTCGCACACGACGCCTACGCGCCCCTTCTCTTCGCGGGCGGGATGATGCAGGACGAAGGGCGCTCGGCTGAAGTCTTCTTCGTGCCCGCCGTGGGTAGTCAAGCCGTGCGCTCGCTTCTCGAAACCCTTGGGCGAGGGCTTTCGCCCTTCCTTCCCGCCATGCTCGCGGGAAAGGGCCGCGCCAAGTGCCGCGTGACGGATCCCGCCGAGGCGGCGCTCACCATCGTGACGAAACTTCTCGCCGACTTCCTGACGGTCCCCGCGCTCGAGCTCTTTCAGACGCCCGAATCGGCCTTCTTTGCGGGTCTCAACGCGAACGAACTCCCGCGAGCGCCCTTTTACGACGATTCGGAGCCCTTCGTCGTGCAGGTGGCCGACTGGCTCTCTCCCTATTTCCTTGCGAGCCGTCCGTGGACGCCGGTTCTGACCGTGCGAAGCGGCAAGGAAGGCGACGTCACGCTCAACTTCGGCGTCCTGGAAGGGGAGAAAAAGGAAAACGACAAGGCGTTTCCCGTGCTGCTTCGCACGATCCTCAAGGAGGAGCGCTGGGAAAAAGAACGCTACGGCGTCCTGCAGACGCTCTCGGCCGCCTCAAGGGCGGTGCCCGTCTTCAAGGAAATCGGCGAGTCGCGCGGCAAGCCCGCGCATCTCGAAAAGGAAGGTCTGCGGGACTTTCTCTTCGAAACCGTGCCGCTCCTCGAATTTCTCGGCGTGCGCGTCATGCTCCCGAAGAGTCTGCAGAAACTTCTCGCGCCGCGCTTGGCGGCGGTGTCGCCCTCGGGCGGGACGGTCAAGAAGGAAAGCGCCGTCTCGCTTGCGAGTCTCGCCGACTACGATCTCGTCGTCCGCGTGGGCGATCGGGAGCTCACGAAGGAAGAATTCGAGGCGCTCGCGAAGGACGCGGGAAAGGTCGTGCCCTTTGACGACGGCTTCGTCTATCTCGATCCCGAGGCGCTCGACGTCATTCGCCGCCGCTTTGAAGAAAAGTCGAGCCGCATGGCGAAGATCCGCATGCTCCTTACCGAAGAGGCCGACGGCGTCAAGATCGAAGTCCCCGAAGACTTCCGCGAGCGCCTCGCGGCGCTCTGCGCCGTCGAGGACGAGGCGCTTCCCGCCACGCTCACGGCGACGCTTCGTCCCTATCAGGAGCGCGGCTATTCGTGGCTCATGAAGAACTACCGCCTGGGACTCGGCTCCCTCATCGCCGACGACATGGGGCTCGGCAAGACGCTTCAGGTGATCGCGGCCTTGACGCGCATGAAGGAAGAGGGGGAATTGGCGAAAAAGCGCGCTTTGGCCGTCGTGCCGACCTCCCTTCTCACGAACTGGCAGCGCGAGATCGCGAAGTTTTCGCCGCAGCTCACGGTCGGGGTCTATCACGGCGCGTCTCGTGCGTTGCCCGAGGATTGTCCCGACGTACTTCTCACCACCTACGGGACGGCCAGGCGCGACGCGGAGGTGCTCGCGAAGGAGCGTTGGCGCGTACTCGTCCTCGACGAAGCGCAGGCTCTCAAAAACGAATCGACCCAGCAGACGCGGGCGCTTCGCACGATCAAGGCCGACCGCGTGATCGCGATGAGCGGCACGCCCGTCGAAAATTCGCTTCTCGACTTCCGATCGATTCTCTCGACCGTGGAACCCGGGGTTCTCGGAAGCCTCAAGGACTTCACGGAACAGTTCCTGATCCCCGTCGAAGTAAACCACGACCTGCGCGCGGCCGAGGCGCTCAAACGCCTCACGGCTCCCTTCCTTTTGCGGCGCCTCAAGTCCGACCCGAAGATCGCGGCGGATCTCCCCGAGAAGATCGAAAACGACTTCTTCGTTTCAATGACGCCCGAGCAGGCGTCGCTCTACGCGGGCGTCGTAGAGGAAGCCCTCGAGCGCGTCAAGAAGACGGAAAAGCCCGAAGAGCGCCGAAGCCTCGTTCTAGGACTCGTGATGCGTCTCAAGCAGATCTGCAATTCGCCCTCGCAGTACGAAAAGCGCCGCTCGGACGCGCCCGACAGCGCGAAGGCCGCGGCGCTTCTCGATCTTCTGTCCCGCTCGCGGGCGGCGGGGCGCAAAGTCCTCGTCTTCACGCAGTTCCGGGAA
The DNA here is from genome assembly GCA_900545275.1 of uncultured Sutterella sp. Taxonomy (GTDB): domain Bacteria; phylum Pseudomonadota; class Gammaproteobacteria; order Burkholderiales; family Burkholderiaceae_F; genus Sutterella. Next base: position 41,359 of record UQYG01000015.1, read on the forward strand.
ACGGGCGAACGTCTGCAGGACTGGATCGAGCGCGCGACGGGACGCCGTCCCGAGTTTCTCCACGGAGGCGTTTCGATCGCCGCGAGAACGAAGATGGTGGACGCCTTTCAGAACGACCGCGGCGTCGAAGTGCTCCTCATCAGCCTCAAGGCGGGCGGCACGGGCTTGAACCTCACGGCCGCGTCCACCGTCGTGCACTACGATCTCTGGTGGAATCCGGCGGTGGAGGCGCAGGCCACCGACCGCGCCTACCGCATCGGTCAAAAGCGCGACGTCTTGGTTTACCGCCTCATCACGGAGGGGACTTTCGAAGAGAAAATCAACCGGATGCTCGCGCAAAAGCGGGAACTCGCCGACCTCACCGTCGCGACGGGAGAAACCTGGATCGGAGACCTCTCGAACGACGAGCTCGCCGACCTTTTCGGTGCGGGCGCCGTCTGACGGAAAAAAGCGAAGCAGGCGGCAAAAATCCTGTGGGTTTTCGCCGCTTTGCGCTACACTAACGGCCTTTCCTGCGAAGCGATTCAACTCCTTTCCGGGCTCTGCGCCCCGCGCTCCCCTGTGCGGCGGGCACGGACCCGTTTTCTCCCATGAAAAACATCGTCATTCTGATTTCCGGCCGCGGCAGCAATTTTGAGGCGATTCTCGAGCGCTCCCGCGCGGAACGTTGGGCCGACACGGTCGGCGCCGAAATCCGCGCCGTGATTTCCAACCGTCCCGAAGCGAAGGGCCTCGTCACGGCCCGCAACAACGGCATCGAAGCCAAGGCGCTCGACCATAAGACCTTCGCCTCGCGCGAAGAGTTCGACAAGGCTCTCGGCGACCTCGTCGCCTCGTACGAACCCGACCTCGTGGTGCTCGCGGGCTTCATGCGCGTTCTGACGCCCGTCTTCACGGACCGCTTCGTAGGACGCATGCTCAACATTCACCCGGCCCTTCTGCCGCTCTTTCCGGGGCTTCACACCCACGAACGGGCGATCGAAGCGGGCTGCCGCGTGCACGGCTCGACCGTGCACTTCGTGAGCTCGGTGCTTGACGGCGGCGCCATCATCGGCCAGGCCGTCGTGCCCGTCCTTCCGACCGACACCCCCGACACGCTCGCCGATCGCGGTCTCGTTCTCGAACACAAGCTCTATCCCGCCGTGGTAAAGGCCTTCCTCGAAGGGCGCGTGCGCCTTGAAGAGGGCCGCGCCGTCATGGACGACGCCACCGCCCGGGAACTCGCCATTTTTTCCTGAATTTTTCTATGACCGAATCCAAATTTCCCAAGCGTCGCGCCTTTGCGATGCAGAAGCCCCGCCGCACGGAAAAGCCTGAAGGCCGTCGCACGGAGCGCCAGATCGCGGCCGACAAGCGCCGCCGTCAGGAGCGTCACGCCCGCGGCAACGTCCGCGTCGAAGGGACGAAGACGCCTGAAAAGCGCATGGCCCCGCTCGCTCCGGGCCGCGTTCGCATCACGAGCCTCATCGTTGACGAATTGACGCGCGCACTCTCCGTGATCCTCAAGCTCGACGGGCCGGCGGACGTGCTGATGAAGCTCTTTTTCAAGAGCAATCCGAAGCTCGGCATGCGCGACCGCGGTCTCATCGCCGAAGGGATCTACTACGCTCTTCGGCACTACGCGTCGATCCGCTGGGCCATGCGCCCGGTGCGTCCCGACCGTGCGCCGCGTCTCGCGGCGCTCGTGGCGCTTGCGCGCCAGCACGGGCTTGACGCCATCGCCGAATCCTCGATCGGTCCCGAAGCGGGCCCCTTGAAGAACGTTCTCGAAGCGGACCTCTCGAAGGCCCCGGCGCACGTGCGCGCCGAACTGCCGCAGTGGCTCTACGACTTGGTCGAAGCGCAGTACGACGACACGGACGCGCTCTATCCGGCGATGCTCGAAGGGGCGCCTCTCGACCTTCGCGTGAACCTTCTCAAGGCGACGCGCGAAGAGGTCCTCGAAGAGCTCGCCCGCAACGGCGTCGAAGCCTTCGCCACGCCCTACAGTCCCGAAGGCGTTCGTCTGCCGACGAAGCCCGGCCTCACGCAGTGGGCGATCTACAAGGACGGAAAGGTGGACGTTCAGGACGAAGGGAGCCAGCTCATCGCGCGCCTCGTGCAGCCGCGCCGCCGCGAAATGGTATGCGACTTCTGCGCGGGCGCGGGCGGCAAGACCCTCGCCATGGGCGCGCTCATGCGCTCGACGGGACGCCTCTACGCCTTCGACGTGAACGAAAAACGCCTCGCCGGCATGGCGCCCCGCATGCGCCGCGCGGGTCTCACGAACGTGCACCCGATTGCGATCCGCAACGAACAGGACCACCGCGTCCGCCGCCTCAACGGGAAGTTCGATCGGGTGCTCATCGACGCGCCCTGCACGGGGACGGGCACCTTCCGCCGCAACCCCGACCTCAAGTGGCGCCTGTCGCCCGAAGAGCTCGAACGCATCAACGCGATTCAGAAGTCGGTTCTCGAGCACGCGAGCCGTCTCGTGAAGTCGGGCGGCCGCCTCGTCTATGCGACCTGCTCGATTCTCCGGCGGGAAAATCAGGGCGTGGTCGAAGCCTTCCTCGCGGAACACCCCGAGTGGCACCTCGTGCCCGCGCGCGAAGTGCTCGAGAGCCAGAAGATCGTCCTCGACGCGAAGCAGTGGGAGCGCTTCGGCGACTACTTCCAGATGCTCCCACACGTGAACAATACGGACGGTTTCTTCGCGGCCGTGCTCGAGCGCGATTGATCCCGTAAGTATTTGTCTCCTACGGCAAGGCCCGGAACGAAACTGATGGTTCCGGGCTTTTTCTTCAGCCGCGGGTTCGTCAGTCGTCTTTCAAGAGCCACTCTCTAAGGTTTTCGTGTGTAAAGCCGTTTTGAGAGCGTTGGATGGGATCCAAGGACAGAGCAAGTTTGGGCCAGTTGTCCCGCATTTCATAAAACGGAGCAAACTCTCTTCGAATGGTTTCTTCGGAGGCCAACAGATAAGAGACCTGAACGTATCGGCGCTCTCCTTGTTTTTCGGCGACGAAGTCGACTTCCTTCTCATTGCGGGTTCCGTAGTGAACAGACCACCCGCGTCGGCGCAGTTCCATAAAGACGATGTTCTCCAAAACCTGATCAATGCCACGTTCATTAATTCCTGAGGAGATCGCCTGCCGGAATCCGTGATCGGTGAGATACATCTTTGGACGAAAGCGGAAACGAGCTTTGCCGATGGTGTCGGTGCCTTCGACTTCAGTAAGCAGGCATGCTTCGGATGCCATGCGGACGTAATCGGTAAGTGTTTCGCGAGAAACGGAAATACGCTCTGACTTGAGAAATTTCTCTATGTTGTCGAGAGAAATTCGATGTCCGATTTGCTCCATGAGATAGGCAAGTGTGGTCTCCAAAGTCCGTGTGCTGCGGATGTTGTGGCGGCTGGTGATGTCTCGTAACACAACGGATCGAAACAGATCCACAAGATATAGGTTGGCGTCGGAAATGTTGACGTAGTTTGCAACGGCCGGCATGCCTCCCCAGAGAAGGTAGTCGTGCCAGATTTCCTCTTCCGTCGCAGTGGGAAGAAGGGTTTTTCGAACATGACGGAACTCTTTGAATGAGTACGGCGTGACTTCGAATTGCAAGGCACGTCCGGCTAGATGCGTAGCCAACTCGCCTGAAAGGAGTTTTGAATTGGAGCCCGTGACGTAAAGGTTGCAGATTTCACGGCTGCGAAGTGAATTGACGACCTGTTCCCAGGAGTCTACGTTCTGGATTTCGTCAAGGAAAACGGTGAGTCGCTTTCGGGCATTCTTCGCTTTTTCCAAGATGTAAGCGTGCAACACCTCGGGTTGCGTCAAGTTGCGCAAAGAGAAGTCCTCGAAATTCAGAAAGAGAAAATCTTCTTCCGGATGATCGAGTCGCGATTGGATGTCATAGGCAATCAAACGCAACAGGCTAGATTTCCCGCAACGACGAAGGCCGGTCAACACCTTAACGAGACCGTCTTCGTAGTAGGGTTGGATTTTCTTGAGAAGATCGGGACGGTGAAAGAGTTGCATGGATCATCCGACGCATCGTCCCCGATCATTCCCGCGGGGAAGATGGCGCCGCTCCTTGAGTTAGGTCGCTTGTGTGGTGTTTGGGCTCGTACAAAGGCGTTTCTTCGTTGATCCGAGGATTGCGAGGACGATTCTACCGATACTGCAAAAATTCTCTCCCCAGGCGAACCTATCGCCCCCTCTCATTAGAGAGAGGGGGCGATAGTCGGCAACGGCAAAGACAAGACGAAGACTCGCTTCGCGTGTTTAACATCGGAAAAATCGAATGTGATCGATAAACGATGAAGGAACGACTTATTTGTCGATCATATTCGATAAACGACGACAAGAGCAAGATTTATCGATCATATTCGACAAACGAAGAAAAGCTGTGAGGTTTGTCGAATACGATCGGAGAAGAGTGTCCCTCTGTGTAGGAATAAAAACGCTCTCTCCCTGTGGCGCAGGGAAGAGAGCGTCTGCTTAGTTGTCGGCAACGGGTGATCCGACGGTCTTATTCTTCGTAAATGGCGCAGTCCACGGGCTTGGCGCCGAGCACGTCGCGTAGGACCTTCGGGTCGATGCCGACCTGATAGCCGCGGCGGCCGCCGTTGATGAAGATCTTTTCCATGTCGAGGATCGTGCGCTCGACGTAGACGGGCATCGCCTTTTTCGTGCCGAACGGGCTCGTGCCGCCCACGAAGTAGCCGGAGTTGCGCTGCGCCTGTTCGGGCTTGCAGGGGGCGACGTGCTTGACGCCGATCTGCCGGGCGAGGTTCTTCGTTGAGACTTCCGCGTCCCCGTGCATCAGGATGACGAGCGGCTTGGCGTGTTCGTCCTCCATGATGAGGGTCTTGATCACCTGGTGATGATCGAGTCCGCAGGAGGAGGCGGCGAGCGCCGTGCCGCCGTGTTCGACGTATTCGTAGGACTTCTCTTCAAAGGGAATCTTGTGGGCCTTGAGCCACTGCGTGGCGGGGGTGAGGCTCTGATGCTTTTCCTTGGCCATTTTCTCTCTCGATCAATAGTTGAATTCGTCTTCTTCGCGCAGGCCCTTGGGGAGCGGGAAGGCGACGTTCTCTTCGACGCCTGGCATGGCGACGACTTCGTTCGCGGCGGCGTGTTCCCTGAGGAAGGCGACCACCTCCTGCACGAGGGATTCGGGGGCGGAGGCGCCGGCCGTGACGCCTACGCGCGAGACGCCGCGGAACCACTCGAGGTCGACGTGCTCGGCCGTGTCGACGAGATAGGCGCGCGTGCCTTCTCGCTCGGCGACTTCGCGCAGACGGTTCGAATTCGAGCTCGTCGCCGACCCGATCACGAGCACAACGTCGACGGGCGTGCGCGCAAGGGCTTTCACGGCCGCCTGACGGTTCTGCGTCGCGTAGCAGATGTCCTGGCGGCGCGGCTCGAGAATGTCGGGGAAGCGCTCCTTGAGGGCGGCGATCGTCATGGCGCTGTCGTCGGCGCTGATCGTCGTCTGCGTGACGTAGGCGAGGTGGCTCTCGTCGTCAAGGCGCAGGGCCTTGACGTCTTCGGGGCTCTCGACGAGGACGATCCCGTCTTCGACCTGGCCCATCGTTCCTTCGACCTCGGGGTGGCCGGCGTGGCCGATCATGATGATGGTGCGGCCTTCCTCGCGCATGCGGCCGACTTCGCGGTGAACCTTCGTAACGAGCGGGCAGGTGGCGTCAAAGACGCGAAGCCCTCTCTCGCGGGCCTCCTCCTCGACGGCGCGCGGCACGCCGTGGGCCGAGAAGACGACGGTCGCGCCTTCGGGAACGTCGGCGAGATCGTCGACGAAGACGGCGCCGCGCTCGCGCAGATTTTCGACGACCGTGCGGTTGTGCACGATTTCGTGGCGCACGTAGATGGGGGAGCCGTAGAGCTTGAGCGCCCGTTCCACGATGGCGATGGCGCGCGTCACGCCGGCGCAGAAACCGCGGGGCTGAGCGAGGAGAACTTGCATGTCGGACCTCAAAGAGAAGGGAGTGCACCGAAAATTCGGACTCGAAGCAAAAGATTTTAGCCAAAATCGAACACAAAGACCGAAAAACAGGTACAATGCGTCTCCACGCCGACAAAAGGCACGCCGGATCCCTGTTCTGACACTATGGGGCATCGGCTCGGATGACGCAAAAGAGCTTCCGAGTGGCGGCATTGACTTGTTCAGGCGTATAATTCCCCTTTTTCCTTCACTCGCATGACGGCCCCGGTCTCTTGCGGGATGAACTTTTTTTGACTGGAGTTAGAGATGGCACGAGTGTGTCAAGTCACCGGTAAGGCGCCGATGGTCGGCCATCACGTCTCGCACGCGAACAACAAGACCAAGCGTCGCTTCATGCCCAACCTGCAGTACCGCCGTTTCTGGGTTGAAAGCGAAAACCGCTGGGTTCGTCTGCGTTTGACGACGGCCGGCCTGCGTACGGTTGACAAGATTGGTATTGATGCGGTTTTGGCGGACCTCCGCGCCCGCGGCGAAATGTAATTTTCAAGGAGTTTCACCATGGCGAAAGGCGCCCGCGAAAAGATCAAGCTTGAATCGACGGCCGGTACCGGTCACTTCTACACCACCACGAAGAACAAGAAGACGTCCACCGGCAAGATGGAAATCTCGAAGTTCGATCCGGTGGCTCGCAAGCACGTGATCTACAAGGAAACGAAGCTCAAGTAATCTTGAGAGGATTTTCCGGCGAAAAAGCTCGACGAATGTCGGGCTTTTTGCTTGTTCGGCATCCGAAAAAGAAAGAGGGGCGGTCCGTCGTGGACCGCCCCTTTTGTCGAATCGATCGCGCCGGTCAGGCGGGAAGGTCGAGGACGCGCAAGAGGAAGCGGTCGAAGGGCGCGTCCGAAATGAGGACGTCTTCGGCAAAGGGCGGCTGCGTCTCGCTGAAGCTGTCCTCGATGAAGCGAAGGAGGTTCGGAAAGAGCCGCTTCGAGCCTTCGACGTTGTCGGATTCGGCCTTGATGCGCACGAGTCCGTCGATTTCGGCAAGCAGCGACTCGTCCGTGACGAGTTCGCCCACGAGCTCGCTGAAGAGCGACGGCGCGATCGCGTCGCGCGTTTCGACCCAGCGCATCGCAAGCGTCGACTGCACCGTGAAGAGAAGCTTCTTGTAGTTCACTTCGTCCTTGCCGAGGATGTATTCCTGCACGAGGCTGTGGGCGGTCGAGCGGTAGGCCCAGTAAAGTCGCGTGCGGGGATTCGTGATGTGCAGGAGGTCGCGCATCGCCTGCACGAACTCGCGGTTCTGGCGGTAGACGATCGGTGCGTAGAGCCACTGCGCGATCGAAGGGCTCCCCTTCTTGAGGAGCGTGAGGCTCTTGCGGATGTCCCAGCCGACGATGTCCCAGAGTTCGTCGTCGTGGTTTTCAATCACGTCCGCCGGGGGCGTGAGTTCGAGATAGCGGCGGTAGTCGTAGGCGTAGATGAAGCGTACGTCGTAGTCGGAGTCGGGCGAAGGATAGCCCCAGCTGCGGCTCCCCGCCTCCACGGCGTAGAGAATGCGGATGCCGAAGCGCTTTTCAAGCGCGATGAGTCGGGCTTCAACTTCGCGGGCGGTGTCGATGGCCATGATGTCTTATCGGGAAAGAGAAGGGTTGGTCCGTGCAAAGAGTATACGCCGACGCGGCAAAGCGAATGGTTTTCGCCCCACCTCGGGAGATCCCGCGCTTCTTTTTCCCGTGATAACGGCGGACCGTTTCCGTTCGGGGCTTCGCGGCGCTAGAATCGACAGGAATCATTCGCAAATAGATCCGTACAAATCGGATCGCATCCGTTCTGGAGTTGCCAAATGCAAAAACAGCTCATCGCCGTCCTTCTTGCGGGCGGCCTCGCCCTTGCCGCGCAAGCCGCGGACTTCCCGAAGGAAATCAACATCACCTACGTGAAGGCGCCCTTCAATCTGCAGAACATCGTGATGAAGGAGCAGGGGCTTTTGGAAAAGGCCTTTGAAAAGGACGGCGTCAAGGTGAACTGGCGCGTCATCAATTCGGGAGCCGATCAGAGTCTCGCCATGGCGTCGGGGGCGCTCGACTTCTCGGCCGTGATGAATACGGCGAGTCTCCTTTTGGGTGCCGGGGCCGGAAATCCCATCGCGATCGCGACGGGCGTGGCGCATCCCGAAAAGATCTTCGCGATGGTGGGGAAACCCGGTTCGAACCTGACGGTGAAGGACTTGAAGGGCAAGACCGTGGGCGGTCCAAAGGGGACGGTTCTGCATCAGATGCTCGTGGCGGCTCTCGCCAAGGAAGGCATGACGATCAACGACGTGAACTTCGTCAACATGGACCCGGGCGCCGCCATGACGGCCGTGGTCGCCGGCAAAATCGACGCGGGCCTAGTCGCCGCGAACGGCATCATCAAAGCGAATGCCGCGGGCGCAAAGACCATTACGACCTGCGAGGGGCTCGTCGAGCCGAACCTCGTGATGACGGTGCGCAAATCCTTCGCCGCGGAATACCCCGAAGCCTACGCGCGCGTGATCGAAGTGCACCGCAACACCTGGAAGTGGATTCAGGAAAATAAGGACGAAGCGCTCGCCATGGGCGCCAAGGAGCAGGGCATCACGCTCGACGAGGCGACGAAGCTCTACGAGTGGTCGAACTTCTATGACGTTCTGAACGAAGGCGACGTCAAGGGGCTCGAAAAGGACATGCAGTTCCTCATCGACAACGGCATGATGAAGAAGGCGCTCGACGTGCGCTCGCTTGTGCTCCCCTCTGCGATGAAGTGATCGTTCGGCGCTCCGGCGGCTTCGGCTGCCGGGACGCGCAGGGGAAAAACGACAAAAAGCCCGACGTTCCGGTGAACATCGGGCTCTTTGATTGCGTGGCAGGGGTAGTAGGATTCGAACCTACGCATGTCGGATTCAGAATCCGATGCCTTAACCAGCTTGGCGATACCCCAGTCCGTGGTGCGGTCGATGAGATTTGAACTCATATGGATTGCTCCGCTACCCCCTCAAGATAGTGCGTCTACCAATTTCGCCACGACCGCGGCCTTTCATCGAGTTGTTCTCTGATGCGTCCTTTCGTGAACTTGAGGTGTTCAACGCGTCAGAGGAGAAGAATTTTACATGGGAACGCCGTTCTTGTCAAGGGGCTGCGACGAACCATTTTGCGTATCGGCGGGAACGGCCGGAGCGGTCGTCTGCGCCGGGGCCTCGACGGTGCCGAGAACGCCGCCCGTGGGCTGGGCGGAACGCTTGTTGAAGGCGCCCGAAGCGAGGGTGAGCGCGATGGTCGAGCAGAAGAAGACCGTGGCGGCGATGGCGGTGGAGCGCGAGAGGAAGTTGGCGCTGCCCGATGCGCCGAAGAGGCTCCCGGAGGCGCCCGAACCGAAGGCGGCGCCGAGATCGGCGCCCTTGCCGTGCTGCATGAGGACGAGCACGATGACGACGACGGCGGAGATGATCTGCAAAACGAGAGCTACGCTGAGAAGAAAATGCATGGCTGAACCTGAAGGGAAGATCGTAAAACGGTTGGTCTTGGCGAGGGATCAGTGACGAGCCTTGAGCGCCTTGGCGATGTGTCCAAAGCGTTCGGGATCGAGCGAGGCCCCGCCCACGAGCGCGCCGTCGATGTCGGGGCACGCGAAAAACTGAGCGGCGTTCTTTTCGTTGACGCTCCCGCCGTATAGGACGGGAAGGCGGGCGGCCCGCTCCTCGCCCCAATGACGGGCTACGAGGCCGCGCAGATGCCGTGCGACGGCCTGGGCCGTCTCGGGGCTTGCCGCTTCGCCCGTGCCGATCGCCCAGACGGGTTCGTAGGCGAGGGCGGCCAGTTCCCCGGGCTTGAGCCCCGAGAGAACCGAGACGAGTTGGCGTTCGAGCACCGATTCGGTGCTCCCCGCGCGGCGTTCTTCGAGCGTTTCGCCCACGCACAGAATCGTGGAGAGCCCCGCCTCCGAAGCTCGGCGCGCCTTTTCGAGAACGCGTTCGTCCGTGTCGCCCGCTTCGGCGCGACGCTCCGAGTGACCGACGATCACCCAGTCGACGCCGGCGTCGGCGAGCATTGCGGCGGATACGTCACCCGTATGGGCGCCGTTCGTGTAGGCGCTCACGTCCTCGGCCCCGAGTCGAACGGATTCGGGAAGGGAGGCGTGAAGCAAAGGAAGGTGAAGCACGGGCGCGCAGACGACGGTCTCCACGCCTTCGAGCGCGGGGGCGAGGGGCGCAAAGCCTTCGGCCCACCGTTTTGCGTCGGCGAGCGTGCCGTTCATCTTCCAGTTGGCGACAGCGAGAGAAATCCGTTGCATCGAATGTCGTTCTTGGTGAGCGGGAACGAATTCCCGCGGCGAAAAGAAGGAATCCCGCTATTTTAGCGTGACTTGCGCCGGCCGTTCCGAAGAAATTTCGCAAACGCCGAAGAAAAACCCGATGCGGCTCGTGCCGCATCGGGCGTGGATCCCTGCGGACGCGGAATTATTCGTTGTCGGCGAGGAGAGCCTTCATCGAGAGACGCACGCGTCCCTTTTCATCGGCTTCGATCACCTTGACGCGGACCTTCTGGCCTTCCTTGAGGTAGTCGGAGACCTGGTTGACGCGTTCACGGGCGATCTGGCTGATGTGAAGGAGGCCGTCCTTGCCCGGCAGGAGAGAGACGATGGCGCCGAAGTCGAGGAGGCGCTGCACCGTGCCTTCGTAGATCTGGCCGACTTCGACTTCGGCCGTGATCTCTTCGATGCGGCGGCGGGCTTCGGCGACGCGGGCCATGTCGGGGCTCGAAATCGTGACGGTGCCGTCGTCTTCGACGTTGATCGTCGTGCCGGTTTCTTCCGTGAGACCGCGGATGACGGAACCGCCCTTGCCGATCACGTCGCGGATCTTTTCCGGATTGATCTTGAAGGAGACCATGCGCGGAGCGAAGTCGGAGAGTTCGTGCGCGCCGCCGCCGGCCATTTCGTGCATGCGGCCGAGAATGTGCTGACGGCCGTCGTGGGCCTGCGCGAGAGCGGCCTGCATGATTTCGGGCGTGATGCCTTCGATCTTGATGTCCATCTGCAGAGCCGTGACGCCTTCGGCCGTGCCGGCGACCTTGAAGTCCATGTCGCCCAGGTGGTCTTCGTCGCCGAGAATGTCGGTGAGGACCGCGAACTTGTTGCCTTCCTTGATGAGGCCCATGGCGACGCCCGCGACGTAGTCCTTGAGCGGAACGCCCGCGTCGAGCATCGAGAGGCAGCCGCCGCAAACGGAGGCCATCGAGGAGGAACCGTTCGATTCCGTGATTTCGGAAACAACGCGGATCGTGTACTGGAATTCGTCGGCCGACGGGAGGACGGCCTTCAGGGCGCGCTTGGCGAGACGGCCGTGACCGATTTCGCGGCGCTTGGGCGAGCCCACGCGGCCCGTTTCGCCCGTGGCAAACGGGGGCATGTTGTAGTGGAGCATGAAGCGCTCGTGCGTTTCTTCGCAGAGGCCGTCGACGATCTGTTCGTCCTGCTTCGTGCCGAGCGTCGTCGTGACGAGGGCCTGAGTTTCGCCGCGGGTGAAGAGGGCGGAACCGTGGGTGCGCGGAAGAACGCTCTGGCGGATTTCGATCGGACGGACCGTGCGCGTGTCGCGGCCGTCGATGCGGGGTTCGCCGTTGAGGATCTTGGAGCGAACGAGCTTGGCTTCGAGTTCAAAGAGGATGCCGTGGACTTCGTTCATGTCCGGGGCTTCCGTGCCGGCGGCTTCGGCGTCGGCCGTGAGCTGGGCTTCGACGGCGGCGTAGACTTCGCGCAGCTTTTCCATGCGGGCCTGCTTGGAGCGGATCGCATAGGCGGCCTTGAGGCCTTCGTCGGAGAGTTCGACGATGCGGGCGATGAGGGCTTCGTTCTTCGGAGCGGGGGCCCAGTCCCAGGCGGGCTTGCCGGCTTCGGCGACGAGTTCGTTGATCGCGGTGACGGCGGCCTGCAGAGCCTTGTGACCCGTCACGACGGCTTCGAGCATCGTGGCTTCGGGAAGGATGTCGGCTTCGGATTCAACCATGAGGACGGCGCGTTCCGTACCGGCGACGACGAGGTCGAGGCGCGAGCGCTTGAGCTGCTCGGTGGTCGGGTTGATCACGAAGGCGTCGTCGATGTAGCCCACGCGGCAGGCGCCGATCGGGCCGCGGAAGGGAATGCCCGAAAGCGAGAGGGCGGCGGAGGCGCCGATCATCGCGGGAATGTCCGGATCGATCATCGGATCGGCCGAGAGGACGTGAATGATGACCTGCACTTCATTGAAGAAGCCGTCCGGGAAGAGCGGGCGGATCGGGCGGTCGATGAGGCGGGAAGTGAGCGTTTCCTTTTCCGAGGGACGGCCTTCGCGCTTGAAGAAGCCCCCGGGGATCTTGCCGGCGGCGTAGGTCTTTTCAATGTAGTCGACCGTGAGCGGGAAGAAGTCCTGGCCGGGCTTAGTTTCCTTCTTGGCGACGACCGTGGCGAGCACGACCGTGTCGCCCATCTGGCAGACGCAGGCGCCGGTGGCCTGGCGGGCGATTTCGCCCGTCGTCAACGTCACCTGGTGGGCGCCGAACTGGAAGGACTTCGAAACCTTGTGGAACATGGACATTTCGATGTTTCCTCTTTGCTGTGGCGGAAAGCTTCGAAGTCTGCGCCGCCCGAGGGCCGGAAGATCCGGAAACACGCTGCGGCATCAGGCGAAGGGCGGGGAGGATCCCCTCATCGGCTCATGTCGCAACGCGCGAAGTGTCCCTCGCGCCGGAACGGATTCGAAACGTTCCTTGGGGTGATGAAAATGCGACGACGGCCTGTCCGATGTGACAGGCCGTTCGCTGAGATGAAATGCTCGACTTACTTGCGGAGATTGAGGGCTTCAATCAGAGCGCGGTAAGCGTTGAGGTCGGTGCGCTTGAGGTAGTCAAGGAGCTTGCGGCGACGCGAAACCATGCGGAGAAGGCCGCGGCGGGAGTGGTGATCCTTGGCGTGAACCTTGAAGTGTTCCGTGAGGTGGTTGATGCGGGCGGTCAGAAGAGCGACCTGCACTTCGGGCGATCCGGTGTCGCCTTCGGCGCGCTGGAACTTCGCAACGATCTCAGACTTGTTCATTTCAACGGACATTTGATTTCCTAAAACGTAAGAAATAAGGTGAACTTGCGGACACGAGCGTTGAGACTCGAGCCGTGGAATGCGTGATTGTACCCGTCTTTTCAGCGATGTGTGCGGGAAATGACGGGAATTTTTCGCCCCTGCGACCTTATTTGCAAAGGACCGCGCAGGACGGGACGGCAAACATGGAAAGGCCGCCCTCCCGAAGCGGGTGGCGGCCGAAATCCCTGGGAGCCGAAGCTTTGGTCTCAGCGCTCGTCCGAGAGACGATAGCGGCGTTCGAGGAGACGCACGAGCTGCGAAATCGAGAGCGTGAGGATGAGGTAGATGAGCGCCACGCAGGTCCAGATTTCAATCGTCGCGTAAGTTTCCGCGATGACGAGCTGACCCGAGCGGGTGAGTTCTTCAAAACCGATCACGGAAACGAGGGACGAGTCCTTCAGCATGGCGATGAATTCGTTGCCGAGCGGCGGAATGATGCGCTTGAAGGCCTGCGGGAGGATGATGTAGCGCATCGTCTGGCCGTAGGTCATGCCGAGTGAGAGCCCCGCGCGCATCTGGCCCTGCGAGATCGACTGAATGCCGCCGCGGAAGATTTCCGCGATGTAGGCGCCCGAATTCATCGAGCAGGCCGTCACCGCCGCGACGAAGGGATCGATGCGGGTGCCGAGGATGTTCGGGAGCGCGAAGTAGATGATGAAGATCTGAATGAGGAGCGGCGTGCCGCGGATGAAGTCCACGTAGATCTTCGCGGGCATGTGCAGGAACCAGTGGCGCGAGAGCTGCGCCATGCCGAGGATGAGGCCGAGAATGAGGCCGATGCCGACGGCGAGCGCCGTAATCTGCAGCGTGAGGCCCGCTCCCTTGATCAGAAGCGGCAGACATTGGGTGACGAGGGCGAAATCGAATTCCATGGTTCAGCGTCGGGGACGGGATCGAAAGTGAGGGTGGAAAAACGGGAGCTCTCGGGCTCCCTTCGGTCCGCGGCCGTCCCGCAGGACGGCTCGGCGGTTTCGGAGATTATTCGGCGAAGTACTTCTCGAAGATCTTCTTGCCTTCGCCCGAATCGTTCACGGCCTTGAGGCCGGCGTTGAGCTTCTGCAGCAGTTCGGCGTTGCCCTTCTTCACGGCGAAGCCGAAATCGGCGGCGTCATCGACGCCGGGCTGCAGCTGTACGCGTTTGGCGGCGCGGGGCTGGTTCTTCAGGAAGTAGGCGATGACGGGACGGTCGAGAATCACGGCGTCGCAGCCGCCCTGGGCAAGATCCATGAAGGCGTCGCTCGTCGTGTTGAAGCTCACCACGTCGGCGCCCTTGATGGACTTGGCCTTTTCGGCGCCCGTCGTGCCGATCTGCACGGCGATGCGCTTGCCTTCGAGGTCCTTCATGGTCTTCAACGTGCCCGCGTTCTTCTTCTGCACGAGAATCGAGAGGCCCGTCGTGTAGTAGGGCGTCGTGAAGTCGACGCGCTTGGCGCGCTCTTCCGTGATGGAGACGCCCGCGGCGATCACGTCGATCGTGCCGGAACTCAGGGCCGGAATCAGAGCGTCGAAGCCCATGTTGATGATTTCGACGTCGTAGCCCGCCTTGTCGGCGACGGCGCGGATGAGGTCCATGTCGTAGCCCGCGTAGGTCTTCGTGGCGGAGTCGAGATATTCGAACGGAGCGAAGGTCGGTTCCGTGCCGACGCGCAGCACGTCGCGCGCGACGGCGTTCGTGAAGGCGGTCGTGCAGAGGGCGGCGGTGCCGAGGGCGAAGAGGACTTTGCGCAGATTCATCGGGAGTTCCTTTTGGCTGAGTTTTGGTCAAGTGTCCCGCAAGAGGCCCCGGAGGGCCGGGACCGATCCGAGAGTGTTCGCTCATCATACGGAAAGCCCCGCGGGTTTATCGCGCGTGCGCGAAGTTAAATGAAGGTTCTTTGCGCTAAGTCGAGAGAAACCGCTATCGGTGGACAATTGTCGACAATAGAGCGGGAATTGCTTACTGCGAGAGGCGTCAGAGGAGGGTTTTCCAAGAAGGCGAGGTCCCGCCCCGAGGGCGGGGACGGGACCTCTTCACACGGGGATGCGTGAGGGGGAAATGCGTCTTCGGTCAGGCGAAGGAGCGCATGTATTCGAGGTATTCGGCCTTCGTGAGTTCGGGCTTGTGGGCCGCGCAGATGCGTTCGGCTTCGGCGGCGTCGTCCCAGAGAAGGTCGACGATCGTTCCGGCGAGCACCTGCGGGGTCTTCGTGAAGGCCGTCTTTTCGTCGGTGAGACGGTAGTTGGCGCCGTGGAGAACGCCCGAGACGCAGCCGACCCAGGGATGGACGACCGGCATGAGGTGCGAGACGTCGCCCATGTCGGTGGAGCCCGCGGCGTGTTCGCCTTCCGTCACGAATTCGGCGCCGAAGATCTTTTCGGCGTTTGCGCGGAGCACCGCGCGGAAGTTTTCGTCGGGCTTCATCGGGAGGTAGCCCGCGAGGTCGTGGATGTCGCACTCGGCGCCGAGCGCCATGGCGCCCGCTTCGAGGGCGCGGTTGATGCGGGCGTTGACGTCCTTCATGGCGGGAAGGTTCGAGGCGCGCACGTAGCTTTCCATCTTCACGTAGTCGGGAATGACGTTCACGAGGTCGCCCCCGGCGTTGATGATCGGGTGGAAGCGCACGCAGTCGTCTTCGCGGAAGGTTTCGCGGATGGCGTTCACGCCCATGACGCCCATCATGGCGGCGTTGAGGGCGTTGACGCCCTTGTCGGGCGCGCCCGCAGCGTGTGCAGCCTTGCCGCGGTACGTGATGAGCTTGCCGATAAAGCCGTTCGAGGTGTTGCCCACCTGGAAGTTTCCTTCAGGGTGCGTCGCAGGATCGACGTGCATCTGCAGCGCCATGTCGACGTCGTCAAACCCGCCTTCGGCAATAATCTGGGCCTTGCCGCCCAAGAATTCGATCTTCTTTTCTTCGCGCAGCTTGTTGCGGTATTCGATCTCCACGTACTCTTCGGCCGGGACCGCGAAGAGCACGAGGTCGCCTCCGAGGTACTTCATGGCGTCGACGTCCTTCATCGCCATCGCGACGGCGACGAGGTTGGCGATCTGCACGTTGTGCCCGCAGCAGTGGGCCGCCCCGGTGACGGGGTCGCTCATCGGATGTTCGCGGCAGACGATGGCGTCGAGTTCGCCCAAAAGCGCCACCGTTCGGCGGTGGCCGGCGCCCGCGAGGCGGGCTTTGACGCCCGTGACGCCGAAGCCCGTTTCGTAGGCGATGCCGAGACGGTCGAAGGCTTCCCGCACCTTCGCGCTCGTCTTTACTTCCTTGTAGCCGAGTTCGGGCTCTTCGGCGATCGACATGCCGATCGCACGGATGTCATCGAGACGCTGTTCAATGGCGGCGCAAAGCGCAGCCTTCAGTTCTTCCTTGGTCATGGTGAAAATCTCTTTGAAGTCAAAGTGTCAAACGAACGAAATCAGAAAATCCCTTCGAGGTGCAGCATGATTTCCGCGAGGAAGGTGGCGCAGAGGAAGCTGCCCGCCGCGACGGCGAGCGCCACCGGGACGATGCGCCAGGAGAGCTGGCGGAAGGCTTCGAGGTCCTTGCCGAGGCACAAACCGCCGTAGGCGAGGATCGGGGTCGTGATGGCGAGGAAGTTCACCTGCTTCGTGTAGGAGAGGAGAACGTCCGAGCCCGGGAACTGCGGCAGCGACACGACGACGGCGATGAGCGACACCCAGAAGACCATGGGGAGCTTCTTGAAGCCCGGGAGCATCGAGAGAAGGGCGCCGAGCGCGGAGATCGCGACGAGGATGAGGACGCCGATCGAGGGTTCGCCGATCGTCTTGATGTGGCCGCCCGCGAGATTCGAAATCAGGGTGAAGACGCCCGTAACGAGGAGGATGAAGAGGATGTCCTTCATTTTGGCGAGGTTCTGCATGATTCTTTTCCTGTGTGTGGGTTACGGGGTCAGGCGTGCTTGCGGTTGCGCCGTTCCATGAAGAATTCGTAGATCTTGATCGTGACGGGCAGCGACACGAAGAGCGCGAAGTAGATGCCGAGGACCGAGGTCATCAGGTTGGCGGCCGCGGCGTAGGCCGAGACGAGTTCGGCTTCTCCGGGATAGGCCGCGATGATCGAGCCCGTGGCGGCGGCCATCATGCTCGCCGAACCGATGCCGGCGCCCATCGCCAGGGCGTGCGGGTGGAACCAGCCGAGCTGTGCGACGACGCCCGCGAGCACCGACACCCAGAGGGCGCCGAAGACCGTCCCGCAGATGTACATGCCCATGACGCCGCGGCCTTCGGGCGAGTCCATCCCGAACTTCTCGCCGATGATGGCGACGTTGGCTTCGCGGTCGATCGAGTAGCAGGCGCCGATCGCTTCGCGGCGCATGCCGAGAAGAAGCGCGACAGGCAGACCGAAGATGAGCGTACCGAAGAAGTGGCCGAATTCCTGCATGATGAGGGCGAGCCCCGAATTGAGGAGCATCGAGAGGTTCGGACCGATGTCGAGGCCGATCTTGGCGATGAGCATGAGCATGGCGATCGGCATGAAGTGCGAGGCGCGCTCCATCTGGGCGGCGTTCAGGATGCCCAGACGCGGCCAGGAGACGATGCCGCCCAAAACGAGGGCGTAGAGGAGAGGCAAGAGGACGACGAGTCCGAACTTTTGCATGCCGATCCACTCCGCCACGCAGACGATGAGAACGGCCAGAAGGTGCAGCTTCCAGTTTTTGATGAGGTCCATGAGAGGGCTCCTATGCGGGGTGCTGAACCGGTCGCGGTCGGTGCGCACGGAGGGCACGGATACAATGCGGCCCGAAAAACGGTGCGCCGGCGACAAACCGGATCAATCAATGAATAAGAGGGTTGGAGAGACGCCGTCCGGGAGTCGGGGATGACGGCAAGAGGTCCCGCCCGTTCAGATCAAGAACGGGAGGATGTAGAGGAGGAGCGGGAGGAGGAAGTGAGGACGGCCGAAAGCGCAACGAACGGGCGAACGTTGCAGAAGGAAATCGCTTGGGCGGGTAGGGCCCGCAATCGTCGATTGTTGTGTTGCATGGCGTAACCTTTCTTCCTTTGCGCGCCGGATCTCGGCGCGCTTTCGAATCACCTTAGCAGATTGAGGCGGAAAGAAAATTCAGGAATCGTCGAAATTTTGATTCGGATCAATGAGGTTGCGCCATCCTCCATACCGTGTTTAGGGGATGATGCGGTGTTCCGGGAAGACGCGTCCCCAACCGCGCAGGAAGAATTTGGCGAAGGTTCCCGAGAGGAGCGCGGCGATGAGGGTTCCGAAGCCGAGCCCTTCGAAATCCCCGAAGGCGATCCAGGAGGCGACGGCGGCGCAGGTGACGATCACGACGTCGGCGCCCGTGCGCAGGTGTCCGAAGGAGCCTCCGAAGCGGCTCATGAGGGCGAGAACCGCCCCTTCGACGGGAAGAACGATGAGGCGCGCGAAGACGAGGGCCGAGACGCCGAAGCCCACGACGGCGGAGCCGCCCGCCGCTTCGAGAAGCGCCCAGAGAAAGTTGGTGGGATGGATGTTCGCGGTCGCACCCATGGCGATGTCGATCGTAAAGCCGAAGAGCGTCGCGGCCGACATTTGGCCCACGAACTTCTGCCACCAGCGTTCACGCGAGATGAAAAGCTGTGCGAGGAAAAAGAGGCCGTTCGTGATGACGACCCAAAGGCCCATGGAGAGGTGCGTGAGCCGCTGCATCACGTACGCAAAGGAACTCACCGTGCTCGTTCCCTCGCCCGCGCGGGTGACGAGGGCGATGCCGAGCGAAAGGGCCGAGAGGCCGAGAAAGAAAATGAGAAAGCGAACGGCCTTGTTTTTCATATGGCGGGGATCTCCTGAAGGTTTTGGAAAAAAAGAAGGACCCTGAAAGGGTCCGCGCGCGCCGTCGGGATTCTTGCCCGGGCGTCGTCGTTTTGGTATGGGAAAACCCCAAAGTATACGCCGAAAATTTGTCTTCACAAAAAGAGACGGCGCGGTCGGGCCCGCGCCGTCTCAAAGGGTTTGTGCGAAATCGCCGCTTACTTTTTGATCAGCACGCCCGCGAGCGGGTGAAAGAGGCCTCGATTTCGGCGCCCACGTCGATCAATTCCGTTCCGGGGAGGAAGGGAACCGACATGCTGAAGGGTTTCGTCTGGTTCGAGCCGGGAATCTCGGCGTGATAGTCGATGCGGACACCTTCAAAAAGGCGGTTGACGATCTTCACGCAGAAGCGTTCGGACCCGGCGTCGGGGCGCAGATTTTCCGGACGCACGACGAGGTAGGCGGCTTCGCCTACGCTCGGCGGATTTTGCTTGCCCATGCGGGCGCGCAGATGCCGGCCCGCCACCGTCAGAACGCCGTACCCCTGTCATGAAAAAGTTGTTCAAACTTGATCATGTTTCTTTCCGCACTCCGTGTTTGACCACCCGTTCAGAACAGGAGCCATCCAACTGGAGCCTTTTGAGGGCCAGTTACCCCCGGAA
>UQYG01000016.1 GCA_900545275.1 uncultured Sutterella sp.
TGGATCAGGGGGAGACGAGATCGATAGTTACGGAAAATCGATCACAATTTCGGAGACGGCATCCGGGGATGCTTATTGTACGAGATCGGCGCCTCGTACGGTGTGAGCGATGCAGTCGCTTACTTGACGGCTTCCTTGAAGGAAGCGCCGGCCGTGAACTTCGGGGCCTTGCAGCCCGGGATCTTGATCACGGTGCCCGTCTGGGGATTGCGGCCCGTACGGGGAGCGCGTTCCGTAAGGCCGAACGTGCCGAAGCCAATGAGGCGAACGCTTTCGCCCTTGGCAACTTCATCGACGACCGTTTCGAGGAAGGCGTCGAGCATAGCGCCGACCTGCGTCTTGGCAATGTCGGTCTTGGCGGCGATGGCGTCAATAAGTTCCGTCTTGTTCATTCCAGTAAACTCCTTCGGAGGGACTAAAACATCGACCCTTGATCGGGAGACGGCCCGATCCAAAGCGCCGTTTGAAGTTTGAATTCGACGCTTTGTGGAACACGGTCTCACAAGGGCTGCAGGGATTGTCGCCAAAAAGTTTGAAAAAATCAAGGGTTCCGGATCACGAAAATTCCTTCGCTCTGTTGGAATTTCAGCGTTTATGACGCTTTCCGAGACAGACTAGGATTCCCGAACGGGCTTTTTAGTTTTCGCCTCGGCAGCCGTCCGTCCAAAAGAGCGTACATATGACCAACTCTCGGAAACAATATGCGCATCCCTCGGTTTTCACCGAAGTTCTAAAACACCCCTCAAGGCTTGCGCCGCCCTCCTGCGGCCCAAACGCCCCGTCTTCCGGACGAAAGGAAGGCCAAAAACTTTCGTTCGCCTGAAATTGCCTAGGCGCCCTAAGGATTAGATCTGCGCCACCGTGACTATTTGCTACATTAATGATCTAAAGCAAACCCGCATGTTGCAGATTTTCCTATCCGAACCCCGAAAATCCCGCCGCAAGGACGCATTACGGTTGCCCTCACCCGCGTCAGCGGGTTTATGCGAAGAGGACTAATCCGCATGTTCAGAGAGATTTCACCCTGTCATGCTGAAGGAAATCCTCAGCGGGACCTTTCGCATGCGGTATGAATTTCTCACATCGACCGAACATGCGCTCTTTGACGCGGCCTTCGATCTTCATGAATTGAGCTTCCCGCCGGCCCTTCGGCGAAGTCGGGAGAGCTTTGCCCGCGCCTTCTCGGACCCGGACTTCGAGTGCATTGCATTCCGCGAGAGCCAGGCGGTCATGGGCTATGCCACGCGGTGGTTTCTTCCGGACGCCGTCTATCTCGAGTCGATCGTGGTCGCCCCGGAATTCCGCGGGCTCGGCCTCGGCAGACAGCACCTGCGTGAAATCGTCGCGACAAGCCGCAAGCCCGTGGCGGCGCTCGTGGCCAACGAGCTGCCGGACGCCCTCGCCTTCTTTCTTAAAAACGGTTTTCACCTGAACGACACGGACGCGGTCGTCCCGCCCTGCCTGCCGGGTGCGGGCAAGCGCCGCTTTGCGCTTGTCACGAGCCCCCGTCTTTGGGACGAAAAAGAAAAGGCGACCGTCCTTCGGGAGATCGCCCGCAAGATCTGCCCGGGAACCCAGGCCCAGGAATCCGAGCTCAGCTCGCCCGACGCGGACGCGGCGCACCCGTAAGAACGAGCGTCCATTCCGCGGCGAGCGCCTTCAAATTTTTCTCGAGCCGCGCGACGATCTCCTTATCGAGGTCCTTTCCTTCGCTCTCTCGCTTCCAGAGGGCGATTTCCTTGTAGACCGCCTTGTAGTAGGCGAGCACGACGTCCTTTACGGCCTTCACCTGTTCCTCTTCCTTCATGACGGCCGTCACCGGCGTCGACGCGAAGAATTCCGGGTGATGCGCCGCGATCTGTTCGAGAAGAAGCGCCCCGGTGAAGGGAATCTTCGTTTCGACCAGCGGATGGTTTCCGTAGAGAACCGCCGCCATGTTCGCGGCCATGGATTCGTCCGTCTGCGCCGCGGCGCCCTCCGAGATGAGCCCCTTCTGAATGCGGTCGACGTTTGCGAGCACCGTGAAGGCGAGATATTCGAGCTGTCCTCGAAGACCTTCGGCGTCGAGCACGGGTTTCTTTTCTTCCTCGGTTGCGGACGTATCTTCCACGCGGTTTTCTTCAGTCATCGTTTTTCTTTCCTTTGGGTTGCGGACCGCTTTGCTGCGACCAGATCGCGGCGAGAATGTCGTCGGTGTCCGCGGGTTTCTGCAAAATCACGGGAAAGCGCGAAAGCGTCAGGACGCCCGCTTCCCGCATGGACCGGAAGTGCGATTCAATTTCTTCGCGCGCCACGGCCGTGAGCACCACGACCGGAATCGTGCGCCCGAGTCTCGCTTCGACGAGCGCGGCGACCTCCAATCCCGTCATTTCGTCTTCGCCGAGATTGTAGTCGGTGACGAGCGCCGCCACCTCCCCTTCCTTCTCGGAGAGGGCCGCAAAAAACTCTTCATCCGCCGCGGCCGCGGCGAGCACCGTGGCACCGCGGCTCTCGAAGACGGGAAGAAGCGCGTTTCTCAGAATCGGATTGTCTTCCACGAGCGCGATCGTACCGGTGAAGCTTCGCGCCGGATCGCGTACGGGCGCGCACGCCGATTCGACTTCGCGGCGGGGACTCGCCGCCTCGGGAAAGCCGAGCCGAAAGACCGATCCGCGCCCGGGATGCGAATCGATCGTGAGTTCCGCACGGAGCGCCTCGGCGATCCCCCGCACGATCGAAAGTCCGAGCCCGAAGCCGCTGCCCGGACGGCGTTTGCCGGCTTCGCCTCGGAAGAAGGCGTCGAAAATCTTGCCGCGCTCCTCCTTGTTCATGCCGTCGCCGCAGTCGTAAACGCCGATGCGCACGAAGCGCTTGCCCTGCAGGACGAGTCGACGCGCGGCCACGACCACTTCGGGACGAGAACTCTTCGGGTTCGAATAGTTGATGGCGTTGGCGACGAGGTTCTTGAGGGCGCGCTCGAGCATCACGGGGTCGGCGTCCACCGCAACGTTCGTCGGAACCGCCCGGAAGACGAGGCCCTTGGCTTTGGCGGCGGGGCCGAATTCGGCCTCGAGCCGCGTGAAAAGGGAGGCGAGTTCCATGCGCTCGATGTGGGGCTCCTGCCCGCCGAATTCCATGCGGGTCACTTCCAGAACCTGCTCGACGAGAGTCGAAATCGATTCGCTCGTGAGCGCGAGCTGATCGACGACGGGTTTCGTCGCGGGCATGCACTTTCGCTTCAGGATGTCGAGATAAATCCCCATCGCCTGAAGGGGTTGTCTGAGGTCGTGGTTGGCCGCCGCAAAGAAACGCGCCCGCCGCTCGCTTTCCTTCTGCGTCGCGCGCCGTGCGTTTTCGGATCGCTGCACCTCGATGCGCAGACGCTCGACGAGACGCGTGTTTTCGGCGTCGGCCAAAACGCTCGAGGTGATGAGTTCGTTCAACTTTCGCCCCGAATAAAGAATGAAGCCCGTCACGAGGACGAGCACCGTCGTGAGAATGACGGAACTCACGCGGTACTGCCCCGCGACCGCCATCGTGAGGGGCGTCATCGAAAGGAGCGTGAAGGCCGTGAGCGAGGGCATCCAGCAGGAGTACACGGGCCATCCCGCAAACGTCACCGCCACCGTGATCGCGACCGTCATCACCTGCAGAAGTCCCGAGCCCTGCACGACGAAGAGAATCCCGGTCAAGCCCCAAATGGACCCCGTCACGACGGCGAGCACCGTCCAGCGGCGCACCCAGGCGCGCACGTTTTTCACGCGCGCGTCGTCGCGCCAGAACTTTCGCACGAAAACGAGCGCGACGATCACCTGCGCCAACCAGATCGCGGTCCAGGAAATCAGAAAGACGCGGCTGTACTCCGTCTCCCAATACATGAGAACGAGGCTTCCCATCCCGATGATCTGCGCGGCGATCGCGACGGGAAAGAGCCGAAGGCTCCGCAAAATGACGCTCGAGAGCGTTCTCGCCGTAAGACTTCTCGTGCGCGAAAAGCCGAAGAAGCGCTTCAGAAAGTCGAGCGTAATGGCTTTGGTGAGCGGCATTTCCTGTTCCTCACTTCGTAAGCGTCACGGCTCGGCCGTCGAACGCGAGCCGAAGCGTCGCCCCGACGGGAAGCGTTTCGCGCCTCGCACCGTGTCCGACGGGAAGACCCGTAAAGAACCTGAGATCCGGCCGGGTCTTCGCAAAGCGCGCGAGCGCCGTCCCGAAGTCGTAGCCGCCCTGACGGTTCGTCACGCGGTCGGCGCCGAGGAAGTCCCCGAAGAGGACCGCGCGGCAGCCGTCGAACATCCCGGCCTGGGAGAGATGAAGAAGAGAGCGTTCGATTCGCCAGGCGGGTTCGTTGACGTCTTCCAGGAAAACGGCGTGGGGACGCCCCGCCAGACGCCGCGTCGGAACGTGAGGCGTCCCGGCAAGAGTCGTGAGCATCGTAAGATTCCCGCCCCAAAGCGTCAGGTCTTCCGTGAAGGAAGCCGCCTCGCCCGACGTCCGTCTCCCCCCTTCTGCGTACGCCGCCTCCGGTACGAAAGAAAAGCGCCAGGCTTCGTTTCGGGGTCCGAAGGCGGCCGCCGCGCGCGAAAGCGCCCCGAAGGGGTCGCCTTCGATGCGGCGCTCCGGATCGAAGTCGCCGCCCACGGGACCGTGAAGCGTCGTACGGCCCGTATGGGTCCAAAGAGCGTTCAAAAGCACCGTCACGTCGGAGTAGCCTGTAAGCAGCGCCCGGCCCGAACCCAGTTCGTTCCAGGGAAACTTCGAGAGCAGACACTGCGACCCGAAGCCCCCGCGAAGCGCGAGCGCAAGATCGGCCGAGTCGTCGGCGAGCGCCGCGACGGCGTCCGCCAGACGCACTTCGTCGGATCCCGCAAAGCGGGTCTCGGCGCTTCGTACGGAAGGAAGTTCCGCGAGCGCAAAGCCCTTGGCCCGGATACCCGCCGCTATGCGGTCAAGCTGTTCCGTGTCGAGCTCGTTGTCTGCCGTCAGATATTGTCCGGCAGGCGCAAAAAGGAGAATCTTTTCCATGACGCGTCCCTTTCAGCGGCATTCATCGGCGTCGACGGCCGCCCTGCGTTGCGC
This sequence comes from uncultured Sutterella sp., assembly GCA_900545275.1. Lineage (GTDB taxonomy): Bacteria > Pseudomonadota > Gammaproteobacteria > Burkholderiales > Burkholderiaceae_F > Sutterella. The sequence goes on from UQYG01000016.1 coordinate 5,056, forward strand.
GAAGAATTCCTTCAGCAGCTGGGAAGCCTTTTCGGCCTCCACTCCCTTCGTCACGAAGGGTCGGTGGTTGAGCTGCGGCAGATCGAAAAGCCCGAAGACGCTTCCGAGCGCGCCCGAGCGGGGCTCCGCCGCCCCGAAGACGACGCGCTTCACGCGGGCGTTCCAGAGCGCTCCCGCGCACATGGGACAGGGTTCTAGCGTCACGTAGAGCGTCGCCCCGGTGAGACGGTGATTCCCCAGAACGCGCGCCGCCTCCCGGATCGCGAGCACTTCGGCGTGGGCCGTCGGATCGCCCGAAGTGAGCGTACGGTTGTGGGCGCGCGCGACGATTTCGCCGTCCACCGCCACGACCGCGCCGACGGGGACTTCTTCGAACGCCCCCGCCTTTTCGGCTTCCCGAAGGGCCTCCCGCATGAAGCGGCGGTCCTCCTCTTCGTCAACGAGCACGCTCGGACGGTTCACGGCCCGGTTTTTCTCCTGCAGGGCCGTGCGAACGGCCGCGCGCCGCCGCGCAAGGATATCGCGGGCGCTTTCGAGTTCGTCCAACAGACGCTCGCGCGTCAACTGCGGGGGACGTTCGACCCTGTTGCGAAGCGTCTCACCCTCGTCCTCGAGAATCCCGCGATCCAGGGCCGCGTCCAGAAGCGATTCGGCGTCCGTCGCGAGCCAGTCGCCCTCTTCCGAGAGAAAGCGTTCGGCCTCGGCGAGAAAGGCGTCCCGCGGAGCGTTCGCGCCCGCCGACGAGAGAAACGCGGCGCAAAGAACGATCCGCAGGTCTTCGGGATTGGCAAAGAGCCGGTCGAGCGGCAATCCCCGCCGAAGGCTCAGTTCGTTGAAGCGCTCGAGGTCCGGGACGGAAAACGTGGCCGAAAGAGGCAGCTGATACATGTTGAACAAAAATTGGTGACAACTCGTAGGAATGCACCATTCTACCGAGCCCGCGGCGCCTAGAATGACGGAGTCAAAACTCTTTTCGGAATTCCGTCATGCCGATCCGCGCCGCAAGCCTTCTTCTCTCCTCCACGCTTCTTCTCGGCACGCTTTTGCCCGCCGGGGCGCAGGCAAGCGCCGCAAGCGACGAACTCGCGACCTGTCTCGAGCAAAACATCACTGCGCAGGACCGAAAGGTTCTCGTGCAGTGGGCCTACGTGACGCTCTCCAAGACGAGCGCCGCCAAGGAAATCCAGACGATTCCCTCTTCCAAGGTGAAGAACGTCGAGGCAAAGGTCGAAAAGACGCTCACGAACCTCGTCCTCAAGCGATGCCTGAAGCCCGCCGGGCAGATTCTTCTGAAGGACCCGAAAAACGGCCTGCAGGACACGCTCGAAACGCTCGCCGTGCGGCTTGCGCGTTCGGAGCTTCAAAAGCGCTCGAACCCCGTTCTTCCCATCACGATCACCGACCTTCTCCGCAGATAAGCCATGCCGGAAATCCGCGATGCGGACGCCGCGGTCCGCTACATCGTGTCACGCGGCATTCTTCTCTTTCTCCCCTGCGGCGTGCCCGGGTTTTCACTCTACGAAAACATGGAGCCCGAACTCTTCGAGACGGACGTAAAGTCGCTCAATCCCTGGTACTGGCGCTTTGAATTTGCATACGAAGACGATCTTTTCTACGGGCAGTTCTTCGACGGACGACTCGGCTTCGTGCGCCGCGACCTCTTTCCCGCCTTTGCCGCCCTGCGGCGCGGAGGACGCACGACCGAGGCGATGCTGGAGAGCGACGATCTCACGGACGACGCCAAGACTTTCTACCGGGCGCTTCCCGCCTTCGCCGAGTGGACGCTTCCCGAAGCCATGACGCGGGTTCCGCCGCTTGAAACCCGACTCGAGACGATCGCGAAGGAACTCCAGACGAAGACCCTGCTCTTCACCTCGGGCTTTCGCTACAAGCGCAAAAAGACGGGCGAGGAATACGGCTGGCCCGCGTCGCTTTACGCGCGACCCGACGAAGAATTCGACGAACCGCTCGAAGACCTCTTTGCGCCCCGGGACGAGGCGCTTGCGATCCTTCGTGAGGCGACGGGCTGGAGCGCCCTTGACGAGGCCAACCGACGGCGTCTCGACGAGCTCCTCCTCGGCAAACCGAAGAAAATTCGCGCCCGAGGGAAGATCCCCTCGAACGCAAAGAATCGGTAAGGACTTCGGCCGACAGCCTCAGTGCGGAGTCGTCGACGCAACGGCTTCTTCGAGAAGTGCCTCTACGCGCGCGGGGCGCGTGTAGGGACTGTCGTTGCCGTCGCAATAGCGCATCCAGTCGTGCGCTTCCTGCAGATAGGCGCTGTCAAAGACGAGAAAATCGCCCTCGCGCTCGAGTCCGGCTCGGCTTCTGCAGTCGGCGAAAAGTTTGTCGAGCGTCACGTCGGAAACGCTGATCACGGTCGCGATGTGCCGCGCCCGCCCCGGAATGGGAATCCGCACGCGTTGTCCGCGCGGTCCCTCTTCGACCGTGCCGAAGTAGACCGACCATGCGAGCAGAAAGGCCGCAAATTTTTGCTGCGCGGGAAGAATCGCCGTAATCGTGAGCCCCATTCGGTCCGAGAGATTGATGAGCTCCTGAATCGAAAGCCAGAGACGGATCACCGCGGGATCCTTCAAAAAACCGAGCTCGGCGCCGCGCGCGTGCGAAATGCGCAGGGTTGTAACTCTGCTCAAGGCGAAATACTGCCCGATCTGCGGTCGACGCGTCGCAAAGTTAAGGTTGCCCGTCGCCACGCGGTTCGGAGTCGACAGTCCCATGGCCCCCGCGCCCGACTGACCGTTGAGCGTCGCCGCAACGCGGCACGAAAGCCCCGAAACGATCATCTGCATGCCCTTGACGACCGTTCCTTCGATGATGGAATCGCCGGGTTGGAAGTGGTGCAGTTCTCCCGCTTCGCGAAAGTGTCCCCGGACCTCGGGGGGAAGCGGCAACGCAATGAAGGGCATGATCGGCGCGCGCGGTCCGTAGACGCTCGGCCACGTCTGCGTGAAGCGCTCGACCGCGAGTGCGTCGTACCAGGCTTTCGAATAGTTCTTCACGATCGGTCTCCCTTCCCTCAGACGTTGCTCGAAGCGACTTCTTCGAGGAGCGTCTCGATGCGCTCGGGTCGCGTAAAGAGGCTTTCATTGCCGTCCGTCCCGCGCATCCATTCGTGCATGGGCTGCAGCGCGGCGCTCCGGAAAATCCAGAAGTCCCCGTCGCGCTCGAGCCCTGCGTTCTGCCGCATGTCGGCGATGAGTTTTTCGAGCGTCACGTCGGAAACGCTCACGACGGTCGCAATGTGACGCGCCCGCCCCGGAATGGGAATGCGAACGCGCTGTCCTCCCGATCCCTCCTCCACCGTTCCGAAAAAGACCGCCATCGCGATGAGAAGCGACGCAAAGCGCATGGGGGCGGGCAAAAGCGCCGAGATGGTGAGCGCCATGCGGTCGGAAAGATTAATCGACTCCTTCACGGACAAAAGCATCCGCATGTTCAAAGGATCGGTGAGCCAATCGAGCCGTTCGGCGTCCAGGTGCGCAATGCGGCGCGTCGTCACCTTGCTCACCGCACGGTATTGGCCGATCTGCGGACGGCGCGTCGCGAAGTTCAGGTTTCCCGTGGCAAACCGGTGGGGAGCGGCAAGTGCCATGAGGCCCGGTCCCGCCTGCCCTTCGAGCGTCGCGGTGATGCGTGCGGAAAGCCCCGATTCCACGAGCTGCAACCCCTTCACCACCGCACCTTCGATGATCGACTCTTCGGGCTGAAAATAGTGAAGCTCCCCGTGCGTACGGAAAGCCTCCCGCATTTCCGGAGGCAGCGGTATCGTCACGAAGGGTAGAACCGGAATGCGCGGACCGAACTCGTCGGGCCACGCATCCGTAAAACGCTCCGTCGCGAGCGCATCGTACCAATCTTTCGAAAAATTTTTCATGGTCCAAATCTTACCGAAGAAAGATCGTTCTGAAAAGAGAGAAAGCTTTGCGGCAAAACAACTTCGAAGGATCTCCCCGGAGACGGCCTTCGATGCTTCCCGCAAAATCGGAAATGCTTCGCATCTTTTGGAGCCGGAACCGTCCTTCCGTTTGTCTCCGTTTCGTCCTCTGATAAGGGCGAAAGCGGACGAAGACCCGCCCCAATAGTCCGAAAGAGGTACCCCTCCGGCGACTCAGTTCGCGGGCTTTGCTCGGCGTTTCAAGAATGCCACTTTGCAGAGTCCCTGAGAGAGTAAGAACCTACCGCCGAAAGGAAGAAATTGACACATCCTAGGGTTAACGCCCAAAAGTCACACCCAAGCACTTGGGTAGTTAGAAAGGAGGGGCTTCCTTAGACTTTCCGCTGTCCTCATAAGACACCTCTTTCGATCACTCAAAAGGAGACAAACCATGTCGGTTCTTTCCCGTCGTTCCTTCCTCGGCGGCGCCACGCTCGGCGCGGCCGCCCTCGCCGGTTCGCCTCTTGCTGCGTTCGCGAGCACGAAGGTTCCCGCCAAGTGGGACGAAACCACGAGCTTCCTCATCATCGGTACGGGCTTTGCCGGCCTCGCCGCCGCTCTCGAAGCCCACGGCCTCGGCATGAAGGCCAATGAAATCATGGTCGTCGACAAGATGCCGAGCCCGGGCGGCAACTCCATCATCAACGGCGGCGCCGTCGCCGCGGCCGGCACCGACATGCAGAAGGCCGAAGGCATCAAGGACAACCCCGACCTGCTCTTCGCCGACATCGTCAAGGCCGGCGGCGGTCTCGCTCATCCGTCGCTCGCCCGCCGCATCGCCGACGAATCCGTTGAAAACTTCTACTGGCTGCGCGACAAGATCGGCGTCAAGTTCAAGGCCGTCACCTTCCACGGCGGTCACTCCGTCAAGCGCTCCCACGCCGTGACGAACAACTCCGGCTCCGGCTTCATCAACCCGATGCTCGCCAAGTTGAAGGAATACGGCATCGAACCGCGTCTGCGCACGATCGTCGACGAAATCATTGTTGACGAAAACAACTGCGTCCTCGGCGTCAAGGCCCGCGTCAACTATCGCTACGGCCGTGAAAAGTCCGGCAAGGTCACGTACATCCGCGCCACGAAGGGTGTCCTCCTCGCTTCGGGCGGCTTCTCGAACAACGTCAAGATGCGCATGTCGCACGACCCGCGCCTCAACGAAAAGTTCGACTCCACGAACCATCCGGGCGCCACGGGCGAAATGATTCAGGAAGCCCAGATGATCGGTGCCAACACCATTCAGATGGACTGGATCCAGATGGGGCCGTGGACCTCGCCCGACGAAAAGGGCTTCGGTCTCGCTCCGCTCTTCGTTGAATCCGCCCTCGGCTACGGTCCGATGATCGATCCGGTCACCGCCAAGCGCTTCATCCAGGAATCCGGCAACCGCAAGGTCCGCGCCGACGCCATCGTCGCCATGGGTCACCCCGCCGTCATCTACACGACGCTGAAGAACGCCGAAACGGCGATCATCGGCAAGAACATGACGAAGGAACTCTATGACCGCGCCGTCAAGAACGGCGTCATCAAGGTCTATCCGGACCTCAAGGCCATGGCCGACGATCTGAAGATCCCGTTCGACGCCCTCAAGAAGACGAACGACACCTTCAACGGCTACATCAAGGATCAGAAGGATCCGGACTTCAACTGCATGATGTTCAAGAACGCCGTGCCCAACGTCGAAGGCCCGTTCCTCGCCGTTCGCCTCTGGCCGCGCGTCCACCACACCATGGGCGGCCTCGAAATCAACGACCAGGCTCAGGTCCTTGACGTCCGCGGCAACCCGATCCAGTGCCTCTACGCCGCCGGCGAAGTCACGGGCGGTGTCCACGGCATGGTCCGCCTCGGCACGGTCGCCGTCGCCGACTGCATGATCTTCGGCCGCATCGCCGCTCGTACGGCCAACGCCTGCAAGGGCTGCGGCAAGTAACCAGCCTCTTTGAGGCTTCGGATCCCAAGGATCCGTACTGCTGAAAACGTCGCGAAGGGAGCTTCGGCTCCCTTCCGACGTACATTTTTCCTTCCAAGACCCCAAACGAGAAAATGAACAAACTCGCTCTCTTTCTCTTTTCCGCCGTCTCGGCCGTCGTGATGGCGGCGGGCAGCGTTCAGGCCGCCGACTTCGGCGCCGACCGCCACGCGGCCAAGGGCCTCAAGTGCGAATCCTGCCACGGACCCGACGCCAAGAACCCGGCCTACCCCGACGAAAAGACCTGCCTGCAGTGCCACAACCGTGACGAACTCGCCAAGAAGACCGAAAAGCTGGAAATCAATCCGCACAAGGCTCCGCACAACGGCGACTGCACGCTCTGCCACATGCAGCACGAACCTGAAGTCAACTACTGTGCGCAGTGCCACAAGGTCTCCTTCAAGATGAAGCACGGCGAATAACCGTCTTTCTTGAGCAAAACCTTTCCATTCCCGTTCCGGACGACGGTCCGGAACATTGAATTCTTTCGGAGACGCGTCTGCGCCTTCACAACTGCATCCGAAAAGGACACAACAATCATGAAAAAGAGTCTCATCGCCCTCGCCGTGGCTTCCGCCGCCATGGCCGGCAGCGCCTACGCCGCCAACGTCGAAGTCTACGGCTTGCTCGACACCTCCCTCGCCTATGTCTACGCTGATCCGGACGCTTCCGGCCATGACGGCGAAGGCAAGTTCACGATGGAAAACGCCCGTGAATTCGGTTCCCGCTTCGGTCTGCGCGGTTCGGAAGACCTCGGCAACGGCATGAAGGTGGGCTTCGTTCTTGAATCCGGCATCAAGTCGGATTCGGGCGAACTCGACCAGAACGGCCGACTCTTCGGCCGTGAAGCCCACATCAATCTGACGGGCGACTTCGGCTACCTCGCCTTCGGTCTGCAGCCTGTCTTCGGCAGCACGCTCGGTCAGCACGGTCTCTTCCGCGCGATCGACCCGCTCTTTGCGAACTACACCGAAGCCTTCGGTTCCGGCCATGCTTCCGCCTCCATGTGGACGCGCGTCGACAACGCCATTTCCTACGTGACCCCGAACTGGGCCGGCTTCAACTTCTACGCCATGTATTCGTTCCAGAACGACAGCACGAAGAAGACCTATCGTCACAATGCGGACGAAGGTTCGTCGGGTGTGGACCGTTACGCCGCCTTGGCTGCCCGTTATCAGCAGGGCGCCCTGGAAGCTGTCGCTGTCTATGACACCACGATGTACGGCAATGACCGTGCTACCGGCACGACGCACGATGACAATGGTCAGACCTTCACCTTCGGCGGCAACTACACCTTCGACAACGGCCTCAAGATTCTCGCCTTCGGTCAGTGGTTCGAGGATCAGGAACTCAACCGTTCGGGTGCCATGGGCAACGCTCTGCAGTTGCATCGCGGTTCCACGGGCTACGGTTTTGTTGACGGCTACGGCGTCAGCCTCGGCGTGAACTACCCGATCGGCGGCGGCGTTGCCAAGGCCCAGGTCGCCTATCGCGACATGGATAATCAGCTCGACCAGGAATTCAATCGTTGGACTGTCGCCGCGGCCTACGACTATCCGCTCAGCAAGCGCACGGCCGTCTATGTCATGACCGGCTACTCGCAGGAAAGTATGGAAGGCGAATACAAAGACGCCAAGTTTGACGCCGATCCGTCGGCCTACGAATTCACGTTCGGCATGGTTCACCGCTTCTAATGGGTGACTTTGGACGGCGCGGCCGCGTCGTCTGATCCCAAGCCTCATGCAACCCTCGAAGGGAGACGTCTCTTCGGGGGTTCTTCGTTTGGGGTGCGCCGTGCGGGTTTTCGCGGCCCTGCAGGGCATACCCTGAAAAGAAGGTTCGTAATTTCAGCCTCCGCACGCTAAAATGTGCGGGTTATCAACCCGGCCGGCCGTTTCCTGTCATGACGTTCGGCCGTTTCATGAGGATCCAACCCATGTGCACCACCATCATCGTCGGCGAACACGCCACCGTTGACGGTTCCTTCCTCGTCGCCCGCAGCGCCGACAGCTCGTCGCTCAAGGCCCAGCATTTCGTGATTCATCCGGCCGTCACCGGCCAGTCCGGCGTCTATTCCTGCAAGGCGCACGGCGGCGTGAACGACTTCAGCTATCCGCTTCCCGAAAACGCCATGCGCTACACGACGGTTCCAAACTGGAAGACGCAGCTGCACGGCGCCGTCGGCTTCAACGAAGCCGGCCTCGGCCTCACGGGCACGGAATCGATCTTCGCGAGCGACGAAGCGCTCTCGTTCGACCCCTACAACAAGGCCTCGGGCATCACCGAAGACGACATCCCGAACGTGATCCTGCCGCGCTGCCGCACGGCCAAGGAAGGCGTCCTCCTTCTGGGCAAGATCATTGAAACCCAGGGTGCGGGCGAAGGCTTCGGCGTCGCCTTCGTCGATCAGCACGACGTGTGGTACCTCGAAACGGGCTCGGGCCATCAGTGGATGGCCGAACGCATCCCGGCCGACAGCTACTTCGCTTCGGGCAACCAGGGGCGCCTCGGCTTCTACGATCCCGAAAACGAAAACCAGCTCGCCAGCCCGACGCTCGTCTCGTTCGCCGCGGAAAAGGGCCTCTACGACCCGAAGAAGGGCCCCTTCCACTTCTCCGCCGCCTACACGCGCGACGACGGCCGCGACCGCGTCTACAACGACCCGCGCGTCTGGATCATGCAGAAGATCCTGAATCCCTCGATCGAACAGCCCGTGGACGACGGCCGCAACTTCGCCGTCTACCTCAAGCCCGAAAAGAAGGTTTCGCTCGCCGACATGAAGGCGATCATGCGCGACCACTATGAAGGCACCCCGCACGATCCGTACGGCGAAAACCTGAACGGTGCCGAACCCTGGCGTCCGATCAGCGTCTTCCGCACCTACGAAGCCCACGTGATGGAAGTCCGTCCGAACCTGCCGCTCGCCATCGGCGAAGTCGTGCACGTCGCCTTCGGCATGGCCGACCTCTCGGTCTTCGTTCCCTTCTACCACGGTCTCGAAAGCGTTCCCGAACAGTACGGCCTCGGCACGGACCACTGCGACAACCGTTCGGTCTACTGGAAGTACCGCAAGGTCCAGACGCTCGCCATGACGAACTATCCGAAGTTCGCCCCGATCGTCAAGAAGGCCTACGGCGACTTCGAAGCCACGATCGACGAAGAACGCCGTCAGTTTGAAGCGCGCTACCTCGAACTCGTCAAGACGGACGAAAAGGCCGCCAACGCCGAGCTCAACCGCTTCAACCTCTCGATTCTCGCCCGCGCCGAAGCGATCGCCGAAAATCTGCAGAACGAAATCCTCACGCAGATGACGGCCGACACCGAAGAGCGCATCGTCTTCAAGAACAACAAGTCCAAGGACTAAAACGTTCTTTTACGGGCGGCATCCCGCCGCCCGAAACGAAAGCGGCTCCCCTAGACGGAGCCGCTTTTCGTTAGAATGTTCCTTTTTGTCAATTACAGGATCCGCATTCCGGCAGCCCTATGGCCCACACTCCCAACAAACCGCTTCGCACCCAGTTCGTCTACCGCCGCTGCCACCCCGGCGACTATCAGGCGCTTCGCTTTCTCGTTCGGGAATCCTGGCCCGTCGACATGCGAGATCAGGTCGACGACATTCTGAAGGACGCCCTCACCCATCCGGATTCGACCGCGATCTTCGGGTGCTTCGCCAACGAAGAAGCGGTCGCCTACGCGCAGGTTTCGATGCGTCAGGAATACACGGAAGGAGCTTCGACCTACCCGATCGCCTATCTCGACGCGCTCTACATCCGTCAGAACCTGCGCTCGCTCGGCGTCGGTCAGCGCCTCGTGGACCTCGTCACGACCTACGTGAATTCGCTCGGTATCGAGGAACTCGCCGCCGACTGCCTCTCGAGCGACCTGCAGCAGTTTGAGCTCTACCTGCAATCGGGCTTCGAAGAAGTCTCGCAGATGACGCACTTCGTCAAGTCGATTCCCCTCAAGATGCGCCGCAGCTGACGACTTCGGCAAAGAAAGTTTGTGAAGCCGTAACAACTTTTCTCCGACGGTCTTTCCGAGGAACACTCGGGGCTACAATCGGAGAAAAGAACTTTTTCCTCCCGACCATCCCATGCACATTCTCATTTCGAACGACGACGGTTATCGGGCGCCCGGCATCAAGGCGCTCGCCGACGCGATGAAGCGCTTCGGGCGCGTAACGATCGTCGCGCCCGAGCACAATCATTCGGGCGCTTCCAATTCGCTCTCGCTCAACCGTCCGCTCACGGTCGAGCACATTCCGGGCGACAACCTCTACGTCGTTTCGGGGACGCCCTCGGATTGCGTGCACGTTGCGCTCACGGGTCTTCTCGACGAACGTCCCGACCTCGTCGTCTCAGGGATCAACTGCGGCGCGAACATGGGCGACGACACCATGTATTCGGGCACGGTCGCGGCGGCGATCGAAGGATATCTCTTCGGAGTCCCCTCGATCGCATTCTCCCAGATCGACAAGGGATGGGCGGAACTCGAGAGCGCCGCCAAGGTTGCATCAACCGTCGTCGAACGGTTTCTCGAAGCCGACCGCGAAACCGGTCCCGTGCTTCTCAACGTGAACATTCCCAATATGCCGTTCGACCGCCTTCAGGGAATCCGCGCCACGCGCCTCGGGCGCCGCAGCTGCGCGGACGACGTCATCTGCGAGATGAGTCCTCGGGGCTTTCCGATTTATTGGCTCGGCGCCGCGGGCAAGCCCGCCGACGCCGCGGAAGACACCGACTTCTGGGCGACGCAGCACGGCTTCGTCTCCGTCTCGCCCCTGCAGACGGATCTGACGAACCACCGTCAGGTCGCCATGGCTCACGACTGGGTGGGCGGCCATCTTTGATTGAACAAAAGGAAGAGCACGATGCGCAAAAACAAGATTTACACCGCCTTGCCGGCGCTTGCCGCCCTCCTCGTTGCGGGCTGCTCCACGGTGGACACGACGACCGTCCCCATGGTGGACCGTTCGAGCTACGACAAGGACACGGCCGCTCCGATTCTCTCGAGCACGGCCGACGGCACGGGCGCGATGAGGCTTCTTGCGCCCGGGTCCGTCAAGGACTCCGGACGTGTGCACACGGTGGCCCCGGGCGACACGCTCTACAACATTTCACTGCGCTACGGATTTGAACCGCAGGCGTTGGCCACCCTCAACGCCGTGAGCGACCCGACGGCGCTTCGCATCGGTCAGACGCTTCGCCTTCCCGTCTCGACGAAGGCGCCCGTGACGACGGCGAACCCAACCGTGCGTGTGTCCCGCATCACCGATCTTTCGACGAACACCCCCGAACCCACCTCCACCGAACCCGCCGAGGAAACCGCGGCCGCTGCGCCGGTCTCGGGCAAAACCGCCTCCGAAACGAAGCCCGCCGCCAAGGAAGAGCCCGCACCGCAGCCTCCCAAGACCGTCCCCGGCACGCGCATGATCTGGCCCGCCAACGGGAAGATCCTCTCGGACTTCTCCGCCAACGGCAAGGGCCTTGACATCGGCGGCGTGGAAGGCGACCTCGTCGTCGCCGCGGGCGCCGGCACCGTGCTCTTCGTCGGCGAAAACGTCAAGGGTTACGGCAACCTCGTCATCATCAAGCACAGCGACAGCATCGTGACCGCCTACGGCCACAACCGCAAGATCGTCGTGAAAACGAACGACCGCGTGAAGGCCGGCCAGAAGATCGCTGAAATGGGGTCCAACAACGGCGTCCCGCAGGTCCGCTTTGAAGTGCGTCTGCGCGGCAAGGCCGTCAATCCTTCGGAATATCTCCCCGCCCGCCGCTAAAGACCACGGCTCGGGCGGCAGGGCGACGCCCGCCGCCTTCAAACCCAAAAAATCCCGGCGTCCGACGACGAACCGGGATTTTTCTTGTTTCTTCCGTATCCGGATCCGAGCTCTCCGGCTTCTCAGAGACCCGGTTTCTTCCGGGACTCACGGGAACGGCGCACTGCGGCAAGCCGAAGCTCGTCCGAAGGCACTCCGTCCGGCTTCGGTGTCCGGAGCAGCCCCTCTCCCTGCTCATCCCCGCAGCTCGAAACGGATCGGGAAGCGAAGCCGCACCGTCTTCTGCGGTTTGGACCAGAGCCCTTGCGCACGCCGTACGGCCTTGAGGGCCATTTTGTCAAGCAGGGGCTTCCCGGCCGACGAATAGAGTTCTAGAGACGTCAGACGCCCCTCGACATCGATCACGAACTGCACGACCGCCGTCCCCTCCATGCGCATGGCGCGAGCCTTGCGGGGATATTCGAGCACCGATTCGACGCTTCGCTTCACTTCTGAGAGGAACGGATCGTTCACCGCCCCGTACACCATTGTGGAAATGCCGCCCTGCGCGCTCGCCGTCGCACCGCCGGGCGCAGTCGTCGGGCCGGGTGCCGGAGACGTCGCCGATTGCGGCGCCCCGTGCTCGGGCGCCGTCGGTCCCTCCCGCCTTGGCGCCGGAGAAACCGCCCTGGGCGCTTCTTTACGCGGTTCCGCCTTGGGAGTCGGTTTCGCAGGAGTGACTTTTCGAACCGGCTTCTCAACGGCTTTGGGTTCCGGCTTCGGTTCAGGTTTCGGTTCGGGTTTCGGTTCGGGTTTGGGTTCAGGTTTCGGCGCAGGCTCAGGTTCCGGGGCGGGTTCTGGCTCAGGTTCCGGTGCGGGCTCAGGCTCCGGTGCGGGTTCTGGCTCAAGTTCCGTTGCAGGTTCAGGCTCAGGCTCGGGCTCGGGTTCCTGCACCGGCTTGGGTTCCGGCACCGGCTTGGGTTCCGGCACCGGCTCGACCTCGGACTCGACCGGATCCGTTGCTTCCGGACTCACGGGATCGCCGACCGATCCCGTCGGACCGCCGCCCGAAAGTTGAGCAAACGAAAGAGCCACCGTCGCCTGCGAACCGGCGCCGGCAAAATCGGGCGCGGGGGTCGACGCGAGCAATGCGATCAGCGGCGCATAGAACCCGCAGGCGAGAAAGAACGCCTTGCGGCTTTCGTCAGGACGCTTCTTTTTCCGTGGCGATGGCGAAATTCTCATGACGGTGCTTTTTGAAGAGATCGATCACTTGGATGAAATGGTCGAAACGGGAGTTCTTGTCGATGCGCAAAACAATGCGCTCTTCACGGGGAATCCGCGCGATCCGCTCGTCGAGCGTGGTCCAGTCGACGGTCTCGCCCGACCAGAAAAGCGTGCCGGCTTCGTCCACCTGCACGAGCGTCGGATGCGACTGCCCGGGGGCTCCCGCCGTCTGCGACTTCGGGAGCGACACTTCGATCTCGCCCTTGGCGATGAAGGTGGAAATCGAGAGCACCATCGCCAGAAGGACGAGCATGATGTCGATGAATGGAACGATGTTGAGAGGTTCCTTCTTCGGAATCTCGATCATGGCGCGCTCCTCAGGCCGACGCATCCCGCCAGCGGGCGGAAAGCACGTTGATTCGGCGCTGCAGGCCATTGTAGGCAATGAGCGTGGGAATCGCCACGGCGAGACCGAGAGCGGTCGCCTTGAGGGCGAGCGAGAGTCCCGTCATGATGTCGGACGCGTTGATGTTCCCCGACTGTCCCATGTCGTAAAACGTGATCATGATGCCGATCACCGTCCCGAGAAGGCCCACGTAGGGGGCGTTCGAGTAAATGATGTAGAGCGTCGTGAGGTGTTTGGTGAGCGCTTCATCAAAGGCGTCCCGGGTTTCGTACTGAGCGGGTTCAACCTTGCGCAAGAAGAGAAACCTCTCGATCGTGAGCCAAAGGGCCACGAAGCCCATGAAACCGAGGACGGCGAAGATGAAGTAGTCGATGGTTTCCTTGAGAAATTCCATGCTGAGTACCCGATAAGAAAAGGATCCGTGCAGGCGGCCGCCGTCCGCTCCGGAGAGCGGACGGCGATCCGTTCAAGAAGTTCGATCTCCCGCGTCAGAAGTCGTAGGTGTAGGAGAACCAGAAGTTGCGCCCTTCGAGGTAGTCGCGGTAGAGGTTGTTGTAGGAGACGGTGCCGCCCTTCCCCGTGGTCTCGGCCCAGTCATAGAACTCCTTGTCAAAGAGGTTGTTGACGGTAAGAGCCACGCGGTGGTGCTTGTTGAAGCGATAGTTCACGCCCAGGTCCGCCACGACGTAGTCGTTGTAGTACGGATGCTTCGTCGAGTCGGGCACGCCCTTGCCGCCCGTGTTGGGCATGTCCATCTTGGCGCGCACGCGAAGGAAGGATCCGAAGTTGCCGTTTTCATAGTTGAGCTTTGCCGAAATTACGTGTTCGGGCAAAGAGCTCAGGGGCTTGCCCTTGTCGGCGCCCGACTTGATCTCGGACTTTGTGTAGGTGTAGCTGCCCGACAGACTGAAGCCGTGGAAGACCGCGGACGAGAAGAGAAGTTCGACGCCCTTCGACTCGACCTTGCCGATGTTGATGCGGCGCTGAATGTCAATGTCGCCGACCCCAGCTAAATTCCACGTCGTGTCTTCGTAGTCGATCTTGTTGTCGAAGTCCGTGAAGAATCCAGTGAGCGTCACGCTTCCGAGCGCGGGCCAGGCGAGCGTCCCGGAGAGTTCGTAGTTCCAGGACTCTTCCGGCTCGAGCGAGGAATTCCCGAAGCGCGGAACGTTGTTGGGGCGGCCGCCGTTCACTTCATAGATGCCGTCGGTCAATTCCTTGACGCTCGGCACCTTGTAGCCGCCTGCGATGCCGCCCTTGAAGCTCAGAACGTCGTTGGGCTTGTAAACGAGATAGGCTCGCGGCGTCACGTGTGCGCCGAAGATGTCGCCCCAGGAGAGGCGGGCGCCAACCGTGGTGCTCCAGCGTTCGTTGAAGAAGTATTCGCCTTCGAGGAAGCCCGAAATCTGCGTCTGGTCGAGCTTGTTTCCCATGAGATCCGTCTGAATGAAGGGATTTTCGCTACCAACCGGCGGATCTCCTCGATAGAGATTTTTCCCTTCGGTGTCGTCCCTGAAGGTGGAGTACCAATATTCGAGACCGCTCGAAAGCACCATGCTGCCGTAGTCGCCGAAGTCCATCGGCGTCACGAGCTTGGTGTTGAAGATGTAGCTCGTCGACTCGAGCACCGCGTCGCCCGTGTGCTCGACGTTGCCGTACTGGAAATACGTGTCGGTCGTGCCGAAGTCGTAGCTCCCTTCGTGCCCCACCACGACGTTCGTCCGGTTCGCCCACCAGAGCGACTTCGTTCCGTCTGCGGACGAACTCATGGCGCCGCCCTTGAAGCGATGAAAGTCGCCGTCCACATAGAAGTTGTTCGCTTCGTCGAGCGTGAAGTTGAGCTTTCCGCCCATCGTCCCGGTGAAGCCTTCCGAGGGAGAGTGGCTTGCGTAACTGCCGCCCGGCGTGCGAAGGCCGTTGGCGCTGCGTTGGAAATAGCGCCCGCGCAAGGTGAGGGAGAGCCGGTCCTCAACGAGCGGAATCGCAAGATAAGTGCTCGTCGCCCAACTGTTGCCGTAGAGGTCGCTGTGCTCCTGCAGCGTTCCTTCCGTCGTGATCGACCCCGTAAACTTGTCGGGGTTTTTCTTCGTGATGATGTTGACCACGCCGCCCACGGCGTCCGAGCCGTAGATCGTCGAAGCGGGTCCGCGCAGCACTTCGATGCGTTCGATCGCGGCGGCGGGCGGCAGGAAGTTCCCCATCGGATCGAATCCGTTTTTGACGAAGCCGTCGTCGGGGTTCTGGCGCTTTCCGTCGATGAGGATGAGCGTGTATTTCGATTCAAATCCGCGGATGCGGATCGTGTGACCGCCCATCTTGGTCTGCTCCACTTCCACGCCGGGAACGTCCTGAACGGCGTCGCCCAGGTCCGAGAACGGCGTCTTTTCGAGGTCTTCTCCCGAAATCACGGTGACAGTCGCGGGCGCGTCGCGCACGTCCTGAACGTAGCCCGCCGCGGAGACAACGGAGGTGTCAAGGAGCGTGTAGCCGTCGTCCGACTCCGCGGCGCAGGCTGATTGCACCGCGAGTGCAAGCGGCACGAGGGCAAAGGGAATGAGAAAAGGAGTTGAGTTGTGCATTTCGGTTGGGAATGAAAGTTTCGTCAAACCGCCTCGGTCGAGGCGGAAGGTGAACGAATCATACATGAGAAACATTCTCGTTCGTAAAGTTTATGCCGTACGAAACAAAAGATCCGTCTTTATAAAACCATCAGGATTCATTCCGACAAAGCCCGTGAATCCCCCTGATTTTTCGCCATTTCCAAAGGAAAATCCATAGGTCGCAGATCCGTACGTCCTCATGAGAAAATGCGTAAATAAAACACAAAGAAATGTACCAAAATATTTCTGCTGAGAAATGAGAACCATTCCCTATCATTTCTTTCGCTAGAGTTGCCTTCCGACGTGAGCCGACGCAATGCCCGCCGGATGTCTCTTCACTCTCCCCTTTCCCTACTTGCATGACACGATCCACGATTGTTCTCTTCGTTCTGACCGTCGTCTTCTCGCTCGTTTCGCTCGGGACGGGTGCCGCCGACGTTTGTCTCGCGGATCTTTTGACGGGTGATACGGAAGCTTTCGAAACGCTTCTTATTTCTCGTCTCCCGCGTCTTCTCGCCATACTCTGCACGGGTGTCGGCATGAGCATCGCCGGCCTCATCATGCAGCAGCTCTGCGCGAACAAATTCGTCTCACCCACGACGGGCGCGACCATTTCGTCGGCGCAGTTCGGCATTCTCCTCGCTCTTCTCTTCTGGCCCGACTCTACGCTCTGGGGGCGTGCGCTCTTCGCCTTTCTCGCCGCCGTCGCGGGGACCTGGCTCTTCGTCGCCTTCATTCTGCGCATGCCGCAAAAGGACGTCGTGCTCGTGCCGCTCGTCGGGATCATGTTCGGCAACGTCATCGGCGGCGTCACGAATTTCCTCGCCTACCGCTTCGACATGACGCAGGCGCTCTCGACCTGGATGGTGGGGCACTTCTCGCTCGTGCTGCGCGGCCGCTACGAGCTCGTCTATCTCGTCGTACCGCTCGTGATCCTCGCCTTTCTCTACGCCAAGCACTTCAACATCGTCGGCATGGGGAAGGACTTTTCCAAAAATCTCGGCGTTCCCTACACGGCCGTGCTCTTTTTCGGACTCAGCCTCTCGGCCATGATCACGGCCTCGGTCGTCACGGTCGTGGGAAGCATCTCCTACATCGGCCTCATCGTCCCGAACGTCGTCGCGATCTTCAAGGGAGACGACCTGCGGGCCACCCTGCCCGACACGGCGCTCTTCGGCGCGCTCTTCGTGCTCGTGTGCGACCTGATCGGCCGCACGGTCATCGCTCCCTACGAGCTTCCCATCGAACTCATCGTGGGCTCGCTCGGCAGTCTCCTCTTCATCGGCCTCATCTTCTACCGCCTGCGGTTCGGCCGCAAGTCGCTCGACCGATCGCGCCTTCTGGCGGCCTTCGGCCTCAACCGTTCCGTGCAACCCACCTGCGGAGATGCTCGATGAAACCCGCAAACCGCCGTCGCCGCATGACCATCGCCCTCGCGGGTCTCGTTTTCGTCACGGTCCTTTTCGCGCTTCTCTACCAGTTTGCCTTCGTCAATCCGAAGTTCTTCGACTACGCCATGAGTCTGCGCGCGCCGCGTCTGGCCGTCATGCTCACCGCAGCCGTCGCCATCGCGGGCGCCTCGCTCATCTTTCAGACGTTGATCCGCAACACGATCGTCACGCCCTGCCTTCTCGGGATGAATTCGCTCTACGTCCTCGTCCACACGGCCGTCGTCTTCTTTCTCGGCTCGGGAAGCCAGTTCGCCACGGACCCCCTCTTGGCCTTCGCGGTCGACATCGTCGTCATGGGCGTCGTCGCTTCGATCGTATACAACGCGATCTTCGAGAAGACGGGCGGCAACGTTCTCTACGTGCTTCTGATCGGGACGGTCCTCTCGACCTTTTTCTCGAGCGCGCAGTCGTCGCTCACGCGCCTCATGGACCCGAACGAATATGACGCGCTCCTCAATTTGCTCGTCGCGAGCTTTACGAACGTGAACGCCGCGGTGCTTCTACCGGCCGTTCTTCTCCTTGCGCTCCTCGCCTTCTTTCTGCGCCGCGACCTTGCGCTCCTCGACCTTCTCGGTCTCGGGCGCGAGACGGCCGTGAACCTCGGCGTTCCATACGACCGCACGGTTCGCCGCCTCATGACGGGCGTGGCGCTCGCGATCGCCGTCGCCACGGCGCTCGTGGGACCGCTCTCCTTTCTCGGCCTCATCACGGCGAATCTCGCGAGACAGCTCTTTCCCACTTACCGCCACGACATCCTGACCGCCGGCTCGGTCTTGATCGGCATGGCGATTCTCACGGGCGGACAGTTCCTCGTCGAACACGTCGCCAACTACGGCGTTCCCGTGAGCGTCTTCATCACGATCGGGGGCGGCCTCTACTTCCTGTATCTCCTTTTGCGAAGCGTCCGACGCTGAAACGCCATGCTCACACTCAAGAACCTTCGAAAAACCTACGAAGACGTCCTGGTGGTTGACGACGTCTCGCTCGAACTCCCGCACGGGAAAGTCATTTCCTTCATCGGCCCTAACGGCGCCGGGAAGTCCACGGTCCTCGGCATGATCGCGCGGCTCGTCGAACGCAGCGCCGGTCTCGTCGAATTCCGCGGAAAGGACGTTCGCGAATGGGACGACCGCGAGCTCGCGCGCCGCCTTGCGATTCTCACGCAGGCAAACAACGTCCAGATGAAGCTCACGGTCCGCGAACTCGTCTCCTTCGGGCGTTTTCCGCACAGCGGTACGCACCTCACGGCCGAAGACCGCGAGAAAGTCGATCGGGCCGTCGCCTACATGGAACTCGAACCCTTCGCCGACCGGTTCATCGACGAAATGTCGGGCGGTCAGCGTCAGCGCGCCTTCATCGCGATGGTGCTCGCACAAGACACGGAATACGTCCTCCTGGACGAACCGACGAACAACCTCGACATCTATCACGCGACGCAGATGATGAAACTCGTTCGTCGGCTGTGCGACGAGCTCGGCAAGACCGTCATTTTGGTTTTGCACGAAATCAATCTCGCCGCGTTCTACTCGGACTACATCTGCGCCTTCCAAGACGGACGCGTCGCGCTCTTCGGAACGGTGGACGAAGTCATGACGAAGGAGAACCTTCGCTCGCTCTACGGAGTCGACTTCGCGATCCACCGCATCGACGGACGTCCGCTCGCCCTTTTTCATTGATCATTTCCACCGACAGAGGACTTTTGACATGAAACACCTTCGCCGTACGGCCCTCGCCCTTTCGCTTTGCGCCTCCCTTCTCGCCGCGCCCGGCGCCTTCGCCGCCGAGATTCAAAGTCTCAACGGCAGGAGTGAAACCGTCACCGTCACGATACCCGACTCGCCCGCACGGATCGCCGTGATCGACGCGGCGGTTCTCGACATGCTCGACCACTGGGGACTCGGCGACCGAATCGTCGCGCTTCCCAAAACGACGAAGATTCCCGCTTTCGAGCGCTACTATGCCGACAAGGCGATTCTTGACGTCGGCACGCTCAAGGAAGTGTCGCTTGAGCGCCTCATGGAGAGCGAACCCGACGTGATCTTCATCTCCGGGCGTCTTGCCAAAAAATACGACGAACTCTCGCGGATCGCTCCGGTCGTCTACCTCACCCCCGACCGCAAGGGCGGAGCCTTCGCGAGTTTCGCGAAAAACCTTCGCCAGGTCGCCAAGGTGTTCGGGAAGGACGTGGAAGAAATGGCCGAAGCCGACATCCGGGGCTTCGAAGAGCGACTCGCCGCCATTCGGGAGAAATCGAAGGGCCGCACGGCGCTCGTCGGACTCGTCACGAGCAGCCACGTGAACCTCCTCGGCAACGCCGCGCGCTGCTCGCTGATCGGCAATGAATTCGGCTTTACGAACGTCGCCGAAAAAGCCAACGCGAACCACGGCAACGAAGCCTCGTTCGAACTGCTCGTCAAGCACGACCCCGACTACTTCTTCGTCCTCGACCGGGATTCGGCAATCGCCCGCCCCGGCGCGAAGCTCGCCCAAGACATTCTGAACAATGAAATGGTCGACCGCATGCAGGCGAAAAAGAACGACCGCATCGTCTACCTCACGCCCGCCGCCTGGTACCTCGCCGAAGGGGGCGTCAAAGCCATGGACAGCATGTTCTCGGACGTCGAAAAGGCGCTGGGCCTGCGCTAACGACCGTCTTCGACGGCTCGGGGTCCGACGGGGCGCCGGGCCGTTTTCCTTTTTACGGTCGAAGGAGCGGTCCCGAGTCTTCGCTCGAGCACGATCATGTCCACGAGCAAAACACCTCCGTCCACGATCGGCTTCTCGTAGTTCTCGACAAAGAACCGCGGGATGCGGCCGACGCGCACGAAGCCGAGCTTCTCATAGAAGGGAAGCGTGGCGGGGCTCTCTCCGGTGCCGACGCGCAGGACGGAAAAACGGTCTTTGTACTTTTGGGCGACAAACTCGATCAAAGCGCTCGCATAGCCCTTTCCCTGCTCGGTCGGAAGAGTAGCCAGATTCTTGATTTCGAGAACACCCCCGCCTTCGTCCGTCACGACGCATTCGCTCTTGACGCCGCCCTCGTCCAATACGTACATCGTCCCGCGGTCGAGATAGCGGTCGATCATCCGCTCTTCTTCGTCCGCAAGGAGAAGAAGGGGCAGGAATGTTCTTTTGTTTTCCAATACTTCACGGATTTCCATGTCGCTCAGACCCGATGACGGTTAGGATAATTAGCGTTCGCACAGAGAACATTCTCTGCGCGAACACTGCTGAAAGACCCCTGAGCGAAACGTTTTTCGCTCCCAAGCCCCAGACCATGCAGCGAAAAACTCAACGTTCGTCAGAAAACGGAGAGCCTTCTTCCTGCATCTGGCGACAGAGCTCCTCGGATGTTTTGCCCAAATCATCCAAAGACAAGCAACAAAGGGTGGCCTTCCGGTCTCTCAGCACATCGTTGCAGGAGAAGAAAGCCGCCACCTTACCCGACAATTGGGCGAGACTGAACTTGGCGCGCGACCGTTTGACCTCGCAAAAATAGATTTCATCGTCGTTGATCGCAACAATATCCATTTCATTGAGCCCCTTCCTATCCCACCACGGTCCGATCTCCGTGAAGCGATGGCCGTTCGTCAACGTCTGCAAGAAACACTGCTCCAGAGCATGCCCTGAGAACGTCGGATAAGCGCTGACGAAGCCTTGACGCATCGCCTCGTAGTTGTTCTGAGCCA
This sequence comes from uncultured Sutterella sp., assembly GCA_900545275.1. Lineage (GTDB taxonomy): Bacteria > Pseudomonadota > Gammaproteobacteria > Burkholderiales > Burkholderiaceae_F > Sutterella. The sequence goes on from UQYG01000016.1 coordinate 26,111, forward strand.
ACAGACTGGCTTGTCCGTCCACGAAATTGAACCAGAACTCTAGGTAACGATCCGTCATTTTGTAACGTGTTCGTCGGTAGTTCGGTGTCAACACCGGTTTGTTTTGCGCGATCAGTTCGTACTGCTTCTCCAGACGCGACAAAAATCCACTGATGTTCACGTTCTGAACTCTGTCCTGCAATTCCTCCCGTTTTGTTTTTCCATGGGCAATCGCCTGCAAAATGGATCGGTTTACCATCGCGTCAACACGGAACTCATTGGCCAGAAGAACTTCTCCGTCCATGATGAATTTAGATCCGGGCTGAAAAGCCACCCGACTCATGGCATCCAAATCAAAAGCTCTTCGATCCATCAAGTCTTCGATAAACCATACGACCCCGCCTGTCAGCGTAAAGAGAGCAAGAAGATCGTCAGGCTCATGTGCCGGAACGTAATCGGACAGGATTTCCGATACGACGTCCACCGGAAACGGTCGTACAAAGACGAAACGGTCGACACGTCCGTACAGAGGTTCGCTGTATGCCTGAAAAATATTTCTCATGGCCGATGCAACGGAACCGCTCATCACCAGGAAGGTCCGGGAGGTTTTCTTATTGAGATCCCAAATGCGTTGCAACTCAGACCAGAAGGTCGGCTCTATAAAGTTCAGATCCTGACATTCATCGATGGCAATGTTTATCGGGCGGGTCTTGCCGATGAACATCAGGAATTCGATGACCTGGGAGAGTCGATCAAATGTGGGGTTGAACGGAAGTTCGACCACCTGCTCGATGGCCTTCAGCCACAATTTGATCAATTCGTGAGAGGTGGTTCGAGAGCAGAAGAGGTACACGAAAGGCACTTCCGTCTCCTCCCGCAGCGTTTGCAGGAGCAGTTCCGTTTTCCCCACCCGGCGACGACCCGTGACCACCACCAACCGGGATGCGGCCAGGTTGCGGCAAAGCTCGCGTTCTTCGCGAAGAATGGCTTGCTCGGTCTCGCGACCATAAAATTTTTTCAGCGGCATGGTATCCCCGGAGTTTATATTTGTGTTCTCGAAAAGAACGTTCTCTGAGAGAACGTTCTTTCGGAGAACATTATATCCGATCTACGGCCTTCAGCTGCGCGGTCGCTTCCGACGAGCGTTTGCCTACGGCGATAGGTCCAAACAATCCGCGTCATTGATCAGCATCGTCCCGTCCGGATTTCGACTCTCACCAAACCCTACTACTTTCGTCGGGTATTAGACGAAAAGAGCTCGGCGGCAGGAATTTTCCCTTACTTACCTACCCTTCTATACGAAAACCCTTACGCCGAATTTCCCTCCTTCGGAGGATTCGCAAACGACTGTCCCGGGCGGAGAATCAAACGTAAAGATACGGCCGCAACATTGATTGAAATCATGTTTTTTTTGTGGCCGCAGGTTTCACTTTGGAGGAACAATCATGGAACGACGCAACGAATACGGTCTTCTGATCGGCGGTGAATGGGTGGCTGCGGAAGGCGGCAAGACCTCTGAAACGCGTAATCCCGCCACGGGCGAAGTGCTCGCCCGCGTGGCCGCGGCCTCGCCCGCCGACGTGGACCGTGCGGTGAAGGCCGCCCGCACCGCCTTTGAAGGCTGGTCGAAGACCTCGCCCGCCGAACGCTCCGCCATTCTTCTGCGCATCGCGGACGACCTCGAGAAGGAGGCCGACTTCTTTGCGAAGATCGAAACGCTGGACAACGGCAAGCCCATCCGTGAAACGTCGCTCGTCGACGTGCCGCTCTCGGTCGACCACTTCCGGTATTTCGCCGGCTGTCTTCGCGCCGAAGAAGGGAGCGCCGTGCGCATCGACAACGACACCATGAGTCTCGTCCTGCACGAACCGATCGGCGTCGTGGGTCAGATCATCCCCTGGAACTTCCCGCTCCTTATGGGCGCCTGGAAGCTCGCCCCGGCGCTCGCCGCCGGAAACACGGTCGTGATCAAGCCCTCCTCGACCACCCCGCTCTCTCTTTTGCATCTCGCCGAAATCATCTCCCGCCACGTTCCCGCCGGGGTCGTGAACGTCATCACGGGTTCCGGCCGCACCGCGGGCGACGCAATGCTCAAGCACCCGGGCTTTGACAAGCTCGCCTTCACGGGCTCGACCGAAGTGGGCGTCGACGTCGCGAAGGCCGCGGCCGAACGTCTCATTCCCGCGACGCTCGAGCTCGGCGGCAAGTCCGCGAACATCCTCTTTGCCGACTGCAATCTCGAACGTGCGGTCGAAGGCGTACAGATCGGGATTCTCTTCAATCAGGGGCAGGTCTGCTGCGCGGGCTCGCGTCTCTTCATCGAGCGCAAGATTTACGACCAAGTTCTCGAACGTCTCGCCGAAGCCTTCAAGGCCGTGAAGGTGGGCGACCCCATGGATCCCGCCACCCAGATGGGCGCACAGATCAACGAGGCGCAGGTTGAACGCGTTCTTCGCTACGTCGAGATCGCCAAGAAGGACGGCGCGCGCATCCTCGCCGGGGGCGAACGCGCCAAGGTGCCGGGCCTCGAATCGGGCGCCTTCATGCAGCCCACGCTCATCGCCGACGTCCAGAACGATCAGTGCGTCGCGCAGGAGGAAATCTTCGGGCCGGTCGTCGTGGCGATCCCGTTCGACACCGAAGAGGAAGTCGTCCGCATGGCCAACGACAGCGAATACGGCCTCGGCGGCGCCGTCTGGACGCAGGACATCAACCGCGCCATGCGTGTCGCGCGTGACGTGCGCACGGGCCGCATGTGGGTGAACACCTACAACGAGCTTCCCGCGCACGCGCCGTTCGGCGGCTACAAGCGCTCGGGCATCGGCCGCGAAACCCACAAGATGATGCTCGAACACTACTCGCAGGTGAAGAACATCTTCGTGAGTCTCGCCGAAGGAAAGCGCGGCTTCTTCTGATCCCACGCGGCTCGGGTTTTTCCGCGTCGGGCCCTCGGCTTTTCGCTACAATGCGGATCTTTCGAATTTGGTTCGCGCCTTCGGCACCGTACGGAGGCAATGGAGAAAAGTCAAATGGCTCGACGCAAGGAAAAAACGCCCGAATACTTCACCGTCGACGTCGAACGCCTCGACCAGGAAGGTCGGGGCGTTGCCCGTCGAGACGGCAAGGTCGTCTTCATTCAGGGAGCGCTCCCCGGTGAGAACGTCACCTACGAGCGTCTTCGCAACAAAACGTCTTTTGAAGTGGGCCGCGTCACGGCCGTTCACCGCGAGTCCGTGCAGCGCGTGAAGCCCGCCTGCCCCGCCTTCGGCCACGGTCCGGGAAGCTGCGGCGGCTGCGCCATGCAGCACCTCGAAGCCCGCGCTCAGGTCGCCTACAAGGAAAAGGTCCTCCTCGACACGCTTTGGCACATCGGCAAGGTCCGCCCCGAATCGATCATTCCTCCGATCTACGGTCCGACCTGGCACTACCGCCACCGCGCCCGCCTCACCGTTCGCGACGTTCCCAAGAAGGGCGGCGTTCTCGTGGGCTTTCACGAAAAGGCGAGCTCCTACGTCTGCGACATGAAGACGTGCAAGATTCTCCCGAAGCACGTCTCCGACATGCTCGTCCCGATGCGCGAACTCGTCTCGGAACTTTCCATCCGTCAGCGCATGCCCCAGATTGAAGTCGCCGTGGGCGGGGACGGCCGCACGGCGCTCGTCTTCCGCACGCTCGAAACTCCGACGCCCGAAGACATGGAAAAGCTCCTCGCCTTCGGCGACAAGTACGGCGCCGACATTTGGCTGCAGCCCAAGGGGCCGGAATCCGCGCACGCCGTGCGTCCGGAAAACGAGCACGCGCTCGGGCTCTACCTCTCCGAATTCAACGTCCGCATCGGCTTCAAGCCGACCGACTTCACGCAGGTGAACCACGCGCTCAACGAAACGATGGTAAGCCGCGCCGTGCGTCTTTTGGGCGTGGAACCGCACCACCACGTGGCGGACTTCTTCTGCGGTCTCGGGAACTTTACGCTCCCGCTCGCTCGCAAGGCGAAGACCGTGATCGGCATCGAAGGCTCCGAAGGCCTCGTCGCCCGCGCGCGTCAGGGCGCCGCCGACAACGGCCTCAAGGACAAGACCTCCTTTACGGCCCGCAACCTCTTCACCTGGTGCGAAGCCGACTGGGACGATCTGCGCGCCCGCTACGGCACGATCGACCGCGTTCTGATCGACCCGCCGCGCGAAGGGGCGCTTGCGCTCGCGCGCACGCTCGCCGCGACGGACCACCGTCCCGAACGCGTCGTCTACGTCTCCTGCAATCCGGCGACGCTCGCGCGCGACTGCGCGATCCTTCACCACGAAGGCGGCTGGCACATCCGCGCCGCGGGGATCATGAACATGTTCCCGCACACGGGCCACGTCGAATCGATCGCCGTGCTCGAACCCGGTCCCAAGCCCGAAAAGAAGAGCGATGAGGCCGAAGCCATCGAACGCCGCATCGAAGCCTCGGGCGACGACAAGGTGACGATGCACCTCGACGCCTGATCCCCGTCCCAAAGTGACGAAGGCCCGTCCCGATCACAGCGATCGGCGGCGGGCCTTTTTGCGTTGCAGCACAGATCACCGACCAGGGGTTTCCGTACGGACGAAATCCTCCGGCAGAGCATCGAATTCAACGTTATGCTCCAAAGCATATGAGCGCATAACTTCTTTTCTTCCGGGAGGAAATACCATGACGCAGTCAGCCGATCGTCCGGCCAACGTAAGCTGACAGCTCCCGATGACTGAAGTCACGGGGTTCTTTACATTGACGCATCCGCGTCAACCTGCGCTTCTCTCCAAGACCTTATCCGGACGAATCCGGAGTCTGCCTTGAAGCACTGACGCACATTCGAACTTCAGCGGCGCTGTTTCTGCCTTTCGGAGATCTGCGCTTCGGCCTGGCCAATCCTTCGTCGCCTCGGGAGAGACCTGCCGTACGCTTGCGCGCCGCCTGTCGTTAGTTTTTCGTCTCGCGGACTGTCAACCCGCAGACGGAGGGCGGTTTTAAGCGCACTGCCTGCGCATGGAAAAGGGCTTACAAAATGCCGAGGTTTTTGGGTGCTTTCGCGAGCGCTTCGGCCTGAGCTCGCAGGAAGTTCGGCCAGTCGTCCTGACAGGCGATCAAGTCGATCTCCTCACCGTTCTCCATCACGTGCGCAATCAGCCACGAAGAATAGAGATCCCGCTGCACCCGTCGGCCGTCCACTTCGAACCACCGCTCGGAGAGTTCCTTCTTTCTACAGGAGCCGTCAACGTGATTGCGCTGCGAGGCCTTCACCTTGCTGCTCTTCACGCGCTTGAGCTCCTTTCCTACGTTGCCGAGTTTCCTGGCGATGCAGTTGAGAAGAAGGCCCGGCGCATGATTCGCCACGGACTTGCCGAAGCGCTTCTTCCGATTGATCTTCCCGTCCTTTTTACGGACGGTCGTTTCCTTCGCCCGTTTCGTCCAACTCGTGATCGGCGTGTCCTCCACACGGACGTCCGTCCCCAGGGCGATAATTCGGTTCGCGGCCTTTTCGTGATCCTGCCTGCGGTTGACGGCAAGCCGTCGCTTCAGATTCGCGAGCTTCACCCGGTTCTTCTCCCAACGCTTCGACTTGTTGAGCTTCACGCCCTTTTTCCACCGACCGTTTTCGTCCTTGGCGTCCGGATTGTTGGCCTCAAGGGAACGGGCCATGCAGCGCTGAAGTCTTCCGACCTTTCGATCAAGCTCTTCGCAGCATGCGTTCGGCGCAAGCGGTTCGATCGCCGCCTTCTTCTCGCCCGTCGAGTAGTACGCGACGGCGCTCGGACCGATGTCGATGCCCACAGCGGAGTCCGCGGAGCCGACCGTGCGGTTCTTCCTGGGCGGCTTTCCCTCCTTCACGATCTGAACGAAATAGCGGCGGCGACCGCGAATGGTCCGGGAGAGCAACCTCACGTACTTCGTCCGGTCGAGGAAGGCGTCCTCGGCATACCGGTCCCCCTTCTTCACCACAAGCGGGGCACGCAGATCCTTCCACGCGAGCTCCTGACCGACGACGCGCAACCCGAAGTTGTTGGACTTGTTCTCGACGGTGACCTCGGCTCCCTTCGGAAGGAACCGAACTTTCTTGCAGTGCCCGTACCGGTACTTCTCAAAAGTACGAAACGCCCGCGTCGCCGTGACCTGTGCCTCGTTGATGGAAATGCGCCGGTCGAAATGAACGTTCACCTCCTTCACGAAGGCGTGAAGCTCGTACTCCGTCAGTCCAAAGTCCTTTTCAACCTCCCGCATTTCCTTCCGGAGAGCGGTCCGCTCCTTCATTTCGTCCGGAGACGGATCCCCGATGGCGTTGATCTCCTGGACGCGTCGCAGGGCCGTACGCCACTTGGGATTCCCTTGCACGCTGCGCCAACGCTTCATCACGCGCCCGAGGCAGGTGTTGTAGATCACTCGGGCTACTTCGCGCCGGGCCTCCACCTCACGGCGTTGCGAAGGCGTGAAGACCACTTCCAATTCGAGGATGTAGCTTGCCGTCGTCGACTTCTTCATACGTTCTTCTGCTCCTCAATGTATCGCCTGACCGCGGCTTCGCCGATGTGACCGACCGAGCAACTGAAGTAGCTCCTCGTCCACAACGAAGGAAGCCGGCTCTTGAGAGACGGGAACTCCTCCCTCAGGATCCGGGACGACGACCCTTTCAGGATCTTGATGATCTTGTGGAGCATCAAGCGCGGATCAAAGCTGATGAAGAGGTGCACGTGATCGGGCATGATTTCCATGCTCAGGATCTTCACGTCAAGCTCGGCCGCTTTCTCCAAAAGGATCTCCTTGAGGCGGACGTCCACGCCGTCGACCAGCACGGGACGACGGTACTTGGGACAGAAAACGACGTGAAACTGGTTCTTATAAACCAAGCCTTGTTTGTGAATGTATTCGCCCGACATGCAATGGTTTTCGTTGGTTTATTGACATAGATGATTATATAACGTTCTTGTTAGAGGCGCAGGGATTTTGGGATGGCTTTCGCAATTCTGCGATTCACCCCGACGAATGAATTCGCGGGCTCCCTCGCTGGGCTTTGTGGAACCTTTCCGTCCCGCCGGATTTCGACGAAGCCGTTCGCCTCTACCTGGCCTCGCAGGGCAGGTAGAAAGGATCCTTGTCCGCTCTGGTTCAGAGGGCCGTTTCTAGCTACATCCTTTCTTCGCTTACCTCAGAAGCCAAGGAAAAGGTTCGGTCCTCCGGTTTGTCTCAAGACGAACTGGACAACCTCATTGCGAACGCAATCGTCTCGGCCAAGGCTCAGCCCCTGTGAAATTTTCCAAGCGCTTTTCAGTCCGACGACCATTTTCTTGTGGCCGTCGGTGAAACCGGAGAATGTTTCGAAGAAACCGCAACTGTTGCCGTTCGCAAGAGAGTCCCCACGTCGCCGAATGCGCCCGATAGAATGACGGAGAACCGCGGCAAACCGTGCCGCACCTTTTTCCCATCCTATCGAACCGATTTCCATGGCCCGCTTCGAAGTACTTTCCAGCATCGATCCCCTCCTTCGCATTTCGCTCGAACCCGGTGAGAGCGTCGCCGCCGAATCCAACGCCATGGTGGCGATGGACGGCTCGATCTCGCTCAAAGGCGAAACCCGCGGGGGCTTCTTCAAGAGTCTTGCCCGTAAGTTCCTGAACGACGAAAACTTCTTCCAACAGTCCTTCGTCGCGGACGACGAACCCGGAAGCGTCCTCCTCGCTCCGAACCTCCCCGGCGACGTCGTGGTTCTCGACGTGGGCGAACGGCAGTACATGCTCTCGGACGGCGCTTTCCTTGCCGCCACCGACGGGGTCGAACTCGAAACGAAGACGCAAAGCCTCGGACGCGCCCTCCTCGGCAATTCCGGCGGACTCTTTCTCATGGCGACCCAGGGCCACGGACAGATCGCCCTCTCGGGCTTCGGCTCCATTCAGGCGGTCGACGTGAAGCCCGGTCAGAAGCTCATCGTCGACAACGGTCACCTCGTTGCCTGGGACCGCGAACTCGACTACGAACTCTCCATCAACACGGCTCGTTCGGGTCTTCTCGGCAAGGTTCTTCACAGCCAGCTCTCGGGCGAAGGGATCGTTCTGAAATTCAAGGGCGAAGGCAAGGTGTGGGTGTGCTCGCGCAACAAGGGCGGCTTCCTCACCTGGATCTTCTCGCAGATGCCGCAGGAAAAGGCCGTCTCGAACGGCTGACGCGACGTCGTTTCCGCAACTTCGCGGGCGCCTTCGGGCGCCCTTTTCTTTTCAGAGGGCTTTCTCGTCGTCCCGCAAAGCAAAGGCGCGGGCCTCATACCCGCACCGCACAAGAAAAAGGGAGCGCGGCCCTGTATTCCGCGCTCCCCAGGAGACCTGAAAACTTTCCCGCCACGGTCCAAGCTTCGCGTCGGGTGATGTTCCGGACCGACCCCTCAGTCCTTTGTGTGGAACATCTCGTCTTCCGTTGAGAACCACTATACAGAACATGAGACAACTTCTCAAGTGATTTTCGGGCTGTGACATCCTTTTTTACATTCACTTGATCGAGCGCAACACTTTGTCATCCTCTCTGAAACGAAGCTTACGAAATCTTTTCAAGCTTACGAAATCCTTACAGAACGCACTCAGGAGTAAGCCTTCAGCACTAGTCACATAAAAAGAAGGATTTCTCGCACATCTTTTCAGCCACCTTTAAGAAGGTTTTTCCACCCGGATTTTCCGTCAAAAAAACGCCTTGAAAGTAAAGCGTAAGCCTCGTTTAGGCGTGAGAACCGTTCTCATCTGTATAGGCGAAAATGATCGGGTTTACCCCTAACATCACGTCGCCTCTCGACCGCTCCTTAAGAAAACCCGACGATTTTCCTTGGGTTTTGCATCCAAACCTTAAGAAATCCTTCGGACCCGCAACGGGCAAAACACTGAGAGCCGCTCTCAGATTGAAGGGGCTTTCGTCGCCGTCCTGCGCCGGAAAACGACAGAATCCACCCGACCGCAGTTTCTCTCCAGGCGTGTTAGAGTGGAAGGATCATCTCATTCGTTAGAGGAAGTCGCTTATGACTCGACGCACTTTCCTCGGCCTTCTGCAGGCCGCGCTCTTTGGCTCCGCCGCAGCCGTCACCCCGAAGGAGAGCAAGGCTTTCGACATTGACGAAGGCCGCCGCTACGATGCGCAGGGCCGTTATCAGGGCCGCGTCGACGACAGCGGACGCCGTTACGACGCGCAGGGCCGCTATCAGGGACGCTCGGACAAATCGGGCCGCGTCTACGACTCCATGGGCCGCTATCAGGGCCGTGAAGATTCGTCCGGCAGACGCTACGACGCGCAGGGGCGCTATCTCGGAAGAAAAGATTCGTCGGGGCGAATCTACGACTCGATGGGCCGTTATCAGGGCCGCGAAGACTCGTCCGGAAGACGATACGACGCCCAAGGCCGTTACCAAGGGCGTCGCGACGATTGAGAATGATTGAGTCCGGCTTACCAGGTCGGACGGATCGTACCGCGGAAGGTTTCCTCCACGTAGCGCTTCGTTTCGGGCGAACGGTAGCTCTCGACGAAGGTCTTCACCGCGTTGCTCTCCGCATTGTCCGGACGCGCGGCGATGATGATGAGCGCATAGGCCGCGTCAAGAGACTCGAAGGCGAAACCTTCCTTTTCGGGAGAGAGACCCGAGCTGATGACGTAGTTCATCGGGATCACCGCCACAGCCGTGTCGTCGAGGCTGCGCGGAAGTTGTGCGGCTTCCATTTCGAGGATCTTGAGGTTCTTCGGATTTTCGACGACGTCGGCCGGAACCGCGTCGTCCTTGCGGTCGGCCTTGAGTTTGATCAGGCCCTGGGCTTCAAGAAGCAGGAGTCCGCGGCCGCCGTTCGTCGGGTCATTCGGGATCGCCACGACCGAACCTTCGGGGATTTCGGCGACGCTCTTGATCGTCTTTGAGTAGCAACCCATGGGCTGCACGACCGCCTTCCCCACGACGCGCAGATCGGTCTTGTTCACCTTGTTGAAGTTCTGCAGGAAGGGCTCGTGCTGGTAGACGACGGCGTCGAGCGCCCCGTCGGCGAGCGAACGGTCGGGCGAGATGTAGTCGGTGAATTCCACCACTTCCACCGTAAGGCCCTTTTGCTTGGCGACCTCGGCCGCCTTCGTCACGATGTCGGCGTGCGGACCCGCCGTCACGCCCACGCGGATGCGGCTGGCATCGGCCGCCTTGTCGGAGCAACCGGCCGTACCGAGAAGAAGAACGGAGTAAGCGGCGGCGGCCGCGAGGGAGAGAAGGTTGCGTCGTTGCATGGTTGCCTCCGGGCAGTGTTCGTTGTCGATGATTTCCATTCTGCCCAAAGGTCGCTTCCGAATGGGAAAGGCCGTCGGGTAATACCACAACGAATGTGCAATTAGCAAAACCCCGCGGTTTTCCGCCGCGGGGTTCGATCTTTCTGGATTGCGTCAACCGGAAGTCAGGAAAGTTCCGCGAGGAGCGCCTCGACGTGGCCCTTTGCCTTGACGCCGCGCATCGCCTTCACGACGACGCCTTCGGGATTGATGACGAAGGTCGAGCGTTCGATCCCGAAGCACTTCTTTCCGTACATCATCTTCTCCTTCATCACGCCGTAGGCGCGGCACACGGTCTCCTCCTTGTCGGAAAGGAGCGTAATCGTAAGTTCCTGCTTCGCCTTGAAGCGGCAGTGCGACGCGACGGAATCGCGCGAGACGCCGAGAATGCGGTAGCCGAGCTTCGCGAAGTCGTCGGCCTTCGCCGTGAACTCGCGGGCCTCGAGCGTGCAGCCCGCCGTGCTGTCCTTCGGGTAGAAATAGAGAATCACGCCTTCGCCGCGAAGCGCGGAAAGCGTCACTTCGCCTTCGTCGGCGGGCAGCGTGAAGTCGGGCGCGACGTCGCCTTCGCCGATCGGCGCGTTTTGCATTTCTGAGGTCATCGAAACATTTCCTCCACAATCAGGGATGCCGTCATTCTACGGCGCCGTGGCGCGTCAGCCCGCAAGAAAAACGTTTTGTATCACGGCCACCCAGACGGGGAGCGTCACCATGGCGGCGAGCGTGTGGGCCGTCGTGACTTCCGCGACGATCGGAGCGTTTCCCCGCATGCTCGCCGTCATGACGTAGCAGGACTGAGCCGTGGGCAGGGCCGCAAAAACCAGAAGCGCCGCCGCACCCAAGGGTTCGAGTTGGAAAAACCAGGCCGTTCCCAGGGCGACGAGCGGGACCGCGACGAGTCGCTCCACGGTCGAGGCGGCGATGAGCGGAAAATGTGCGCGCAGATTCTCGATCTTGAGACCCGCGCCGATGCAGAGAAGTCCCATCGCGAGCGAAGCGTTCCCGAGGGACTTGAGGAAATGCATGAGTACTTCCGGAATCGGAACCGCAAAGACGTTCACGAGAAGGCCCGAGACGGTCGCGATGATGAGGGGGTTCGTGAAGATCGTCTTCACGGTCTTCTTCCAGAGCCCGCCCTTCTTTTGGACGTTCTCGGCCCGCGCCACCGCGCCCGCGAGCGCGCTCACCGCAATGGAGCTTGAAATCGGAACCCAGAAGGCCATGAGAAAGGCGAAGAAGGCAAAGCCTTCTTCCCCAGCGAGACGCATGATGATCGCAAAGCCCACATAGCTGTTGAAGCGAAATCCGCAGTGAAAGACCGAGGCGTGCGTCACGTCGTCGGCCGGCACGATCTTTCTTACGAGCCACGAGAGAAGTACGGCCAGAAACATGGTGCCCACGGCCACCGCGAGGAAGTACCCCGCGTCGGCGAGCGAGAGCTTCGAATTCGCGACCGACGTAAAGAGAAGCGGCGGAAAGAGAACGTAGAAGACGATGTTTTCCGCGCCCTTCCAGAAGCCTTCGTTGAAGTGTTGGCCGAGTTTGCCCTGCTTGAGGAGATAGCCGAGCAGGATGATGAGGAAGTCGGGAAGAATCAGAAGGACGCTGAGCATAAGGAGTCCTTTGCGCGAAGATCTCTACGCATATTTTCGTATGGTTTTGCGGGGTCGGCAGGCTCTTTATGGAAAGCATGCGATGAACCGCGCCTTTCTTCTCATCTTACGAAAAGCAATCCCTTCCGCCTATACCAAAGACTACGCATTGCCCATAAAAAAGCGCCTCCCGCAACCCGTATTGCGAGAAGCGCTTCCGGGAAGCGCCGCGGCAAGCGCGGCGCTCACCCGGCTGTGCACGTCATTCGATCATGATGGTCTTCTTTTCAGGGATCGCGGCTTCCTTCTTCGGAAGCGAGATCTGCAGGATCCCGTTTTCGAACTTCGCCTTCACGTCCTCTTCCGTCAGCGCGTCGCCCACGTAGAAGGAGCGCGAGAGCGATCCGCTGTAGCGTTCGCGGCGCAGGTAGCGGCCTTCTTCCTTGCCGTCCTTCTTTTCGAGGCTCTTCTGAGCGGAGATGGTGAGGTAGCCGTCCTTCAGCTCGGCCTTCACGTCTTCCTTCTTGAAGCCCGGCAGGTCGATGTCGAGCTCGTAGCCCGTTTCCGTTTCACGCACGTCGGTGCGCATCAGACGGTCCGCGCGCTTCCCGAAGAGGGGATCGCGGCGCTGCGGCATGTCCATGAGCCCGAAGAAGTTGTCGAAATCATCGAAAATGTTGTCGTGGTAAAGAGTCGGAACAAACATATCATTCTCCTATCGTTCGTCCGTCCTTTGACCGGGAGGTCTCGCGGAACTTTGGCGTTCCGCCGGCCCTCGATGCGAGGGACATCGTTGTTATCAAAGGGGCTATGGAATCTTTTCCTTCCCCCTACACCTCATAGATGGGGTTGAAGCTCCCCGCTTCAAGGGGAAGAATGAAACAAGATGTATCAGGCTTTTCCCGCCCCTTCGCCCTTCTCTTCCTCCTCGGGCGTCCGAGCCTGCTATCCTTTTTTCGTCGCGCACCGCGCACAGAACAAGATTGAAAGGAGAACCCCATGGACCCGTACGTTCAAACACTGGCCGATCTCTGCCGCCACTTCGCCCTCTTTTTCCGCGGCGGCGCCGACGAAGCCTGGTTCAAGACCTGGCCGCAGGTGGCGGGCGTGCTACTCGCCCCGGCCGACGCCCGGGAACCCGTCGCGATCGCGGAACTCGACCCCAACGCCGTCGCGCAGAGCGAGGCGAAGCTCTTTTACGGCGTCTCGAGCGTGACGCTCCCGCTCACCGAGAGCTCCTGGTCGAACGCCGCGCAGCTTTACTGCCAGACGGAGACCTTCGCGACCCGCGCCGCCTATCGAGAAGAAGGCCTCGCGCTTGCGGACGACCTGAACCTTCCGGAAGACCATCTCGGAATTTCGCTCGAATTCCTCGCCTATCTCCTCGAAAAAGGCAAGAACGACCGCGCCCGCCTCTTCCTCTCCGAACACATCCTCAACTGGTGGCCCCGCGCCTCGGAAACGATCCTTGCGCGAGACGACTCCGAACCGATCCGTCCGGTCGTCAAGGCCCTCACCTCTCTTCTCGATGAAGTGAAGGCGACGCTCGAAGAAGCCTGATTTCCGAAGATTCGCCCCCAAAACAAAACCGCACCCGACTCGTGCCGGATGCGGTTTTTTCGTCAATTGCGGCAGAGGTTTAGCCAAGCACGCGGTGCGTCATGTCGACGAAGACCTTCACGCCGTTTTCCAGGTACTTCGGGTCAAACGACATGTTCGCGGCATGCAGGCCCGGCGTTGCGCCGACGCCCACGCCGAAGTAGGCGGCCTTGATCGAAGGCTTCGCCATCTTGAAGTTGTGGAAGTCTTCACCGCCGCCTCCGCAGTCCTTGGCGAGGGCTTCCTTGCCGAAGAGCGAGACGATGCTTTCGGCCACCATGGCCTTGAAGTCTTCGTCGTATTCGGCCGCGGGGCAGGAACCGCGTTCCGTCACGACGGCCTTGGCGCCGAAGGCGGCGGCCGTGTTTTCGACGGCGCGCTTGAAGGCGGCGCGCAGTTCGTCGGCGAGCGCGTTCGTGCCGGCGCGGCAGTCGAACGTGAGGCTCGCGTGCGGCGGAACCGTGTTCGTCGCACCCGCATCGGCGTGGAACTGCGTGCACTTCATCGACCAGACGCCGGCCGGATTGAGCCAGATCGCCTGAACGGCCTGCACGACGGCGGTCCCGACGTCGATCGCGTTGATGCCGAGGTGCGGACGCGCGGCGTGGGCGCTGCGGCCTTCGATCTCAACGAAGGTGGTGAGCGAAGCCGAGTGCATGACGCCAGCGCAGATCTGACCGGCGGGGACGTCCTGGATCGGACGGATGTGGGCGCCGAGCGCGTAGTCGACGTCGTCGAGGACGCCGTCCTTGATCATCGCGGCGGCGCCCGTAATGTTTTCTTCGGCGGGCTGGAAGACGAGCTTCACGGCGCCCTTCTTGATCGTGCCGACGAGGCGGCTCGCGGCGGCGAGAAGCATCGCGGTGTGCGAGTCGTGACCGCAGGCGTGAATGGCGCATTCCTTGCCGTCGATCGTGAAGGGAAGCGCGTCCATGTCGGCGCGCAGCATCAGAACCGGACCGGGTTCTTCGCCGCGGATGTAGCCCACGACGCCCGTACCGCCCACGTTGCGCGTGACGGGAATGCCGAGGTCTTCAAGGGTCTTGGCGACATAGGCGGAAGTCTTCACTTCCTGCATGGCGAGTTCGGGAATCTGATGGAGATCCTGCCAAAGGGCTACAGGATCGAGAATCTTGGACATGACAACTTCTCCTTCGAGTTGCGTTGTTTGGGGAACAAAGGAATTTTAAAGGATGGCGCCCGCAACAAGCTTAGGCGAAATACCTATCCGGCCGTGTTCTTTACGTTGCGTCACCGATTTTTTGCGGCGCATCCCGTCGCTCCGCGCTAGGATGGAATGGAAACCAGGGAGACTTTTTTATGCGACGCGCACTTCTTTCACTCTCCGCCCTATTGCTTCTTTCGGGCTGCAGCACCTACGTCACCGTCGTAACCGAACCCGAAGGGGCCATGATTTCCGACCCCACGGGTTCGCAGCTCTACGGTTATTCGCCCGTGGAAATCGAGTACGACACGGACCTTCTGCGCAATCAGGGAGGTCTCGTCCCGGGCTATCGCGCAACCTGGCAGTCGGGCGCGACCGCACAGACGGAATCCCCCTTCTACATCAACGACCTGCAGTACGGCGCCACCGTCAAGCTCGTGCGCCCCGAAGGAGCGCCGGGACTCGAAAAGGACCTCGACTTCGCATTGAAGCGCGCTCAGGAACGTGCCCGCCAGGCCGAAGCCGAGCGCGACCGAGCCTACCTCTACATGGACCACGGCTGGGGCTGGGGGCCCGGTTGGGGATGGGGTCCGGGCTGGGGCATCGGCGTGGGCGTTCCTTTCTGATGACCGACCAGGTTTCCTTTAGGTTCGCAGGATACATCTTTAAGCTTCGCGCAGGAGTGCCTGCGGTAGAATGCAGAGCGAACCGCGGGCACTTCGCCCGTACCTTTTGGAAGGAGAATTTCCGATGAATCTTCGCACCCTCACCCTCTGCGCCGCCGTGGCCGCTTCGTTTGCCTTCGGCTCCGTTCAGGCCAAAGAGCCGGTCGAACCGCAGCCCGCGACTCCGCTCACCTACGTGAACCCGGCCTATCACAAGATCACGCCGGACGTCGCCAAGAAGATGATGGAATCGGAAAAGGTCGTCATCCTCGACGTGCGTACGCCCGAAGAAGTGAAGGCCGACGGCTACATCAAGGGCTCCGTCAACGTTCCTCTGGATCAGCTCCGTCCGGGCGTCAAGCTTGAAGCCGCTCCCGACCTCAACCAGAAGATCCTCGTTCACTGCAAGTCGGGCGTCCGCGCCGAAAAGGCTTCGAAGATCCTCGTGGAAACGGGCTACAAGAACGTCTACAACTTCTACGGCACGCTGCAGTGGCCGTATGAACTGACGAAGTAATCTTCGGATTGCTTTTGCCAAAAAGGGAGATCCCGCGGGGTCTCCCTTTTCTTTTCCACGAACTGCGGCGGCCCCGGGCGTCGAATTTTACCCTTGCGTTTCTTTTTCCATCGGTTAGAATGCTAGAGGTTTCAGGCGTTCCGGAGGATTCCCCGATGATTCTGCGCACCGAAAGAACGATTCTTCGTCCGTGGCGGCCGAGCGACCTTCCCGCCTTCGAGAGGCTCTGCGCCGACCCGCGCGTCATGCGCTACTTTCCTCGCACGTTGCCGCCCGAAATGGCCGACGCGCTCGCGCGGCGCCTGATCGACGAAATGGAGAGAAACGGCTTCGGCGCCTGGGCGCTTGAGATTCCGGGCGAAGCGGACTTCGCGGGGTTCGTCGGACTCGGAATTCCTTCGTTCCGATCCGAATGGCGCGAGATTCTCTGGCGGCTCGATCCCGCCTTCTGGCATCGGGGCTTTGCCACGGAAGCCGCCGAAAAGGTTCTGGAGACGGCCTTTGAATCGCTCGGCTTTCACGAAGTCGTCGCCTTCACGTCCTATTGGAACGTTCCCTCCATCCGCCTCATGCGACGACTCGGAATGAAGCGCGACTGGGCGGGCGACTTCAATCACCCGGCGCTGCCGATCACGCACCCGCTTGCGCGCCATTGTCTCTTCCGCATGAGCCGGCGCCGCTGGTCGTCGCAGTTCGACGACTTTTGACCGTCCGACATTCGATCAATCCATTCTTTCTTCATGCAGAAAGGCCCGGAACCTTCGAGAAGTTCCGGGCCTTTGTTTCGCTTCTTCACCCGTCCCGACGGGGCGGGTGAAAAACGTCGAAGGCGAAGAGATTACTTCGCGGCTTCGGCAGCGGCCTTGCCGGCGATGCGGCCGAAGACGATGATGTCCGTGTAGGCATTGCCGCCGAGGCGGTTCGTGCCGTGCGTGACACCGGTGACTTCACCCGCGGCCCAGAGACCCGGGATCACCTTGCCTTCCTTCGTCAAGGCCTGAGCCTTTTCGTTGATGCGGACGCCGCCCATGGTGTGGTGGGTCGACGGCACGGCCTTAATCACGTAGTACTTGCCCTGGCTCATGTCCATGAGGCCGCCGCGGTGATGGAAGTCCTTGTCGTTGCCCTTGCCGGCCATGGAGGTGACGCGGTCAACGGTCTTCTTCAACTGATCGAACGGGATCTTCGTGAAGTCGGCGATGCACTTGAGGTCGTCGCAGGTCTTCATGATGCCCTGCTTCGTGAAGGCTTCGTATTCGGTCGTGTGGGTGCCGACCGTGTTGGAGATCTTGCCGATGTTGTCGTTCCAGAGAACCCAGCAGTAGCCGCCCGTCTGATTCAGGATGGCTTCGGAGAGCACGTCGCGGCGGTCGAGTTCTTCCACGAAGCGCTTGCCTTCCTGGTTGAGCATGATGGCGCCGTCAAAGCGAGAGTCGGCGATCAGTTCGATCACGCCCGAGATCGGGTCGCAGATCGGGTAGGTCTGGATGTAGCCCATGTTGACGAGTTCGGCGCCGGCCTTTTCGGCGATGTAGAGGGCTTCACCCGTGGTACCCGGAGCGTCGGTCGTCATGAAGCGTTCGTCGATCTTCGGGTTGTACTTCTTGACCATTTCCTTGTTCGCGCCGAAGCCGCCCGTGGCGAGAACCACGCCGCCCTTGGCGTTGAACGTGTATTCGGCACCGTTCATCGTGGCCTTGACGCCCGAGACGCGGCCGTCCTTGTCAAGGATGAGGTCCGTCATCTTCATGTTCGTGATGACGGGAATGCCGAGTTCATCGGCCTTGGCCTGGAACTTCGTGATGAATTCCGTGCCGGTGTGGCCGACCGGAATCAGAGCGCGCTTGCGGCTGTGGCCGCCGAAGAAGAAGAGGTTGTCGTCTTCGAAGCGAACGCCGAGGTAGTCGCGGCACCAGAGCGCGGCGTCGAGGGCGTTGTGCGTCATCACGTTGATGACCTTCATGTCGCCCTTCATGTCGCCGCCCTTGTAGGTGTCTTCGGCGTGGAGTTCGGGGGAGTCGTCGTTGATGCCGAGCTTGGGCTGGACCCAGTTCTTGGCGGCGTTCATTTCGGCGCCGGAGATGAGCGAGTTGCCGCCGACGGCGGGCATCTTTTCAAGCAGCACGACGTTCGCGCCGGCGTTCTTGGCTTCGATGGCGGCCGAGAAACCGGCACCGCCCGCGCCGACCACGACGACGTCATAGGTAGAGTTCTTCGGAAGGTCCTTGACGACCTTCTTGATGGCCTTCTTGTCGGCCTTCGAGAGCGTAACGCCGGCCTTCTTGGCGGCGTCCTTCACTGCGTCGAGGAAGCCCTTGGAGGAGAACGTGGCGCCCGAAATCACATCGAGGTCGGCCGAGTTCGTAGCGATGACCTGATCCTTCAGATCCGTGTAAACGCCGCGGGCAAGAACCTTGTTTTCCTGTTCCTTCACGACCTTGATGTCGGTGATCTTGCCGCCGTCAAACGTGACGGCCACCGTCACGTCGCCGTGCTTGCCCACGCCCGTGCCTTCCGTCGTAACGGCAGCTGCCATGGCACCGCCCGCAAAAACCGTGGCGATCAAGGCCGTAATCAACGTCTTCTTCATCATGATTTGTTCCACACCTTTGTGAATGGCCGCCCCGTCCCATTCCGACGGGCCGACGATGCAAAAGAAAAAACTTCCGCACTTTCGGAAGCTAGGCGGAGTATATTCGACCGTTCGGTCGGTTTCCAGTCAGAACTAACCCTAACACTCCCGTCTTTCCCTTTCTCAGTGCGAGAAAGAGACACCTAGGCATTTTCACTAGTTTACCGACCGAACGGTCGGAAGTCGGGTTGGGAAGGAGGACGGCAACGGTCGGCAGCGCTGACGCCGCATGGAAGGCGTTCCGCTTCAGTCGCGCTCGAGAAGCGCTCGCATCTCGGCGAAGACGGCTTCCTTCTGATCGGCCGTCATGCCGTCCAGCGAAAACTTACGGGTAAAGAAGAGCCCCTCCATCGCCATGAGACAGAAGATGACTTTGGAGCGAACCCGAAAGGGAAGCGCTTCGGCCCGCGCGATGAGCCGCCGGTACCAGGCGCGCACGGGTTCCAAGAGTTCCGGATCGTGCGAGGCGAGCGCCAGAAGACTCACCCCCACCTGCGCCCACTCGCTGCTGTCGGCGTCGAATTCACGAAACCACCGCACGTAGGCGGCGATGAGGGCGCGGGCCCGAGCCTCTTCGTCGTCGCGTTCGGGATCGCTCAGATTCGCCACCGCCCAGGCTTCGTTTCGGCGCAGACGCTCCGTCATGTGCTCGGCGTACTCTTCGATGAGCGCCTGAAGAAGGGCACGGCGGGTCTTGAAGTGGTACATCACGGCGCCCTTGCTTTTTTCGCACCGCAGGGCGAGCTGATCCATGCTGAGGCGGTCGATCCCGCGCTCCACGATCAGTTCCCGCGCCGAACGCAGCATGGCCGCGCGCGTTATTTTGGCTTTGTCGGACGACATGAGGTTCCCGGCTCCGTGAGTTTTCAAAATTTTCTTCCTGACGGACCGACCGAACCCTCCCCTTCTCGGGGCAAAGCCGCATCACAAAGTCCGTTCGAGCGTGACGGTCATTGTATAGGAAAGAAGACCGTCCCTAGGAAACCGATCCGATCCGAGCACCGGGGAGTCGTTCGAAAAGACACGAAAGCGAATAAGCCGTCATTCTTTGTTTCTTCATTTTCAGAACATTAATTTTTCTCCTGACGTTTTCTCTTTCTCACCTTTCTAGGATTTCTCGAGGACTTTCCCGACATCGGTTTATCCTCCGTCAAAATTTCTACGGATTCCCCTTCACTTTCCCGTATTCCCTCACCAAAATAAGAAGTAAGAAAAAAGGATGCGCCGTGATGCGGATCCTGCCGGCATCGCACCTGAAGGGTGCCGGACAACCATTCACTGTTGGAGGACTTTATGAGAATTCTCGTTCCCGTTGACGGAAGCCAACACAGTCGTCGTGCACTGCAATTTATTCGCGAAGCAAGCGAACTTACGGGAACCCGTCCCGAAGTGGAGCTGTTGAGCGTTCAGTCGTTCGTCTCCGACGGCATGGCCCGCATGTTCGGGGCGGAAGCCGTCAAGAAAGCCTACACGGACGAAGGTCTCAAGGTCTTTGAAGGCATGGGCGAAGAGATCGCCGCCCTCGGCGAAGGCGTCAGGAAGGAAGTGGGCTTCGGCGACCCCGGCGCCGCGGTGAAACAGGCTGCCGAGGAATTCGGGGCCGACCTCATCGTCATGGGTTCGCGCGGACTCAACCCGGTTCAGGGCTTCTTTATGGGTTCCTTTACGAACACGGTTCTCTCGCAGACGAAGCGTCCGGTCCTCATCCTGCGCGACACGACGCCCGCCCCGTCGGCCAAGAAGCTGCGCGTCGGCGTGGCGCTCGACGGCTCGAAGTACGGCCGCGCCGCGGTGGACTTCGTGATTCAGCATCCCGAGTTCTTCGGCGACGCCGCCTATGAAATCATCAACGTAACGCCCGACTACGCCTTCCTCGCCGACACGTCGCCCGACGTCTCCGACACGATCGGCCACGAAAGCTTCTCGAAGGCTTATGAAGACGTGCAGAAGTCCGTCTTCTCGGAAACCGTTCGCGAAGCGATGGAGCGCTTCGAGACGGCCGGCAAGTCCGTCAAGGGCGTTCATCTGGAAGGCGATCCGAGCCGCGTGATCGGCCGCTATGCGAAGTACAACCTCGACATGCTCGTCATGGGCTCGCACGGCCGCGGAAACTTCACGGCCGCAGTGTTGGGCTCCGTCGCCATGCACGTGGCCGCAGGCACCGACATTCCCATCCTGATCATCCCCCGCTGATCTCTCCTGACGACGCGGCGCGTTGAGTGCCGCAGGGGTCTCTCGACGGCCGTCCCGCTTCGGGCGGCCGTCGGCGTTTTTGTTCATTTATCGTAAACATCCCGCTTTTCACAGGATCTTGCGCTCAATTCACGGCATTTCCGCAAACCGAAAACGTAATATTTTGTAATCTCTGATCTCCGTTGTTTTCACAGGGATTTTCTTGACGGAGGGTGCGGCAACAAAGCTCCGTACAAACCCTTAATCGAGCGTTTTAGGCAAGCCTCTCCAAAACACGTGTTACCCTGATAAGCATTCCGCGGATTCGAAAGCCAAGGGGTGCAATGAATTCAGACAAGCCCCGACATTCCTTTCATCCCGCGGCCCGTCTTTTGACGTACCGGCTCGGAACGCAGGGAAGAAGAAACGCATTCTCCCGGCGCTTCCGTCGGGCGTCCCTTTTCAAGGAGTTTCTTTTGTCTGATTCCGGAGTTTCTTCCTTTTGTCCTTCCCCGTCCATTGCGGGCCGCCGCACGAAAAGCGGTCTCGTAATTCGGCGCAGCGTCTTCTGGCCCGCCGTCCTCTTCATCCTCCTCTGCGTCGGTCTCGCGAGCGTCTTTCCGAACTCCATGGCGAGACTCTTCTCTTCGGCGCAGGACTTCATCGCCGCCAAACTTTCCTGGTTCTACATTCTCGCCGTGGCGATCATTCTCTGCGCCATGACGCTCATCGCCGTGTCGCGCTTCGGCTCGATCCGACTCGGCCCCGATCACGCTCGTCCCGCGTTCAGCCTCCCCGTTTGGTTCGCCATGCTTTTCTCGACCGGCATGGGCATCGGCATCATGTTTTTCGGCATCGCCGAACCGGTCATGCACTTTCTCGCTCCGCCCGAGGGCGAGGCGCAGACCGTGGCGGCGGCGCGCTCCGCCCTTGAAACCACTTTTTTCCACTGGGGGCTGCACGCCTGGGCGATTTACGCCGCCGTGGGACTCATGCTCGCCTACTTTGGCTTCCGCCGCGGACTGCCGCTCACCCTCAGGAGCGCCCTCTATCCGCTGATCGGCGAACGCATCTACGGCCCGATCGGAGACGCCGCGGACGTCTTTGCCGTGACGGGCACCGTCTTCGGCGTCGCGACGTCGCTAGGCTTCGGGGTCCTTCAGATCAATTCGGGCCTCGGCTACCTCTTCGGCGTTTCGACGAGCACGAGCCTTCAGATGGCCCTCATCTTTGGGATCAGCGCGCTTTCGGCCCTCTCGGCCGCTTCGGGCCTCAACCGCGGCATCAAGCTTCTGTCCGAAGCAAACCTCATTCTCGCGGTGCTCCTTCTTGCGCTCGTCTTCGCCGTCGGCCCCACGGCCGAACTTCTCAAGCATTTTGTCGAAAACACGGGGATATACCTTTCAGGTCTCATTACGAAGACCTTCACGCTCTATGCGTACGAGCCGCAAAACACGGAATGGCTCGGCGGCTGGACCCTGCAGTATTGGGGATGGTGGATTTCCTGGTCGCCCTTTGTGGGCCTCTTCATCGCGCAAATTTCGCGCGGACGCACCATCCGCGAATTTCTCGCGGGCGTCCTCCTCATTCCCGCGGGCTTTACGCTTCTCTGGATGACGGCCTTCGGCAACTCCGCGATCGACCTCATCATGAGCGGCACGGGATCGGCGCTTGCCGTCGCCGTTTCGAACGACGTCTCGACGGCCCTCTACAAGTTCTTCGAATACCTCCCCGGAACGCCGTATCTCTGTGCGATCGGCATGGGCATGGTCATCGTCTTTTTCGTCACGTCGGCCGACTCGGGCGCCTTCGTGTCCGACACCATCGCGAGCGGCGGCGCACGCCGAACGCCCCCGGCGCAGCGCGTCTTCTGGGCCATGCTCCCGGCCGTCTGCGCAGCCGTTCTTCTGAAGGCGGGCGGCCTGCAGGCGCTGCAGACGATGACGCTCGTCTCGGCCCTTCCCTTCGCCGCGGTGCTCCTGACGTCGCTTTGCGGTCTCCTTCGGTCGCTTCGCTACGACGACATGCGGCGCCAGACGCGCCGAAGCACGGTGACGTCCTCCGCCGCGTCGGGTCTGCGGGACGACTGGCGAGAGCGCCTGCGCACGATCGTAACCTACCCGACCGAGCGCGATGTGAGAAAGTGGTTCGACCGTACGATCGTTCCCGCACTTGAAGACATCTCGACGGAATTCGAAAAGGCTTCGCTTGCCGCGCGGGTCGTCAGGCGGGACGATGCCGTCGCGCTCACGGTCGTCTATCCGGAAGTGCCCGACTTTCTCTACGAAGTACGGCTTCGCCACTACGAAAGTCCGGAGACGACGCCCGAGAGCGATCAAAGCGCCTTCAGCCGCGCCGAAGTCTTCCTTCGCGAAGGAAGCCGCGACTACGACCTCATGGGCTGGAGTCGCGAACAGATCATCCACGACGTGCTCGATCAGTACGAGAAACACCTCACCTTCCTGCGCGCCGTCCATGCGCCGAGCGTAGCCACCTAACATCCCAAAGCCTTCGCAAAGTACGGACGGACCGCAACCCGACCGGTCCGATCCGTCCGAATCATTTGAGAACGACGACGGATGGGAATCCGGCTCCTCTCTCGGGTTTTCAGGATCTTCCTCATTTTTCGAAGCGCTTTCGGGCGCGCTGCGGTCTCTCGCCGCGCGCCTACCGCTCGGAAAGGGGCGCGACGAACAAAAGGACCGCAGAAAACCGCTCCGATTGACACCGCACAAAAGCCCTTCACCTTCTTCCCGACGTGCGGCGCCGGAGCGCTTGCTACGATCAAAGAACGCCTTCACGCCAAGGATTCGCGAAGGCGATCCTTTTCATATGTTGAAGGAGCGGCTTCATGCTTCGTTTTCTTTGCGCCATGGGGATCTTCGGGACGATCGGACTCTTTGTCCGATGGGTCGACCTGCCTTCCTCCGCCATCGTTCTCTGGCGGGGCGTCTTCGGCTCGATCGCCCTCTACGCCCTCATGCGCCTCGCGGGCCGGCGACTCAACGTCGAGGCGATCCGCAAAAACGGACTGCGCCTTCTCTTCACCGGTGTTTTTCTGAGCGCCAACTGGATTTTCCTTTTTGAAGCGTACAACCGCACGTCGATCGCGACGGCGACGCTCCTCTACTACATGGCGCCGGTCCTGCTGATCCTCGCCTCGCCCGTTCTCCTCAAAGAACGCATCACGCCCTTCAAATTCGTCTGCGTGCTTTTCGCGCTTCTCGGCATGGCGCTTGTATCGGGCTTTCCGGGCGCCTCCTTTGACGGGAACTGGGACGGCATTCTCTGCGGAATCCTGTCGGCGGTCTTCTACACCGCGCTCATTCTCAACAACAAATTCCTCAAAGACCTCCCCGACGACGACCTCGTCATCGCACAGTTGGGCGTGGCGGCCCTTCTCACGCTCCCCTACGTCCTCGCGACGGAAGACGTTACGAGCTTTTCGCTCGATCTCACGGGAATTGCCGCGCTTCTCGCTATCGGGATCCTTCACACGACGATCGGCTGCAAGCTCTACTTCACGAGCCTCACGCGCCTTTCCGCACAGCGCATCGCGATCTTCTCTTACCTTGACCCCGTCGTGGCGATCTTTCTCTCCGTGGTCGTTCTCGGAGAAGCCATGACTCTTTCGTCCGCGGTCGGAGCCGTCCTCATCCTCGGCGCGGCACTCTTAAGTGAAACGGTCGGACGCAAGCCGGTCGAAAAAGAATCTAAGTAATATTTACTATCCATTTGTTGCGTTTTTGGCACAACGGTCGGATCCAAACGCGGTTTCGGCCGTTTTTTCTTCCTTTTTTATTGATATTGTTTCTCATTCTTTCTGAAAAAGGCGTAGGATAGATGCCACGACTTCACCGACACGGTGAACCGCAAGAGTCTTCAGACATAACCGCACTACAGAGATTTCCCTCATCATGAAAAAGAGTCTTATTTTCCTCGCCCTCGGTTCCGTCTTCGCCACCGCTCAGGCAGCCGACATTTCCGTCTTCGGCGCCGTCGACACCGGCCTTATGTTCTCTCACAGCAAGGCGAGCGGCGAATCCGCCGAAAACACGCTCTCGATGGAATCGTCGATGAACGAAACCTCGAGCTTCGGCATCGCCGGCTCCGAAGACCTCGGCAACGGCATGAAGGTCGCCTTCCACCTTGAAAACGAATTCGCTTCCGATTCGGGCTCGATGGCCACCGAAAACAAGCTGTTCGACCGCGAAGCACGCATCACGCTCGAAGGCGGCTTCGGCGCCCTCTCGTTCGGCCGCATGGGCACGCTCTCGAGCGCCACGGGCACCTACGACATCGTCTACGTCGTGGGCGACAGCTTCGACGGCGGCGACAACAACATCTTCGGCCTCACGGGCGCCGGCGTCTACGACAACATGATCACCTATCAGACGCCCGAATTCGCGGGCTTCCAGGTGACGGGCCAGTATTCCTTCAAGAACGACTCCGCCGAAGAAGACGGCGTCGAAGGCAAGGCCACGGCCGACCGCTACGCCGGCATCGCCGCGACCTACACGATCGGCAATCTGCAGACCGTCATCGCCTACGATCAGATGATGTGGGGTTCGAAGGAAACGGGAGCGAACCGCGAAAAGGATCAGCACAACGTCTACCTCGGCGGCAACTACGACTTCGGCCTTCTGAAGCTCTTCGCCATGGGCCAGTACGTCAAGGGCGCCCGTGACTTCGCCGGCACGGAAGACTTCTTCCACACGCTCAATGAAGACGGCGTTGCTCTGCAATCCCGCGAAGGTTTTGACGGCTGGGGTCTCCACCTCGGCACTGTGATGCCCGTCGCCGGCGGCGACTGGACGGTCGCCGTCTACTACGCCGACGGCGAACTCGACGACGGCGCGGGTTCGATCAACGATCCGACCGCGGCCGCCGCCCTCGCCGACGTCAACGTCGACGTCAAGTTCTACGGCATCACGACGCGCTACGTCTATCCGCTCTCCGAACGGGCGAGCCTCTATGCGGGCGCGGGCTACGGCGAGCGCAAGTACGACGTGAGCGGAACGTCGACCCCTACGGGGGCTTCTGCCGAAACCTTCAGCGGTTCGCCGAAGGAAAAGATCGGTCAGGTCTACGCCGGGCTTTCCTACGTCTTCTAAGGTTGCCTCACGCCCTCTCCTCTCGTGAGCGGGCATAGAGCAAGCATCCTCCCGAGGGGAGCGGCGCCGCTGCTCCCCTTTCTTTTTCTGCGTCCTTGTCTCAAGGTTCGCGCGGAAGGGAAAGAAGACTCTGCGCGCCCGTCCAGAAGTTGTCGCTCGGCGCAAGAAGCCGCTCGTAGCCGGCACGGCGAATGGCTTCGAGACTTGCGGCCTGCGCACATTCGAAGACGTCCGCCTCCGACACCGTGAGGACTTTGCGCTCGCGCATCAAGGCCCTGCCCGCCACAAAGACATCCGCCACGTCGCCGGGATTTCCGTAGAGCATCAGCTGATGAATCGGCATGAGTCTCGGCATAAGGTGCGGAGACGTCGTTTTGATCGTCGTAATGTCGGCGAGCTTTCCGACTTCGAGCGAACCGAGGTCCGCCTCGCGCCCGATCGCGCGGGCGGCGTCGATCGTGATCATCGAGAGAAGCTTCCCCGCGGGAAGAATGAAGGGATCGTTCGCCGCGGACTGTTGCAAAAGCGCCGTGTCGCGCGCGGCCCGGAAAAGATCGAACGGCATGGCCGGGGCGGTCCCGTCCGTCGTGACGGCCACGTTGGCGCCGAGTTCGATGAGTTCGGGAACCGGACAGCGCATCTGCAGCTGATGCCAGGCGGGCGTCGTCGTGACGTTCGTCCTCGTTTCGGCGAGAATCATCGCTTCGCGAAAGGAAATCCCCTTGCAGTGCTGCACGTGCACGTCGGGCCCGAGGAGCGGATCGTCCGCCTGCGCGGCAAGCCGAATCATGCCGCCGAAGGCTTCGGTGTGAATCCGCACGTGCTGACGGCGGGCCACGTCGCGGATCGCCTTCATCATGTGTCGGTCCTGATCCGTAAGACGGCAGGCGAGGTCCGCGGGCGTCGCCTTGGATCCTTCAATCGAACTCACCATTACGAAGGGCGCGGCAAAGGCGCCGATGAGACCGTCGTGACTGCCGTTTACGAGTTCGATCGCTTCTTCGGCCTTCGCCATCAGTTCGTCAAAGGTAAAGCGTTTTTCGACGAGCCGACCGTTTTCTTCCTGAGCAAAGGCGCGCGGATACGGAGGATTCGAAGGACCGATCGCGGGATTCTCGCGCGTCCCCACTTCCGCGTGCCCGCGGACGTGCTCGACGACGATGCGGGGATCGTCGCAACGGGCGGCGTTGGAGATCACCGACACGCCGCAGGTGATGCCCGCCTTGAGGCGTTCGAGCGCGGCGAGTCGTCCTTCGGCGTACCAGTAGTCGGGCGTCGTGGAGTGGTGGTAGATCTTCGTGAGATAGTCCATCCACCGCGTGCGTGAGTCGAGCCCGAGCGAGCGGTTGAGGCAGTGACCCGCATGGGTGTGCGCGTCGATGAGTCCGGGAAGAATCATTTTGCCGGAGCAGTCGATGCGCTCGACCTCCTCCTCGCCGACGAGCGCGAGAAGATCCGAGGTTTTTCCCACCGCTTCGATGCGCTTTCCTTTGATCAGCACCGCACCGTCTTCGATGCACTCGAATCGGGCGTTCATGGTGACGACGTCCCCGTGGATCAACAACTTTCGTTCGGTCATGATTTCTCTCCGTTTCGTTTCGGTGTTGCGGTGCTTTCCACCGCAGGAATCGGGTCTGAGCCGAGCGTAGATCTTCCTTCGATTTTTGGTTAGCGCTCTGGCGCGTACGCACAACAACTTGGCGCGCAAGGTCACGCCGACTTCTCCTCGACCCCGATTCCACTCGAAATTGAGTTTTTTGAACCGTCCCCGCGCCGTCGGGAAGGCGCTATGCTTTTCCGTACCGTTCGAATCGTCAAAGCCGGGATTTTTCTCATGATCACCCTCACCCTCAAGGAAATCGAGACGCCCACGGGCGTGATGCGTTTGGGCGCTACGGAAGACGCCCTCGTTCTTTGCGACTGGCCCGACGCCCCGGGGGCGCCTCACTGTCTCAAAGCGCTTTGCAAGCGTCTCGGCGCCGTGCCCGTGACGGGCGACTCTCCGATTCTCGAAAAGGCCTCGAAGGCCCTCGAAGACTACTTCGCGGGACGACTTCAAACCTTCGACCTGCCGCTTCGCCCCTGCGGAACGCCCTTCCAGGAAAGCGTCTGGCGTGCGCTGCTCGAGATTCCCTACGGGAAAACCGCTTCCTACGGCGACATCGCCCGCCGGATCGGACGCCCGACGGCCTTCCGGGCCGTCGCGCAGGCCGTGGGATCGAATCCGCTCTGCATCGCCGTTCCCTGCCACCGCATCATCGGCTCCGACGGATCGCTCACCGGGTTCGGAGGCGGTCTCGACCGAAAAGTCCTCCTGCTCAAGCTCGAAGGCCATAACCGCTTTTGATTTTTCGTAAGGGTTTTCACGGCGTTTTCACGCAGCTTTTCCTTATTTCGCATCCGTACAATAGGCGAGTGAACAATCGTTCGCTCATGGAACAAGGAAATGAGGAAACCCGTCAATCGCCGCACGCATTCCGAGAGAGAAAAGCAGATCATTGAAATCGCCTCCCGATCCTTCCGAGACCGCGGTTTCGAGGGCGTTTCGCTCTCGGACCTCGCGCGCGAAGCCGGCGTCACGAGAAATCTCGTCTATCACTATTTCCCCAACAAGGGGGCGCTCTTCGAGGCGGTGCTCGATCATCGGGCCGAACTTCTCCTCGAGCGGCTTCCCGAACCCGAGGGGGCGGATGCCGAAATGGATCTGCTTGCCCTCATCGAGGCGCTCGTGCGGCTCGGAGACGACTGCCGCGCCATTCTGCGCCTCTCGCTCGGAAGTCCGATGCGAAAACAGTTTCTCTATGCGCACACGGTCTGGGCCACGGAAATGGTCGAAGAGCGCCTCGCCCGCGCCCTCGGGCTCGCCTCCGACGATCCTTCGCAAAGGGCCGTTTCCGCCTTCACGGGGATGCTCCTGCATTTTCTCATGAACGTCCCCAACGAGCTCTACCGCGGGCGCGAGCGGGAATGGGCCGAATACTTCGTGCGCATCCTTCGGGAAATGATCGAACGTCTCCCCGTCACCGAACCCAAACCATTCTAAAAAGAGAGAGAGAAGCCATGCTTTTGGGACTCGACCTCGGATCCACCACCGTCAAGTACGTCTTGCTTGACGACGACCGCAAGATCCTTGCGCGTGACTACCGCCGACACAAGAGCGACCTGATCCTCACCGTCCGAACGCTCCTTTCCGAACTTAACGAACGCTTCCCCGGACGCCCCGTGCGGCCGGTGCTGAGCGGCTCGGGCGCGCTGGCGCTGAGCGATGCGCTTCACGTCGCCTTCCTGCAGGAAGTGGCGGCGGGCGCGACCTTCCTTGCGGAACGCCTGCCCGACGCCGACGTCGCGATCGAACTCGGCGGCGAAGACGCGAAGCTTCTCTATCTTACGAACGGGCTGGAACTGCGCATGAACGAAGCCTGCGCAGGCGGCACCGGCGCCTTCATCGACCAGATGGCGGCGCTCCTTTCAACGGACGCCGCGGGGCTGGACGAACTCGCGCTCTCGGCAACGGTCTCGCACCCGATCGCCTCGCGATGCGGGGTTTTCGCGAAGACCGACCTCGTCGCACTTTTGAACAGCGGCGTTCCCCGCTCGGAAGCCGCGCGAAGCGTCTTTGACGCCGTCGCGGAACAGACGATTTCGGGCCTCGCCTGCGGGCGTCCGATCCGCGGAAAGATCGTTTTCCTGGGCGGTCCGCTCTCCTTCCTGAAGGGCCTTCGCGAGAGCTTCATCCGCAAGCTCGAAGGTCCGGGACAAAGTTTCACGGCGCTCGACGACGCGCACTTCGCGGTCGCCCACGGGGCGGCGCTCACGGCCGACGAATCGCCGGAACTCGCAAACCTCGGCGAGCTCATCGACCGCTTCGCCAAGGTCCGCGTCGAAGCGGGCGCCGGACGTCTTCCCGCGCTCTTTGCGAACGACGAAGAGCTCGCCGCCTTCCGCGCGCGCCACGAAAAGGAAAAGGTGGAGCGCGCCGATCTCTCCGAAGCCCGGGGCGACCTCTATCTCGGGATCGACCTCGGCAGCACCACGGTGAAGGGCGTTCTGATCGACGGCGACGGACGGTTCCTCTCCGCCTGGTACGAACGAAACGAAGGAAATCCGCTCGAGCGCCTCTTCCCGCGCGTCAAGACCCTTGCGGCGTCCCTCCCCGAAGGGGCGCGCATCCGCTCGATCTGCACAACGGGCTACGGGGCGGAGCTCGCCAAAGCGGCGCTCGGCGCCAACTGGGCTGAAGTCGAAACGCTCGCGCATCAGCGCGCGGCCGCGCACTTCGCGCCCGACGTGAGCTACGTGATCGACATCGGCGGCCAGGACATGAAGTGCCTCGCCGTCAAGGACGGGCTCATTTCCGGGGTGACCCTGAACGAAGCCTGCAGCTCGGGCTGCGGATCGTTCCTTCAGACCTTCTCGGATCAGCTTGAACTCACGCTCCCCGAATTCGTGTCGGCGGCGCTTCGCTCGCACGCGCCCGTCGACCTCGGCACCCGCTGCACGGTCTTCATGAATTCCAAGGTGCGTCAGGCCCAGCGCGACGGCGCTTCGACCGACGACATCGCGGCGGGCCTTTGCCACTCGATCGTTCGCAACGCCCTCTACAAGGTCCTTCGCATCCGCAACGCCGAGGAACTCGGCAAGCACGTCGTCGTGCAGGGCGGGACCTTCCTGAACGACGGGGTGCTCCGCGCCTTTGAAACCCACATCGGACGCGAAGTGATCCGCCCCGACATCGCGGGCCACATGGGCGCCTACGGGGCGGCACTTCTCGCCAAGGAGCGCACCACGGCCGAAACGCCCGTTCCGGAACTCGACGAAAAGACCTTTGATCTTACCGACGTAAAGCGCCGGGAGTTCCTCTGCCGCGGCTGCAGCAATCACTGCCGCCTGACGCTCCACCGTTTCGCGTCGGGCGAAAAGTTCGTAAGCGGGAACCGCTGCGAATTCGCTTTGAAGTCGCTCGGCCGCGCCGCGAAGGACGAAGTCTCCTTCCACGACGAAAAGACGGCGCTCCTCTTTGACCGACCCGTTCTCGAAGAGGCTCTGCGCGGGGCGATCGGGATTCCGCGCGTTCTCAACGTCTACGAACACTATCCCTTCTGGCACGCGTTCTTTACGAAACTCGGCTTCAAGGTCGTGCTCTCGCCCGCCTCGAACCGCACGATCGCGGCGAAGGGGACCGAAACGATTCCTTCGCAAACCCTTTGCTGGCCCGCAAAGCTCGCGCACGGCCACGTGACGTGGCTCGCCGAAGAAGGGGTCGAGCGCATTTGGCTTCCGTCCGTCGCGCGCGAAGGGACGCCCTTCCCCGAGGGCGACGCCCGCTACGCCTGCCCCGTGGTCGGCGGCTATCCGGAAGTCCTGCGGCTCAACCTTCTCTCGACCTTCCCGAAGGTGTCGCTCATGGCGCCCTTCATCGACCTCGAGCGCGAGGACTCGGTTCTCGCGGGCGTGTGCGAATCCTTCCCGGAACTCGGCCGCGACGAAGTGCGCGAAGCCTTCCGCACGGGCCGCGAAGCGCTGTCGCGCTACCGCGATCAACTGCACGCGCTCGGCGAAGAACGCGCGGCGCTTGCGCGCGCCAAGGGCGTGCCCTTGATCGTGCTTGCGGGTCACCCCTATCACCTCGATCCCCTCGTCAACCACGGGATTCCGACCCTCATTTCTTCCATGGGTGCGGAGGTCGTGACCGAAGACGCCGTCGCGCACCTCGTCCTCAACCCGAAGCCCCTTTCGGTCGTCAATCAGTGGACCTTCCACAGCCGACTCTACCGCGCGGCCGAATACGCGCTCGAGCACCCCGACGTCGAAGTCGTGCAGTTGGTGAGCTTCGGCTGCGGTCTCGACGCCGTGACGAGCGAGCAGATGAAGCGCTTGCTCGAGCCCGAAGGAAAGCTCTACACGCTTCTCAAGATCGACGAAGGCGACGCCTTCGGCGCGGCCCGCATTCGTCTGCGCTCCCTCATGGCGGCGCTCGACGACCGCCGCCGCACGGAAAAGCACCGCGTCATTCCGATCGCGTCGATTCCGCACGGCCATGCGGCGAACGAAGAAGAGGCGAAGCAGCCCAAACTCGAAAAGGGCTCGACCCTCTACGTGCCGCAGATGGCGCCGATTCACTTCCCGGTCCTCGCTTCGGCTCTGGGATCCTTGGGTTACGACGTGCGGCTCCTTTCGGACGTGCGCCCGAGCGCCCTGGAACTCGGCCTTCGCTACGTCAACAACGACGCCTGCTATCCGGCGATCGTCGTGATCGGGCAGTTCCTCGACGCCCTCGCCTCGGGCGAAATCAACGCCGAAAAGCCCGTTCTCGTCCTCGCGCAGACCTGCGGTCCCTGCCGCGCGACGAACTATCCGAACCTGCTTCGCTGGGCCCTTCACGACTTCGGACGTCCCGAGATCCCCGTCTACTCGATTTCGGCGGGCACGATCGACCCCGTGCACGCGCTTCCGATCGGCGTCAAGGGCCTTCACCGCATGACGCACGCGGTGCTCTACGGCGACATGCTGCAGCGGCTCACGAACTCCGTGCGCGCCCGCGAAGCGACGAAGGGCGACGCCGAAGAACTCCGCAGGAAGTGGACCGACATCGTGTCGCTTCGCGTGAAGAACGGCTCCTACTTCGGCTACACCGACACGCTCCGGCGCATGACGGCGGACTTCCTGCGCGTTCCCGTGCGGGCCGAGCGCATTCCGCAAGCCGGGATCGTGGGGGAAATCCTCCTCAAGTACCACCCCGACGCGAATCAGCGCATCGTCGACGAGATGATCGAACAGGGCGTGGAGCCGGTCGTCGGAGACCTCTCGAGCTTCTTCCTCTACTGTCTCTACGACGACGTCTACCGCGCCGAACACTACGGGGACTCCAAGGGCAAAGCCTGGGCGGCGAAACTCATGATCGGCTGGATCGAATCGCTTCGCAAGCGCTCGGCCACGGTGCTTGCGGGCACGCCCTTCCCGAAGCCCCACAGCCTCGCCTCGAGCCTCGCGCACATCCGCGGGGTCGTGTCGGCGGGCCAACAGGCGGGCGAAGGGTGGCTCCTCACGGCCGAAATGATGGAAAGCCTCGAAAACGGCATTCCCAACGTCGTGTGCCTGCAGCCCTTCGGGTGTCTTCCCAACCACATCACCGGCAAGGGCGTCATGCGCACCCTTCGCGAACGCTTCCCCGAAGCGAACCTCTGCGCCATCGACTTTGAAGCGGGCACGAGCCGCGCGAACGTCTCGAACCGCCTCAAGCTCTTCCTTCGTCAGGCCAAGGAACGCTTCGAACGGGAACACGGAAAAGCTTAATTTGCACAAAAACAAGGCATTTTCAGCAACTTCCGTGACATTTCCATGACAAAGCCCCGAAAGTTCTGCACCGTTTCGGTGGACAACTTTCGGGGCCCCTTCTTGTGGATAACTTTTCTTTTCCTGAGCCGCAAAGGATTCTCCCGACTTTTCGACCGTCCTCATCGAAAGGAAAAGAAGCGCGGATTTTTCGAAAAAACGAGAGGGCCCGGGCGTCGTCAGACGTCGCTTCGGCGGCGAAGCAGTTCGAGCGCCGCGTAGAGAACGAGGGCGACCGCGGCGAGAACCGCGCAGAGCGCCGTTGCCGTGTCAAAGTCCCCGCGCCCGACGGCGTTGTAGATTTCGAGCGACAGCGTGTTCGTCTTGTCGGAGACGTTCCCGCCCAGCATCATCGTGATCCCCACCTCGCCGCTCGCCCGGGCGGTCCCGAGCAAAAAGGCGGAGAGGACCGCGTTTCGCACGGTGGGCAAGGTCACGCGAAGAAAGGTCGTCATCGGCGTCGCACCGCAGACGCGCGCCGCGCACTCGAGGTCGAGGAGCGTCTTCGATTCGAAGGCTTCCTTCACGGGCCGGATCACGAGCGGCAGTCCCGCGATGAAGGCGGCGAGCGTCACCGCCGTCTGCGAAAAGACGATGCGGGTTCCGAAGGCGTTGTGCAGGACCGACCCCACGGGCCCGTTGATCCCGAGAAGGAGAAGAAGAAGGTAACCCAGGGCCACCGGCGGAAAGATGAGCGGGAGCGTCGCGAGAAAAAGGACAGCGCGCGAAACACGGGTCTTCGAGCGCGCCGTATAGAGTGCGAGCGGCACGCCGATCACCGCAAAGAGCACGAGACTCGTCAGGGCCGCCTGCAGCGTGAGCGTAATCGGAAAGAGCAGTCCGTTCATCGAATCTACGGCCCCTCCCTCACATAGCCGTGACGCATGAGCACGGCTTCGGTGTCGTCGTATTCGGCGATCCGCCCCTTTTCGACGTAGAGCGCCTTAGGGGCGAGCCTCAGAGCCTCTTCGCCCATGTGCGTGATGTAGAGGATGGGAATCGACGTGCGGCGCGTGACCGCTGCGACCCCTTCAACGAGTTCGCCCCGCAGTTCCGGGTCGAGCGACGCCGTGGGCTCGCCGAGGATCAGCATTTCTCGGGCGGCCGAAAGCGCCCGCGCAAGCGACACGCGCTGCGCTTCGCCGCCCGAGAGCGTCGAGGGACGCCGGTCGAGGAGTTCCTCGAGATGCAAAAGCGCGACGGTCTCCTCCCAGGGAACGAGCGGCGTTCTTCCGTCGAATCGCTGCGGAAAGAGAATGTTCTCGCGCACGCTCATCGCGGGAAAGAGCCGGTGGTTTTGGAAGACGAAGCCGATTCCGCGCGCCTCGGGAGGAAGGCGCACGCCCTTTTCAGTGTCGTCGAGCACCTTGTCACCGATCGCAAAGCGTCCGGCGTCGGGCGAGACGAGCCCCGTCATGAGGTTGGCGAGCGTCGATTTGCCCGAACCGCTTCGCCCGAGCACCGCCGTGAGGCCGCTCGTCGGGAGGCGTCCCGACAGGTAAACAACCCTCGACTAAAGTCGAAGGCTTTGCAACTATTGCCGAGACAACGTC
>UQYG01000017.1 GCA_900545275.1 uncultured Sutterella sp.
GCGTAAACAGGATTCGAGGTCAATAAAAAAATCACCGCTTTTTCTAAGAATTTCAGAGATCAGCGGTGATTAGTGAATCCTGGGAGAGTGGCCTGCAGAAGATGCCGTGCGTTCGCCGTGATTCCAGTTAATGCGTATCAAGGACGTTGCCCTATTGGTTCTTCAGCTCGATTTCGCCGGAGAGGAGTTTTGGTAATAATGCATTACGCATATTTGTTAGCAACCTATTTTCCAAATCTAAAGTAAATATTTTTTTCATGAATGGTGCGGAGAACTTCTCAAATTTCTCTATAGCACAATCGTCAGCATTAAATATTTTTATTTCTTCTAAACTCTTTTTATTGATAGAGCCAAAAACTGTACCTTCCGCATCAAAAGTTGCAAACTCGCCCCTGCTTGCATACAAAGAAAAAAGAGTAAAGAAAGGGGTTGAAGATTTTAAGGTTGCTAAACCACGCCCAATACAACAATCTTCATTGGCAATATTTACTCTCCCAACAGGAGCACGAACGCTAAGTAGAATATCGCCTTTCTTTGCCAACCTTTTAGGATTTGTTGTATAGAGACGTCTGTTTGGATAATGTTTGCCAAAATCCGCGCATCCCTGATAAAACACAGTCCCTTGCTTTTTACTGTTAAGGCTACTACCCTCTGGAGATTGGCCCATGACTATAGAGCAAATATCCTTTAACTCTTTCAGTTTATCGAGGTGGGAAAATGCTTTATTAAAGCAAGTTCGACAAAATTCATCAATATTCTGAATGATCTTGTTGTTGACCTCGATTTTGTCGTCAAGAGTGGACAATGCTTCGATAATTCGATTTCGTTTTTCGTCCGCAATTACTGGCACGGGGAATGCCCTCAAGTTGCCTAACGAAATATAACTCTGTGTGCTTCCGGCTAATACTTTTGATATATATTGTTTGCAATATGGGCTTTTCAGCACATAATAAAGCCATAAAGCTTTATACCTATCGCCTCCGCACTTAAAAATCCCTACATTTTTACAAGCATATTCGGAGTTGGAGTTTCTTTCAATGTAAACACGTCCAACCGTTCCTATCATACTCAACAGGATGTCCCACTGTTTCACACTGCTTCGTTTTGTTATTAAATTGTAGTCGGCTTCAGATATTTTGTATGCAGAAGCGAAATTAATTTCATAGTCCAATAAATGTTTCGATGTAATAAGATAAAACCCCTCATCACATGGTTTGGGTGAGTCATGAGTTCCATCAACAACGGACTCGCAATAATCCGAAGCCTTAACAAACTGAATGTCAACCATAATAACCAAGCTCTTTTAGGGTTTCTTCGATTTTTTTCTCAAGATTATGTGCTTCCGCAAACTGTTGTTTGAGTTCAGCGCTTAACCTTTTCATTTTTTCATCAAATGATTCATCATCAGCTTCCTCTTCTTCAATCCCTACATAACGTCCCGGCGTCAGAACGTAACCCTGTTTTTTGATGTCATCAATCGTAGCAATTGCTGTAAACCCTTTCTTACATTCAAGGGTTCCGGCTCGGTATTCTTTGAAAACAGTAGCTAATTGCTCAATGTCTTCATTTGTAAGCTCACGCAAGGCTCGATTCACCATCGTTCCCATGTTTCGAGCATCAACAAAGAGCGTCGTCTTTGGACGATCTTTGGCTTTGTTCAGGAACCAAAGCGAACAAGGAATACCTGTAGATGTAAAGAGTCTATCCGGAAGAGCCACAATCCCTTCAACAAGGTCAGCCTCAATGATTTTCTGGCGAATGTCTCCCTCATTGTTTTGAGTTGAACTCAAAGACCCATTTGCCAAGACCATGCCAATGCGTCCCTTCTGAGACAGATGGTGGATCATGTGCTGCATCCAGGCAAAGTTGGCGTTACTGTCGGAAGGAATGCCATAGTCCCAGCGCGGATCATCTTCCAGCTCTGTGCCTCTCCAACCTTTTTGGTTGAAAGGAGGATTCGCCAAGTAAAAGTCCACTCGTTCACGAGCATGTTTGTCATTGAAGAATGTATTGGCAGGGCCATCACCCAGGTCAGCCTCAATACCGTGAATTGCCATGTTCATCACGGCCATTTTCCACGTTACCGGGTTAGATTCCTGCCCCAGAACCGTGATATTTTTCCGATTGCCACGGTGTTTTTCGATGAAGTCAACACTCTGGACGAACATGCCGCCACTGCCGCAGCAGGGATCAGCCACACGACCGTTGAATGGCTCAAGGATGCTCACCAAGGTGCGAACAATGCAGATCGGAGTGTAGAAAGCCCCGGCGTTCTTTCCCTCGGCAGTGGCGAAGTTCTTCAAGCAGTACATGTACGCTTCGCCCAGCAGATCGTTCTGCCTTTCGGAGGACAAGTCGATGTTGGAAAAGAGATCGACGACCTTGCCAAGCATGCGTTGGTCGATTTCCGGGCTGGCGTAATTCTTCGGTAAAATGCCCTTGAGTTTGACATTCTCGGGCACAGCCTCAATCGCTCGCATGGCACGGTCAATCACAAGACCAATGTCTGAAGAACTTGCCGCCGAAGCGATCTTTTGCCACCGTGCCTCTTCGGGAACCCAAAAGATGTTCTCAGCAATGTACTCGTCAGGATCCTCCTGACTCGCACGGACGGCTTCTTCACCGTCTTCCTCGTATTCTTTCGCAATTTCCTCGTAACGTTCTTCAAACTTCTCGGAGATGTACTTGAGGAAAATCAGGCCAAGCAGAACATGCTTGTACACCGCAGCGTCGAGGTTTCCACGCATGGCATCAGCCGCATTCCACAACTGAGTTTTGAAATCGACTTTTTCGGCTGCCTTGGCTTTGCGGCCACGCTTGGATGTGGTTTCATTTGCCATTTTTGGACTCATTGTTTGTTGTCTTTATCTCTTCGTGGAGCTTTTTGACGACCCATGCCGATCCGCGCTGTCTAAATTCGTCGACAAGCTGACTCGGCAAAGAGATCGTGACCCGTTTGGCACCGCCCTCGTAGATACGCGGACGGCCTTTCCTCGGTTGTTGATCTGTCATGACAACCCCTTTAATGTAAAGGATAGCACATTAACGTAAATACGTAAATATCAAAGTTATTATTCAATGTTATCAGCCCACAATTCACACTGTTTGATCACAGTGTCGGTGGCATTGGGAGCCTCTGTTGGCGGGTATTTGTACTTGCGAAGGAGTCGTTTGATGATTCGGCGCATGTCCGCTCGGGCCGATTCCTTCTTCTGCCAATCAAAAGTCCGGTTCTTGCGCAGGGTGTCGGTGAGTTCCCTAGTCAGGGCGCAAAGTTGCTCGTTGCTGTATGCGTCCTTGACGGCATCAGGCAGGGTCAACGCCCTGTAGAACGCCATTTCCTCTTCATTCAAGCCCAGTTTCTTGGCTTCGGCATCCTCTGCCATGATTTGTTTGGCCAATTCGATCATGGCCACAATCACTTCTTGACTTGTCAGCATTCCATTGCGATAGCGGCTGGCGGTGTTCTGCATCATCTCCGAAAACTTCTTGGACTGGACGATGCTGGTTCGTCTGTAGTCGCTGATCTTCTGTTGCAGAATGCGCGTCAATAATTCCATTGCCACATTCTTCTGCTTGAGCTTTTTCAAGCCGTTGACGAATTGCTCATCAAAGATGGAAACATCCTGCACCGTCTCGCCATTGGCGTTGGGTGAAATGATCGCTTCAACCCCTGTACTGGTTACGCCAGCATCGAGAATGGTCGCAATCTGAGCGGTCAACGCACTGATGTTCGAGGTCGTTTGCACGCCGGTACTCGCAGGGCCACCGTTGACGCGCTTTGATGTCAGGGAGCGAACCAACGAATAGAAGGCCGCCTCGTGTTGTTCTGCCTTAGTTGCGTAGCTTTTACAGAGGGACTGCAAGCGTTCCATCAAGCGAACTTGTTTGATGAAATCTTCTCTAAACGTTGGCTTTTTAAGAGGATCGACCAAAATATCCGTGGCATCAAGAGCAAGTTCGGAGAGTTCAAACTTCTTGCCCGATCCGACCATAGCGACAATACTGTCCTTGGTCAATTTAGGGCTTGGGTGGAAAAAGTCGCGTATGACACTTAACTTATTTTGGAACTCAGGGTATGCAGACTTGCCCGCATCCATGTTTTGCGTGTTCTGCCTGTCCCGATTGGTGTAATCGGCCATTGCCCGCTTGAGTGCGCCGCCGATACCGATGTAATCCACGATCAGACCGCCGACCTTGCCGGGAAACACGCGATTGACGCGGGTAATGGCTTGCATCAAATTGTGCCCCTGCATGGGTTTGAAAAGGTACATCGTCCCCAGACAGGGAATATCTGTTCCCGTAAGCCACATATCGCACACAATCACGATACGGAGCGGATCGTTGGTATCCTTGAACCTCTTGGAAAGTTCCTTGCGTTCGTCTGCATTCCCCGCAATATCGACCCATTCTGACGGGTCTTTGTTGTCAACGGTCATGACAACCGCCAGACTGCCTTTCCACTCTGGTTTGAGATCCAAGAGTTTCTGATAAATCTTAACGGCCATGTTGCGGCTGTAGGCCACGATCATTGCCTTGAAAGCCGGAAGGCTGGAACGGCTTGTTTCGTAATGCCAAACAATGTCCGTACACAGATGTTCTATGACGGATGGACGACCAAGCAATGCATCCAACGCGGCCTGATTGCGTTTGCTTTGTTCAACGCGAGTCGGCATGACGCTGTTCTGGCTTGCGAACTGCTCGTAAAGCTTGTCTACTTCATCCAAGGCTTTCTGGTCAAGTTGCAGTTTGGCAACGCGGCTTTCGTAATAGACTGGGCGAGTTGCACCGTCTTCCACGGCCTGAGTGATGTCATAAATGTCGATATAGTCCCCAAAGACCTCAACGGTATTTTTGTCTTTGGAGCTGATCGGAGTTCCGGTAAAGCCGATAAACGAGGCATTGGGCAGGGCATGACGTATCCAGCCAGCAAAGCCCATTCGCGTTGTGCCGTCCTCCTCGATGCGTTCTTCCAGCTCATATTGCCCTCGATGGGCTTCGTCGGTCATGACGATGATGTTGCGACGTAAGCTCAGAACGCCGTCCCACTGAGCCCCCTCGTCATCCTTGGCGAACTTTTCGTAGGTGTCTTTCAGCTCGCCAAACTTCTGCATCGTCGTAAAGATAATGCCGTTGACTTTGCGGTTGTTGAGCAATTCCAGCAAGTGCCGTTTGTTTCTGGCTTGTACCGGTTCTTGATGCAGAAACTCCTTACAAGCGGCAAACTGACCGAAGAGCTGATCATCGAGCTGGTTGCGGTCTGTGATGACGACTATCGTTGAAGTTTTCAGTTTTTCAATGATGGCGTGGGCAAAGAACACCATTGACAGCGACTTGCCGCTACCTTGGGTATGCCAAAACACACCGATCTTCTTGCGTTGGGATTCAGGCACATCGCCATTGGAACCAACGGCAACAAGGGCGCGTTCAATAGCTTTCTTTACAGCGTAATACTGGTGGTATCCGGCAATGATTTTGGCTTTGCCCTTTTGTCGGCTGTCGAAGCAGATGAAGTTTTTTACCAGATCGAGCAGCCGTTCTTTGGCACACATACCACGAATCATCGTGCCAATACGACCGCACCCACTATCTTCCGTTTTGCCGTCCTTGGTTTTCCAGACCATGAAACGATCTTCGGGAGCGGTAATGGAACCGACTCGCGTATCTGCAAGGTCGGTGAGAACACAAAAAGCATTCGGGACAAAGATGGACGGAATGACTTTGAGGTAGCGTTGAATTTGCGCGTAGGCTTCGGATGTATCCGTGTTGTCGCGGTTAGGAGACTTCAACTCAAAAAGTACAAGCGGCATCCCGTTGACAAACAGGATGATGTCGGGACGCTTGGTTTCGCGCTCTTGAAATGTGTACTGGTTGACGACGCGAAAGAAATTGTTTTTTGCGTTGTGATAGTCGAGCAACTGCACACGGCTATAGACCTCTTCATCGTCAATGAAGTATCGAACAGGAACGCCATCTTGGATGTAGGTCGTGAAGATCATATTTAGATCAACAACACTTCCTCCGGACAGGTCTTGCAGTTGTGTCAATGCGGTTTCAATCGCTACTCGGGGCAGTTCTGCATTGATTCTTCCGACGGTCGTCAGAAAATCCTCCGTGATGTAGACATCTTGATAGAGCGGGCTGGTGCGTGGTACTTCCGAACCATGTGTGTACTCGTACCCCAGCTCCTTCAACAAGCCAATGAGGATGTTTTCATAACCGGACTCGGTGATAAGCACGTCTGTCTGAGCCATAAGTCCCTCTCAATCTGCACATTGCCCTTATATTGTATTTACGTAATTCGCGGGATCAAGGATTGCATGGCATAGCGAGTGCGT
Organism: uncultured Sutterella sp.; assembly: GCA_900545275.1. Taxonomy (GTDB): domain Bacteria; phylum Pseudomonadota; class Gammaproteobacteria; order Burkholderiales; family Burkholderiaceae_F; genus Sutterella. The sequence continues at coordinate 6,339 of UQYG01000017.1, forward strand.
GCGCGTGAAGTTCCTCAATCGAAATATCGGGACAGAGAACCTTCCAAAGCTGAAGGGTTTGATCCCAGCGCCAGTGAATCCCGATTGAACTTGATTTTGCAAAGAGTTCTTGAACCCAGTCGTAACGGGCCATCCCCGCAGTGAGGTCGTCAGACGACAACTCGGTGGACAGTTTGCCGCCAAACTCCCAATAACCCAACAGGCGTTGTTTCAGGGCATCGAGATTGGTCGAGATATAGCCGTTGTCATTAAGCAACTGAATCCAGAAATTACGCCACTGCACAGGTGTAGCCACGGTTCGCGGCGCAGGTTTGGCTATGAGTTCCAACAAGCACTGGGACATTTCCTTCATGCAACGGGTGCTGACCACGGGGCGGCTGAGTCTGTGTTCGACATCTTCGGGAACAACAAAGTCCCTGCAGTGATCGAACATGGCCCGCTTGCCTTTGAAACTGGCCAGCATCAGCGGCTTGTCGTGTATCGGGCAATAGCAGACCCCGCAGAACAACCACTCCCGCCGCCAAAAGGTTTCGCCGTGTGTCTCAAATTGCTCTTTCAAGCATTCGGGGCAGAACCGATAGGCATAGCGCGGGTACGTGGTGTCGTTGAGGTTTCTCAGAAGCGGTACCATCGTATGCTCTGCGATCAGTTGTTCAACGGGAAAAGCCTGTTTCAAAAGATCGGACAAAGTTTCGATGTAGGCGTATCCGCCCAGACAGTTGCTACCGAACTTTCTCTTAACCTCTTGAGGATTGAGGCATAAGTGTCGTCGCAAACGAGCCACCACGCTTTCCAACGCTTCATCGGGATAGGGATAAGGTACGTACATAGTCGGCTTAAACACTCCCAACGGGGAATGTGCTGAGTTCTGGAAGTGTCATCTTGGGCTTGCCTACAGGAACGGGCTGCGCATCCTTTTCGGTAGAATCAAGGAGTGCCATAGCCCGCCTCATCGCCTCGGACAAGGTGATTTTGGGATTCGCCAAACACATCTTTGTGATCTCGGTATCCATTCTTGGCGTGACCTTGTACTGCATCTCCTGGAGCCATTGGATAACCTTATCTCGGACAGGAATCGGCTTAGGTTCGCCAGAAACATCCTTTTGCTCGATTGCGCTGATCTTCTCGCTCAACATTTGGGTGAAACGACCTTCGGGCATTCTCACGTCCTCGTACCGTCCCATGGCTTCAAGGTCGTTGCGAGCAATCGCACCGATGACTTTGGCAACATTGCTGAAGGATTCCTTGAACGTAACCGAAATCAGACTTGCCGTGGTTTTCTCTTTATCCTTGGGAAGCCGCATCAATCCATTAGTCTGAGCGGTCACAAAGAGCCGCACAAGAATGTCCGGGATTCCCTGGCTGTACTTATAAAGAGCATCCTCTACCTCAACAGGCATCTCCTTTGGGTCTTGCGACAATACGGAGCAGCGCCAAAGGTGCTTCATGAAAAGCCGCCAATCCTCGCTGTCACGGCGCAGGCGATCCCATACGATCCAACCTTGGGAGCCAAGACGACGATCCGTGCGCAAGTTTGAGTCGAGCAGTTTTTCCAACTTTGGTGTGCCGATGAACAGGAGCGGTACGTTTAGCGTATTGGACAGCGTGACAATGAAATTGAACAACTCTTCCTTGTTTCGTCGAGCGTTGACGATGTTCTGGATTTCGTCGATCACCAAAAGGCCGACCTTGTGAATGTTCATCAACTGAGCAAGGCGAACCCGCAAATGGCTTGCGCTCACGCGGTTGCCAACCATTTCCGAATACGACTCACCCGTTACCCTGCCAAGTTCCGCAATGGCTTCCGTGCAAAGGGACTTGGGGCTTCCATCATCGGGACAGTTCACCCGAAGATAAACCACTTGATCGAAACTACCAGGTACGAACTTGGGATCGTTATGGCTGATAACCTGCGGGTAGTAGCGCAACAGATTGGACACGGAATATGTCTTGCCATTACCCGAAACCCCAATAAGCGTAGCCGAGAATCCGTCCCGGTAGTCCGAGCCGAAATCCTGCAACTTCATTTCCAGTTCCATTCCTGCTTTGGGAAGGAACTGCTTGGATTTCAAGGTGTTCGGGTTGCGATCCTTGTATCCGAGTCGGATCAGAGAGTCCATCGTCTGAAACAGAGTGAAATGGTGGACGGTGGGCACAAAAAGCTCTCGTGGCAGTTCCCTCAGAAACTTGGCTCGGATGCGCTTGGGCTCCGTTTTGGCTGGGACTTGCGTAACCCGCAACATCTGTTCAGCGAGTTCCTTTGGCACATACCCACTGAAATCCGGCAGAGTCATGACAAGCGGGTTGTTGTTGGCATCATTGCTTTGCGTGTAATCCGCTCTCGTTGCATCTGTCATTACCACCCCTCTGATAAATCGTTAAAGGATTGAACGGGCTTGAGTTCATCATCGTCATTCTGGATTTGCCTGGATGGTTCAGGTTTTTTCAGGCTTTCCGTGCTGGCAAAAGATTGTTCTCTGTTCTGAGTAATCCGTTCCTGCATGCGGCTTTCCGACATTCGCTTGATCTTTTCTGCCACTGACAATTCCGATGTGGGCTTTTGTGTGATGGCTTCCTCAACAATTTGATCTTGCCTCCTACGGGTTTCACCTTCGGCAATGGCGTTTTCGTGTTGAACCATGATTGTGGTTGTTCTTTCTTCTTCTAAAACCCTGCGGGCTTCGTAGATGGACATTCCCGCAAAACGGGCGAACTTCGGAGTCAACTGACAGCGGTACACCGTCATGGGGCGATTGGAATCCGGTATGAGATAGGCGCAGGAAACATCAGACGGATCGTAGGCCACCAACACCCGTTTGGGTCTTGCCTTGTTGTGCGCTCCTCTGAAGAACAGCGTCTTGACTTCATCGGCAAGGCACTCGTAGCGCAGTCCGTCTACGTTGATGCCCAAGGAGGAAACTGTAGGCTTGACATTTGGCATCAGAGCGATGCGCAGGCGCAGTGGATTGTCAACAGTGGTCAACCCCCACATTCCCTCTTTCTTGGCCCATTGCCAGACAGAGATCGGAGTGACCGGGCGACCTACCGGATAGCCGACTGGGATCACAGTTCTCACATGGCGATTCACAACGCGAACTGCCTCAATGACGAGTTTCGTGTAGTCCACAAGAGTCAGAAAGGCGTTGTGGCGATTATCCTTGCCGCCGGCCTTTTTCAGCGTTATCGGATCGGGAGCAGCCTTGGCGACGAACTCCTTGAGCTGATGTTGGAGCTGACGGAAACTGCTCTCAACAGTTCCCTTCTGATCGCCCCTCATGGGGGCGGTATTACTGATCTGAACAGAGAAGGTCTTACTGAAATTCTCGATCTGCCGACCTTCAAGTTCACCGTTGTCTGCCACCACACAGGAGGGAATCCCCTCGGCAGGCCATTCGTCATTGTCGATCTCTATACCGTACTTGCGACAAAACTCTTGCTTGTTGCGGATGGCGTTGAACAAGGCTTGAGCCGCGCTCTTGTACTGACTCCCTTCAAAGGAAATGTTGATGCCAACAATCATTCCCGAGAATGCGTCCGTTACCGAATAAAGAACGGGACGACCTACGGGCAGAACACGGTCTGATGCGACCAAGAACACATTGTCAACCGTCGAGTCGATTTCATAGCGAGCGCCAGGATACTGAGCAACTTGGAGAACAGTACCCGTCGCTGGGGCGATGTCCTTGTCCATGATGGCACTAGGATTCCTTTTCCTTACCTTGTCAGCCAAACTGATACGGGTATCGTAGTGATACCTAAATTGCGCTTCGGTAGGAATAGCATTGTCGGGGACACTGGGATTGGCTACCCGATATTCTTTGGTGAATACCCCGTACGCTTGGTGTACGGACAATCCACCGATCTTGAGAATATTTTTCGTGATGACGCTGGTCATCATGTTGCGTATTTCGTCTGTCACGATAGTCCCAAGCCCTGTTCTGGATTTGCGCCCGGTTTTCACAGAATATGAGCGAGATGCAGATCCGTCACGCGAGCGAGTAAGGCATGTAACCGTCATGCCGTCCCGAAAATATTTTTCCAAATACCTGTAGGCATAGCGTCGTTTGGTTGCAAAGTCTTCTTCCGAAATGGATTGGCTTCTGATGATCGCTGTTCTCAGTCGGCTTTCAAGGATCGCTTCGGGATTAGTGACAATAGGAGCAATGAGGTCGTACCGCTTCTGAGCGGCATTCATCTCATTATCCGAATGCGCCGCGTATCGGTTGTCACTTGCCGGATCGGTGATCTTGACGATGTTTCCAATGCGAATTTCACTCTCAAGACCGGAAAAGGGGATCGTTTCTATCTGGAACCCTCGCTTATCCATGCGAAAGAGCACGACTTCCCCTTGGTAGAAAGCAATCACACGGTAAGTTTTGCCATCACCAAAAAGGACATCTTTCAGGTTCACTACGGCTGACATTTGAAATCTCCAACGGGTATATCGAGGATGTAGGCATTGTCAATATCGAAATCCAGTTTCTGATGGGCTGCGAGTTTTAGGATAGGCTCGCTGACTACTGCATAGCGATTGCCAAAAATGCTTGGACAGACTTCACCAAGTCTCCGCAAAGACAGTTCTGGGTAGGAGGAAAGAAGCGTCATGTAATCCAACATGAGCTGATGGAAGTCGTTGATTATGTCGTTGCGGTACTTGTTAAGGAACACAATGTTGTCGTACTTTGGTCCAATCAAGGAGGACGTAAAAACGACAGACCACGGAATACCCTTGCGCTCCCAGTACATTTTCTCAATTGTTAATTTGGCATTGACCCGAGGCTTGCGTACCTCGTCCTCATTCTCTTTGACTTGAAAAGCCTTAAAACTCTCTTCGCCCTCATCGTCCCTGTACGTCACAAGGAAGTCCGTAGTCATGACGATATTCTTTCCCCTGACTTGGGGATGAATCAGATTGAGTTCGCTGCAAATGTCTAGTGTGTCAACGGGTGCAAGGGGAAACTGCTCGCGGATTTCGATGACCTCGGGATTCCATTCAAGAGAAAGGCAGACAAGACGTTCCCCGTGCGATAGACAGTGAAGCATGCGATGCAGGCGTGGACATGGGACCCTGTGGCGAGGGGTTTTGGAATGGCAGTCCTGAACAGTGATCCACGGGTCATAAGCGCTATAGCGCCCCTGACCACGCCCGGCCTTAACCCACTTGTCGTAATCCTGTACATAGTTTGATCGCATCAGCTCTCCAAACAAGAAAAGAGTGGTCACGACAGCACCTGTACCGCTGTGATCCACTCTGCAATTTTACCGAAGCGCACCAAACCTGTGACACTTAAGTTATGAGATTTATGACATTACAAGTTATGGTAAGTTGTGACAAATAAGTTATGATATGTGACAATACGAGTTATGGAAACTCACTTGTCGAGATTGTCTCTTTTGTCAGACATATCGTTATCCTTGAATCCTGTCTACGTATTATAGCGTAAACAGGATTCAAAGTCAATAAAAAAATCACCGCTTTTTGTAAGAATTTCAGAGATCAGCGGTGATTAGTTAATTCTGGGAGAGTGGTCTGCAGAAGATGCCGTGCGTTCGCCGTGCATAATCAGACTGTCCCGGAGGGGGAAATACACTTTTTTTAGCTGGTATAAATCACAAGTGCTGTGAAAAAGCGAAATGAACACGGCAATACCTCCAAGGTACCGCCGAACTGCTTAAAAGGCAAAATGACGCCCACCTAAACACGGCGGTTTTGTTAAAGCAAAAAGAGCCGACAAACAACATAAAAGCTGTTTGTCGGCTCTGCGTCTTAGCGACTGGCACTTTTTATTGTGATTTTCAGTTGTTCTAAATCAATGATGTGTACTTGCTTGCATTTGGGGCAAAATAGCGGGAAATTGGTTAAAGTAGTTTCTCTAAATACTTGAACACGGGTCTTTCCTTTGCAAACAGGACATATTATCCAATACTTTTCACTCATGATTAGCATCATTCTTATCAATATTCTTTACGGACGGTATGATAAGACACAACACGGAAATACATACAATTAGAATACCGGTCATGCGAAACCATTTATTTACCCCAATACCGTCAGCAAAAGCACCCGAAATAAGCAAGCCAATCGGCATCGCAAACGAAGCAACGCTACTGTATAGCCCAAACACACGTCCTAAATATTCTGGTGCAATTCTCTCCTGCATAAGTGCGGTTACAGGCCCGTTATAAAACGGGACAGAAATTCCCATGATTACGCACAGAAATGCGAATCCCCCAAAGCCATTCTGTGGGAGCAGACCAGAAATATAAATTGGTACACCCATGAGTGCAATTGAAATCGAGATACCAATTCCTCTATTTTTAAGTCCTCCCCACATACCAAGAATGATGCCTCCGATAATCATACCAACTGAAAAGGCAATTTCAGCAATGGATGCCTGTAGCGTCGTTCCACCGAAGTAGTCAAGGGACATCAGGGGAAAAAGCGCATTGATGGGGGAGTATAGGATCATAAAGGCTGCTGCAATCCAAATAAGTGCAAATACTCCTTTTTCTTGCTTTACAGCACTATACCCTGCTTTCATTTCAATCCAAAAACTTGTATCTGACCGTGTTTTCGTATCTTTCTCAAGTTTCGGTATTTTAATAAGAATTACAGCAAGTGATGCAATAACTGCGCCAGCAACATCTAATGCGACCATACCACTGATACTCCAAATCGGATACAATGCACCAGCAATCGCTGTTCCAGCAATATAACCAATTGTCTGCAAGGATTGTGTATAACCGGCACACTTTGTCAATTCCTCTGTTGGGACAATGAGTGGAGCTACTGCGCTTATTGCAGGAGTATGAAATGCTGTTCCAATACTCCGAACTGCCAACACAGTAATTACCAACCACACAGGCAACTTACCATAAAATGAGGCGAAAGCAAGTATCAAACTGATAATCGCAATAAATAGGTCTGCACCGATCAGGATGGCTTTCCTGTCCATTCGATCTACAAGAGTTCCTGCTACTGGCCCTAAAACAGCACTCGGAAGAAATCCAGCCAGTGATGCCATGGAGAGAATAAAAGCCGACTGCGTTATTGCAGTCAAATGCCAAATCAACGCCATCTGCAAAATTGAACTTGTGAGGACGGATACTGCTTGTCCCGCCCACAAAATATAAAAGTCTTTTTTCCAATTTGTTTTATTCATTATTGTTCTCCCTGTATTTTTTATTTGTCTAAAAAAGGCAATAAAAAATGCAGGTCATTCTCAAAGTGAGCTTTGACCTGCAAAAATACGAGAAAACACGCACTAGTACTTAGACATAGCTACACTATGTCCATACTTAATGTGTGTACAATTCGTAAATAAGCATGACAAAAAAGCCCACTAAAAAATGGGAACTGCCTTTTTATTGCCACTCTTATTTAAGACGAACGTACCACAGCATGAACATAATACGTGTGCTCCTCCCTGTACCAATAAATTTTATATTCAATATAGCATATTTTATCACCATTGTCAATTGCTCTCCCCCACAGCGAACGCAACCTGTTTCAAAATGTAACAGCCCGGTAATCCGGGCTGTTCTATTTTGAGGTGTCAGTCAACGTTGGCCCAATCTCCGCCAAGCCCCTCGCAGTTCGTTACACCGATAGCCAATGTCGGTGCGAATTCCTTCAAACAGCGTTCCACCGAACGGGCGCGTTTCAGATTCTTCGATGCCTTTTCGTGCTCCTGAAAAGCCTTCACCAGATTGAGCGCGACCTTGATGATGGTGGTCGCAGCAAACAGATAGTACGGGTCCTGACACTGGAAAGCGTCCTGCTTGAAGTTCAGATCAAGATGCCAGTGCGTGCTTTCGACGTACCAGTGAGACGTAACGCACTGAGCCATAAGTTCCACCGTCGACTGTTCGATCGGACCGCCATTCGCTGAATACGGATAGCTGGTGATGAAGTAGCGTTCTTCCCGAGTAGTCTCACCGGTCTTGGTCTCGGTCAGGAAACTGATGTTTTTCACAAGGCATCCTTCGGCAAGGCTCGGCCACTTCTGAAGGTACTTCTTATCCAACAAACTTCCCGGCAGAACGAATGTCAGATGGTGGCCTTTTCGACCGTGCCCATTAATATCGCGATAGCTCATGCGGGATTGAATTTTCATATTTCTCAAGGCATTGCTGAACAATTCCTCTATATCGTTAAACAGAAAACCCTTGTTTCCCTTAGCGGCAAGGAAGTAATGACCGCCTTGCTTCAGGATCGCTTCGGCCAGCTCGACTACAGTATTGAGAGCATCCGCTGAGACGATCGCGCCGTTCAGATTGAACTGGCTGACGAGCTTCGGACCTGCCTTGATTTCATTGCTCTTCGTATCGATTTGCTCATGAGCCATGATCCGCATGTTCGAGCAGTCGACCATGTTCATGTGGAAAATGATGCGGTCCGTATCGATATGACGGCTTGCTCTGGCTGCCTGCCCGTCAAGTGCAATCTGACGAATACCCGGACGGTGGCCCGTAAGATTGCCCGCTACATTCTTTAGAACCGTTTTCAGAGTTTCATCCGACAGAGAACGCAGCATCCTGCGGATCGTGTCAGAGCTGACTTCTTCAAGATGGAAGGCAGGGAACAGGCGCTGAAGCTCACCAAGATTGGCATTCCAGTAATCGGCTGCCTGTCTTGCGTTGAATTCGCCGCGAGTAGCAGAGAAGACGCAAACGAGGAGAAGCACTGAAGCCGGCACTTTGACGATGGTGGGGAAGGATGTTCCGTCATCACGGAATTCGATGGCACTTTCCAACATGCCGAGAATGCCCTGCACGCTGTAAACACCTGTACCAGTAGGTTCTTGATGAGTTTTTGCCTCTTTTACCGCAGCCTCTGCTGCCTGTATCTGGGCAAGCTGTTTCCAATTCCTCGGCCTGTTCCGATACACGTTTTGCTCGGGATCGTCGGCAAAGATTTTGCCGAGTGTTTTACTGGCGATGGTGACACTGCGCGAACGTTCGGTTCGATAGCAGGCACGTGAAACGGCGTAGCAGTAGTCGGCACCTCTGACTGTTTGCTTTGCCCGGTCGAAATGCAGTTCTTTGCCCGGAGGCAGCTTGCTGAGCTGTTCGGCGTTCAGTTCGAACGGCAAGCTTATCGTGGAATATGTGCCAATCTTGTCCAGATTGTCCCGCTTGTCAGACATATCGTTATCCTTGAATCCTGTCTACGAATTATAGCGTAAACAGGATTCGAGGTCAATAAAAAAATCACCGCTTTTTCTAAGAATTTCATAGATCAGCGGTGATTAGTGAATCCTAGGAGAGTGGCCTGCAGAAGATGCCGTGCGTTCGCCGTGGTAAAAAATAAGCCGCTCGAGGTTATCCGAGCGGCCCATGTTGGCTCTGCACCCCCTTGCTGTAACCAGGGGATGAAAAATCTAGGTTAAAGAAGCACTCCACGGCCCCTCGTGCGCCTTCGAGTCCGAGAAGGCGCGACGTGAGGTCGCCGTAGGGAATGTCTTCCGAGAGAATCGCCTCGATTTCGGCGTCGGGAAAGAAGTACATGGCGCCTCCTCTCAGCGGACGCCCGCCTTCTCAAGGACCTTCTTCCCCTTGGGCGAAGCAAGGCAACCGAGGAACTTCCGGACGTCCGCGTCCTTTTCGGCGCCTTCCACGACGGCCGCGACCATTTCAATGGGTTCGTAACCCTCGTTGATGGCCATGACGCCGCCCAACTTCGCGCGGTTCTTCTGCGCGGCCTGCCAGTTGACGAAGCCTGCGTCGACTTCGCCCTGCAGCACGTAGGACATCACCTGCGGCACGCCCGCGACGCCGAGAAGCTTCGGGGTCAGGGCGTTCCTCACCGCTTCGGGACGATTCGCCACCCACTCGCTGCCCGCGCGGCCGTAGACGGCGGCCTTGGGATCGGGGTGCGCGATGCGGGCGACGGCGTCCTTGGCGAGGTCTTTGGGATTGGTGATCGTCACGCCCTTGCGCCAGACGAGCATGAGGGGCGAAACCCCGAGCGTCTGCATCGTCGAGAACTTGACCGGGGTCTTGAGCTTCAGGAGCGTCGTGCGGTCGGTGACGACGACGTTCACGCCGCTTCCCGACTTCACCTGCGCGAGCATCTGACCGATGTTGCCGCCGAAACTCTTTTCAATCGGCGCGGCCGTTTCGTTTTTGCAGACTTCGACGAGCTTTTCGATCATCGGCACGTATCCTGCGCCGGTCGTGACCGTGACGGCGGCCGAAGCACCGAACGAAAAGGCGATGAGCGAAAGAGCGGCGAGCGTACGTTTGGGCATGAAAATCTCTCCCTGAGAAAATGCGCGGATGATACCCAAGTATGCCCTCGTTATTCCAAAAAAGCAAAACGCTTTCGGGTATTCACGCCCCCGCCGTCATCATTTGCCGCGCAGGAAGGCGAGCACCTCTTCGGTCTGTCGCTCGAAGTGCGGGTTGTAGGTGAGCCGCACGTAGACGTGCCCGTCGCGCTCTTCGCCCCAGGCACCGTACCAGATCTCGGACTCGGGGATTTCGCAGTGAAAGCGCGGGCGCGGATCGTTTTCGGGTCGGCACCATTCGGCTCTCGCCCCGCGCCCGTAATGGGGATTCTCGGGCGAGAAGTTGACCGAAAGATGCGAGAAGCTTCGGATGTGTTCCTTCTCAAGATGAGAGGGAAGCGAAATCACCTTCATGACTTTCGTCTCGGGCGTTTCATCGCCGTACCAGATCGTGCGCGACCGGGGATTCAGAAAGCTTTCGTCCGCGGCCTCAAGCATGCGCTCCGTGTCGACGATCGAATCGAATTCGGAGAGCACCGTGAGAACGGGCTTGCGGTAGGGTTTTTCAAGCGCCTCTTCCGCATGGTCCATCGTGTCGCAATAGGCGACGAGTCCCGTCATCGGGAGCGTGCGGTAGCGAAACGCGGTGGTGCCCCCGCCCGCTTCCTCGGGCGTTCGGAGCCACTCGAAAAAGAGGGACGCGAAGGGAACGAGCCCCACGAGGTTCGTGCGCACGTAGGGCGCGGGCGAAAAGAGAAGGAGACCCTCCACGTCGGGGTCTTCGGCGCCGAGCGTGACGGCGATGTTGCCGCCCGTCGAAAAGCCCGCGAGCCACACGCGGTAGCCTTCCTTCTTCAGACGGTCCTTTTCGCGGCGCACGACGCTCTCCCAGGCTTCGCCCGTCGAGCGCGCGATCATGTCCTCGGGCTTCGTGCCGTGTCCGGGCAAGAGGACGGTGCGAACGAGGACGCCGTCTTCGGCCAGGCGCTTCGCCGTGTCGAGAAAGGTCCAGGGGCCTTCGCCCAGACCGTGCGCAAAGAGGACGGCCCGTCCGTCGGGGTGTTCGGGGCGCATCTCCCAGGGCGTGTTCCAGTCGATTTCCGACTGATGATCCGCCGTGGCGAAGCGCCGGTCGCGGGCGACCATCGCGCGGGTTTCCTCGACGTATTCGGCGAAACTCGCGGGCGTCTTCTCCTCGACGGCGACGGAAGGCGTGCCGCAGCCCGCGAGCGTGAAGAGGAGCGGCAGAGCGCAGGCAAGAAGGCGCGGAGCGGGAAGGGACATGGGCGTATTTTTCTTGAAAAGGATTGTTGGAAACAGTATAGAGGCGCAGTCCCCGGCAAAGATTGTTCGATTCTCTCGATCTCGGAGCGTTTCTTGCGGGATTCCGCCTCCCCTTTCGCATCACTTCGTCACGATATTTTTGACCCGGCGGATTCTTCCGCATCCCCGAAACCGCGCGGCATTCACTATGATTTGTGCACGTTTTGTACAAAGGAAAAATAAACATCCATGCTTACCCTTCACGCCGACGTGAATGATCTCCCCGACGCACTGCGTCGACTCTGGACCGCCCGCGATTTGGGCGGGGCCTGGCGCCTCGCGCTCGAACTCCCCGACGAAGAGCAGACCGCGGCGACGCGCAGCCTTCTCGTCGCCGCCGCTTGTGACGGCGACGCCGAACAGACCGATTTCCGGCGGATCGCGGACGTTCTGGAGCGGACCCAACCCGCGGATCCGACACTTCGCGACCGCTTTCAACTTGCGCTCGCACTGGCGCGATGCAACGCCTATCGCCGAGCCCTGGCGCTCTTTGAAGAGATTCCGCTTGACGAACTCGAGACCGACGAGGCGATCGTCGCGCGCGAGGAGATGCTGCGCCTTCGCATCGCGCTCTTTTCGCCGAAGTGTTCCGACGAAGAGTTTCTGCCCCTCTTCGAGCCCCTCATGCGGCCCGAAGCGAAGCTGCAGCGCCTCGCCGTTTTGCGTCAGCTTTACGCCGACATGGAGGTCGCCGCGCCGACGAGAAGCGAAGCCGTCAAGGAAGGCATCCGCCGTCTTCTCACGCTCACGGACGACCTCACGCCCGAAGAGCGTTGCCGGGTTCTTCGCATGCGCATCCGCATTCTCGACCGGATGGAGAGCTACATGCCCCCCATCCTGGACGATTGTTTCCGGCTCCTTCGCGAATTTCCCGAAAGCGACGAGGCGGCCGTCACGGCTTTTGAACTCGTGCAGTGCCTCCTTTTGCCCGACAACGCCGTCAAACCCATCGGCTCGAGCTACGCCTGGGCGGGGGTGGAAACGGGTCTCTGCCCCGACTGGGCGAACGAAGACACGAAGCTCTTTTACCGCGTCGCGACGGACGTGATCGAAGGGGCTTTGAAGCGCGCACACAACACGATCGCCGCGTCCGAAAACGACTCGGGCTTTTTCCTTTTTCTTCGCGGTTGGTGCGCAATCTACCTCTTCATGGATTCGCGCGACCCCGAAGTCGGAGCCGAAGCCTACCGTTGCCTCGACTGGGAGAAGAACGCTGCACTCCGTCCCTTCCACGTCCTCCTCAAGTTCTGGCTCGTGTGTCTCACGGGCATGTGGCCCAACGACCTGGACTTTCCCGAAGAGGTGAACCTCGCGGTTCCGCCCCTGACGCCCTGTGAAGCGAAGATGTCGAAGGACGTCATGAAGTTCATGAACGATCACGTGCAGCGACATTTCCGTCAGCGTCTCGAGACGCAGACGCACCGTCAGCTCACCGAATGGCTCAAAAAGAACGCGGACGTTGCGCCCGAAGACGAGGAAAAACACTGGAACGAAAGCGGCCTGCTCCTGGTGAGCTGCCCGGGCACGCAGCACCTCCCCGCTTGGTGGGAGTGCGCCCTGCAGTTTCCGGGGTCGCTTCTCTCGCCCGCGAACACCGAGGGACTCTGGCTCGCCTTCCGTTCGGCCCTTCGCAAGAGTCCGCGCCGGCGCACCTTCCGGCCCATGAAGACGTACGAACCGGCCTTCGAAGATCCCCGCGTGCACGTCTGGGGCGGCACGGCCGTCCTTCTTCCCCCGCTTTTCCGCCCCTTGTGGATGCGCTTTCACGAGCCCGCGGGCGTGACGTCCGAGTGGGCCTGGGTGCCGGAATACGACGGCCCGATCGGACTGCTTCGCAACTGGCCCGACAAGCGTCTTCGCATCACCACGGTGCTCGGCGCCGTGTCGCGGAACTTCTCGGAAGACGGTTTCGAATTGAGCCTCACGGTGGAGGACGCGCCGACCGAGTCGCTCGACCTGCGTTTCCAGAAGGTGCTCTTCGAGACGCTCGCCGCCGTGCGCGCTGACCCGAAGATTCTCGAGAAACTCGGCAGCGGCGGACTGCTTCCGGGCGACCCCTTCGCCCTCGACACGAAGGACGCGGTGCCCTCTCTCGCGGACGCGGGCTTTGTGGAGCTTCTCTTCATCGACGCCCGTGAAGCGCATACGGCCGTGTTCCTTCCGCCCCTGCACGGCTGCAATCTTCTTCGCTACGAGCTCGTGCCGCTGCGGGCGGGCGAAGCGAAGCTTCTCGAGACGCTCGGAATCGAAGGCTTTTTGAAGCTCTTTCCCTTTGAAAAGCTCGAACCCTTCTCGTTTGCGCGCGCCGACGCCGCGCTCACGACGAATCCGAGCGGCATGCGGGCTTCCTGACGCAGAAGCCTTTTCGACACGAACGGACCGCATCTCGACGACGAGTGCGGTTCGTTTTGCTTTCTCGCGGCATTTTTGGGCAAGGATTCGAAACTTTCGAAAAAGCCGGGGGCGGCGACTCGCATTACGATGAAATCACGAATAAACCTTCTTCATTCATAAGGAATTCGCCATGCAACGCCGCACACTTGCCGCCCTGATTCCCGGTGCCGCTCTGACGGCCGCCGGCGTTTCCGTCGCAAAGGAAACCAAAATGACCGCTCCCGATCTTTCCGTAACCGATCCCGATCTCGTCGCCATCCGCGAACGCTTCCTGAAAAAGGACGTTCCCGCGCACACGTCCGCCCTCACGGAACGCGAACGCTTCCTCGTGCAGATCACGACGCTCACGACCTTGTCCGAACCGCTTTCGTTGAAGCGCGTCGTCAAGGAAGCCCTCGCCGCGGGCGTGAAGCCCCTCGAAATCCGCGAGGCCGTCTATCAGCCCTTCGCCTACATCGGCTTTGCGAAGGTCGAAACGGGCGTGCTCGCCATGAACGAAGCCTTCGTCGAAGCGGGCGTGAAGCTTCCGCTCGAATCGGCCACGACCGTCACCGACGCGGACCGCTTTGAAAAGGGTCTCACGCAGCAAAAGACGATCTTCGGACCGGCCATCGACACGATGCACAAGAACGCCACCGACGACATCCGCTTCCTGCAGGTGGATGCGCTGACGGGCTGGTGCTTCGGCGACACGTACACGCGCAAGGGCCTCACCCTCCCCGAACGCGAACACCTCACCTTCGTCACCATCGCGACGCTCGGCGGGTGCGAACCGCAGCTGCGCGCCCACACGGGCGGCAACCGCGCGATGGGCGCTACGAAGCAGAAACTCATCGACACGATCGCCGCCATGGCGGGCTACATCGGCTTCCCGCGCACCTTGAACGCTCTGGCGATCGTTCAGGAGATCTACAAAGCCTGACGGCCGGAAAGTGGAGACAGCAACAATCTCTCCTTAGGAAAGGTCGGCCGCCCCCCTTGGGGCGCCGACCTCTTTTTTCGCCGCAAAAACGGAAGAATAGAGTTCCCGAAAATAAGCGGGATCAGACGAAAATCAACGGCCGGCGTACTGTTCGTCCGTCACGGCTTCCTGCCAGACGACCACGACGCCCAGATCCTTTTCTTCGCAGATCGAGATGTGCGTCATGGCCGAGTTTTCGCTCGCGCCGTGCCAGTGCTTGACGCCCGCGGGGCAGCGGACGATGTCGCCCGCGCGGATTTCGACGCGGGGCTTGCCCCATTCCTGGGTATAGCCGACGCCGTCGGTGACGATCAGGACCTGTCCGACGGGATGATAGTGCCAGAAGGAGCGGGCGCCGGGCTGGAAGGTGACGGAACCGCCCGAGCTCTTCATGTCGCCGTAGGTGCCGTAGAGTCCCGTCACGGTGACCTTGCCCGTGAAGGTGGCGGCGGGGCCTTCGATCGTCTTCAGATCGGCCGCACGCGTCACGACCTGTTCGGTGAGGGTGTCGGCGGCCTGGGCGCCGGCGGCGAAACCGAGGGTGGCCATCATGATGCCGAGCATCGTCCATTTTGCATTGCGCGTCATTTGAAACTCCTTTTGAAATGAGAATCACGTTGATTTCCTTGACTTCCATTTTCTCGGAATCAGCAGGACGACTCTTCATCAAAAATTTCAAGTTCCTGCCGCATTCTATCGGGGGTACGCAAGGGGCTGAACCGCCCCGCTTCGCTCTCGAAATCCGCCTGAAGCATCGCACTCCGATAAGGTTTTTCGGCATTCCGGCAGCCGATTCGGACGGCAATGCAATCCGAACGCCGGGCAACAAAAAAGGGAGCCGAAGCTCCCTCTTTTGTTTCCGACGGGACGAAATTAGAGCGTCGTCGTCTTGATGAGCATTTCCTCTTCGGAAACGCCGTTTTCGAGCGCCTGCTTGAACCACTTCGGACGGCGGCCGGAACCCGACCAGGAGCCTTCGCCGAAGGGATTGGCATACTTCGCGGGCTTGACGTCGCCGCGACGCTTGTTCTGATGCTGACCCAGGTCAGCAAGCGTAATGCCGTATTCCTTCATCGCGACGAGAATTTCGTCGACGAGCTGGGCGCGAACGGATTTGGCTTCGTTCTGGAGACGTTCCATTTCTTCGTTGATTTCCTGCAGGCGGACGGCATTTTCAAAAGCCATGTGGTGAACCTCAATTAAAAAATGCATGAAAGAGGGAACTTTTCCCTCTTGTGAACTGTGTGAATTCTAGCAGATTTTGTACGAAACGACGAAATGTATTTTTTTTGACGAACATTTCCGTTCGGTCGTTCTTGAATCGCGCAATAAAAAACGAAGCGCTTTCAGGAGGAAAACGCTTCGTTTCGGCTCATCGGAATTCGATCCCGGAGGATCGAATTTCCGATTGCCCCGCCGTTACTTGGCGAGACGACGCCAGGTGTCGACCACCGTGTCCGGATTGAGCGAGATCGATTCGATGCCCTGCTCCATCAGCCAGGCGGCGAAGTCGGCGTGGTCGGACGGGCCCTGACCGCAGATGCCGACGTACTTGCCCTTGGCGCGGCAGGCCTTGATGGCCATCGCGAGGAGCGCCTTGACGGCCGGATCGCGTTCGTCGAAGGAGGCGGCGACGAGACCCGAGTCGCGGTCGAGACCGAGCGCGAGCTGCGTCATGTCGTTCGAGCCGATCGAGAAGCCGTCGAAGTATTCGAGGAACTGGTCGGCGAGGACGGCGTTGGACGGGATTTCGCACATCATGTTGAGGCGCAGGCCGTTGACGCCGCGCTTCAGACCGTGGCTTTCCATGATTTCCGTGCAGCGGCGGGCTTCGTCGAGCGTACGGACGAACGGAATCATCAGTTCGACGTTGGTGAGGCCCATTTCGTCGCGCACGAACTTCATCGCGCGGCATTCCATGGCGAAGCATTCGGCGAACTGGTTGGAGATGTAGCGCGAAGCGCCGCGGAAGCCGAGCATCGGGTTTTCTTCGTCCGGTTCATAGAGCGCGCCGCCGATCAACTTGCGGTATTCGTTGCTCTTGAAGTCGGACATGCGCACGATGACCTTCTTGGGCCAGAAGGCGGCCGCGATCGTGGCGACGCCTTCGGCGATCTTGCGCTCGAAGAAGTCCTTGGGCGAAGCGTAGCCGGCCGAGAGGCGTTCGACGGCGTCGCGAAGTTCCGAGGGAACGCGCGGATAGTCGAGGATCACCTTCGGGTGGATGCCGATGTTGTTGTTGATGATGAATTCGAGACGGGCCAGACCCACGCCCTTGTTCGGGATCGACTGGAATTCGAAGGCGAGCTGCGGGTTGCCGACGTTCATCATGATCTTCACGGGGATTTCCGGAAGAGCGCCGCGGCGGACTTCTTCGACGGCCACTTCAAGGAGGCCTTCGTAGATGTTGCCCGTGTCGCCTTCGGCGCAGGAGACCGTCACCTTGTCGCCTTCGACGAGGCGTTCGGTGGCGTCGCCGCAGCCGACGACGGCGGGAATGCCGAGTTCACGCGCGATGATGGCGGCGTGGCAGGTGCGGCCGCCGCGGTTCGTGACGATGGCCGAGGCCTTCTTCATCACCGGTTCCCAGTTCGGGTCGGTCATGTCCGTGACGAGGACGTCGCCCGCCTGGACGCGGTCCATTTCGGCGGCGGATTCGATGATGCGCACCGTACCCTGACCGACCTTCTGACCGATGGCGCGGCCCTGAACGAGGAGGCGGCCCTTGCTCTTCAACGAGTAGCGCAGCTGCACGTCGGCGCCCTTCTGCTGGGACTTCACGGTTTCGGGACGGGCCTGCAGGATGTAGATCTTGCCGTCGATGCCGTCCTTGCCCCATTCGATGTCCATCGGACGACCGTAGTGCTTTTCAATGATGCGGGCGAACTTGGCGAGTTCGATCACGTCTTCGTCGGTGATCGAGAAGCTGCGGCGGGCGTCGGCGTCGACTTCGACTTCACGCACAGAACGGCCCGAAGCGCCCGTCGTGTCGAATTCCATCTTGAGGAGCTTGCTGCCGAGCGTCTTGCGGATGATCGGATACTTGCCCGCTTCAAGCATGGGCTTGTGCACGTAGAATTCGTCGGGGTTGACGGCGCCCTGCACGACCATTTCGCCGAGGCCGTAGGAAGCCGTGATGAAGACCACCTGATCGAAGCCCGATTCGGTGTCGAGCGTGAACATCACGCCCGCGGCCCCCTTATCGGAGCGGCACATGCGCTGAACGCCCGCGGAAAGGGCGACTTCGGCGTGCGTGAAGCCCTTGTGGACGCGGTAGGAAATGGCACGGTCGTTGTAGAGCGACGCGAAGACTTCCTTCATGCGGGCGAGCACCTGATCGATGCCGACCACGTTGAGGAAGGTTTCCTGCTGGCCGGCGAACGAAGCGTCGGGCAGGTCTTCCGCGGTGGCCGAAGAGCGAACGGCCACGGAAATTTCTTCCTGGCCGTCCTTGAGCCATTCGTAGAATTCACGGATTTCGCGTTCGAGCTCGGCGGGGAACGGAGCGGCTTCGATCCAGCCGCGAATTTCGGCGCCGGCTTCGGCCAGGGCCTTCACGTCGTCGACGTCGAGCGTTTCCAGACGGGCGTGGATTCGTTCTTCAAGTCCGCTTTCCTTGAGGAAGATGCGGAAAGCTTCGGCAGTCGTGGCAAAACCGTCGGGAACGCGGATGCCGGCTTCGGTGAGCTGGCTCAGAAGTTCGCCAAGCGATGCATTCTTACCGCCAACGCGGTCCACATCGGTCATGCGAAGTTGACTAAAGGGAAAAACGTAACGACCCTGTACCATTTGTGTCCTCTTTGCCCGCACCACTCGGCTGACGGCAATACGGGCGTAGATTAAAAATACGATGAAAGCGCAGGAGGCACCCAGTCCCCCGTTGCGCTTTCAGTTTCCGAGCGGATTGTATCACAGCGCTTTCTCCATACCCAAGGCACAAAAGCGCCTCAAAGGGTGAGAAAACGCAAGAAGGTCGACATTTTTTCGTCTCGGGCGTCTCAAACGTCCGCAAAAACGCGTAAAAATCCGCAATGTGACGAACCTGCAACAAATTTGACGACGTCAAACGTCGCTTCTTCTCGTTTTCCCTTAATCCGTTCCGTGGAGACCGCGGATTTCGGCGTCGTTTGACGCGAGCGGCGCGGGTCGGCGCCCTACAATGAAACGGTTCCCTTATTTCCTCACCGCGCCGAGGTACCGCATGGTTACGCAGCAGGTCGAACAACTCGCCCGTCAATCCTATTTCGATGCGCTCGCCGAGCTCTTCGTCGCGCCCGATCACGCCGACACCTACGATCGTCTGCGCGACGCCCTGCACGCCGTCGCCGGTCTCGCCGCCGAGGTCGGGGTCGACTGCCGCGAGCTTGAAGCCGCGCTCGAAGCCCCCCTGCCCTCGCCCGAAGAGGTCGCGGCCGAGTACGGCGCGCTCTTTTCCACGGGCGAAATCCCGCTTCCGCTCTTCGAGTCCGCCTGGACCGAAGACGCCGCGACGCCCGAAGCCTGCCGCGCCGCCTACGAAAAGGCGGGGCTCGGTCTCACCGGGGACTTCGGGATGCCTTACGACCACATCACGCTCGAATTCGCCTTCCTCTCCGTCCTCGTCTTGAAGGGCGCGGAGGGCGAAGCCGAAGCCTTCTTCGCGGCCCATCCCGCCAAGTGGCTTTCCGCCCTCTCGAAGGCGCTCGTCCATCACCCCGACGCGAAGTTCTTCCGCACGGTGGGGCTGGCGCTCGCGGCGATCGTCTCGATCGAACACTGGCGGCGCGAAGACCGCAAATAACGAAAAAGGCGGCCGGAAATCCGAACCGCCTCCCGAAGAATCGACTTGGGGCTCTTTCCTTTCGAAGGAAGGAGCCCTTTCGTTTCTCAACCGAAGTACGTGAGGACCGCGAGCGTCACGAAGACCGCCGCCGCGATGCGGCGCATCCACACCATCGAAATCTTCTCGGCGATCTTTTCGCCTAGGTAGACGGCGGGCACGTTCGCGATCATCATCCCGAGCGTCGTCCCCATAATCACCCAGACGGCCTCGGACGCGTAGCGCGCCGACATGGCGATCGTGGCGATCTGGGTCTTGTCCCCCATTTCCGCGAGGAAGAAGAGCACGATGGTCGTCCAGAAGACGCCGTAGCGCTGCGCCCTCTTCTTGTATTCGTCGTCTTCGATCTTGTCGGGAATCAGAATCCACACGGCCATCGCGAGGAAGGAGACGATGAGGATCCAGCGCAGGAGTTCTTCCGAAATGAAGGTGGAGAGCGACGCGCCGAGAAGGCCCGCGAGCGCGTGGTTGAAGAGCGTCGCAAGGAGAATACCCCAGATGATGGGCTTCGGAGCGCGAAAACGCGCGGCGAGAAAGATGGAAAGGAGCTGCGTCTTGTCGCCGATTTCGGCCGCCGCGACGACGGCGGTGGAAAGTCCCAGGGTCTCTAACATTTTTTATTGGATGGAGAGCGTCGAGCGGCTTGGGGGTCAAAACCGTAACGGCGCACGCGCTCCGGCCACTCTTTCGCTCTTCGAAAGATCGGAGACGTCCGCCGCAGGTCTTGCCGATGGAGGATTTCCATTGTCCGCGCCATGAAGACGGGGGTCTTTGTCTTCAAGCATGTTGACGCGGACGCCGCCGAGGGGTCGGCGGCAGGCTACTCCCCTGAGGAAGGAAAACGGATTGTAGCGGACTTTTCGTGACGCAGGCGTCAAAGCGCCCTCTTTTTTTCTCTTTTCCGAAAGCAGATTTTGAGATCGTTCATCCAGAACGGAAGACCTCCCGCTTCGGGGAGGTCTTCCGGACCGGGCGACGAATGGTCCCGGGCTTATTCGACGTCGATCGGGTCGCCGATCAGATAAAAGCGCCCGCCCGCAACGTAGTGGAGCGTGCGCAGATCCTCGGGCGCCGTCTCGAACTTCCAGTGGCCGTCCTCGAAGACGCGGGGATCGGCCCAGGCGGCGACGGCTTCGCCCACGAAGAGGTCGTAGGCCTTTTCAATGTGGGCTTCCGGAATCACCTTGTAGATGACGTAGGCGGCGCAACCTTCGACAAACGGAATGTCCCAGCCGTCCATCTTGAAGAACTTCGCTCCGCTCTTTTCGAGCTTCTCGGGTTCGTCGTTCTTGCTCACCGAACCGAGGTAGAGGGTTTCACGGGCGATCGCCTTCGTGGGGAGGGCCAGCGCGAAGTAGCCGCTCTTCTCGATGAGCGGGCGCGTGTAGTGCGTGCTGTCGACGCAGGCCGTGACGCGCGAGGGTTCGATGTTGAGCGGGCACACCCAGGTGGCCGGCATCACGTCGGTTTTGCCTTCGTGGGCGGCCGAGACGAGGGCCGTGCCCCCGACGTTGAAGATGCGGTAGGCCTTGTCGAGGGCCACGGGCTTCAATTCCACCATTCTTTGACTCCTTGTTTCTTTACGTCGGGAGGGACGCCTCCCGACCGGGCACAAGGATTGTAGCCGCACAAAAGCCTTCGCAAATGCTCCAAAATCGCCCGGCATTGCCCGATTCTTCCGTTTGTTACGTGCGGGGCCTTCTTTTCTTTACGCCCGAAGTCCGCGAGTCGAGTACAATTCTCTATTCTCTCTTCCGCGTTGATTTACCCATCATGACCGAACTCGTTGAAGAACAAACCGAACATCCCATCCGCCAGGTCTTCATCGTCAGCGACGGCACGGCCATCACCGCCGAAACGCTCGCGCACGCCATCACGACGCAGTTCCCCGACCTCGAATACCAGCAGACGCGCATGCCGTTTGTGAACACCGTCGAGAAGGCTCAGGCGGCGGCCGAGACCATCAACCGCATCGGCGTCGAATCGGGGACCCGCCCGATCATCTTCACGACCTTCGTCGAACCCGACATCATGCGCACGTTCAACGAACACGTGCAGGGGCACATCATCGACCTCTTCCGCAAGTTCGTGGGACCGCTTGAAACCGAGCTCGGCATGAAGTGCGCCCACTCCGTGGGGCAGAGCCACCGCATCCGCGACGACGAACGCTACAACAAGCGAATCGCCGCCATCGACTACACCCTGCAGCACGACGACGGTCAGACGAACCGCGGCCTCGACGAGGCGGACGTCATTCTCGTGGGCGTCTCCCGCTCAGGCAAGACCCCGACCTCGCTTTTCCTCGCCATGCAGTACGGCATCAAGGTCGCGAACTATCCGCTCATCCCGGAAGACTTCGAGCGCGGTTCGCTTCCCGATGCGCTCCTGCCGCTTCGCCACAAGCTCTTCGGTCTTTCGATCCGACCCGAGCGTCTGAGCGAAATCCGCAACGAACGCCGTCCGGGGAGCCGCTACGCCTCGATCGAAAACTGCCGCGAGGAAATCTTCGACGCGGAAAACCTCATGCGCCGTGAAGGCATCCGCTGGCTCAACTCGACGACGAAGTCGATCGAAGAAATTTCCGCGACGATCATGAGCGACCTCGGTCTTGACAAGCGCAAGGCCTGATCGGCGCTCATAGCTTTGTGAACGGGGCGCCCTCCTTTCGGATCGGCGCCCTTTTTTCCTCCTTCACCCCTCTGACAAGTCATGCAGACGACGGAATGGAACTTTTGGGCGAATCTCTTCATGCTCGCCCAGTTCATGATGATCCTCCTCGTGGGGATGCGCGTGATGCTCACGCGCCACCCGCCGGGATCGTCCTTTGCGTGGCTTCTCATCACCGCGGCGCTTCCGGTCGCGGGGTTTCTCCTTTATCTCTTCATCGGCGAGCGGCCCCTCGCGCGCTTTCGACTGCTGCGCGTAAAGCGTCTCCTTGAGCACTACTATCCCTGGGCCAAGGACCGTCTGCTGCCCTACGGGCCGATGCCGCTTCCCCTCAACGAGTACGAACCGCTCCTCAGGCTCTCGACGAATCTCGCTCGCCTGCCGCTCACGGTCGGGAACCGCTTGACGCTTCTTCCCACCTCGCTCGAAGCCTTCGAGCGGATTCTCGAAGACATCCGCAAGGCGGAGCGCCAGATCGAGCTCGCCTACTACATCTGGGAGTCGGGCGCGATCGTCGACGACATCGAAGAGGCGCTCGCCGACGCCGCCCGCCGGGGCGTTTCCGTTCGGATTCTCTGCGACGACTTCGGGTCCGCCGCCTTTTTGCGAAGCCCCCGCCGCGAGGCGCTCGAGCGCGCGGGCGTGAGAATCTGGCGCGTGCTGCCGATCCGCTTCGGCAACTTCCGGATGAGCGACCGCATCGATCTTCGCTACCACCGAAAGCTCGTCATCATCGACGAGAAGGTCGCCTATACGGGAAGCCTCAACATGATCGCCCCGAAGTCCGCCGCTTCGGGCGCGGCGCCTCAGGAGCGCTGGATCGACGCTATGATCCGCATCGAAGGTCCCGGAACGGTCGTTCTCTCGGCCCTCTGGGAAGGGGACTGCGGGCTGCTTTCGAACTGCGACGAAAACCGCGACGTCAACGCCTACATGGAACTCTTCACGAACGGGCGCCACGAACAACCGGGCGACGTTCCCATGGTCTGCGTGCATTCGGGCCCCTACGGCAACGAAGACGCGAGCTTGCATCTGATTCTTCGCGTCATCTCGAGCGCGCGGCGCTCCCTCACGATCGTGACGCCCTACTTCGTTCCGACCGAAACGATCGTCTCGGCGCTCCTCAACGCCGCGAGCACGAACGTTCGCGTGCGCATCATCGTCCCGCGGCTTTGCGACAGCCGCATCGTCACCTGGGGCGGACGGCGTTTCTTCGAGGAGCTTCTCGACGCGGGAATTGAAATCTACTTCTTTGAGGACGGGATGCTGCACACGAAGGCGATCACGGTCGACGACGAGGTGTCCGTCTTCGGGACGGTCAACATCGACACGAGAAGCCTGCACCTCAATTTCGAGCACTCGATGCTCATCATCAACCGCGCCTTCACGGCGCAGTTGAACGGCCTCTTTGCCGGGTACTTCGCGGGCTCCTTCCGGCTCGATCCCGCCCTCTGGAAAAAACGCGGGCTTCTCGCCCGCCTGCGCGAGGGGTTCAGCTATCTCGCCTCACCCCTCTTCTAAACCAAAGGCGTTTGCCGCGTCACTCGCCGCAGCAGTTCTGGAACTGCGCGGCCTTCAGCTGCTCGACGAGGCGCTCGATCGCGCCGTCCTTCGGAGGATCCATCCCGCAGGTGGGCTCTTCGCCGCGGTTTTCCATGTAAGCCTTCCCCCAGGCGTACATCGCCTCGAGAATGGGGCGAAGCGACTGTCCCACGGGCGTGAGGGAATATTCGACGCGCGGCGGCACTTCCGCAAAAATCGTGCGCTTCACGAGGCCGCTCGTTTCAAGTTCGCGCAGCTGCATCGTGAGCATCTTGGCCGTCACGCCCGGCATGGCGCGGCTCAGTTCCGAAAAACGAAGCGTACGGCCGCAGAGGTGCCAGATCACGAGACTCTTCCATTTGCCGCCCACGAGTCCGAGCGTCACTTCCACCGGACACTTGGTCGCCGCATCGGCTTCTCTCTTCAAAGTTCTTTGCATGGGGTCCCCCGCCGCAACCCGATTCCATTCCTTTCCAAAAAGACGTTTCAAAAGGGGACGAAAGTTCGGGCAAAGACCCCGATACAGCGCTTTCCTTTTTGAAACTTATTTCCGTAAAAGGCGGTAATTGCGAAAAAGAAATCAATGTCTATAATGCCCAAGTATAGACAATTCGAACCGTTGGGGGTAGATGGAATCCCCTCCCTCGGTCCCGACGGACACGGCCTCTCTCGGAGCCGTTACACAGGAATCCACATGGAAAAGATCACACTCAACGTCACGGGCATGACCTGCGCCGCCTGCGTGGGACGGGTGGAGCGCGCCGCCCACAAGGTCCCCGGCTGCGAAGGCGCCGTCGTCAATCTCCTGACCGAAGAACTCAAGGTCGAGGTGCCCGACGGCAAGGCGGGGGAAGCCGCCGACGGCCTCGTCAAGGCGATCGCCGAGGCGGGCTACGGCGCCCGCGTCAAGAGCGCTCCGGGGCGCTCAGCCTCCGGGAAGACCGCCGAGGCAAACGTGCGTCCCAAGGCGCTCGCGCTCGAAGCCTACGCGAACTACCGCAACCGCTTCCTGCGCTCTCTCGTCTTTGCGCTTCCGCTTCTGATCCTCAGCATGGGTCCGATGATGGGGCTGAGCCTCCCCTTCGGGCTCGGCACCGACGAAGCGGCGCTCGTCACGGCGCTTTTGCAGCTCCTTTTGACGCTCCCCGTCGTC
The DNA here is from genome assembly GCA_900545275.1 of uncultured Sutterella sp. GTDB lineage: Bacteria > Pseudomonadota > Gammaproteobacteria > Burkholderiales > Burkholderiaceae_F > Sutterella. Next base: position 31,430 of record UQYG01000017.1, read on the forward strand.
TTTCTTCATACCGAAACCTTCACGAAGGGGTTCGTGACGCTTTGGCACCGCAATCCCGGCATGGAAACCCTCCTTGCGACGGGAAGCGGTGCGGCGCTCGTCTACAGCCTCGCCATGCTCTTTTCGATGGCGAACGATCCTTCTCTGGCGGCGCACGGGCTTCACCATCTCTACTTTGAGTCGGCGGCGGTGATTCTCACGCTCGCCTCGCTCGGAAAGACGCTCGAAAGCCGCGCGAAGGCGGGCACGACTTCGGCCGTCGAGGCACTTCTCGACCTCACGCCCCCGCGCGCCATGCGACGCGAAGGCGGCGTCGAAGTCGAAGTCCCCGTCGACGCCCTGCGCGTGGGCGACGACGTGGTCGTACGCACGGGCGAGCGCATCCCGGCCGACGGCATCGTGGTCCTCGGCTCGGGGAGCGTCGACGAATCCGGCATGACGGGCGAGTCGCTCCCCGTCGACAAGACGAAGAACGACCGCGTCAACGCGGGCACGCTCCTCGTTTCGGGCCACATCACCTTCAGCGTGACGCACACCGGGGCCGACACGGCCTTGGGTCAGATCATCTCGCTCGTCGAAGACGCCGTCGCGACGAAGGCGCCGATCGCGCGCAAGGCCGACACGATCGCGCTCTGGTTCGTTCCCATCGTCCTCGGGATTGCGCTTCTCACCTTCATCGTCTGGTACGCCTCGGGCTCTCCTCTCGAAGACGCCCTCACCTACGCGATTTCGGTCCTCGTCATCTCCTGCCCCTGCGCCCTGGGACTGGCCACCCCGACCGCCGTCATGGCGGGGACGGGCCGCGGCGCTTCGCTCGGGATTCTCTGGAAGAACGCCGAGTCGCTGGAAAACCTCGGACGCGCGAAGACTCTCTTCTTGGACAAGACCGGCACCATCACCGAAGGCCGCCCGCAGGTGGCGCGCTGGATCTTCTCGGAGCGCTCCGACACGCCGGCCGTCCTCTCGGCCCTCGGCGCCCTTGAGTCGAAGTCCGAACACCCGCTAGCGCGCGCCGTCACGAAAAGCCTCGAAGACCTCGGACATTGGGACGCTTCGCACCCCGAGGCCGACGAATTCGAACAGGTCGCGGGAACGGGCCTTACGGGCCGCGTCGGCGAATACCGTCTTCGCGTCGGCAACCGCCGCACGCTCGAAGCGAGCGCCGCGGAACTCCCCGACGCCTGGCGGGAAGCCTGGTCCGAAATGGAAAAGGAAGGCCTTACGGTCCTCGTGACGCTCGTTCAGCGCGGCGTCCATTGGGAGCCCGCGGCGCTCGCGGGCCTCTCCGACCGGGTGCGCGACGATTCGCGTGACGCACTCGCGGCGCTTCGCAAGGAAGGCGTGCGCGTCACGATGCTCACGGGCGACGGCCGGGCCGCCGCCGAGGCGGTGGGTCGCGCAGCGGGGTTCGACAAGGACGACATCCGCGCCGAACTTCTTCCCGCCGACAAGGCGCGCTTCGTTCGCGAAGCGACGGCCGCCTCCCCGCACCCCGTCCTCATGGCCGGGGACGGCGTCAACGACGCGCCGGCCCTTGCGAGCGCGACGGTCGGGATCGCGATCGGCTCGGGCACCGAAGCCGCGCTCTCTTCGGCCGACGTGGTTTTGTCCAAGAGCCGCCTCTCGCAGATTGCGGACGCGCTCTTTCTCTCCCGCGCGGTGCTTCGCAACATCTACGAAAACCTTTTCTGGGCGCTCGGCTACAACACCGTTATGATTCCGATCGCGGCGGGACTCTTTGCGTCCCAGGGCCTTCGCATGAGCCCGATGCTCGCGGCCCTTGCGATGAGCCTCTCCTCGGTGAGCGTCGTCACCAACGCCCTGCGACTCACCCGTTGGCGCCCGCCCGTCACCTTTACTGAAGAAACGGCGCAGAACGATCGGTCCGCGGCCGACGTCCGAACGCTGTCTCTTCCCCTTTCTTCACCCACCACTCAATCGGAGGAATCCGTCATGGAAAAAATCGTTCATATTGAAGGCATGTCCTGTCAGCACTGCGTGCGCGCCGTAGACAAGGTTCTGCGTGCCGTCCCCGGCGTCGCGGACGTCCGCGTGAGCCTGGAAGAAAAGCGTGCCGTCGTCGTTTCGCCTCTTCCCGTCGACGACGAAGCGATCCGCAAGGCCGTCACCGAAGAAGGCTTCACGGTCACGGACATTGAATAAGATTTCTCCCGCAGAAAATCTGATTCAGCACCGTACGGGAAAGGAGTCGCCTCTTTTCGAGAGATCCTCTTTCTGCGGAAGCGACTCCTTCACTTCGTCACGCTATACTGTCTCTCCTCTTTGAGACCTTGCCTACAACACAACAAGGAAACGGCATGACAAACCCTTCCGAAGACAAGACGACCGCGCCGCTGAGACCGCAGCGCGTCGACCGCATGGCCCGCCTCGAGACCGTTCCGAGGCTCAATGAAGAGAAACGAACGCTCGAAGCGATGGTCGCGAGCTTCTGTCACGCGCACCACGGCACGAAAAAGGGCGAACTCTGCGACAACTGCCGCGAATTTCTCGCTTACGCCCTCAAGCGCCTTGCCTGCTGTCCCTACGGGGCGGACAAGCCCGCCTGCGCCCGATGCAAGATTCACTGCTATCGCCCCTCGGAGAAAGCGCGCGCCCGCGACATCATGCGCTGGGCGGGTCCGCGTCTTCTTTTTTCGCACCCCGTGCTCACCGTCAAACACATGTGGTACCACTTCACGAAGGAAGCGCCCGAAAAGCCCCGCAACCGTTCCCAAAAATAAGAGGGACGAACAAACCGTCCCGCATTCCCGAACCTCAAACCTATGCTTTGGCTCCTTTTTCCCGCGCTCGCGCACGTTTTGTTCGCGGCGCACCTTCTCTTTCACGGCGCCGCCCTCTGGGTCGTCGCGCTTCCCGTCGCCGCGCTCGTGCTCGCGTTCGTGCCGGTGCGCTACATGAACCGTCTGCAGCAGCTCTGCCTTCTCGGCTACGCCTGCGAATGGGCGTATTCGACCTATGAACTCGTCGCAAGGCGAATCCTCGAGGGGCGCAGCTACCACCCGGCCCTGGAAATCATGGCGGGCGTGACGCTCTTCACGCTCCTCACGGCCCTCGTCTTCTACCGTCCGAAGCTTCTCGCCTACTACCGCTGCCCTGGACAGAGCTGAAGGCACCGTTCCGAAGACGCGAAGGCCCGGGTTCGTCGCCCGGGCCTTGTCGTTTGCGCGTCGGCGGCAGTCAGACCGGCATCATTCGAGCCAGGTCTTCGCGAGCGTCGCGTGTTCGCCGCGAAGTTCCGTGATGTCCCAGAGATAGCGCATCACGCGAAGATACTCGGCGTCGTCCGCGGGCATCCAGAAACCCATCACGCTCTTGGGTGTGAGCGGATTTTCGATGAAGGCGGCGTGAAGCTTTCCCGCGTACTTCTTTGCGTAGAGCTTCGCCTCCATGGTTTCCGTAATCATGACGTCGCCCTTGCCTTCGGCGATGAGGCCCGGGATTTCTGCGTTGTTCGGGTGGGTCGAGACCTGGGCCTTCGTCAGGTGTTCGAGCACGTACTTTTCATTCGTGCCGCCCGGATTCTTGATGACGCGCACGTCGGGCTGATTGAGGCTTTCGGGCGTCGTGAAGCGGTCCTTCTTGGAGGCGGGCACCAGCGCCGCCTTCCCAAAGGGCGCGTAGCCCGGGAGGAAGTCGCCCACCTTCAGGCGCGCCACCGTCTGCGTGATGCCGCCCACGGCCACGTCAAACTTGTCGCCCTGCAGATCCTTCGTGAGGTTCGACCAGGAGGTGGGAACGATCTCCACCTTCCAACCCGCCGCCGCGGCAAGGGCCTTGACGAGGTCGATGTCGTAGCCCGAATAGCCGTTCTCCTCCTTCATGGAGAAGGGGCGATAGTCGCCAGGAGTGCCCACGCGCAAAACCTTCGTTTCCTCGATGCGGTCGAGACGTTCGCCCGCCTGGGCGGGAAGAGCCGTCGTCAGAGCGCCGAGCACGGCCGCAATCAGTGTGATCTTCGTGAGTTTCGTCATTTTTCTGTCCTTTACTTGAGCCACTTGTCATAGAGGGCGGCGGTCTCGCCGCGCAGTTCCGTGATGTCCCAGAGGTACTGCATCACGCGCAGGTATTCGGGGTCGTCCGCCTGCACGAAGAAGGCTTTCTGGGCCTTGGGCGTAAGCGTGTCCTCCGCAAAGAGTACGGCAAGCTTGCCCGGATGCGCCTTGGCGTAGAGCTTCGCCTCCATCGTGTCCGTGATCATCACGTCGCCCTTCCCTTCGGCGATGAGACCGGGAATTTCGGCGTTCTTCTGATGGGTCGTCACCTGCGCCTTCGTGAGGTGCTGATTGACGTAGAGCTCGTTCGTGCCGCCCGGATTCTTGATGACGCGCACGTCGGGCCGGTTGAGGCTCTCGTGCGTCGTGAACTGCTTCGCCTTCGAAGCGTTCACGAGCGCCACCTTTCCGAAGGTGACGTAACCCGGCAAAAAGGCGCCGAGCTTCAATCGCGCCACCGTGGGCGTGATGCCGCCCATCGCGACGTCGAACTTGTCGGCCTTGAAGTCGGCAGAAAGCTTGGGCCAGGACGTGTCGACGTACTCGACCTTCCAGCCCGCGGCCTTGGCCATGGCTTCAAGGAGCTCCACGTCGTGGCCGACGTAGCGCCCGTTTTCCTTCATGGCGAAGGGCCTGTAGTCACCCGGCGTTCCGACGCGCAGGGTTTTCGTGTCTTCAATTCGATCAAGTCGTTCGCCCGCCGTTGCGCCGACACAAAGGGCCGTGCCGAGCGCCGCGGCGACGAGAACATTGCGTATCCGCATGATTCTCTCCGCAAAGTGAGTTGATCCGATCCTCAGAACCGATTTTCTTTCGGCGGCCCCGATTTTCTCAAGGGGGAGACCGAACGATCTTGAGGTTCTTTTGCGGGAGGCAAAAAGCCTCGGGCGAATGTCTTGGGAGAGACCTCCTAGAGGTTTTCGAGAGGAACGGGAATTCCCGCACGCCCCGAAAAAGCAACCTCCCGAACCTTGCGGTGCGGGAGGCTGGATCGGGCGTCAGAGGGCAATCACTTCTTCTTTCCCTTTTCCTTTTCCTTCTCCTTACCCTTCTTTTCGTCGTAATAGTCGCCCTGCGGGCTCGAGTAGGTGCCGTACTCGCAGACCGTGCTCGCGCGCGCGACGATCAGGGGATCGATTTCGCCCACGGCCTTGAGGTCGCGGTCTTCGTATTCGACGGTGTGCAAAAGGACGCGGATCGCGTTCAGGCGGGCGCGCAACTTGTCGTCGCTCTTGATGATGATCCACGGCGCGTCCGCCGTGTCGGTGCGGTTGAACATCTGCTGCGAAGCGCGGGTGTAGTCGTCCCAACGGTCGATCGAGGCGCGGTCGATGGGCGAGAGCTTCCAGTGCTTCAGAGGATGGACCTCGCGTTCGCGGAAGCGCTTCAGCTGCTCTTCGCGGGAAACGGCGAACCAGAACTTGATGAGCGTGATGCCGCTTCGGATGAGGCTTCGTTCAAAGTCGGGGACTTCGCGCATGAAGTTTTCGTACTCTTCCTTCGTGCAGAAGCCCATGACGGGTTCAACCCCGGCGCGGTTGTACCAGGAGCGGTCGAAGAAGACGAGTTCGCCCTTCGTCGGGAGGTGCGCCACATAGCGCTGGAAGTACCACTGTCCGGCTTCGACGTCCGAGGGTTTGGGCAGAGCCACCACGCGCGCGCCGCGGGGATTCAGGTGCTCCATGAAGCGGCGGATCGTGCCGCCCTTCCCGGCCGCGTCGCGGCCTTCAAAGAGGATCACGATCTTGCGGCCCGTTTCCTTCACCCAGCGCTGGAGCTTCAGGAGTTCCACCTGCAGGTGATACTTCTCCTTTTCGTAGAGCGGATAGCTCATGCGGTTGACGTAGGGATATTCGCCCTCGCGCCAGTGCTGCGAGAGCTTGTTCATGTCGTCGGGAACGCGTTCCTTGACGCCGCGGCGCTTCACTTCCTTGTTGAGAAGCGCGCGGAGCATGAGGTCGCGGCCGCTGTCGTCGAGGTGTTCCATGATCGTGTCGACGGCTTCGTGCATCGACGAATAGTCGCGCGTCAGAAGCATGGTCTTCACGAAGGCGCCCGCGTCGTGCTCGTCCGTGAAGCTCAGCTTCACGTCGGGGGCGTCCTTCAACTCGTCGAACATCGGCAGTTCCTTCTTGTTGTCGTTCTCTTGGGTCTGATCCATAACGGTTACTCTGAGGGTTCTTGTTCTTCGTGTCGTTTCCTGCGGCAGGAAAAAACCGCAGTACTCCCTTCATTGTAGGACCGCCCGGCGCTTTCCAACAAGGCGCAAAAACGCGGAAACGGGCGCCGCCCGCATCCTAAACTCCCGTCGGCTAACTCTGAATCTTTCCCGCCGGAGGGATAACGCCCAATAGCTCGAAGGTCTGCCGTTGGCGTCTGGAAAGCTGAGCCGGACGCCAGAACCTCGTACCCCGTCCCATCCGGCGCAGGGTTACGCCGTCGATGCGGCACAGCAATTTCTCCAGAGAATTGCCGGGCACTTTCGTACTCAGTGCTTCCGCATTTTTGCGCGAGTGGAAGTCGAGCATGAACCGGATGCTTTCTGCCAGAAGGAATACGAACAGCCGACCGCGATAAGCCGTCTGTGTGGACATCAGTCGCGTAGAGTCGTTGTAAACCTTGAATCTCCTGAAAGCGTCTTCAATGCTCTGCCTCTGCCGATAGCGCTCAAGCGCCTCTTCCGCTGAAGCGCAGACATTGGAGCGAATGCAGAAATATCCGGTCTTTCGACAGGCTTGCGCGTATTGTTCGTTGTCCCGGTGCCAGGTCGGCTCTTGACCCAGTCGCCGGGTTTGCCGCAGGAACTTTCGATACTTCTTGAACAACTCGGCATCGACCTGTTGCCCCTTGTTCTTGGCTGCAACGATTTCACTGATCCTGTCGGCCAAGGAGCGCGACTTCTCGAATTCCAAAATCGGATTGCGGTAGAGGTGAACAAAGACGCTCGTCTTGATCTTCCCAGCTCCGTTGGGGAGCTTCTTTTCCCAAGTTTCCAACTCGTCGTCCGATCCCGCCGTATAGGCGAAAATACCGTGCTTCGGAAGCATGAAGGCGTAATTTGTCAAGTCCGAAGCATGGCGATCAAATCGCTGTTTGACGGAGTCTTCCCACAGCGGCACGCCGATCACGAAGCGAATGTCGCGGTTGACGAGTTCTTGAACATTGAATGTGGTTTGGTACCCGCGGTCGGCAACAAGAAGCGTGTCCGCGAGATCGAACTTCGCTTCTTCCATACGGTACAAAATCTCCGAAAAGCTCGAGGAATCATTGATGCTGCCCGGGTACTCGTGGGCATACAGAATCTCGCCGGTCGACTGATCGCAGACCGCGCAGAGATTGATCTGCTTCAGGGACTCTCCTTGTTTGTTCTTTCCCCACTCCGCATCTTGAATCGTTTCGGAATAGGTTGAGATGCTGGTGCTGTCGAGAGCCACCTGCAAAGGAGGAAGCAACGGATTGTCGCGGAGTTCGGGTTGTTGCTCCAACAGCTCTTCGCGCTCCTCTCTTGCTTTGGCCAGCGCCTTGGCATGCCGTCGCTGGAAGAAAGCATCCGTCAAGTCAGGCGTGACTCTCGACAACACCTCGGAAATACGCCGCCCATCAAGGAATTCCGGCCGAGGAAGATAGGTATGATAGAGCCACTCCTCAAAATTCTGCATGGCTCCGCTTTGCGTGCTGAAGGCGTATACCGCAAGATCGGCCAAGATCTTACCCGTATCCTTGCCGAACACAGCATCTAGATCGTCCAAGATGCCCGACTGCTTCAAGCGGAACCAAGCCACCCATGACCGACCACACTGCAGACAGGCGTTGCGGGCCTCAACGGCATCCTCTTCCTTCTTTCCCGCTTCCTCTTGTACCGCAATACTTTTCTCTTGCGACACGGCCTCCTGATACTCCGGAATCCCCGAGATTTCCTCACGACTCAGAAGACGATTTTTCCAGAAAAACACATCCTTCCCTTCGTACTGCGGAAACGCCTGCAGGAACGCCTTTCCCAATTTGACGCTGAAGTCGGGCTGTAAACGGCCAACATGCTTGCGCGCGGCAATGCGAGGCTGCTTTTTCTCCGGTACCCAGACGCTGTACGAGGCGATGACGTACTGTCGACCTCCCGCGTCCTTAGTTAAGTAGAAACTCCAATTAGGGGATTTACTAGTCATGCCTAGCTCACAAGTAATCTTTGTTTAGGAGTTAGTATAACATAACGAAAAACCCTCTGCCAACATTTAACTGTTAGACAGAGGGTTCTAGGTGTCACCCCGCCTCACTTAAGAGTTTGGAGTCGGGAGTTTAGGCCGCATCCCCGAAGATGCGGCCGAAGCCCGTTTCAGAGTCATGAACTGCGTTCGAACGTCGCTCAACGGTGCTTTCTCACCCAGGCGAGGAGTTCTTCGCGCGAGGAGCCGACGTCGCCGCCCGGCACCCAGAAACCCTCTTCGATCTTCGCCTTCGGAGCGAGCTTTCGGAGGTCCCCCCAGGCGCCGTCGGGCGAGGAACTGCCCGACGTGCAGAAGGGCAGCACGCGTTTGCCTTCGAGCGGATGATCCTTGAGGAAGGTGAGCATCGGCACCGAATAGCCGCCCCACCAATAAGGCGACCCGAGCCAGATCGTGTCGTAGGCGGAAAGGTCCGGAATCGTCGTCTTGATCTCGCGGCGCTTGCCCGACGCGCGTTCTTCGCGCGCGATGTTCGTCATCGCGCCGTAGGATTCGGCGTAGGGTTCGACGAGTTCAAGCTTCAAATAGTCGCTCTTCGTTTCTTCGGCGATCCAGCGCGCGAGCTGTTCGGTCGAGCCCGTGCGGCTGTAGATGATCACGATCGACTTCGATTGGGCGGCGCGAAGCGTCGGCACGGAAAGGGCCGCACAACCCGCGGCGGCGAGACGGAAAAGATTACGGCGTTGCATGATGAGTCCTCCCTGAAGAATTCGGAATGCCTTTTGACATTCACTCTATGCGGGCGCTCCCGCGCGCGCCAGTAAACAACCCTCGACTAAAGTCGAAGGCTTTGCAACTATTGCCGAGACAACGTCGCATCAGGCCTGTTTACGTCCGGCCCCTGAGTCACCAGCCGGTAACCCAGACCCTGCAGATTTCGACCTGCATTGAGGTCGCTGTGCGCACGGTAACCACAGTTGCATTCGAACCGGTGCTTTTTACGCTTTCCAATGGCACCGCATGCCGAACAGGTCTGGCTTGTGTATTTGGGGTCAACAAACATCACGCGGATGCCGACACGACAGGCTTTGTCGACGATCATTTGCTGAAGCTCGCGGAACGGCCAACGGTGCAACCGGGCACGAACTCTGAGAGTCGCCCGGATCCTTTCCCGGATATGGGTAAGATCTTCCAAGACGATCAGTCGTTTTCCCTTCGCCTTAGCTTCTTTTACGATCTGTTTGCTGACCACGTGATTCACCTGTTCCACATGTCGTCTTTCTCGGCCCGAGATTCGTTTCAACGTGCGTTTGGCGTTTCGCGAACCATTGCGCTGAAGACGAGTTCTGTGACTCAAGAACTTGTCGCGGTCATTCTTTAACTTGCCGGCCTTGAACAAATGCCCGTCCGAAGTGGCAGCCAAATTGTTCTCGCCGACGTCTACGCCCAAAACCTCCTCTTCCTTCAACCGACTCAAGTTCGGCACGTCAAGCTTTCGTTCCACGGTTATGTGCAACTGGCACCAACGGCGACCATTCCCGTCTTTCTTGAATACCAGCTCGCATTCCGCCCACTTTCCACTGTCCAAAATTTCCTTTTGGAAGGCACCGGGACACAAACGAACGCTTACGCGCTTCTGCGTTGTAAAAACGCTGGCGCTCTGCCTGTCGGCAGAGAAAGTCAACGTTCTTGCATCAAGGTGAATGCCGATGTTTTTGAACACAATCTCCGGCAACGGCTCCCCTTTGTTCATGGCGAGCTTGGGATTGTTGCTCAGAAGGCTCTTGTACATCGCGGACACGGCGCGAACGGCATTGCAGGTCAGTTGCGCTCCCAATTCGGGGACGGCCTCGCGAACCTGGTAGTAGGCCTCGTGGTGCAGGTTGTAACGTTGCCAAAGACGCTTCTCCCGTTTCTCGTCTTGCCGAACGATGCCCGCCAAGAAATTGCAGGCCTTCCGGAAAGAGTCTTGAGTGGCCTTCAGTTTCTCGTAGGCTTCGGCATCCATTTCCAGGACGACACAAGCCGTCCGCACGTCCGTGGTACGGCTGACGAGCTCACCGGCGTCCTTTGATGTGTTCAGTCCTTTCAATGTAGTGCCTTATGGTTTCTGCGCTGACGTTGCCCGCCGTTCCTACGTAGTAGGAAGGCGACCAGAGATGTCCGTCCCAAAGTTGTTTCTTCAATTCCGGATAACGCAGAAAAAGCTTACGGGCCGACGTGCCCTTCAGCTTCTTCACCGCATCTGATACGGCAGTGGCAGGCGGGATGCTGACAAAGAGGTGGATGTGATCCGGTTGAACCTCCATCGTCAATATCGACCAAGCGTTCTCTGTACATATTTCTTCAAGAAATTGTTTGAGAGCGACCGCCACTTCGCCTTTGAGAATCGACTTCCGATACTTTGGACACCAGACCACATGGTATGCAGTCTGGTAGACACAGTTTCTATTGTACACTAGAGTTATCATGCCCACATGATAATCTAAGCGCGATTCCTCCCGCGACTAAAGTCGCAGGTTTCCTCGCGAGTTTCTATGAATTCTCCGAATGCGCAGTCATGCCGAAAAAGCATGATTCGAAATCCCGTCTCGGAGAGGCGGAGAAGGAAAAGAGGCCTTACCCGCCCGCAACAATCGCTTACGATCGGAGGCGCTTTCGTCCTCCGGTCTTCTCCTTTGCGAGGCTTTTGAGGAGCACGTCGTTCCAGTCGTAGCCCGTCCTCTCGGGGATGCGCACGCGAATCGAGAGTTCCCGCCCCGCGGCGCGGGCGTCGCGATGGAGTTTGGCCGCGAGTCCGTAGGCGGCCGCCTGTCCGACATAACTCTCGTCGTTGTCGCCATAGATTTCCACGCTCTTCACCGAAGCGGGAATCCGTTCGAGCGTAAGCGACAGAAGCCCCACGGCGCTCACGCAGGCCCAGACGGAAAGCCCCGTCATCGCGCGAACGGCCATGGCCGTCTCCACTCCTTCCGTGAACGCGAGGGTTTCACCCGCCTCATAGAGCCGCACGAGGCCGCCTTCGGGGGAACCCAAGAGCTTCTTCGGGGCCGAAACGGGGGCCTTGCGGCCCGTCTCCGAGAGCCAAAGACGATGAAGCGTCACGACGCGGCCCGCGTCGTCCGTGAGCGCGAAGAGGACCGCCGGATATTCCCCCTTCACGCTCCCCTCCTCCCAATAGGGAAGCTTTTCGACGACCCGCACGGACCGCAACCCCGAGAGCGCGGGATAGAGCCCTCTTTCGTGCAGATATTTCTGCACCGGATGGTCGGGGAGGTCTCCGAGTTCCTCCGCTTCGGCCCAGAGTTTTTCCGCCGCTTCGCGCTGACGCTCGGCGCGCATCTTCTGCGCGTAGGCCTCCTTCTCTTCGGGAGTGAAGCTTTTCTTCTCGGGCGCAGGGACGGGCCTTACGAGACCGAGGCGGGACTCGAGACTTTCGAGCGTTTCGGAGAAGCTTCGTCCCGTCACGCGCCGCACCAGGTCGATCCCGTCGCCCCAGCCGCAGCCGCGGCAGTACCAGCGCCCGCCCGTTTCCTTCGCGAAGTACGTGAAGCGGTCCCGTCCCCCGCAAATCGGGCACGGGCGGTTCGGTTTTTCAAAATGTTCGTGTGCCATGCCGTAGGACGCCCACAGTTCGGGCCAGCGGCCTTCCGCCGCGCGCTTCACTCTTTCCAATCGGTCCGTCACGAGTCTCTCCTTGGGGTTTTCGGTTCTCGACAAAAAGATGCCCCGGCCGTTCGGAAGACAAAAAAGACTTTGCCGACCGATGCGCCGAGGCGGAACATCCTTCTGGTTGTATCGGGAGCGAAGAGGAATACGGACTTCCTTCCGACACCCGTGAGCCGACAACGGGCTCAGGGAAACCACTATACAGAAGAAAAAGAGAATTCGATAGACCGTGAACGCGTTACGGGTTTTCCTTGAATTTTGGCGTGCCGCTCTAGTGGAAACATCGTAGAGCCGTGCCTTTCGGGACCGGGTCATAGGAAAATGGCGGAACTCATCCTTTTATCGGAGCCGCCATGTCCTTCGACGTCGCCTTCGCCCATCTCGAAAAACTCGGACTCTCCGACCGCGTGCACACCTTCACCGAATCCACCGCCACGGTGGAGCTTGCGGCCGAGCAGCTCGGCTGCGAACCCGCCCGCATCGCCAAGTCCATGGCCTTTCTCACGGACGAGGGTCCGATCCTGGTGCTCGCCGCGGGCGACGTCAAGGTCGACAACCGGAAATTCCGCGACACGTTTCACTCGAAGGCGAAGATGATCCCGGGCGACCAGGTGGAGGCGCTCGTCGGCCACGCCCCGGGCGGCGTCTGCCCCTTCGGCGCCAAGCCGGAGGTGCGCGTCTACACGGATGTCTCGCTCGACCGCTTCGACATCGTCTACCCCGCCTGCGGCGACGCCGCGAGCGGCGTGCGCTTGACGCCCGACGAACTCTTTCGCGCGGCGGGCGCCCTTTCGCGCGTCGACGTGACGAAGCCCCGCATCTGAGGACCGGGGATCGGGACTCAGGGACGTCCTTCGTACGTCCTCAAAAACAGGAACACCGCACGGAATCCCTCAATTCCGTGCGGTGTTCGTTTGCAACCCTGGAGAAGGGGTTATTCGGCGTCGAGCTTGTCGACGAGGGCCGGGAGTTCCGAGAGATCGCGGATCACGTAGTCGGCGCCCGCGTCAAGGAACACCTTCTTCGCCTTTTCGCGGACGACGTTCTTCTCGTCTTCCGACATGGCGTTCCATTCGGCTTCGGAGCAGCCCGCGACGCTCGAACCGTCGGTGACGCCGACGGCGACGACGCCCGCGGCGGTCGCTTCACGGATGTCGCTCACGGTGTCGCCCACCTTCACGACGGCCGAGACGGCCGAGATCTTCAAAAGACGCATGTTTTCAAAGATCATGAAGGGCCAGGGACGGCCGAACCCGCCCGTGTCGTCCGCGGTGACGCAAGTGTCGGGGGCGTAGCCCTGACGGGCGGCCGCCGGACGGACGACGTCCATCATCGAGGACGTGTAGCCCGTGGTGCTGCCGATGCGAAGGCCGCGTTCGCGAAGCGCAGTCATCGTTTCGAGAACGAAGGGCTTCAGCTTCGAGCGTTCGTCGAGCACGCTCATCAGAGCGGGTTCGAAATCGTCGTAGATGCGCTGCGCGTCGGCGTCGGTCGGCGCCGCGCCGTGCTTTTCGATCCAGGCCGCTCGAATGCGGTCCATGGCGAGCATCGTGCGGATGTGATCGATCTTGAGCATACCCATGGGCTTGCGGGTTTCCTCTTCGTTCACTTCCACGCCGGCGCGGCGGAAGGCTTCCATGAAGGCCCCGACGGGCGAGAGCGAACCGAAGTCGACGGTCGTGCCCGCCCAGTCAAAGATTACGGCTTCAATGCGCGCCATTCTGTTCCTCCAAAGCGCAAAAGTCGGCGAAGATCTTGAGAATGCGTTCGGCGTCTTCGTCGTTCAAGTCGCCGATGTTGCCGAGACGGAAGGTGTCGCGGTCGGTGAGCTTGCCCGGATAGATCACGTAGCCGTGTTCCTTGAGGTAGGCGTACATCTTCGGGAAGGAGAAGCCTTCCTTCGGATAGAAGAAGGTCGTGATGATCGGACCCTGGTGGGCTTCTTCGACGTAGGCCGTAAAGCCCAGAGCGGCCATGCCTTCGCGAAGGCGCCGGTTCAAGCGCGCATAGCGCTCGCCGCGCTTTTCGACGCCCCCTTCTTCGCGCAGTTCCTGCATCGCCCGGTGGAAGGCGGCGACCACGTGCGTGGGCGACGTGAAGCGCCACTTGCCGTGGCCTTCTTCAAGGCCCTTCCACTGGTCGTAGAGGTCGAGCGACACCGTTCGCGCATTCCCCTCGGTCGCTTCGAGCGCTTCGCGGCGCGCGATGATGTAGGAGAAGCCCGGAACGCCCTGGATGCACTTGTTGGCGCTCGAGACGAGATAGTCGATGCCGATGTCGGCGACGCGGATGTCGACGGCCCCGAAGGAGCTCATGGCGTCGACGACGAAGGTGCGGCCCGCGGCCTTCACGACGCGGCCCACGGCTTCAATGTCGTTCAGAATCCCCGTCGTCGTTTCGTTGTGAACCATCGAAACGACCGTCACTTCGGGATGTTCGGCGAGGAAGGCCTCGACCCTGGCGGCGTCGGGGATTTCGTCCCAGGCGAAGTCAAGACGGTCGTGCGCGATGCCGTGACGGTCGAGAATCTTCACCATGCGTTCGGAATAAGCGCCGTTCACGAGAACGAGGACGCGGTCCTTTGCGCCCGGAACGCTCGAGAGGACGGACTCGACGCCGAAGGTGCCCGAGCCCTGCATGAGAACGACCGTGTAGTCGTCGCCCGCGTGCGCGAAGTCGAGAAGACCCGCGCGGATCTCTTCGGTCATGCGCTTGTAGTCGTCGTCCCACGTGCAGCGGTCGATCATCATCGCTTCGCGCACGGACAGGGTCGTCGTCAGAGGCCCCGGGGTAAGGAGCTTGTACGGATTCGGATCGCGCATGATCATTCGCCCTTCACGAGCTTCTGGTGCTTCTGCAGAAGTTCGACGGTAAGCGGTTCGGAGAAGGTCTTGGGATTGGCGGGCTTGTTTTCGGCCGAGACGGTTTCACCCTTGTAGAGAACGACCGGGTAGAACTTGAGGAGTTCCTGACGGCCGAACTTCACGATCGTTTCGACGACCTTTTCGGCGTTGGGATTGGTCTTGTCGCCCTTGTCGACGACGGCGGCGGCTTCGACGAGCGTGAAGTTGCCTTCGACCGGATCGACGTAGTCGATCGGCAGACCCTTGGCCTTGTCGGCCACGGCCTGATGGCGCAGCCCGAAGCCCACGGCGGCTTCACCGGCGCGGATCTTCTTCAGAGGACCGGAACCCGACTTTTCGAGGTGGGCGCCGGCGTTCTTTTCAATGGCGCGGATGATGGCGGAGCCTTCCTGCTCGCCCTTGGCAGAGATCATGGCCTGCGTCATGAGCCAGGAGGTCGACGAACCCATGATGTCGGGCACCGAGATGTGGCCGGCATATTCGGGCTTCGCGAGGTCGGCGATGGCGGTGGGCTTGGGAAGGTTGTCGGCCTTGAGCACTTCGGTGTTCACGAAGAGCGCGCCGCAGATGCCGAGAATCGGAGCGTAGTAGGAGACGGCGGAACCGACCGTGTCGAGCTTGATGCCGAGGTCGCGGAAGAGCTTCTGGCTCTTCTGCATGGATTCGAGGTAGTAGGTGCTGATCGTCACCACGTCGGCTTCGATGTTCTTCCCTTCGGCAACGAGCTTGCCGCCGAGTTCGGACGTGCCGAAGCTCTGCATGAGGTAGGCGCCCTGGAGACCGTTCTTGTCGAGGGCGTTCTTCATCGCCTGCTGCGCTTCTTCGTCGGCGTTGGTGTAGATGACGACGGGCGCCGCCTTGGGGGCTTCGGCCGCGGTCTTCTGGGTGGGCTGGGACGTGCCGCTGCCGCCGTCGCAGCCAACGAGGAGACCGGCGCTCAGGATCGAAGCGAAGAGAAGCGAAGTCGAGAATTTCATGATGTGTCCTTTCGTTTGGGAAAGTGAAATCAAAGAATCAACGGGAAATCAAAGGGTTGCGGACGCCGCGCGGCCCGCGGCGCCCGAGGGAGCCTCGGGAGTGCGGGGTTTCCCGACCTTCTTGCCTTCGGCGAGACGGTCGAGAAGGAGCTTGGCGGCCACGTTCGTAAAGAAGATGAGAAGCGAGAGCACGAAGATGGCGTCGAACTTTTCGAAGTACTGGAGTTCCTTGATGCGGGTCGTCACAAGCATCGTGCGGGTGCCGCAGAGGAAGACGACCGCGGAAATCGTCACCATCGCGTTGATGAAGTAGGTTTCGAACATCTGATAGAGGGTCGGGAGCGCGTTCGGGATCACGACGCGGCGGACCGTGCGCCACCAGGTGTCGCCCATGAGCAGACCGGTCGTCTCCCAGCCCGCGTTCATCTTCGAGAGCGCGGCGGTGCTCATCAGATAAGGCGTCGCGAAGAAATGCACGACGTTGGCCATGATGATGATTGCGAGCGTGTTCTGAAGGGGCGTGCCCGAGAAGACGAAAAGGTAGCCCACGCCGATTACCATGCCCGGAAGCGTGTTCGTCACCATCGCGAAGGCGTCCATCGTCGTGCGGGCTGCGGGCGAGAGAGCCGAGCGTGCCTTGATCATGCCCGCGGCGAAGGTGATCGCCGTGCCGATCGCGGCCGAGACGATCGCGACCATGACGCTGCGCAGATAGACGCTCCAGAGCGAGGGATCGCCGAGAATGGCCTGCACGTGACTCAGCGTGAAGTTGGGCTTGTAGGGCCAGTTTTCGACGAACGGCACGATGAACATCACCGCAAAGATCGCGACGAGAACGAGCGTGAGAAATCCGAAGTAGACGAGGAAGGCGCGGTCGCGCGTCTTGTTTTCGAGCGGAGCCGCCTTCGAAATCTGCGAGTAGCGGAAGTTGAGGCGGTCGGAGCGCTTCAGAACCCACACGGCGAAGGCCGCGGGAATCACCATCGAGATCGCGAGCACGGCGCCCTCGCCGAAGTTCGGGATCGCGCCCATCATGACGGCGTAGAGTTCGGTCGCGATCACGTTGTACTGACCGGCGATCGAAACCGGAATGCCGAAGTCCGTGAAGGCGAGGAAGAAGGCGAGCACGAAGGCCGACACGAAGGCGCCGAGGGTCGGACGAAGCGCCGTCTGGTAGAAGGAACGCAGAAGACCGTCCCCCATCACCCGCGAGACCACGACGAAGCGGCGGTCAACGTACGCGAAGGCGTTGTAAAGAATCAGGAAGGCGGGCGGAAGCGTGTAGACGACGTTCGCGATCAGAAGGCCGGCGAAGCCGTAGATCGAGAACGGCGGCTGTCCTACGAGCTGGCTCACGAGCCCCATGCGCCCGAAGGAGTACATCACGGCGAAGCCGTAGGTAATGGAGGGCAGGAACAGCGGCAGGAGGAGAACGATCTGCACGCCCTTCTTCAGGCGCCCGTTGATGTTCGTGAAGGTGAGGCCGTAGGCCGCAAAGAAGGCGATCACGGCCGAAAGGAAGGCGGAGAGCCCCGCCACGAGGAAGCTTCGGCCGAGAAGCGCGAAGAATTCCGGGTCCGAGAGAACCTTCGCCCAGTTCTGCAGACCGACCTCCCCGTTCTTGCCGAGGAAGGACTGCCAGAGAACCGCGCAGACGGGAAGGATCAGCGCCACCAGAAGGAAGGCGGCGATCAGAATGAACCCGCCTCGATAAGCGCGGATGCCGACGCGTGCTTGTTCCATTTCAGAACTCCTTCTTACGCGGCCGCAGCACGCGGGGCCGCGGCGTTAGGGGGCGTGAGACCCGAAAGAGACGAGGCGAAGAGTCGGAAGATGTTGTCGCGCTTGATCGTGAGCTGCGAGAGGATGAAGCGTTCGACGAATTCGTTCGCGGGCGTGCGGATAATGCGCTCGGGCGTATCGAACTGCGCGATGCGACCGTTTTCGATGATGAGTACGCGGTCCGAGAGCGTGAGCGCTTCTTCGGGATCGTGCGTCACGATGAGGGTCGTGAGCTTGAGCTGACGGGCGACCTGCTTGATGCGGTCCTTGATCGATTCCTTGATGAGGCCGTCCAGAGCGGAAAGCGGTTCGTCGAGCAGAAGGAGCTTGGGCTTCATCACGAGCGTGCGGGCGAGCGCCACGCGCTGCTTTTGGCCGCCCGAGAGTTCGTCGATGCGCTGCTCGAGATGACGGCGCAGACCGAGAAGGTCGATGAGGTCGTCCACTTCTGAACGCGTCGAAACGTCGGGACGGTTGCGAAGACCGTAGACGATGTTTTCGTAGGCGTTCAGATTCGGAAAGAGCGCATAATCCTGAAAGACGATGTTGAAGCCGCGCTTTTCCATCGGAACGTGCGTGAGGTCGACCCCGTCAAAGAGAATGCGGCCGTCCGTGGCCGTGACGAGACCGAGTACGAGATTGAGGAGCGTCGTCTTGCCGCATCCCGACGGGCCGAGAATCGAGACGATTTCCCCCTTTTCGATCGAAAGGGAAATGTCGGAGAGAACCGTGCGGTCGCCGTATGCCTTGGAGATGTTCTGAAGTTCGAGCATGGACGTGTTTCCTGTCAAATTCGTAGCGTGGATTATCTGCAACGAAAATGTCAATTTTATGACGTTCATGTTAACATTTCGTGAACTTTCGGAAGTTCCGCTCCCGCTCAAGAGAAGAATTTCTCCCCTCAAAAAGCCTGCAGTGCAGTGGGCCGACGCCTCCCTCGCTCGAAAGACCTGCGCAAGAGAAGCCGTCATACACGGTAAAAATGCGAATCGATCCGTACGAAAGGAAGGGGCGGGCCAGCGGTGCCGGAGAGAGACGTCCCGCAAAGGGAGGTTGGCGGCTTGAAAAGAGGGGCCGCAGCGTGCGCGGGACGGCACGGCGGGAAGAGAATCTTCCGCCTCGAAGGAATGGGAAAA
The DNA here is from genome assembly GCA_900545275.1 of uncultured Sutterella sp. Classification (GTDB taxonomy): domain Bacteria; phylum Pseudomonadota; class Gammaproteobacteria; order Burkholderiales; family Burkholderiaceae_F; genus Sutterella. Next base: position 50,031 of record UQYG01000017.1, read on the forward strand.
GAACGTACGACGACCCCGTGAACTTGCCGCGGAGATCATTTGCAGGCGACCCAAATTGTGCAGAACTAGTTCAATAAGAAAATTGTTCTAACAGATGGGCGGCC
>UQYG01000018.1 GCA_900545275.1 uncultured Sutterella sp.
AGTATCTGGCTACGAACCAGAGGGTCGTGGGTTCGAATCCTGCCAGCCGCGCCACAAAATTTGAGCGGAGAAGTGGCAGAGAGGTCGAATGCACACCCCTGCTAAGGGTGCAGGTCCGAATAAGGGCCTCGGGGGTTCGAATCCCCCCTTCTCCGCCATTAACCCAATAAAATCAACGGTTTATGAGCGGAAAGGAGATTCCTCATACATCTCCTCATACACTCTAACCGAAGCTGAGGCCTTCGACATCTGTCGGAGGCCTTTTGCTTTTGCAAAAAAAATCACACCCCCGAAAGCAAAGCGCCTCCGGGGGTTTCATCATTTTGTCATTCGGACTACGGCGTCTTTGTCTGCCGCAACGTCCTGAGCCAGTTGGCCACCTCTTGCAAGAAGCTCTGCACCTCTTTCGAGTAAGCCTGAGCACTCGTCGAGGCTGGAGCGACAAGGTGCGCAGGAATCGGAGGGCGCTCGGGACAACTTACGCTTGAGGGCGTCTGCTTCGTCGCGCACCCGGGCAAGATCGTCGTCAAGACGCAAAGCATCGCGGCGAGCGCGATCACGTTCTTCCCACGCGGCAACGACGGCTTTCGCATTCTCTTCCTCCTTCTGGCGGTACTTCGCCTCCAATGCCTGCGCTCGCGTGGCGTAGTCCTCTCGGAGTTCGGATATATCCGCACCGTACAGAGCGGCCGCATAGCGGTATCCACCCACGAAACACGCGAACGCGGCGATGATGATCGCCGCAACTTTCATCCAGGTGCTCATGGCTCGCACCCGAAAAACGGATTCACCATCCCAGTCCACTGGTGAGCATCCAAGCCCTCTCCAAAGTTCCAGATCTTCCAACCCAAATTCACGCGAAGGCAGCGCGTCTTCCAGAACGGCCACTGATAAATGGCATAGAGCTGGAAGCCGGCCTTCGTGCCGTCTGCGCGCCTCAAAACGCGCCACACGTAGCCGGAATGCGCAGGGGACGTCCCTGCCTCTAAGTCGCCCACAACTTCGAGCGTGTCTCCTTCGAGTTCCTTGATGCCCAGTACATCAATGTCGAAGCCATAGGCGACATTTCGCCAGAACCACGCAACGCGCCGTTTGTAGGTCGACCAAGCATCAGTACCTGGATGCCGTTCCCAATGAGCGTTATCGCCATCCGCCGGATTGTCCGGCGTCTGGAACCACGAAAGACAATCGGGAAGGTATCCGTTCTCTTGGACGAAGAACGGCAAGACAGGCGCAAGCAGCCGGCCAACGATTGCCATCAAAAAAGAAAGCGGCCCGAGAGCCGCCCAGTGCAAAAACATCATTTTTCAACCCCCATGCACATTTGAAATTCACGTTCTCGCCGCTCGACGAGGCCAGGAAGCACCTTTCCGCCGGCATAAACCCAACGTTTCAGCTCTGAGCAAGCCCCCGAGTGGTCGCCTGCGTTCAGCTTCTTCACAAGCGTCGAGCTGCAGAAGGCGGCTCCACCGACGTTGAAGGCAAAGGACGTGTAGGCGTCGTATTCGCCTTGAGTCAACGGCACATTCACGCACTTCGCTATGGCGCTCTCGGCCACGCCGACGTCGCGGTAGAGGCGTTCAAGGCCTTCTTCTACCGTGATCTTGTCTCCGAGCTGAACGCCATACGTCGAGCCGAAGCCGATGGTTGGCACGTCCCCGGGGACGGGTATGTAGGCTTCACCACGAAAGCCTTCGAAGCCCGCCAAAGCCAGAAGCCCTGTCGCGCTCAACGAAAAGGCTCCGATTGCAATCCGCTTTTTCACGCTCATTGCACGTCCTTCTTCTTCCGCTCACCCTTTGCGAGCGCGACCACGTACAGCAAGCCTTCAATCACCTTCGGCAGCGCGCCTACAGCCATAAAAATCAAATAGATGGCCGTAAGAATCGAAACCCAGGTCTCAATTTGAAAACCGCAGATCTGAAGGCCGGTCACGGCCACTCCTGGCGACGCTTTCGCCGCACTGCTCGCAGTCCCAGAGCCGAGCATTGACAAAAATCGCTTCACCGGCGAATCCTCTTCACACATTCCTGCGCTCCTCCCAAAAGCGAAAAGCCACCAAATGGCGGCCTTCCAATTCAGCGCACGGCTCTGTTTTCAGCATTGGCCTTTTCGGCCGCTTCCCTTGCCGCCTTCTGGGCAAGTTGCAATTTGCGGCGCGGGCACTTCTCGCGAGTGCAGATGCCATCGGCATCACACTCGGAACCGCAAGCGGGGCAGAAAGTTTTCTTCTCGGTCATGTTGTCTCTCCTTCTTAGTTCGCCATGAGCGCCTTGTACTCGGCGCGAAGCTGGTCGACGGTTGCGTCGTCGCCCATGAGCATGGCCGTTGCCATGCGGTCCTTAAGTGACGCCACTTGCGCGTCGAAGACAGCGAGTTCCTGGTCTGCCTCAGCAGCAATGCCTTCTTCCGGAGGAATCGCAACCACTCGCTTCGCAAGCGTCTCAGGATCTTGTTCGACTCGCCACTTTTCGGAGCCACTAGTTAGGTCGTCAAAGAGTTTGCGCAATTCGTGAACGCGTTCAGTTTGCGAATGGTGATCCAGATCACCAAGAGCGGCGCACTCTTGGGCAGTCGTAGGCTTGGGTTCGGGCAACCACTGTTTGCCATCCCATTTCAGGAAGTTTTTTCCGAGCAGGCTCTGGTCAGGTGCAACGGGCGTCGAATTCTTCGCCAGCAAAATCCCTGATTCATCCTTTTGACAGAGAACTTCCTTGACGAAGTACCCGTCCTTGTCGAATTTGAAACAGGTCACAAGTTCCATGCTCAACTCCAAAAAAATTGCGGCACTGAGACCGCGAGAAAAAAGATTCACCGTCGCCGATGGCCACGGCCTTGCCCTTCGGATTCATCCGTCAGGCTCCAAAACTTGGGTTTTGCGAACGTCCTTCGGCGGACGAGTTTCAGACCGTTCGCTTGGGCATTGGCCCGACGTTTCTCTGAAAGAGGCACGTCAAAAAGCACGACGCGCCCGGAAGGAAATCGGGCTTGAACCGCCTCGCGGGTACGTCTTCGATGACGCCTTCAAGCTCTGGGTGAGCCTCAAGAAAGGCCGTATCGTTAGCTACAAAGACGAACGCCGGATGCTCGAGAACCATGTGCTGCCGCACATCCGCAACCGGCAGCTCGACGAGATCACAGCGCCGCTCATCGTCCAAATCCTCCGGCCACTGGACACCTCCGGTCGACGCGTGACGCTCAAGCGCGTCCTCATGCGCACTCGTGAAATCCTCGACCTTGCCGTTTGCGCCGGCTACATACAGCACAATCCGATTGAACGTCTGAGCCGGATCTTTGCTCCCCCAGTCACGACGCCAATGGCCGCCGTCGACTGGAGAGAACTCCCAGACGTCATGCAAGTCATCAAGAACGCACCGCGCCGGATGCAGGTGCTCTTTGTTTGGTCGCTTCTCTCGATGCTCCGTCCCGGAGAAAGCGCCAAGCTCCGATGGGCGTGGATCGAAGGAAACGTCCTCACGATCCCGGCAGACGAAATGAAAAAGGGACGCGCACATCGCGTCCCAATCACCCCGCTCATGTCGCGCGTTCTTGATGCCGCCCGCGACTGCTCTCCGCATCCTCGGTCGGGATTCGTCTTCCCATCAGAACGTGACGGCTCAAAACACATCAGCCCACAAGCACTGGCCAAGTTTCTGCACTCGACAGAATTGAGAGGCCGTCTCGTCGCCCACGGCCTCCGGTCAATCGCTCGATGTTGGCTCGCAGACCAGGGATTCCCGTTCGAAGCCTCGGAAGCCTGCCTCTCGCACGTTTCCGGATCAGGAGTGTCACGCGCTTATCAGCGCAGCGATTACCTCGATGCCAGAACGGACATCATGGAGCACTGGAGCTCCTTCGTTGAAGACTGTGCCAGAAGTGCCGGCGTCCTCACGGAAATCATCGACGACTTCGCGGAACCTAATAGGTAAACGGCTCCCAAATCACTGTGCCCGGCACGCCTTCTGAGAACGCCTCTGCGGCGCATTTTGGAGGCGTCCTTAGAGACCAAATATCACTGGTGATGCTGGCACCATGTGCGGAGCTTCAGACTCCAATGCATCAGGAGCATTCACCCGAAACAAGTGGGGGGGGGGGGCAACAGGTTCTGTATCTGGTTCATGGTTCGGGCGTACAGATTTGGACTTTCTGGCCTCACGCTCTTCTAGCATATTTGGAGGGTCATCGACTGTTCAGCCCCCATCCTTGGTTAAATTGGCCATCATCAAGACTTGATGAGTGCCAGATGAAGAATAGAAGGTGGCTGAACTGTCGTAGTTCCACCATAAATGGACGACGTCCTTGAAGCATCGAGACCCAATGCGTACCCGGTTGAATCGTAGTTTCTCGTTGCCAATCCAGGATCGAATGTGTAGAACGCGCCTGTCGCAGTGCTAATGCACGAAGTTCCTGTTGTTTTCGTCTCACCAGTGATGTTTGGAGGTTGGCCAAACATCATTGGGTTGTTCAACGCCACCAACGGAAGGGCAACCACTGGCGATGCCTATTTCTCATGCGAAGGTGCATTTTCTCGGGCTGGAAAGTCAACCCAAGTAGGTAACGCGGATGGCGGCGGAGAAGGTGGAAGGCTGGAGCTGAAGGCTTCGAGAGAGAGTGTCCTAATTTCTGTGGGCGGCTCTGTATGATTCCCGTACAAGGAAGCCCCCATGAAGAACCAGAAACAAGAATTTGCTGAACTCGATCGCGCCCTCGATGAATTCCTCGAAAAGAGGAAAGCGGCCGGCCAGGAAATCAAGACCGCCGCTGAGGCGGAAAGCATCGCATCGACCATGCTGGGCCGCTTATTGACCCGACTGCTTGAGGGCGAAATGAACGACCATCTTGGCTACCGCCGCGGTGAAGCCAAAGTGGGAGACAACGAACGTAACGGCCACACGACCAAGCGGCTCAAGACCGATACGATCGGCGAAGTCCGCGTACAGATGCCTCGAGACCGTCAAGGGCGTTTTCTACCGCGCAGCGTCCCCAAGCATAAACGCCGCCTCGAAGGCTTCGACGAGAAGATTCTTGCCCTCTATGCCCGCGGTCTAACAACCAGAGAAATTAAGGCCTATCTGGCCGAGCAATACCGCATGGACGTCAGTGCGGACTTCATCAGCAACGTCACCGACGAGATCCTTCCGGAGCTTGAGCAGTGGCAAAATCGCCCGCTTGAAAGCGTCTATCCTGTGGTGTTCTTCGACGCCGTGCACATCAAGATGCGAGGCGATAACGGCTTGGTCACCGCCAAGGCGGTACAGATTGCTCTAGGCGTGGATGCCTCCGGACGCAAGGACGTTCTGGGCATGTGGATCGCCGAGAACGAAACCGCCAAGAACTGGTTTAAGGTCTTTAACGAGCTCAAGGCTCGAGGGGTCGTAGATATTTTGATCGCCGTATCTGACGGCTTGACCGGAATGCAGGAAGCGGTAGCTGCCGCCTTTCCTAAAACCCTTCTTCAGACCTGTATCGTCCATCTGATCCGCAACAGCCTGAAGTTCGTCAACATGAAGGACTATAAGGAAGTGACGGCAGGGTTGAAGACCATTTACCGAGCGGTGAACGCCGATGCGGCGATGCAGGCGCTGGAAGCTTTTGAGTGCTCTGATTTGGGCCGGAAGTACCCTGAAATCGGGCGAAAGTGGCGTTCGGCCTGGGACCGCGTCATTCCCTTCTTTGAGTTCTCTCCGGAGGTACGGCGCTTGATCTATACGACTAATGCCATCGAGAGCCTCAATCGTGAGCTGCGGAAGGTGACGAAAACGAGAGCCGCTTTCCCCAACAAGGCCGCGCTGATGAAGCTGCTGTACCTTGCAGTAAGGAACGTGACGCAGAAGTGGAAGCGTCCGTCGCCGTACTGGAAATCGGCGCTTCGAGAGCTCGCCATCCAGTTTGAAGATCGCCTGATTCCCTTTATTGACTAACTAGCCCGGAAATGGGCCGCCCACAAAATTTTTTACACTCTCGGCAAACACAAAGAACTCACGGACAGCATCCAAGCCATCGATAGATGTGGCCTAATGTATCAAAACGTTCATATTCCCAACACTCGAGGCCACAGGTGAAAGGTTCAGAGTATCAACGTGATCCATGCTGATCTATGCAACAAAGAGCATGGCCGATAGCATCATGGATCTACTGCCATCAAAGCCTCTCTGGATGAAGTACGCAACGGACAATCTCACCATCAGTGCAGTTCCTCATCTCATCTTCAACACAACGAGAGAAAGACTTTATACGATAAACATACTCACACACTGACAAGATCAAGTAAGTTTGTGAGGAGGGAACTTGGCGAGCCGGATCGGCTAAAATGTTTCAATTTGTCATTATTAAACGAAGATGCGGAAAAGCAAAAGAGCGTACTTCGCCGTAGATCTTTTCTGCGGCGGTGGTGGCCTAACTCAAGGTCTTAAGGAGGCTGGTTTTGAGGTAGTCGCAGGTGTTGAACTTGACCCTATCGCAGCTACTACCTATCAAGCCAACCATCCGACAGCCAAATTGTTTGCCAAAGATATCAGACAGATCTCAGGTGCGGATTTACTCGCAACCTCGCCTGTAGGACGGATTGACATGATTGCCGCCTGCCCACCATGTCAAGGCTTTAGTTCGCTAACCTCCAAATACAAACGCGAAGATACTCGCAATGGCCTGATCTTTGAATTTGTCCGTTTGGTAAAAGAGACTCTTCCCTCTACCATCATGATGGAGAATGTGCCTGGTCTTGCCAATGGACGGGGCAAAGTTTTTTTTGAAAAAGCTATTAACGATTTCAAAAAACTTGGGTACATCGTTGATTTTAAGGTCTGTGATGTCGCTGATTATGGCGTACCACAACATCGACGTCGCCTCGTGCTCCTTGGAGCACTGAACCGCGAAATCCATGTTGCAACCGCGTTATATGGCAATGATGGAACGCTTTCTCCTCGCAAAACTGTGAGAGATACCTTAGAAGGGTTATCCGAACCTAAAGTTTTTAATTTGAAAACTGCCAAAGGTGGAGCCCTCATTGAGAGATGGAACGTTGTGCGCAAAATTTCTCAACTAAACCTTGAGAGACTGAAAGCTTTGCCGGCCGAATCTGACCGAAGAGCCCTTCCAGACAACCTCCGACCTATTTGTCACAAAGCTAATGACAGCGGATTTATCAATGTGTACGGTCGAATGCGTTGGGACTCGCCTTCCCCCACCATCACAGGGGGATGCACAACGCTTAGCAAAGGTCGATTCGGGCATCCTGAAAAAAATCGAACTATTTCAGTTCTCGAAGCTGCCTTACTTCAAACTTTTCCCAAGACTTACGTTTTCCCAACGCCATCTATTGACGCTACATGCAAAATTATTGGAAACGCCTTACCTCCAAAATTCGCAAAGATCATGGCATTACAGTGTCTAACAGCACTTCAAGGATAAATTAAAAATGACTGATCGCTATGTACTAAGATTTTCCAATAACATCATCGAACATCTTGGCGTTAAACTTTATCAGAACAAACCAACCAATGTCATAGCCGAGTACATCGCCAACAGTTGGGATGCCGGTGCCGAAAATGTTGACGTAACTATTCGTAATTCCTCACAGCCCAACACGTCCGTAATCGCCATCACAGACGACGGGGAGGGCATGACTAGGGATATTCTACTTAAGCGTTTCCTTGTCATTGGCGTCAATCGTCGCCGCTCAGGGAGGACAACCGTTGCCGCCAAGGGCCGTACTCCAATGGGACGTAAGGGTATCGGCAAACTTGCTGGATTTGGAATTTCCAACGTCATAGAGGTCGTCACTTATTCTAAAGAGGAAGATAAATCAGTATTCCGTTGGTTCCGTTTTGAACTAGATAACATCCTCAAAAAATCCCAGGCAACAGAAGATGTTACTTACGAGCCGATACTCGTTGGGGAAGGCACTCGCGAAGAATTTAATGAAATTGAATTCCAAAATGATTTTGACCAAGATCTTCTTTCGATCTTTAAAGATCATTTAAGTAAAGATCAAACAGGAACTTGCATCATCCTTCGAAATGTGAGGCTCCCTAAAAACTATTCACTTAAACGCCTAAAAGATGGAATCGCAGATCGATTTGCACTAAACCTCATCAATGAATCAATGAAGGTTCGCCTTAACAACGAAGACCTTTCTCAGGCCGGAGTTCAGATTGCCCTTAAAGATTTTAGCATCGGCAATCCTAACGAACTAAAGCAAGACGACATTGACTTTAACGGAAAAGCATTTCCAGTCAAATACTGGATTGGCTTCGTAGAGCTTGGAAAAACAAAGGACTGGACATTAGATGATGCCGGCATCGCCATCTATGCGCACAACAAAATAGTTCAAGGACGACCTTTTTATTTTGGAGTCACAGGAAAAGAAATCTTATCCCGATACATGATCGGTTATGTTTACGCCGATTGGCTAGACGATTTCGACGAAGACATCGTATCAACGGACAGAAACTCCATTAACTGGGATATCCCACAAGCTGCTCAGCTAATGGAGTGGGGCAAGAAAATAGTGTCCAACAGTATCGCTGCATACCTTGACTTCAAGAAAAATCAAGCAGACAAGGAAATTGAAAAAGATGCTCACGAGAATAAGTTGCTTAATTCTCTATCGACAAAAGAATTTCTTGCCATAAAAACTTTACTTCGCGAGCTTTATCCTCAACTTGATTCATTCGAACAAAAAAAGAAAGCTTGTCAAACCATGGCTGAAGCCTGGGTTCGCGAACCAATGCGTGCCATCCTCAAAAGACTTTGGGGGCAACTTGGCGGGTCTGACATGTCTGAGACAAATGCCGTTCTCTATCTAAAATTATTGGATGAACTACGCAACAACCAAACAGCAGAACTTTTAGATCTCGGCGTAAAAGCGGCCATGCGTTTGCACGCAGTTCGCCAAATGCAAAAGATTATTGAAAAAGGAGCTACAGAAACACACTTACAACGACTGATTGAAGATTTTCCATGGTTGCTTAAACCAGAATGGGAAATTCTCGCAGCCAATCAACAGATTGGAAATATCATTAGAGAGATATCAGCAGAAAAGTGGAACAGCACGATAGAAAATGACAAAACAAGACCTGATTTTGTTTTTCTAAGCGATGCAAACGACCAAAAAATAGTCATTGTCGAACTGAAAGGGGCAGAATTTAATAAAACATTGATGCCCGAAGAATTCGTGCAACTCGGTGGATATATTGACAAGCTCTCCATCAGATTTCCAAATGCCAAAGTTGAGGGCGTCCTCATTGGCCATGATATTTCTGGCGTTTCCGAAAATTTACGAAGCCAACGCAACAACATTAGTCTCGTAAACTGGCAAACCGTCCTCCAAGAAGCACAAACCGCTCATTTGGATATAATTAAAACAGCACTTGGGCCAACGCTAGCAAATAGCAATGACACTCGCATCCACATGATTAGCGATCTCACAGGGAAAAGTACAATCGACAAATTGTTGGCTGAACTTAGGAGTAAGGATTTCCTGTCAGTCAAAGACTACGATGGCGACAAACCAGTTCGGAAATCAAGGACTGAAGACGCCAAACAATAGAACAAATTAACAATGTATTTACCATCAAGGCTCCCGGCTAACCGGGGGCCTTTCTTTTTGGAGAAACCAGTGAACGAACTGATCCCCATCACCACTGCCAGCATCGGCGGCACCGAAGTGAACGCCGTCGACGCCCGTATCCTGCACTCCTTTCTCGGCGTGAAGTCCAACTTCCGAGACTGGATTCGGAACCGCATCGAAGACTTCGGTTTCGTTGAAAACCAGGACTTTGTGGGTTTCGCTAAAAATTTAGCGAAACCCAACGGGGGTCGTCCCACCGCCGAATACGTCCTTAGCCTCAACATGGCGAAAGAACTTTCGATGGTAGAGCGTACCGAAAAGGGCAAGCAGGCTCGCCTCTACTTCATCGACTGCGAGCGCCGCGCCAAGGAAGCGGCCGCAACTCCGAAGATCCCTCAGACGTTCTCCGAGGAACTGCGCCTCGCGGCCGATCTCGAAGACCAGAAGAACGCCCTCGCCGCTCAAATCAAGGAAGACGCACCGAAAATCGAGTTCGCCGAGCGCATTTCGCACGGCAAGGATTCGATGACCTTCCGTGAAGCAGCAAAGGTCTTGGGCATCGGCGAGCACCGGTTGCTGGATTTCTTGCGCGTCAAACAGTGGATCTTCGCTCGAGGAACACAACCCTATGCCGACAAAGTTAAATCGGGTTACCTGAGCTTCCGCTACCACCCGATCACCCACAAAGACGGCACGGTCGACGAATGTCCCTACTCTCGCATTCTTCCGCGAAGCCTCTACGCACTCTATCGACTGCTCCTGAAAGAAGGCATGATCGAACGAAACTAGCAACTCGAACTCGCGAGCTGAAACATGGCATCAATCAACAAAGTCTTCATCCTAGGTAACCTTGGGGCCGCCCCAGAGATCAAATACACCAAGGACAATAGAGCGATTGCGAACCTTTCGATAGCCACCTCGAGAAGGTACAAACACCCTCAAACCGGAGAGGTTGTTTCGGAAGTTGAGTGGCACCGCGTAGTAGTTTTCAATCGAACGGCAGAGGTCGCCAAAGACTACCTCCACAAAGGAAGCTCCGTCTTGATTGAGGGTCGTTTGCGTACGAGAAAGTGGCAGGATCAGAATGGCCAGGATCGCTTCACCACCGAGATCGTCTGCGACCAGATGCATCTTCTCGGCAGCAAAGACCAGAACCGCTCTGGAGCCTCCGACAACTTTGAGTCCAATCCTCGAAAAGCACCGCCCCCTCAGTCATCAACCTACGATGACGAGGACGTCCCATTCTGAACACAAACCCCGCTCCGGCGGGGTTTTTCGTTGGAGATTCGAAGTGAAAAAGAATCGCCGAAACAAAAAATACGTTCCCAAACCGGTCCGAACATTTGGATTCTGCATCGACCTGCTTGGTCCTCTTCGCAACGAAGAAAAAACGAAATTGACTTTGCTGCACAGAGCGCCATTCGATGCGATGTGCAGGGGCGAAACGAATGCTGATGCCTGGAAGGCTGTGCGAGACGCACTTCGAGTCGGCTACGTAATGGCCGACAAATTTGTCGAAGAGTGGGAACATCGGGCCTCCCTGCTTCTTGGACTCGTAGCCGTTGACGCAGCAGCAGTCTATTGCAGGAACCACCAGAAGCCTCCGGAGCACTTGATCCTGCCGGCGGCAAGAGCTTTCGATGTCCTTGACACGATGAGAGAGAACCTTACGCGACGTGAACTTTTTGAGGCATTCACGAAAGCAGACATCGAAATGCCAAAAGGCAGATTCATGGTCTACTCGCCGGACGCGGTTGCAATCGTTCGGCCGGAAAGCCATGAAACATGGAAGGACATTGAGAATCGACCTGCACTGGCTCTCGTGAACGGAACCGTTCGAACAGGCTTCCTCTCATTCAATGAAGAGCGACAGGCTTTGTTTTGGCATGCGCCACTGGAAGGGATCACCGCACAAATCACATCGACGTTGCTTGTGCTGATGGAAAAACCAATGAGGAGAAGATGATGAACACGAAAACAGAGAAGATCAAACTCAACGAACTTTTGAGTCGCAAGCAAGTTGCCCAGCTTCTTGGCGTGGACCCAAAAACGTTGGACAAGCACGTCCGTCAAGGAGAGTTTCCAACGCCAGCACTCATTCTCGGTCGTCCACGATGGGACGCCGGCGTCGTCAAGAGCTTCATCGACGACAAGCTTCGAGTTGTCGGGCAGGTCTGAAAAGGGGGGATGCTGAACAAAGCATCCCCCCCCCTTTTTTTTATTTGTTCATCCGATCTGTTGGAAGAAGGAATTCCGCCCATTCTTCAAGCAATTGCCGACGCAACGGCAACAGATCGTCTCTTTGGTAAGCCATGAAAACTTTGCCGCCTACAGCGTGCATCAAGCACTTCTCGCTCACCAGAAAGTTCTTTCCGTTCTGAGCACACCAATCGCTGAAGGTCGACCGGCAGCCGTGCATTGTGATCTCCTGCGCACAATGTCGTTGCAAGTGCATTCTCGGGAAGTTTGTGGAAAGATGCTTCCCCGGTTCACGACCGAACACAAACTCAGAATCCCTCGGGATGCCAAGCAAGCACTCGCGAGCTTGTCGTGAAAGCGGCACGACAAACGGTTCTGGCTTTTTGTCCTTCCTTCGTTCCGGAGGAATCGTCACGATCATTCGCTGAAGGTCAACCTCATCCCACCTCAACAAGCAAAACTCTTGAGCGCGAAGAGCAGTCAAAATGCCAAAAACGACCGCTCGCGAGGCAAGACAGTCACGCTCAACAAATTTCTCGCAAAGCGCCTTCAATGTCGCAGCAGGAACGGCCGCATGGTGACCTTTTTTCTTCACCGACGAAGCCGAAGGCAAAAAGTGTTCCAAACACCCCTTCCAAATCGCAGGATTGTGATCGATCAGTCGTCGAGTCAATGCCAGACTGAAAATGACAGCAAGACGTTCCTGCAAGCGTTGCGCTGTTTCTGGCTTCTCTTCCCAGATTGGCTTCAGAGCACTCACCACATCTTCCACGCCAACTTCCGCAATAGGCTTATCACCAAAGACTGAGCATGCGTAGCGCTCAACTGATGTTCTCCATTGTTCCGCGTGCTTCACGGACGTCCACTGACGCAGGTATTCGATGTGTTGAATGGCGTCCCTCGAAAATCTCCGAAACGTCATGATGTCCGCTCCGGCATCTTCATGGACCTGAGCGTTTACGACGGCCGATTTCTTCGGAGAAACCGGCTCAATCCCCTCTTCGATCTGTGCTCGCATCCTCGCCGCAACGGATTTCGCCTGAGAGATGTTCAGTTCAGAGACTCCACCAAGGCCAAATTCACGACGTCGCCCGTTGACTTGAACCTTCAAAATCCAGTACGTAGACTTTCCCTGGACGCGAACATAAAGGCCAGGCGCAAAACGATTCAGTCCAGGCTTCAGATCTCGGATCGACTTGCAGATTCCACTCATACACTTTCCTCATACACTTCAACGCGTATTTGCGCGTACATTTGCGCACGATGATATGTTCGGAAATGATGAGTTCACTACTGCCGCAGTTCATTTGCGTAGTTTCGAGTACACACGCGTACTTCGATTCTTCCCCCCCTTCTCCGCCACTCTATCGAGCTCTCTCAGAGTTACTCTGAGAGAGCTTTCTTTTTGCGGATCATCTGAAATCCCGTCACCGTCTCGATGGCCGGAGTCAAGGTCTTTTCCCAGAGCACGTACCCCGGACTTTTCATTCGACTCTCCACGATCAGCATTCCGGATTCCGGCGTACAAGATTCCAACAGCTGCAAAACCACTTTTCGGGCCAAAGCATCCGCTACGCTCGAGACGAAAACATTTGGCTTTGGTTCAATGAACCACAGCTTCATCTTCCCGCGCACCGCGTCCGGCAAATTTTCAGCGATTACAACTAACATCCCAAATCCTTAAAAATCGCTTCCTGATCTTGAGATAATTTCGACAGCAAATCAAAATTTACGGCCCTTTGAGTGAATTCTTCCACCAAACGAGCATTCGTCACCTTTTCCTCTTTACTCGCCAATGAAAAAGCCAAATCGATGGTAAGTGTCTCTTTATAAAAATCAGACAGATCATAAACAAAAGGAAGGGGTGACCCGGAATGAATAAAACCAATTCTAGGATCGTAACCGTGCGCTATCACCGAAGAGGTAATGACCGCATACAATAGGGAATTAGCATGAGTCAGATAGCGATTCACCTTGTCACTTGCCTCCATTTTTCCCGGAATGTAGCGTCTTCCAGTCCAAGAAACCCCATATGCCGCCGCTTTTTGAGCATACAAGGCTCTCACCCGTACACCTTCCATCCCCATCAAAGTCTGAAGCGATTTCCCCTCCAGCGATTCATTTTCGAAACGTTTTGAGAAAAGACGTTTCGCCACGGTCAAACGATTTTCTGGATCCGCAGCACATTTTACCTGTCGAAGCAAATTTCTAGTATCTGCCGTTGGTGTCAGACCCGAGGCGTAAAAGCGCAAACTATCGTCACCAACCCAACAAATTGTCGTATTGCTTGAGCTGATTGCCTTAACCGCTTCGTGTGTCACTGTCGTTCCCGGCCCCAACAGAATCGTTGAAATCGTTGCAACAGGAATTGCATAAATATCACGATTCGCACCAACCCATTTAACACTGCTATCATCGACTTCGATTCTTCCATGTTCAAAATACAGTAATGGATATCTATCTTTGCTCTGAGGGAAAAATTCCCTCGACAATTCAAAAATCACCTTTCTCATAAACAACCTTCTTTCAATACATTTTCCTAATAGAGAAGAAAATCCACGAACGCCCCTTGCTCAAGGAAAACGCTCCGCCCCAACCGTTCAAGAAACACCCCCGCTTACGCGGGGAAGACGACCCGTACGAATCGTGTGCAGGTAGCCGTCCGGAAACACCCCCGCTTACGCGGGGAAGACGATCGGCAGACCGTCGTCTCGCCGTTTGCCTTGGAAACACCCCCGCTTACGCGGGGAAGACGGCCCGAAGTGGAGCTTCTCAAGCAGGTCCAGGGAAACACCCCCGCTTACGCGGGGAAGACCACCGAACGGAACGACGAACGCGAGGTCGGGAAAATCATCCTCACGCAAGGCGCGGCGTTCTCCAACAAGTGACAATACCTTCTCTCACGCAAACCTTCGCAAGGCGAAAAAATCTTTCGACCTACTTCTTTTTAGCAAGCTACGCCTCTCGGATGATCGGTTCCCATCCCTTTTACTACTACCGCAACCCTTCCCTTCTTTTCATTTGAGAACAACTCTCAAATAAAAATCGGGAATCATATCGTTATTCCGAGTACGAATAGCGTGTATGGGCCACCAAGAGTGGGTTTCGCGAGAATTTTTCATGACTCATCGTTTTCCCTGATACGGCACTACTTCCTTAGGATTCCTCTCTCCTCCTCTTCGGCCCAACGACCTTTTTCTCCTCCTTTCGAAGACTGGGCAGGAATGGAAAAAACGGAGAAACTCATGGCCTGCGACGAACATGCTTTTCTTTTTTCTTTCAGAACGGCTGTTCCCGTCGTCTCTACAACCGGCCATGCCGGACCCCTCTTCCGTCGGTGCCAGCCGCCGACGGCAACTTTCCCCAAGGAGGATTTTCATGGAGCTCTCCCGCAGAGGATTCCTAAAGCGAGGCTTTCTCTTGGGCGGCGGCGGTCTCGCCTCTTCCCTCTCCGGCGGCGCATTCGCCGCTCCGAAGCAGAAAAAGGTCTACAAACTTGCCAATGTCCAAGAGTCCACCAATATCTGCTGCTACTGCAGCGGGGGCTGCGGCACCATCTGCTCGACTCGCGACGGCGAGCTGATCAATCTCGAGGGAGACCCGGATCACCCGGTCAACCTCGGCGGTCTCTGCCCGAAGGGCGCCGCCATGTGGGGCCTTCGCAACGTGGTGACGAAGGACCGCAAGGCCAAGCTGCATCCGGACCGCGTGCTCTATCCGCTCGTTCGCCGTCCCGGAAAGAAGGAGTGGGAGCGCATTTCCTGGGAAGAAGCTCTGGAAGGCATCGCCCGCCGCGTCAAGACGACGCGCGACGCAAGCTTTGTGGAAAAGGAAGACGGCGTCATCGTCAACCGCTGCGACGGCATCGCGTCGCTCGGCGCCGCGCAGCTCAACAATGAAGAAGGCTGGCTGGTGCAGAAATTCATGCGCACCCTCGGCGTCGTCGCGATCGACAACCAGACGCGCGTGTGCCACAGCTCGACCGTCGCGGGCCTCGCGCCGAGTTTCGGCCGAGGTTCGATGACGTCGCACTGGTGCGACTTCCAGAACGCCGACGTCATCCTGTCGATCGGCTCGAACAACGTTGAAAATCACCCGCTCTCCTCGCGTTGGGTGGAGCGCGCGCAGGAGCGCGGCGCCACCTGGATCGTGGTCGACCCGCGCTTTACGCGTTCGGCCGCTCAGGCCGACATTTACGGCCGCATCCGTCCGGGGAGCGACCTTGCTTTCTACGGCGGCCTCATCAACTACATCCTCACGAAGAAGCTCTACCACCGCGACTACGTCGTGGCCTTCACGAACGCCGCCTGCCTCCTTCGCAAGGACTACGAGTTCGATCCGAACACGGGACTCTTCTCGGGCTGGGATCCGGAAACGAAGACCTATTCCGACGAAACCTGGGGCTACGACGTCGACCACAAGGAAAAGTGGGACACGTCCGAAGGCTCGAGCTTCGCATGGGTCAACGACGAGGGAACGCCCGACTTCACGACGCCCGACCTCAAGGTGATGAAGCGAGACGAAACGCTCGCGGATCCGATGTGCGTCCTCAACGTCATGGCCCGCCACTACGCCCGCTACACGCCCGACGTCGTGGCGGAAGTGACCGGCATGGACAAGGACGTCATGCTGAAGATCTGGGACGTCTACGCGTCGACGGGCCGCCCCGACAAGGCGGGCTCGATCCTCTACGCGCTCGGTCAGACGCAGCACTCCTACGGCAGCCAGAACTGCCGCGCCATGTGCATCGTGCAGCTGCTGCTCGGCAACGTCGGCATCGCCGGAGGCGGCATCAACGCGCTTCGCGGTGAACCGAACGTTCAGGGTTCGACCGACGTCGGCGCTTCGTGCCATCAGGCGCCGGGCTATCTTTCCTGGCCCACGGGCAAAAAGCACCCGACGTTGCGCGACTACCTCGAAAAGGAAACCTATGCGGCCGGCTACTATACCAACAAGCCGAAGTTCTGGGTGTCCGCCCTTCGGGAATGGTTCGGCGACAACGCGACCGTCGACAACGACTACTGCTACGACCTGCTCCCGAAGGTCAGTCCGAAGAAGTCCTACGGCGACTACGCGACGATCACGACCTTCAACGACATGCGCGACGACAAGACGAAGGGCTACTTCTGCTGGGGCATGAATCCCGCCCACTCGACGCCCAACGCCAAGCACGCCCGCAAGGCGATGGCCAAGCTCGACTGGCTCGTCGTCGCGGACTGGTTCCTCACCGAAACGGCCACCTTCTGGGAAGCGCCCGACATGAATCCCGAAGAGATCGGCACGGAAGTCTATTTCCTCCCGGCCGCGCTCATCTATGAAAAGACGGGCTCGATCAACAATTCCGGCCGCTGGATTCAGTGGCGCGAGAAGGCGATTGAACCGCCGGGAGAGTGCAAGTCCGACTTTGAGATCATGGAACTCCTTTTCGAGCGCATCCGCGCCCTCTACGAAAAGGAAGGCGGCGCCTGCCCGGATCCGATCCTCAAGGCGCAGATGAGCTACAAGATCGACGGCAAGTACGACGTACGCGCCCTCTGCTGGGCTCTCAACGGCTTCGACGTCAAGACCGGCAAGCTCCTCAAGGGCTACGCCGACCTCAAGGCCGACGGTTCGACCGCCTGCGGCATCTGGATCTTCTCGGGCTACTACAACAACGAGGCGGAAAAGCTCGATCCCATGAAGCAGCCCATGACGCGCCGCTCCAAGGAAGATCCCACGGGACTCGGCCTCTATTCGGGCTGGTCCTTTGCGTGGCCGGCGAACCGCCGCATCCTCTACAACCGCGCTTCGGCCGACGCCGACGGAAAGCCCTGGAATCCCAAGCGCGTCCTCGTCGAATGGGACGGCCGGAAGTGGCTGCAAAACGACGTGGGCGACTTCGTGACCGCGCTTCCGCCCGATACGAACGCCTTCTTCATGACGTGGGAACAGCATGCGCGCCTCTTTGCGTACTCGATGGGCGACGGACCGCTGCCCGAACACTTCGAGCCCTGGGAATCGCCCACGAAGAACGTCCTGAACGGCCGCAACAACGCCCCGATGACGCTCTACACGGACGATCCCTCCGTGCAGCGCGCGAACGCCGAGGAGTTCCCCTACGCCGTGACGACCTACTCCGTGGTCGAACACTGGCAGTCGGGCACGCAGACGCGCAACATTCCGTGGTTGAACGAAATCATGCCGGCGAACTTCATCGAAATCTCCGAGGAGCTCGCGCGTGAAAAGGGCATCCGAAGCGGCGACTGGGTCCGCGTCTGGAACAAGCGCGGCAGCGTCAAGGTGCAGGCCGTCGTGACGATCCGCATGCAGCCCATGAAGGTAAACGGCAAGCTCACCCACGTCGTGGGGCTTCCGCACCACTTCTCCTGGGCCACGAAGCTCGCCACGGGCGACAACGTCAACGACCTCACGCCCAACGTCGGCGACCCGATGTCGTACATCCCCGAATACAAGGCCTTCCTTGTCAACCTTGAAAAAGCCGCCTGAGGCGAAGGAGAAATGTAAATGGCACAAAAAGAAATCGCCATGCTCTTTGATTCGTCCCGCTGCACGGGCTGCAAGGGATGTCAAGTGGCGTGCAAGCAGTGGAACATGCTGCCCTCGCCCATGGGGCTCAACGAAAACGTTTTTCACGGGTCGTATCAGAATCCGCCGAATCTGAACGGCGACACGCGTCTTGTGATGACCTTCGACGAAAAGCCTTCGGGCGACAAATTCCGACCGATCAACTGGGCGATCGGGCGACGTTCGTGCTTCCACTGCACGGACGCGGGCTGCGTTCAGGCGTGTTCGTCGGGCGCCCTCTACAAGACCGAACAGGGCGTCGTCGCGTTCGACACGGAAAAGTGCAACGGCTGCACTTTCTGTCAGTCGGCCTGCCCCTTCGACGTGCCGCGCTTCCGTCCGACGGACGGCCGCATCGACAAGTGCACCTTGTGTCTCGACCGTCTCGAGGAAGGCGAGATCCCGGCCTGCGTCAAGACCTGCCAGCCCGAAGCGCTCAAGTTCGGGCCGCGCGAGGAAATGATCGCCCTCGGAAAGCAGCGCGTCGAGTTTCTCAAGAAGAAGGGCTTTGAGAAGGCCGAGCTCTACGGCGAACACGAAATGGGCGGTCTGCACATCCTGCAGGTCTGCAAGTACGGTCACGAAGCCTACGGTCTTCCGACCGATCCGAAGCCCGACACGACGCTCGCCGCGATCCAGGCCATGAAGCCCGTCACGGCCGTCGGCACCGCCGCCGTGGTCGCCGGTCTCGCCGTGAGCTTCCTCGCCGCCGCCGGGTACCGCCGCAAGAAGGTCTCGATTGAAGAGGCCAAGGCCGGATGGACCCCCGAACAGCGCGCCAAGGCCGACCGCGAGGTCGCCGAAGCCCTTCGCCGCGAGTCGGCCGAATAAGGAGGAATTACGACATGACCCGCTACATTCAACGTCATTCGCTGCTCACGCGCGTCACCCACGGCGTGGCCGCCATCGCGTGCATTCTCCTGGCCGTCACGGGACTCTTCGTCTTCGTGCCGAGCCTCGGAGGCGGCATCATGGGAGGCGACTTCACGCATGCCATGCGCATGCTCCACCGCGTCCTGGCGATTCCGTTCGTGCTCGTTCCGCTCTTTGCCATTCTCAAGAGCCCCAAGGGCTTCGTCCACCTCATGCGTGACGACGTCTTCGGGAAGTGGGACAAGGACGACTTCGCCTGGGCCATGAAGTTCCCGCTCTACCTCTTTGCCCCGGGCAAGGTTCACATGCCGCCGCAGCATCACGTAAAGTCGGCGCAGCGTCTCGCCGACGGCGCGCTGATCTTCTTCTGCGTCTTCCTCGCGGTCTCCGGGATGATCCTGTGGCTCAACACGGGGCTTCTCCCCGACGGCCGCTGGAAGGTGACCTTCAGCCCCGAAACGCTCCTCGTTGCGCGTCTCGTGCACGACGTCTTCTTCTTCCTCACGGTCTTCGTCGGGATCGCCCACATCTACCTCGGTGCGGGCATCTTCCAGCCGTACCGCGGAACCGCCCGCATCATGTTCGGCGACGGGAAGGTGAGCGAATCCGATGCCGCCTATCACTGGGGGTATTGGGCCAATGAAGAACTGGCGCTCGGCAAGAACGTCACCGTGGAAAAGGATCCCGTGAAGTAAGAGATCCCTCTCTCCAAAGCGGTCCGCCCCGACGGGCGGACCGCCCGAAGCCAAGCGTCGCGCGCGGCGCTTGGCTTGGGCAACCCACCGCAAAAGGAAACACCATGCAGAAACGTACGCTTGAAGCAGCCCTTCGGAACGCCGGTGTCGACGATCCGGTCGTGGCCGACCGCCTCGCCTATTTCGGTCCGGCGCTCCTCAAGGTCTGCGAAGTCGCCCGCCGTCTTCCCGAAGCTCCCCTGCCCGGACGGGAGCGCATGGAAGAAGCGCTCCGGAATCCCGCGCATCCCCTGCTCGCGGACGGCCCGGTCTCGATCGATCCCGTCGAATTCGAAAAGACCGTGCGGGAATTCGCGTCCGTCCTTCACGACGCCGCGCACGCCGAAGGGAGTTTGTCGGACGCGATGAAGGCGGTCGACTGGACGCTCTTTACGACGCCCGATCTCGTCGAGGTCGCCCGCACGCGTCCATCCGACTACTTCGACCGCGTAGAGGAAGCGGCCGAAGGAGACGACCTTCTTCACTACTACATCCTTCCCGTGCTGGGGTATGCGCTTCGCGCCCGTCTCGACCGTTTCGCCTCGCAGGCCTCGGCCGCCTTCGACCGCACCGACGACGTGACGGATCATGACCGTCCGCTCGCCTGCCCCGTCTGCGCAAGCCTCCCCGACTTCGCGTCGGTCCACGCGACGCCCAAGAACGGCAACGTCAAGCACCTTCACTGCGGCACCTGCGGCGCGCACTGGAAGTTCGAGCGCATCCGCTGCGCCGCCTGCGGCACGAGCGCCGTCTCGGACCTCTCCTACGTGCACGACGAGGCCGATCCCGCCCGTCGCCTTCACGTCTGCAAGGCCTGCGGCGCGGCGACCCCCACGTTCTTCGCTTCGGGCGACCTCGAAACCTTCTCGCCCGAAGTCGAACGCCTTCGTATGACGGGACTCGAAGCCGCCTACGAAGAAAGCCGCGCCCAATAAAGTCAGGCACCGACGAATTTTTGAGGAGTTCTCATGAAGACGACCGTTCAGAACCTTTTTCCCGCCTCCTCCCCTTCTCTCGGCACGGGGCTGCCGTCTCTGTCGGAAGGCTTCCGTACGGTGGAGACGCGCTCGCTCTCGCGTCTTGACCGGGCCGATCAGGACTGCGTGGCCGAAGAGGTGCCCGTGGCGCTCGTCTACAACGGGATTTCGCATGCCGTCATGATGACGACTCCCTTCGACCTCGAAGCCTTTGCGGTGGGCTTCACGCTCGCCGAGGGAATCTGTCGGTCGGTCGACGACATTTTCGACATAGAGATTCGAGACGCCTGTCGGGGGAAGGAAGCCGCGGTCACGATCGCCTCCGAAGCCTTCTGGCGACTCAAGGATCGCCGCCGCGCGATGACGGGCCGCACGGGCTGCGGCCTCTGCGGGACGGAACGGCTCGAATCGGCGATCCGGCCTGCGCCGACCCTTCCCGTGACGCAGACCTTTGATCTTCGCCACTACGAGCAGGGACTCGGCTATCTCGAAGACGTCGAGGCCCTCGGCGAACTCACGGGCTGCACGCACGCGGCCGTCTGGGTGAATCCCGACGGTACTCTCGCGGGCGGCGTCGAAGACGTGGGCCGACACGTGGCGCTCGACAAACTCCTCGGATTGCGCGCCATGAACGGTTGGCGCGACGGCGCTCTTTTCGTGAGTTCGCGCGCCTCCTATGAAATGGTGCAGAAGGCCGCGACGTGCGGCGTTGAAATTCTCTTTGCCGTCTCGGCCCCGACGGCGCTCGCCGTAGACCTCGCCAGGCGATCGGGTCTTACGCTCTCGGCCTTTTGCCGCCCCGGACGCGGGACCGTCTACACCTATCCCGAACGCCTCGTGCGAAGCGAAACGAAGCGCTGACGCTTCAGACTTTCGTGAAAAGAAAAAATCGAGTGAGTTAAGACAATTTTTTCCCGCCCGCCGCTTGCCGAAGAAAAGAGAAGTTCCCTAGAATGGAGCAACTATTCCCGAGTAAATTCCTCAGGAATGCGGACTCTTTTTTTTCCGAACAATTCCAATCAGGTGACCCTCATGGCCTCCGAATCTTCTTCCGGCTCCAACGCGACGCTGCGCATTCTGATCTTCTACGCCGCGGCGATTGCGCTCGGCGTACTGAACGGTTTCTACGGAACCGATCTCACCGTCCGGGCGGGCGACTTCCTCTCGTCCGTCTTCATTCGACTCTTCAAATTCATCAGCATCCCGATCATTGCCGTCTCGCTCATCTCGACCCTCGCGCAGTTGGGCGAGAGCCGCGAGTCGGGCCAGATCTTCCGCCGCACGATTTTCTACACGCTCTTTACGACGATCATCGCCGCCTCCGTCGCGGCGGGGCTTTTCCTGCTGTACGCCCCGGCGAACGTCTCGCTTCCGACGGAGGCGGGAAACGTTCCCAAGGTGGTCGAGCACTCCTACTTTGAATACGTGCAGTCGGTGATTCCCGACAACTTCCTCTCGCCCTTCCTCTCGGCGAACGTCATTTCGGTGCTCCTCGTCGCGAGCGCCGTGGGCCTTGCGCTCTCGCAGCTCGAGAAGGATTCGCGGCCCAAGGAAGTCCTCACGGCCTTCTTTGCGGGCGCGCAGCAGATCCTCTTCATTCTCGTCTCCTGGCTCATCAAGATCCTCCCCTTGGGGATCTTCGGCTTCGTCACGGTGCTCTGCCGCGATCTGCAGGCGGGTGTTTCCCTGGGCGGACTCGGGACCTACTTCGCCGCGATCATCACGGCGAATCTTCTGCAGATCTTCGTGATTCTGCCCGCGATTCTGCTCGTCAAAGGAATCTCGCCCGTCAAGACTTTCCGCGCGATGCTCCCGGCCCTCACGGTCGCCTTCTTCTCGAAGTCGTCCGCCGGAACGCTTCCCGTCACGATGCGCTGCGCCGAAGAAAATTTGCGCGTGCGTAAGAGCGTCTCGGGCTTTGTCCTTCCGATCTGCACGACGATCAACATGAACGCCTGCGCCGCCTTCATTCTCATCACCTGCGTCTATCTCATGCAGAACGCCGGCGCGGAAATCACGATCGGCACGCTCGCAAGTTGGATTCTCATCGCGACCGTCGCCGCCGTCGGGAACGCGGGCGTTCCGATGGGCTGCTTCTTCCTTGCTGCGAGTCTCTTGGCGAGCATGAACGTCCCGATCCTTCTCATGGGCGTCATCCTCCCCTTCTATGCGGTCCTCGACATGCTGGAAACGGCCGAGAACGTCTGGTCGGACAGCTGCGTCGCCAAGATGGTCGACAAGGATCTTTACGGCGAGCCGTAATCGCCCGCCCCATCGCATCCCCGTCGAATCCCTTCGCCTTTCCCGAGGTGAAGGGATTTTCGCATTGGATCCTCCGAAGCCGCGCCCCGAGGACCCCGGCGCCGAGACGGGATCTCGGGACGGGAAAGAGCGGTCGCGATCGGAGGCATCGCGCAGATTTCCGCCGCGGGTCTGCCGCTGGTCCGAACCGCATCGACGTTCGACGGTCTCTCCCCGCGGCCGGCACCTTCGATGTCGAGTGTCGAGAGATCCTGAACCCAGCGGTTGGTTCAGAGACCCGAACGAAAAAATCCCCGGTCGAAAGGAATTCGGCCGGGGAAAGGTTACGGCTGAAGTTCCCGTCCCGGGGACGGGAAGAGAGGCGTTTTAACTACCCGCGAGCGCTTCAAGCGGCGAGGCTTCGAGCGGCGCCGCGTGTTCGGCCCGCGCCGCACGGTTCTTGCGGACGCGCTGCGTCAGGTGATAGACCACGAAGCAGAGCACCGTAAACGGAATGCCGCAGTAAAGCGCAATGCGCTGATCCGGATCGAAGCCCATGCCGACCATGACGGCGACGCAGAGGATAGCCCCCATGACGGGCACGAAGGGGAACCAGGGGCTCTTGTACTTGAGCTCCGAAAGATCATGCCCTTCGGCGAGGAACTGTTTGCGGAAGCGGTAGTGCGCGATCGAAATGCTCAGCCACACGGCGACCGTCGAGAAGCCCACGATCGAGGTGAGGATCACGAAGACCGTGTCGGCCGCCATGACGCTCGAACCCAGTGCAAGAAGTCCGCCGATCATGCTGAAGGCGAGCGCGTTCACGGGAACGCCGCGCTTGTTGAGTTTCGCCAGGCTCTTGGGCATCATGCCGTCCTTACCGAGCGCCCAGACCATGCGGCCCGAGGCGTAGAGGCCCGTATTGGCCGAGGAGAGGATCGCCGTGATGATGACGAAGTTGAAGACGTCCGCCGCGTACGGAATGCCGAGGTTTTCAAAGACCGTGATGAAGGGGCTCTTCGAAACCGTCACTTCTTCCGGGGCGACGAGGGTCGCGACGATCAGAACCGTCCCCACGAAGAAGACGACGAGGCGCAGAAGCGACGCGCGCACCGCGATCGGAATCACGCGTTCGGGCGCGTCCGTTTCCCCCGCGGCTACGCCGATGAGTTCGGTCCCCGAATAGGCAAAGCACACCGTCACCATCGTGAAGAGCAAAGGCGCCACGCCGTTGGGCAGAAGGTCGCCGTCGCCGAGCAGATGCGTAAGGCCGGGAGAGCCCGATTCACCGAAGGGAATCACGTCGAAGAACGCGCAGGCCCCGAGCACGATGAAGATCTGAATCGTCACGACCTTCACGATCGAGAGCGCAAATTCGCTCTCCGCGAAGAACTTCGTGTCGATGACGTTCAGAAGGTAGATGATCGTGCCGAAGACGACGCACCACACCCATACCGGCACCTGCGGGAACCAGTACTGCATGGCAAAGCCCACGGCCGTAAAGGCCGTTCCGAGGGTGACCGTCCAGTTGAGCCAGTAGAGCCACGCCACGGCAAAGCCCGAGGCGGGCGAAATGTACTTGCTCGCGTAAAGATGGAAGGAACCGGGTTCGGGATGCGCCACGGAGAGCTCTCCGAGGCTCAGCATGATCAGGTACACCATGAAGGCGCCGATCAGATACGCGACGATCGTGCCGAAGGCACCCACGTTCGCGATGACGTGACCCGTTCCGAAAAAGAGTCCGCTGCCGATTACGCCGCCGAGACTCAACATGATCAAGTGGCGCAACCGCATCGAGCGCTGAAATTGGGACTCGTTGTTCGCCGTAACATTTTGGGAATTCATTGACTTCGCCTTTCCCAAAAGTGCTGCGTTTGCGTTCTAGCGCCGAGGGTACAGGCTGTTTACCCAAGGACTCAGGATCTTGTCTTCGACGAGTGATCTCGCTTCGAAGCTAGTCCGACAATCGCAACTTGTTTATGAAAGACGGCCGTCGTCCAAACGGTCCGCCTTGCGTTTTTTGTCGAGCGGTTGTCTCCGCTCGTACGGTGGTCGAGGAACGCGTCCGCTCTTCGACAGGCGAATCATAGGGTGAAAATTTTTTGAGGGCAAGCCGAAACGGGCAAAAATTCGCCCGGGGCGCAAAATTTTTCAGCCCCCTTCAGCGCAAAATCACCATATTTCATTGCGGTGCAGTAGATCATCAGAATTTTGTCAACGAAATTTTTCGTGTCATTTTCCCCACTTGAAGCAGAAAAAACCCCGGCCGAATCGCTTCGGTCGGGGCTGCGTGTCCGTCAGTCGCGGCGGATTCTCGCCTTGGGCGCCCGCAGGTGCTCGGGGACCCGGTAGAGGTCCGAGCGTTTGGGCTCGAACGTGGGCTTTGCCCCGCTCTCGAGTTTGGGCGAGGGATAGAGGTCCACGATCGAGAGGTCGCCCTTCGCGTTGGGCCCTCCTTCGTAGCGAAAGAGGACCTCGTTGGGGCGGATCATGTAGAGGTGGCGCCTGGCCTGCTCCTCGATCGCCTCCTCGCGGTTTTCGAGCGAAAACACTTCGGCGGCGAGCTCTTCGTTGCGAAGACGAAGCGACTCGTTCACCCGGTTTTGCTCGGCGAGCGCCGTCTCGAGCATCGCAAGACGCGCGTGACTGCCCTCCTCGCCGAAGAGCTGCCAGGCGACGATCGCGAGGCCCGAGGCGAAAAACGCGAGAAAGAACCAGGAGCGCATGCCCTTGTCAGCGACGGATCGAGTAGAAGGCGTCGAGGCCCGGGTAGACCGCCACTTCGGCGAGGTGTTCCTCGATGCGAAGGAGCTGGTTGTACTTGGCCATGCGGTCCGAGCGGCTCATCGAACCCGTCTTGATCTGACCCGCGTTGAGGCCGACGGCGATGTCGGCGATCGTGCTGTCTTCGGTTTCGCCCGAGCGGTGCGAAATGACGGCGGTGTAGCCCGCGCGCTTGGCCATTTCGATGGCTTCGAAGGTTTCCGTGAGGGTGCCGATCTGATTGACCTTGATGAGAATCGAGTTCGCAACGCCCTTTTCAATGCCTTCCTTGAGGATCGCGGGGTTCGTGACGAAGAGGTCGTCGCCGACGAGCTGCACGCGCTCACCCAGAGCCTTCGTGAGCTTGGCCCAGCCTTCCCAATCGCCTTCGGCCATGCCGTCTTCGATCGAGATGATCGGGTACTTGTCGCACCAACCCTTCAGAACGTCGATCCATTCTTCGGCGGTGAGCGAGGCGCCCGAGGACTTCTTCATGACGTAGCGGCCTTCTTCAAAGAATTCGGAAGAGGCGCAGTCGAGACCGATCGCGATGTCCTTGCCGGGTTCGTAGCCCGCGGCGCGGACCGCTTCGAGAATGAGTTCGATCGCCTCTTCGTGGCTTTCGCACTTGGGAGCAAAACCGCCTTCGTCGCCCACGGCCGTCGACATGCCGCGGCCGTTGATGATCTTCTTGAGCGCGTGGAAGGTTTCGGCCCCGTAGCGAAGCGCTTCGCGGAAGGTCGGAGCGCCCACGGGAATGATCATGAATTCCTGCAGGTCGAGGTTGTTGTTCGCGTGCGCGCCGCCGTTGATGACGTTCATCATCGGAACGGGCATCTGCAGAGCGCCCATGCCGCCGAAGTAGCGGTAGAGCGGCATCCCGGCCTCTTCGGCGGAGGCGCGGGCCACGGCCATGGAGACGGCGAGAATGGCGTTGGCGCCGAGACGGCCCTTGTTGTCCGTCCCGTCGAGGTTGATCATCACGCGGTCGATGTAGGCCTGATCGGTCGACTCGAGACCGAGGAGCGCATCGGCGATTTCGCCCGAAACGTTGGCGACGGCGTTCAGAACCCCCTTGCCGCAGTAGCGCTTCGGATCCTTGTCGCGCAGTTCGATCGCTTCGCGGACACCGGTCGAGGCGCCCGAGGGAACGGCGGCGCGGCCGACGGCGCCCGATTCGAGCCAGACTTCGGCTTCAACGGTGGGATTGCCGCGGCTGTCGAGCACTTCACGGCCGATGATGTCAATAATCGCACTCATGGTGTTTCCTGTTGATTGACGGAGAGGAAAGAGTCAAACCGCGCTCAGCGCGCGGCGTCGCAAATGGTGTTTTCAAGGAAGGGACGGGCCTTGACGACGCGGTCGATTTCGACGAGCGTCGAGAGAAGCGTCTTCATTTCGGAGAGCGGCACGAGGTTGGGGCCGTCCGACTTCGCGCACGAAGGCGTCGGATGGGTTTCCATGAAGAAGCCCGCCACGCCCACGGCCGCCGCCGCACGGGCGAGAACCGGAACGAACTGGCGCTGGCCGCCCGAGGAAACGCCGTTGCCGCCGGGGAGCTGCACGGCGTGGGTCGCGTCCATCACGACGGGAACGTTCGCCTCGCGCATGATGGCGAGGCTGCGCATGTCGGCGACGAGATTGCCGTAGCCGAAGCTCGCGCCGCGTTCGCAGGCCATGAAGCGGTCTTCCGAGAGACCGGCTTCGCGCGCCGCGGCGCGGGCCTTTTCGATGACGTTCTTCATGTCCCCGGGAGCGAGGAACTGACCCTTCTTGATGTTGACGGGACGGCCCGAGACGGCGCAGGCGCGGATGAAGTCCGTCTGACGGCAAAGGAAGGCGGGCGTCTGCAGGACGTCGACCGACTTCGCGACGACGGGAACCTCTTCGGCCGTGTGCACGTCCGTGAGGACGGGAACGCCGATTTTTTCACGCACGCTCTCGAGAATTCGCAGGCCCTCTTCCATGCCGGGGCCGCGGAAGGACGCGCCCGACGTGCGGTTGGCCTTGTCGTAGCTCGCCTTGAAGATGTAGGGAATGCCGAGTTCGTCGGTCACTTCCTTGAGGGTGCCCGCGACGTCGAGGGCCATTTGCTCGCCTTCGAGCACGCAGGGACCGGCGATCAAAAAGAAGGGGCGGTCAAGACCGACTTCAAATCCGCAAAGTTGCACGATGGGTCATCCTTCCAAAAAGATTTCGATACCGCATTGTAGGAAAACCGCCCGCAGAAAGCTTCTGCAGGCGGCATCGGGTTCGCAACGAAAAATTACGCCTTCTTATTGGCTTCGGCGTGCGCAATCGCGGCCTCGACGTAGGCCTTGAAGAGCGGATGGCCGAAACGCGGATTCGACGTGAATTCCGGATGGAACTGCACGGCGAAGAAGAAGGGGTGGCCGGGGAGTTCCATCATTTCGGGAAGGTTTTCCGACGGCGTGCGCGCCGAGAAGACGAGCCCCTTGTCTTCGAACTGCTGCACGTAGGCGTTGTTCACTTCGTAGCGGTGACGGTGGCGTTCCGCGACGACGTCGCCGTAGATCTTGTGGGCGAGCGTGCCGGGCTTGACGGGGACTTCCTGACGACCGAGACGCATCGTGCCGCCCAGGTCGGACGATTCGTCGCGCTTTTGCACGGAGCCCGTGCGGTCCTTCCACTCGGTGATGAGGGCGACCACGGGGTGCGCGGTGTCGGGTTCAAGTTCGGTCGAGTTGGCGCCGCCCAAACCGCAGACGTGGCGAGCGAATTCGATCACGGCCATCTGCATGCCCAGACAAATCCCGAGGAAGGGAATGTTCTTCGTGCGGGCGTATTCGATCGCCTTGATCATGCCTTCGGTGCCTCGCTTGCCGAAACCGCCGGGAACCAGAATGGCGTCGAGCCCTTCGAGGACGTCGGTGCCCTTTTCTTCGATTTCGCTCGCGTCGATGAACTTCGTGACAACCTTCGTTTCGGTGTGAATGCCCGCGTGCGTGAGCGCTTCATTGAGCGACTTGTAGCTGTCGGCGTAGTCGACGTACTTGCCGACCATGCCGATCGTGACCTGGCGCTTCGGGTGCTTGAGGCGGTAGACGATGTTTTCCCAGGCCGAGAGGTCGGCGGGCTTCGTCTCGAGGCCGAGCTTGCGGCAGACGATGTCGTCGAGCCCCTGGGCGTGGAGCATGAGGGGCACTTCGTAGATCGTCGAGGCGTCGGCGACGCTGATGACGCAGTCCATCGGCACGTTCGAGAAGAGCGAGATCTTCGCGCGTTCGCCTTCGGGAATCATGCGTTCGGCACGGCAGAGAAGCAGGTCGGGGTAGACGCCTTCTTCACGGAGCTTCTGCACCGAGTGCTGGGTGGGCTTCGTCTTCAGTTCGCCCGCCGACGGAATCCACGGGCAGAGCGTGAGGTGAATGAAGCAGGCGTTGTTGCGGCCCACGCGGAAGGACATTTGGCGGACGGCTTCGACGAAGGGGAGCGATTCGATGTCGCCCACCGTACCGCCGATTTCCACGACTGCGACGTCGGGATCGCCCGCCGCCTTGGCGCCGCGCACGATGTATTCCTGGATTTCATTGGTGATGTGCGGAATCACCTGCACGGTCTTGCCGAGGTATTCGCCGCGGCGCTCCTTGCGCAGGACGCTTTCGTAGATCTGCCCCGAAGTGAAGTTGTTCGTCTTGTGCATCTTCGAGGAGATGAAGCGCTCGTAATGACCAAGGTCCAGGTCGGTCTCCGCGCCGTCTTCCGTCACGAACACTTCGCCGTGCTGGAAGGGCGACATCGTGCCCGGGTCCACGTTGATGTACGGGTCGAGCTTGATCATCGTGACCGACAGGCCGCGGGACTCGAGAATGGCCGCCAAAGAAGCGGCGGCGATGCCTTTACCGAGAGAGGAGACAACGCCGCCGGTGACAAATACATACTTGGTCATGAGAAGCCTCGTAATGCAGGAACAGCTTGAAAACAGGGGGATTATACGAGCAAAGCCCTAGAGGGCGCTCGGAAATCCGTTCGTCGGACCGAAGCGCGCAAGAGCCCTTCGGGGCGCCTCGCCTTCGTTCCGTGGAGAAATACAAAACGAAAAAGCCCGGAACGCAGAAATGCGGACCGGGCCGTTTGGTCGGGATGTCATTCTATCAGGGTTTTGCCCCGCAAAAGGCGAGGAGCCGAGAATTTTTTTTAAATTTTCCCCGTAAGGTCGAGTTCGGGAGCGGGCGCCCCGCGGGACTCTCCGGAAAAGTCTTCTTCGCAGAGCCCCTGCGCGCAGACGGCGCAGGCCGCCTCGTTGCCGGAGAAGGTCCATTCGGGCTGCACCGTCACGTGGTCGATCCCGAATTCTCTGCGAAGCCCCGTGCGGAGCGCGTCGAGGATCTTGGGCCAGCACTCGTGCGATTCGATCCCGACGTGGCACTGGATGGCCCCGTGCCCCGGACTCATCGTCCAGACGTGCAGGTCGTGCACGCGCACGACGCCCGGAATCGTTTCGACGAAGCGCCCCACGGCTTCGTAGTCGACGCCCTCGGGAACGCCGTCGAGCAGAACGCGCGAGGCGTCGCTCAGAATTTCCCAGGTGGCGTGCAGAAGCAGGCAGCCGACGATCATCGAAAGAATCGGGTCGACGATCGAGGGGCCGCCGAGCGCAATGATGAGACCCGCCGCGATCGCGGCGACCGAGCCGAGCAGGTCCCCCATGACGTGCAGGAGCGCCGCGCGCGTGTTGACGTTCTTCTTGTCGCGCGAAAGCGACCAGGCGACGCCGAGGTTGACGAGAAGCCCCGCACAGGCGATCGCCATCACCGACCAGCCGCCCACGGCCTGGGGCTCGGCGATGCGGCCCGCGGCTTCGTAAAAGAGCCATACGACGACGCCCAGCATGACGAGGCCGTTTACGAAGGCGGCGAGCACCTCGACGCGTCCGTGCCCGAAGGAGTGGTTGTCGTCGGCGCCGTGCCGCGCCACCATGTTCGCAAGGAGCGCAAAAAGGAGGCTCGCCGAGTCGGTCACCATGTGGCCGGCGTCGCCGATGAGCGCAAGCGAATTCGCCCAGAGGCCGCCTACGAGTTCCAGGAAGGAAAATCCGAGCGTCAAGGCCACGGCGAAGCCCAGGACGCTCGTCTTCACCTTGTCGGAGACGTGCGCGTAGCGGCTGTCGCCCTGTCCGTGACTTGCGAAGCGGTCGTGCTCGTGAAGAGCGGGGGTGGAGGTTTCTGCCATGACGATGTCGAAGGAAAAGAAATTTCGAACCCTACATTCTACGGATCTCGATGCGAAAAAACAAAGAAATAGAGGGAGCGCAACACTTGCGACTCCCTCTCATTTCTAAGTGCAAAAAAGAACGCTTCTTACTTCGTCAGCATCGGCGCCACGCCGTCGGCCGTTCCGATCAGGCCCGCCTTCGAGTAGATGCCGAGCTTCTGACGCGTGTCGGTGATGTCGAGGTTGCGCATCGTGAGCTGGCCGATGCGGTCGACGGCCGTGAACATCGAATCTCCCTTTTCCATCGTGAGGCGCGACGGTTCGTAGGTGAGGTTCGGCGACACGGTGTTGAGAATCGTGTAGTCGTTGCCGCGGCGCAGTTCGATCGTGACTTCGCCCGTAATGGCGCGTGCGACCCAGCGCTGGGCGCTTTCGCGAAGCATGATCGCCTGACTGTCGAACCAGCGGCCCTGATAAAGGAGACGCCCGAGCTTGATGCCGTTGATGCGGTACTGCTCGATCGTGTCTTCGTTGTGGATGCCCGTAACGAGACGTTCGTAGGCGAGGAAGAGAAGCGCCATGCCCGGGGCTTCGTAGACGCCGCGGCTCTTGGCTTCGATGATGCGGTTTTCAATCTGGTCGCTCATGCCGAGGCCGTGACGGCCGCCGATGCGGTTGGCTTCTTCCATGAGGGCGACGGGATCCGAGAAGGTCTTGCCGTTGAGCGCAACGGGAACGCCTTCCTTGAATTCGACCTTGACGACTTCGGGCTTCACTTCGACCGTGTCGAGCCAGTGGGCGACGCCCATGATCGGTTCGACGATCTTCATGGAGGTCGCGAGTTCCTCGAGGTCCTTGGCTTCGTGCGTGGCGCCGAGCATGTTGGAGTCGGTCGAATAGGCCTTTTCCGCCTTCATGCGGTATTCGAAGCCTTCCGCCTGCAGGAAGGCCGACATTTCGGCGCGGCCGCCGAGTTCGGTGATGAACTGCACGTCGAGCCAGGGCTTGTAGATGCGAAGATTCGGGTTCGCAAGAAGACCGTAGCGGTAGAAGCGTTCAATGTCGTTGCCCTTGTAGGTCGAGCCGTCGCCCCAGATGTTGACGCCGTCCTCGCGCATCGCGGCGACGAGCATCGTGCCCGTCACGGCGCGGCCGAGCGGCGTTGTGTTGAAGTAGAGCGACCCCGCCGTCGAGATGTGGAAGGCGCCCGCCTGAATGGCGGCGAAGCCTTCGTGGACGAGCTGCGAGCGGCAGTCTACGAGACGGGCCTTGATGGCGCCGTATTCCATCGCGCGGCGCGGAATGGCCTCGTAGTCCGTTTCGTCGGGCTGACCGAGGTTGGCTGTGTAGGCATAGGGGAGCGCGCCCTTGTTCTTCATCCAGCGAAGCGCGGCGCTCGTATCCAAACCGCCGGAGAAAGCGATGCCGACCTTTTCGCCGACCGGAACACTCTGCAAAATCGTCTGAGACATAGGTGACTTCTTCCGTGAAAGTGAGGGACCCGTAGAGGGAATTCGTTAGAGAGGATTATCCCCAAGGCGCCGACCCGCTTTTGCGGCCGCCGGCTCTTTTTCGCCCTTCCCCCGACAAACGCAACCCCACTCCTATGAATCCCCTAGAGAGCTTCCCGCACTTGCCAACCAATCCCCGCAATTGTCGACATTTGAAGGCCTCCCCGGCGCCCATTCGATACGGCCGGATTTCCGGTCTTCCGGCCTGCAGTCGAAATTTATTTTGACCTCTCGTAAAAGTACCTAGAGAAATTGCCTAGCCCCCTCGCTATAGTGTCTCTGCTCGCGGACGCAACCTCCGCGATCCTGTCACATTTCGGGCCTTCGGGCCCTTTTCGAGGAGAAAAGACCATGAAGATTTCCAAGACGCTCGTCGCCGCCGCCGTCACCGCCCTCTCGGGCGTGGCCTGCGCCGCTTCGCTTCCGAACGTCGCCGTGCTCGCCACGGGCGGCACGATCGCCGGCGCCGGCGCTTCCGCCACGGGTTCCGCCTACACGGCCGGCAAGGTCTCGGTGAATCATCTCGTCGCCGCCGTGCCGCAGCTCGCCGAGATCGCGAACGTCACCCCCGTCCAGGTCGCCCAGATCGGCTCGCAGGACATGTCCGACGAAGTCTGGCTCAAGCTCGCCAAGACCATCAATCAGGACTGCGGCAAGTACGACGGCTTCGTCATCACGCACGGCACCGACACGATGGAAGAAACGGCCTACTTCCTGCAGCTCACGAAGAAGTGCTCGAAGCCCGTCGTCATGGTGGGCGCCATGCTTCCCTCGACGGGTCTCTCCGCCGACGGTCCGCGCAATCTCTACAACGCCGTTCTGACGGCCGCCACGAAGGAATCGGCCGAATACGGCGTCGTCGTCGCGATGAACAACACCATCGTCGGCGCGCGCGACGTCATCAAGACGAACACCGTCCAGCCCGAAACCTTCCAGGGCGCCAACTACGGCCGTCTCGGCACGATCTTCAACGGCAAGGTCCGCTATGAAGTCAAGCCCCTGCGCGTCGATCACAAGACGCCCTTTGACGTGACGAACCTCCAGGCCCTGCCTAAGGTCGGCATCGTTTACAACCATGCGGGCGTCGAAGGCGTTCAGGCCGAAGCGCTCGTCAAGGCCGGCTACAAGGGCATCGTGAGCGCCGGCGTGGGCAACGGCAACATCCACAAGTCCATCTTCCCGATCCTTGAAAAGGCCGCGAAGGACGGCATCGCCGTGGTTCGTTCGAGCCGCGTCCCGACGGGCGCGACGACGAAGGACGCCGAAATCGACGACAAGAAGTACGGCTGGGTTTCGTCGGGCGACCTCAACCCGCAGAAGGCCCGCGTCCTCCTGCAGCTCGCCCTCACGAAGACGACCGACTGGAAGGAAATTCAGAAGTACTTCGATCAGTTCTGATCGTCCTCTGCCATCGGGGAGCGCAGGCTCCCCGATCCGAGGTTTCCTCCTTGACTTTCATTCGGACCCCGACGGCCCCTCGGCCCTCGGGGTCTTCTTTTGCGGGCGAAAAGGCCCGCCCCTCATCTCTTCAACGCAGCCCCCGTCAGTCGTTCTTCCCGACGTGGGATTTCGCAACGGTCTCGTCCGAAGGCGCTTCCGAGGACTTTTCAATCTTCTCGGTTTTCTCGTCCTTGTCCGGCAGACTCTTCTCTTCGCTCTCCTCGACTTCGGGCTCCTCCCAATAGGGAAGCGTGAGCGTGAAGGCGGCCCCGCCGAAGCGGGAAGGCATTGCAAAGATTTCCGCGTCGTGCGCGCGCGCGATCGTCCGGCACACCGAGAGCCCCAGACCGATCCCCGCGCCCGAGGCGGCCTGTCCGCGCCGGAAGGGATCGAAGAGCCGCTGCGGATTGCCTTCGGGAAGGCCCGGCCCGTTGTCCGAAACCGTCACGGCGATGCGGTCGCCGCGAAGCTTCGCGCCCAAAATGATGCGCGAACCTTCGGGACAGTACTTCACGGCGTTGTCGAGGAGATTCACGATCACGCGGCGAAGCAGCTCTTCGTCGCCGTCCAACATCGGAAGGTTCTCTTCGAGATTCCACTCGACCTTGTAGCCTTCAAGCTCGGCCCCCATTTCCGCGATCGCCGACTCAAAGAGCGCGCGAACGCCCACGGGCGCGCGGTGGAGTTCGAAGTCGGACGACTGCAGCCGCGCCATGTCCTGCAGATTGATGGCGAGGTGCTCCATGCGGCTCGCGCCGTCAAAGAGCTTCTCGGCGTCGGCGACCAAGTCCGCGGGTGCGCCCGAGCGCTCGACCTTTTCCAAAAAGCCTTCGCTCGCCTTCTTGAGAAGCGAAATCGGCGTGCGAAGGTCGTGCGAGAGCGACTGAATGAGGCCGTGGCGAAGGCGCTCGGACTCCATCGAGACGAGCGTCTGCCGCGCTTCCGAAGCAAAGCCGATGCGAAGAAGGGCCTGTGCGCCGAGACCCGCAAGCGTCCCCACGAGCCGGCGCTGCGTGAGATCGAGCGACTCGCCCTCGCGCGGCGCGAGAACGAGGACCGCGAGAACCTTCCCGCCCGCCGTCATCGGGAGGTACCAGTAGGGGGACGAGGCGAGCGTGTGCGTTCCCGAGCCCGCCGACTGCCGGTGGTCGAAGCACCAGCGTACGATGCCCGGGTCGACGTTTTTCAACACCATTTCGAGGCGCTCGAGCCGGAGCGTATCGTCGTCGTCCTCGTCCTTTTCGGGCACCCAGAATTCCGCCTCCACTTCGAGGTGATGCCGAAGCGTGCCGGAAATCACCTTGTAGGCGTCCTCCTCGACCAGAACCTGCGAGAGTTCTCTCGAAGCGTCAAAGAGCATGCGCGTCTGATGTTCGCGCTCGTTGGCGGCCTTGGCCATGTCCTCTCGGTGAGCGACCAACTGTCCCGCGACGAGGCCCACGACGAGCATCACTGCGAACGTCACAACGTACTGCGCGTCCGTCACGGCGAAGGACCAGCGCGGCTCGATCGCCGTGAGATTGAAGATCAGGACGGAGAAGACCGCGGCCAGCGCCGCGGAGACGCTCCCGTAGCGCACTCCGCAAAAGAGGACGCAGAGGAGATAAATCATCGCCTGATTCGTGGGCTCCATCACGTCCCAGAAGGGCGTGAGCGCAAGCGCCCCGGCGAGCACCGTGAGGACGGCCTGCCAGACGCCGGGGCGTCCGAAGTCGAATTCCGAGAGCCAGCGCCGAAGGCCCGAACAGCGTTTTGTCTCTTCCGTGTCGGGTAGAGACAGCACGCTCAGTTCCGGTGCGGCGCGCCGAAGTTCGCGGCGCCGCTGATTGAGGACGCGCTCGCTCGAACCGACGATCGCGACGAGCGACAGGTTGTGTTCTCGCGCATAACGCGCAACCGTTTCGCCGTAACGCCCGGCGAGCACGTCGCTGCGTCCGCCCAACTCTTCGATGTAGTCGAAGAACTTCGTCACCGCCTCGCTGTCGGAGCGTTCGTTCCCCATGCCGTCCATCCAGACGACGTGCCACGGAGAGGAGAGCGCGCGGGCCATGCGGGCGACTTCGCGGACCGTTTCTTCCGAAACGGTTTCCAGAACGAGCAGCAGTCCGTAGTGCGTGTCTTCGACACTGCTTCGGGTCGAACGCAGACGCTCGGACCGGATCTGACTCTCCATGCGGCTCGCCATGGCGCGAAGCGCCAATTCGCGAAGCGCAATGAGGTTGCTCTTTTTGAAGTAGGCGTCCTTGGCGCGTTCGACCACTTTGGGGAGGTAAATCTTCCCCGCGGCAAGACGCGCGAGCAGATCGTCGGGCGGCAGGTCGATGAGCCGAACCTCGGAAGCGCGGTCGAACATGCGGTCGGGAACCGTTTCCGTGACGCTCACGCCCGTAACGCGCGCGACGACGCCGTTGAGACTCTCCAGGTGCTGAATGTTGAGGGCCGTCCAGACGTCGATCCCCATGTCGAGAATCTCTTCAATGTCCTGCCAGCGCTTCGCGTGGCGAGACCCCGGAGGATTGCTGTGGGGCATTTCGTCGATCACGACGACCGACGGGTGCCGACGCAGAATTTCGTCGATGTCGAGCGTTTCAACGGAAATTCCGTTGTATTCGATGCGTTTTCTCGGGAGAATCTCCAAGCCCCGCGTGAGGGCCTCCGTGTCCTTGCGCTTGTGCGTGTCGACCCAGCCGATGAGCACGTCGAGCCCGGCGTTTTTTCTCTGGTGCGCCTCGGCAAGCATCGCATAGGTCTTTCCCACCCCGGGCGCCATGCCGAGAAAGATGCGCAGTTTGCCGAGCGTTTTTTCCCGCGTCTGCGCGAGCATCGCCTCCGGATCGGGGCGCAGGTCCTCCTGGGTCATGACGGCGTCTCCTGACGGTTATGCGTTTCGGGTTTGCTGAGGGTCTTCCCTTCCTTCTTCATTTCGGCGAGGACCGCGGCGTTGAGATCGGCGACGTTGACGAGCCGCTCAAAGCCGAAGCGGATCATCTCGCGTCGCATCACGCCGTGGACTATGGCGTCGAGCCGCTTGGGGGAGAGCCCCGTCTGGCGGGCGACGTAGGGAATCTGATAGATGGCCGCGCGCATGGGAAGATCGGGGTCCTGCCCCGAGGCCGACGCCGTGACGAGCGCGACGGGGACGGGCTCGTTTCCGCCCACCCGTTCGCGCCAGAGCGCCGCGCGCTTTTGCACGTCCTCTGCAAAGGCGGGGTTCGTGAGCGCGAGGTTCGACCCCGTCGAAGCGCCTTTTCGCGCTTCGGGCGCGGGACGTCCTTCAAAGAGCCCCGTATCGCGCCAGTCGTAGCCGACGTTCGTATTTTCCGCGGCGAGTTCGGGCGTTGCGAAGTCGTCGGCGCTTCTGGCGCCCGGCAGCACCGTCGCCAAACCCGTCACGAGGGCCGGATAGAGTACGCCGCAGACGAGAACGACAAAGAGAAGCGCGCCCAGAGCGCGAAGAAGACGAATGAGAAAATCCACGGCGCCTCCCTCAGAAAAAGCCCGTCAGGCGGAGAAGTTGATCGATGAGCGCGATCCCGACGATGGGCGCGGCGATGCCGCTCAGTCCCCAGACGAGAAGGTTTCGCGTCAGGAGTTCCGACGCGCCCACGGCGCGGGGTTCGACGCCCTTCAGGGCGAACGGCATGAGAAGCGGAATCACGAGCGCGTTGAAGATCACGGCAGAAAGGAGCGCCGACTCGGGCGAGGCGAGCCCCAGAATGTTCCAGCTCGCCAGAACCGGGTCGGTCGTGCTCAGAACCGCGGGCACGACCACCACGTACTTCGCGAGGTCGTTCATGAGCGAGAAGGTCGTCAGCGCCCCGCGGGTGATCATCATTTCCTTGCCCGTGCGGATCACCTCCATGAGTTTTGTCGGATTCGAATCGAGATCGACCATGTTCGCGGCTTCTTTCGCCGCCTGCGTGCCGCCGTGCATGGCGAGCGCCACGTCGGCCTGCGCGAGGGCGGGAGCGTCGTTGGCGCCGTCCCCGGTCATGGCGACCAAGTGTCCCGCCTTCTGGAAGGCCCGGATGGCGGCGAGCTTCGTCTCGGGCGTCGACTCTGCGATGAAGTCGTCGACCCCGGCTTCGGAAGCGATCGCGGCGGCGGTCAGACGGTTGTCGCCCGTGATCATCACGGTCTGCACGCCCATGCGGCGCAGTTTCGCGAAGCGCCCCGCGATGTCGGGTTTCACGACGTCCTTGAGTTCGATGATCCCCAGGACCTTTTCATCGACCGCGATGACGAGCGGCGTCGAGCCGCGCGAGGCGATGGCGTCGACCTGCCCCTGAAGCGAATACGGAAAGTACCCCGAAAGGCGCGCGACGCGCGCCTTGATCGCTTCGGGAGAACCCTTTCGGAGTTGCCGCCCGTCCTCGAGATTGATCCCCGACATGCGGGTCTGCGCACTGAAGGGCACGAAGACCCCCTCTTCGGGCGGCTCGAGCGCGTCGGGGTCGAGTCCGAGTTCGCGCGCGGCAAGTTCGAGAACCGATCGTCCTTCGGGCGTGTCGTCGGCGTAGGACGTGAGAAGACAGGCTTCGAGGAGCGTTCGTCGGCTCACGCCCGAGACAGTGTAGAGCCGCGTCGCGCGCCGGTTCCCGAAGGTGATCGTTCCCGTCTTGTCGAGAAGAAGAATGTCGACGTCGCCCGCCGCCTCGACGGCTCGCCCCGAGCGCGCCAGAACGTTCGCGGCGAGAAGACGCGTCATCCCGGCGATCCCGATCGGACTCAGAAGACCGCCGATCGTCGAGGGAATGAAGTTGATGAAAAGCGCCGTGAGGAAGGTAAAGCTCAGGGGCGCTCCCACGCCCGAGCGAGACACCGTAAAGAGCGACACGGGCAGAAGCGACGCCGTGAGCAGGAGATATACGACGGTGAGCGCGATGAGAAGAACCGAAAGCGACGTTTCGTTGGGCGTCGGTTTGCGCTCGGCACCCTCCACCATGCGGATCATGCGCTCGACAAAGCCTCCGCCGCTCGCGATGCTCGGACGCACGACGAGCCAATCGGAGAGAACCGTCGTGCCGCTCGTGACGTTGGCGAAGTCTCCCCCGGATTCTCGGATGACCGGCGCGGACTCGCCCGTAACGGCCGATTCGTCGACGGACGCGACCCCCGCGACCACTTCGCCGTCGCAGGGAACGACGTCGCCCGGAAGGACGAGAACGAGGTCGTTTCCGAGAAGCGTCATCGAGTCGACGACCTGATGCGGCATGTCGGGACCGAACTTGTCGGAGGCGTTGACGATGCGCGCGGGCGTGCTCTTTCGCAGATTCCTCAGGGAAGCCGCCTGCGAGTGCGCCCGACCTTCGGCCAAAGCCTCGGCGAAGTTGGCAAAGAGCAGCGTAAACCAGAGCCACCCGGATACCGCAAAAGCGAGCCCCGCGGGTTCGGAAGAAAGCCCCAGAAGACTCGCGACGCCCACGCAAAAGGTAAAAAGAGCACCGAGCCAAACGAGAAACATCACCGGATTGGCCCACTGCACCTTGGGGTCGAGCTTCACGAAACTTTGCCGCAGGGCGTCCTTGACGAGCTGTTCATAGAGCCTTGCGGTGAAACGGGGAAACTTCATCGCCGGCTCCTTTAGAGAACGAAGTACTCGAGCTGCTCGGCCGCGGATCCGAGCGCCATGAGAGGAAGATAGGTGAGCGCCCCGAAAAGCAGGATCACAAAGGCCAGGAAGACCGCAAAGAACGGTCCGTTCGTCACGAGCGCCCCCTTCGTGTGCGGGGAGCGCCGCTCCAACCCCACGTCGCCCGCGAGCGCCAACAGGAAACCGAGCAGCCCGACGCGCCCCGCGATCATGGCGAGTCCCAACCCGATTTCAAAGAAGGGCGAGCTCGTGTCGAACCCTCCCATGGCCGAGCCGTTGTTGCTTGCGACCGACGCCCAGGCGTAGAGGATTTCCGTGTAGCCGTGCGCGCCGGGGTTCGCCACCGCCTCCTGCGCGATCGGCGACAAAAGCGTCACGATGAGGCCCGTCAACGCGACGACCGGAATGACGAGCATCGCCGAAGCGGCGAGTTTGATGGTGGAGACGCCGATGCGCTTTCCAAGATATTCCGGCGCGCGCCCGATCATGAGGCCCGCCACGAAGACGGCGAGGACGATGTAGACGGAAACCGAACAAAAGCCCGCGCCCGACGACTCGAAGACGCCGCCCGTGAGCATAAGAAGAATGAGCACCATCCCCGCGCCCGGCGCGAGCGTGTCGAGAAGATTGTTGACGGCCCCCGTGCCGCTTGCGATCGACGTCACCGTAAAGAGCGCCGTATGCGCGAGACCAAAGCGCGAGTCCTTGCCCTCCGTCATGAAGCCGCGCGCGTCGATCCCATACTGGGAGAGGAAGTCCCCGGCCGAAATTTCATCGTGCACGAAGGAAAAAAGCGCGAGCGAAAAAAGGAGCCACATCGCCCAGCGCAGGCTTCGGCCTTCCTTGGGGTCCCCCGTGAGCTTGCCGAACGTGTGCGTGAGCGCCACGGGAATGAGGAGCATGCTGACCGAGGCGGCGAAGTTGACGCCCGCGGACGGATTGGCGACGGGATGCGCGGAATTCGCCCCGAAAAGCCCCGCGCCGATCGTGCCGATCGTCTTGACGGCTTCGCTCGAAGCGACGGGACCGATCAACTGCGTCACTTCCCTTCCCGCGGCGCTCACGACTTCCACGGGACCGAGCCAGGCCTGCGGAACGCCCATGACGAGGAGGAAGACCGCGTAGAGGGTGCAGAGCGGAAAGAGCACCCAGATGAGAATGCGAAGAAGGTCCACCCAGAAGTTTCCGAGTACGTTCGTCGCCGAGAGCGCGAAGCCGCGCATGACGACGAAGGCGACCGCAATGCCGCTCGCCGTGGAGACGAACTCCGCGACGCCGATCCCGATCGCCTGCGAAAGAAGCGAGAGCGTGGTCTCGGGCGCATAGGCCTGCCAGGCCGTACCGGACACGAAGGAGGCCGCCGTATGCAGCGCCGTCACGAGGGGAACGCCCGCAAGTCCCGCGGGATTCCCTGGGAGATGCCCCTGCGCGAGCAGGACCGCCGTGAGAAAGACGAAGGCGAGAACGTGAAAAAGGAGAACCGAGAGCGCATATTCGCGCCAGCCCTCCTGCGCGTCGGGCTTAAGCCCGAAGGCCCTGAGGAGCCACCGATCGGCGGTCGCGACGCAGGCGGGGGCGCGCCCCTGCGCGAGGGGCAGCAGCCAAAGTCCCAGGAGCCTCGCCAGAAGAGCGAGCGTCAGGAGA
The DNA here is from genome assembly GCA_900545275.1 of uncultured Sutterella sp. Taxonomy (GTDB): domain Bacteria; phylum Pseudomonadota; class Gammaproteobacteria; order Burkholderiales; family Burkholderiaceae_F; genus Sutterella. The sequence goes on from UQYG01000018.1 coordinate 41,286, forward strand.
AAGAGGAGGAAGAGTTCGAGCGTGTCGAGCATGATTCGATACCGTAGAGGCCTCAGGCACGCCACAGTTCATAGAGCAGACGAAGGAGCAAAACGAGCACCGCCGCAAAAAAGAAAAGCGTATCGATCACTCGAAGCGACTCCCCGGAAATGAAGACAAACGGATCGGGCGCGCAGAGGGCGCGCAGAAAATGTCCCCACATGTTAGCCCATCGGGAAGATCTCGGGGCGCTCGCCCCGCCGCCGAGACGCCGCATCAGGAAAAACGAAGTTTTCTTTTCACATACCCTTGACAAATCTTCCAAATTTCGGTATAGTTCACGTCCTGCACTTCAGAACGCGGCTGTAGCTCAGTTGGATAGAGTATCTGGCTACGAACCAGAGGGTCGTGGG
>UQYG01000019.1 GCA_900545275.1 uncultured Sutterella sp.
CATTATAGCACATTTGCTTTATTTAATGGCGTTATATCGCGAACGTTATACTAGGCTGTCGAGCTCTTCTTTGCCTAAACTCATACGGCCCCACCACACTCGTCCGCATGACAGTTCTCGACGACACGGCCTAACCCTTCATCGACTCCAACACGAGCGTCTGAAGCTCCGTAAAAATCCCGCAAAAAACCGCGTTCCGACTCGCCATTGAACCCGGAAAGCGGAGAGAAAAGGGTAAATTCCTAGAACCTCAGTTCTTCATGAAACGGAAGAGATATTCCGGAAAGATTTTTAAGAAATCCTTTGTTGGTATCCATTCTCATTGCCAAGGTCGCCTGAACGCCAGAATCGTTTCCGAAGAGAAGGGAGGGTGTTTTGTAGAAACCGCGTTCCGATTTTTGCAAAAGAAAAACGCGACGGCAGGGAAATCCTGTCTGCCCTCCGCGCCTTCCATGCTCTACAATCGAGACAAACTGGGATTTACCCTGAACGGGTAGGACCGCGGTGCAGCTCGCGGCCTCTCACAAGACGTCTCTCAAAGCGACCCTCTGCAGAACGGATTCGAATGCCGGCGTTCCATCCTCGCCGTTTCTTCTTTCGTCCTGCTCCGTCCGAACCGTTTTCACTGCTGCGGGAAGCGGACGGTTGCCTTGTCCGGCGTCTTTCTTATTTTGGAAGGAGACTCTTTTTATGATCAATCGACGTGACTTCCTGCGAAGTACGGCGCTCCTCGGAGGCGCCGCGGGCTTTACGGCGACGCCGATGAGCCGTGCGGTCGCGGCCGCGGCGGCCGACATCGAATCCGTCACATCGTCGGTGTGTTCGATCAACTGCGGCAGCCGTTGTCTTCTGCGCTGCGCCTCGAAGAACGGGCGCGTGATCCGCATAGAAACGGACAACACCGGTGACGCGCACGCGGGCGTGGCCGAGGGTCAATTCCCGCAGGTCCGCGCCTGCCACCGCGGCCGTTCCATCCGCCAGCGCCTCTATTCGCCCGAACGCCTGAAGTTCCCGATGAAGCGCGTTGGGAAGCGCGGCGAAGGGAAGTTCGAACGCATTTCCTGGGATCAGGCGCTCGATGAAATCAGCGCCCGTCTCAAGGACACCATCAAGAAGCACACGAACGAATCAATTCTTCTGATGCACGGTTCGGGCAATTACAGCCTCTTCAACAACCGCAACTGCACGTTCCGCTTTTTCAACCTGATCGGCGGCAACGTCGGTTGGTACTCCGACTATTCCGCCGCCTGCATCCAAAACATCTGGCCCTACATGTTCGGCGGCTTCAACTACGGGGCGGTTCGCTCGAGCAACCCGGGCGTGGGCTCCTACATGAGTCAAATCAAGAACGCCAAGCTCTACGTCACGTTCGGGAACAATCCGGCCGTCACGCGCGCTTCGGGCGGCGGTCAGACGTGGGAACTCGGCGAAGCCCTGCGGCTTGGCAAGGCCCGCATGGTCGTGATCGACCCGATCCGCACCGACACGCTCGCCGGTCGCGACGCCGAATGGGTGCCGATCCGTCCGGGCACCGACGCGGCGCTCGCCGCGGGCATGGCCTACGTCATGATCCATGAAAACCTCGTAGATCAGGCCTTCCTCGACAAGTACTGCGTGGGCTACGACGAAAAGACTCTCCCGAAGTCCGCTCCGAAGGGTGCCGACTACAAGTCCTACATTCTGGGCAACGGTCCCGACAAGACCCCGAAGACGCCCGAATGGGCTTCGCGCATCACGAACGTCCCCGTCGAAACGATCGAACGCCTCGCCCGCGAAATCGCGACGACGAAGCCCTGCTTCATCTCCCAGGGCTGGGGTCCGCAGCGCCGCATGAACGGTGAAACGCAGTCGACGTCGATCGCGATACTCGCGTTGCTGACGGGCCAGGTCGGGCTTCCCGGCACGAACACGGGCGCGCGCGAAGGCGACTCCTACGGCATCGACACGGGCCTTCCGGTCGGAAAGAATCCCGTCAAGGTTTCCTTCCCGATCTTCCTCTGGCCCAAGGCCATCACCGACGCGAAGTCGATGACGGCGAAGAATTCGGCCGTGCGCGGTGCGGATCACCTCTCGCACAACATCAAGTTCATCTGGAATACGCAGGGCAACACCCTCATCAACCAGCACGGCGGGATCAATGCGCTTCGCAAGATCCTCGAAGACGAATCGCTCGTCGAAACGATCGTGGTGGTCGACAACCAGATGACGCCGAGCGCGAAGTTCGCCGACTATCTGCTCCCCGACACGATGAATCAGGAGATCGATGACCTCGAGGCCGACGCTTACGCCGTGGGCGACTACAACTACATCGTCGCGTGCCCGCAGGCCGCGAAGATCGAGTGGGAACAGCGCCAGAACTGGGAAATCATGCGCGAAATGGCCAAGCGCTTCGGCGTCGAAGACGCCTACACCGAAGGCCGCACGTACAAGGAATGGCTCCGCTGGGGCTACGAAGAAACCTTGAAGAAGGCCTCGAAGCTCGCCGACGCGAAGAAGTTCCCGAAGTTCGAGGAATTCTGGAAGCAGGGCGTAGTCAAGTACCGCATGGGCGACGACTCGGGCATCGTGCTCAAGGACTTCCGCGAGGATCCGGTGAAGCATCCGCTCCCGACCCCCTCGGGCAAGATCGAAATCTATTCCGAACGTCTCGCCGAAATCGCGCGCACGTGGGAACTCCCGAAGGAAAAGGGTCAGGAAATCCACCCGATTCCGCAGTTCATCGCCACGAAGGAAATGCGCGGTCAGGGCGACCCGACGGAAGAAAAGTTCCCGCTCGAGCTCTACGGCTATCACGGCGCGGGTCGCACCCACTCGACGTACCACAACGTTCCGTGGCTGCGCGCCGCGCATCCGGACCAGCTGATGATCAATCCGGTCGACGCCGAGCCGCGCGGCATCAAGACGGGCGACCGCGTGCGCGTCTTCAACGCCCGCGGGGAAATCGAAATTCCCGCGTTCGTGACGAACCGCATCATCCCGCACTTGGTGGCGCTGCCGCAGGGCGCTTGGTATTCGCCCGATGAAAAGGGCGTCGACAAGGGCGCGTGCGTCAACACGCTCACGATGCTCGACGCGACGCCGCTGGCGAAGGGCAATCCTTCGCACACCAACCTCGTCGAAGTTCAGAAGCTCTAAGCACGGGAGGATGAAATGAAGCAATACGGTTTTTATTTCGATGCGTCCCGTTGCACGGGCTGCAAAGCTTGTCAGATCGCCTGCGCCGACAAGAACGGACTCGAAGACGGGCGTTTCTTCCGAAACGTCCTTCCGTACGAATCGGGCTCCTGGCGTGAAGACCGCGCCACGGGCGCCTGGCATCAGGACGTCTTCCACGGCTACGTGTCGGTTTCGTGCAACCACTGCGACGATCCGGCCTGCGTGAAGGTCTGCCCCACCAAGGCGCACGCCAAGCACCCCGAACTCGGGGGCCTCGTTCTGATCTACCCGAAGAAGTGCATCGGCTGCGGCATGTGCATGGCCGCCTGCCCGTACCACGCTCCGGTTCTCGACAAGAAGGCGGGCAAGATGACGAAGTGCGACGCCTGCGTCGACCGCATTTCGAAGGGCGGACTTCCAGTGTGCGTCGAAGCCTGCACGCAACGCGCGCTTGACTTCGGCTACGTGGACGAACTTCGCGCGAAGTACGGCGAAGGCGCGCACATCGTGCCGCTTCCCTCGCCCAAGAAGACGAAGCCCAACCTCGTCGTTCATCCCGCCGCCAAGGCGAAGATCGTGGAATAACCGCACGATCCACGGCTTAGCCGCATAACCCAAAAGCCGCCCCGTTCGGGTTCATCCGTTCGGGGCGGTTGCTTTTTGTCACCGCCAGCTCGGGCCTGAGGTTTTTCTGAATGGTTGTTCATGTAATTTTTCCGTAGCCTCAAAGCATATCGATCGAAAACGATCGGAACCGACTCACTCGACCAAAGGAGAAGCCTCATGAAAAACATTCGCCTCACGACCCTTGCGGTGCTCACCGCCGCCGCGATCGCGGGCAGCGCCTATGCGGCCGACGGAACCTTCCGCGGCACGGCCATGGGTCACAACGACGAAGTGATCGTCGACGTGACGATCGAAAAGGACCGCATCACGGACATCAAGATCGTCCAGACTTTCGAAACCCCGGCGGTCGCGGAAAAGCCCTTGGCCTGGATTCCCGAAACAGTCGTGAAGAACCAGTCGCTCAAGGTCGACCGCGTGAGCGGCGCGACCTTCTCGAGCCTCGCCATCCTCGGCGCCGTTCGCGACGCCGTGAAGAAGGCGGGCCTCGATCCGGCGAAGTTCATGAAGGGCGACACCATCCGCTACGTCGTCAAGGTTCCGACCGAACCCAAGGCCGACGTCGTGATCGTGGGCGGTGGCGGCGCCGGCATGTCCGCGGCCGTTGCGGCGGCCCGTGCGGGCGGCAAGGTCGTGGTGCTCGAGAAGATGAGCTTCTTGGGCGGCAACACCGTGCTCGCGGGCGGTGCTCTGAACGCGGCCGACCCGAAGCTGCAGGGCAAGCAAAAGATGTCCGAAGGCCAGCGCAAGATGGTTGAAGACCTCCTTGCCGAAAAGCCGAGGAACGAACTCCACGCCAAACTCATCGAACAGGCGAAGAAGGAATGGAAGGATTGGCTCGCGAAGTCTCCCGACGTGCTTTTCGATACGCCGACCCTGCATGCGCTTCAGACCTGGAAGGCGGGCGACTACGCGGCGAAGCTCGAACTCGTCGCGGAACTCGCGCGCATCGCTCCGGGGCAGGTCGACCGCCTCGAAAAGATGGGGCTCGAATGGAATCCCTACACGACGCAGTACGTGGGCGCCATCTGGCCGCGCTCGCACGACGCCAAGAACTTCAAGTCCGGCATCGGCTACATCAACACCTTCCGCGCGACGATCGAAAAGGAAAAGCTCCCCGTTGAAATTCTCTATCAGACGAAAGCTGAAAAGCTCATCGTTAAGGACGGCCGCGTCGTGGGCGTCGAAGCCACGGGCCCGAACGGCGAAAAGGTGACGGCTTCGGCCTCCAAGGGCGTGATTCTTACGACGGGCGGCTTCGGGGCGAATCCCGAAATGCGCATGAAATACGACACCCAGTGGGGCGGCAAGCTCGGTCCCGACGTCAAGACCACGAACAGTCCGGCCATCACGGGCGACGGCATGCGCATGGCCGAGGCGGTCGGCGCGAACCTGATCGACATGGGCTTCATCCAGCTTCTGCCCACGACCGACCCGGCGAACGGCAGCATTACGACGGCCGTCGCCGAAGGCACGTCCATGTACGTGAACAAGGAAGGGAAGCGCTTCGTGAATGAACTCGAACGCCGCGACGTTCTCTCGCGCGCCGCGCTCGCTCAGCCCGACGGCGTTTTCTACCGCATCACCACGGTGAAGAACGCCAAGGTCGACGAAAACGGCATCACGGCGCAGGGCCAGAGCATCAAGAGCCTTTTGAAGGCCAAGAAGGTCTACGAAGCGCCCACGATCGAAGAGCTCGCGAAGAAGGTCGGCATGGACCCGAAGGTTCTGGGTGAAACCGTGGCGAAATGGAACGACTTCTGCCGCAAGCAGACGGTCGACCCCGACTTCGGTCGCGCCTCCTGCACGCCGAACGTGACGCTCTACGAAGGACCGTATTACGCCGAAATGCGCGCCCCCGCCGTGCACCACACGATGGGCGGCGTGGAAGTCGACGCGCAGACCCGAGTCCTCGACAAGAACGGCAAGGTCATTCCGGGGCTCTATGCCGCGGGTGAAGTGACGGGCGGTCTGCACGGCACGAACCGCGTGGGCGGCAACGCCATTCCCGACGCGCTCGGCAACGGCCAGAAAGCCGGTGAAATCGTGATGGGCGTCGCCCGTTAAACGGGTTCCCTGAAACGCAAATCGGGACGGAGAGGTTCTCCGTCCCGATGTTGTTTTTGAGGGGTGTCGGAAGGAATTCAGCGCCTCGGCGCTCCCATTTGCAGACAGTCGGCGGGTAAATTCTCGCCCTTTCGCACGAAGCGGATCGGAGCGGGGCCCTTCGTCTTTCGGGCGGTGCAGGATTCGTTCGTGCATCCGCCGCAACCGCCCGACCCCCCGAGGATGCGGCGGCAGGCCCAGAGGACGCCCGCCGCAATCAGGAGCAATACGATCCAACTTGCCGCATTCACGTGAGGAGTCTCCGCATCAGAAGAAGGGCGCGGCGAGGATGCGCACGATGAGCGCGACGATCCACGCGACCGCACACTGCATCAACACGACGCCCACGGCCCACTTGCCGCCCAATTCGCGGCGGATCGTGGCGATCGGCGCGACGCAGGGCGTGTAAAGGAGACAGAAGACGAGAAGCGCGAGCGCCGAGAGCGGCGTGATCGCGGCGAGCAACGTGTCGACCGACCCGAAAAGAACGGAGACCGTGCTCACGACGCTTTCCTTCGCCATAAAGCCCGAGATGAGGGCCGTGGCCACGCGCCAGTCGCCGAAGCCGAGCGGTTCAAGAAGCGGCGCGAGACCGCCCGCCACGACGGCGAGCATGCTTTCGTGGGAGCTCTCGACCGGGTTGAACTGGAAGTCAAAGGACTGCAGGAACCAGATCGCGATGGTCGCGACGAAGATCACCGTGAAGGCGCGCTCCAGGAAGTCCTTGGCCTTTTCCCAGAGAAGGAAGAGAACGTTCTTCGCGCCCGGCATGCGGTAGTTCGGGAGTTCCATCACGAAGGGCACGGCTTCGCCCTTGAAGAGGGTCTTTCGCATCGCAAAGCCGAGGAGAACCGCCGTGAGAATCCCGAGGAAGTAGAGCGCCACCATGATCGCGGCGCCCGTTCCGGGGAAGAAGGCGGCCGTAAAGAAGCCGTAGATCGGAAGCTTCGCCGAACAGCTCATGAAGGGCGTGAGCAGAATCGTCATCTTGCGGTCGCGCTCGGAGGGGAGGGTGCGGCTCGCCATCACGCCCGGGACCGTGCAGCCGAAGCCGATCAGCATCGGGACGATGCTTCGGCCCGAAAGCCCGATCTTGCGAAGGAGCGTGTCCATCACGAAGGCGACGCGGGCCATGTAGCCGCTGTCTTCCAAAAAGGAGAGGAAGAAAAAGAGCGTCACGATCGTGGGCAGGAAACTCAGCACGCTGCCGACCCCGTTGAAGATACCGTCGATCACGAGTCCGTGAATCGAAGCGTTCACGGCCCAGGTCGTGAGGAGCCCGTCGACGATGTCGGTGAGCCACCCGATTGCGACCTCGAGGATTTCCTGCAGCCACGCGCCGATCACGTCGAAGGTGAGCCAGAAAACGAGCGCCATGATCGCGATGAAGGCGGGAATCGCCGTGTATTTGCCCGTCAGGATGCGGTCGATCTGAAGACTGCGCAGGTGCTCCTTGCTCTCATGCGGGCGAACGACCGTGCTGCGGCAGATGCGGTCGATGAAGGCAAACCGCATGTCGGCCATGGCGGCGGCACGGTCGAGTCCGCGCTCGGCCTCCATTTGTTTGAGCATGTGTTCGATCGTGCGCTCTTCGTTTACGTCGAGCTCGAGCTGCTCGAGAATGAGCCGGTCGCCTTCGGCGATCTTGCTCGCCGCAAAGCGAACGGGAATTCCGGCCCGCTTGGCGTGGTCCTCGATGATGTGCATGATGCCGTGCAGACACCGGTGCACGGCGCCGCCGTGGTCTTCCGGACCGCAGAAGTCCTGTACGGCGGGCGGCTCCTGAAACTTCGCGACGTGCAGCACGTGGTCGACAAGCTCGTTGATCCCTTCACCCTTGGCGGCCATGATCGGCACCACCGGGAGACCGAGAAGGGCTTCCATCTCGTTGATGCGGATCGAGCCGCCGTTGGCGAGCACTTCGTCCATCATGTTGAGCGCGAGCACCATCGGACGGTCGAGCTCCATGAGTTGCATCGTGAGGTAGAGATTGCGCTCGATGTTCGTCGCGTCGACGATGTTGATGATGGCCTTCGGGGATTCCTTCAGGATGAATTCGCGCGAGATGATTTCTTCGTTCGTGTAGGGCGAGAGCGAATAGATCCCGGGAAGGTCGGTGACGAGCGTGTCGTCGTGACCGATGATGCGCCCGTCCTTGCGGTCGACCGTGACCCCGGGGAAGTTCCCGACGTGCTGATTGGACCCCGTCAAACGATTGAAGAGCGTCGTTTTTCCGCAGTTTTGATTGCCCGCGAGTACGAGCGTGAGTTCCGTCCCTTCGGGAAGGGGGTTTTCATGCGTCTTGACGTGATACTTCCCGCCTTCGCCGAAGCCGGGGTGAAGGACGTCGGAGCCGTCCGTCGAGGCGTTCGGGGTGAGGGACGGCGCGTCGTCGCGAACGTCGACCACTTCGATTTCCGCGGCCTCGGCCGCGCGCAGTGTCAGTTCGTAGGCTTTGATGCGCACTTCGATGGGGTCGCCCATCGGGGCCCGCTTCACCATCGTGACCGCGGCGTTTGGGATGAGTCCCATGTCGAGAAAGTGTTGGCGCAGAGCGCCCTGACCGCCCACCGTGCGGACGGTGGCGGTCTTTCCGATGGGAAGGTCGTTGAGGGTGATCGGGGTCGTCATGGTCGGGTCTTATTTTTTTTGAGAGACGCGAATTTTAGCATTGCGCCCCGGGGGCGTGCGTTGTATGGGAACGCCTTTACCGCGCGGCGAAAAGAAAAAACGGAGAGATTCGACAGGAAGATTTCGTAATGAAGACTAAAACCGTTCCCCGTCCATTCTTTGAGAATAGGAGCGTGCTTTGGGCGCAGAGGAAGCAGAAGAGTGAAGCGAAGGAGGGAGAAGGGTGAAAAAGCTTCGGCCCGGGAAGAGTCCGGGCCGAAAGCGTGCAAAGGGAAAATCAGTTTGCCGCAACGGGGCTCATCGCCGCCGCGATGTGGGCGCGCACGCCTGCGGGGAGCGCGGCGTCGTCGATCGTGAACTGATCCGAGTGGTTGTTCGGAGCGTTTTTCACGCCCGGCTTGTCGACGCCCAGGAACATGAAGACGGACGGGACCTTCTCGGCAAAGAAGGAGAAGTCTTCGCTTGCGCCCGGGTTCCACTTCGAGATTTCGGCGTCCACGCCGAAGGCCTTGAGGTTTTCGACGGTCGTGAGGGCGAGCGCCGGATCGTTCCAGGTGACGGGATAGATTTCGATCAGTTTCGTCTTGGCTTCGGCGTCGCCCGCGCGGGCCGTCCCGTCGGCGACTTCGGGAATGCGTTCGAGGAGCTTCGCGCGGATGTCGGGGTGGTTCGAGCGGATCGTTCCCATCATGTAGGCGGAGCCGCTCATGACGTTTCCGGTTTCTCCCGCGGTGAGCTTGCCGACCGTGATCACGCCCATGCCCTTCGTGAGGTCGATGTTGCGCGAAACGATCTGCTGCAGCGCCACGACCGTCTGCGAGGCGGCGAGCGTCGCGTCCGAGCCCGTCCAGGGCATGGCGCCGTGCGCCTGCGAGCCCTTGATGTTGATTTCAAACGCATCGGCGCTGTTCAAGGCCGCGCCCTGCGAGACGAGCATCTTCCCCGAAGGCGCGCGGGCCATCACGTGAATCCCGAAGGCATTCTTCACGTCGTACTTCTCGAGCACGCCGTCCGCCACCATGGCCTTGGCGCCCGAGAGTCGGGGCTTCTCGGCCGTGAAGGGATTCTCGATTGAGTCGCCTTCTTCCGCAGGCTGGAAGGCGAAGATCACGCGGCGGGGCACGTCCGCCTTGTGCTTCGCGAGAATCTGCGCGGCGGTGAGAAGCATCGCCATGTGGGCGTCATGCCCGCACATGTGGGAGACGTCAACGCCTTCGCGGCCCCAGTAGGTTCCCTTCACTTGACTCGCATAAGGGAGCCCCGTGCGCTCCTTGATCGGAAGGGCGTCGATGTCGGCGCGAAGAAGGATCGTGTCCTTCTTCTCGGGATTCAGAATGCCGAGCACGGCCGTCGGGGCGTTCTTCGTGCCGACGACGGTCTCGATGCCGGCTTCCTTCAAAATCCGAACGATTTCGGCCTGCGTCTTCACTTCCTGATTGCCGAGTTCGGGCATGGCGTGAAGCTTGTGGCGAAGCGCCGTGAGGTCGGACTCCGCGGCCTTCACTTCGCTCTCCACCCAGGCAGGCGCTTGCGCGGCGAGCGCCGGCAGGGCTGCGAGAAGAAGAGCGAGGAATGCAGTCTTTTCAATGCGGGGATGCGTCATCTTCCGTTCCTTCTGTTTTCTAAGACGATCCCACAGTATCGCACAATCTTTTTGGGAAGACAGTTTGCTTCAGCTCGGACGAAAAACCTCGCCTTTCGTAACGAAACGTGAGGGGGCGGGCAGATTCGGGGCCGCAAGGTCGTTTGGCCTGACTTTTGAAAAATATTGCGGCGGAAGGAATCTTGATCGATGAAAAGACGTTTTTTTCGGTCGGATTTAGCAAGCTGTTCTGCCGGGCGGCCTCGGACGTTCAACACTTTGTTACTTTCCGAGGATTTGGAAATACCTTCCAACGAAGCATTTGCTACAGTTCAACCATCGAAAGGGACTTCCAAGGTCTATTCGAGATTCAGCCAAGGGTTGAGTTTTTTTGAGGGTTTGGATTCGCCGCGGAGCTTCGGTTCTGCGGCGTTTTTTTATGAAAGCAAGAGTTTGATTTTCATCATGTAGGGTGAATGCGTCGCCTCCATACCCATTTTTTGCCTCTTGCGAGGTTTTGGGAAACTTACCCTTTATCCGCCCTGTGTTTTTGTTTCGCTTAGCCTACAATGAGTCTCGGTAAAAGCTTCGAAGTCGTAGCGAAATGGGTTGCTTGCTGCGTGAACGGTTAGAAAGTGTCTACATCTCTAACCACTTTGGGGCTTTTTCGTTCAGAGCGTCTCGTATTTTTCGTCGTCGCACTCACGAAATCGTACAAAGGCACGGAAGGCGCGGCGTATGCGCCCCCTTGTAACCGCAGATCAACCCGGGGGCAATCGCTTCAAGAAGGCTTCGAAGCGATCAAGCGACGGTAAGGCAAGCCAGGCGCGCTCGACGTCTTCGTCCGTGACGGGCGAAGCCTTGTCGACGCCGTCGGTCGGGGCGGTCTTCTCCATGGCCGCTCGAAAGAATCGGGCGAGCGGATCGATGTCGGACGACTGCATGATCGACTTGCGGACGGTTTCAAGCGCCAGCCCTCCGTGCCAGCAGAAAAACGACGGCTTCTCCCACTCGAACCGCATTCGCATTTGCTTCGGCAGATCGAAGCGTCGGATTCGGAGTTCCTTCGGAAAACGCGCCGCAAGCGACGCAAGAGAGCGCACGAGTGCGCTGCCCTCGTCCCCGCAGACGAAGATCGTTTTCTCTTCGGGGAGCGTCAACGTGTGAAGGCGCATGATGCGGCAAAGCTTCTTGAGCCCTGAGAGCCATCTTTCGGCATACGTGGCCGTAACCGTGATCTTCCAAACTTCTCCCTTCGGCGTTTCCGTCATTGCCATATCTTGATCTCCTTTTGTAGGACATCTTCATTGTGCATTCCGGATGCGTCAATTCTTGACGTGTTCGGCAATGTCTGCGGGAAATCGCGAATAGGGTTCCTGCACGGGTGTTTTACGTTAGTGCTTGGCTTCCTTTTTGGCGCCGCCGGGCGGTCTGGTTCGATGTCGTCCGGTTGCGGGAGAAGAAAATCGCTCCTCACGAAACCGTCATGATGTCCGCCCATCTCGTGAGGTAGGCGGGCGTCAGGCGGTCGCGCTTCATCTGCCAGCCGTCGGCGAGGCCGGAGCTTCCGATCTTCCAGACGCTCTTGCCGAAGCGTCGCGTAAGATCGTCGAGGCATTCCATGAGGCGGCGCCTCGTTGCATCCCGTTCTTCGTCGGGGAGATCAAAGAGCGATCCCGTCACCGAACAGGATCCTTCCGGAATCAGGTCCGTCACGAAGGCGCCCGCCTTGCAGTAGCGAAAGCCCGGGCGCCAGTGCGCCTCAACGAGCCGGCAGGCGACTTCGACGAGACGCATCGTGTCGGACGTGGGAAGCGTGAGCTCCGTGACGGGTTCGGCTGCGTGCCAGGGTTCGTTTTCCTTGAAGGGGCTCGTCAGGAAAAAGACGCCCGCCTTCTTTGCTTCCGCCTTCTCGCGCCGCAGCTGTCTCGCCACCTCCGTCATGTGGGTGGAAACGGAGGAGAGAAGAACGGAGCGGTCGTTCGTCGCGTGCGAGAAGGAACGCGAACGAAGGATCTGTTCCTTGGGCTTCGGAACGGACTCGACGGGGAGACAGGAGACGCCCTGAATCTCCCGGAGCGTTCTCTCGAGCACGACGCCGTATCTTCGGCGAAGCGTGAAGACGTCCGCCTGCGAGAACTGCCAGACGTTCTCGATCCCTTCGCGAAGGAGCTTTTCCTCCGTCTTGCGCCCGATCCCCCAGACTTCGCCGATCGGCGTGATGGAGAGCGCTTTTTTGCGGCGCTCGGGCGAAAGGTCGAACCAGTTGACGACGCCTCCGTAGACGGGATAGGTCTTCGCAAAGTGGTCGCAGAGCTTCGCCAGCGTCTTGGTGGGGGCGATCCCGACGCAGACGGGCAGGCCGATCCACTTCCAGAGGCGCGCCTTCAGCGCTCGGCCGAGTTCCGTGAAGGACTCCGTTTCCACGCCCGTCAGGTCGAGAAAGGCCTCGTCGATCGAATACGCTTCGTGCACCGGTCCGAATCCCGCGACGATTTTGTGAAAGCGCGAGGACATGGCGTCGTAGAGCTCGTAGTTGGACGAGAGGACGGCGACGCCGTGCTTCTCACAGAGATCCCGAACCTTGAAGTAGGGCGTTCCCCGTTTGATGCCGAGCGCCTTGGCGTCCTTCGTGAGCGCGACGATGCAGCCGTCGTTGTTCGAGAGAATGCACACGGGTTTGTCGCGCAGTTTCGGGTTGAATACCCGCTCCATGTTGGCGTAGGCCGAATTGACGTCGGTGTGCAGAATGACGCGGCGCGATGGCGGAAGATCCATGACCGTTTCCTTTCAGCGGCGGAATTTGCGGCAGATCCCGGTCAGGACGCCTTCGATGCTGAAGTTGTCGCCTTCGCCGGGGCGGATGACGGGATAGTCGGCCGCGGCGTTTTCGGGACAGAGTTCGATTTTGCCGTCGCGGATGCGAAGGCGTTTCAGAGTGAAGTCCCCGTGCAGAAAGGCGAGCACGATGTCGCCGCTTCGGGGTTCGAGCGAGCGGTCGAGAATGAGGGTGTCTCCATCGCAGATGCCGGCGTCCACCATCGAGTCGCCCGTCGCTTCCGCGAAGAAGGTCGAGAGTTCGTTGCGGATCATGAGTTCGGAGAGCGAGAGCTGGTCGGTCGCATAATCCATGGCGGGCGACGGAAAGCCGCAGGCGACCGTCATGTCCACGCGGGCGATTCTGGGTTCCGGTTCGTAAGAGGGTAGGCGGAACGTGCGGACGTCGAGCGGGTCGGAAACGTCGTTCGTTGCGGACGAGGTGTTTCGGATGATCTCAAGGATGCGGGGGCGAAGGAAGTCGCTCCCGCCCAATTCCTTGAAACGGGCGGCCACGTCTTCCGGAACGCGAACGGAAATGAGTGCGCGCTTGGCGTCTTCTTCCTTGGGTCGGCCGGCGCCCTCGCGGCGGCCGCCCCAGTTGGGGGAGTTCTTTGGGCTCATGTTGGATTTGCGGACTTCGTTGAAGTAACAAGAACATTTTACAAAGAGCGTAAACGCAAATCAACATGAAAACCGTAAACAACCGGGATGATCGAAGGAAAACGAAGATCGGAGGAGATTTTCCGAATGAGCGGCATCCGAAGAACACGGATGCATCGATCGGTTGCACTGTGTATTATGGATTTTGAAGGCGGACACGGCGAAACGCCGTTTGTTCGTCCTGTTCCCCTCGTTTTTCTCCCGTTGAGTTCTCTGCGAACGTTTTCGGACATCCCTATGAAAATTCCTTTTCTCGGCGCTTTCGGCAGCATGACGCTTCTCGCATCGGCGGTCGTCCTCGCCGCGGAGAACATCACGGTCAACACGCCGAACGGCGATCCGTTTTTGACCGTGAAGGTGTTCGACGTAGGCGAAACATCGTCCGACTGGGACGGAGACCGGTTTACGGCCGAGCGTGAGCTCACCGACAGGGAAGTCGGACTGATTGCGTCGGGATTGGGATATTGGGGGACCGTTTTCCAGGATGCGCTCAAGAACACCGCCCCGGCGGTTGTCGAGTTTGTTCCGTACAGCAATCCCTCCGGCAACGCGGCGGCGTTCTCCCTACTCGCGGGAACGGGCGGAAACACCTGGCTTTCTGCGGCGCTTCTTCGGAACGAATTTTCGTATTCCGAAAAAGGTGGAAGCGCGGTCATCCTGTTAGAGTTGCCGCGGGACCCCGAGGGCGACTGGTACGCAGGCTCTTTGCACACGCTCGCTCAAAACGGCGACGAGCCGCATCTCGCGAGCTTTTTGATTCACGAGCTCACCCATGCACTCGGCGTGATGGCCCTTCTGTCGTCGGAGGAGACGATTTCTGACGAGGGGATTGAGTACGGAAGTCTGTTCATTCCTTTTTTGGACACGCGGTTCAACGAGGCCCCCTCCGCCTGGATCGACGGATTGCGCGACGTCGACGGCGACCGCGCCCGGCCGGGCATGATCATTTCGTGGGAGGACACGGGCAGCCGCGACGAGTTCAACATGCCGATAGTGTCCGAAGGTGCGGAAGGCGCGAACGGCGTGTACTTTACGGGCGAGCACGTGAGCGAAGTGATCCAGGACGCCGAGATTGCGTATCCGAACAACGGCTCCGACTACCGCGTGAACGGTATTCCCGTCGTCGGTTGGGAGATGACGAAGAATAATGAGGACTGGATCCTCTATCCGGAACTCAGTCACCTTGAACTGCAGAACAGCCTGCTGAGCCATCAGAACTGGCGCAATTGGACCGTGCCGATGGAGGCGGAGCTCGCCGTCATGCAGGATCTGGGGTTTGCGATCGATCGACGAGACTGGTTCGGATACTCGATCTATCAAAGCGGCGAATCGGAAGAAAATCGGCGCGTCTTCGTCAATGCCAATCCCTACTACGACCGAAACGATGCGGGCGACGGCTGGAGGGTCGGAGTGCCCAACGACAACGCCTGGGGGATCGGTCTTCACGTCTACGGAAGCTACAACGACGTAACGCAGGCGGCCGACCTTCTGACGACGGGCGCCTACGGAACGGGCATTCGTTTGGAAGGTACGGGAAACGTGCTGAGAATCGCGTCCGACACCGTGGTCGCCGCGGACGGGGAGGAAGGTTGCGGCATTCTCGTCTCCTACGGCAAGGATCATCGGATCGAACACCGGGGTACCGTCACGGCGCTCGGCGCGAAAGGCGTGGCCGCCCGTTTTGATTTCGGCTCCAACATTTTGGGAGACGGCATCGAAAAGCGGGGGAGCTACATTTCCGTTCTCGATCCCGACTACTCGTACGGTACGCCGGAAGAAAGGCTTGAGCAGTCCGGTTTGGACGGCGCACTCGTGAAGAACTTCGACGTCGCCGGAACGCTCGTCGGAGGATTCGCGTCGATTTACATCGGGGAGAGCGCCTTCGTGGAGCGCATCAACGTGCTTCAAGGCGCAGGTCTTTCCGGCGACATCCTCTCCTATTGGGATCCGAACTCCGAAGACGTTACGCTCCCCGACGGCGAGAATCCGGACGACTACGTCACGACGCTCAACTTCGGGGTGAAGCACGTCTCGGGGGACGTGACGACGGACGATTACACGGCCGCCCCGGACTTTTCCCTCCGTTACGACGGCCGCATCTTCGGCGGATGGAAGGAAGCGACGGGGGAAACCGAGAAGGCGTCGATCGTGATGAACGTGGAGGGCGGGATGCTCTCCTTCAACGGCGTTGCCGACATTATTCGCCTCACGGTCGCGGAAAATGCGGTCCTCGGGGGAAACGCCGTCTACAAACTCAAGACGTTCACGAACAACGGGACCTTGTCGCCGGGCAACAGCATCGGAACGATGGTGATTCAAGGGAATTACGTCGAGGGTCCCAACGGGCGGCTTGCGCTCGAATTCGACGGTTCGGGTCAGACCGACAGGATCGTGATCGAAGGTGCCGCACGAAAGGAAGGAGGCTCGGATCCCACCTTCGCGGCCGATCTCGCGCCGGCGGCGGGGTACTTCACCGGCAACGTCACGGCGGATTTTTCCGAGGCCGTGACGATCGTGAAGAAGGACGGGGAAGGAAACGAATCGACTTCCTTCGGAGAGATCAGGTTTGAAAATACGGGATCTCCGCAGACACTTGCCGTGTCGTCTCCCACGCTCTCCATGACGGGCACTTTCGAGCAATCGGGCGTTCTGACGGTGGAGGTGAAGCGGGATGCGGACGCCTACGGCCGTTACGCCTCGACGGAGAAAGCCCGCCGGGTGGCGGCCGCCTTTGACCGTTACGCCTCCGTTGCCGAGGGCGGCATGCGGAATCTTGTGGCGGCGCTCGACTTCTCGAGTGAAGACGGAAGCGATCTGCAAAACGCCTATGAATCCCTGACGCCCGACGTCTTCAGTCGGGCGGGCGCGGCTTCGCTCAACGTCTTCCGACACGTGTCGAACGCATTGCAGAACGTCGCGTCTTCCCATCTTACGGCCGGAATTGACGGCCCCAACGCGTACGCCGTTCCCTTGGGCGGGTATCTGCACGACGGTCAAAGCGACGCGCGCTCCACTTACGGCGGCGTTCTCGTGGGGCTGCAGACGGCGGCGAGGCTCGAGGGCGGGATGCTCCGCTCAGGCGGGCATGTTGCGGTGGTGAAGCGCAAAGACGTCTTCTCGGGTAACGAAAAAAGCCGCCTCGACGCCGAGACGCTCGTTGCGGGCGCGAATCTTCGTTACGATCCCGACGCTCTCCCCGGTCTGACTCTTTTCGGGGTGGCGCAGATGTCCGTGGAAAACGCGGACCTTGAGCGCGGCGCCGCATTCGGCACCTGGCGCGATCGGGCGGAGAGCGACTGGACGGCCTGGGGCGGCAACCTTCTCTTCGGCGCGGAGCAAAATTTCACCGCGGCGCCGGGCATCACCCTGGGACCGGCGGCGTGGCTCGACTACGCCTTTGCGCATCGCCCCGACGTGACGGAAGACAGCACCAACGGCGCCGCTCTGCACGTTCGCTCGGAAACCTATCAATCGCTTCGATCCTCGCTCGGGTTGAAGGGAACCTTTGCGCTTTCCGACGCGTCAGCACGGGCGTGGGATGCGAAGGTCACGGTTTCCGCACTCTGGCACCACGAGTTCATCGACGACGCGGGCGGCGCGACCGCCTCTTTTGCCGACTGGCGCGGTGTCTCCTTTACGGCCGACGACGCGGACCGCGCCCGCGACACGGGAAGCGTATCCGTTTCGATCGAAGGCAAAATCGACGAAACCTTCAGCGCCGCGCTCACCGCGGGCGGCGTCTTCGGAGGCGGCGTGACGGGCGGCTGGGGCGCCGCGCACCTTCTGTGGAAGTTCTGAATTCCGCCGATTGGCAGGAAATTGAGAAAATTTGGGCCGCTCGGCATGATTCGAACGGCCCTTCGCGGGACGGCGTCTTGATTTGTCGCGTCAAGTCGCCGTCAGGCTGTCCGAAGAGCTTCGTCAGCTTCGGACTTCCTCGGGTGCGTCGTAGACGGAGACGCGGGGAAGGTCGCCCTTCCACTTCGTGACTTCCACGAGCGCGGTGGAGGCGATGTTGCCGCAGGCGAGATTCGACGTCGGCTCGTCCATCGTCAGCGTGTTGGAGTTGCCGTGCACGTCGATCCAGCCTTCGTGCGTCTTCTGAGGATCGTACCAAGCGCCGTGGTGGACCACGACGACGCCAGGCATGATTCGTTCGGTGACGTAGGCGCCCGCGAGAATCGCGCCCCGCTTGTTTTTCACCAGGACGACGTCGCCGTTCGCAATGCCGCGGCTCTTGGCGTCGACGGGGTTGATCCAACAGGGTTCGCGTTTTTCGATGTTCGCGAAATCATGACTCATGGTGCCGTCGAGCTGCGAGTGCATGCGGTAGCGGCTCTTGCAGGCCATGAGGGCGAGCGGCGTTTCCTGGGTACGGGTGTTGACGCCTTCCGTCGGTTCGAGGTAGCTCGGATAACCGAGGCAGTCCTTGTAGCCGTAGCCGGCGATCTTGGGCGAGTAGAGCTGAATGAGGCCGCTTTCGGTCGTAAGCGCGTTGGCCTTCGGGTCCTTGCGGAAATCCTCGAAGGCGATGAAATTGCGGTCCTTGGCCCGAACGTCGTAGAGGACGTAGCCCTTTTTCCAGAATTCATCGAACTCGGGGAGCTTCACGCCGATGCGCTCGCCCATGGCCTTCGATTCCGCATAGAGGCGCTTGATCCAGCCCATTTCGTCGAGCCCTTCGGTGAATTCCTTCCCGCATCCCATGCGCTTTGCGAGCTCGGAGAAGATCCAGTAGTCGGACTTGGACTCCCACTGCGGCTTGATGGCCTGCTGCATCGCCACGAGACCGTCGTTCGAATACGTTCCGATGTTCGTGATGTCGTTGTGCTCAAAGACCGTGGCGGCCGGAAGAACGATGTCGGCGTGGCGCGCGGTGGCGGTCCAGACGGTGTCCGTCACGATCACCGTGTCGGGCTTCTTCCAGGCGCGGGCGAGCTTGTTCGTGTCGGGCTGATGCGTGAAGGGATTGCCGCCCGCCCACATGACGAGCTTCACTTCCGGATAGGTGACCTTGCGGCCGTTGAAGTCGATCGTCTTTCCGGGGTTGAGGAAGCATTCGACGAAGCGGGCGACCGGAATCACTTGACTGCCCTTCCACGGGAGAGTGGAGGGCTTCAGAGGCTTGACGGCGCCCGAAATGCCGCCGAGGAAGGGGCCGTAGGCCGTGGGAGAGCCGCCGCTCGAGTACTGATAGTTCGTGCCGATGCCGCCGCCCGGAAGTCCGATCTGGCCGAGAGCTGCGGCAAGCGCAAAGCCCATCCAGTGGGGCTGTTCGCCGTACTGTGTGCGCTGAATGCCCCAACCCATCATGATCATGGTGCGGTGCTCGCGGAAGTCGTGGGCGAGCTTGCGGATGACGTCGGCCTTGACGCCGGTTTTTCCTTCGGCCCATTCGGGCGTCTTTTCGACGCCGTCCGTGCGGCCCATGACGTAGTCCAGGAATTCCTTGTGACCGGATGTGTACTTTTCAAGGAAAGCCATATCGGCTTTGCCGGATTTCACGAGTTCCTGAATCATGCCGAGCATCATGGCGCAGTCCGTGCCCGGACGGGGCGCAATCCATTCGGATCCAAGGTATTCGCCCGTGTCGGTGGCGACCGGATTGATTGAATAGGTCTTCGTGCCTTTGGCCTTGAGGGCTCGAACGTAACCCGTACCGTTGTGAAGCGTCGTGAGCCAGTCGATGTCGTTCGTGACGATCGGATCGGCGCCCCAGAAGACGATGCGTTCGGCGTGCTTGATGACGACGTCCCAGGAGGTGGAGCGGGGGTCGCCTGTGCCCACGACGTAGGGGAGAATTTTGGAAATGGCCGCGGTCGAATAGCTGTTCTCACAGCCGATGAAGCCGCCGCAGAAATTCAAGAGACGCTGCTGCAGATTGATGGCGGCGTTCACCTTGCCCGTCGACATCCATCCGTAGGAGCGGCCGAACACGGCGGACGGGCCGTACTCGCCATATACGCGCTTCATTTCGGAAGCGACGAGGTCCAAGGCCTTGTCCCAGGAAACGCGGACGAACTTTTCGGAGCCGCGTCCTTCGCGGGACTTGGGACCGTTCTTAAGGTAGCCTTCGCGTACCATGGGATAGCGGATGCGCGAGGAAGTGTAGGGAAGCTGAGCGAGCCCGCTGATGTTCGGGGTGGGCGCGTAGTCGTGTTCGAAGGGCGTGAGATGGGTCAGTTTGCCGCCCTGAACATGGGCACGGAAGATGCCCCAGCGGGCGGCAGTGATGACTTCGCCCGTGTCGATCGTGGATTTTCCCAGATTGAAGGTGTCGGTGAGTTCGAGGTCGTGTGCGGCGACGGAATGGTCGAATTGAGCGGAACTACCTTTTGCGGCCGGATTGTCCGCAAGTTTGTCCGCGGTCTTTTCATCGGCGTTGGCCAAGGTCGGGGCGGCGACGGCCGCCGCTGCCGCGGCTCCGATGAAGCCGCGTCGGTTCAGATGAATAGCCATGAGTCTTTCCTTCCAAAATAAGAGTTCAGGCGTTTCGGTAATGAGAATAATTCTAAATAAAAAATTAGTTTGCGTTTGAAAGTTTCCGTGGGGTTTGATGGCCCTCAACCTGATTTACTTTCTGCCGAAAAAGAAGTAAGGGAAGAGCCGGCCGAGACTTCGACGATCTAAGGATCGACGCCGGAGAGGGTGTCGGTTTCCGAGGATTTTCGCCCGATGGCGTGCATCACCGCACGACGCATGAAAGCGAGAAGGCAAAGCACGTTGTCTTCCTGATCGTCCCAACGGTCGGAGCGGTTGCCGAGATAGGCATCCCGAGCGAGACGCAAAAGCGAAGCGTGTTCGGCGGGGACCTTCCCTTCGGCCCAGAGCGCCGCTCGATCCTTCGACGCGAACGCTCGGGTGTCGAGCGTGTACCACATCCGGGAGAGGGTGAGCAGCGCATTCCGTTCGTCCCCTTTGTACGACGAAAGGACATTCGGCAACGCACCGCGGATCGCACGACGGATCTCGTCAAAAGGAATGGGCGCAATGAGCTTGTCGATGGCGGGACTTTGATCGGTCAACGGTATGGCGTGCAGACGAGCCTGCCAGAGAAGAAGGACGTTGTCGGGATCCGAAAAAGGTTGGGGGACCGTTCCGTTCTCCATATCAGTGCGCAACCACTCGCCGAACATGTATTCGAATCGCGGCGGGAAGCGCCACGGGGCGATGGCATGGCGGTTTACGACGCTGAGTTCTATGGGTCTTCTATCCGAATGGGGACGCTCGGAGAGACAAAGGAGTTCTTGCGTGAGAGAAGCGCGGGCCGATTCCGTAAGAGGACGGTCGGTGAAGATCAAAAGATCGAGGTCACTCTCCGGCCGCAGGCCGTCCAAAGCGGCCGAACCGTACAGGTAGATGCCGGTTAATTCCTTCGGGAAGAGGACTTGGACCCGTGATATGGTTTGTTTCAGTTGTTCCTTCGAAGGCAAGTCAAGGTAAGGCATCGAGGGACTCATCACAATGCAAATCTCAGTACGAGACCACAAAATAAATGGGGTTGATGGCGCTCCATTGTCCGTAATGAGCTTAGCAGAATTCGTTCGCGGGCTGAGAAAGAGGGGCGAAGCCGTCCATTGTGAAGTGACGTTTCGTTCTGATCACCGTGCTTGCGGCAAGGGTGCGTTCGAATAGATGATCGCAATGAAGGAAATCCAGATTTCTACGGACGGGAAAGTCTCTAATCACGACGTAGGTGGAGACGGGGTAAGATTGGTCCTGTTCGCCCGGTTGATTACCTAGCAGCCAGTCGCAATCGAAGAGTTCGAATGCCAGGGGGCACGCGGCAGGCCAGCGCCAATCGGTTAAAACGAACGATCTCGGGAGTTCCTTCCGTGACCTACCATCTCAATCCGACTTTTGCCGCGGTCGTTCTCGCGGCCTCCCTTCTTGCGTCCTCGAATTTTGCTCTTGCCGCGGACGCCGTTTCCTCCGCTTCCAAAGTGCCTGCCGCAACAGCGGATGCGCCCGCGCTCGAAGGCGTGCGCACCATGGCCGCCAAGGGCGGCGACAAGTTGCCCGACAACGTGGACGCCGTGACGTCGGCTTCCGTCGTGCCGGCGAAATTCCGTCAGACGGAATATAAACCCAAGGGCTTTACGGACGCGAAGGACAAAAAGCGCGTTCTGTTTGTCCTAGACGATCCGCGTCACGAATCCGTGACCTACGACCTCTGCGTGACGGCGATGAAGTTCTTCGAAGAGAAGGGCTTCGAAGTGGCTCTTCGCGACCTGATCGCGATGAACTTCAATCCCCTCATCACGACGCGCGAAGCCTTTTACAACGCCAAGGACGGCTTCGGCCCGACGCCGCCCGACGTAAAGGTCGAGCAGGGCTTCATCAAGAAGGCCGACCACATCATCTTCGTGCAGCCGAACTGGCAGGACAGCGACCCCATGTTTACGAAGGGGTACAAGCTTCGCGTCTTCACGAAGGGCTTCAGCTACGACGACGGTCCGAAGGGGCGCGTGGGACTTCTTCCCGGCAAGACCTTCTACACGATCATGAATGCGGGCTGGCTCGGTCAGGGTCAGGGACAGAGCGGCGATTCGCTCGCGAAAAACCCGCAGGAATGGGAAACGTGGATGTTCGCCTTTCGCGTCGTGGATGACGACGCCGCGGTCGGCAAGGACATGCGCAATCTCGGACGTTTCTGCAACGACCGCACGCCAGCGAATCTGGATCCCGCCTACGGTGAAAAGATCGAGAAGCTCCGCGGCGTTCTGCGCGATCGTCTCGCGCGCGACTTTGCCGATTATCTGAAGTGATCGAGAGCGGCGAAACCCCTCGCCGCCTTCCCATGAACGAAGGCCCGACGCTTGGTTGCGATCGGGCTTTTTGTGTCATCGGGAAAGAGGAAAGGGTTTTGTTCGTCAAAGTTCACATCGTCTTTGTGTACCGGAGGTAAGGGCGAAGAGGGCGAACATCAAAAACACTCGGCGGATTGGACTGGTAAGTCGCTGGGCGTGAAAGAGAAAACAGAAACAGTTAGAAGAGGTAGTTCACACGGTCGATCGTACTCGTTTCGCTGTCTGCCTCCACCATCATGCATCGGTCGGTGCGGTAATCAAAGCTGTCGAGGTAGGCCACCAGGAACTGCATTAGCGAGTCGATGAAGACACCTGTTTCACTCTTGAGGGTATAACCGTACTCGGCTGGAAGAGCGGAGTGATCATAGTTATCGTCGGTGGTATAGGCTTTGTGGCCGACCGTGAACTCGTTTGAAACTCGATCAATGCGCCCGACGAAGTCGAGGTAGTGGTTTCTGTTGGTAAGGGTGTCGAAGACAGCCAATTCGTAGCGCTTCATGTGCCGTTCCCGCGATCGCCAAGGAATTGGTGTTGCCGCCCCTGTGGGAGAACCATGCACCGGCAAGACTCTTTTCGGAGAGGGCTCGATTAAAGCCTATGGTCATGCCTATTATTCGACTGAGAGAAGTTTTTGTTGGCAGAGTTTGCTCCTTCGCTGCTGATCTACGGAAGCGCCTTTGTGAGTACGGGAATCAGTTATGACCACGGAGTATTCCATGAGACAAAAATCACTGATGCCTCCTTATAATTGCATTGTGAAATGAGGGTTGGTTACTCATTTTTTTGATATATTAATCATATTGGAGTTTTGATGATGATAGATACCCCCCCCCCTCGAGCAAAAAGCATCGGCCAAGGAAAGCCGTGGCTTCTGACTAGTATTGCCTCTTGTGTTTTCGCTCTCCTGGGCAATCAAGCGAATGCGAGGGTGGATTACGCAGAGGGATATGAAGTCGATCAGGATAATGTTCTTACATTTATTTCGGCCGACTCATCGACGAACTCCTACAGTAATATTCGATATAACCTTCTCCGAGCTTCGTCGGACGAAAATGTTTTCTTTAATGGACTTAGATTTGAAACTTCCCCGGAGATATGTTGGAATCAATATTCCATCAACGTTGGTGATAATTCTACGCTGAATATTGATGGAGATACTCGGGGGGTAGTGAATGGTTGGCTTCGTCAGGGAGCGACTCCGGGAAGTGATGATGGGACCTACGCTATTTACGCAGGCGAATCATCTAAGATTTTCCTGAGCGGTGATGTGGACATCCAAGTTGAACACAATATTGGAAATGATGTGAAAGCTCCGCTCGGGGCTAACATGTTGTATGCACGATACCAGTCCTCGATCGAGGTCGGGAAAAATGCAGATTCAGATGTTCGCCTTTGGGTCTTGGCTGCGCAGCCCGATCTCATCAGTGCAAAAAATGGATCGTCCGTTGTTTTCCATTCAGAGAAGAATCGCTTGATCGGATCCATCGATATGATGGACGATGTGGAGAAAAATGATGGAACGTCAGCAAACAACAACGGAAATATAGTTCAGATCACTCTTTCCGGATCAACGTCCTATTGGTTTGGAGATGAAAAAACGTGGATGAACTCCGATGCCCCGGCTTTTGAAAGCGGCGATGAATTCAACGTCACACTGAAAGATGGAGCTCAATGGACCTATTTCGGACTCGATTACAGTCGGGAAGTTGATCTTGATGGTAATGGCATTAAAGAGACCTCGTATAATGCCATACCCAAGCGAATTTCAAAGATTACGATCGACGGCGGGATCATTAATCTCTTTGATGAAAACATCAAGCAGACGTGGTCGGCAATCGGTCTTTGGGATAAGCTCATGAACGGGGAGTACGGCATTGATCCGACAACGTCTCACGATTACGTGAGAATCGGAAATCTGCAGGGGACAGGGGGCGTCTTCCGAATGGATCTCAATGCCGAAGATAAAAATGAATCGGACATTCTTTATATTGAAGGCGGTTCGGGAAGTTTCTTCTTTGAGCCCTACAATCTGAAGCTTTTGGAGTCGATCGATCCGGAGCGCAACACGCTTACTTTTGCCTTGACAAGCAAAAATGCATCCGGGGTCCAGTTCCAGGACAAAGTGAATCTGGAAGGAGAGACCCTTTATCAGTACGAACTGGAAATCGCATCGAAGCCGATTGAAGACAGCGATTTTGACGAAAACGCGTACTGGGATAAAACTGTTTCACTCGAGGATACCGATCCTGCCAAGTTCGATGTTGAAGGAGAGTATGCCGGCGGCACGAACTGGTATATTCGCCGTATCACGATGAAGGAATCCACCGCCGCGCACGCGATGACGGGCTCTGGATATGCCGCCTACGACGCGGTGATGGAGATGGATCGACGTGACCGGCGTCTTTCGGAAGCCGTCCGCAATGCCGAAGGCGACAACGGTCTTTGGGTGCGCGTCTCTCACGGTCGTTCCGGAATCGACGGACAGTACCGTTGGGACCGCAGCGGCGTGCACATCGGATTTGATCGCGAAATCGTATCGGGCAATACGCTCGGCGCATGGTTCAGCTACACGAAGGGCGAGGCGGATCTCCTCGATATCAACGGACGCGGTACGAGCGACATGACGCGCTATGAGTTTGCTCTCTACGATACGCTGACTTTCGGAAATCAGTATCTCGATTTCGTCGGACGCTTCGGTCGGGTGAGTTCCGAGTTCGACGCGGCGAGTTCCGCCTTCCGCACGACGGGTGACTTCGATCAAGATTACGCGGCGCTTTCCGCCGAATACGGCATGACCTTCCGTCATGAATCGGGATTCTTCGTCGAACCGCAAATGCAGGTGCAAGCCGCGTTCCTGAAGAGTTACGATTACGATTCCGACCGCGGCATGCGCGTGGACGTCGACGGCGACACAAGTCTCCTGGGGCGCGCCGGTCTTCGGGCGGGCCGCAGTTTTGCGGACGAGTTTGCTGCGGGCGAACTCTATGCGCGCGCCGACGTTCTGCACCAGTTCACGGACGGTCAGGATGCCGTTTTCCGCGACAATGACGGTCATGTGATGGAAACGAATTGGGGCGACCGCGGTACGTGGGGCGTCGTCGGCTTCGGCGGTGCCGTCTCCTGGGGCGGCGCCTATGGTCTTCAGCTCGATGTGGAACACGCTTTCGGAGGCGACGTCGACAACACCTGGCTGATTACCGGCCGATTCCGTTACGCATTCTGAGAATCGACATTCAAATTTCAATGAATGAAAGCGGCGCTGAACGTGAGGTTTCAGCGCCGCTTTGTCGCAGGGGAAGTTTTCATACGGCCCGGTTAGATCGTCCCCCGAGAGGAGCCCCTCGGGAGGCGGCGGTTCAGAGCTCCACCATTCCCGCCGCGCGGCGCATGGTGTCTTCGCCCCGCCGGTCGTAGAGCGAGGTCGTTGCGATGTTCGCGTGTCCCATGAGGTTTTTCACGGTCACAAGGTCCACGTTTCTGTCGATCAACCGCGTCGCAAACGTTCTTCTGAGATCATGCGGCGTCACGGGATCGACGCCCGCGGCATCGCAATATTTTTTCAGAATCCGGGAGAGGGAAGAGGGGTTCAGCGGGCGATCCACCCGCAGTCGCCGCCCGACCGTGTAGTTCCCGAAAAGATAGCCGGGCACCTCGGTTCTTACGTCCAACCACTCGGCCACCGTCCTCTGCATGTCGGGCGAGAGGAAGGCCTTTCGTTCCTTGTTTCCTTTCCCGATCAGACGGATCGTTCCTCCGAGCACGTCCACCTTGTCCAACTGAAGACCGCAGACTTCCGCGCGCCGAAGACCGCAACCGAGAAAGAGGGTGAGAATGGCCCGGTCCCGAACTTTCTTCGGGTCGTCGCCCGCAGCGGCCGAGAGCAGCGCCGCCGATTCGGCGTAAGAGAGAGACCGCCCCGCGGGAAGCCGCGAAACCCGAACCTGCTTTACCGACCGGATGCGCTCAAGCGAATCATGATCGAGAAGTTCGAGCTGCCAGGCGGCTTTGGCGACCCCCTTCAAGGCCGCAAGATAGAGGTTCACCGAAACGCCCGATTTTCCGAGCGCCAGCTGCCGGCGCAGGAAGGACGACACCGCCGCGGGCGTGAGCATCGCCCAGTTGACCTGAGTGAAATCGGCGGCTCCGCCCCAACGGGCGAAAAGATTGAGAGCCGACCGCATGGTGCGCTTTGAGTATTCGGTATGCAGTTCTCCGAGATAGAGAACCGCGGGCGCCGCTCCGGGCTGTACCCGAATCGAGTCGGAAAGGACGACGGCGTCGGAAGAGGGAATGAGTTCGGCGGTCATGTCGGAAAAGAAACGGTTGCGCAAAGTGCGCCGCGCCGACGCTTGGGATCGGCGGTCGGAGGGGCGAATCCTTTGTCGGGAACCGGCGGTTCGGGACGGGCGGCGAGGGTTTGGAGACCGAAAACGGGTGAAAAAGGGCGCAAAACGGCCTGTAGTTACGCACTATAAGTATCATTATATCGCTTAACGAGAAAAAGTACGGAAAAAGGCGGATTTTCCGGGAGGCGAAGAACCCGCGCTCGGCGCGATTTCCTGTGGTTTGAGCGATGCGGTGCTCGAACTGAATTTTGAAACGGCTTTCAATCGCGACAAATTTGAGAGGAACGATGCGAAAGAACGGTGTTATCCGAGAGAAACGAGGAAAATCGAACTTTGCGAAGTGCGGAAATCCGGAGCGCAACGCGCTTTTTGGAGCGGAGCAACCTGCCGATGCCGGCGGGAAGTCCCGACAAAGTCAAATGGGGATCGGAAGTGACTTCCAAACGCTGCCGCGTGAGAAGACATAACTTCGGTTTCGTTGCCGGGACGGTCTGCCGTCGGCTGACGCGGAAAGAAGGGCCGCCCTATAATGAAAATTCATTCGTTTCGCAACTTCGCCTCTTCGACCTCGCTTCCAATCCGATGCCTCAGACCCGACCGGACCATCTCGAAGAATTCATCCGTTCGCTCGTTTGCGAATGCCGCGGCGTCTACGCGCCGGACTTCGACCGGGTGAAAAGATCCGTTGGGTATGCCGAAGAGGACCTGCGCCGCTATCTCGGCACGTATTATCCAAGAAGTCTTCTCGAAACCTACGACATCGCGTCCGAACTCTTTCGAAAGATTTTCGGGACGGAAGTCCGCACGGACGGGGAACTTAAGATTCTCGACTTGGGCTGCGGCCTCGGCGGCGCTTCGGCGGGACTCCTCTTTGCCGTACTCGAGAGATTCGGCGTGCGAAAAGTCTCCGTCGATGGGTTTGACGCCAACGAAGCTTCTCTTCGAACCTTCGAGCGGATTCTTGTGTCCGAGTCCTTTGCCCTCGCGCGCGCAGAACTGCGCAGGCTCGAGGCCCCCGGAGCGCAGGCCGAGGTTGTCGTCCGCTTGAAGCGTGCCCGGATCGATTCGGAGCGTTTCGATCTCCTCGGGGACGAGTCGAGGTACGACGTGATCCTGACCTCGAAGATGTTGAACGAGCTTCCCGTCGAGAGGAAATACTTCCGGTTCCTCGAAACCTATCTTCCGCATCTCGCGCAAAACGGTCTCTGCTTCGTGATCGACGTGAACGATCGGAGGGAGGGGCGTTACATCTCTCAGCGTCTTTCCGAAGAAACCCTTGCCTTTCTCGGTCGGCACGACGGGTTCGAATGTCTGTTGCCGCCGGGCTGCCGAGACTGCGCAAAGCGCGGGTTGCCCTGCGGCGGATTCAATCAGTTCGTCTGCCGCGAGAGCAATTTCGACCGCTTGAATCCTCTCGCGGCGCGCGGCGTCTCCAAAGTCTGCTGCCGCGTCTTTTGCCGCTCGCCTCTTTACCGTCACTTCCGTCCGAAACTCACCCGTTTCGATTTTCTTGCGAGCGAAGCGGGAGGAAATCATGTCTACTGTCCGCGCCTCCATTCCTGAAGAATATCCCGTGATCGCCCCTGTAATTCTTTCGGCGAGCCGTTCTACCGACATTCCTGCACGACACGCGAAATGGTTTATGGAGCGTTTGCGAAAAGGGTGGTTCGGATGGGTGAATCCTTTCAATCGGAAGCGCTACGCCGTTTCCTTGGAAAATACGAGAGCCATTGTCTTCTGGACGAAACACGCCGCCCCCTTGTTTCCGTATCTCGACGAAATCGAGGAACGGGGATTTCATTTTTATTTCCAGTACACGCTCAATGATTACGAAGCGGAAGGACTCGAGCCCAAGATTCCGCCGCTTGACCGCCGGATCGAAACCTTCCGAGGGCTTTCCGAAAAGATCGGACCCGAACGCGTGATTTGGCGTTTCGACCCGATCATTCTTCATGACGGGCAGTCGGCGAGAGACATTCTCCAAAAGATCTGGAATCTGAGCAAGAGACTTCGGGGAGCGACCGAAAAGCTCGTTGTTTCTTTTGCCGACGTGAACGCGTACGCAAAGGTGCGGCGCAATCTCGTTAGGCAGGCGCCGTCACTCTATTCTCCGGAAAACGTCGCGCTCGCCGAACCCGACGAAGCGCAGATCGAAGAGATCGCCGTGGGGCTCTCGAAGATTCAAGCCTTCTGGCATGGCCGCGGCTGGGACTTTGCGGTGGCGACCTGCGCCGAACGGATTGACCTCGGCCGCTTTGGAATCGGGCGAAACAGCTGCGTCGACGGAGAACTCCTCGCCCGACTCTTTCCCGAGGACGACACTCTCACGGCGTTCCTTACGAAAAAGAAGACGACTTCGGAGCAGGCGAGTCTTTTCTCGGAACTCGACCGAACGATTCCGATTGTGAGCAACTTGTCGCTCAAGGACAAAGGACAGCGAAAGGAATGCGGATGCATCGAGAGCAAGGATATCGGCATGTACGACACCTGTGCGAATTTCTGCGCCTATTGCTACGCAAACGCCTCTCGAAACATGGTGAAGAAGAATCTTCTGAAGATTCAGGCTTTCGACGGATATTCGCCTTTCTTGATTCCGGTGGATTTGGATATATAGGAAATTAAGGATTCGACGATGGGACTTGTCCTCGGCTTTCCGTGAACGGCGGGAATTTCCTATGACATTTTTGCGTGATGACGCATTTTGGGTATTTGCATTGTTTTTGGAAATTTCGTGATGTTTCGTCTGCTATGATCTTTCTCATTGATAACCACTTTGAGATAGACCATGTCCGCCCTGCCTTTCATTGTCGACCCCAAAAAACGTAAGGCCAAAAAGTCTCGTCCGCCCGCCGAAATGAAAGGCATAGTCGAGCGCGTTACCTTCCATAATCCGGAAAACGGCTTCAGTGTTCTTCGCGTCTCCGACCGGAAACACTGGGGAGCCGAGACGGTCGTGGGCTTTGCGTCGCCCGTATCTGCGGGCCTCTTCATTCATGCGACGGGCCGCTGGCAGTCCTGCGAGGACGGCCATCAGCTTCGGGCGGAAGCGATCCGCACGGAACTCCCCGCCGAGACGGAGGACATCCGAAAGTGTCTCGGCTCCGGCCTCGTCGAGGGGATCGGCCCCGCCTATGCGAAGCGCTTTCTCGAGGCGTTCGGCGAAAAGGTTTTCGACGTGCTCGACAAACACCCCGAGAAGCTTCTTGCCCTGGAGGGCCTCGGGCAAAAGCGCTGCGACCTCGTCGCCCGAAGCTGGGCCGACCGGAAGGCCGAGCGCATCGCCGTGAACTTCCTCATCGATCACGGGGTCTCGTCGGAACTCGCCGTAAAGATCGTCAGGACCTATGGAAACGAGACCGTTCGGATCGTCAAAGAGAATCCCTATCGTCTCGTACGGGACCTGCGGAGAATCGATTTCCATTGGGCCGACACGTTTGCAAAGAGCATCGGTTTGGGCGCTCATTCGGCAGTGCGTGCTCGAGCCGGGATCGACTACGTGCTCCACGAAGTGTCGACTGGACTTGGAAACTGTTTCCTTCCCCGGGCGGATCTTGAGACCATGACGTCGGAACTTCTCGGCGTTCCGAAGCGTGTGATCGCCAAGGCCGTGGATGCGGAAATCGAGAAGGAGACGATCGCGGTCTCGGACATTCCGAATCCCGAGAGTCTCTATCCCGCAGAACTTATGCGGGCGGAGGAGGGGGTCGCACGCGAAATTCGTCGACTTGCCTCGGGAACCCTTTCGTGGGGTGACCTCGACCTTGACGGCGGGATTGACGCCGCACAGGGGAAACTCGGGTTTGCGCTCACGAGAACGCAAAGAAACGCCGTCGTCACCGCGCTCTCGTCCAAGATGTCGGTCCTCGCGGGCGGTCCCGGAATGGGGAAGACCTCGATCCTGAAGACGATCCTTTCGATCCTGGACGCAGAAGGCGTGAAGATTCGGCTCTGCGCGCCGTCGCGAAACGCCGCCGACCGTTTGGCGGAAGTCATGGGACGCGTCGCCATCGGCGTGCCGAGTCTCCTCGAATTCAACGGTGCGGACGGAACCTTCCGTCGAAATGCCGATCACCCCGTCGACTGCGACCTGATCGTGGTGTGCGAAAGCAGCCTGTTGGAAATCCTGTTTGCACACCGGCTGCTCGCGGCCCTGCCTTCTCACGCGGCCGTTCTCTTCGCGGGGGACGCCGATTTGCTTGCGTCCCACGGCCCCGGGAACTTCTTCTCGGACCTCATTGATTCGCAGGTCGTGCCGGTGACGAAGCTCTCCGAGGTGGTTCAGGACGGTCCCGCGGGCTGGATCGCCAAGGTTGCGCATCAGATTCGCTCCGGTGAGGTGCCGCAGTTTCCGGGCAAGGCCGACGACGGCAACTGCTATTTCCTGCGGGTGGACGACGAAGAAGAGCTTCCCGAGGCTCTGAAGGATCTCCTCCTCAAACGTCTTCCCGATGCGTACCGAATCCATGGCAAACGCGACCTGCAGCTCCTCACGCTCACGACTTGCGGCCAAACGGGCTCGCGGGCCCTCAACGAGCTGCTTCGGTACGATCTCGCCGGCCTTACGGGCGGAATCGAACGCTTCGGGCGCTTTGACAAGGGGGAGAGGGTGATGCAGGTCATCGAAAACCGCTGTCGAGGAGCGTACACGGGCGACATCGGGGTCGTCACGGAGATCGACCGCAAGGAGGGCGAACTCTACGTGCGCTTCGGCGAGCGGATCGTCTGCTACGCCTTTGAGGAGCTCGATGAACTGACGCAGGCGTACGCCGTGACGGTCGACAAGGCGCGGGGAAACGAATTTCCGGGCGTCGTCATTCCTCTCTCCATGGAGCAGTCCGTCATGCTGCGGCGCGACGTTCTCTATACGGCCGTGACGCGCGGGCAAAAGCTCGTCGTGTTTGCGGGCGACCCCGAAGCTTTGGAGGCGGCGGTCAAGCGCACCGACGCTCACAAGCGTCGAACGGGACTCGTCGAGCGGCTCATGCGCAGCGACTCCCTGCCGGCCTGAAGACCCTTTCAGGACGTTCGGTTTTCGGCAGCCGTAAAGCGGTTCTTTAGGATGGTAGATTTTTATATTTTAGTGGGGCGGTATGAAAAGTATGAAACCTTGCTTTTCTGTCCATTTTTTGGCAATACTCAAACGAGTGCCGTCAGTATCATCATCCACACCGGCAAAGTCACGACGGATGCGAGCGTCGTCCCAGCCACGGCGGTCGTGGCGAACTTCGTGTCGGTGTGATGGAACTTGGCGAGCACCGCAATCTGCGTGATGCAGGGAAGCGAAGCCTGGATCACGTAGACGCTCACGTAGAGGGGCGAGAGTCCGAAGGCCTTCGTGAGCCCGAGGCACACGAGCGGACAGATTACGAATCGCCCGAGGAATACGAGCGTGAGGTCCTTGTCGAAGCGGATGTTGCGGATCCCGTGCTAAAAACAAACTCCCTCTTTTTCAACGGATTTGAGGTAAGAAATTTTTGAAAAGATCCGCTTTCCAACAGCCTTACCAACAGGGCGAAAGCAAAAGAAAACCCCCGTGGAGGGGGCTCCACAGGGGCTACGAAGCATTACGATTCGTTACTTTTCTCTGCGTCAGACTTCACACCCTGAACGTACTGTCGCTCAAGCATCTCTCGAATGTCGCTCAATCGCCACCGGGGGAACATCCCGTCGGGGGTGACTTTCTTGGGTGCCTTGCCTCGGCGAACCCACATGTCCCAACCTTGAGGGGTGATTCCAAAATGTTCGGCGAGTTGCTTGCGGGACACCAGAGCGAAGTCCACATTTTGCGCCAAAAGTTCAGCGATAGTCTTTTCACTTGTCGCCATCGTTTTCTCCTTCAATCTTCTTCATGTCCAAATCCCAACAGCGTTGTTGAGACGAGGCTACCGTCGTTCCCATACCCAGAGTGATCCGCTCTCCGCGGGAGAGCAGAATGCCGAGCTTCGAGAGCTCCTTGCAGAACTTCGAAAAGTTCACGCGGCGCTGTACGCACCAGTCGCGAACAGCGAGCGAAACTAATCTTCGCGGCAATGTCTTTTCTGCCCTCGCGGTCGTCGTTTTGCATCCAAGCTTTTGCTTCTCTCATATGAAAAAAAAAGCGCGCTCCGTCCACAGCTTGGCGGATCGGACGGAGCGCGTTCCTATGAGGTAGGAGAAAAAAGACGGTGAGAAACTACTTCGCCCAACCGAAGAATTCCGTCACGGTGCTCCAGGCGACATCGCGCAGGAACTTGGCCGTTTCAGGGGAAAGAGGCTTCTCGCATTCGCCGAGGTAGTTGATGTCGGCGGGCGTGCGGTGGAAGAGCGTCGAATAGAGAACCGCACCGTAAAGGTACGAACCTGCCGCGGACGGATGGCTCTTGTCGGGCATGTACATCTCAAGGTCCGGCTTCGCCTTGATCGCTTCCATGAAGGCTAGTCCCACGGGGACCGTCATCATTCTGGCTTCGTTGGCGATGCGGATCGTGTTGTCGGCGAGTTTCGTGATCTCTTCAGGCTTGTCCTTCTTGGGCCAGGTCATGATGAGAAGCGGCGTGCTGCCCGCCTCGCGGATCGTGTCGGCGTGCGCCTTGGCGTACTTCTCAAAGAAGGGGAGGCGCTTCTTCGAAGTTGCGGCTGCGGAATGGCCCTGCATCAGCACGACGTCGAACATCGGGTGTTCGAGCATGCCGTCCTTGACAACGGCATACGGATCCTGTTCGTGCGGCGACAGATAGAACTTCATGTCGTGGAAGGAGAGCGAACCCGAGCTGATCGTCAGAAGACGGGTCTTCATATTCTCCTTCGGGGTGCCGGCCTTCATGAGGCCGCGAAGATAGGTGTGCACGCCGCAGTTGTAGAAGGAATACGAATTTCCGACGAGAAGCGCCACCTTGGGCGACTTCGCGAGCGGTGCCGTCACTTCGGGTTTCACCGTGTTTTCGAGCGCCGAGGCCGAGCCCGCCAGAAAGAGGGCGGCGGCAAGACCGGCGGCGATTTGCTTCATTTTCATTGGATTCTCCTTTTGGTCTTTTGGCGGTATCTTCCAAAGAGTTTGCGGCCCGACGATCGACCTGTGAGCAGAGGGACTCCTCTTCAGGTCGATTGTCCGAGAGATCAAAACTCAGAACTTGTGGCGCATGCCAAGGATGAACGACCGAATATTCTCGTTTGAACCCTCACTCGACGTTTGAAGCTTTTCATTTTTTTCCAGCCGAGAGGTTGATCGACGCCTCTAACGATAGGAAAAAGGGGCAAATTTCAAAATCCAAGTTCGCGCAAAGTCAATTTGCGAAATCTGCAATGCGGGGGATATCAAGCGATAGGGGGTCAAGCGTAACACTCCTGATTTTGCAGGAAATGCGCAGAATTTACGGTCACACGGTTCGTCAACGGTGACGACGGAGCCAAACCAGAGCGAAAAGGGCGAGGACCGCACCGCTCAGAAACGTCGCTTTCGGTCCGACCGCATCCCAGAGGACGCCGGCAAGGAGTCCCGCGGCTATGGCGGAAAGCCCGCTTGCGAACCCGAAGATTCCGAAGGCGCTCGCCCGCTCGGCTTTCGGAGCGGTCTCGGCGACGAGCATGGAGAAGATTCCCTGCGTGGCGCCGAGATGCAGACCCATGAGGACGATCCCGATCACGACGCCCCACTGTGCGGGAAGAAATGCGAAGACAAGGTCGGCGAGAATCAGGATGCCGATCCCGACCGCAAGGAGCGTCTTAGGATTCGTCTTGTCCGCCCATTGGCCGAAGTGATAGGAGGCGGCGGAAAAGACGAGGTTCATGCCCATGATGAGAAGCGGAATCGCGGCTGCGGCGAAACCCGCATCGGCGGCGCGCAGCACGATGAAGGCGTTTGAGAAGCGCGCTACGGCAAAGAGCGACCCGAGTACGACGAGCGATCGAAAGGCGGGATCCGAAAGAACGTGAAGTTTGGGGAGTGAACGCTTGGCGGGTGTTTCGTGAGCGGAGTCGTCCGGAGTCCTGCCTTCCTCGACGCCCAAGAGAATGAGAAGGAGACAGAGAACGCCCGGGATGAGCGCCACCCAGAAGATCGAGCGGTAGTCGTCCGTCCAGAAGAGGAGAAGGGCGGAGGCGAGAAGCGGTCCCACGAAGGCGCCCGCCGCGTCAAGCGACTGCCGAAGCCCGAAGGCGGCGCCCCGAACCGCTTCCGGCGTAACTTCGGCTACGAGCGCATCGCGCGGTGCGCCGCGAAGTCCCTTTCCGATGCGGTCCGCGACGCGCGCGCCGAGAACGACGGGCATGGCGCCCGCAAGAGCAAAAACCGGTTTGGAGAGGACGCCGAGAGCGTAGCCAAGAAATACCAGGAGCTTCTTGTGCCCGAAGCGGTCGGCAACGACGCCCGAGACGACTTTGGTAAGAAGCGCAACACCTTCGCCGAGACCCTCGACAAGTCCGATCCAAAGGGCGCCTGCGCCGAGCGTTTCCGCCATGAAGAGCGGCAGCAGGGCATGAATCATCTCGGACGAGACGTCCATGAGAAGACTCACGAACCCGAGCGCCCAGACGGTGCGGGGAATGGCGGAGGCGGAAGGAGAGGACATGCGGGAAGATGACGCGGCAACGCGTCCGGTGAATAACGAAGGCATTGTCGCGCCGTTTTCCGGGCAAAGGATGGTCGATTGATCGGAGATGACGCCTTCTTTGCTCGAAGCCAAACGTCGTCACGAAGCGGTCACGACGGGAGCCGTTCGCCGATCCGAATATTGCGGGTCAGCCGAACAAAGAGGAGATTTTCGAGAAGAAGCCTTTCTCTTCGTACGGAGCGCTCCGATAGGCGCCCGTGTCGTAACCCGTCGCCTGAACGGCGGAGCAGAGCAGACGCTCTTCAACGGGCGTTTCCGCAAGAACCGCAACCTCCTTTTTCTTGCGCGAGGCGGTGATTTTCTTCACGGAAATGCGGCGCTCATCGAGCGCTTTCTGAACGGCATCGCGCACGTGCTGCTCGCACATGGCGCACATCATTCCGTCAACGACCAGAGTAGTTTTGAACATGATCCCACCTTTTTTTCTTGCTACGAATGATTCGCAATTACGTATTGTAGTGCTTTGCAATCGGAAAAAGATCATGCCTCGGGAGGAGCGGGGAGGCACGGCTCTCTCCCGACGATTAGGACGGGCGGACGCAGAATGTTCGAAGTGACCATCATTAGGAGCCCGACCATGCAGGAAAAAGAAAACGACTGTTCCGTCTTCGACCGTTTCACGGGAAAGACTCCGAACCGGCTCACGGATCAGTTGGGCGACATCGCGCACGATGCCGAGAAGTGGATCCACGACTTCGTCTTCGGGACGGTGTACGCAAGGGAAGGGCTTTCGGACGAAGAAAAGGCCGTAGCCACGATTACGACGCTTGCGGCTCTGGGCGGATGCGAGCGGGAGCTTCGTTCGCACATTCAGACGGCGCTCAATGTGGGCGTGCGTCCCGAGCGGATCGTCGCGACGTTCCTTCATATGGCGCCTTACGCGGGTTTTCCCAGGACCCTGAACGCGCTTTTCACCGCCAAGGAAGTCTTCGCGTCTCGCGGCGTGACGGTTGAAGGACTCGAATTGCCCGATTCCGGGGAAGGCGGAAATTAAAGACCCTGTCGGGAATCTAAATGAATTGACTAGCTGCGTTCGCCGTTTTCGCGTCAGACTTGCGGCGGCGTGAACGTCTTTTCCATGAGGATGTGCGGAATCCCGTCCTCATCAAAGGGCTCGCCCGAAGTCTTGAAGCCGAAACGCTCGTAAAATCCCGTCGCGTAGCATTGCGCTTCGAGCACGATGCGTTGCACGGGATGGCGCTCCGCCAGGGCCTCCATGGCGTCTTCGAATACGAGGGCGCCGAGGCCCCGGCCCCGCACCGTGGTGAGAACGCGCCCGATCTGAAAGACCGAGTAGTCTTCTTTCAAGGGAAAGGCGCGCAGGTAACAGAGGATTTTCCCGTCTTCCTCACGCCACACGTGCAGAGCGTTTCGGTCTACGCCGTCGACGTCCTGATAGGGACACTTCTGCTCGACCACGAACACGGCCGCGCGGGCTGAGAGGATGCGGTAGAGCTCGTCGACGGTGAGCTCATCAAAGGTTTTGATGAAGCGCGGCATGGGAATAAACATAAAAAAAAGGTGAAAAAGCCACGGCATTATAGGGCGTCCCTTAACGAATTCCCTCTCTCCTCGTACAATGCGAGGGATCAACGTCGGTAC
Organism: uncultured Sutterella sp.; assembly: GCA_900545275.1. Taxonomy (GTDB): domain Bacteria; phylum Pseudomonadota; class Gammaproteobacteria; order Burkholderiales; family Burkholderiaceae_F; genus Sutterella. Next base: position 36,926 of record UQYG01000019.1, read on the forward strand.
CGTTCATCACCTTCGCCATGTGCTTCGGCCCATGGTCTGTCGGTGAGATGTTGGCAGGGAAACCCGATCGTCGACCTGAACATTGGCTCGGGCCGTGTGACGACTGTCAGCCAAACGGGGTGCCGATGCAAGACTTTGCGCAGATCAGGCGTCCTATCGATTGAAGCCGGAGAGCTCTCCCTCCCTAAATTAGGATAGGAGAATCCGTATAGAGAACCTGCACAGGTAGGAATAGATCATCTTGGACCCCAGTCCGGCAACTCACGATACAGGTCGGGAAAGCCGAGACGGCGGGTGATATTGTGTTGACGAACGGTGACTTCCTGCCAGACGCGGTTGCCGCGACCGTCATTGATCAATCGGATCGAGCCCAGGTAGTTGCGGATCTCCTTGAGAGTCATTTCGTCTCCGATAGGACGATCCACGACCGCTTTTCCCTTGACGATGCGCGTGGTCTTTTGCTTCATTCGACGATGAAGGTCCGTAAGGATTGTCAAAGCGATAAACGAAATCAGGAATCGTCCTTCCAGAGTCACGTCACTGTGAGCCCGAGCCACATTCATCTCGACATCGCTCTTTCCGCTCCCAAAGGCCTTCTCAATCAAGTCTCTTGCACAATAATTGTCATAGACTTCCGCCGCCCTGGCCGGCATGGTTGAGACATCACAGAAAAAGCCGAAGTAGCGAATGGCCTCATTGATTTTTTCGTTGTCACGTTCCAGCGCGCTCTTGCCCGGCAGACCGGTGGGCGTACGGTAGTAGATCAGCTTCCGACTGTTGAGCAACGGGCACGCTACGGTGTGAGCGTCGTCATCCCAATTCTTCCATTGGCTTTCAAAATCCTTCCACATCCCAATTTAGGCAATAAGGAGGGTCCAAAGTCCAACGACCATCTGACGTCTGAGCGATAGCCTTGTAGCTACGAGAGATTTTTCGGCTACCTGTTACCTACCAACCAGATGGCAATTAAGTGGTAGGTAACTGCGTATTTAGGCGTCAAATAGCAGGTAACCAACCATCAACCAAACATTTGGCTGGTAGGTTGTGAGGTTTCTATGCCAGAACTCAATGAAGAAAATGTCTGGTCTCTCACGTTCGACAATTGGAAATCACGTGAGGAAGTTAGTGGCCGACAAAAAATTGGAGCCGATGGAACCGAAAGGAAGCCCCAAACAACGCTATCGCTTATGTGTCTAAACTTTATGCCACAGAATCTTCAATAACAACACATGAGGACTACCGCAATGACATCAATATGGACTCCGCCCTTGATTGCGATAGAAACCGAAACCTACTGTGGTATAACCTGACGCGAAGCAAGGAGAGCGTTTGGCATTTTGGCACCTAATTTGACTTAGCCCATAGTTGCTGCGATGGGCTTTGTCGTTTTACAACCCTTCCGGGGACCCATTCACGGCTAAGGACCATGAATTAGTTTTGGTAATTAGACGGGTAACCCATCAGTTGGAGCTGCCATCTCGGCACAGTTGCCAAGATGGCAGAGCGCCTAGTCCTAAATTGTTCAACATTTAGGTCAAGCCTATCCAAACACAGCTAGACAAGACTCAACGCCGCAGCAAGGCGTTGAGGATTAAGTTCCCTAGGAATTGTCTGATCCACCATAAAAGAAACAGGAAAAACACAATTCCAAATTCGAGCGCCGTGAGCGCAAAAATTGCGCAAAATTGTTAACCCTTGTAATCCGGTTTTGATGAAATTTCTCTGCGTAGGCAAATGAAGTGCATTCATCAAATCCTGACTAAATGGAATTTTTAAGTTACTGATCCATTTCGAAACTGAGCCGAGAGGCAGGGCTTGCATCAAATACCAGATCGGAGGCATTTTTGTCTCGTTGTATTTTCTTCTAAACGCCAGCGTCTGTTGATCTGATGAACGAAGCCATGTCTCCGAAGCATGAGCCAGTAGCTTTACATGGAGAGCTTGATCGTGGAAAATCTCGCGGTTCATGTAAACGAAGGCTCCGCCTTCTTGTGCAAGATATTCCACCAAGCCAGCTTTGATCGCAAGTTCTATTCGAATTAGGTAAGGAAAAAGAAGATTACGCAGATCTTCGTCCAGTTTGATAACCTGCCAAACCTGCGAAAGAGACGTTGACTTTCGGAAATTCCGTGTTCCGGAGGAAAGCACAAAAGCTTCGCAATATGCATCCAATCGAGCAAACCCATAATCACGAAGAAGCTTCCGTAGCAACACATCACTGTTGATCCGAAGTCCTCTTTCGGTCAACAGAGCCTTTTGGGCGTCCAGAGAAAGAGCAGGTTTAGTGTATTTCACAACATGCAGATATGAAAATGCCGGTAACGCAAGCATTACCGGCGAAGCGTCCCTCTTTGTATGCATGTCCAACGATTCGAACAGAGGCCTTCGGGAACTGTTGCTGTCATTTTAAGCACATTCTTCTCATTCTGCAAGCGACGGGAGCTTGTTTTTTTTCAGATATTCTTCCACTTGGTAATTCCCCTGTAACAGGCCTCAGGCTCTGCCTGAGGTTCCGATCACTTCTCTGTTACTGAGGCTCAATATGTCTGACTTCCAAGACATTTCCACTAGCGTCGTCGTTCACGGGGCTCCCAAGATCGAAAAATTCACCCCGATGTCCGGTCAGAACGCCGGCAAAGAACGGTATTTGTCAAGCGGTCTTTCCGAAAATATTCAATCGTTTTGAGCCATTAAAACTTCGTTCAGGGGCTTTGCCCCTACGCTTCGCTACCCCAGGATATTTTCAAAACATGAATAGGGGGCAATGTGTCTTGGTTTGATTGTATTGCCCCCACGGTACGGGGAGGGATCCCGATGACCGTAAACGTGAATAGGGAGGGCTCTGCGTGCGCGCAGGGCCCTTTCGCTATTAAGTCTTGGGCGCGTCGGGCTTGTCCGGGTTCAGCCACTGGCTTCCGGAGGGCGTGCAGTCCCATACGCGGCTACGGATCCAGCGATCAGGGTGACGTTCACGTGCTCGTTCAAGCACCTGCTTACGAGCCTGCAAGATGGCTTCCTCGGTACCGTCGAAGCGGCTCTTGGGAGTGACCCAATTGACGCCGCTGTGATAGCTCTGTTCGTTGTAACGCAACAGGTAACCTTCGAGCCACTGCTGAGCAACCTCAATTGATTCAAATCCCTTGCG
>UQYG01000020.1 GCA_900545275.1 uncultured Sutterella sp.
GCACCTTTGCCTACGGCGAACTCGAACGCTCGACGGGCGGCGACGTCGACAATCCGTGGGCCTTCAACGTCGGTCTGCGTCATTTCTTCTGATTGTTCTTGAGGACTCGGTGCCGACAGCGGCACCGGCCCGAACTTTCTTCGGTCCTCTGCGCGGCGACGCGTGGGGGACCTTTTGATTCGTGCGCTCGGGCAGCGCACGGGCGCGGGGCTCGGTTTGTACAGCCTCGAATTGAGACAGTGACAACCGAGAGAAACATCATCGAAGTAGAAACCGCCGGATGCCGAGCGGCACGTCCGAAAGCCCGCATCACTGGCGTGTTGCGGTGCGGAAAGGGGGGCGAAAGGGAACCCTCAGCCCGATTTCGGAGAGGGGACGGCTGGCTTCCCGGGCCAAGACTTGACGTCACACCGGTGATTACGCCCAATACGGAATGTATCGCCGTGTTCGAGGACCCGCGTCGGGATCGTGGAATTTGATGAGATTATTGGAGACGGCCTCACGAATGATTCGGCTGACCTCGGCGGAATTTTTGGTCTCGATTCCAAAACGTTGCCGCAACGTCGCATTCGTCATCGGTTCTCGGTTGACGTACTTCAGCACGCAGTGCTGATAGCAGATCTGCAGTCTTTCTTCGGCGGTGAGTTCCTTAAAGGGCTTTCGAGCCAACAGCACGACTTTGAAATTGTCGCCGTTCACGTCGAACTCGGGCGCGGGAAGGTTAGCTTCTTCCGTAGCGGCCACCACTTTGTCGATGCCGCTGCCGCGTTCTTCGCAAATGTCCATGCGGCGCATCAGAGAGGCCAACTCTTCGTTGCGGCTGCGGGGAGGCGTGTCGATGAAGCGGGTTGTTTCGACAAGCGGTCGTCCGGGATTGGAAATCTCAATGCGGTCGGCAAAAATTTCCAACATCGGTCCGGATCCGGTGATTCGAAAATCCTGATGGATGAGAGCGTTCGGTACCAGTTCTCGGATGATGATGTCGGGATAGGATTTTTCTTCCCGACGCAATGCTTCTCCAATGATTTCTCGACTTGGAAGCAGTGCGTTGATGTAACCGATCATCCCTTCGAAATCCGTGACATAGCCTCGATTCCAAAGGTGCTCCTTTTCCGTATGGAGACGAGTGTTTCCTTCGTACCGAATAATTCTCAGGGCTTTCCGGGCCAGTGTCGGGAAGTCGCTGAGTTGTTTCGCAAAGCAAATGGCTCCCAGGTTGGTGATGGAATAGAGTCCGTTCACTTCCTGAATGAGAATTTTGTCGGAAACCATGCGTTCCATAAGCGCTTCGTAAGTTCGCGGACGCTCGATGCCCATGTACTTCAGGTAGGCCGTGTCGGAGAGAAGATCGACTACCTCAGTGACGGAGAGCATGGTGGCGGCGAGGTGTGCTTCGAAAGGTTTCTTGTCAAAGGCACGCCAGAGCAAACGCTCTTTTTCCGGAAATTCTTGAAGCCGTTTGGTGTAGGAACCCACTCGGACCCATTCAACTCCGTCAAATTTGACGGGAACGTGAGTGGCGGCGGGAATTTGAATCAGCAAGACGTGAACGCCGGCTTCAGTTTCAAACTCGAACGGTTGAAATTCCGTTTTGGGGGTCAGTTTCTGCAGCAGCCAGCTTTCAACTTCCTGATTTTTGTGTTTGGCTGTGCTGAAATGCGCTGAGGTGCCGACAACGGCGTGAGTGGCATCGTCGACGCCGCAGACGATGTAGGAACATTCTTTTTCCAACAGAGCGGCGGAGTTGGCAAGGGCGGAGATGTATTTACCGAGAGCCTCCCGGTCAGGATTGACTTTGAATTCGACCCACTCGGTTTCTCGGTCGAGTCGGATCAGGGCGTCGAGGTGAAGTTGAAGCTCCCGAAGCGTAGGTTTGTCCAGCATCTTCCTCTCTCACTGAGAATGACCTGCACGATTGTAGCTTGAATTTGAAGGTGTTCGCAAATTGCGATCAATAAGAGAATCCCTTGTATGACAAGGGAAATTAGGACTTTATATTATTTTTTTGTGTTCGTCCGGCAATGATGACGCACGGAAAGAAAAAGCTGCTGATGATGTACATGTTTCGGGTCCGAGCGGTGAGGAAATGCTTCTTCTGAGGTTGCATGGCGGGGCATGAGGCCGCGAAGGGAAAGCCCTGGTGCCGGTCCCTGAGATGGAGTGGCGGTGCAGGTGCGTTGCCCGCCCGAATCTCCCGGGGGAAAAAAAGGGAGGTGCAACGATGAAGTCCTCGGGTTCAGGACGGGGGAATGACTTGGTTTCCGGGCGTCCGGACCCCAAGTTCTTTGTGCCTCGTCTGCGGGAAGACCGTCTCACTCGCCTTCATCATGCCCGGCAGACCGTCGGTGACGGTGATCGGAATGTACTCTGCGCCACGGCTTTGAACGGCGTGAAGATCGAGCAGGACGACTATCAGAACCTCATCACTCGCATCGCGTTCCGTACGGGCTTTGACTTCCCGAACGAGGCCGGCACGATCTACGCTCACGCAAGCTACTCGTACGACTTCCTGGGTGAAGCCGACGGCACGGCTTCGCAGAACGGTCTGCGCGCGTCGCTTGACGAAGACCTCGGCGGCGGCTGGGTGACCTACGGCATCGGCGGTCAGTTCCGCTTGGGCGAAAGCACCTTTGCCTACGGCGAACTCGAACGCTCTTCAATGATGAGCGCGGCGCAGGTGCGGAGCAGGCCGTAGGTGAGCATTAAACCGAGACCGGGAATGTGTCGGTGCAGAAACAGGATGAGGCGGTAAGGCGTTGACAGCCTTATGGATCTGTTGCGTTCTTTGGTGTTGAGAAATTCGCAAGACAGTCTTGAAAAAGTCCGATAGGTGTTCCGGAAGGTTTTCCCTAACCTTTCGAAGAATCTGGCAATGACCGGATGACAACACTCAACCTTTCGGAGAAGCGTCGCGAAGACGCTGACAGATCGCTATGACCAAAACACAAATCGGAGCAGCTGTTGCAGCTGTTACCCTCTCATTTTCTCTTTCCTCCCTTGCCGCCGAAGTCCGGATTTACGGGATCATCGACGAAGGTCTCTCATACATGAGCAAGGACTTCGACGATGGAAATTCGTCCGACGACACGTTTGAAGTCAAGTCTGGCATGAGCCTTGGTTCCCGTATCGGGATCAAGGGTGAAGAAGATCTTGGCAATGGTTTGAAAGTCGGTTTTATTCTGGAAAACGGCTTCGAATCGGATTCTGGTGAATTTGCTAAAGCTACGAGCACTCGCCTTTTCGGGCGTGAAGCTTCGCTCTATCTTGCCGACGACACGTACGGCACGATAGCGTTCGGTCGTTTGCAACACCTTACGGCAGGATACGGCACGTGGGGTATTGCCGCCCCGATCCTTAATCCGTTCGCGATCGGTTGGAGCGATCACATTGCTGGATATAAAAATGTTTTCGGCTTCAATTCCGGCCGTCTTGACAACGTAATCGCCTACAAATCCCCGACGTTTGGAAACTTCACCGCTTATGCGCAGTGGTCGTCCAATACCGACCAATATAACGGCCCGGAAGGTGCTGAAGAAAACAAAGGTACGGCCGACCGTTACGGTTCCGTGGGTCTTGCCTATCGCGGGGAACGCCTCTCTGCGGTCGGTATTGTTGAATGGAATCCGTGGAGCAGCAAGCGTCCCGATACGGCCAAGGCTGACGACGGCATTGCCGTGACGCTCGGTGCAAACTATCGCTTCGATTTTGGGAAGCTCTATCTTGCTGGTCAGTATTTTGACAATCAGTGGCGTCTTCCCACGCCGTCCGAAATTGTTCCCCTCGCCTTTAATGACGGCAAGCTCAATGACCGCATGGTGAAGGGGTACGGCTTGATTGCGGGAGCGAACATTCCTGCGTTCGGCGGTGAAGCGCTCTTCGCGCTCGGTTATCGTGATGCAGAACTTGTTAATTATTCCGATATTGGCGCAACGCGCGTCTCCGGAACGATCGGCTACAAGTATCCATTGAGCAAGCGTACGAATATCTACACGGCCGCTAGTTACACCCGCGACGACTTGGACAAACAAGTGACCGTCGGCAGTGAAGAAACCGAAAACGTAAATCCGCACGCCCTCCAGGTGGTACTTGGTCTGGTTCACCGTTTCTGATTGCTCTCTCCGTCGCAATGCAATCCAAGCGCCCTTCGAGGCGCTTGGTTGGCCCGCCTCCTCTGGAGCGGGCTTTTTTCTTGTCAATAACCGCGCTTCAAAATTGCCTCGGGATCCAATCCGAAGTGACGGAACCAATCGAACCAGCGCGATTTCCCGTGTTTTCCCTCCTCCTCGACAAACCATCGGAAAAAACGCATCAGCGTTTCGTTGCTTCGGTTTTTCTCGTGTATGGCAAGCGTGTTGATCCACAGCGGCCTATGCCATTGCGGCAAGACGGGGACCAAAGTGCCGTTTTTCAGGTATTCGTCTACGAAGCCCAAGGAAAGGTCGATAGAAATGCCAAAGCCGTTGATGACGCCTTGCAAACAAGTCAACGAATCTCCGTAGAACGCTTTGAGATTCGGTGATGAAAGTCGACCCGATGTGATGGCTCCTGCTTTGAGGGTTCGAAGATCATTTCCGGAAAGATTTCCGGAAATGACGGTTCGGCATCCTGTTTCTAGGTCGAACATTTCCCTATCGCTGAAGAGACATTTCGTGAACGGATAGTACGGACCGCTTCTCAGGAACAGCTGATGGCGAACAAGTTCTTCAGGTTCCGACGGAGCACCGTGTTTTTCGACATATTCCGCCGAAGCAAGCATGAGCGTCGTACCAGGCAAGAACGGGTCGAGAAACAGTTCGGGCACTTCTCTCGGAAAGTACGGCAAAAACGCGATGTCGACGGCCCCGCTCAATACATCGGCATGATTGAGGTTGGAGAGGAGTTCGAACTCTACCGTCGGATCGACGTGATCGCGGTAGTACGTGAGATGTTCGAGGATCGGCTTTCGAGCAATGTTGCTCGGCGCACTGATGCGTATCATCATGCGCAACGGCGCCCCTTCAGGGCGTGAGGCTTCTGCGACGATGCTCTTCTGCAATACCATCATGCGTTCGATTTTGGGCAACAAAGCCCTGGCGATCGGATTGAGTTTATTGGGCTTCGTTCTTCTGTCGATCAGGGGCGTGCCCAATTCGTCTTCAAGGGAACGGATCGCGCGCGAAGCGGCTGACAATTCCATGTCCGCCTGAATGGCCGCCTTCGTAAGATTGCCTGTCCGTCCTAGGGCAAGGACGAGTTTCCATATGTTCAGATTTTCACTGGGATTCACTAGGCTTCTCCAGAAGTCTTGCGAATTTCCCAACATGCTCTTGGACTCCCGCACTATTTGTAAAAAGGCTGTCTCCGTACGATGCGCAGTATAGAGGCAGGTTCGTAGAACAATCTACCTCGATAACCCGCATAAACTCAAAAGGAGAGTTTCCATGTCCAATATGTCTCGCCGTGACTGGCTCAAAACTGCCGCAGCAGGCTCAACCATGCTTGTCGGTGGCATGACCGCCGCCCAGGCTTCTCCGATCGAACCAATGCCCGCGAAATGGGATGAAACGTTCGACATCGTCGTGATCGGCTCCGGGTTTGCCGGACTGGCTGCCGCAATTGAAGCGCGCAAAACCGGCGCATCCGTCTGTGTCCTCGAAAAGATGCGTACGATCGGCGGTAACTCGATCATCAATGGCGGCATCATGGGAGTTCCCGGTACTCCGATGCAGAAGAAGCAGGGCTACAAGGACTCGCCCGAGCTGATGGCTGAAGATATGATTCGCGAGGGTGCGGGTCTCAACCATCCGGACAAGGTTCTCCACTTGTGTCAGCAGGCGCTTCCGACGTGGGAATGGACAGTTAAAGAACTCGGCGTCGACTGGGTTCAGGAACGTGTTTCTCAGGAAGGCGGCCATTCTGTTCCGCGTTGTGCGATTTTGAAAGGCGGTTCCGGCTCTGAAATCGTCAACAAGGAAGTCGCCAAACTCAAGGAACTCGGCGTTACGCCGCGTACCCGCGTCTTCATGGAACACATCATTCGCGACGCCGACGGTCGCGTCAAGGGTGTGCAGGTTCGCGAAGGCTATCGCTTCCCCGACGCAACGTCCGGCAAAGTGAAGTTCATCTGCGCCCGCAAGGCCGTTATTTTGGCGCACGGCGGTTTCGGTGCCGACGTCGAATTCCGTGCTCAGCAAGACCCGAAACTCACGGATAAGGTCGGTACGACGTGTCAGCCCGGCGCGACTTCGGAAGCTTGGCGTGAAGCCGCCCGAATCGGCTGCCATATGATCCAAACGAGTTGGATTCAGTGCGCACCGTGGAGTGCACCGACTGAAAAGGGTATGGGGATTGCACTTTTCTTCGCGCAAGGGGCCGCGGCCATGTACGGCGTTTGGGTAGAAGACAAGGGAGGCAGCCGTTTTGTCAACGAACTTGCCAACCGCAAGGTTCGTGCCGATGCCATCATGGTCTACCTGAACAAGGGCGGCCATTGCTATGCCGTAGCCGACTCCATTGGTGTGCAACCGATGACGGTTTCCCGTCCCGGTCTTCTTGAAAAGCAGTTGGAACGCAAGTGCGTCCGTCGCTACGAAACGCTCGAAGCCCTTGCCGAAGGCGAAAAGATCAATCTCGAAGGGCTCAAAAAGAGCATTGCCGAGTGGAATCATGCCGTCGAAACGGGTAAGGATGATCATTTCGGGCGCTATGTTAATCAGCATGCCAAGCCGATGGGCAAGGCTCCGTTCTACGTGTCGGAAATGGTCCCGAAGGTTCATCACTGCATGGGCGGCATTAACACCGACATGCAGGGTCATGCCCTCGACATCGTCAACGACAAGCCGATTCCCGGTCTTTATGCGGCCGGCGAATCGACGGGGGGTGTACACGGGGCCGTGCGTCTTGGTTCGTGCGCAGTGACCGACTGCATTGTCTACGGCCGTATCGCGGGTATTGAAGCCGCGAAGGAAAAGAGTTGGTGCTGATACGGCACTAAGTCCCCGTGACGAATAGGCGGACGGCGGCAAAAGCCGCCTCCGCCTCAGTCAATTCACTCTTCACGACGACTTCTTTCCGGTCGATTTTCTCTGAATCGGGCCGGCAGGGGGGGAGTCGTTCTCAAAAAACGCGAATCTCCACAACATGCGACTCTCTACGACCATTTTTGTCGTTCTCTGCGCTATGACTACGGCTGTCTCCGTACAAGCAGCCGCGCTCGGTGCCGATCGACACGCTCAGGCCGGTGTGAAGTGCGAGTCTTGTCATGGAAATGACAAGGCCAATCCCGTCACACCCGAAATCGATGTCTGTACGGGGTGTCATAATCCCGATCAATTGGCAGAAAAGACAAAAGACCATAAACCCACGAATCCGCACGTATCGCCGCATTACGGCAAGGCCCTCGAATGCACTTACTGCCACGTGCAACACGGGCAGACAGAAGATTTCTGTTCGCAGTGCCACAACTTCGGCTTCAAAGTCCCGTGATGCAACAAGGTTGATGCGATTCCATTCCGCAGGGGAAGCCTTCCGACCTTCCGATCAAGGTTGGAAGGTTTCTATCGCCTTAACTTCCCGGAAAAGTTGCACTCAGGCTTTCGGGACCTGTAGGAACGTTACTTCGACCGATCTTCAGGGCGGTTTCCGGAAAGGATTCCGCAGACGCGACGAAGTGACCCGCCGGAAGTATCCGGCTTCCATCCCGTTTGTCCTACGGCGAAGCGAATGGCGTCCAGCGCCGTGACGTCGTCGACCAAGGAGGGGGGCCGCTCTTCGTCGGCTGTAAATGGGCGTCGTCATCGCATCCGCCGCAAGCCAATCGGACGCGCACGCGCTCGAGGCGACGGTCACGAAACTTCGGGATCGGGACAAACGGCGCGGACGGCCGTTCGTTCAAAATCCCGTCTTAGCCCGATTCGACCGCTGCAATGCTCGGCATCAACTTCAACGGCGCAGCGTTCTCCCTGGATAAAGACCGGACCGTTCCTCCGCTTTCCCTGGGTGCTTCGATCTTTTCGGCACTCCGCCGGAACGGCGAAGTTTATGTCGATTTCGGGCGAAAAAAAAAGGCGGTTCACGGCCTCAACCGCCGTCGGCTGATCGAGGCGTCAAGGAGCAGCCTCGTATAATGATGATTCCTTCGAAATTCTGCTCCCGACATTCATGCGGCTCCTTTCGTCCCTCGTTCTCCTTTTCGGCGGCGTCTTGTCCGTCTGCGGAGCCTTTTCGGTGCGGGCGGATGAACCGGCATCTCCGCGCGAACCCGTGGACGTCACGGTCGGTCTCGTCGACACCTTCAATCCTCGTTTTTTCATCGACACCTATACGCCCCTCATCGAGCGCCTCAAGACCCGCTATCCGCAGTATCGCTTCACCACGGTCGAATTTCCGCGGGGCGAGCCGATCGAACCGTCGCGTCTGGGAACCAACGGCTTCGTGATTTTGTCGAGCGGCGACGCTGTGCGCGAGAGCGACCTCGGTCTGCAGCAGATCGCGACGCGACGCCGCGCGGACCGAAAGGAAGCGGACCGCTCGGTCGGAGCCGTCTTCCTCGTTCGCTCGGGAAGCACGCTCAAAACGCTCGCCGATCTCAAGGGACGGTCGGTCGCGACGACCGACCCGAACGCCTTTGAGGGAAGCGCCGTTCCGAAGGGGGAACTCGCCGAGCAGGGGAAAGACCCCGAAGACTTCTTCGGGGAAGTTTTCTACACGGAGTGGAACTACCCGGACGTCCTGCAGATGGTGATGCTCGGGATGGCGGACGTCGGAATTCTGTCGACCTGCGAATGGGAGGACGCGGTGGCGGCGGGCGTCGTGGAGGCCAAGGAACTTCGCATCGTCAACGAACGCACGGCGCCGGGCGACCGATGCCGCCGATCCACCGCGCTCTATCCGGATCTGATGCTCGCGGCGCTCCCGACGGCCTCGCCCGAAGTGGTGCGCGACATCACGATCGCCGTGCTCACGCAGCCCGTGGACGAGGGCGGCTACGACTGGATTTCGAACACCAATCTCACCCAAGTGCGCAATCTCTACCGCACGCTTCGCGAGGGCCCCTATGCCTATCTTCGCGACTGGTCCGCGGCGGGGCTCTGGCGGCGCTTTCATACGGAAATTGCGCTTGGGATTTGTGCGCTTTTCCTGGTCGGCGTTCACATCGTGCGCGTCAATCTTCTCGTACGCCGCCGCACGCGGCAACTGCAAAAAGCTTCGGCCGCACGAGAAGCCGCCGCGGAAGCCCTTCGCGAAAGCCGCGCGCAGTTGGAGCGCCTCGAGCGAGGCGCGACGGTCACGCAGCTCTCCGCCATGTTCGCGCATGAAGTAAAGCAGCCCGTGACGAACGCCGCCAATTATCTCAACGCCCTTCTTCTCATGAAGAAGCGGGGCCTGCACGACGAAGATCGGGAGGAGTCCGCCTTTCGAAAGGCTCTCTCGGAAATCTATCGGGCGGCCGACATTCTCGACCGCGTGCGCGCGGCCTTGAAGCGTGAAAGAACGAAGTTCGAGCGCTTCGATCTTGCCCGACTCCCCGAGCGGGCGATTCGCCACAGCCGGGCGAAGAAGGCGGGCATTCCCGTCGAATGCATCGGACTCGAAACGCCCGCCGTCGTTCTGGGCGACGCAATGGAGCTCGAACTCGTCCTCGTCAATCTTCTCAACAACGCCGTCGACGCCCTGACGCAGGCGAAGACCGTCGGTCCCCGCATCCGCGTGTCGCTCCTGCGCGAAAGCGACACGGCGCTTCTGCGCGTGGAAGACAACGGTCCGGGCGTTCCGCCCGATCGCCTCGCGAAACTCGGGAAGCCCGTTCTCTCGGATAAGCCCGAGGGCCTGGGCTTCGGGCTTGCGATCGCTGCGAGCCTCGCGGAAGCCCACGGCGGACGGTTGCGGTTTGAGGCGGGCAATCCCGCGGGCCTCGCCGTGACGCTCTCCGTGCCGCTCGATCGAACGCCCGACTCCAAGGAACACACATCATGAAAGTGAAACAACCTCCTCTCATTCGCCTCGTCGACGACGATCCCACGGTCTGCGAGTCGCTCGCCTTCGTTTTGGAAGTCGCGGGCCTGCAGGTAAAGGGCTATTCGAGTGCGCTCGACTTTCTCGCCTGGGACGACCGCGAGCGTGAGGGTTGTCTTCTCCTTGACGTGCGCATGCCCGAGATGACGGGCTTGGAACTCCAGCGGCGTCTGCGCACGGAGGGAATCGACCTTCCGATCGTCTTTCTTTCCGCGCACGGCGACATCGAGATGGCGCTTCGCGCCGTGCGGGAGGGGGCGGTCGACTTTCTCGTGAAGCCACCTCGTCCGGAAACGCTGATTCCCGCCCTGCAGAAAGCCTGCGAGCGGCATCGGGAAATCCGGCGTCTGAAGCGCGAACGGGAAGAATACGAAGCCGTCTGGGCGACCCTTACGGAGGGCGAGCGCGAAACGGCGCAGCTCGTCGCGAAGGGGCTCACGAACAAGGAGATCGCGGGCGTTCTCGACATTTCCGAAGAGGCGGTGAAGAGCCGCCGCAGCGCCATGCTCGGAAAGCTCGACGTGCGAAACGCCGTGGAGGTGGCGGACTTTCTTCGCGAGCGCGAACGCCTTGCCGCCGCCCTGAGCCCCGGCGCGGGAGGTGCGGCATGACGATCGGGCGGCGAACGGTTTTGCAGGGACTTGCGCTTCCCTTCGCGTGGACCTTCGGGATGGGGTCGGCCCGGGCGTTCTGGCGCCGCGAGTTCGACGTCCTCGTCGTGGGCGCGGGCGGCGCGGGCCTCGCCGCGGCCGTCGCGGCGGCGGAAGAGGGCGCGTCGGTCCTGGTGCTCGAGAAGGAGGCGGCGATCGGCGGAAACACCTTGCGGGCGAGCGGGCTCTTCAATGCCGCGGATCCCGAGCGGCAGGGGCCGATGGGCGTCGAGGATTCGGTTGCGTGGCACGCAGAGCAGACGATCGAGTCGGGCGGCGGGCGAAACGATCCGGACGTCGTCCGGCGCTTAGCCGAAGAAGCGCTCCCGACGATTCACTGGCTCGAAGGCATGGGCATACGCTTTCTTCCCGAAACGCAGACGACCTGGGGCGCCGAATGGCCGCGCGGGCACAAGCCCTTCTTGCCGCGGGGGTCCTCCTACATCCGCACGCTCTCGGGAAAACTGCTCGAGTCGGGCGGCGAAATCCGAACCAAAACGGCCGTGCGGGATCTCCTCAAGGACGAACGGGGCCGCGTCGCGGGCGTCGTGACGAAGGAGGGCGTCGAAATCCGTGCAAAGTGCGTGGTGCTGGCTACCGGAGGCTACGGAGCGAATCCGAAGTTGCTCAAGCATTGGGCGCCCGACTGGGCGGATCTGCCTACCGACAATGCGCCGGGGACGACGGGCGACGGGCAGCGGGCCGCGGAACGCGCGGGGGCGGCGCTCGTCAATCTCGACGTCGTGCAGGCGGTTCCGGGCGTGCGAAAGGGACAGACGCATGCGGTTCGGCTCGACTTGGACGTCGGGGCCTGCGTCCTGGTGGACGGTCGGGGTGAACGCTTCGTCGAAGAGGACGGTTCCCGCCGTGCGCTCGCCCTCGCGATCCGAAACGCGGCCGGAGGCCGCGCCTACACCGTGACGGATGACCGCGGCGTTTCGTCCTACGACTTGGTTTCGCAAAAGGACATCTATCGGGGGCTGCAGACGGGCGACGCTTTTCGGGCGGAGACGCTCGAAGACCTCGCCCGCAAGACTGGACTTCCCGCGGACGCTCTTTGCCGCACCGTCGAAGCCTTCAACGATGAGGTGGAGAAGCAAACCGGAAAGTGCGGTCGAGTCGTCTGCCGCAAAATCGTGACGCCTCCCTTCTGGGCGGCCCCCGTATACCTCAATATCCATTCCACGCTCGGGGGCGTTCGCATCACGCCGGAGGGCGAGGTACTCGATCGTAAGGGAAGGGTTCTTACAGGACTCTTCGCGGCGGGTGAAGTCGTCGGAAACGTGCACGGGGCGAATCGAATCGGAGGAAACGGGATTGCCGCGGCGCTCACCTTCGGGCGTATCGCGGGCCGTTCAGCCGCACGTGCCGCACTCGGAAAATGAATCCGTCTCCCGCGTGAGGGCGCCGAGGCGACGGACCTGACCGCGGGTGAAAGGAAAAACGGTCTGCAGGGACGCACGGTGGATTTTGACGAGAACGGCGGGAGAGAGGAATCACAAAATTCGCCGCTTGTCAAGAGACGTTCGGGGGTGGGCGAAGGTCTGGAGAATCGGGAGAATGACCTCAATCGGACGTTGGCGAACATCGCAAGCCGACATCCTTCGACTCTTCCCTCGAATGCAAAGGAGATTTCTCATGGACACCACGCGTCGTTCCTTCTTCAAGCACGCCGCCGTCGGTGCGGTGGGCGTTGCCGCCGCCACCAAATCGGCGATCGCCGCCGCGGCTCCGGCCGCGCAGTACGACCTCATCATCATGGGGGCCGGCTGCGGCGGTCTCGTCTGCGCCGTGCGCGCCGCGCAGAACGGTTTGAAGCCGCTTCTCATTGAAAAGATGTCGATGCCCGCGGGCAACACGATCTACGCCGCGGGCTTCATGCTGGGCGTGCACACCGCGCAGCAAAAGGGCGTGAACGACGCCGACACGGTCGACGCCTTCTACGAAGACATGATGAAGGTCTCGCAGGGGAAGGGCGACAAGGCGCTTACGCGCAAGATCGCCGAAGACTGCGACGCCATGATGGGTTGGCTCTCCGACTACGTCGGCGTCAAGTTCTCGAAGCCCGCGAAGCTCGTTTGGCCGATGCTCTCCCGCGCTCACCTCGTTCTCGGTGAAGTGAAGCCGGGCGGCGGTCAGCTCGCCAAAGACCTGATGGCCAAGGCCAAGAGCCTCGGCGTCGAAATGCGCTTCAACACGAAGGGCATCGCGCTTCTCTCCGACGAAAAGACCGGGGCCGTGACGGGCGTGCGCGTGAAGGACAAGAAGGGGCTCACGGATCTGCACGCCAAGTACGGCGTCGTCCTCGCCACGGGCGGCTTCTCCGCCAATCAGCAGCTTGTCACGCAGTACATCGGTTCGGCCGGCGCCAAGATGCCGATCCGCGGCTCGCGCATCATCATGGGTGAAAACATCCGTCTCGTCGATCCCCTCTTTGCAAAGGTTGTGAATGTCGACCAGTATCACTGCGGTCCGATTCACGGTCCCACGGGCGCGAATCCGCTCAACATCGTCAACAACGGCATCTGCGTGAACCGTCAGGCCGAACGCTTCATCGACGAAGGTCAGACCTACGTGCAGATGTCGCGCGACGTCGCCGCGATGACGCCCGACAACTGGGCCTTCATGGTGTGCGATCAGAAGGCGCGCGAAATCCCGATTCTGAAGCCCGACTTCGCGTCCTACGAGCGCGCCAAGGCTCCGATCTATCAGGGCAATACGATTGAAGAAGCCGCCAAGGCCGCCGGACTGGATCCCGCGAAGCTCGCCAAGACCGTCGCCGACTACAATGCCGCGGTCAAGGCCGACGCCCGCGCGAAGCTTGTGCCGACGAACACTCTGCCGAAGGCTCCCGTGATCGACAAGGCTCCCTTCTACATCGTTCCGTTCCAGGGCGGCATGACGGCCACCTTCGGCGGTCCGCTCATTGACGTGAACGGGCGTGTGCGGGACACGGAAAATCAGCCGATCCAGGGACTCTTTGCCATCGGCAACGCCGCAGGCGGCATCTTCTACGACAACTACGTGGGCGGTGCGCAGTTGACGGGCGCCGCGGTCTTCGGAATCGCCGTCGCCGACTACGTCAAGGGACTGAAGAAGTAAGCCGCCGAGGCCTTCTCATAATCGATCGAAAGAAGAACGGGCGGAATTCCTTTGCGGGTTCCGCCCGTTTGCCGTGCCGGTCCGGCGGTTCGGGAGGCCTGCGCCGCGGGACCGAATTCCCGCCTTCTTGCGGGGTTGGGGAAACCCTCTGAATATCGATCTGCGCCGGCGCCATGGCGGCACGGTTTCCCACAACACCGACCTTCTCCGGAAATCCCGCAGGTTGCCGATAGAAAACGACGGTCTCGACTGTTGTCGTCGGATGGCAAAAAGTGCGGATAAACAGATTTTTTGATCGTTTTTCGGGTAAAGGTCCGTTCTCTCTGCAAGGTGAGGCATGTCATGCTGTCGCGGACAAGATTCGTTCTCATGCGTGGAAATCGCGCCGTCACGATCGTGGGGCCGGGGGCGCGTTTCGTTTTGCGGAGAGGGGACGGAATAGCTGGGGCATTCAATCACTCTGACCCCTGTGGCTCTGCCCTAGATCCCTGGATATTTTCACACCAAAGCAGATCAATGATCGGGCACGCCCTCACCACGTCATCGATGCGGTCTCCCTCCCCTCCGGATCCAACCATTTCTCCGAAGGAGATTGCAAGTCTGGCACAGCCACTGCAGGAGTTGATAATCACAGAAGAAACGGTCTTCTTGAGCGTGTGGCGTTTCACTGTAGCGTATCGCAATCGATACAGTGGATAGCCGAGAAAAGCAGAACATCCCTTGGCCCGCCTGACCAACGGCGATTCGCTTCGGGGCGGTCGCGAGACTGCTCAGGCAGAGTCTCGCCCACCCCTCCCCTTTTTTTTGTCTCTACACCCCGTCCTCCGGGGCGGCATGGTTTTGGTGTCGCCGAGAGGGCCACCACGATTCCGCTGTCGTTCGAACGTGCGTTTGGGATGTACACTGCGATGGAACGTTGATTTCTCCGGGCAGTTCCATGCGCCACATCGATCCGAAAACCATCAAGTTACTCATTGTTTTCTTCACCGTCGCCAAACATCGGAACATTTCCCGAGCATCCGAAGAACTCCACCTGACTCAGCCCTCAGTCAGCTCCTCATTGATTGACTTGGAAGATCGCATCGGGGTGAAGCTTTTCGTGCGCGGACCCAGGGGCGTTACACTGACCGACGCAGGGGAGACCCTCCTTCCCGAAGTCGAGAGCTTTCTCAAGCACGCGGCGATGATGGAACAAGTAATGGGAGCGCTCAGACAATCGAGCACGAAGGTGCTCAGGATGGGGGCCATTCACGATGCCATGCTTCATTGGTGTCCGACGCTTCGTGGCATTCTCCGTTCAGAACATCCTGAAATCGGTTTGGTCATTCAGGAAGTCTCCACCTGCGAAATTGAGCCTATGCTGGAACGGGATGAAATTGCTCTGGGGATCGGTTTCTTCAATAGGTTGGAAAATCCGACGTTTCGCAGCAGGGTTCTGCTTCAGGAAACCCCTGTCGCCATCCTCCCCGTCGACCATCCGCTGACGTCAAGGTCGGAATTGACTTTCGACGACCTGCAGGGAGAACGTTTCGTATGGATCGGAAGACGTGAAACGACGCAGTACTTTGACGCCTTACTGAGTCTGCTGAGCAAACACAACGTTCATCCGAACACCGACCTGCAGGTCAAAAGTCCCTACGAGCAAATTGCCAATGTGTCGAGCGGGCAAGGCATCGGTCTGGTACCCCACACCTTCAAGTCGCATCTTCCGGACAGCGTGGTTACCCGTCCGGTTTTGAATGCCGAGCCTTGTTGGACCTTGCGCCTGGTTTGGGACCCGAAGAAGACAGATCCGACGCGCGACGTCGTACTGAAGATTGTTGAAGAAAATGGGTTGGCGGCGCCCTGTTCGAAAACAGCAGCGCCGCCGATTAGCGAATCGATTTTTTAGGCTTCTTCACCCACGATCAGTCCCGCAGCCACCGCATCGCACATATGGGCGGAGATGGAACCGCAGGCTGCGCCGACTGCATACAGGCCGGGAATGGGCTTGAGGTCCTTTGCGCGCAACACTTCAAACTTCGGGTTGACTTCCAACCCGCCCTCGGTCTTGTAGCAGAACGGGTAGTTCGGCTTCGTGATGTAGAAGGGCGCCTTCAGCGGGCGGAAGAGCGGGTCGGTTCGACCGAATTCCGTATCCTTCCCTGCAGCGGCATCGCGATTGATTCGCTCGATGGTTTCCTTGAGCGTCTTCGGGTCGAGTCCGGCCAGTTTAGCCAGTTCTTCCGGCGTGTCCGCTTTGAGAATTCCACCCACTTCCATGACTTTGTCGATGTTCCAACGGTCTCGGTTCGGGCCATTGAAGGTTTCTTCGTCAAAGAGAATTCGGCCGCCCTCCTTAATTCCGCGCTGCATCAGCGCAAGGAGGCATCCGGTGTAGCGGGAGACGAACTCGTTGAGCATGCGCTTGCCGTCGGGCGCGATGAAGTACGCTTTGTCCACGTCGAACATGATCCAGGAGATGCTCGGCGACTTATCGTAGGTGCCGTTGTAAAACTTCGGCATGGACTCCATATCTTCGAGAGCTGCGCCGATGTCGCGCCCCATGAGGATGCCGTCCCCCGTGTGGTCCATCGCCATCCCGTCGCCCAGGCCCGTAAAGCCGATGTCGACCGTCGACCAGTAACGCTTGTGGTGAATCATCATTTCCTTGTTGTTCACGAAGCCGCCGGTGGCAATGACGACGGAACGGGCTTTGATCGCAATCTTTTTGCCTTTGTCTTTACCGACCACGTATTCGGCGCGGATGCCTGCTGCGCGGTCGCCGTCCATGACAATTTCTTTGGCGCGAAGTCCCTTCAGGATGGGCACTTTCCTTTCAGCCAGTTCGTTGACCATCCCCTTCACGAAGGTGTTCATCGAGCCGGGCACCGTCGGGAACTGGAAGTAGCGACCCTTTCGCCTGAGCCGTGCCGGCCAGCAACGCTGCGCCCGCAACCGAACCCTCAAGAAAAGTTCTTCTCGAAATATTGGCCATTTTTGTCTCCTTTACTAAATTCAAAGCTCAAAACTCCCCCCTCGGATCCGTCGGAAAGACGGATCCGATAAGAAAGGAAAACGGGGGAGGAGGAAATAATCAGCGCTTGGCGGCCGCCGCAGCAATCGGCCCGACGATCAGGCCGCTGGCAACGACGTCACATAGACGCGTCGAAATGGAACCGCAGGTCGAACCGACTGCATAAAGTCCCGGGATGACGGATTCATCGGCGGCAGTGATGACCTGGAAGTCGGGATTGACTTCCAACCCACCTTCCGTCTTGTAGCGGACGGGATAATTCGCCGCCGTGATGTAGAAGGGAGCCTTCAGTGCACGGAAGAGGCGGTCCGTACGGCCGAACTCCGAGTCCTTTCCGGACGCCGCATCTTTGTTGATTTGATCGATCGTTTCTCGGAGCCCCTTCGGATCAATGCCGACAGCCTCTGCGAGCGCTTCGGGCGTGTCCGCCTTAAAGAGGCCCTTGCCTGCAAGCGCCTTTGCGAACTGCCAACGCTCACGGTTCGGGCCCTTGAAGGTGGCTTCGTCGAAGATCGCGTAGCCCGCCACGATGTTGCCCGACATCATCTTCAGCGCACAACCCGAATAACGAGACAAATGTTCGTTCGTGAAACGCTTACCGTCGGGACCGACCAGATAGGCGGTATCCACGTCGAACATGATCCAGGAAATTCCGGGCGTTCCCTTCTGCGGCGCCGCGTAGAACTTCGGCATGCATTCCATGTCCTCAACGGCCGCACCGACCTTTTTCCCCATGATGATGCCGTCACCCGTATGGTCATCGGGAACGCCTTCGCCCACGGCGGTAAAACCGGTCGGCGCCTTCGTCCAATAACGCTTGTACCGCTTCATCAGATACTCGCTGTCGAGAAATCCGCCCGTAGCGACAATGACCGATTTGGCTCCAATCGAAAGACTCTTTCCCTTCGATTTTCCGACGGAGTAAGTGGCTTCGGCACCGACGACGGCCTCGCCTTCCTTCACGAGTTTTTCGGCTCGGAGGCCCTTGATGATCTCCACCTTCCTTTCGGAGAGTTCGTCGAGCATTCCCTTCACGAATTTCGACATCGAGCCGTTCACCGTTGGCAGTTGGAAGGGTTTGGCGGGATTCATCGGCATGAATTCGATGCCGTAGGAGGCGACGAATTCGATCACCTTCGGCGAATACTGTGCGGAACGGTGCAGAACTTCCGGATCGTGTTTATTGATGCCGGAGTAAATGACCGACAACGGCAGATTGTCCCTCACCTTGCTCAACGGCTCATCGTCAGTACCGGCGCAAATCTGCTTCCAATAGTCTTCAATTTCGACGTTTTTGGTGATCCCCACCTTGTCGTGATAGGGGGTGCGGGCCGTGTAGAACTGACCGGCCGACATCAAACCGTCGCCGCCCAACCAGAGACGCTTGTCGATCACGATCACCTTCGCCCCGGCGCGGGCCGCCGTGACGGCCGCCGTCAGTCCGGCAAAGCCGCCGCCGATGATCAAAACGTCGGCAGTTTTGTCCCAGGTCCGGTCGGATTTCGCCGCCAGCGCGGACGTCGTTGAAGCCGCTACGACGGAAGTGGCCGCAATCGACTGCAACAACGTACGACGAGAAATGCTGTTCATAATCTTCTCCTTTTTTGGGAACCGCTGAATACTTGCGGTTCCAACAGGAGAGAGCATAGAAATCCCAAGGTATTTTGAAAAATTGTGATTGCGAATGCTAGATATAAATCGAATCTATACCTATAGACGCCCTCAAAATGCAAATGACGAGAAATGACGGGAGGGGCAGCCGCGATCACTTCACGACCAAACCGAGGCAGTCTCATTTTGTCGCCTTCCACGTCTTTGCTACCATTTGCACTCTGAGTCGGATCTTTTGAGCGCCCAACGATCGGGGCGCATGCATAACCTCAAACCTATGACGATACCGGACCAACACCGACGCGTCGCTTGGATCTTTGAGGTCGCACGGGAGGAGGGGAGGATGGCCCCGTATTCTTTGTAGCAAAAACGGCCGCGATGCTCGGCGCGTGCCGAAATCTTTCGGGATTCGACGTGCGAACGAAGATCCTGACTTGTGGTGATGTCATGCGGCCGGTCGAGGAGTTCGCGCCGTTTGCGATCTAAAAGGGAAGGCGCGGGCAGTCGGATTCGGTGATGGCACTCATCACGAGTTTTCAAAACGATGAATCGGAAGGGCATGGAGGCTGAGCGCTTGTCCGGAGGGCGGACGGGGCTGGAATTTCAAGCGGCCGTCGGAATCCCCCTCATTTACCGACGGCAAACGGTGACGGAAAATGACGTAATCGCTTCAAGTCTCGACCGCGCCCCGGAGCGCAATCCGCACAAACGAAAGAAAGGAGATTTCTATGACCGCTCTCTCCCGCCGCGACTGGCTCAAGACCGCCGCCGGCTCCGCGCTTCTCGCCGGAGCCTCCGTCGCCCGTGCGCAGTGCACGGATCCCATGCCGCCCCAATGGGACGAAACCTTCGACGTCGGCGTGATCGGCTCGGGCTTTGCAGGCCTGGCCGCGGCGATCGAGGCGCGCCTCGCGGGCGCGAGCGTGTGCGTCCTCGAAAAGATGCGCGTGCACGGCGGCAACAGTTCGATCAACGGCGGCATCATGGGCGTTCCGGGAACGCCCATGCAGAAAAAACAAGGTTATGAAGACTCTCCCGAACTCATGGCGGAAGACATGATCCGCGAGGGCGCCGGCATGAACCATCCCGACAAGGTCCTCCACATGTGCCGCGAAGCGCTTCCCACCTGGGAGTGGACCGTCAGGGAGCTCGGCGTCGAGTGGGTTGAAGAGCGCGTCTCGCAGGAAGGCGGTCATTCGGTGCCGCGCTGTGCGATTCTCAAGACGGGATCGGGTTCGGAGATCGTCAACAAGGAGCTCAAAAAGCTTGAGAGCCTCGGCGTGAAGCCTCGTCTTCGCACCTATCTCGAGCGCATCGTCCGCGATGCCGACGGGCGCGTCAAGGGCGTGAAGGTCCGCGAAGGCTACCGCTTTCCCGATGCTTCTTCGGGAAAGGTGAAGTACATCTGCGCCAAGAAGGGCGTGGTGCTCGCTCACGGCGGGTTCGGAGCGGACGTCGCCTTCCGGAAGATTCAGGATCCGAAGTTGACGGAAAAAATCGGCACGACCTGTCAGCCGGGCGCCACGTCGGAATGTTGGCGCGAAGCGGCCCGCATCGGCTGCCACATGATCCAGACCGACTGGATTCAGTGCGCGCCCTGGTCGGCGCCGCAGGAAAAGGGCATGGGGATCGCGCTCTTTTTTGCGCAGGGTGCGGCCGCCATGTACGGCGTTTGGGTGGAAGACAAGGGCGGGAAGCGCTTCGTGAACGAACTCGCCAACCGCAAGGTGCGTTCCGACGCCATCATGGTCTACCTCAACAAGGGCGGGCACTGCTACGCCGTCGCCGATTCCGTCGGGACGCAGCCGATGACGGTCTCGCGCCCGGGGATGCTCGAAAAGATGCTCGAGCGAAAGTGCGTGCGCAGGTACGAAACGCTCGAGGAACTCGCGGCGGGCGAGAAGATCAATCTCGAAGGCCTCAAGGCGAGCGTCGCCGAGTGGAACGAGGCCGTGGAAACCGGCAGGGACGCACGCTTCGGGCGCTACGTCAACAAGCACGCCAAGCCCATGGGACAGGGGCCCTGGTACGTTTCCGAAATGGTGCCGAAGGTGCACCATTGCATGGGCGGGATCTACACCGACATGCGGGCGCAGGCGATGGACATCGAAGGCGACCGCCCGATTCCGGGGCTCTACGCCGCGGGCGAAGCGACGGGCGGCGTGCACGGCGCGGTGCGTCTGGGCTCCTGCGCGGTGACGGACTGCATCGTGTACGGGCGCATTGCGGGGCGCGAGGTCGCGAAGGAAAAGCCCTGGTGCTGAAGCGCAGGGACGAAAAGAGATGGGGGAGGAATGTCCCTCCCCCGGCAGGACGGGGCGGGGAGAATTTCTGATTTTCTCCGCCCGTTCTCTTCCTCTGGGTTTCCCCGGCGTCGTTGCCGCGGGCGCCGGAAAAGTCGGTCCTCAAGTCTCGGTTCGTGCTCAATGGGGAAGGCGGTTGCGGGCCTGCGGAGCGGCACGGAATTCAGAAGCTTGCCGTGCCCGCGCACAAGCGCTTCCCACGCGATTCGCCCGACGGCGCCGACGTTCGAGGGCTCGACGCCCACCCGCTCGAGGATAGACGCGAAACTTCGGGATCGGGACGAATTGCGCGGACGGCCGTTCGTCCAAAATCGCCTCCCGGGCCGATTCAACCGTTACAATGCTTGACATCGACATTAAGGGCACTACGCACTCCATGGACAAAGACCGGATCTTTCCTCCGCTTCCTCTGGGTACCTCGACCTTTTCGGCACTTCGCCTCAACGGCGAAATCTACGTCGACAAGACCCGCCTCATATACAGCCTTTGCAGCAAGCCGGGCAAAGTTTTTTTGGCTCGTCCTCGTCGGTTTGGAAAATCTCTTTTGGTTTCGACTTTCCATTCCCTTTTCAAGTACGGAGTGCGTGAATTTTCTGGACTTGCCATCGAATCCGTGTGGCATGAAAGACGTTATCCTGTCGTATGGCTTGATTTTTCCGAACTCGGATCTTGCGATTCGCCGCATGATTTTGAAACTGAATTTCGTCGGTTGGTCTGCGAGAACTTCGCCGATGCGGGATATGAGGGAGAGCCTGACTGGCTGCAGTTTTCGCGCTGGCTTGCCGGACAGCCGATGAGAAGCATCGTACTTCTCATCGACGAATACGACGCGCCTTTGACCGCTTGTTTGAACGACCCTGCGCTGTTTGAAGAAATTCAAAACATCCTCGGCAAATTCTTCCGGACGCTGAAGTCCAAAGAAGGCGCTCTGCGGTTCTTCTTCATGACCGGGATCACGAAATTCGCCAATACGGGCATTTTTTCCGGCTTCAACAATCTGCAGGACATCACGCTCGATCCGCAATACGGCGCATTGCTCGGATATACGGAGAAGGAAATTCGGGATTCGTTCTCCTCCCATCTCTCGCGTGCGGCCGACGTGCTCAAACGTACCGAACAATCGATCGTTGAAGAATTGCGCCTCCGCTACAACGGGTTCTGCTTTGATGAAGAAGCCTCCGTGCGGGTCTTTTGTCCGTGGTCGGTGTTGAATTTCTTCAATCAGCCCGCGCGCGGATTTCAAAACTATTGGTACCGAAGCGGCGGACGACCCGCCGTACTCATGGAGTACCTGAGGTCGCATCCGCTCGACAATCCTGCTTCGTACGGCCGGCCGCAGCCCCTCATGCTGAGCGCTTTGGAGGCTTCGAACACCCTGAACGACCTGCCGCTTGTGTCGCTTTTGGTTCAGACCGGGTACCTCACGATCAAGGAACGAGCCTTGGAAGGGCTTCTTGTCGTCGGGTATCCGAACCGCGAGGTGTCGGATTCAATGGCGCAGCTTTATGCGGATGAACTTCTGCGCGGAGCGGATCGTCTTGCGATCGGACTCCCCGGAATTGAAGGGACGCTCGCCAACGGGAGTCTTGAAGAGGTCGTGTCGCTCTTCAACCGCGTCTTCAGCGCAATTGACTACGACCGTTACCCGATACGGGACGAGGCGTCCTGCCGCGCTTTCCTGCAGGTGCTCCTCATCGGAGCGGCCATGATGCCGGAAGTCGAGGTTCACAATGCGCACGGTCGAAGCGACCTCGAAGTCGAGGCCGGGCCGCGCCGTTGGGTCTTCGAAATCAAGTTTGCCCGATCGGAATCCCATACGCAGAAGCTTTTGGCCGAAGGCGTCGCGCAGCTGAAGGCTCGTCGATACGGCGAAGCGGCGCCTCTCCTGTCGGGCGCAGGCGTCAAGTCCGCCGTTCTCGTCTTTTCGGGCGAAAAACGGCGGTTCACGGCCTCAACCGCCGTCAGCTGATCAAAGCGTCAAGGAAGCAATCCCGCTTTGCGGCATGACGCCGCCGTCGGAATTCCGTTCCCGACTCTCATGCGGCTCTTTTCGTCCCCCGCTTTCATTTTCGGAGGCGTCTTGTCCGTCCGCGCGGCCTTCCCGGCGCGGGCGGATGAACTGGCCTCTCCGCCCGAACTAGCGGACGTCGCGGTCGGACTCGTCGACACCTTCCATCCGCGCTTTTGCATCGACGTTTGTACGTCTCTGATCGTAAGACTCAAGGCCCGCCATCCGCAGTATCGCTTTCGGTCGGAGGAACGGCCGCCGGGCAAACCCGTCGATCCCTCGAAGTTTGGCCTAAACGACTTCGTGATCTTTTCAAGCGGCGACGCCGTTCGCGAGAGCGACCCGGGGTGGCGGCGTGCGTCGCGGGGTGCGATCTGCCGGTCGAACGGGCCAAGGCCGACGACCGTTGCATCGATGACGCCAGCATCGATGCCTGCGTCGGCCTGATCCACTACTTCGAATCGGCGTTTGACCGGGCCGGTCCGGAACCCGGCATAAACGGAAGAGAGCCTCATCCGAGCGATCAGAGGGCCTTTCAATCACCTGTGAAGATCCGCAATTTCCGGTGAAAAGAGATCGATTCGGAATCCGTAACGAGACCCCAGAGTTTCCCTGAGTGCCGCGGGCGCGAAAGGTCGGAATTTCGAAACACACAAAGAAATGGAGTCGCCCAAACGAACACTGCGGGAGGGAAGGTTGAACGAGATGTTCCGGAGTTTTCTTGAATTAGAATTCGGCTAACTCTCCGATAGCCGTAGTAAATGACGGAATCTTTCCCTTCCGGCGGGCGATGGACAAAAAGATTTTTGTTACCATGCCGTAGCCTTGAAGGGGCCTTCCCTTGCCGCATTCAAATCGACCGGAAGACGCAAAAACGACCTCGTTCTTCGCCGATGCGAATGTCTTCGCTGCGCCGCAGCGAGACCGCGGCACACTTCGGATCGGGCCCCGGGAGGATCATTCCGCATGTCAGACCGGCCGACAGGGGAGATCGGCGAACCGGGTTTGCGCGGTCTGTTTTCCTCTTCGATTGTCCCGGCATGACGCTTCAGCGTTGCGCCGGGTTTTCCGTTTCCTCTCCTTCATTTTTTTCGGTCACTCGCCGCCCGTTCGCTGCATGGAGGACGAACGTGCGCACGGCGCCGCCGGGACGTGCCGTCTACTCCGCACTCCCTCGTGAGACCGACCGGTCCGCAAAGACCGTTTTGCCTTCTTTCGTCGTGCGGCTTACGCCGCCCGGCCTCTCCTCCGCGCTTTCTTTTCGGTGTTCCGACGCGCGGCTTTTGCCGTGCGTCTTCGCCGTGAAGTTCTGATTCGCCGTCGGGGCGAAGGAGCGTTCACGCCCGGTCCTTCGACGTCGACACCCGATATTGTCCGTGTTGCTTTCGTATGAACAAAACCTTTCGATCCATCTTCAATCACGTCACGCAAACCTTCACCGCCGTGTCCGAGCGGCAGCGCGCCCGCGGCAAACGTGCCCGAAGCGCCGTGAGCGCCGCGGTCGGCGCGGCGATTCTTGCCGCGTCCGGGGCCTCGACGGCGGCTGAAATCGGGCAGGATCCCGTCAACGTCCTTTGGGCAGAGGGCGGCACCATTCGGCTCTGGGCCTCGGACGGCGTGCAGCATCCGAACTATCTCAACACGGCCTTTTACCTCGGTTCGACGATGTTCGAACTCTTCGAAGACAAGGCGGGATCGCGCTGGTACGAAAGCCTGGCGATCGAGAATCCCTTGTCCGCCTACACGCTCGAACTCACCGACCGCGGGGCTTCGCTCGACGTCACGCGGGACACCTCTTTGCTGTTGAGCCACTCCACCGGATTCGCGCAGCAGATCGTGTCGGTCGAAAACGGGATCGAGCTCGGAGAAGGCGTGGACGGAAGCGACTTCAACGTAGGCGTTCGTCATGCCGACGGCACGCAGAACAAAACGTTCACGCAGTCCTTCGTGGACGCGGAGAACCGGAAGATCGGGACGGCGACCTACTCCGTCGGGGCGGCCGCGTACGAAAGTCTTCATTCCTACTTCGGGGACCGTTTGGAGGACGTCGACGGATTTCAGTTCGACGAGACCGGCGTCGCACTGACGGAGGACGGCATTTGGATGCTCTCGCTTTTGGAATCGCTCAACGTCGACGCCGGCCGGGAGCTCAAGATCGACGTCGCCGCCGACGAGGGCGGGACGCCGTCCTACTGGTTTGCGAAAACCTTCGGGGAGGGGGGTCTCCTCTTCGAAGGCGCGGGGCGCGACGAGTCCACCGTCGTCTTCGACTTTCTCGATCAGTCCAAGGATCCGAGTACGGACGGCACCTACAACTACTACACCGGCGCAACCACGCTTCGAAACGTCACAGCCGTTCTCGAAAAGCGCCAGGCCTTCGGCCGCAGCACGGACATTACGCTCGAGAATGCCCGGGTGCAAGTGGCGGCGCTCGGAGCCTGGGCCGACGCGGGGGACGTGAAGCTCACCGCGGAGGATTTCCGCGACGAGGCTTCCCGAGTCTTTGCGCCGGTCCTGACGATGAAGAATTCCCGGATCGACTATACCTACGCGTATTCCGGGGGCGACAAAGAGGCCCGGGACCAGCATCTCTACGTTCACGGCGACGCTCTTTTCACGGGCGACAACACGCTGACGGGGTCGCATCCCGAATTCTTCTTTGCGGTCTACGACGACCTGAAGCTCGACGGCACGCTCCGTCTCGTGCGGACCGATGCGTCGGGGACGGGCGAAGAAACGGGGAAGGAGTTCGATCGCGCCAACTTCAAGGTGCACGGCTCGGCGACGCTTACGCGGGGCGATGCGCTCCAAGGCTTTAAGGAACTGCATTTGGGCGAAACGCTCACCTTTGACGGGGCCGGCCGGGAGGCGGAGGACTTTGACGACTACGAGCGTTTTCTGATCACTGCGGCGGGCATCAACTCCAACGACAAGGAGAATCGGTACACCGACTTTCAAAAGGTGACCGTCGAAAACGCGAGTCGTCTGGAGTACGGCGATCAGAGCATCCACACGCTCGCGACCGACGTGGTCGGAGGGAGCGTTCTCGTCACGTCCGCTTCGGCCTACGACCGGCAGTTCGGCCGAGATCTCACGATCAAGGAGAGCAGCTACGTCTACGTGAATGGCGTCAACGAGCGACCGGACGGGGAAAAGGGCGGGCTTCACCTCGAAGGGCTGGCGCTCCACGGCGACGGCGTCTTCGTGGCGCGGGGCGAGGGCGCCGACACGCGGCTCACGCTGGCCGGCGACATGAACTTTTCGGATTTCGAGGGGTGGATTCGCGCGGAAAACCTCACTTTCGTCCTGACGCCCCGAGAAGCCGACCTCTTCACCAAGGGAAAGGCCAACGGCGTCTCCGTGGGCGGCAACGGCGTTCTTCGACTCGAGCCGCAGAACAATCAAACGATCCGCCTCGAGAAGTTCGGATTCGCGCGCTACGACAACGACGCGGGCGTGCAGGCGGGCGTGCTCGATCTGACCGCTTTCAACTTCAAGGGAAGTGAAAGCGACGAGATCGCCCTCAATCCCGCACTTTCGGTGACGGACCTCATCGTCAACGTGGCCGGGACGGTCGTGGTCGACGCCGACAAGATTCAACTTCCGGACAACAAGGGCTCCGTCACGGAGAGCGGGAGCGTGCTCGACGCCGACAAGATTCAACTTCCGGACAACACGGGCTCCGTCACGGAGGGCGGGAGCGTGCTCGACTACGACAACGCCGACGACGCCCTCGGGACGCTCCTCATCAAAGCCGAAAACGTGGACGCGGACGCCGACAACATCCATCTTCAGATCAACAATCTCGACGACAAGGACGATCGCGTCAACCGGCACGACATCAAGAACGGGGACTCGACGGTGGCGGACGGCTACTGGGGGTACGACACCGTTTTGCGCACCGAAGCGTCCGACGGTCGTCCCGCGGGTCTTTATCTGGGCTACCTCCTCACGCGCATCGACCTCCGGGAAGGCCTGAACGAGCATGGCGACACGGTCTGGGCGGAGGGCGACGAAGACCGGTGGTCGGGGGTCGATCTGGACCTCGGCGCCGCGTCGGACCACATTCTTTCCGCCCAAATCACGGGGGTCGGACGCCTCAACGTCATCGCGGGCGGGGAGGAGGCTGACAACCGCCTCATCCTCACGAACGTCAACAACACCTTCCGGGGACTCGTCGACGTGCGCGAAAACGCAACGCTCGTATTGTCGGCCGCAAACGCCCTCGGCACGGCGGCGAAGGACGCGGCCGCGGGGGGGCGCGGCACGACGCTGCGGCTCCAGGAAAACGCCGATTTCGCCATGGCCTGGATCGACGGTCTCGCTTCGCAGGGCGACCGCTATACGCAGACGCTCGAAGCGATCGAGTTCCTCGGGAAAGATGAGGGCAACACCGTGACGCTCAACGGCAATGCGCTCACGGTACTCGATTCCGTTCGTTTCATCGAGGGCGCGCGGCTCTTCGCCGCCGACGCTGCGCTCGACGAAGAAGACCGAACCCAGGCGAAATCCGATGCGCTCCTGCGCCTCGTCGAGGGCGGGACGTTTGAAGACGTCTCGACGCTCAACGGCTATGAAGGGCGGCTCGCGCTCGGTTCTTCGGGAAGCGGTGCGGCCGGCGGCCGCGTGGTCGTTCGGGACGACGACTCGACCCTCGAGCGCCTTCGCCTCGAAGGCGACGGACTCTTCGACGTCGAGACGAACGCCGATTTTGCCGAGGGCGGAAGTTTCACGAACTACCGCGGCACGCTCGGCGTAGGACTGGCCGCCGCGGGCGCAGAGGCCAAAGTGGCCCCGCGGCTTACGGTCGGCGGCACGCTCGGACTCGGCGCGACGACGCTTGCCGTCGGTGTTGGCGAACTCCGTGTTTCCGATGCGACGAAAGCCGCCGGACTCCGTACGGGCGTACTTTCGGAAGAGGGCGCGGCTTTGAGCCGGCCCGAGAACGGTCCGGTTGCCTCGACCCTGCATTTCGCGGTCACGGATCTTTTCGACGAGTCGTGGAAGGAGGGGCTGACGCTTTCGGGCGGTGCGGACATCGCGAAGGGTACGAAACTGGCGCTCGATTTGTCCGGCGTCGACACCGGGGACGTTCCCGTCGAGAATCTTGCGGACCTTGCTACGGGCACCATTCTTCTTCATGACGGAAAGGCGGCGCAGGTGACCCTGATCACGACGTCCGACGGAACGATCGAAGACGACGGACTCGTCTGGGAGGATGCGGAGGGCTCGTCCCGCACCCTGAAGTACGGGGTTGCGGGCACGGATCGAAGTTACGCCCTGGCCGAAAGCGTCATCGTGTCCGACGAGAAGACGCTCGGTCTCTCCACCCGCGTCGTGCGGGTGCATGCAGCCGAAGGCGAGACCGTGAGCTTCTCGCGCACGACCTCGGACGACAGGGAAACGCAGACGCTTTCGGCGTGGCTCACCGGGGAAGGGACGTTCGAGCTCAAACAGGGCACCCTGCGCGTTTCGGGCGGCGAACCCGGAAAGGAAGAAAACGCCAATCGATACGGCGGTTTCAGCGTGGCGTCGAACCTTGCGAAGCTCGTTTTTGAAAAGGATCAGATTTTCACGGGCGAGAGCGAGTGGAACGGGGCGGTAAGCGCCGCGAAGGACGTAAGTCTTCGTCTCGAAGGCGCCTCGATCGACGCGCTTCGATCCTCCGTAACCGACTTCCGAGGCACCTGGGTGCTCGCCGGAGAGGAAAACGACGCCTCGGTCTTTGCCTACCGCTGGGACGACGCCTACGGAACGGCCAAGGAGAATCTTTTTGCGGCGGACGCCGCCTTCGTCGCGGAAGGTTCGATGAACCGGATCGAACTGCAGGTGGACGGTTCGCGAACCTTCAATACGGCCGTCCTTTCCCAAGACGGAGGCAGCGCCGCGCTTCGTCTCTCCGGCTTTGAAAACGGGGCGGCGACCGATCGCCTCACGCTCTCCGACGCGGGCGGCGTCGACCGCAGCGCGCTCACCGCCTTCGAAATCGAAGCGGGCGCCGCGCTCGCGATCAAGGGCGAGGGCGGCGCGCTCGACAAAGAACGCTGGGCCGACCGCATCGCCGTTTCCGGCGCGGGCGCGTTCGAGCTCGACGGCGTCACGGCCGAAAGCGGACGCTTCGTCTTTGACGAATACGACTCTTCGGGCGAGGCGGCGAGCGGTCCGCTTCTCCTTCGTTTGACAAACGGCGCCCAATACGGCTTTGCCAGCGACGCGCTCGACATCGACCTTTCGCTCGGAAGGGATTCGCGTCTTCTCCTCGCCAACGTCGCCGGGTCGGAAGGCTCCCCCTCCGAGACGCGCGTGCACCGCTTCGACTGGGCGGGCGAACTCTGCGTCGATCTCGGCAAGGCGGATCTGCGAAACGCCCAGCTTCACGTCGACGGTCTTCACGTCCGCGAAGGCGCCTCGGTTTCGCTCTCCAAGGAGGATCTGGAGTCGGCGCTCCGCGCAGAGCGCCCCGCGCTTTCGCTTGATGACGGCGCCGCACTTTGGCTCGTCGCTTCCGATACGGAAGTGACGTACGAGAATACCATCGGCGGGACGGCGGATCTTCCCGAAGTGATGATCACGGACGGTTCGGACACGGCGGCGCTTTCGGGAGAAACGACGGTCGGTCTGGCCGAGGGCGTGGCGGGAACCTTCACGACGGAGGTGGTCGACCAAATCGGTGCGAAGCACGGACTTGCGGTGGAAAACCGACTCGTGAAGGCCGCGTTCTCCGAGGGAGGCCGACTCGCGCTCGAGGGATCGGGAACGGATTCGCCTTGGGACGCCGACAACAGTTGGCACGACGTGGACATCCTGAGCAACGTCGAAGGGGCGGGAGAAATGCTCGTCTCGAACACGGTGGGGCTCTTCCTCGGGGAAGGGACGAACTACAGCGGCCGCGTGGATCTTGAGAAAGGAGCCGCCCTCACCCTTTCGGGCGCTTCCTTCGGGGGAGCGACGGTGGCTTTTGCCGGGGACGAAACGTCTTCGCTCACCCTTTTGAGCGATCAGCGACTTCGTCTGGAAGGCGCTTCGGGCGGTTCGATGACCTTGGGCGCAGACGCCGACGGAGCCGTCACGGTTACGCTCACGGGGGCGAGCACGCTCGGCACGCAAGGGCGCTTTACGCTCTCGGGCCGGGGCGAAGACGCCCTCGTTCTCGCCGACGGCGCGCGCGTCACCGTGGGAGGCGCCTCTTCGGCGCTCGCGGACTACGAAGGCTTTTGGATGCTCGGAGCGGGCGCTCGTCTCGTTTTGCGGGACGACGAGGGCTCGGGCGCGACGTCGATTGATCGGGTGTACGAAAACGCCGCCCTCTCTCCGCTCGTCGGAGCGGACGATCCTTCGTCGGGAGTATCGGCCCAAGCCGACGCTTCCGGCGCACTCGTTCTGGCGTCGGGGCGCTACGTCCTTGGGGCGGGCGCCGCTTGGGGAAGCCGCTTCGGCGGGACGGTTTCGCTCGGAATCGATCCGGACGGCGCGGCCTCTGCGCCGTCCGTCGCGGGCGCTCCCGAACTTACGATCGAGGGCTGGGAGGGCGTTTTTGCGAACACTCTTCTCGGAAGCGAAGCCGCGACGCTGCGGCTCGTGAAGAACGACGAATCGAAGGCGACGCGGCTCGTCGTGGAAAGCGACAACGCCGAGGCCTTCGCGGGAACCTGGCGCGTCGGGGACGAGAGCCGTCTCGTGGTCGACGGTGCGCAGATCGGCGGAACCGTCTCGCTCGAGGCTTCGGGGGCGCTCGAACTGCAGGGCGGCGCGGAAACGCCCGAGGGCTCGTGGCTCCTTTTCGGAAACGCCGTGACGACGGAGGACGAGAAGAAGGCCGCCGGTACGGCGATTCTCGTTACAGAGGGCTATGTCGACGCCCGCGAATCCGAAAAACTTTCGGCCTCTGAGATTCGGATCGGGTCGGGTGCAGGACTGATGGTGAGCGACCTTGAACGGATGGAGACGGACGTCGTGACGCTCGACGGGCTCTTCTACCTCAATGCCGAGGGTGCGGCGGACGAGGCGCTCGTGGTCGACGACGTTTCGCTCTCCGTCTCCGGCTCGAAGAAGGACGGGACGGGCAAGGACGAGCGCGTCTTTCAGATCGCCGCGGGCGAAGGTCGCGAGGTACGCTTCGGAGACGATTTCCTGACGGACGACTTCGTCGGAAAGGTGCGTTTGGTGAGCGGAACGATCCGGCATGAGCGGCACGGGACCGACGAGAACTTTGCCCGTCTTTTCGAAGAGAAAGGCAATCTCACGCTCGCCGTGAGCGGCGAAGCGGTCTTCGAAATCGCCGGGGGCTCCGAGACGGTGAACCTGCCCGGCGGCTTTGCGTGGGAGGCGCTCGATCCGACCGACGCCGAGACGACCGTCGTCGGGACGAAACCCGCGGCGACGGCCGGCATTCTCGACGTGACGGGGTTCGTTCCGACGGCAAACGGCGCTTCGCCGCAGCCCGCGCTCACGACGACGTCGCTCGCCCTTCACGGCGGCACGGGTCTGATTCGACTCGATCTCGATCGGTGGAAGGAGGGCATCGACGTGCCGCAGTCCGTGACGGACACGACGGACGGGGAGGTCTACGAGTCGCTCCTCGACCTCGACGACGCGGGCGAAGGAAAGTGGATCGTCAAGGCCGATCGGGTGACGGGCGGCGGCACGCTTTTGCTCGTCGACGAAAACGGAGACGCCCTTGAGGGCGTGCATCAAGAAGCGGCCGTTCAGGGCGGTCTTGCGACCGGTCACTGGAACTATTCGGCGCAGTTCGTGAATACGGAGGACGGGGCCTCGGAAGGGGGCGTTCTCCTCGGCTACGCCCTCACCCGGCTCGATCTGCAAAACGCCGGCGCCGATCAGGACGCCGTGCGCTTTACGGCCGGGAAAAACGGTGAATTCCAAGCCTGGATTACGGGCGAAGGGAAAATCGCCGTGGAAGCCGACACGGTCCTCTCGCACGAGCGCAACACCTTCTCCGGGCTGGTGACGGTGGCTTCGGGCAAGACGCTCGCCTCCCAAAACCACTACACCCTCGGCGGCTCCGTGATCGAACCGCGCGCCGCCCGAGGGAATCGGCTCGTCGATCTGGTGCTCGAAGAAGGTTCGCGGTTCGTTCTCGGGGACGAAGGGCACGCGTACGTGGAGCGCCTCGGCGTTCTCCGTGCGGACGACGGGAGCGCGGTGGATCTTCACGGAGGAATGCTCACGCTCGCAGGCATGTGCGCCAACGACGCGCACCGGAACGCCGCGCCCTCTGGAGAGCCGTTCTCCGGGGAGACGGGCAGCGTCTTTGCCGCGGGGTCTCGACTCGAGTCGAACGAAAAGGCGACGCTGGCCGTGGAGGGACGCGCGTTCTTTGCAGATGCCGCGGGAACGCTCGCCGGCTTCCGCGGAACGCTGCGGGTGCTCTCGGGCGGCGTTCTCACGCTGGAGGAAGACGGAACGCGCGGGACGCCCGCGAAGGCGGAGGATCCCTTCCGACTCGGGCGCCTGACGTCCGTTTCGAAGGACGGGGCCGACCGTCCGATCGTCGAAGTCGGTCTCGACACGGTTCTCGGGGACGTTTCGGGCTATGCCGGTCTCTTCGACGTGGCGGCGGGCAAGACCCTGACGCTCGACGCCGACACGCGCTGGACGGCGGCCGGCCGCCCGGACGGTCCGGCGTCGCTCCTTCTGCGCGAAGGCGCGGTCTTCGACGCTTCGGCCTACGGTTCGGTACGCGCGACGGGCCGCGCCGAAGGGCCGGCGCTGACGACGGCGACGTTGGAGGCGAAAACGGGGAGCACTCTGCGTCTCGGCACGGTGGCGATCGGAAGCGGCTTCGCCTCGGGCGCGATCGACGTCGTCGAAAAGGGGACTTTCGGGGAGAACGTCACGATCGAAGTGACGGTCGATCCGAACGTCGTGCTCGCCGACGCGCTTCTCGAACTCGATACCGGCAAGACCGCTTCGCTCGTGAGCGGCGTCCTCGAGGAACCGGAAAGCCCCGTCCGCGTCGACGTCGCGGTGGCGGGAGATCGGGACGGGGACTCCTTCTTTGCGGAGGAAAACCTCCACCTCGGCGCCCTGCAGCAGACCGACGAACTGGGCGGGGTCGAGACGATCGGTTCGGTCGTCTACCGCGCCGAATACGACTATCGTTCGGACGGGGCGGGCGCCGAAAACGGTCTGTTGGGACTGAAGTTCACGGCAGAATCCGTGCGGCTCGACGCGGGACGGTTCTGGCGCCTCGATGCGACGGGCATGACGGGCGGGCACGCCGACGAAATGCTCTCGCTCGACATCAACGCGGCCGGCGAAGCCTCGGGCGGACTGATCGTGACGGCGGCGGGGACGAATCGGGGCACGGTGTCGCTCGACGGGAACGCCTATCTCGAACATCTGACGGTGGGCGAGGGGGCGGCCCTCGCCCTGAAGGACGGCCGCCGGCTGGTGCTCTCCTCGTCGAAGACGGGCGAAGAGACGGCGAGCGTCGTGCACGGACAACTGCTCTTCGGCTCTTCCGCCGGCACCCGCTCGGACGCGGACGCCGACCAGGCGCCCGACCTCCTCGTCGACGCGACCGAGCTCGAATTCCGGGCCCTTCAGGAAGAAGCGGCCGGGGTCGTGCGGCTCGAGAACGACGGAGCGCTCGTCTTCTCCGGCATCCGTGCGGAATCGAACGACGGCGCAGGCCGCGGCGAACTCTACGGCTCCGATCGCCTGGAAGTGCTCGGGGGCGGCCGCGTGGTCCTGGAAAACACGACGGGCTCGTGGACGACCGACATCGTACACGCCGTCCCGGACGGGACGCAGGAAGGCGGCGCGGAAACGGGTCTCGTCATGTCCGTTCTCGGCCGTTCCGATCTCTTCCTCGACGTGGAGGACTTTTCGGGGCTCGATCGCCTCGTGATCGGCGGTGAAGCCCGCGGCGCGGACGTGCGCGACGGCGCTTCTTCGGGGCGCCCCCGTGAAACCGCCCGCGTGACGGTCGCCTCCACGAACGGCATCGCCATCGGCGCGCAGGACGGCGTCACGCTCGAAATCGGAGAAAACGGCGTCTACTACAACGAAGTCACCGTCACCGAGGAGAGTCCGATGCTCATCGAAGGGTGGCTCGGCGACGTCGAAGGTACGGGACGCTTCGTGATCGACGCGAGCTACGAAGACTCGGTGGACAATCCCGGCGATCACTTCTTCCGCCTCTACGAGTCGGGGTCGTCGGACTTTCGCGGCACGGTCGCCTTCCGGAACATTTCCGGCGTCGTCGACGGTCTCGAGGAAAGTCGCGGCGCGCATACGAATCTCGCCGGGAAGACGACGCTCGAAGCCTGGGAGAACGCGACGCTTCTCGTCCTGGGCGACGAGGCCGAGTTTGCCGGCATTCGCCTCGCGACGGCGACTTCCGTGCTCGACCTCACGAAGGGTTTGGGAGACGGCGCCGACGCCTTCCGGGTGCTCGACGACGCCGTGATCCGGACCGACGACGGCTACGGGAAGACCGTGAACTTCGTCCAAATGGCCGAAGACGGGGTCTTCTCGTTTGCGGGCGGCGCGCAGGTCGCCGTCACGGCCGAGAGCGTGAAGATCAACGCCGAGAGCATCAATCGGCACAATACGCTTCGGGACGGAGAGTCGCTTGCGGCGCTCCTTGAGAAGAACGAAAAAGACTTTACGCACCGGTTCTTCCAGTTCCTCGACGGGCGATACGAAGGAAACGCCAACGACCTGAGGGTCGTCGACGAAAACGGGAACGATCTCGCCGAGGCGGGCGACGTCGAACTCAACTACTACGATGAAGACGGGAATCGTCTCGTCGCCTTCCACGGGGGGCTCGGCGTGGTCGCCGGGGAAAAGGAGGGCGAGGATCTCTGGGTCGGACAGACGATTCAGGGAATGGAACTCTTCCGGGACGCCGAGCTCTATGCCGATGCGGGAGACGAACGCGTCATCCGTCAATGGATCCGCTCGTCGGAAGACGAAGGCGTCGCGGCGACGGGTCTTTCCGTCACCGGGGGCCGCATCGTTCTCGAGTCGTCGCTGAGCTCGATCCGAGGCGCAGTGACGGTGGCATCCGGCGCCGAACTTCGTCTCAATGCCGACCAGGCGCTCGGCGGCGCGGGCCGCCCCGACGGGGAAGGCCGCTTCCATACCGCGAAGCGCCTTGTCGTCGCGGGCGCGTCGGACGCCGCCCTTCGGGAGGAATCCCTGCAGGGCGGACGCGTCACCGTGGCGAAGGACAAAGCGGTGGACGTCGCCGCCCTCACGATCGCCGGAACGCTCGCCCTCGAAGAAAACGCGACGCTGCGCCTTACGGGCTCGGCCGATTCGGACGCCCGAGACGCTTCGCAATCCATCGTGACGGGCGCAATCGAGCTCGCCGAGACCGCCGCGCTCGCGCTCGGCTCGGGCGTAACGCTCGCGATCTCCGACGAAGCCGACACGAAGAAGGCGCTCGGGCGCTTCGTCATGGCGGACGATGCGGCGATTCTCTTCGACGTTCTCCCGGACGCCGACGCGTCGACGGCGGAAACCGGAGCGCTCCGCTCGGAAGCCGCGCCCGAAGCTTCGGGAGACGAGGCGCCGACGACGGCGCCCGAGACGGGGGCCGTCACGCCCGACAAGATCCTCGAGGCGTCGCTCTCGGGCGGTACGTTCGTCAAGACGGGCGCGGGCGTGCTCGGTCTTGCGTCCGGGCAGTTTGACGAAGAGAACCGAGTCGCGCTCGTCGTCGCCCAAGGGCGCGTCGACGTGAGCGGGTGGGGTTCGGCCGCCGACGGGGAAGCCCGTGCGGGGGACGAAGGCGCCTCAAGCGGCGCCGCGCGGAATCCGCTTCTTCTCCAACGCCTTGCGGTCGAGAAGGACGGCGCTTTCACTTTCCGCGGCGACATGGAGCTCTCGCAAGGCGAAGCCTGGCGTCACGCCGGGCGCGCCGATCTCTCCGACGGGACGGACAAGGGCTTCGTGACGCGCGTTCTCGACGGGAACTTCGCGGGCGGCGAAACCGCCGACACGGCGGGGACGATCGGTTTCCGAGTCGCGTTGGGCGACGGGGAAGCGGGCGAAGTCCCGACCGTGGGGATCGCGGGCGACCATCTCGAGATCACGGGCGACGCGACGGGATCGGTGTTCTTCGACGTCGTCGACGCCAACGGTCTTTCGAAGGGCGCGGGCGAGCGCATCGTTCTCATGACGGTGGACGGCAAGGTCGACGGTTTCGCTCCTGCCTTGGCGAACGGCACGATCGAAGCGGGCGGCTACTCCTATCGCCTCGCCGTCGACACGGCTGCGGCGGGCGCGTCCGTTACGGCCGAGGGCGGGGCGCTTGCGGGCGTTTCGAGCGACGACGCCGTCACGCGCTACTTCCTCACTTCCTACTGGGGAGACAACGTGGTGGACGGACCCGCGGTTTCGCCCAATCTCGGCTCCTTCATCGCCTTTGCCGAGGCGCAGGAGATGTTCGACTTTTCGATTCACGATCATCTCGGAACGCGCCGGTATGCGCATCCCCTGACCGGGGAGATCGGGGAAACCGCCCTCTGGATGCGGCAGACCGTTTCGCAAACGAAGGCGGGGGCCTCCTCGGGACAGTACGAAACGAAGAGCACGGTCACGACCACTCAGTTGGGCGGAGACATCCTTCGTCTCGCCGACGGCGGGGACGGTCTCTGGTATGCGGGGGCCATGGCGGGCTTCGGAGACCTGAACGGAAAGACTTCTTCGTCGCGGACGACGGCCAAGGGTCGCGCAGACGTCGACGGATGGTCGGCGGGCGTCTACGGCGGATGGCTTCAAAACGCCGAAGGCGCAAACGCTTCGGAACCGACGGGAGCGTATGCCGAGGCGTGGCTGCAGTGGGTTGATCTCTCGGGCGATCTCTCGAGCGCCGGCGCTTCCAAGCACGTCCGGGCCGACGGTTGGACG
>UQYG01000021.1 GCA_900545275.1 uncultured Sutterella sp.
CCGGGGACTCGGGTGCATTCTCAACACGCATTTTCCCGCGCACGCCCTGGAACTCGCAGCGAAGACCCTGCTCGTCCCCAAGGGCGAGCCCCCCGTCTTCGGCGACACGAAGGACTTGATGACGGAAGAAAACCTCTCGCGGCTCTTTTCCATCCCGGTGCGCATCCGCACGCTCCATTTTGACGAAAGGGACGTTCCCTGCGTCACGGCGCTCTGAAGAGCCCGCCCTAGGCAAGCTCGTAGCTCGAAATCTGAATCGGCATGCGCAGATTCGGGAGCACGCGCTCAAGAAGAATCCCTTCGCGGTTGTCGTGCTGATAGCCGAAGGTGGCGCGAATTCCCTGCAGAATGAACTGCACGGCCCGGTCGAGCGCAATCGGAAGGCTGTCTCCCTGCAGAAGGCTCCCCGTCACGACGCTCGTAAAGGTGTCGCCCGTCCCGGGATAGTGAGCGGGAAGATAGGGACAGGTCACTTTCCAGGTGCGTCCGTCGCTGCGGCTTTTCGCGAGAACTGCCGTGAGTCCGGGTTCGTTCTTGACAGGCACGCCCGTGATGATCACGGTGTCGGGTCCCTTCTCGGACAATTCGGCGATCGCGTCCTTGAGCATTTCGTCCGTGCACTCGGCCCGGTACTCTCTCCCCAACAGCGCGAAGACTTCGGTGAGGTTCGGCGTCAGCACGTCCGCTTTGCGGGCGAGGACGCGCATTTCCGACACCATTTCGTCCGTAATCTTGTTGTAGAGCCGTCCGTTGTCTCCCAAGACCGGATCAACCACAACAAGCGTCTGCGCCCGGCGAAATTCCTTTATGAAGTCCGCGATGATGCGGATTTGTCGAGAAGATCCCAGATAGCCCGTATAGATGGCGCTGAAGTCGATCGCCAAACGCCGCCATTGGGCGATGATCTTCGGAAGTTCGTCCGTGAGGTCGAGAAAACTGAAATGTGGATACTGCGTATGGTTTGAGAGGATTGCCGTCGGCAGCGGACAAACTTCAAAGCCCATGGTGGAGAGTACCGGAATGACGGTCGTAAGCGACACGCGCCCGAAGCCCGAGAGATCGTGAACGGCCGCTACGCGGCGAATGAACGGAGAGTTGCTGTGCATGGGAATTCCTTTCTCGTTGGGCGCCCGCATTCACCCGCATTCCTTCTCGCGGCGCACTTCGGAAGGCTTCACCGATACCTGCACG
Source organism: uncultured Sutterella sp. (assembly GCA_900545275.1). Taxonomy (GTDB): domain Bacteria; phylum Pseudomonadota; class Gammaproteobacteria; order Burkholderiales; family Burkholderiaceae_F; genus Sutterella. The sequence continues at coordinate 1,192 of UQYG01000021.1, forward strand.
GGGATGCCCAACGCCTTCACGCGCTCCCCGATCGCGAGAAGCCGTTCGGAATCGGCCTTGAGAAGCGTACGGCAGGAGGCTTCGCGGTCGAGCGAATAAATCGAAACGTACTTCGGGCGAATCTCGGCGACTGCCCGCAGCCAGGGCTCGACGAAGTCGTCCGTCGTGTTGTCGACCGACACGCCCTCGACCGTTCCGCGCAGGAACATCGTCTGGACGATGCACTCTCCTTGCCAGCCCTTGAGCGCTTCGATCAATGTAGCCTGACGATATGGACACTGCGGTCGGTTGACGCGCCGCACCCAGTCGGCGTCGAGCGCGTCGAGTTTGAACATCGGCAGATCGAAGCGCCGCAGCGCCGCGGCCACTTCGGGCTTCAGAAGGTTCGTCGAATTGGTGAGGACGCAGAGCTTGGCCGAGGGAGCCAGGCGGTCTCGGATCGCGACCGTATCGTCCACGATCGCCGCGAAATCCGGATGCATGGTGGGCTCGCCGTTTCCCGCGAAGGTGATCGCGTCGACGGGGCGTCCCTCCCGGGCGAGCAAGCGGATGCGCTCCTCGAGCTTTTCCGCGACGACCGCGCGCGAAGGCATGTCGGATTTGGGACGGTGCTCGGCGTTGAGCCCGCATTCGCAATAAAGACAGTCGAAGGTGCAGAGTTTTCCGTCAGCGGGCAACAGATTGACGCCTAGCGAAAGGCCGAGACGGCGGGAATGGACGGGTCCGAAAACGGGGGAGGAGAAAAGAATGGTCGGCATCGGCGAAAAATCTCCCTGCTGCGTGCAAAGAATCGGCGGAAAAATCGATTTCGACGCCGACTGAAAAAACATTCTAGAGAAAAGACGATCGGCTTTCAGAAGAACGTACGGTAAGAAAAAGGGCGGCCCGCCCGTTCCCGGAGGGGTCGCCCTGAGGAATTTCCGCGAAGCGTCTTAGGCCGCCTTGGGGGCTTCGGAAGTCGCCGCGTGCACGCCCGAACCGTTTTCAAGCTCCGACTGCAGGAGCTTCACCATGAGGTAGCGGTTGAGCACTTCTCGCGCGAAGAGAAGGTACCCGAGATAGAGTTCGCTCTTGCGAAGCGAAATCTGCTCTTCTCCGATCTGTTCCATGAATTCGCGCTGGGCCTCTTCGATGAGACCGAGGATGCGGGCACAGTTGGCGGGAACGAAGTTTTCCCCGACGGCGCGCATGTCCTTGGCGAGTTTTTCGATGTTTTCCCGCATCTTGCCCGTGAAGGGAGAGTGCGAGTTGGCAACGTAGTTTTCGGAGATCCCGAGTTGGTCGCGCAGAGCGTGGCTCACTTCCTTCATGCTCGAATAGGCGCGGTAGTAGAAGTTGCGCGCGTCGCGGTCGGCCTTCGTGCCGCCGCCCGTCAGCGCCATGCGGTAGTACTCGCCGCGGCGCATCATGACGAGGTCGAAGAACATGGCGCCTTCGCCCTTGAGGCGGGCGAGCGTCTTGTGGTCCTGCGCGAGGAAGGCCTCGAGCCCCGAGGCGAAGAGATCGAGCGTGCGCTCGAGATTCGACTGAATGTTCACCGAAAGGAGCGCCCGGATCGATTCCCGGTCGCCCTTTTCGACGTGCGTCACTTCAAGACGGACGTCGGCGTCGTCTTCCTTCGAGAAGAAGTTCGACTTGATGATGAGCACGAGCGAAATCACCATGCCGAGGATGATGGCTACCTCGCCGAGCCACACGAAGAGGAAGGTCGCGATGGCGCAGGCGCTCGCCGCCGTAAAGGCCGTGATGAACCAGCCCGAAATGACGGTGAGGACGCCCGAAATGCGGTAGACGGCCGATTCGCGGTCCCAGGCGCCGTCGGCAAGGCTCGAACCCATGGCGACCATGAAGGTGACGTAGGTGGTCGAGAGCGGAAGCTTGAGGCTCGTGGCCGAAGCGATGAGGGCCGCGGCGAGAACGAGGTTCACGCTCGCGCGCACTTCGTCGAAGGCGATGTCGCGCGCCGAATGCTTGGGCTGCTCGAAACGCTTGTCGAGAACGCGGAAGATGCTCTTCGGGATGATCTGGTGAATGATGTCGTTGGCGTGCAGCGCGCCGCGCACGAGCATGCGCGCCGGCAACGACGAACCGAACTGTTCCTTGCCGCCGCGCGAAGAACTCGAAAGGTTGATCGACGTGCGGATCACCGTGTGCGCTTTCTTCGAGAAGCAGAGCGTGAGCACCATCACGAGGCCCGCGCCGAGGAGGATGTAGGTGGGCGTATGCGTCACGTCGCGCAACCCGCCCATGAGGAAGGTGTCGGGATTAGCTCCTTCGGCCGCTGAGAAGATGTTCCAGCTGTCGAGCGCCGCCATCGGCACGCCGATGAAGTTCACGAGGTCGTTCCCCGCGAATGCGAAGGCAAGCGCGAAGGTGCCCGCAAGAATGACGTAGGGGAAGACGTTGAGGCGGAAAAAGAGAATCAGCGCCTGGAAGAAGATCGAGCAGCCGAGGAAGGAGGCGATGAGGATCGCCTCGGTGTTGACGTCGATCCACTCGATCCATTCGGGACGCATGAAGGAAGCGCCCTTGGCGCCCTTCATGACGAGGAAGTAGAAGATCGCCGTAAACGCGACGCCCGCGAAGACGCCGCCTAGCCACCTGTAGATGCGCTCGTAGCGGAAGGTGAAGACGAGGCGAAGCACCCACTGCACGACGACGCCCGAAATGAAAGCGACAAGGACGGAAGTGAGAATCGCGAGGATCATCGCGAGGGCTTTGCCCGAATTGAGGTAGGTGCCGAGATCGGTGAAGGGAGCGCCCGACTGCCACACTTTGAGGCAGGCCATCGCGATGGCGCCGCCCAAGAGTTCAAAGATGATGGAGACGGTGGTGGAGGTGGGGAGACCGAGGGAATTGAAGGTGTTGAGGAGAAGAACGTCCGTCACCATGACGGCCGCGAATACGATGATGACTTCCTTGAAGGTGAAGTTTTCCGGAATCAGGACCCCGGTCTTGGCCACCTCCATCATGCCCGACGAAAAGGTGGCGCCGAGGAGAACGCCTGCGCAGGCCACCGCCAGAATCACCCAGAATGGGGCGGCCTTGGAGCCTACCGCGGAATTGAGAAAGTTCACGGCGTCGTTGGAGACGCCGACGAAAAGGTCGCAAACAGCGAGAATGCCTAAGAGGACGAGGGCGAGGAGAATGAATGTTTCCATGCTGATGGATCCTGGCGCGCCACGTCACACCGTTGCCGCGCGTCGGATCGGGGTCGTTGTAGTTGCGCAAATTGTATCCGAAAGTTCTCCCTTTTATGAAACTTTTTTGACATCCCTCCCCGCCAAAAAAATGGTTTTCGGCACATTTCCGCACGGTTTTCCGCACTTGACGCCGCCGGTCTTCTTTTCCTACCGTTTTCGTCATCCGCACGTCATCGTTTCGTCACGGAGAAGTCATCATGCCGAGTCGCCGCACCGTCGCCAAACTGCTCTCCGCTCTTGCTTTTTCGGGACCGGTCTCCTTGTCGATTGCCGCCCCCTTTTCGGCCGGTCGGGAAGAAGCGCTCCTCATTGCGCTCGCGCACGCCGCCGTCGCGCGCCGCGACGTGAGGAATCTCAAGGTCGAACGGGGCGAAGAGAGCGGCGTCCCCGTCTACAAGGTGGAATTTAAAACCGCCTTTGGGGACTTCGACGTCGCCGTGTCGCGCCGCAACGGAGACGTCGTCGACGCCGACTGCGAAATCCGTGAGGAATGGGTGCGCCGCCAGAAGGCCGTTCCGAACGCACAGGAGAAAGTGCGGCGGGAAGCCGCCCGGCGCATCCCCGGTGCGCGTCCGGAAGACGTTCGGCTTCGCCGCGAAGGCGAGCGTTGGGAGGGCGTTCTGAGAAAGAACGGCTGCAAGGCCGAATTCGAAGCCGACCGGCGCACCGGCATTCTCCATGACTGGAATCTTGAACGGCGGGACTGATCGGTCGGCGGCACTTCCAAAACGAATCGGCGGACTTTCGCCCGCCGATCGTCGTTTTCAATCTCTCGTCAGCCCAGATTGGCCGGATCGCCCTTGGTGTTGGGCTCGACCTTCGGGCGCATGAGGTAGAGGAAGATCACGAGCGGAATGAGCACGAACCCGCTCGTGAAGATCACGAACTTGAGCGGCAGATACATCGCCATGGCGCCGCCCGCGATCGGGCCGATCACGCTGCCGACCTGCTGCGCGGCGTAGGAAAGCCCGAAGATGCGGCCGCGGTCTTCCGGGGCGGAGGACTGCGAAAGCACCGCGTTGATGGCCGGAAAGATCCCGGCGAAGGCGAGGCCGCCGATGAAGCGCCACACGCCGAAGGGAACCAGCGTCGTCGGTATCGCCTGAATCATCCCGAAAATGCCCGAGCCGAGCAGCGCGAGATAGAGCGCCGGACGGAAGCCCCACTTTTGCCCGACGATCCCCCAGACGGGCGAAGCGATCACGCCCGAAATCCCGACGATCGAAAAGAGCATCCCCGTGACGAGCACGATGCGGTCCATGCTCCCCTGCAGTTCTCCGACGTAAAGCGGCATGATCGGTTGCTGCAGAAGAATCGTGAGTTGCACCACGCCCGCGCAAAGCAGCATGCGCTGCACGACGGGCACCTTGAGAAGGTTTGTCTTCGGACGGCTCGACTCGACCCTTTCGACCTTCTTTCTCGGCGGCTCCTTGATGTAGAAGATGATGAGAAGCGTGATGATGAAGAGTCCGACGCCCCCGAGGAAGAAGGCGGCACGCATGCCGAAGGCTTCTGCGAGAAGACCGCCCATGAGGGGGCCGAGCACGCCGCCCGCCGTCATGGCGCCCTGCATCGTGCCGAGACAGAGCCCCAACTTCGTCCTCGGCGCGTTCACCGTCATGATCGCAAGGCACGCCGGCCAGAGCCCCGACGCAAAGCCCTGCAGTACGCGCACGCCGAAGAGCTGCCAGACGTCCTGCACGAGACCGCCCAGAACGTAGGTGATCGAAAGACAGATCGCCGCACGTACGGCCATGAGTTTGCGGCTCTTTTTGTCGGCCATCGCCCCCCAGATCGGCGCCATGATCCCGGAAATCGCAAAGGAGATCGCGAAGATGATTCCGCTCCAAAGATTCACTTCGTCCTGCGCGACGTTGAGTTCCTGAATGAGGTACATCGGCAGGAAGGGAACGAGCATCGTATAGCTCGCCGACATCAGAAGCGAACTCGCCGTCAGGATGACGAGCGTCAATTTCCAGGGTTTGGCGTTGTCGTTTTCCACGATCTGTTTATCCTTTGAGCCAAAAAAGACCCGGCCACAAACGGTGGACGAGTCAAAGATCATCAGGGGGTTGTAGGAGAAATACTTTTCAATTGTAGCGATCCTGCCTGTGCAACTTCTCGGAGTGCGCGAACCGCCCCCAAAAGAATTTGACGGATTTTCGATCCAAGTCAAAATCTGGGCACCCTGCCCGCAGCCTACCTCCCCGTTGAGCATCCGCATCCGCTAGACTGTCGCCTTTCCCTCCTCCCCGACGGCCGCAACGGCCGTCTCCGCATCATCAGGACACTCCCGTGAAATACTTCGACTTTGAAATTCTCGGCTTGAAGCGCAAACTCCCCTACGTGAAGGTGGCAGACAATCTGGCCCTCGCGAGCTTCGTCTGTCTCTCCGACACAGAACTCGTACAGCGCGTCGCCCCCGAACTCGTCAAGCGCCTTCCCGAAGTGGACGTCCTGATGACGGCCGAAGCCAAGGGCATCTGCCTCACCTATGAAATGAGCCGCATCATGGGCATGAAGGAGTTCGTCGTCGCGCGAAAGAGCTGCAAGCCCTACATGCAGAACGTCGTCTCTCACACGCTTCGCTCCATCACGACCCAGAAGGAACAGACGCTCTACTTGGACGGCGTCGAAGCCGACAAGATCCGCGGCAAGCGCGTCGCCATCATCGACGACGTGATTGCCACGGGCGAGTCGCTGCAGGCCATTGAAAACCTCGCCGTCGAAGCGGGCGCCAAGGTCGTGGCGCGCGCCGCGATCCTTGCCGAGCTCGAAAGCGTCGACCGCAAGGACATCATCTATCTGAAGGAACACTACGTCTTCCGTCCGAACCCCGACGGCACCTTCACGCCGATCCATTCGCTCAAGGACTGATCTACCAGAAGCCTTTGGACGCCTAAGCGGGCGCGACGTTCTCATCCTCCCTCGGCAGGATGGGGACGCGCGCCCGTTTTCTCATACAATTTTCCGACGTCCACTCCATCTGCCCGACATGCGCCGCGCGCTTTTTCTCCTTATCCTTCTCTTTTTCGGCTTGGTCTTCGGCGCCCGCGCCGGGGAGACCGTGCGCATCGGCGTCATCAATCACTTCGGTCCGGCCGAGCGTCGCGACTTCGTCGACGCGACGATTGCGAATCTTCGCGCCGCGCTCGCGCCCCGCAACATGACCTTCACCGACCTCCCGCGCATCGGCCCCGACCGCGAGCGTCTCGTGCGCGACTACGACTTTCTCGTCGCCCCGCCGAGCGCCCGGAAAAGTCCGCCGCCTACTCAACCGCACATCACTCGATCGCTTCGTCGAGTACCCGACGAAGGGCCGAAGAGATCACGGAAAGCGGAATGCGTTCCTGCTCGAGACGAAGTCCCTGCGCTTCGAGCCTCTCGGCCAGGGCGCACTCTCCGTCCGTCAGATAATCTTTAGGGAGAGAGGCCTGTTTCGGCTCCGGCACAGCGAACTCCCGGAATCGCTCGAAGGTCGGAAGGTCCGTGAGAAGGCTTTGCGTCTGCGCAAAGAGGCGCTGGCACTCGGCAAGAATGGCGAGGCCGTGCGTGTCGAGGTCGCCGAAATAGAGGATTTTCTTTTCCGAGAGCCAGGGCAGCGCCTCGAGCATCGTCACGCCGTAGCCGAGCCCGAGAAAGATCGGAACGTTCGGGATGTCGAGCGAAAGCGCCGTCTGTTCGTTTTCGATGATGAGGACGACCGGAGAATCAGGCGCCTTTTTGGCGAGCGTCTCCGGGGTCAGCTGCACGACTTCTTCGGCCGCCTCCTTTCCCACCCAGTCCGCGGCGTTCTTGACGCGCACGAACTGAGGAAGGCGCAGAAGCCCCACGTGTTCCAGAAACTCGGCTGCCGACACGTTCTCGCCCGTCACCGTGTTCCAAAGACGCGCGAGCGCCGAACGTCGACGCTCCAACCACTTGGAGTCCACGCCCCCGACGGGAAGAGCCCGAGGGAAAAGGCCCGCGTCCGGGTGTTTTTTGAACCAGGAGAGCACCTGCAACATCGCCTCGAACTCCCGATCGGACGCATCGTTCGGGAAAAGAAGTTTGAGAGAGCGCAACGCCGCCGCGGCGCTTTTGCGCGACTCGTCCGAAGTCAGCGCGAAAGTTTCGCAAAAGCGCCGAAGACGCGCGAGGGCCGTGCGCCAGACGGCGGGCGTAATGCCGTTCGGATGCAGAGCCCGAAGAAGCATCTCGGTCGAATCGACCGTGAGCTCCCGAGGAAGACGCACGCTGAGCCCAACGGTACGGAAACGTTGCTCGGCAGTGCGGATGCGCCAACCCGGACGTTGAGAAGGAACCTCCCGCCACCTAAGGAGTTCCGCCTTGAGACCCGGAAGATTTCGCACGCCCTCAGCTTCGGTGAGCCTGCCGAGCGAGAGATGAAGCTCTGACTCAAAGGGAAGCCCGAAGGCTTCGCCGAGAAGACGCTCCACTACGCTTCGCTCAAAGCGCCGCAAAAGGAGCGCCTCGGCTTCTCGAACAGTTTTGAGGGCCATCCTTTTCCTCCGCTTAATCAAAGAGCGAGAATTCGTCAAAAAGGCCGGGCGCCGGAGATTCCTGCGTCTTCGGGCGCTTCTCCCTGGGCGGGCGCTCGTCGCGTTTCGGCCCCGATACGAATTTGGGCTCTTCGACGAAGTCGTTCATGTGCTCAAAGTCGAGCTTCTGCGTCTCTTCGTCGTAGCGCACCGAAAGTCCGCTCGAATGCATGCGGTCTTTCATCACGACGTAGAAGGCTCCGCCGATGTAGGGCTCAAGCGTCACGATCGACTTCTCTGGCGTCGCCACGATCATCTGGAAGCCGAAACGGCGGAAGATGTTCATGGACAAATCGGTGAAGTCGCTGTCGGCCTTGTCGAAGGCTTCGTCGAGAATGACGGGCGCGAAGACGGGGAGCCCCTCTTCAGAGTTCCCGAGCTGATAGCGAAGGGCCGCCGCAAGACAGGTCGTCGTGAGTTTCTGACGCTGTCCACCGGACTTTCCGGAGCCAGAGAGATAGGTTTCGAGGACGTTTCCCGCCTCGTCCATTTCGTAGGCCGTGAAGTTGACGTGCTGACGCACGTCGAGTACGAGCTTGCGCCACCTCTGATCTTCAGGATCCGGATTCATCGGGTCAAGGCGCTTCACGAGCTTTTCGATCTGAAAGGGCGGGCGACCACAGAGGCCCGAACGTCCGCGCGGCGGCGACGCCGGCCGCGATGACGTTGCGCACGAAAGCCTCTCCGTGGAAAAGCGTTCGAACAGGCGGAAATTGTAGTGAAGGGAACTCGCGGAAATCGACCGGACCAAGGAGAAGCAGTAAGAATTTTGTTTTTTGGCGGACAAAAAAAAGGGAGCGTTGATCAAGCTCCCTGAAAGGTTGGAGAACGTTCGGCGATCGTTACTGCGGATGGAGTCTCCAAAACCCTCATGAAACGCTCCATCGGACCGCCGACATTCGTTGTTCGTACGAAACCCTTGCTTACGCATCCCCATGAGTAAACCAAGTTCTTTCATCCGAACTTCATCTCCGGGTCTCCCCTTCGATGGTGATCGACTCTTCCAAATCGATCGACAAGGAGAATTATAGGGAGCCACCCCTTGAAAACAATAGGGGAAATACTGACACCATCGTGGGATTTGCTTTGCGGATGATGGAAATCAAGCGGTTTCCGCAGGCTTTACACGGAGCAAGAACAAACACCCAAGATTCTCTTGCGTAAAAATACGTAAATTCCGTACTGAGCGGAACTCATTGCTCCGTCCGCACGAATTTCGGACTGTAGCGATCGGGAAAGAGACGGTCCACCAGACTCCGCAGTGCATCTTCGGGAGCGGCCGCGCTGTTGGCAAAAAAGGCGTTTTCCCGGTTCTTCCGCGGGGGTTGCGGCTGTTCGACTAGGCGCGTCTCCCCCGTAAGCAGATCCCGGTAGGAGAGCGAAGCGTCGAGGAGTTCCGTGAAGGACTCGTTCCAACGCCCCTTGAGGCGCACCTCGACGCGGCAGGCGCTCACGGGCGGGTTTCCCGCCACGACCTTGAGTCCCTTCCTTTCGACGAGTCGCTGGAGCGTCACCGAAAGCGGCGAATGCTCGAGCGCGGGATCGACCGCAAGACATACGCCCACGGGCGTTTCGGCCGTCGTTTCGGCAGAGGCCGCTCCCCCGGGCGCCTCCTCGGTCGAGGTGCAGCCCGACGCAAGAAGGATGATCGACGTTAGCAGAAGGATGTGGGTACGCGTGCGCATCGGCAGATGGACTCCGCAGGAAAAAGCGACTCTTTTGATTATACGGCGCG